>CP034537.1:0-1338750 GCA_004000515.1 Pseudomonas poae
CTACCAGAATGACCACCACCACCATCAACTTCGCAGGCTTCACCGGCTTTTTTGGGCCGCGGGGCAGCTCCGCGCGAGCTTCAGTGCTTGATGGCGGTGGCGTCTGGACAGACCTCGAAAGCGGCCCGCGACCTGGGCGTATCGCCAGACACCGTGGACAAGCGCCTCTTGTCGCTGACTACGAAACTTGGCGTCACTCGCCGCGCAGCTCTTGTAGCGAAAGCGTTCTCGCTTGCTTGATCAAGGTGGCGGTGTAATTCTAACCCCGAGCCGCAGCATCAAAGAAGACGGCGATGTTCGAAGGCGTCTTTATCGCCTAACCCAAACCTGATTTTCGCGAAAGCCAACAACGCGGCCGGGATTCGTTCGGCCTCGAAAAGATTCACCAACCCACGAAAGAGGAAACACCCATGTTCGGTATCGGTAAAGCTGTTTGGCGCCAAGCGCGCCGTCAAAACTGGAAAACCGCGACCTGATGCAAGCCATCGTCGGCGGCTGCCTGCTGGTCGCTGCGGCTGACGGTGAGATCAGTAAAACGAGTCGGCGCAAATCGACATCCAGATCCGCGCCAACAAGAACCTTGAGCACTTCGGCCCGGAAATTACCAGCACGGTGAACCTCTATACCGAGCAGCTCCAGGCTTCCTTCCGCATCGGGCGCATGACGATCTTGCGCGAGATCCGCGACATCAAAACAACCCGGCGGATGCCGAGGAGGTGTTCGTGAACATGCTGGCCGTGGCCGAAGGTGATGGCGATATCAGCACCCAGGAGATGAAGGTCCTGGGCGAGGTGGGTAACGAGCTGGGCCTGCGCCTCAAAGACTTCGGTATTGAGGCGTGAAACAGCGCACTCGCCGGCTGCTGATTATTGCCGTGGCGATCTTCGCCCTGGTGGTGATCATCAGCAGCATCGCCAACCGCGGCGCCTGCTCCTACTACGGATACCAGCTTGATCGAGAAACCCGCTACGCCCCTTTGTGGGCTGCATGGTCAGGACCTCGAACGGCTGGGCTCTCCGTAGCGAGCTGCGCACAACACAGCAATGAGCTTCATGGGGTGGTGCTGCGCCACCCCATCACCAGCAAGGAGTTGGACCATGTTGATCCTCACCCGCAAGCCAGGCGAAGTAATCCGCATCGGCAACAACATTACCGTCACCGTCCTCAGCGTTCAGGGCCAGCAAGTTCGCCTGGGCATCGACGCCCCGAAAGGCGTCGGTGGACAGAAAGAGATCGCGATACGCAAAGCTGGTGAAGTGCAGGCGCCTTCCGCTGGCGAACCGCTGTATGCCAACCGCACTGAGGTCGAATGGCGCGAACTGCTGGCGGCCGAACAAGCGGCAAAATCAAGCCTTCCACGGAGGCCGGCAACCATGCAAGCAACTGATCGAATCACCCTGGTGCTGCGCGCCAAAGAAGGCGACACACTCGAGCAAGTCATGCCGTTCGTTCAGCTCGGCGCACCAGTGTCCATCGGTCGCGGTCTGGCGGTGATAGCCGGCGCCAGCGACGAAGACCTGCAGATGGTGCTGGACCAGGAGCGTGACGAGCGCCAGTTAGCAGGAAGCACTCGGCGCGGCCACTCACCTTGCTGCGCACGCTCAGGAGATGTTCGACCTGCTGGCGCGCATCAACACCAAGTGCGGCGGTCTGGATGCCGCGCTGGGTCACGGCATCGAGCCAAGCGAACAGATGTGGACTGAGTCGCGAGAAGCGATGGAAGCCATCTGGGATCTGCTCGACAAGGTGAAAGCCGCCGAGGCCTTCGGGGTGGCCACGTCTATGCACATTGATGACCGCGTGAAAATGGCAGCGAACGCAAAGCGCTACGAATGGCTGCGCGATCGCACCGCATTGAGGATGCCGACAACGACATCATGGTGGTGCGTGGAGACCAGTATTTCGACGGCGATGAGCTTGATCGGGAGATTGATAACGCCCTACGCCTGGCCCGCCTGGAGGAGTTGCACCCATGCGCCGACTGATCACCATAGCCCTGCTGCTGATCATCGGCCAGGCCGCCGCCGCCGGCGAGCAGGTCATCAGCGTGCAACATGACAGCGCGCGCGGCGTCACCTGCTGGATCGTGAACAACGCAGGGATCAGTTGCTTGCCGGACAGTTCGCTCCTACAGACACCCGCCAGCACCACCACCGACGAAAGCCAGCCTGCACGGGCTTCTCTGGCAACTTCCATGTGCCAAAGCGAGCAACTGACCGCCGCCCCACCCCACGGCAAAATGGGCTCCAGTTATGAGCCGCCGCAACGGTACAAAGGGCCAGCGCCTGATCGAGCTGTTCAACGCCCTGCAGCGCCGAGAAACCACGTTCGGCCAGATCTACGCGATGTCGGCATCGTGCGGCATCGATGCCCGCCGGGTGCTGGCTGACCATTTTCAGCGAGGTCATGGTCGTGCGTAAGGATGGGATCGGCCGTAGATGGACAGAGCAAGAAGTTGCCCTGTTAACCGAGCTCTATCCTCTGACGCCCATGCCTGAGATGGAAGCGAAGGTGGGCAAGACTGCCGGCCAGATCAAGAACAAGGCCACAAACCTCGGACTAAAGCGAGACCAATCGATCCTGGGGCAACTCGCTTCAAGCCCGGCCAAGAATCCCATAACCGGATCGAGGTCGGTGAGCGCAGGGACGACGGACGAAACATAAGGATCAAGCTCCCGTGCGGGACATGGGTTCTTGAGCACCGCTGGGTTTGGGAGCAGGCCCACGGCCCGATTCCCGACAAGTGTGTTGTCGCTGCACGGGATGGAAACAGACGTAACACCGACTTGGCCAACCTGATGCTCGTGACGAAGGACAGGCATTGGAGGCGCAACCAAATACGCAAATACCCGCTGAATTGCAGGACGTGATCCTGGCCCAGCAAGACCTCAAGAGAGCAATACGGGAGAAGAAATCATGAAGAACAAACTGAGCGACCTGCGGGACCACCTTTTGCGCAGCTTGAGGCTGTGCGCGAAGCGTCCGATGAGGACTTGGCCAAGGAGGTATCGCGCGCGCAATCCGTATCCGACATCAGCCGCGTATTGATCGAAAGCGCCAAGGTTGAGATCGACTATTTCCGCCACATAGGCGGCGAGAACAGCGCAAGCAGTTTCATTGAGTCGAAGCCGGCGCTGCCTCCAGGAAAGGTTACGCGCCAATGATCACGAAGAAAGCCGCGACGCCATCCGCCGATAACAGAAACGTGTCGCGACACGAGCGGAGGTAGGTATGTTTCTGACAGCAGAGGAAGTTGCCGACCTGACGGGCTATAAGAAGCCAGGAGCACAGATAAAGTGGCTGACCGCCGAACGCTACGGGTTCGCGGTAGGTGGTGATGGTCACCCGAAGGTGCTGCGCCAAGTTGTCATTGGGCGGCTGGGTGGTATTCAATCAAGGAAGGGGCCGGAGCTTCGGCTGGGTTGAGGTGAAGATCGATGCGTCCGCGCAAGAAGGACCGGCACCTGCCGGCGTGCATGTACCAAAAGCATGGCGCTTATTACCTGGTCCGCAAGGGCAAGTGGAAGCGCCTGGGCACCGACTTTCAGGCATCCCTGGCAGAGTACGCCAAGTTGCTGGACAAAGGCACCCAGGGCGGAATGCCCAAGCTGATCGACGATGCGCTCGAGCATATGCGTACCAGAACGAAGCCACCACTTAAGCCGAATACGCTCAAACAGTACGAGGCTGCGTGCGAACGCCTGAAGGAAAACTTCGCCGATTTCGAGCCCGCGAGGTACTTCAGCGACACGTCGTCGCCCTCAAGCTGCACATGGCGGACACCCGAATATGTCGAACCGGGTGATCTCGGTGCTGCGGGCAGTGTTCACCTACGCCCTGGAGCAGCAGATCGTCGATTCGAATCCTGCATTGGCGTGCGCCGGCACCTGGAACACAAGCGCGACCGATACATCACCCACGGTGAATTCCAGGCCATCTGCGCCAACTCCAGCGCAAACATGCGGGTGATTTACGAGATGTGCTATCTGACCGGGCAGCGGATTGGTGACGTCCTGGCTATCCGCCTGGCGGACATCAGCACCGAAGGGATCGCCTTCAAGCAGGAAAAGACCAACGCAAGGCTATTGGTACAGATGACACCCGACCTCGAGGAGCTGATTGCCCGGGTCAAGGCGCTACCACGGAAGATCCGGGGCCTTACACTATTCTGCTCCCGCGCGGCGGCAAACCAGTGCATTACAGCTCGGTAAAGGATGCCTTCGCCATAAGTTGCCGGAAGGCCGGCGTGGAGGACGCCAGCCTTCACGACCTGCGCGCCAAATCCTTTCCGATACCGACGACCAGGGCAACGATGCGCAAAAACTGGGTGGGCACACCGACGCCAAGATGACGCAGCGTTATCTGCGCCTGCGCAAAATCAACGTAGGTCTCCGCCCACAATGCCTAAAAAATCCCTGTAGTATTGGACAGCTAACCATTGTCAAAAGACAGTAAGAGCTGAAAGCCCCGTATGACAGATCTCTCCAGCCACACCCCGATTGTGCAGCAGTAAAGACCTCCAATTGCCGCAGAACCTGCAGTATCAGGGCTTGCAGCTACATTTAGCCCCGCCTTCAGCGAAAACCATTTGGCATTGAAAGGCATCTTTTAGCCTGTGGTTTGCCCCAAAATGCCCCGCCTTTGTACGTCTCAGGCTTGGCATGTGCTTAACGTGAGCGAAAGTGGGTGATCCTTTTCCGACGCTTTTTTGGTTTGAAAACGCGCCACAGCCCTATTCCTTAGGTATTAAATCGGTATCTGTTTAAACACAGAGACCCACATGCCGACACATACACCCAAAAAATACCTAATCAGCCACACCTCGCTGCAGCACTGCTTTGACAAGAGCCGTTCCGGCCTCGAAAAGCTCCGCGAAATCGATCCCAGCTTCCTCGCCCCATCAAATTTGGTCTGAGCAAACAGGCTGGGGTCTACTTCGTCGTCGCGGAGGTCGAGGCCTGGCTGGAGCGCAAGATCAGTGAGCGTGATGATGTCGCACTGGATCTCGCCGGGCGAGAAGAGCAATGACTACACGAGCAGATACCATCTTTCTTGGCAGAGATGCCCGCGCCGGCACTTGCCGCATACATGAACCCTAACATTGCGCCAAAGCCACTCCTAGCGGGTTGTCCAGGGTCATACCCTGGCGTGATGAACTATTGCCTACTGCTATTCAGGAGTACGTGCGGGATGTTGCTGAACGTACCCAGTGCCCACCTGATTTTGTTGGGGTCGCGCTTATCGTGGCAGTCAGCACCGTAGTCGGGCGCAAATTCACCATCTACCCGAAACAAAACGATGACTGGATGGTCGTTCCAAACCAGTGGGCGTCATCATCGGACGACCGTCTGCAATGAAAACGCCTGCACTCAAACAAGCCCTGCTTCCATTGCGCGCATTGGATGCCAAAGAGCGAGAACGCTACAGCCAAGCTCAAGCCGAGCACAAGGCCGCTAGCGAGTTTTACGACATGAAGCGCAATGCAGCCAGGTTAAAAGCAGAAAGCTTTACAGTGGTGGTGACGAGAATGCAGCTCAGGAAGAACTGAAACGTCACTCAAGCGAGAACCCGCCCCAATCCAGCGGCGCTACATCGTCAACGACGCAACGATCGAAAACTCGGCGAGCTGCTCAACGAGAATCCAAACGGCCTAGTAGTTGAGCGTGACGAGCTGGGGGCTGGCTGGCAACGATGCAGAGCGAAGATGGCTCGGTTGCGCGAGCATTTTATTTGGAATGTTTCGACGGCAACGGCTCATTCACCTATGACCGTGTTGGCCGAGGAACCATTTATATCAAGTCATGTTGTTTATCGTTGATCGGTGGAATTCAACCCTCACGAATTGCGTCCCTCGTAAACGCTGCCGTCAGCGGCGAACTGGATGACGGCCTGATTCAGCGCCTGCAGCTGGCGGTATATCCCGACGATGTTCGAGAGTGGCGCTATATCGACCGTTGGCCGAACAAAATCGCCGCTGAGCGCGTCTCGGAGGTTATCGAACAGCTCGACCAGATACCTGATGAGCCTCACTCTGCCCTCAGATTTACTCCAGAAGCGCAGGAGAAGTTTATCGCCTGGTATACCTCCACATGCAAGCAAGCCGGAGCGATCATCTTCACCCCATTGCAATCCCATTACCTGAAAATGCCGAAAACCATTGCAGGCTTGGCCCTCCTATTTGAGCTGATTGAAGGCGGACGGGAAGCCGTGGGCGCTAAGTCCACTGAACGCGCCATCAGCTGGGCGAAATACCTGATGAGCCACGCCCAGCGGCTGTACGGAGCGGCAATCAACGCACCACTAATCGCTGCGCGACTGATTCTGGAGCGCCAGCAAGAAATTGCCCGAGGCATTTACTGCCCGAGAGGTGCGTCAGAAGGATTGGACGGGATTGGGCTCGCAAGACGCCGTGAATAATGCGCTCGCAATTCTGGTTGAACACGACTTCATCGTTGGCTACAAGGTTGCCGGTGAGAAAGGTGGCCGCCCATCGACACGCTATGTCTGGCGAAAAACGTTGCCTTGACCCGACGGGTGCACTCAAAGACCATCAAAGCCACCTACAAAACCTACGAAACTAAGTTCTGTAGGTTTGTAGGCACCATTGCCTAGTTGGGAGAAGTAATTCAGCGCTCAAATTGACGTACCTGAACGCTGGAAACAACCGCCAGTACCTGCTAGCCGACCGCTTTGAATCTGCCGAATCAGGCCGGAGTCGGCCAAAAGCAGCCGCTCAAAGTTATCTAGGAAAGCCGGGGCGATTCAAACTCCATTTGTTTAAAACGTCGCTTTGATCTGTAAGCCCACGGCCAAAGCGTTGCCTCTTTTTGCCGGAGAACGCTCCAGGCTCAATGTAGTACTGCAGGTCAGGACGCAGCAGCAGCCAAGGGGTGACCTGCGCGCCATAGTTAAGCTCAATCATCTGCTCGCCATTGTCGAGGTTGGCAATCATCTCGTATTCGCCGAAGCTGGTCGCCGCCGCTTCTTGTACATCACGCGTACGGGAGTTGAGCACGGCCCGGCCATAACCCAAAGCAATGCTGTCATGCGGGCGGCTGGCAAAGGCTTTTGCTTAACCAGACCGACCAGCGACGCATTGGTGAGGTGGCTGCGTTGCTGGTGGCTGCCTGGCCGAAGAGGCGTAGCACCCTCGGGGTCTTGCTCATCCCTCCAGATTGCCTGGTCCATCAACACGTAAGCCCCGGTGCGATTGCTGCTTTTTAATTTTTTGCGAGTTAGAGCTGTCGTAGTACCAGCCGACTTTGTATTGGCCATTGAGAAAGGCGTTATTATTGAAGATGGCTTCCAGAGGCAGAATGGCCCCGGTGGAGTCGTGGCTGGGCATGGAAAACGCTTCAGAGGGAAGGCTGTTGTGCTCTGGGTTGACCTGGAATACCGCGGTTTGCAGCGTCAGTGAGTCGTTGACGTCGTAACGCAACTCTCCACCCCAGTGGGCCGTCGGGTAGTTGCCCCACCCGCTGCCGCTGGACATGGTCAATGGGTGTGCACAAAAGCCGGCGCTCACAAAGTTGGTCAGGATCGGCATGCCACCAAAATCGGTGCCCATCACCATGTAACCGATTTTGGCAGACACGTCCGGAGAAAACAGATTGCGCTGGTAACTGAACTCGGTCAGTCGCGTGTATTCGCCACCGTAGTTTTCTTGCGCAGAAAGGCGGTTGCCGAGCAAGTCTTCCGTGGCGCTGTGGCCGCGACGGTCGTTAACCAGAATTTGCACAAATCCAGCGTCCGGGGTGTCCAGCAGTTTACTCAGATCAAACTTGGCGCCCACGCGTATTTGTTGCGCATAGCGCGTACCTCGCTTGATCCCGCCATGCAAGTTGGAAATCGTTTCAGAGCTGTAGTCACCGGTCAGTGTGATGCCCTTGTCCACCAGTTTTGGCGCTCCCCAATCGCCGGTTAGTGTCGAACGACTCATCAGGTCGGAAGTGTCAGCCAGTGCTGAAGTCGGGCTCAAGATATACAGCGACAAACCGCTGCACAGGCTGGTGGTCAGCAGCGCGCGGAAGAAAAAAACATTGGGGTGTGCTCCGTTGCAAAAATTTTGGTGTATCGCTCAACGACACGCTGGCACGGCAGGAAACTGGCCCGCTTTAGCTTTTCTGGCCTGATACCGTCTTGAGAACTGCGGTGTCATAACCTGAACCCGCGCCGAGTTGATCCCTCCTTGGCTGTGCAGAGGGTGTCCATGAGCGGGTATATGACGGGGTGCGGGTGCTCGAAACCGTTCGGATGTTCGCTTCACATGACTAACAGGCCCTGAAAGTGGCAGGGCTGGTGAATGTCATCCCGTGTGAGCCGTAAGGCTAAGTTTATGTCGATATTATTTTCAGATAAATCCAGGGAACTAAGAAACATTATTGGGGAGACAGTAATAATCGCGGTGGCGATATCCGGCCTTTCGCTTGCAGAAACGGCGATCGTTAGTGTTCAGCGCTTATTGCTTTTGAGGTCACTCGCACGTCAAAAAAGAAAACATTTGGGGCTTCAACCCCCTCCTTACCATGGATTATTACTGTTTCACCAACAATGTTTCTCAAACCTTTGGATTTATCCCAAGAAGCACCTGTATAAACTAGCTCAGAGTCTTCAGCTCACTCTCGGAACGTCGAGCCAGCAGTGCCCGGACAAACACCTTCCGCGTTTCGTAGAGCCTTCGGCATATTCATTGCGACTGCAGCAACCTGCTACACTGATTGCCGGTGCTCGCTTGCTGTCGGCAGGGCGGTAGTTCTGATTCCAACACCTGCCATGCCCAGTCCTGTTCGGGTTGAACTGAACATTTGACCCAGCTGTTCGCACAGCGTGCGGGCAGTTTTGTATTCACCATAGAGCATTCACTAAATGACGAATGACCAACCATCTCAAACTTCAAGACGCTCAATGAGCACTATCGCGAGGGTACTCTTTTCCCTATTTGTATTTGCCGTGGCACTAGCTTTGATTTATGGCGGGGTCAAACTAGTGGCGCTGGACGGGTCAAGTTATTACTTGATCGCAGGCTTGACTTATCTCGTACTGGCGGCACTATTTCTGTTTCGCAAGCGTTCGGGTATTACTCTCTCTGTTGCCATATTCCTTGCGACCTGTGCCTGGGCCTTTTATGAAGTGGGTCAGTTCAGCTATTGGGAACTGCTTCCACGCTTGGTCATTCCTGCCATCATCCTGACACTCAGCCTGTGGGTCGGCGCCGCATTGCCGGACACGTCCTTGAGCACCCGGCGCGCCGCTAACCGGTTCGGGTTTGCCGTATTCCTGGCACTGGTCGCGACATTTATTGCTGCGTTCTACCCGCACGGCGGGATCTCGAACCCGGTCGCCGCCACTGACGCACCCAAGGCAGAAGAGCCCTCCAACGTCCCTGAAAACTGGGAGTTCTTTGGGCGTAATGCCTCGGGAACACGGTTTGCTCCTTACACGCAAATCACCTCGGACAACGTCAAGGACCTGCAGGTTGCCTGGACCTACAGAACAGGTCGTCGCACCACAGGTGCCGGCGCGGTGTAGATGAAAATACACCGTTGCAGATCGGCAATGTTCTGTACTCGTGCACACCGGAAAACCTGATTACCGCCCTGGACGGTGATACCGGGACCCCGCTCTGGAAATTCGATCCCAAAGCCAAAAGCGAAGAGCACGTGACTTGCCGCGGCGTGGGTTATTACGACATCGATAAAGACGACAGCCTAAGCGCTGAAGTCAAGGCGTCATATGGCAATGAGCAGCAGTGCCGCCAGCGTATACTGGTGTCGTCTGTGGATGCCCGTTTGTTTGCGGTTGATGCGCATACCGGCACCCTGTGCCCGAGCTTTGGCGACAACGGTTATGTCGATCTCAAGAAAGGCATGGGCCCGACTGAAAACAGCAAGCGCTATCACCCCACCTCGCTGCCGGTTGTCATGGGCCACCTCACCGTGGTCGGCGGCTGGGTACGGGACATTGTGGCGGGCGAACCTTCCGGTGCCGTACGCGCATTCGACGTTCTGACAGGTGCGTTGGTGTGGGCCTGGGATGTAGGTGCACCCGAGGGCAAGAACGCAGTGGCAGACGATCATCAGTTCGCTCTGGAGACGCCTAACGTCTGGACAATTCCGACCTACGATAAAGCGTTGAATCTGGTCTACCTGCCTACGGGCAATGGCCCGCCCGACTACTGGGGTGGTGATCGCAACCAGGTTAAAGAGAAGTTTGGTACGGCCGTTGTTGCAGTCGATGCATCAACCGGTAAAGCCAAATGGGTTTATCAGATCGTTCACCACGACGTCTGGGACTATGACCTGCCTTCGCAGCCTGTGCTCTATGACATCAAAACGCCCAGGGCGAGAAGACTCCGGTCTTGATCCAGACCAGCAAGACAGGCAACATTTTTGTGCTGGATCGCCGTACCGGCAAGCCGGTTACAGAAGTTGAAGAGCGTGCGGTTCCTACCTCTCCAGCAGCAGAAGGCGAGCACCTGTCGCCTACCCAACCGTTCTCGGTCGGGATGCCGACCATTGGTGTCGACCCGCTGACCGAGAAGTCGATGTGGGCGTGACAACTTTCGACCAACTGTATTGCCGGATCATGTTCAAAGACTCCGTCTACCTGGGTCCGTTTACACCGCCAAGTGAAAAACCGTACATCGAATGGCCTGGCTTGCTGGGCGGTATGAACTGGGGTGGTATCTCCATCGACGAAAACACCGGCATGATGTTCGTCAATGACATGCGCATGCCGCTGCGGATGTCACTAGTCAAAAGGAAGACACCAAGAAGTTCAACGTGTCGACCGATGAAGTCCCGGGTTTCATGGGAACCATTCGCCCACAAGTCGCCGGTATCTATGGCGGGGTGAAAATCGACATTCTGCAGTCGCCACTGGGCGTACCGTGCAACACACCTCCCTTCGGCAGCATGAGCGCCATTGACCTCAACACCCAGAAACTGGTCTGGCAGGTTCCGTTGGGCACCGTCCAGGACACTGGCCCTCTGGGGATCAAAACGCACATGCCAATCCCGCTGGGCATGCCAACACTGGGTGGCCCGACCTCAACGGCATCTGGCCTGGTGTTCTTCGCCGGCACCCAGGACTACTACCTGCGAGCGCTGGATTCGGCCACCGGTAAAGAAGTCTGGAAAGCCCGCCTGCCGGTTGGCGCGGTTGCAGCCCGCTGATCTACAAATCACCCAATACCGGGAAGCAGTACGTAGTCATCTCCGCAGGTGGCATGAGCCACTCGCCTGATGTCGGTGACTACATCATTGCCTATGCATTGCCGGACAGCATCATCCAGAAATAACCTCTTAATTGACGTTAACTCAAATGGCCCGCCTGCTCTCCAACAGGTGGGCTTTTTGTTCTATACCAGTTGTTGTTCGGCTTCGGCCTAAATAACGCATTAAATTTTGTGCTTGTTACGAGAAGAGGACTTCGACTGATCTCATAGGTCCGGTAGTCTGCTTTCGGCCCAGGCTGTGTAAAACGTTTTCGGTGCGAAAGTTACTCAAAACCAGACTGGAAACCGCGCTTCTACCCAAATCCACATCTGCTGATGTGCTGATGAATTCAGATTTAACGCAGAAGCGCGCACTTCGAATTTGGCGACTCGTTTTACACACTCTGGGCCATAAGCAGTCGCTCAAATGTTTCTACGAAACCAGGGGCGATTCAATCCGAATGAATCGCCCCTTGATTGTAGGCATACCCAATCGTCCGCTTTTGGCCGTTAGCGACGGCCTGACTTCGACCGTCGCTATACATGGTCAAACCTCGGTCTGCTCTGCCATTTCAAGGCGTCGTCGACCTCAATCCCAAGATATCGAACGGTGCTCTCCAGCTTCGTATGGCCAAGCAGAAGTTGAACGGCCCGCAAGTTCTTTGTCCTGCGATAGATCAGTGATGCCTTTGTAGGTCTCATTGTGTGAGTGCCATACATGGCCGGATCAAGGCCAATGGCTTGCACCCAGCCTTTGACGATACGAGCGTATTGACGAGTGGATAGATGGTCTGAGGTGTGCAGCCTGCTCGGGAAAAGGCAGTCCTGGCTACGGAGCTGGGCTTGGTGTATCCAGGCCGCGAGAGCAGACCGTGTTTGCTCAGTAATTTCGAACTGCACTGGTCGCTTCGTTTTCTGCTGCATAACCATTGCTCGTGATGACACATGCTCGCCATGAGCAACGTCGCATACACGGAGCTTGGTTAAGTCGCAGGCTCGAAGCTTGCTGTCGATGGCCAGATCGAACAAAGCCAGATCCCGGGTTCGTTCTGCAAGCTGAAGCCTTACTCGGATGGCCCAGATATCTCTCAGCCGGAGCGGGGTTTTCTGTCCGACCAACTTTCCTTTGTTCCAGGGCCGGCGGGTGCAGGTAGCAGTGATGTTCATGGCAAGTCCTCCACATGTGGGAGGACAAGCATGGCTAGCCAGAGAAGTGGTCGCTAACCGGCCAAAAGCGGACGATTGCTGGCAGGTATTCAAGCTATGTCCCCAGGCCCTGGGGAAATAGCTTGGGGTTTGAGAAAGCCTGCTTAAGGTGGTCGTACACCAATCGCACCCGCTTCGATACAGGACCCTGCTGCGGGCGGTATATGAACAGATCCCATGGTGCTGGAGCGTGATCAGCCAAAACGGCAACCAGCTTTCCTGACCGCAGATGAGGCTCAGCCAGATAGGCAGGAATTTGGCCAAAACACATGCCTGCCAGGGTGGCTTCCAATTCCGTATCTGGATCATCACAGATAAGCGCTGGCTGCCTGGGCGCGAACGTTTGCCCGTCGGCAAATAGCCAAGGCCAAGGGCGGCCATTTTCCGGTCGATCAGGACTGAAAGTGGCAGCTTAGCTAAGGCATCCAAAGATTTAGGTGGGTGTCTTTGGCCTATGAGAGACGGGCACGCGACAACGTAAAACGGCACGGGAGCTAAGGCACGTGCAACGTAGCGCCGGTCGCGAATAACCCCACCCGGATACCAATATCGATATGCGCTTCAACGGCATCAGTCATCTGATCTTCCAAGCGGAGATCGAATTGCAGGTCAGGATGTGCAGCGGCCAGGGGCTGAAGAAACGGTATTAGGAAGCGCCTGCCAATAGCATGTGGAGCCGTAATCCCCACCCTACCTGACAGCTCAGGCTCCGTCCTGTGCGACCGGAATAGCGTATCGAAATGATCCAGAGCTGACCTGGCATCTTTGGCGTAATCCTGACCGAAAGCAGTGATGCTCACCTGGCGGGTATTGCGGTGGAACAGTGATTCGCCAAGCTCAGTTTCCAGGGCTTGAATGGCTCGAGTCACCCCTTGTGGGGAGATGCCTAATCGAGTTGCCGCTTCGCGGAAGCTACCTGCCTCTGCTGCTGTGCAAAAAATCCTAACCATCTCCATGCGGTTAAGCATGTTGCCCCTCCCATTTATTCCATTTTCAGGAATAGCATAATCCAATCATTTCCATTTATTGAGATCAATCATGGGTCTAAAGTTTGCGCACTGCCAGGTTAACCAGCCATGGCGAAGTACAAACCCGCCGATGAGGTTCTCAGCATGAGCAATAACATTTCTGGAAAAGTTGTCGTTATCACCGGTGCCAGTAGCGGCCTGGGTGAGGTTACTGCACGCCACCTTGCTGCGCTTGGCGCTCGCGTAGTGCTGGCTGCACGTCGCAAAGATAAACTCGACGCATTGGTGGCTGAGCTGACCAATGCAGGTGGTCAGGCAATCGCGTATCAGACCGATGTTACCTCTCAGGAAGAGGTCAAAACGCTCATTCAAGGTGCCGTGGACACCTACGGTCGCATTGATGTACTGATCAACAATGCCGGACTGATGGCGATTGCACCGCTCAGCGATACTCGCACTGACGAGTGGGATCGCATGATCGATATCAACATCAAGGGTCTGCTGTACGGAGTCGCGGCTGCATTGCCAGTCTTCCAGAAACAAAACAGTGGTCACTTCATCAACATCGCATCGGTTGCAGGCCTGAAGGTGTTCAGCCCAGGTGGCACCGTGTACAGCGGCACCAAGTTTGCTGTGCGGGCTATCTCCGAAGGACTGCGTCACGAAGTCGGTGGCAGCATCCGCACCACGACTATCGAACCGGGCGCCGTGGACTCCGAACTGAAATTCGGCAGCACCCACCAACAGAGCCGCGATTTCGTGGTGGACTTCTACAAGCATGCAATTCCCGCCGAATCGGTCGCTCGAGCTATCGCCTTCGCAATTGAGCAGCCTGCTGACGTGGATATTAACGAGATCGTTCTGCGCCCAACCGTGCAGGAATTCTAATGAGTTGAGGGCCTGTCTCTTCGGCGTCAGGCCCCGCTTATCTGGAGTGAAAAGCGGTGAGTGCCACATGGCCCGGAAGAAAGAAGCAAGCGCTCGATGTAGGTGCTGAATGCCCTGCTATTGTTCAGCAGCTTGCAGCTGTTAGTGGGGCTGACAACGGATTGATGGCAACGGTTATGGAGAGCTATCTACGGAAGAGTTTCCCAGTAGCGAAATCAGGAGCGATTCGCAGAACAAGTCCATTGACGAGACCACCTCCATCGTCCGCTCCTACCTGCGGTAGAGGCACCAGGGTGCCCTCGGTGAGGGAAAATTTAGTTAGCTAGTAAAGGAAGCGACATCATGAAATCACGTGCAGCAGTTGCCTTCGGGCCTGGAAAGCCACTGGAAATCGTCGAGATCGACGTCGAGCCGCCGCGCAAGGGCGAGGTGCTTGTCAGGATCACGAATACCGGCGTTTGCCATACCGACGCCTTCACCCTGTCGGGCGAGGACCCGGAAGGCGTGTTCCCGGCGGTGCTGGGCCATGAGGGCGCCGGCATCGTGGTCGAGGTCGGCGAGGGCGTGACCTCGGTCAAGCCGGGTGACCACGTGATCCCGCTGTACACCGCCGAGTGCGGTGAGTGCCTGTTCTGCAAGAGCGGCAAGACCAACCTGTGCGTGGCGGTGCGCGCCACCCAGGGCAAGGGCGTGATGCCCGATGGCACCACCCGCTTCAGCTACAACGGCCAGCCGATCTACCACTACATGGGCTGCTCGACCTTCAGCGAATACACTGTGGTGGCCGAAGTCTCGCTGGCCAAGATCAACCCGGACGCCAATCCCGAGCATGTCTGCCTGCTGGGTTGCGGTGTGACCACCGGCATCGGCGCTGTTCACAACACGGCCAAGGTTCAGCCGGGTGACTCTGTGGCCATCTTCGGCCTCGGCGGCATCGGGCTCGCTGCGATTCAGGGGGCACGCCAGGCCAAGGCAGGTCGCATCATCGCCATCGACACCAATCCAGCGAAGTTCGAGCTGGCTCGTACCTTCGGCGCGACCGAATGCCTCAACCCGAAGGACTTCGACAAGCCGATTCACGAGGTTCTCATCGAGATGACCGGTTGGGGTGTCGATCACACCTTCGAGTGCATCGGCAACGTCAACGTGATGCGCTCGGCACTGGAAGCAGCACATCGTGGCTGGGGCCAGTCGATCGTCATCGGCGTGGCTGGTGCAGGCAAGGAAATTTCGACGCGCCCGTTCCAGTTGATCACCGGTCGCACCTGGAAGGGCTCGGCTTTCGGCGGGGTCAAGGGCCGCACTCAACTTCCCGGCATGGTGGAGGACGCAATGAAAGGCGAGATCGATCTCGCCCCGTTCGTCACCCACACCATGGGCCTCGACGACATCAACAAGGCCTTCGACCTGATGCATGAAGGCAAGTCGATTCGCACGGTGATCCACTACTGACCGCCCACTACCCATTCAACGCCAACCACCAAGGAAATTAATCATGTCCACTCCTGTCATTTCTGGCGATGGCATCTTTTCGCACATCTTTATCGGCGCTGACGACCTTCAGAAGTCGGTCGCGTTCTTCGACGCCGCTCTGGTGCTCTTGGCATCAAGAACCTCGGTCCTTTCAACAACGGATGGGTACTTTTCGGTCGCGAAAAGCCGGCTTTCATCATCGCCCGCCCGGGCAATGGTGAAGCGCCTTCCAGCAACGGCGTGACGATCGGCTTTGCGGCCGCCACTCCCGCTGAAGTGGATGCCTTCCACGCCGCCGGCCTTGCCGCAGGCGGCACTGACGAGGGCCAACCTGGCGCACGTGGTCACCTGCCGGGTGCCTATGCGGCCTACCTGCGTGATCCGGCGGGCAACAAGGTCTGCTCGTACACCTTCGTCTGAAAGCAAGGAAGCTGAGAGCGTTCTGACAGGGTCAGCACAAGCCTCTATTATACGGCGAGCCTGTTAGATGGACTGTGTAACGCGGTGCCTGCTCATGAAGATCGGCCCGCAGCCATGTGTGAAACGCATGGCTGCGGGCATTTGTTTTGAAGCGTGCTTTTCAACCAATGAGAAATGAGGTCGTTAAGAAAGAGCCGGCCAATATCAATACGACGACCGTACAACCCACCCCGACCGCCACCGTGTACGGCATGCCGGCCTATGCCGATCGTGCTGCAGCTGTGGGTGAAGTGCATGCGCGCCCGCATCTGTTGCTTCAGGCCCCCGCGGTATATTGCAGCTCTCTTTCATGACCGAAGGCGACCAGGCCAGGGATCAGATGGCGATGAGCGAGTTATCTCATCGCTTCGGCGTTGCCGAGCCCGACCACGCTACGCCGCTACACGGCGTGACATGGGATGAGGGAGACCTTCACTGTGAAAAGCACACCGAGTTCTCTACGTATCTCTGGTGCGCTTCGCTGGATTCCAAGACGGAGAGCCTTGCGGAGAAAATCCCTTCAAACATGGATTTGTTCCTCCGGGCCCGGTCGTATCCGGCATCCGCTTGAGACTTCTTCCGTGGATGCCAGAAACGGAGAAGGAGGCTGATCGCTTCGATCCTGCCAGCCTGTGCTACTCGCTGGTAGAGAACGGCTCTGCCGCCATCTTGACCGACTTCCGACAGGATGAGGATGGCCTGACGCAGATCCTCATCCTTGCTCGTGATTTGACCCCGGCGCGGGCAGGTGCGCTGGCTCAACGTCTATTGGAGATCGAGACGTACCGTACCTTGGCGTTGCTGTCTCTGCCGTTGACGCGATCGATGACGTCGGAGCTGCGACGCATGGAGTCGCGCCTTGCAGCGATCACTGACGAGATGTGTACGAGTTTGGTAGAACGCCGCGATAGCGACGTGCTGCTTTCCGAATTGACCGGTCTGGCCGCCGAACTGGAAGCTGGCGTCGCGGCAAATCTCTATCGCTTCGGCGCCAGCCGTGCCTACTACGAGATCGTCGAGGAAAGGCTGGCTGCGCTTTCAGAAGTGGCCGTATCCGGATACAGCACCTGGGCGGACTTCCTGCAGCGTCGCATCGCTCCAGCCATGCGGACGTGCCAATCCGTAAAGGAGCGCCAGGCCAAGCTCTCCGACAAACTGACCCGAGCCATCGCGTTGCTGCGTTCGTGGATCGACGTCGAACTTGAACGCCAGAACCGCGATCTGCTGGCTTCGATGAACAACCGGGCCAAGTTGCAATTGCGCCTTCAGCAAACCGTCGAAGGCCTGTCGGTCGCGGCAATTTCTTATTACGTCGTGAGTCTTCTCGGCTACCTGCTCAAGGGCATTCCGATCGTTCACGACAGCGTGGCGCCGGTGATGGCGGTTCTGGTACCTGCGGTGATGCTGACGATCTGGTGGATCGTCCGCAGGATAAGACACGCCCACAGCGACACGGCGGCGGAAGAGAAATCTTCCTGACGAGCTGCCGTCCTGGCGCGCGATAGCTGCGCCGTCCGTTTGAACAGAGGAGAACAACATGCCAAGCAATTCTTTCGGTGAATCCTCTTGTACCGCTGCGGCCTGCATTGAAGCGTTTGTAGACCTTATTCCAGTAGCCAAACGCCTTGGGCAGGTCTCTCCAGGGACATCCCGTGCGCATGCGGTACAGCATGCCCTCCACGGTCATTCGTAGATCACGCTTGTTGTAGATGGCCTTGTGCAGCAGAATTTCCCGCAGCTTCGACCAATGCTCATCGCTGAGCAGTAATCGGGGCATTGCAAGCTCGTATCGATGTTGGGTCAGAGCTTCAACGATACGGGCTTGCTCTTATAGATCAATGGGTTAGCGCGAAATGGCAACAGACCCTAGCAAACCAGTTCAAATAACGTGGCGCAGTAGTTTTATCAGGTCCAAATGCGCCGTTTGGCCTGCGTCAGTTTCCCGGCGGTCTCCAGCTGTGCATCGACCCAAACGCTTTCCATCCGCGACACCCTGCACCACAGGCTCGCAGGGTCGCCCCATCCGAATACCCGACCTGTGCGGCGACCTGATCGACGCTGGCGTTTCCGGTGCGCAAGAGATGGACGGCATGCTCCACGCGCAGGTCCTGGAAATACGACAGCGGTGTCTTGCCCAAAACGCTTTGCAGCCGCCGCGCCAAGGTGCGCTCGCTTGTGCCCGCGGCGCTGGCCGCCTCGGCGAGCGAGAACCCCTTCGCGAGCCGACTTCTGGCCCAGCACTCGAAGCGCTCCACCATCGGGTCGGCATGCGCAAGGTGGTCGGGAATCACGAACTCGGCTTGCGAACTGCGTGCCTCGACCAGCAGATAGCGTGCCACCAGGGCCGCCAGCGCCGGACTGCGCCCGCGGATGATGCGCAAGGCCAAGTCGACGTGGGCCAAAGCGGCACCCGCGGTTGTGAAGCGTGTCGAGTTCACGATCATGCGTGACTCGTCCAGCGTGACGTTCGGATAGCGCTGCCGAAACATCGGCCCCAGCCACCATGACGTCGTCGCACGATGCCCATCAAGCAGGCCGCTCTCTGCAAGCAAGAAACTACCGGAGCAGGCGGCACCAAGGTGCGCGCCAGCGGCGGACCACTGCTGTAGCACGGCGACCGCATCGGGCACGTCGGGGCGTGTGAGCCGAGCCGAGAGCGTGTCAGGCATCTTTTCACCAAACGCGGGCACGAGCACGACGTCTGGTTCCGGCACACCACGCGCAGTGACCACGGGGACCGTCAAGCCTTGCGCAGTTCGGATGCGACGCCGCACGCCCACCAGCGTGAGCTCTATGTGCGCGGGAGCCTGTGGCAGCGAGCCCGACATCGCATTGGCCAAGCCCACTGTGTCGGTGAGCGCCGCAAGCCCCAGATCAAACACGCCATCACAAACAAGGATGTGGATTTTCATGGCAACAATGATATCAATGTTGTCATTATTGTCTATAGAGATGGCTGTCATGAAGACTTAGACTGCAGGCTCGTCGATCCATTCATCTAACCCAGTTACCCAAAGGATTACAGTATGACCAAGCTCGCCCTGTTTGTTCGCCTCGAAGCCAAACCCGGCCAGGAGGCTGCGCTTGCCGACTTCCTGGCCAGCGCACTGCCGCTCGCCAACGCCGAGTCCGGCACCACTGCCTGGTTCGCATTGAAGTTTGGCCCTTCGACGTTCGGTGTGTTCGATGCCTTTGCCGATGAGGCAGGTCGCCAAGCACATCTGAACGGCCAGATCGCCGCGGCCTTGATGGCCAACGCCGCGACCTTGCTCAGTTCTCCGCCCAATATCGAGAAGGTCGAACTGCTTGCAGCCAAACTGCCTGCATGACAACCCGGCCTTGACCAAATCAGGTCACGCTGCAGGATGGGGCACAAGCTCTACGCAGCGATCCCCCCTCGATTGCACTTGCCCAGGGAGCTACCTTCCACAGCGATTGGGGGCAATATTGCAGCCAGAACTTCCAAGCTGCGTCAGCAAGCAGGGGCAACATCAGGGCTGGCTGTGATGTTCCGATTCGTCGGGTAGTTATCGAGAAGTACCGACTGTTTGCAACGTGTCGGTACCGAGAGCCGTCTGGGCGAGCCAGATTTCCGGCCCATTGGAAGTCCGCAGTCCGCAAGCGCGGATCGATCGAGCGATTTGTTGAAAATCAACGACCTAGCATCGGGCCGTTCGGGCTAGTGAGGGTTTCTGGGGGGCGTAACGATTCGAACTCCTGCAGGGGCTCGGTGGGTGGAACCCTGCGCCAAACCTATGTAACTCAGCGCCTTGCGACCGCTGCAAACTCCTGCGGAAAGGTGCGGAATCCGGACCTTGATGCCCGCAATCCTACCAGTTCTGCCCTGGTCGGGTCACCAACCGAGCGCATCAGACAGGGCGCCAGTTCTATTCCCGTTTGGGAATTGAACCCGCGTCAGCATCCACTCATCCGACGTTCGATCAGGCGGTGACGAACCGCTCCCGAAATGCTCGCCGGACCTGGTCGTAAGGCACAGGGCTGGTGGCGTGCGGGACCAGCGCGCTTCTGTCGCCGATGAGGTAGTTGATCCGGTAGGTGCAGTTTCCGGAGGGGTGCAGCATGCCGGCAATCACCCGGTCGGGATTCAGAACCCGCTCCTGGATCAGGCGGTCCAGCACGCTCTGGACCTACGGCCCCAAGCCAACGAACATGGCATCTTTCAGTTCTTCGACTTCCGCCGCGAAGTGCTACAGCAGGTACTTCCTCAGCAAGGGGTGCTTGGTCATATCCGGTGAGCCACGGTAATCGTCGTCCTTTACGAATACCGGATAGCGCAGACATTGATTTTCGTGCGTTAGAGAGGGCCTCGCTGCCCAAAAGCCTCACGCGCAAACTCCAAGAAAGCTGCGCAGCTTTGGAGTCATTCTTCGGTCAGGGGCATAGAGGATGTGCATTGCGGTATTCGGCACCGGGTACTGCGGCAACAGACGCACCAGTGTCCCATCGCGCAGTGCATCGCTAACCAACTCTATCGGCTGTAGAACCACGCCTAGACCAGCTACAGCCGCTGCCAGCAGTGGATCACCTTGATTGATCGTTAATTTGCTTGTAATAGGAACATCTATACGCCCCTCCGGGCTGTCGAAGCTCCAGTGTGAGCGGCCATCAGAATAGGTAAACCCCAGACATTCCTGCTGCTGTAGATCCCACGGATTGATGATGGGAGGGCGACGTGCAAGATAGGACGGCGCAGCGCATAAAACCATCTGATAGGGCTCCAGTGGCAATGCCTTCAACCCACTGCTCGCCAGCTCGCCGATGCGAAATACCACGTCGTAACCATCATCAACGATATCGACCAGTTCGTTCGATAACGTTAGGTCAACAGACACCTGAGGATACCGAACCATGTATTCCAGCAGGCGTGGCGAAAGCGTGCGGATTCCGAACGTGACCGGCGCGTTGATGCGAAGGCGGCCGCTTGGTGTGCCCCGAGTGAGGGCAGCCAGGCTCTCGGCAGACTGCATGTCTGCAAGGATCAGTTTTGCTCGCGGGTAGAACGCCCTGCCGAAGTCGGTGAGGCTTTGCCTGCGCGTAGTCCGGTGCAGCAGGGAAACACCCAGATGTTGTTCGAGCATTTTCACCTGTTTCCCTACCAATTGAGGGGACAGATTCAGGTCGTCCGCAGCGGCGCTGAATGAACCCAGCTCAACTGTTTTGACGAACGTGGCCATCTGGGTCAGGCGATCCATTATAAACACTCTGTTTCTAGTAATACGCCATCGTAGGCATTTATCTAGCGCCAACCAATGACTAAATTTTGACACCTTTCGAGTGCCCGGATACCTTCCGGATGTACGTCGAGGCCCATTGATAAACGAGGTATTTATGATGGCACGCATTGTCAGAATTCATGAATACGGTGACGCCAGCGTTCTGAAGCTGGAAGATCTGGAAGTATCGGCACCAGCAGCAAACGAGGTGCAAATTAGTGTTAAAGCTTTTGGCTTGAACCGAGCCGAAGTGATGTTCCGCAATCACGCATACCTACAAGAAGCGGAGTTCCCCAGCCGCTTAGGCTACGAGGCCGCAGGCATCGTAACGGCAGTTGGAGCGACGTAACCGAGATCACGATTGGTGACTCGGTCGCTCTGATCCCACCTCTGGATATTGCTCGCTGGGGCACCTACGGCGAGTTGGCCAATGTACCGGCCCACCTGGTGGTAAAGAGCCCTGAGAACTTGTCCTTTGAAGAGGCTGCGGCGTCTTGGATGCAGTACGTCACCGCCTGGGGGGGATTGATTGAACAGGCGAAGCTACGTCAGGGCGATTTTGTCATCGTTACCGCCGCGTCAAGCAGTGTTGGCTTGGCCGCCTTCCAAATGGCTCGTATGGTCGGCGCCACATCGATTGCGATCACTCGAACTCACGCGAAGAAGCAAGCCCTACTTGATGCAGGCGCTGCGCATGTCATCGTCAGCGATGAAGAGGATATCGTCGAGCGTGTTATGACGATAACTGCCGGTCAAGGCGCTCGCGTTGTATTCGATCCTGTAGGCGGGCCGTCCTTGGAACCTCTCACGCAGAGCATGGCGCGGGGCGGAATTTTGCTGGAGTACGGCGCACTTAGCTCTGAACCGACACCATTCCCACTGTTTACCGTGCTGGGCAAAAGCCTGACTTTGAAGGGCTATCTCTACGCAGAGATTGTGGCCGACCCTGAAGCCCTAGAGAGAGCAAAGGTTTTTATTCTGCAAGGGTTGGAGTCCGGTGCGTTGCGCCCGATCATCGCAAAGACATTCACACTTAGCGACATCCAGGATGCCCATCGTTTCCTTGAAGCCAATCAGCAGATCGGCAAGATCGTGGTAACTGTCTGACCAGCAATTATGGGGCTGAGAGCGTAATCCTTCGGCCCCGATTCAAGCCAGCCCTGATGACCGCTTTTGGCCGATTCTGTGTATCCGTCCGGCCAACACACCTTCTTGGCCCCGACGCCAAGGCGATGGTGTCCACCTGATTTAAGTGGACACCATTTCTAGCCTTTATGCCGCTGGGCAAACCTATTTTCCCGAGGAGTGGCGCGGCCGGGTTGGTATCAGCCAACGGACAGAGGTGTTGAGCGCAGGCTGGGAGAAAGACTCGCTTGGCTGCGCTCGCTCGATGATGAGACGCCGCCAGAGGCGGACGCCTGATCGGTCCCTCCGAAACCTGCCCATCGTGATCTCACAAACTACAGGATAAGCACATGCCAGCCTCTTCTTTTGGTGAGTCCTCGGCGCATATCAGACGGAGACGCGTTGCCCACTATCTACGCACGGAGTCTGGCGCTGCGGTGCTGCTGGTGATCGTCACGGTTGTGGCGCTCGTGTGGGCGAACTCGCCGCTATCTAACGCCTATTTCGAGTTGTGGCACCTAGACGTCGGGTTCAACTTCGGGCCACTGCGCCTACACATGGATCTGCATCACTGGGTCAACGACGGCCTGATGGTCGTCTTCTTCTTCCTGATCGGACTGGAGGTGCGTCAGGAGTTCGCCCACGGATCGCTCCGTGACCGCAGCCGTGCCCGCCTCGCCCTGATCGCGGGGGTCACGGGAGTCGTGCTTCCCGCGCTGGTGTATGTCCTGATCGTGAAACTAGCCGGAAGTGAGGGCCTGCACGGGTGGGGTGCGGTGGTCGGCACCGATACGGCGTTCATGCTGGGCACCTTGGCGATCGTCGGCCCGCGGCTATCGGGTCAGTTGCGCGTGTTCCTGCTCACCCTGACCGTGGTCGATGACTTCCTCGCAGTGTCCATCATCGGCATCGTCTATAGCGAGGAGATCCGGATCGTCCCGTTGCTTATCGCCCTCGCCAGCCTCGTTGGATTGTGGTTGTTGGGGCGCACCCGCCAGTGGCGGGCGACGCCGTATGTGTTGATCGTGATCGTGCTGTGGTTCGCAACCGTGTATTCCGGCATCCATGCCTCCCTCGCCGGGATGGCCGCGGGGCTGCTGATCCCCGCCTATGCGACGCAACGTCACGGGGTCGTTGCGGCAAGACAGTTGTTCCGTGACTTCTGGCAGTCTCCGAGTGCCGCATCGGCCCGCGCGGTGGACTGCGGGCTGTCCCAGGGTATCTCGGTGAATGAGCGGCTGCACGAGTTCCTGCGGCTGCCGACGGCGCTGCTGATCGTGCCGGTGTTCGCCTTGGCGAACGCCGGGGTGGACCTGCGTGGCGGGCTGCTCGCCGAGGCCTTTGGCTCGCCAGTCACGTGGGGCGTCATCGCAGGGCTCGTGCTCGGCAAGCTCCTGGGCATCGGGCTCACCACGCTCGTCGCCATCCGTCTCGGCCTGGGCCGGCTGCCCGAGGGCGTCGGGGTGGGGAGCGTGTTCGGTGGGGCGGCGCTGTCCGGGATCGGGTTCACCGTGTCGCTGCTCATCATCGGGCTCGCGTTCGGCACGACCTCGGACCTGGGCCGCCAGGCGACGGTCGGCGTGCTCGTGTCGATGGTGTTCGCCACGTTGCTCGGGTGGCTGATATTCAAGGTCGCCGCTCTCAAGTGGGGGGAGGAGACTGCCGATTTGCCGATGGTACTTGAGCCACCAGTCGATCCGGAAGTCGATCACATCCGCGGTCCGGAGGACGCCCAGCTCACGCTCGTGGAGTACATTGACTTCGAGTGCGCGTACTGTGCACACGCCACCGGTTCGTGGGACGATCTGCGCGCCCACTTCGGGGACGACCTGCGGTATGTGGTGCGCCAGTTGCCGCACCACCCCACGGGCCGATCGCCGCGCGGGCGTCCGAGGCGGCATCGAACCAGGGGATGTTCTGGCCGTGGCTGGACTTCGTGTTCACCCGTCAGCATGCGCTGGAGCGAGAGGACTTGATCGGCTACGCCGCCGAGCTGGGTCTTGACATCGATCGGTTCATCGCGGATCTCGACAGTCCCGCAGTGATAGAGCGTGTCGAGCGTGACCTCGTCAGCGCGGTCGCCAGCGGTGCGCACGTCACTCCTACGTTCTTCATCCAGGGTCGTCGTCTGCTCGGCAGTTACGACGCCCGCACTCTCACCGCAGTGCTCGAAGCCAGTCGCCGCGGCCCTCGCACTCAGGAAGTCCCGTCCTGAGCGGGGCGAACTACAGGATAAGAACATGCCAAGCAATTCTTTCGGTGAATCCTCTTGTACCGCTGCGGCCAGCGGCCTCGTGCAGGTGCGTGGCGCGCGCGAGAACAACCTCAAAGAGGTGGACGTCTCTATCCCGCGGAATGCGCTGGTGGTGTTCTCGGGTGTCTCCGGCTCCGGGAAGTCCTCGCTGGCCTTCGGCACCATCTATGCCGAGGCACAGCGACGCTATTTTGAGTCGGTGGCCCCCTATGCACGGCGCCTGATCGACCAGGCGGGCGTGCCGGACGTAGATGCGATCGACGGCCTGCCACCAGCGGTGGCGCTGCAGCAGCAGCGGGGGTCCAGCAATGCGCGTTCCTCCGTGGGCAGTGTGACCACCCTGTCCAGCCTGGTGCGGATGATGTATTCGCGCGCCGGCACCTATCCCGCCAACCAGCCAATGCTGTACGCCGAGGATTTTTTCGCCGAACACGCCGCAGGGGGCGTGCCCGGCCTGCCACGGCTTGGGTCATGTGTACGAGGTGACCGAGGCGCTCATGGTGCCCGACCCCTCCCTGAGCATCCGTGAGCGGGCGATTGCTTCCTGGCCACCCGCCTGGCAGGGCCAGAACCTGCGCGACATCCTGGTCAGCATGGGCTACGACGTTGACCGGCCGTGGAAGGACCTGCCGAAAAAGGATCGCGACTGGATTCTGTTCACCGAGGAAACACCAACGGTGCCGGTGTACGCCGGTTTCACGCCTGCCGAAACCCGCTCCGCGCTCAAACGCAAGATGGAGCCGAGCTACATGGGCACCTTCACCGGCGCCCGGCGGTATGTGTTGCACACCTTCGCCAATACCCAGAGCGCGCTGATGAGAAAGCGCGTATCCCGGTTCATGGAGGGCAAACCGTGCCCTACCTGCCACGGCAAGAGGCTCAAGCCCGAAGCGCTGTCGGTCACCTTCGCTGGGGTGGACATCGGCGCGTTTATGCAGATGCCGCTGGACCACTTGGCGGCATTGCTCGAACCCATCGCACAGGGCGATTTCCGCGCCCATGCAGCGGGTGCGGCTACGGACAAGGAAGCGACCCGGCGCGAGCGTGCCGAACGCGCTGCCACCGGCCATGCGGTCCATGCGGTATCGCCCGACGTGCGCCATACCTCCGCGCTGTCGGAAGAAAAGCGCCTCGCCGCACAGCGCCTGGCTGGAGGTGTGATGGCGCGCCTGCGCCAACTGCGCGAGCTAGGCCTGGGCTACCTGACGCTGGACCGGGCCACGCCGACGCTTTCGGCCGGCGAGTTGCAACGCTTGCGGTTGGCCACGCAATTAAGTTCCCTGCTGTTCGGCGTCGTGTACGTACTCGACGAACCCTCGGCGGGCCTGCATCCCTCCGACAGCCAGGCCCTGTACGATGCACTCGACCGGCTGCGCGACGCGGGCAACTCGGTGTTTGTGGTGGAGCACGATCTGGACCTGATGCGCCGCGCGCAATGGCTCGTGGATGTCGGGCCGGATGCCGGGGAGCGTGGCGGCCGCGTGCTCTACAGCGGCGAGCCGGATGGCCTGCGCAAGATTGCCGAATCGCGTACTGCACGTTACCTGTTTGACGAAATTCCCGCACCCGGAAGCCGAGCACGCGAAGCGACCGGCTGGTTGGAGCTGCAGGGCATCCACCGCCATAACCTGCATGGCGTGGATGCGCGCATTCCGCTGGGCGTGCTGACAGCCGTTACCGGCATCTCTGGCTCCGGCAAATCCAGCCTCATCGCGCAGGCCCTGCCGGAATTGATGCTGCTGCACCTGGGCCACGAGCCTGAAGACGATGCCGCCGAAAGCGCCACCAGCGAAGGGCCGGCAGTGGTCGAAGCGACCGGCGGCCATCTGGCGGGCGACGTGGACGCCATACAGCGCCTGGTGCAGGTTGACCAGAAGCCGATCGGGCGCACGCCGCGGTCGAACCTGGCTACCTACACGGGTCTGTTCGACCATGTGCGCAAGCTGTTCGCCGCCACGCCCGATGCTCGACGCCGCCGCTATGATGCCGGACGGTTCTCGTTCAACGTCGCCAAGGGGCGCTGCGAGACTTGCGAGGGCGAGGGTTTCGTTAGCGTGGAACTGCTGTTCATGCCCAGCGTGTACGCGCCGTGCCCGACCTGCCATGGCGCGCGCTACAACGAGGCCACGCTGAAGGTGCAGTGGAACGGGCGCAACATCGCCGAGGTGCTGCAGATGACCGTGGACGAGGCCAGCGAATTCTTCGCGGGTGAAGACGCGGTGGCAAGGCCCCTGCAACTGCTGCGCGACATCGGACTGGGCTATCTGCGCCTGGGACAACCAGCCACTGAGCTTTCCGGTGGCGAGGCGCAGCGCATCAAGCTGGCGACCGAGCTTCAGCGCAGCCAGCGCGGCCGAAGCCTGTACGTGCTCGACGAGCCGACCACCGGGCTGCACGCGTCGGATGCCGACCGGCTGCTGGTGCAGTTGCAGCGCCTGGTCGATTCCGGCAATACCGTAGTGATGATCGAGCACGACATGCGTGCGGTGGCCCAAGCCGACTGGATGATTGACGTAGGGCCAGGCGCGGGCGCTGCCGGCGGCAGCATCGTGGTGGCGGGTTCCCCTCAGCAGGTGGCCCGAAAGTCTGGCAGCCGAACCGCTCCGTTCCTTGCACGGGAGTTGGCGCGGGCCGAGTAGCTTAGTTTGCCAAATGTTGCCAGCTTCGCGGGGCATTGATCGTCGCCATACGGTGGTGACGGTCGCTGCCCGAGTCGCGTCATCCTTCCTGAGTCAGAGCAAGATAGGGATTGTTGGGCGGTATTTCGGCGAATACCAAGGACCCATTTTCGAGGAGGTAGCCATGCAGTCGGCGGGACTTCCTCGGGCCCGTGACTTCACAGGTCCAAATGTTCAGGCCATTTGGGTGCTTGCGGTGTAGCTGCAGTTTCTAAAAGCGCTTTTGCACCCACTGCCAATCCGGTTGCTTGTCTTGCCTGACCAGCGCATCCACCTGGGGATGTTCCTGCGCATAGCGCTGGAACACGCCGGGACTGACCAGGTAGGCGGTGTCGCTCACCGTATGCACGAGCGCCTTGGCGTCGTTGATGATGAGTCGCCGCGCGGCGACTCCCTGTTGCAGCCACGTCATGAAATGCTCCCCGGATGGTATCGCGACTGTTGGAGTTGATGCAGGTCCAGGCGCAGGGGTAAGTGGCAAGGGAGACGCTGCGGCTGTGGTTGGGGCAGGGACTTTCTCCACTGGATCTTCACCCTTCCCCATGTCGGCCGTGCCATCCAATCCAACCATCGCCAGCATGTCCTCCATGACGTCAGGCACGGGCGGGGCCGCAGTCGGCAAGGCGGTATCGCTGCGAGGGCATTCCCAAGGGGGAGTCTCCTGACCTTCGGGTGCTGGCTGCCCCACGACCGCGGGCGGTGTGCCTGGTGCACCGCCGTTGATTTCCGCTGGCGTCGTGTCGATCGCCACCGTGCCTGCGAAAAGCGCTGGCCGCTCGCCGGATTCCCAGATCAGCGCGGGCGCGAGGCGCAACAGGGTGAACGAGTAGGACCAGCCGGTCGCACTGGTCACGGTCGCGCGCCAGACCGCCTTGCCGTCTGAGGTAGGCTGGAGCATGCCGTGGTCCTGCAGCACGTTGAAGACGGCGGTGTTGTTCGCAGGAATGCCGTCGATCCCCTGAGACAGCAGGTGCGCGCGCAGCTTGTCCGAGACAGTCTTGCTCACCAGCCACAGCCCATCCTCAGTGAGCCAGCCATCGGAGGCTTCCGGCTGATTCAGCTTCAACTGTTCCTTGAGCAGGAAGCGCAGCCCGTCCAGCAGCTTGCGTTGCAGCGCGTGCCTGGGCGCGGCCATGGCGCGCGCGGGATCGCCGCCCAGTTCCTGTGCCACAGAAGCGCGATCAGCCTGCACGACCAGTTCACCCAGCACGCCGGCGTGCTCGTACTGCCCGGCCAAGACGTAGAGCAATGGTGCCCACAGAGACGGATAGCCGCTGAGCCAGTCTAGGAGCGGACCATCGAGCAATTGGCGGTAGAGCAGCCCTGTTGCGGCGCTGTGCAACCGGTACTCGCGGTCTTCGCGGTAGCGGAAGCGGTACGACTGGTGCAGCGGGCCGTGCCAGGGATGCCACAGCGAGCCGTCTGCCAGCTCGACCAGCAGATCGACGGCCACCTTGCCGATGTCGTGCAGCAGCGCGGCGTAAGCAACGGCGGCGGTCCAGGCTTCCGACTGCGCCGCCTGGTCTTCGGGGCTGGCGCCGATGGGCAACAGATGGGACTGCCGCAGCTTGAGCGCATAGGCGACGATCTCCAACCCGTGATCCAGCATGCCGCCGGGGTAAGCGTGATGATGGCTCTCGGAAGCGGGGAATTGCTGGACCAGCTCGGCGTAGCGCTCCAGCGGCGTGCGGTACAGCGTGGCGAACTGCCGGCGCGACAGCGACGTGCGCTGCCAGATGTGTTCCAGCAGCTTCTGTCGGCGCGGTGTCGCCAGCAGCGATGCGGCCGATTCGGGCCGTAGCAGCCCTTTGGGGAGGTCGGTGGCGGGCGCTGGTGATGGGGCAGTGACCGGAGGCCGTTTTCGCTGGAACAGGGAGAGCATGTGGGTGTCCTCTGGGGGGCCGGCCGGGATGCCTTTTCGCCTTTTCGAGGTAGGGCCTTTCCCCTTGCACTCCCATTCCCTTGCCTTTTCGGCCCTTTGGCCTTTAACCGCTTCGGTATAGCGGGAAATGGGATGCGGCTCCAGCGTCAATGGGGAACCCGCTGGAGTGGAATGGTCAGCGTCCTTCAGGTCACGCTCGATGCCGTAGAGCTTGTTGATCAGGCTCAGCGCCACGTCGGCACGCCCAGTCTTGCCCTTGGGCTGCACCTTTTGGGCTTCGACGAACTTGCGTCGCGCATGCGCCCAGCAGCCCAGGCGTTCGATGCCGTCGCGTGCAGCCACGGCGTTGTAACCGGCGTAGTCGTCGGTCATCAGGTAGCCGCGGTAGCCATCGAGCAGGCGTAGCGGCACCTCCTGCGCGCGGCTGGCTGTGTAGTCGAAAAGGATCACCGGCTTGTCCGGCGGCCCACCGCTTTGCACCCACATCCAGGATTGTGCCGAGGGGTCGCGTCCCGGTTCATGCAGCACCTGCAAGCGCGTTTCGTCGCAGTGCAACACGGGGTAGTCCAGCAGCTTGTCGCGCATCAGGTTGAGCAACGGTTGCAGTTGCTCGCCACTTTGGATCACCCAACGCGCCAGGGGCTGGCGTGGGATGTCGACGCCGTGGCGGCTGCCCCTAAAGAAGGTTGGCCGTAGAAGAGCACTTGAAGGGCTTCGCGTCCCTCTCTGGAGTGTGCTGTCTTTTGCGTGTACAGCCCCTGGTTTCAGCGTTGTCAAGTGGCAGTTTTGCTATAGGAGCGTTTTTTCCGCGCACCGCATCACTGGTAATGCTATTCGATCACTCGAAGCTTCGGATGATCTGATCGTTATTTGGTCAGATTGCTGTTTTTGACATCGGCAAAGACTGAAATCAGTCAGAAATACAAGGGTGTGCAGCCCTAGATTCTTTCTTGCAGCGCCTTGAAGAAGGCATCGATATTCTCATCGTGGCGTTTGTAGTAGGTCCAGGGGCCGATCCGCTGCGATGTCACCAATTGCGCGCGCTGTAGAGCTGCGAGATAAAGCGATGTCGTTGACTGCGAGAGGCCCGTGCGCTCTTGGATGATACTGACGCACACGCCTACCGTTTCTGGGTCGACTTCCTGCTCGGGAAAGACTGTCCTGGGATCCTTGAGCCAATTGAGGATGGCAAGGCGCGTCGGGTTCGCCAATGCTTTCAGGGCTTCGTTGACGTCAATAGTCATGAATTTTTTGAGACCTGTTTTTTCGATATTTAGATATCTTCCTGATTCGCGCATCAAATTGGAAGGCTTCGCCATGATCTCTGCGCGCCTGCCCGTCGCAATGACGGGCTGGTTTGGACTGGAATCCTATTGCCCTGTCAGGTAGGACTATCGGGCACCTGTGCGCCGAATTGCGGGACGATATGTTTGCCAAGTTCCTCGATAACCTCTGCTGCGGGGCGTTTACCATACTTGAGGTTCAGGATGACGTGATCTACACCGATTTCCTGAAGTGTATCCAGCAAGGCCCGCAGGTGGTTACGTCCCAGTCGGAATCCTAGATGGATAGGCGAGGGTGGCGTGGATGGGTGTTCGTCCAGGTCGATATACAGCGATTGCAAGAACGGCTTGTAGATAGTGCCACATTGTTTAGCCGTTTCCTGTCGCCAATCTTCCACGATGAGTCGCTGCATTTTTTGGCGGACGTGGATAGTTGATCCATCCATGGCTTTCACGCGCGATCCAATCGAGCGGCTGGCGGCTGTGTCCGGTTACGAATAGCGGTATTTCCCGAGTCGTAGGTTTGGGAACGAGATCGGCCCCCAGTAACTCGCCGTGACTCCAGCGAATGGGCTCGAAGTGTGTTCGATGGGCTTGGCGTATCACATTGAGGTTTTCTTGAAAGGTCTCGCCACGCTGTTCTGGATCAATGCTGAATGCGGGAAACTCCACGGGACGATCGCCAGAGGCTACTCCCAGGAGCAAGCGACCTCCGCTCAACTGATCAATGCTCGCTGCGGCCTTTGCCGTGTGCAAGGGATTACGCAAAGTAAGGGCGATGGAGGCGGTGCCTAGTGCGATTTTTGTTGTATGGGCTGCCATGTAGCCCAGATACACCAAGGGTCGAAAACCTGGCCGACATCGCCGAAGCTTGGGTCCCTGAGTGGGACGTCGCGAAACCAGAGCGCCGAAAAACCAAGTGCCTCTGCACGTTTGGCCAGCGCGACCTGATCTAGCATGCTCGGTGTATCACCTTCGAAAGCCTCCAGGGGAAAGAACAGCCCAAGGCTTAGATGACCCTGCCTGAAGGTTCGTTTGAATCCCCTATGCTCTTGGTAGGGGATCGTGCTCGGTTGGTACATGCTTAACTTCCTCGGTCAACAATCGCTGAGCCACGCCCCTGAGTTATGGGGCGTGGCATTGAGCGTTTAGGATTTGTAAGTCGGGTAGTCGGTGTAGCCTTTATCGGTACCGCCGTACATGGTGCTTGGATCAACTGGGTTAAGCGGCCAGTTGTTGGCGATACGAGCGGGCAGGTCGGGGTTCGCAATGAAGGGGCGGCCAAAAGCGATCAGATCGCCCCAGCCAGCTTTTATCACGCGATTTCCTCGTTCAGCGGTGTACTTGCCGGCATAGATAATCTTGCCGCTGAAGGTCTTACGAACAGCTTCCCGGAACGTCTCAGGCAGCTCGGGTGCGTTTTCCCAATCGGCTTCGGCGAGCGACAGGTAGGCAATGCCCACTTCCTCGAGGATCTTCACTGCCTCGATGTAGGTTTGATGAGGATCTTCTTCGACTAGACCAAGGTAGACGCGGTCTTCGTCTGTGGTCGCGAACAGCGGGGCGAAGCGAACGCCAACGCGCTCCTTGCCGACCACACCAGCAACAGCGAGGGTGATTTCGCGCAGGAAGCGAAGACGGTTCTGCAGCGAACCGCCATATTCATCATCACGCTGGTTGGTATGGGCCGAAATGAACTGGTTTACCAGGTACCCGTTCGCGCAGTGAAGCTCCACCCCGTCAAAACCTGCGTCCAAAGCATTTCGGGCTGCTTGGGCGTAGAGCTCAACCAGTTCCTTTACCTCCTTGGTGGACAGGGCTCGTGGGGTCGAAGGGTCGGCCAGTGTACCCGTGCCGGGGCCAGTTTCGATGAACACCTTGACGTTGTCCGCGCGGATGGCTGATGGCGCGACGGGCGCTTCACCACCGGGTTGCAGCGATGTGTGCGACACGCGGCCCACATGCCAAAGTTGAGCAAAGATCACCCCCCTTCGGCGTGAACAGCGTCGGTGACCTTACGCCAGCCTTGTATCTGTTCCGGGCTATGAATGCCAGGTGTCCAGGCATAACCCTGTCCTCGGGGTTCGATCTGTGTGCCCTCGGTCACCATGAAGCCAGCACCGCTGCGCTGACGGTAATAGGTGGCCATTAGGTCGTTCGCAATATTGCCGGGTTGGGAGCTGCGCGAGCGCGTCAGTGGCGGCAGAACGATACGGTTCTTAAGGGTGTATGGGCCCAGCTGAGTGGTTTTGAAAAGTTCTGATTGTGACATTTCGTTTACCTGCATATCTAAAATATTCGATGTTATAAGTCAAAAAACATGGATCAACGAGGTCAGAAGAGCCCGAGCGGTCCAGGTCACGAAGGCGCGCTGTGCGCCCTGCACCGCGCGGGCGACGTCGGCAGCTGTGGCGTTGATAATGTCGAGGGCTTCACCGTATTTGTCCGAAACTCACTGGTTGTCAATAAACAGGCCGTAGCTGCTGTCGGGAAGGTGATTCGGATGGGTATCGCTGGAATCTTTCATGGGACTACCTCCTGGGGTTTCTAGCGCGGTTATGGGTAGACTATTCTCGATATTCATATATGTCAATATATTAATATTGCTTCCGGCACGTACGCATGGTTCCACGCCCTTGCAGCTCACTTCTGGATCAGCTGGGAGCGCGCCGTGCTTCGCGCCAGGGTTGCCTATGCAGCCAGCTCCCTTGATTTTTTCATCAAGGAGGCTGGTTGCATCAGGTATTGATGTTTGCGTTGATGTGCAGATGAAGTTAGAACGGCGCGTCAATATCGATGACGCTAATCAGCTTCTGATTGACGAATTCCTTGATGCCCAAAGCCTGCAAGCGATGCTGACTTTTCAAAGCTGAGAGATACAGTGCCTGCTCGAATGCGTGCGGACGCCGTGGCCCTTAATGATCAGCGAGACTTGGATCGTAGGTCTGAGGTCGCTGACGGCTGAGGTGATGTGGTCATTTCAGCGGACAATCAGAGGAATTCCTCAGGCCATAGAGCGTTTGTATCTAGCTTTGGTTTCGATAGCGGCTTCTAACTTTACGTCGTGGATGCCCGGGTGTCTGTTATGTAATATTGCGCACATGGGTTGCTCACTGGCAGCTTGCGGCCCAGAGTGTGTAAAAACGCCCGTACAAACCCTTGCTATGATTTCTGAGACTGTCATCGCAAGGGACGCCCATGAAACGGTTTATCCAGGGTGAACACCGAGGTCAAAGCACCTTACTCCCCGAAAGCCTCGACGATTACGTCAGCGATACCAACCCAGTGCGCGTGGTCGACGTTTTCGTCGACGAACTCGACCTAGCCACGCTAGGTTTTGATGGCGTCATTCCAGCCGAAACCGGAAGACCGGCTTACCACCCTGCGATCCTGCTGAAGATCTATATCTATGGCTATCTAAACCGCATTCAATCGAGCCGGCGTCTTGAGCGAGAAGCTCAGCGCAATGTCGAACTCATGTGGTTAACCGGGCGATTGATGCCCGACTTCAAGACCATCGCCAACTTCCGAAAAGACAACAGCAAAGCCATTCGCGGCGTTTGCCGCCAGTTCGTTTTGCTCTGCCAGCAGTTGGGCCTTTTTAGCGAAAACCTGGTTGCCATCGACGGCAGTAAATTCAAGGCGGTGAACAACCGAGACCGAATTTCACCAGCGCCAAACTGAAGCGGCGCATGGAAGAAATCGAGACGAGCATAAGCCGTTATTTGGCTGCGCTCGATGTGGCTGATCGACAGATTCCTAGCGCCTCCGCGCCAGACACTGCCAGCCTGGAAGATAAAATCGCCAAGCTCAAAGCGCAGATGAAAGAGCTTCAGGGGTCGAAGCTCAGCTCAACGAATCGCCAGACAAACAGGTTTCGCTGACCGACCCGGATGCCCGCTCAATGATGACGCGCGGCAGCGGTATCGTCGGCTACAACGTGCAGACGGCTGTCGATACGCAGCATCACCTGATAGTTGCTCACGAGGTCACCAATAGAGGCTCCGACCGTGACCAGCTCAGTTCAATGGCGAAGCACGCTCGTGAAGCCATCGGCGCAGAAACGTTGTCGGTAGTCGCCGACCGAGGCTACTTCAAAAGCGAAGAAATCTTGGCCTGCCATGACGCAAACATCACCGCCTATGTACCAAAGCCGATGACTTCAAGCGCCAAGGCAGAAGGACGGTTCAACAAAGATGCCTTCGTTTATGACGCGACGAAAAACGAATACACCTGCCCGGCTGGAGAGGCACTGATCTGGCGTTTCTCCAGCGTTGAAAAAGGCATGAATTCCTATTAGTTGGACGTTTCGGATGAAGTCGTTGACGGCTGGGTGATGGTCTTGCGAGACGATCTCAATAGGAGGCATTTCAAGGCGCTCACTGAATCGCTCATGGGCGCTACTCTTGAATCCAGCATTGGCTACCTACCGCATGAGCCGGTAGCCAGATACCGTCAGAAGCCCTCCAGAACGATCTTGCCCTTTGCCTTGCCGCTCTCCAGCAAGGCATGGGCGCGACGTAGGTTTTCGGCGCTGATACGCCCGTAGTTTTCGCCAACGGTGGTGCGCAACACACCCGCATCGATCTGGCGGGCCACTTCATTGAGGATGTTGTGCTGCTCCTGCATGTCCTCGGTCTCGTACAGCGAGCGCGTGTACATCAGCTCCCAGTGCAGCGACAGGCTCTTGCGTTTGAGCGGTACGACGTCCAGCGTGGCCGGGTCATCGATCAGGCCCAACCTGCCCTGTGGCTTCAGTGACTCGATGATCTGCTCGTAATGCCGATCGGTCTGCGTCAGGCTTGCGACGTAGCTGACCTGCGGAAGGCCGATGCGCTTGAGCTCTTCGCTCAGTGGCTTGGTGTGATCGATCACGTAATGGGCGCCGAGTTCGGTGACCCAGGCCTGGGTTTCAGGGCGCGAAGCCGTACCAATGACGGTCAGGCCGGTCAACTGACGCGCCAGCTGAGTCATGATTGAACCCACCCCGCCTGCAGCGCCAATGATCAGCAGCGTTTCGCCACGGTCGGTGGTGTCGCGCGCTACGCCGAGGCGATCAAATAGCAATTCCCAAGCGGTCAGAGACGTCAGGGGAAGCGCCGCGGCCTGGGCGAACTCCAGCGACTGTGGCATCGATCCGACAATGCGCTCGTCTACCAGCTGCAACTCACTGTTGCTGCCCGGGCGGATCAGCGACCCGGCGTACCACACCTTGTCACCGGGCTTGAACAGCGTTACGTCGGAACCGACCGACTTGACCACGCCGGCAGCGTCCCAACCGAGGATGCGCGGCTGTGTTTCGTCTGTATGCGGCACGTAGCCCTGGCGGACTTTGGTATCGACCGGGTTGACCGATACGGCCTTGACTTCTACCAGCAGGTCGCGCGGCCCCGGCACTGGCTCGGGTAGATCGATCTCCACGAGGGCGTCAGGGTTCTCAACAGGCAGACATTTGAAGTGTGCAATGGCTTTCATTCGGAGCTCCTCAGGAGACGCGGTACATTTTCATGACGGAGAATTTTTCGGCGGCGCGTTCGATGACGGGCAGCGCTGCCTGGAAATGCGGGGTGGCCTCGTGCGCAGTCAGCGCCGCTTCGTCTCGCCACTGCTCAACCATATGGAAGGTGCGAGGCTGTTCTGCATCTTTATGAAAGTCGTATTGGATGCAGTCTGCTTCGGCGCGACTTGCGCCTTGCAGATCCTGCAGCGTCTGCTGGAGCTCATCTTCGGAGCCGGCCTTGGCGACCAATGTGGCAACCAGTGTGAGTGGGGTGGTCATCGAACCTCCTGTCTGTGCATGTGTGAGAGACGCATCGAGCTGGCATGGGCTTATCGACAGTGACCCTACCGGCCATGCCGCGAAGACCTGCACGTGGTTTAAAGCGTTACAACAATCTTGCCCACCTGGGCATTCGATTCCATGTACCGGTGAGCCTCGGCCATCTCGTCGAAGCTGAATGTACGGTCGATTACCGGCTGCAGCTGCCCAGAGGCGAGCCCTTCGTTGATGAAGTGCTTGGCCCGTTCGAGTTTTTCTCGATCCTGGGTGATCTCGAACAGCTGATAACCACGCAGCGTCAGATGCTTGCCGAGCAGGTCCATGACCGACACAGGGATATCCCGAGTGTCCAAAGCGCCGTACTGGAAGAAGATGCCGTGGTTCGCCAGTGCCTTGAGCACCAAGGCCACTTCGGGCCCGCCAACGGGATCGAAGGCCATGCGAGCGCCTTTGCCATGAGTCATCGTCATGACCTCGGCCACCATGTCCTGCTCCTGCGTCGCAATGACTGCCGCCGCCCCGGCCTGAAGTAAGGCCTCGCGCTTGTCGCTGGTGCGGGTCAGCGCGACAGGAACGGCGCCCACCATGTTCGCAATCTGGATAGCGGCAAGCCCCACGCTGCTGGACGCCGCACGGATTAGCACCGTCTCGCCGGCCTGCAGCCCACCAAGCTCGATCAGTGCGCCATAGGCAGTGACAAACTTCATCCAGGTCGCCGCTGCTTCCGTGAAAGAAAGCGCTTCCGGGTGTTTGACCACCGCGTGAGCCGGCGCGTTGACCAATTCACCGTACAAGCCGTATTCGTCAAAGGAGAACGCGGGCACTACGCTGACCGCATCGCCAACAGCGAAGCCGACCACACCGGGACCCACTGCAGATACGGTCCCAGCCGCTTCATAGCCCAGCATGGCGGGAAACGTCGGTTCGATGACGTACTGGCCTGTGCGGTACATCACTTCAGCCCGGTTGATGCCGAGCGCCCTGACGTTGATTTGAACCTCGTTCGCGCCGGGAGCCGGCACGTCGATCTCGTCGATCTGGAGAACCTCCGGTCCACCGGTGCGATGAAAGCGTATGACGCGAGACATAGCGTAATCCTCAGCTATCTATCGGAAGGGCCGAGCCATGAGCGGCCCAGCCAGGTAGCCACCAGCGCACATCGGCGCTGAGGCAGCGGGCGATTAGGCCATGACGGCCGTCTTCGCCCCGACGGATCACTTGTAGCGTTCAAGCCAGTGGGCATAGGGAGCCGGCAAGGTCCAGGACGCACGCTCTACGCCCAGCTCTTGGGCGGCAAGATAGGACCAATTTGGATTGGCCAGATGTGCTCGCCCAATCATCGCCAAGTCCAGCTGACCGCTCTTGACCGCTTCTTCGGCAACGCTTGGCGTGCCGAAGCCCCATGCCGAAGCCACTGGTATCCCCGCCTCACGCTTCACGCGCTGGGCAACTTCGCCCATGAAGCCAGGCGCCCAGGGAATGTTGGTTTCAGCGATGGTGAAACCAATGCTGACGCTCAGCAGATCCAGGCCACCATCTTTGAAGCGACGTGTCAGTTCGATAGCCTCGGTCAGCGTCTGTTCGTCCCGGCCGTCGTATTCGATAACCCCTAGACGAGCGGTTAGCGGCAGGTGCTCCGGCCAAACCTCACGAACAGCCGCCAGCGTTTCAAGCAGGAAGCGGCTACGGTTGTCGAAACTGCCGCCGTAGGCGTCATCGCGATGGTTGGAGTGTTCGGAAAGGAACGACTGGGCCAGATAACCATGGGCGAAATGCAGCTCCAGCCACTCGAAGCCAGCGTCACGCGCACGGCGAGCGGCTGCGACGAAATCCTCACGCACACGGGCAATGTCTTCCAGCGTCATGGCTTGCGGCTGCTTGGCCAGGTGACCGCCAAAAGCTATGGCCGATGGAGCGATGGTCTGCCAGCCACGGGCGTCATCTTCAGCGATGTGGTCATCACCTTCCCATGGACGGTTTGCGCTTGCCTTGCGACCGGCGTGGGCGATCTGCAGGCCGGGGACCGAGCCGGCTGCCTTGATCGACTGCACCACCGGTACGAAGGCCTGGGCCAGCTCATCGTTCCAAATACCCGCACAGCCAGGAGTGATCCGCCCTTCTGGCGCTACAGCGGTTGCTTCGACAATCACCAACCCCGCCCCGCCACGCGCAAGGGAGGCGTAGTGAACACTGTGCCACTCGTTGATCAGGCCATCGTTTGACGAGTACATGCACATAGGGGGAATCGCAATACGGTTGCGAAGCGTGACGTCTTTAAGCGTGAAGGGTTGGAACAGCGCAGACATTGGTTTCTCCGAGGGTTGTCTATTACGTTAATTCGATAGTATTCGAACTATGGAGATAGAGCAAACCCGTGTATGCTTCGTTCATGCGCCCCTACAAACACCCTCCGTCACTGAATTCGTCCTCGAGCGTCTGCTATACGCCTTGAGCGATCCTGTGCGCCTGGAGATCGTCCGACGCCTTGCCGAACTGGGCGAAGCCAGCTGTGGCGAATTGGACGGTGGCCGACCAAAGTCCACCATGTCCCATCACTTCAGGGTGCTGCGAGATGCCGGGTTGGTCCAAACCCAAACCATCGGCACGACCCATATGAACTCGTTGCGCAGGGATGATTTGAACAATCGATTTCCTGGTTTGCTCGAGACGATCTTATCTCAGCGCGGCTAAGGCTGGCTTGAGAGTCAATTCATCGAGGAAGACGCTGAAGACGGCCTGCTTCGAAACCCTGGGCTCCAGTGAGCTCAGGGACTACCTCGCCGCTGACTGCGGAAGCATGACTAGTCCCGACGTAAACGCCTTACCCAGATGGCCTCAATCGAGCAGCTGGAGCGTTTCGCTTGTGCGCAGTATCGGTGGCTCGTCTACAGATTATGCCGCTTACGACAGGCCGCTAGTGGCCGATTGCTGCCCGTTACGAAGGGCTGCAACCGACCCGTAGCTGCCCCTTGTGGTATGCAACTAACGACCAGAAGCAGCCTAGCAGGCAGACACGCGATCATCTGCTTCTAATACGCTGGTCTTGATCTACTCAGGATCAAGTCTGCCGTCGTGATCTATTATGCATTCTTTGTGTTTCATGTTTTTCTGCGTCTGACAGGTCGTCATCTCATGCTGAACAGGGTCACAGTGTGGGCCAGCCCCTACGTTCAATAAATTTCCGGCGATAAAACCGTCTGAAATCGAATTCCGAGTGCTCAGAGATCGGCCACCATTGTTGCTCTTACAGCGAAGAGAACCATGATTATGAGCACAGATGCACAAACTATAGTCACCTTGTTGGATCAACAGTACGAACAGTTGCTTGTGGACGCGAGATGTCTGGCCGCAAGCTATGGGGATGCGTCCATAAAGAAATATAAAAAGACCGGAGTTAAGTCTGTCGTGGCTGCCGTGTCAATCAAGCAAACGAGCCCTAATGCGTACTCGATTTACTGGTGCAAATTGGTACCGCTGCAAGGACAAAAAAACAAATTCGCGCCGCTGACTATTGCCAAGGGGAATGGAAAACATAAATACCCGGCTTCCTCGTTCGAGTTTGTTGAATACACATACCGTCGCCTCGTTCTACAAGTTGAGAGTCGGCTTGCAGAGATTCGCCGAATTGCGAGCGAGAATCGTCAGCTACGTCGGACGTTGGTCGCTTATGAGAAGAAGCTGTCTAGGTACCAAGCGCTTAATCATGACCCCCTCTATTAGGGAGGTAAGCGGCTGAGCAGCTATAAGCAGTGCCGAACAGATCTGGCCCGCTTGTAAATCCCGAAAGCCCCGAGCAGCTTGGTCTGGCGGGGCGTTATCTAATCAGCAGTGAACTCCGGCGAGACATGTTGCTGCGCTTGGTCGGGACAGGCATCGGGGGCGAGCTATAAGCAGTGTAGGGCGCTAAATCTACTTGCTGTCAGCTAGCATGCCCGTGCAGACAGGGGCGAAGGCCATATTTGCTATTAGTAGTGACGCTTACGACCGAGTCAGCCGGCCAGCTGTGATCTGTATTAGCAGTGAAAGGCTTCACTTTCATAAAATAAACATTGGTAGGTGTCGTTCTAGCTGTTACTTGTGTCGCGCAGCGTATGGCAAAGGTGATGCGCTACCCTAACTGCCTCCCTGCTGTTCGAATGCAATGCGGTTCATTACGCACATGGGGATAGGATATCCCTGAATGTGTGTCGTGAGGGCCTCGTTGCCTGCGATCACCATGATGCAGGAGAGACCTCTGCGGAAGCGCATTCCTCGTCCTGAGTAGTTGCGCGGGATGATCTCCCAGGATTCGTCGTCGTAGTAACAACCAACGATTTCTGACCAGTGCAATTGGATGCCCGCGCCCATTATGCCTACTGGGGTCAGGCAGAAAATTTCTATTTGAGTTTCCTGCTCAAGAGGTACAGCGTAAACCCGACCGTTTGGTGCGATAGGTGGAAAATATTGCCCGTTACTGAGGTGACGAAATTCCATGCTTGTGCTCCGGATAGATGAGTTCGCTAGACACTCTTTGGTAGCTTTCGGAAAACCCAAGATGAGATGTTGCCTGCGAGTCGGCGCACGAGTTTTAGCGTACTGGACAAGATAGCTCGCCACATGGGGGGCATGTCGCTGATCTAAACCCTTTGGCGCTCCGGTTACTTTCGCTATGGTACGGAAATTGATAGCCCTCCCCGAACTTATCCTCGACCTCATAGGCTTGGGAAAATACTTCATGTCGCAGCGTTAGAGTGCCTTGCCGATGGATTGGGTAGCGCCCGCTGCCAAGTGGCAGCGGGCGGTTTATTGCAGGTATCTGGTTGTTCTACTGAAGGTTCAATCGTCGCTGTGCCTCTTGTCCAGGTACGTTGCGACTATATATCCAATTACAGCGGCGATAGTCAGCGCACTGATGACGGCAATCACGGCATATGCAAGCAACTCAAAACGATCCATCCCCTCACCCCTTTTATTCGATATAAGCCGAGTTTAAGGGCGTCTGATCTAATCCCAAATCTGCAGAGTGATGGCTAGCGGCTGGGACCGGCGGCCTCCGTCAGTGGGGTGGTTCGTGCACCGACGTATGCATCAGTTTCCCAAATACGCAGATATCCGAGCTCATAAGCGAGCTGATTCCGCGCCTCTATATCCTCACCGTGGGGAGCGTTCCCCCCAAGAATCGGAGCTTTATGACCCGACATTTGCCAGTAAAACTCGCAGGCATATGCTGCTCGGCAATCATCAATACTTAGCCCATGAGCAAGTAAAAGTTCCTTCGCAGCAGGAAGGTTCTTTTGTTTCCATTTACGCCATGCCTCTAGCGTTGCTGGGTGGCCACGCCGTGGATTTTCAATTGCGGAGGCCTTCTCCAAGATAGTCATTTGCTCAGGGCTTGAGATATTAATAATCCGGTTGTCATATGGATCTTCACTGCTAATGACATAAAAAATTTTTTCTGCTACGGCGTCCTTCTGCGCACTTTTTGCATCGAAGAAGAAAGCCTCTCGTAGCGAAACGCCCAAGTATCGAACTAGCCTGATTAACATTACTAGGTGTTCTGAGAGGTGAACTTGAATGTCTTCCATTGCGGCCTCGAACACCACTTGATCAAGGCTGCGCGGGACTGTAATCCGTGCATGGCTTGGAAAGCTAATATCAGGACTCACAACTTTCCAATCACCATTAGTTGCAAGGTCCATCACCGAGCTGACTGTCTCAAGAAGGCTCACCGCGCATTGCTGCGACAGATTGCCGTTGTACGCCTGAGTGCAGAGTTCTTCGTCGTATTGCCGCACCAGTTTTTTTGACGTGCTCTAGGATATCCACCTCATGAGATTCCTTTGCGTAAATACTGAACTGGGTCCACTGCTGGTCGTGGATTGTGGCCTCGTGCTGACTGAGGCGGCCCCACCGGACTGCCTCTTTGAGGATCTCCGAGCCAGCTTTGCTCAAGTCCCGGTCAAAATGTTTCATGGTCATTCCTCCAATCAGCTCAGGTATTGAGCTCTGGTGGATAGGATGAGCAATAAAAGATTGTCTGAGGCTCGGTTTCAGTCGCTTTCAGCGTCTGAAATTAACGAGCGCATCCATCCCGTAAACGGTCGTTTTGGGAACATCGCTCCTGACCATCATTTCCGACTTGGGATTCCCCGATTCCGTGTCACTTTTCCAGTACAGCAATCAGTGTGAGGAAAACACATGGGAAAAAGGATTGGGTACGCCCGCGTTTCGACCGACGACCAGAATCTGGATCTGCAGCGCGATGTGCTCACCCTGGCTGGGTGCAGCGTGATCTATGAAGAGACCATGAGCGGCAAGTCTGCGAATCGGCCAGAGCTGGTGCATTGCCTGAAAGCACTTCGCACTGGCGACACCTTGATCGTCTGGCGGCTCGATAGGCTTGGACGATCTTTACCTGACCTCGTTGGGATCGTAGGTCAGCTGGAGCGGGAAGCGGTGGGATTCGAGTCGATCAATGAGCACATCGAGACCACCAGCGCGGCAGGAAAATTAATCTTCCATGTGTTTGCCGCCCTGGCCGAGTTCGAGCGCAATTTAATTCGTGAACGCACGAAGGCTGGTTTAGACGCGGCACGTGCTCGCGGCCGAAAGGGGGGCGCAAACCATCTCTGGATGAGCTCCAAACCCGTGAAATCAAAGCCCTACTCAGGGACCCGCATATCCATGTGACAGACGTTGCACGCAGATATGGCATCTCTCGCAGCACTCTATACCGGTATGTCGGCAGCGTCAGACCAGACAGATAAATTCCAGACGCTTCTATACTTGAAAACGAAACACTGCCTAAGCTAACGGGGTATTAACGAGGGGTCACCGGATAGTCTGGAGACATTCGATGCCAACCAGGAGGAGCACTCAGTGAACCGCTTTACCTGGTTGGGGCTTTGTCACGGTGGGTAATTGCACAAAGTTGTCCACTCGTTTGCATTCGACCTGACTAGGCATTTGCATCGAATTTGACCAGCACGCTTCGTGGCCATGACCGGCAGAGAACGGCCCAGAGTGTGTAAAAACGCTCATAGCCTCATCGTCTTGGGTCATCGACGTTCGTTTGCTGAGCGATAGCACGGTCAATGTTGCGAGTCGCATCGATCGCGACCTGGAACACGTCAATGCGGTTTTTACAGCCTCTGGGATGGGCCAAAATCAGCCTTTTTAGGCCGACAGCGCCTTCATCAAACCGTGAGCACCGATGATTTTCATGACTCGTTTCATATTGTAGGCGAGCACATTCAAGCTCATCTCCGCACTCACCCCGGCCAGCTTTCGCGTCAGGAAGTGTGTCGCTCCCATCCATTGTTTGAGCGTCCCGAAGGGATGCTCAACCGTCCGTTTTCGGACTCGCATCATCTCTGGTGCTTTGCTCAGCCGATGCTGCATCTCCTCCAATACGTCTTCATGCTCCCAGCGTCGAACTCGTCGTTCCGTGCTCGGTGTGCACTGCGATTTCAACGCGCAGCCCTGGCATTTCGAACTCCAGTAACGATGTAATTTCAGGCCTTTTTCAACGTAGGAATAGTGCCAGATCAGCGCCTCTCCAGCCGGGCAAATGTATTCGTTCTTTGCCGAGTCATAGATGAAGGCATCGTTATTGAAACGCCCGTCAGCCTTGGCTCCAGAGGTCATCGGCTTGGGTACATAGGCGGTGATGCCTGCATCGTGACAAGCCAGGATTTGCTCGCTTTTGAAGTAACCTCGGTCAGCCACTACCGACAACGCATCTGACGCCATCGCCTCGCGGGCTTGCTTAGCCATCGAGCTGAGTTGATCGCGGTCTGAACCGACGTTAGTCACCTCGTGCGCAACGATCAAATGGTGCTGAGTATCGACCGCTGTCTGCACGTTGTAGCCGACGATTCCCGTGCCACGCGTCATCATGGAACGGCTGTCTGGATCGGTCAGTGAGACCTGCTTATCGGGCGATTCATTGAGCTGGATTTCGATCGCCTGAAGCTCTTTCATTTGAGTTTTGAGCTTGGCGATTTTCTCTTCCAGCCGCACGGCACTGGACTCGGAAGCTGTAGGTTCTTGCCGATCGGCAGCATCGAGTGCCGACAGGTAACGGTTGATGCTCGATTCAATTTCTTCCATTCGCCGCTTCAGTTTGGCGCTGGTGAAATTGCGGTCGCGGTTGTTGACTGCCTTGAATTTGCTGCCATCGATGGCGACCAGATGTTCTCCGAACAGTCCCAATTGCTGACACAGCACAACGAACTGCCGACAGACGCCTCGGATGGCCTTGGTGTTGTCTTTTCGGAAGTTGGCGATAGTCTTGAAGTCCGGCATCAACCGCTCGGTCAACCACATCAGCTCGACGTTGCGTTGGGCTTCTCGCTCCAAGCGTCGGCTCGACTGGATGCGGTTGAGATAGCCGTAGATGTAGATCTTCAGCAAGATCGCCGGATGGTAAGCAGGCCGGCCAGTATCGGCGGGAATGACACCTTCAAAACCCAGATTGACCAGGTCAAGTTCGTCGACGAAGACGTCAACTACGCGCACCGGATTGGTATCGCTGACATAGTCGTCTAGGCTCTCGGGAAGTAAGGTGCCTTGGCCTCGATGTTCACCTTGGATAAAGCGCTTCATGGGCGATCCCTGCGATGAAATCCTCAGAAATCATAGCAAGTGTTCGCGAAGGTGTTTTACACACTCTGGGCCGCAAGCAGCCACCTCCGGCGTCCATTCCTGACCAGCTCGCTCTACCGAACACATCTGGCGATCACGAGCACAGTTCACCGCCCTCATCCGCTGCCCATTCAGCGCACTGCCCCTACGCTCTGGCAGGCGCATCGTTATCTGTCGACCGTTTCTCGTCAAAGCCCGAGCCGTCGCTTACGCGAAAATGCCAGATCGTCATCTGACGCCGGTTTGTCGCTACCATTGGGGCTCCCCGTGAACAGATTGCCCTCAGGGGCGGCATCATACTGACATCACCCCTTCACAACGCAAATTACCCGGAGCAACCTCGTAAAAATGCTGAAAACCAGTATTCATGAGGGCTGCAACCACAACACCCCTTCACGACACCTCTTAACGACACCCCTTCACAACGCCAATTTCCTAGCTGAAGCTCGTGAAAATGCTGAAACCCAGTATTCATGCGGGCTGCAGCCACAACACCCCTTCACGACACCTCTTAACGACACCCCTTCACAACGCCAATTTCCTAGCTGGAGCTCTTGAAAATGCTGAAACCCAGTATTCATGCGGACTGCAGCCACAACACCCCTTCACGACACCTCTTAACGACACCCCTTCCGGCAAATCGGCAAGTTCCTCTATGGGAGGTGAAGCGTCAGACTTCCATAAGTAATAGATGAGAGGTGAGCCCTATTTTTAATGTGTCGCGAAGCGGATGTCAGGGCCACCCAAAATCAGCTGATAATCGATTTGGGTTTTCGGAGATCAAGGGGAGACTGAGCTCACCTGCATCGAGGATTACCACCATGAATCTGCTCGCCACCATTGCCAACCTGATGGCCTCAATCGCCCAGCCGACAAAACCGCTGTACACCACAGTGGTATATCCCACCAAGGTAAAGCGGTCGTGCTGCATGACGATCTCAACATCCGCAGTGAGCGAACGTGGTACCAGTGTACAGAGTCGCTGAGCGGCAAAGAAGAGAAGTCGACCTACCCGTTCGATCTTCATATCGACGATAACGCGACCTGTGTTGAGCCCGCCATACAGACTCAGACTGACAATTTCAGCCTGCACAGGAGTTTCATGGACTTGATGGACAACGGCTGGGTAAACCCGGCCAACGGACTGCCGATGATGGATGGCTGCGTCGATGTCATGGGCAACGCTTATGGCATCGACTCCATGAGCGACGGTCTGTGGTTCGATCACGGTAGCGCGTTCGCAGACTGAATCAGTTCCGCCAGTTGCCGGCGCTAGACAGCTGAACCAGGATGCGAAATTGCTGTGAGTTTCGGTACAGTGAATGAGTTGTTTAGACTCTGATGGCCTGATGGCCACCAGCATGGGAGAAGAACATGGACCGGTTTGAGCTACTGATCTACTCAGTGTTCGGCGTGCTCTGCGCCTTGGGGATTACAGCCGCGATTGGTTACAAGATCGTCGTTTACCTGGACAAGCAGCACGACAACAGAGCACGCCCGAACTCGATTGCCGATTAATTGGATCTAGTGAGTGAGCAGGTCACGTGCCAAGTCAAAGAGGATGACATCGTGAGTAAAGTTGAATGCCAGTGCTGCAGGATGATGATGGTTCCAAAGGTGATCACCAGCGCGCCGTTCTACGTAAGCGGAGTTCCCCTAGGCGGTGGTGATCCCGAGTCATCTGTATGCCCCTTCTGCCTGTCGCCGAAATGGATGCTCACCGAGCGCCAGGCTCTGGCGGCTGGCAAGGCCAATGCAGAGTTCTACGGCATAATGGTTCTCGCCCTAGTAAACATCGTTGCCTTCGCTCGACTTGGGGAACTGGGTGGCGGGATAGTGCTTACTGCATCCGTCACAGCCTTCTTCCTACGCAGCAGAATTATCAGCGCGCTGCGACAGCGTTTGAGACGTTAAACCTGCTCGCCTCGCTCCCTTCAAACCACGTTACTGCATGTCATCTGATCGCGAATTTTAAGCACCGTTGTGGTGCTGCAACCTGCATGGCGAGCAGTAGCGCGAATACCCAGACCAACGCTCAGCAGTTCACCGATGCGCTGATGTAGGTTCTTGTCAGCGGGCCGACCTTTGTAGGCGCCGGAGGCTTTTGCCCGAAGAATTCCCTGGGCCCGACGCTCACGACGTTGCTCGTAGTCCTTGCGCGCAATAGCAGCCATCATTTCGATCATCATGCCGTTGATCGCGGCCTGCATTCGGTCAGTGAATTCGTCACCAGCCGTGTCTCTCATGCTCTGGTGGCTGGTCGGAAGATCCAGGGCGACAATACGCAGCCCCTTGGAATCAATCGCAGCCTTGAGTGCCTGCCAATCAACCACCGGCAATCGGGAAAGCCGGTCGATACTTTCCAGCAGCAAGACATCCCCCTGTTGGGCATCCGATATCAGTCTCAACAGCTCTGCTCGGTCAGTCCTGGCGCCACTGGCGTTCTCGATGTATTGCGCAGCGATAGCCCTGCCATGGTCGGCAGCGAATTGTTGCAGAGCGTCACGGGCACGGTTGGCGTCTTGCTCAGCAGTGGACGCACGAAGGTAGGCGCGGACAAACATCAGATTTCCTTTCTCGTATCAGTTTGAGTGATGTTTTGCGGGCGTATCAGTTAGACCGTTACTTACAAATTCGAGCTTCAGAGAAACCTGACTCTCGGACGTATCAGCTAAGGCATGGCCTATGAGCAACGCGGGAAGCCTCAAGGGCTGCTGTTTCATTCGGATCAGGGATCGCAATATGGAAGTCGCCACTTCCGTCAGCGTCTGTGGCGGTACCGCATCAGCCAGAGCATGAGTCGCCGGGGCAATTGCTACGACAACTCGCCGATGGAGCGAGTATTTCGCAGCTTGAAAACCGAGTGGATACCTTCAGTGGGTTATATGTCGGTTCAGCAGGCACAACAAGACATCAGTCATTATTTGATGCATCGCTACAACTGGATACGGCCTCATCAATTTAATGGCGGGCTAACGCCGGCTCAGGCCGAGAAAAAACTTAACGTCGTGTCCGGGATTAGTTGACCACTACACAGTGATTGATAATGGCTGAACGCTGGGGGTTGGCAGCCCGTCGTCGTGAATACAAAAAAGGCGGATAAGAGCGTACTTGCTTTGATCAACGGCATCGTCTGGCTCCGAGTATTCCCTACCGATGTATGCACAATAACCACGATCTCCGTATAGCGCGGCAGATTGGGGTCTTCGGTTCTGCTTCATCGAGCAGCGCCGGTACCTCGGCCCCTCGATATAGCCGTATACGGTGCCATCTCGCCGCCAGCCACCTGACGCTTGATCTCGAGAAAGTCCGCTCCGGCACGGTAAGCGCTCGTAGCCGACCCGCGGCGAAGGCTGTGGCTGTGCTCATCTCCCGTAGCCTTGCCTCTCAGGCTCGTGTCGCCTGGGTGGTATTAACGCTATCCCCATGCAGCGCAGCATTACCGACTAAATCCCTACTGCTAATGAGCAGAAATAAAGGTCGCTGCTCAGTCCGAGCTGCCTCTCACCAGCACGTAATGTCGTGGGCTGCTATCAGTGTATGGCCGAAGCAGACCGTTCTTCGATATTAACTTTTCAGCGATAGTTGTCCTTGAGGGCGTTGTGTATCGCGGTCGCCGCAATCGCCGCATGGGCGACTCCAACACTCATCTGATTGAGCGCGTTGACTACATCGCCCGCCGCGTACAACCCTAGGACTGACGTGCGCTGGTCGGTGTCCACCACCAACTCGCCATCGCTCTCAAAAGTTACGCCGAGGCTTTTGGCCAATTCGGTCCGTGCGTTGGAGCCAAGCATCGGGTATAGGGTGTCGAAACTGAGTTCGTCGCCGTTAGCCAAGCGTAGCGCCACACGATGCCCTTTGATCTTGCGGATTTGCTCGATCGGTTCCTCGATGAGACGGACGCCTGCCTGTGCAATTTTGAGACGTTCGTCGTTGTCTAGTTCTCTGCCGCCCGGTTGCACAATAAGTGTGAGCTGGCGGGTGTAGGTACGGAGAAATAGCGCATGCTTGAAACCTTCCTCGGCGGAGGCGAGAAGAGCAATGTCCTGGTCGATGACATCGTATCCGTCGCAAATCGGGCACCAACGCACATAGCCACCGAGAGTGGCCTCACGTAGATTGGGTATCTCAGGAGTCTTATCAATAACGCCGGTGGCAAGAATCACAGTTGACGCAACAACGCGGTCATCGTCGATGTCGGCGATGAAGTCATCTCCTCGCTTTGATAGTGCTTTCACGGTGGCTCGTCGGACATAAACATTGTAGCGCTCTGCCTGATTGCGCAGCCGTGCCAACAACTCGGCGCCCGAAACACCTTGAGGAAAACCGGAATAGTTGTGCGTGATCGGGATCAGCTCCGCACGGCTCTGGCCGGCATCAACCAGGAGAACCTGTCGGAGATAACGCGCCAAATAGATAGCCGCCGTCAGCCCGGCAGGGCCCGCACCGACGATAAGGCAATCCACCACATGATATTGAGCCTGCTTGCTTGTCATCCGGCTTTCCTTCTGTTGCCGACGCTGCCGGAGCCAGAGTCATTTGGCAGTGAATTGAGGCGCCCAGTTCTAACTCCAAAAACTACTGTTTCAGGCGGTCAGACCACCGGCCAACTTGGTATCTATCATTCATTTACCGAGCTGAAACGCTGTCTAAGTCACTGCGTAGCGCTGTCCGAAACTGATAATTAACGGTGTTGGCCTCGGCAGACGCAAGCATCTCGCCGTCTCGCGCCACGACCACGAACGGGTCGCCGGACGACTGTAAAACCGTCGTTTCCGGCAACCGATTAGTCATTTTTGACCGCGTACGATCATTTTGGCGTAAGCGCAGCCTCGGTCCCTCTAAAGTTGGCCATTTTCGAGACGCCCAGCCAGCGTACTTGCGCGGCGCCCCGATCAGACCGTATCTGGCGGTACCAAAGCGCGGAGCGGTCATATCCAACACATTGCACGGGGTATAATCGCTCCGCCGACCACGCGGCTCATCCGCGCCACGAGCAGGACAATACCGGCCATCATGCAGTTATCGAAATTAGCTCGAACAGAACGCTTTGGCCCATGTTCTGGTCTCGCAATGTCTCTACTGCTCTCAAACGATTTTGCTTCTCAACGCGCAGTGACAGAGGAAGAAGATCATCCGGACTCAAATAGTGCCTTTGCTTGCAGGTCTTTGGCCTATCTCGAATGGTTTTGGAAATCTATGGACCAAGCGCAGCATAGTTTTCGTCCAGTACCAGTTCACCGTGATATGCGCCGGCAGCGAATTACCGTCCAAACCGGCGCGGTTATTTCCTTCAAAGATACGGCGCACAGATCGACTTCGGCATCACCATAGTCATGGCTTTTTATTCGCTTTAATCCACTGATCGAATACGGCGATTTCCTTCTTCTGTGCGGCAATTATGTCCTTGGCCATACGGAGCATCTCTGGATTTTTTCCGTTCTGGAGTTCGGCTTGCGCCATCTCGACTGCCATTTGGTGGTGCATGCGCATGTTGGCCGCGAAGTCATAATCCACATCACCAGTCATGGACATGCCGCCCATTTGTTTCATCATCTTCGAATGATCCTTCTGCTCGGAAGGCATCTGCATCGCTTCGCTTTTCGTGGGTTCTGCGGCATTAGTCCACGTCGGCGCTGCTGCCATTACCGCGACAGCCATCGCTACCACCCTCATCGACAAAGTGAACCGGCTAGAGCTGTTGTGCTTGATATGCTGTGACATTGTGAATCTCCTATTAGCGCCGAAGGGTTGGCACATGCATGCCATGGCTCCCGAACACGGAAATTGCTATTTCTGTACTGCATGGGGCTTGACTAACTCTGGTCGCCAGCCATTTTTCGGCAGATCTCTGCGCATTCACGGCAGGCCCTGACGCAATCTTCCATACCACCGACCTGTTCGCAGCTCTTCACGCAAGCCTCACAGATCTCGGCGCAAACCCCACAAACGTGGTGGTGAAAGGTGGAACCACTCAACAAGAAATTGGCCGACGTCTGACAGATCTCGGCGCAGTTGATCATTAGGCGAAAATGTTCGGCCTCAAGGTGTTTACCCCCCGCCTCAAGGCAATGGGTCATCACTGTATTCAGACAGGTTTTGTGGCAGTCGCTACACGCCTCAACGCAAGGCCGCAGGTATTGGTGAGTGTTTCTGTGAGAGGTAACCGGGGTGTCGCTCATAGCTATGTTCTCCATTACATCCAAGGAAAGACAACACTAGCAGTGGTGCTGAGACCAGAGGCATTCGATAATTTCTATTATAAACAACTGATCATTTCAGACTGATCGCGGATGAGGATACTGCTGACAAACACCAAGCGTAACGTGAGCAAGATGCTGTTAAATAGCATTCAAGTAAGTGCATGCCCAAGGGCCAAGGGCTCATATTTCACCCTAGACCACGCTCGGCGGACAGTCGACTGAAATTAAAATTACATTTCTGTCAGCTCTTGGTTGGTTAACACTTCGTTGCGAATTGAGTTTAGTGCCGAACGTCACCTAATAACGAACGAAACACAAATCATAGGCGCGCATGTTAAGCATGCCCTTAATTGAGTGAAGACCTTGCCTGACAGATATGTAATGTTAACGGCAGCTTTCTGACAGGTATCATTAGCTACTCTCTAACCATCAGTGAATTAGAGTTAGGAGAAGGTCATGAAAACATTGAAGGCAATCATCGCTATTGCGGTATTGGCAGTTTCGTCCTTTGCCATAGCTGAGGGTGGAGGGGGTCGCGTCTTTGGTCGGATGATGCAAGAAAATCAGCAGGCGATGGAGCAATATGCCATCAAAAATGGTAAGGCCATACCTGAGGTTGTTCATTACCAGTATGGTTTGAACCTTGATATCGCAAAAGTTATCAGTATGACCCCAACCACAGGATCTAGATACTGTGGGTTGGCCCCTTCGCGTATGACCTACGAAGACTCGAGTGGCAAGTTGAATACCCTCGAGTACCAAGTGCTGGTCAGCAATTGCCCTCATGGTGGCTGATCGCTTACGCTCCAAGTGCAGTAGAGAAACTAAGGTTTATTTATGGAGTACCAAGTGGATAATTACATTCCGCTGACAAAAAAGTAATTTTTAGGTCATGCTGGCGTTATTTTAGATGTGAAACTATGCTGCTGCACGCAGGGTGTTCACCTGCATGCTTATAATCATAAAATATTTCACATTAAAACTCTGCCAAGCAAAAGCCTGGGGTATTACATGAATAATAATAAAAACTTTTATGGTCTTTCCCTCATTGCCCTTGGCATGAGTCTGGGGCAGGTTGCAGTGGCCGTTGAGCAAAAGCCAGAGGGGTTCATTGAGGGGAGCAGTTTTAACATTCTCAACCGAAATCTCTACTTCAATCGCGACTTTCGCAACGGTCAGTCCAGTCGAACGGGGAACGGTTACTCCGAAGAGTGGGCTCACGGAATTATCGGACGTTTTGAGTCAGGCTTCACACAGGGCACTGTGGGCTTCGGCATTGATGCATTCGCAATGCAGGGGATCAAGCTTGACTCGGGTGATGGTCGTTCTGGAGCCGGTGGCACAGTAGACATCATGCCCTACAACAGCAAGGGTCAGCCTGAGGATACCTATTCAAAAGTCGGTGGAGCAGCCAAGCTTCGCTTGCTAGATACGGTCGTCAAGGTTGGGGACGTATTTCCTTCCACGCCTGTTGTGGCGTATGGGGACTCACGATTGCTGCCTGAGAGCTTTCGTGGCGCCACGTTTGCCAACACCAGCATTGAAGGCCTGACCTTGCAGGGTGGTCGCCTGCGTGCGATGAGCCAACCGAATTCAAGCAGCATGCGCGATGGTTTCGCTACGTTCTATGCAGGATCTGTAGACGCGCCTTGGATCGCCTACTTGGGTGGCGATTACACCGTTAACGAACATATCGGTGTGAGTCTCTATACCAGCCGCTTCAAAGATGTGTGGAACCAGTATTACGCTGGCACCACGTTAAGCTACCCACTTTCCGAGACTGTCGCGCTGATTGGTGGCCTGAACTACTACCGAGCAGTCGACGAGGGAAAAAAACTGCTGGGCAGCTTCGATAACAACATCTGGAGCGGTAAGACCGGTATCCAGTTTGGTGCCCATACGCTGACCGTTGGCTACCAGCGCAGCAATGGGGATGACGATTTTGATTACCTGCGCCAATCTGATTCTATTTTCCTGGATAACTCTATCCAATACAGCGACTTCAACTCCCCGAAAGAGCAATCCTTGCAGCTACGCTATGACTTGAATATGCAGCCCTTTGGCATTCCTGGCCTGAGCTTCATGACTCGTTACGCGAAGGGCTGGGATGCTGACTACTCGAATGCGAACAGCGTCTATATGCGCCGAGGAGCTGATGGCGCTCCACTGCAGGACCAGAAGCGTTGGGAGCGAGACATCGAGGCTAAGTACATCATTCAAGCCGGCTCTCTGAAAGACATGTCCTTCCGTGTGCGCCAAGCGACGACTCGGGCTACCGCCTTCGAATCAGATTTGGATGAGATTCGTCTGATTGTGGAGTACCCGCTGCAAATTCTCTAAATCGAGCATTAGCTACCTAGCTCACCAGGTACAACCCGTCTCTTTGTTACTCCTTTGGTTGGGGAGGCGGCTTAGGCGCCCTTGTGGCGCCTTTTTTATGGTGCGCCAGGCATGGCGCGTTGCGCGCAAGCGCAACCAGTTTGGCTGTGGTGGCCACACTGGTGGCTTGGAGGTGAAAGTCCTCTACACACCCGGCAAGGGGGAAGTGTTAGCCAGAGGCAAGGGTGTCGCGGGTGACCGCGAATCTGAAGGAAGCCCGAGGCAAAATGCTGGCCTGACGAACAGGAAGCGGATTAGGCGGCACAGCGGGGTAAGGTAGCCATAATTGCCCAAGCCCAATACTTGCACGGAGCGCTGTGACGTAAATCCGACAGGCATAAGCAGGAAGGTCGCGCGAATTACTCTGGGAGATCTGTTTAGCCTGCCATGTGCTACCGGCATCGCGAGATGACGGGATGGGCGACAGAAGTCAGCAGAGGCCGTAGTAGCTGCTCGAAACCGGAGCAATGAAGGGCTGAACCTGCCATGAGTGGATAGTCGGGTGTGATCTCTGCGGAGCGTAAAGCAGAAACTCCGCGTAGCGGGTCGAGACCATCAGGAGGTAGGAGCCGGAAGCTCCGAGGGCCGGTCTGGGCGCTTAGATACCGCAGGCGACACATCAACGGAACCAAACTCGCTGACGCTATTTGTCAGTAGGCAGGAAGCGTTGTGCACCAGCCGATCCAAAATGGCATCGGCCAAGGTCGGATCGACGATCAGCTCATGCCATTTGTCCACCGGCATAGAGCGGTCATCCAGCAGCTCCAGCATGTCGCGCCGTTGCTCGGCGGTAAACGGCACAAGCCCCCAGCCGAGGATCAGCAGATCGGTCTTGGCGTAGCTGTCCATCAGTTTCGCGAAGAGGTCTTCCAGAAGGTGTGGCAGGCGCAGGTAGCGTACTCTGTAGCCGTTGTACCCACGCCCTTGGAGTCGCCATGATCAGGTTCAGCCCAACGCACTGCCACCAGCGTCGATCTCTATCAGCCGTGTTTTGACGCAGTTCCGATAGAGTTCGATCACCGATTGATTATAAAGGTCGCCCCTGCCAGACCAAAAAATCAGACTGCTGGATGACGTTGCACAAACAATCATGGGGCGTGCAGTGGCGGACACAATCACTTCATAGCCTGCTTCCTTCCGAGGGTATGGATTCAACCGCGAGGCGTCGGCGGCGCATCAAGCGGTAAGCTGCCGGGATGACAAACAGGGACAGTAAGGGCGCGGTGACCATGCCCCCGACCATGGGCGCAGCGATGCGGCTCATTATTTCGCTACCGGAACCGCTGCCCAATAGGATCGGTAATAGGCCAGCAATGATGACTGCCACCGTCATGGCCTTGGGTCGAACCCGCTGCACGGCTCCTTCGCTAATTGCTGCTATTAGCCCACGCTCGGTACTGTCGCCGGCCTCTACACGTTCGGCCCAGGCGTTTTTCAAGTAGAGCAGCATGATCACGCCGAATTCGGCAGACACACCCGCCAGAGCAATGAATCCGACGCCGGTAGCCACCGACAGGTTAAAGCCGAGTAGGTAGAGGAACCATGCCCCACCAGTAAGGGCGAACGGCAAGGTGGCCATGATCAGCAAAGCCTCGTCGAATCGGGAAAACGTCAGGTACAGCAGCACGAAAATGATCAATAGAGTGGCTGGCACCAACATCTTGAGCCGTGCGTTGGCTCGCTCAAGAAACTCGAACTGCCCTGAGTAACTCAGGCTCATGCCTGGCTGCAGCTTGACCTGTTCACTCACAACCCGACGTAGATCAGCAACCACTGAGGCAATGTCCCGGTCACGCACGTCGATATACACCCATCCGGAAGGTCGGGCATTTTCGCTCTTGAGCATCGGCGGGCCTTCACTGACCTTGACCTTAGCCACCATCCCAAGGGTGATCTGGCTCCCCAGCGGGGTGTAGATCGGCAGTTGCTCCAGTGCGCCAAGCGAATCACGCCACTCTCGGGGATAGCGCACATTGATCGGGAAACGGGCGAGCCCTTCAATGGTCTCGCCAACATTCTCACCACCAATAGCTCCAGCCACGATCGACTGCACATCAGCGATATTCAACCCGTAGCGGGCAGCGGCTTTGCGGTCGATATCCACATCGATGTAACGCCCACCCGTCAATCGTTCAGCCAAAGCCGAACTGATCCCCGGCACGTCCTTGGCCGCGCGCTGGACCGCCTGGGTGGCCGCATCAATCTCCGTCAAATTGGTGCCGGCAATTTTCACTCCAATCGGACTCTTGATCCCGGTGGAGAGCATGTCCATGCGGTTGCGGATCGGTGGTATCCAAATGTTAGTCAGCCCAGGGACGCGTACCACTCGATCCAGCTCTTCCACCAACTTTTCCTGGGTCATGCCAGGACGCCATTGCTCGCGAGGTTTGAACTGAATAGTGGTCTCGAACATCTCCAGCGGCGCGGGGTCGGTGGCAGTTTCAGCGCGGCCGGCCTTACCGAAGACGTGTTCGACTTCGGGTACCGTTTTGATCAAACGGTCGGTCTGTTGCAGCAGCTGCGCCGCTTTCTGCGCAGACAACCCCGGCAGAGCCGAAGGCATATAGAGCAAATCGCCCTCGTCCATCGCGGGGAGGAACTCGCCACCCAAACGAGAGATCGGCCACAACGCACTGAGGAAAACCATTAACGCGATTAGTAGGGTGACTTTGGGCCGATGTAATACCGCATCAAGGGCCGGCTGATAGATCCTGATCAACCAGCGGTTCAGCGGGTTCTGGTCCTCCTTGGGGATCCGACCACGAATCCAGTAGCCCATCAGCACCGGTACCAGAGTTACCGAAAGTCCGGCTGCCGCAGCCATGGCATAGGTCTTGGTGAAGGCCAATGGACCAAACAGCCGACCCTCTTGAGCCTCCAGGGTGAACACCGGGATGAACGATAGGGTGATGATCAGCAGGCAGAAGAACAGCGCCGGTCCCACCTCCGTCGCCGCTTCGGTTATCACATGCCAGTGACGTTCGCCCTTCAACTCCTCCCCAGGATGGGCCACATGCCAGGCCTCGATCTTCTTGTGGGCGTTCTCGATCATTACCACGGCGGCGTCGACCATGGCGCCGATGGCAATGGCGATCCCGCCAAGAGACATGATGTTGGCGTTGATTCCTTGATGTCGCATGACGATAAAGGCAATGAGCACCCCACCGGTAAAGAGATAATGGCCACCAGGGATGAACGTAGGTGCCAGAGAAATATCCCACAGACCAACGCGACGACGATGAACTCCTCGAGCAGCTTGTAGCTGAGGTTTTCCACGGCGCGATCGATCAGCTTGCTACGGTCATAGGTCGTAACGATTTCCACCCCTGCTGGCAAACTGCTTTTCAGGTCGTCCAGTTTGGCCTTGACCGCCGCAATGGTTTCGCGAGCGTTCTTGCCGCTGCGCAGAATCACCACGCCGCCGACGGCCTCGCCTTCGCCGTCGAGTTCAGTGATACCGCGACGCATTTCTGGCCCCAGCTGGATAGTCGCCACATCGCCGAGGGACACCGGCACCCCACCGGCACCGAGCTTGAGCGGAATCGCACGAAAGTCGTTGAGTGTTTTCAGGTAACCGGAAGCGCGCACCATAAACTCGGTCTCTGCCATCTCCAGCACCGCGCCACCGGTTTCCTGATTGGCCTTGCCAATAGCTTCGGTCACCTCAGCCTGAGTGATACCGAGGCTGGCCAGCTTGAGTGGATCGAGTTGGACCTGATATTGCTTGACCATGCCACCCACGGTGGCCACCTCCGCAACGTTCGGCAGGGTCTTGAGTTCGAACTTGAGGAACCAATCCTGCAAGGCGCGCAGTTGCGCCAGGTCGTGTCCGCCACTGCGATCCACCAGTGCGTACTGATAGATCCAGCCCACGCCTGTGGCGTCTGGCCCCAAGGACGGTTTGGCGGAAGCCGGCAGGCGGCTTTGGACCTGACTCAAATACTCCAGCACCCGCGAGCGGGCCCAATACAAATCGGTACCGTCTTCGAACAGCACGTAAACGAAGCTGTCGCCGAAAAAGGAATAGCCGCGTACGGTCTTGGCCCCTGGCACCGAGAGCATGGTGGTGGCCAACGGATAGGTCACCTGGTTCTCAACGATCTGCGGCGCTTGTCCCGCATAAGGGGTGCGGATAATCACCTGAACATCGGAAAGGTCTGGCAATGCATCGATGGGAGTGCTCTGAACCGACCAGACGCCCCAGACCGTGACGAAGATCGTCGCCAGCAGCACCAGAAATCGGTTGGCCACTGACCAGCGAATCAGTGCGGCGATCATGGCTGACCCCCTAGTTTTTCCAGGCGTTCAACGCGTAAACCATCATCGGTTTGGCTAACCGATACCCTAACCTTGTCTCCCGTCTTGAGACCTTGAATGAGAGCAGGGTCAGCCAATGGGAAGGTCATGGTCATACCAGGCATGCCCAGAGTCTTGAACGGACCAAGGGCAATTGTTACGTCTTGGTTATTGATCTCGACGATCTGTCCATCCGCCTCATGAAAGCTGGAGGCTGCTGCGCTGGGTGGTGACATTTCCAGCGTGCTAGCAACAATGCCCTTGAGGCTGGCCTCGGAGTCGAGCAGAAACTGTCCGGAGGAAACCACCTGCTGGCCTTCTTTCAACCCCTTCAACACTACCGTCTTGCCTTCGTTTTCCTGCCCGAGTTGCACTTCCACGGGTCGGTAGCGACCAGCGTCTTCGGCGAGCATCACCAGGACGCGTCGGCCGGTGCGAATGATTGCCTCGCTCGGCACCCACAGCACGCTTTGTTCGGTCGAACGATTCAGGTGCACCTGGGCCGTCATACCCGGCCTGAGTCGCCCATCAGGGTTGGGCAGCTCGACCCGCACACGCACAGTTAGGCTGTCGGGGTTGGTTTCGGGCAGAATCGCGCTGACCGTGCCTTTGAGCACTGTCCCCGGAAAGGCTGGAAGGCGTGCTTCAACCGCTTGCCCGACGATGATCGATCCGGCCTCCGACTCTGGAACGGCCACGGCCAGCCAGACGCTACTCAAGCCATTTACTCGAGCCAGAGTCTCGCCGGCCGCCACGGTCATACCCGAACGTACATCCAACGCTTGCAGCACACCGCTAATGGGGCTGGTGAGTGTCAGGACCGGCTGCGCCTTGCCGCTTCGCTCCACTTGAGCGATCAGCGTCGTCGGCATCCCAGTAAGGCGCAGACGTTGGCGTGCTGCCGCCAGCAAGTCGGAATCGCCACTGCGTTTGAGGGCAAGAAACTCTTCCTGAGCAGCGGCCCATTCCGGTACCAGGATATCGGCCAAAGCCGCATGGGCTTTGAGCACATCGCCTGGAGCACGGGCGTACACCCGTTCCACAAAGCCAGCAGCACGCGATTGAATCACTGCAACATCCCGCTCGTTGAATGCCAACACACCGACCACGTCCAAGCTGGAAGTAAGCACGCCGCGAGTGACTGTGGCCAGTCGCAAACCGAGATTCTGGGTCAGGCTGGGGTCGATACTGATGGCCGCACTGTCCGCTGCAGCATCAGCGTAGCGGGGCTTCAACTCCATATCCATAAAGGGAGACTTGCCTGGTTTATCGAACTTTTGCTGCGGGGACATCGGGTCGTACCAATACAGTACTTTGCGTTCGTCTTGGGTTTTAGGGGCCTGTTCGGCTGTGCTATCAGGCATGCGCTGTTGAGCGAACCAGTAACCGCCGGCAGCGCCCAAGGCAATCGAGAGACCTGTCAGCAAAGCCCCTTTCCAGATTCGAGTACTCATTGATTGGTGCCCCCATAAGCGAAATACAGGCGAGCACTGGTGAGGGCTCGCTGTTCTTCGAAGTCGATCTGTTTGAGGCGGGCCTCGATGAGTTCACGTCGGGCAGTGATGACAGGTGCCAGATCGCTTTTACCGGCGCGGTAGCTGGCCATGGTCAGCCCGACTTTTTCCTTGGCCAGGGGTAACAGACTGTCCTGGCTGCGGTACACGGCACGATTCAGACGCTCGTATTCGGCCAGATCGTCCTCCAGTTGCTGGGTGTGTTCACGTACGAGAGCTTCGCGCTCGGCCTCCAACTGATTCAGTTCAGAGTGTTTGGCGGCGATCTTCGGGTTCTGTCGGGACTCGGGAAACAGTGGCAGGTCGAACGTGAACTGCACGCTGACCATGTCGCCGAACTGACGGTTGCGGCGCTGGTAATCAAGCTCCCAACTCCAGTCGGACTGCTTTTCGGACTCTGCTTCACGGACCTTGGCCTGCGCTTCGCGAGTCATTGGCGCGTATGCCGCCAGTGCGGGGTGATATTGCAGCTTATGGGAATAACCCGAGGCGTCGATGGGCCATTCGGGCAAGCTGCCGACGGGCTGGTCATTGGCGGCCGGACCTATCCAGCGCCTGAGAGCCGCTTTGGCTTGTGCCCTCAAGCGGATCAGATCGTCCTGTTGTTCCGCCAACTGAGCCGCCTCCTGTTTCGGAGTTACTGCATCGGCAGGCTGAGCACGACCACCGGCGATCTGCGCCCGGACGGTATCAGCCAACAGACGGTTCTCACGGTAAAAATCCTGAAACAGCGCCTCTTTACGCTCGACGGAGTAGCTGCTGATCCAGGCCAGTGCCGTGGCCTGACGAACGTTCAGGCGCTCGACACGGCCTTCGGCCGCGGCTCGATCTACGGCCGCCTCGGCAACTTCGATACGCGCCCTACGCTTGTCACGATTGGGCACCTCCTGCATGACGCCGACCATCTGCATGGTCATGCCGTCCTGCTCGAGGCGCCAGCGGTCAGGGCCACCGATGGGATAGTCTTGTATGCCCAGCAGGAGCTTCGGGTCGGGTAGTTCTCCAGCTGGAATGGCGGCGCTGCTGGCCGCTTGCAGTTTGGCCGCTTGGGCGGTCAGCGATGGTGCATTGTTTTCAGCAAGGCGCAAGGCTTCGTCGAGTGTCAGGGGGGCAGCAAGGCTTGGCAATGCCAGCACGCTTGCCGCCAGGGCAGCCACGAGGGGCCAACCGGTGCAGTAGCACTTGGGATTCATGTTCACGATTCCTGTGATGATCCACTGCGCGTGTATTGGGCTCGCGCGCAGATATGCCATCCCGCGCCAGGGCGGGATGAGGCTCAGTGGGGTACAGGAATCAAGCGCGAGGCGGTCGCCACACCCCGGAGGGAGCCTGAGTAGGCAGGGAGTCGCTGAAGATTGTTAGTATCTGCGGCCTGGACAAACGGGTGGCAGGTTTCCCAAGCGACACTTGTAGCAGACTGGCGCTCCTGCATTCCTGGCCGGGCTTGCAGGTTTTGCCGTGATCGGTGGAGCTGCTCATCTCGTGACAGCAGTCCTGGTTCATGTCACCCATCATGGTCATGCCCGTCGTTTTAATCGGGCAAGGTTCTGTCGGTGACTGAATGCCCGCCATCCCGCTCAGGGGAAGCGCCAAGCTAATCAGAAAAATAAGGCAAAACCGCAGGTAGCGTTTCATTGAGGGAGTCTAGTCGCTGGTGACGGGCTATACCATTACGAATCTGTCAGGTAGAACCAGCAGCAACGGCTGCCTTAATTTAGCGGCCTATCTATACGCATGCTGATAAGTCAGGCTTCGTAAATGATTGTCTCGTGAGTCGGTAATGCCACGATAAGGATCACCGCAATGGGTAGAACCAGTGGACCGTGCCGAGAACAGCGCTCAACAACAGATAGATACCCGCCAAACACCTAGTATCCTACCGCCTATAAGTTTGTTGAGCAGATAGCTCAATATGAGCTCGCCGCAACAGAATCACTGGACGCTGTAGATACACTTGCGGACGACAGCCAAGGAAACTGGAATATGTCCGAGACAATAGCTACACGTAGCATTCCCCGTACGGTCTGGGCGCTAGGTTTCGTCAGCCTGTTCATGGACTTGCCTTCAGAAATGGTTCATAGCTTGCTGCCGATGTTTCTGGTGGGTTCTCTAGGCGTCAGCATGATCACCCTGGGTCTGATCGAGGGTATTGCGGAGGCGACGGCCCTTATAGTGAAAGTATTTTCAGGTGCGATCAGCGGCTACTTCGGTCGACGCAAGGGCTTGCTGCTGGTTGGCTAGGGTCTTGCGGCACTCACCAAGCCGCTCTTTCCATTGGCTCACTCTGCAGAAATGGTGTTCACCGCACGCTTTCTGGATCGGATCGGCAAAGGTATTCCCGGCGCTCCACGTGATGCCCAGGTCGCTGATGTATCGCCACAGCATATCCGTCGCTTGCTTCGGCTTACGTCAATCCATGGATACGATAGGGGCCTTCCTCGGGCCAGCAGTAGCCATCCGCCTGATGTATGCCTTCAGTGAAAACATTCCACTGGTGTTATGGATCGCGGTGAGACCGGCGTTGGTAGCAGTCAGTCTGATTTTTATTGGCGTCGATGAGTCCGAACACGAGCATTCAGCTCAGCGCTTTCGTTCACCCTGGCACGTTTTAGTGAGGACTTCCTGGTCTTGCGCGCTCAGCAAGCAGGGTTGTCTGCAACCTGGGTGCCGATAGTAATGGTGGTGATGGCCTTGTTCTACACACTCTCGGCCTACCCTGTGGGGAAGCTCTCTGACCGTGTAAGTCGCACAAGTCTCCTCAGGGTCGGGTTGATGTTGCTGATCTTGTCCGATCTGGTTCTAGCCAGTGCCGAGTCCGTCTCAATGTTGATACTCGGCGTCGTCCTATGGGGACTTCATATGGGATTTAATCAGGGGCTACTGGCTGCGCTTGTCGCTGACACGACACCGGCAGAATTGAAAGGAACCGCTTTCAGGATTTTCAACCTGGTGAGTGGTGTATCCATGTTGCTGGCAAGCGGGATTGCGGGGTTACTTTGGCAAACGTATGGCTCAGCAATGACATTTTATGCCAGCGCGGTTTTTTCTGCGATAGCGCCCATACTGCTGATAGCACAACGTAGCAAGAGCACACATCGCTTGCATGATCACGGGCAGTGATCATGCAAGAATCAAGGAAAGTTTGAAACTTAGTTTGCCAGGTACTCGGCAATCACTTGGTCAGTACCTGCTTTGCTCAGGCCGATGACCTGATAAACATCCTGCTTCCCACCGACCTCCATGCCAGGCGAGCCTGCCGGCATGCCCGGCACAGCTATCCCGATAAGGTCGTCGCGTTTGCTCAAAGCAACTATTTGCTCGGCAGGCACGTGGCCTTCAACAAACTTGCCGTTGATCACCGCGGTGTGGCATGACGAGAGACGCGGGGCAACACCCAGGCCCTGCTTGACCGCGCTCATGTTGGTTTCTACATGATCAACGACGGTGAAGCCGTTAGCTTCAAGGTGCTGCATCCACTTCTTGCAGCATCCACAGTTAGCGTCACGATGGACGTCGATCGTCAGCGATTCTGCTGCATGACCAGCGGAACTGATAAACAGAGCCGCGAATGCAGCGAGGCGAAGTGCCCGGCCAGGACGAAGAAAGTTATTTCGCATGGGTCTGCTCCTTCCCATCAGCATGGGTATGAGTTTTTGGCTGATCCGCAGGAGCATCTGCACCCTCAGTATGAGCATGCTCAGTACTTTCATCCTGAGAGGGTGCTGCGTCTTCATCATGAAGATGCGCACTATTTTTGTCGTCATGATGATCGTCGGACTCAGCTACTTCTTCAGCTCCGCCTGCATCATGATGTCCAGCGGCAGCCTCTTTTGACCGTCATGCTGTCCTTCATGGTTATGCATTTTGGTCTCGCCGCCACCGTGTTGGTGGCCATCGCTGCTTGCTGTCAGGGCCTTATATTGCTCTGCATCCAAGGTGGGAAGCTGCTGAAGAAAAGCAACCATCCCCCCAGATGTAGGGGTCGGCCATGCTTTTGCCCCAGGCTGGCATGCCTGTGGACTTGATACCGTGCTTGATGATCCAGAAGGCGGCGGCTGGATTTCCATCAACGCCCAGTTTTGAAAGATTTGGAGGTGCCGGGTAAAGGCTTTTACTCAACTCGGTTCCAGCGACACTCGGAGCCAGGTGGCAGCCAATGCACATTGAGTTGTAATTGCCTGCACCTGCACGAATGAGAGCTTCATCGCTTAGGTCGGGGACTTTAATGTCGCGTGAACGCACTGCAATCGAGCGATCCCGAGCAGTGGACAGAAGTGCGTAAACGGGATCGGAGTGGGGTTCATCGGCCCCAACGTTGAACACACCAAAATGCACGACGCCGGTCCCCATGATGACTGCACCACACCGGCAGCAGCCAACGTTTTTATTGTTCTTTTCATATAAGGTTCTCAAAACCACATCCGAACACCTACGACAAATCGCGCTTCGTTCGTATCCTCTCCTTCATCGCTAGCGAGGTCTGCGGTCTTGCCATAGGAGCGACTCCAGGTAACGCCGATGTAGGGGGCAAACTCGCGGACAAGCTCGTAGCGCAACCGCAAGCCTACTTCGGTATTGGCCAAACCAGAACCAATGCCGCGTTGCGGGTCGTTTTTCCCGTAAAAGTTCATTTCGGCTGTAGGCTGCAAGATCAAGCGATTGGTAAGCAGAATGTCATAATCGCCCTCTAACCGAGCCGCAGTCTGCCCGTTCTCACCAATGAATGCGGTGGCTTCCGCTTCAAAGTTGTAGAGAGCCATCCCTTGGATACCAAAAGCGCCCCAAGTCTGTGGCGAGCCTGGTTTAAAATCTTGACGCACCCCGGTAACAACGTCCCACCACGGACTGATCGAGTGCCCCCACAGTGCTGTGAGTTCGGCGCTCTCGGTTACACCGTTGGTACGTTCACCTTCCGAACGCAACCACAGACGATCAACGTCCCCACCGATCCATCCCGTTGCGTCCCAGCTCAGGGCACTGCCGTTGTCAGCGTCCTGATACTCGAACTGATCGAGGAGAAAGAACGTGTTGAGGCTTTTGTCAGAGAGGCCATGACCAGCCACCGGAGGAAAGGCGGCTTCACGATCAGCGTCGGTCAGTACCGGAATAGGGGTTCGGCTCGTGGTAGTCGCCCTTGCATCCATACTCATTTTGCTGTGGTCCATGCCTTCCATCTGGCCTTGATCCATTTGCCCATGATTCATTTTGCTATGGTCCATCGGCTTTTCTTGGCCTTGGCCCATGTTCATTTTGCTGTGGTCCATAGGCTCCATCGAACCATGATCCATCTTGGAATGGTCCATCTGGCTGTCTTTGGCGGGGATCGACTTTTGAACCGCCGAGGGTTTCGAGTCCGAACTCGAGGGCATGGTCATCGACGGATCCATTGCCTCAGCGGCGCTCGCCAAGCCAAAAAAAGCGGGGCTGACGGAGACGGTCAGCGCCATCAGAGTTGGGCGTAAAAACTTACTGGTCATGATCTCAATCTGCCTTTTTGGTATTTTGGTCATAATCCATCGACTCATGGCTCATCTTGCTGTGATCCATTGGCCCGTGATCCGGTTTGGACTCGCTTGCCGTGGTTGCCGGTTTGTCCGTTGAGATCGCAGGAGTCGCGTGGGAATGCTCGCCACTATCGTCCCCTGCCAGCGCCATGAGAGGGATAGTGCCCAACAGGCCAATGGCAAAGGCGCAACCCATCAGCGATTTACGATTTAGGTATGTGCTCATAACCCGTCTCCCTTACTCATCAACCCGTACTTCACGGAACATGCCCATTTCCATATGGAATAGCAGGTGGCAGTGATAGGCCCAGCGACCTAACGCATCAGCGGTGACTCGATAGCTGCGTTTGGTTCCTGGTGGCATGTCGATCGTGTGTTTGCGCACCATGAATTTCCCGTTCTCATCCTCAAGGTCACTCCACATACCGTGGAGGTGGATGGGGTGAGTCATCATGGTGTCGTTCACCAGCGTAATGCGCAGGCGCTCGCCATACTTGAGGCGCAATGGTTCGGCGTCAGAGAATTTGATGCCGTTGAATGACCAGGCGAACTTTTCCATATGACCGGTCAGGTGCAGCTCAATGGTGCGATTGGGCTCGCGGCCATCCGGATCCTGGAAAGTGCTCTTAAGGTCAGAGTAGGTAAGCACGCGACGGCCATTGTTGCGCAAGCCAATACCCGGATCGTTGAGCTTCGGAGTAGGGGTCATGGCTTGCATGTCAACCAGGGGGTTATTGGTTTCGGAGGCGGGGTGAGTCTGCATCTCTCCACCCATGCCGCCCATACCTGCCATACCGGACATGTCACCCTGGTCCATACCGGCCATATTGCTGTGGTCCATACCGGTCATATTGGACATGTCATCCTGGCCCATGTCGGTCATTTTGCTGTGATCCATGCCGGCCATACCGGACATGCCACCTTGCTTCGTAGCGCCGCCATCCATGCCCGCCATGCTGCCATGGTCCATACCGGCCATACCGCCCATCCCCATGTCATCCATGGTCACAAGAGGGCGAGGATCAATCGCCGGTATCGGCGCCTTCAATCCTTCGCGCACGGCCAAGGTTCCGCGCGCGTAACCGGTTCGATCCATGGACTGGGCAAAATGGTGTACGCCTCTTGACTGGCAGGCTCGACGATCACGTCATAGGTTTCTGCCACGGCGATGCGGAATTCGTCGACGCTGACCGGGTTGACGTGCTGGCCGTCGGCGGCCACAACGGTCATTTTCAAGCCTGGGATACGGACGTCGAAATAGCTCATACCCGAGCCGTTAATGAAGCGTAGGCGCAGCTTCTCTCCCGGCTTAAAAATACCTGTCCAGTTACCGTTGGGGGCTTGGCCGTTCATGAGGTAGGTGTAAGTATCCCCACTGACGTCCGCGAGATCGGTGGGGTTCATTTTCATTTCGGCCCACATCTTCCGATCCGCCACTGTCGCGGACCAGCCTTTCTCGCTGACATCGTCGATGAAGTCGCCCACGGTACGCTTGTGGTGGTTGTAGTAGTCCGATTGTTTCTTGAGCTTGGCCATGACGCGAGCAGGATCTTCATCGGTCCAGTCGGTCAGCATCACCACGTAATCGCGGTTGTACTGAAAAGGCTCCGGCTCTTTTGAATCGATCACGATGGGGCCATATACGCCAGCTTGTTCCTGAAAGCCCGAGTGGCTGTGGTACCAGTACGTACCGTTCTGATGCACCTTGAATTTATACTCGTACATGCCATCGGGGGCGATGCCGTGGAAACTCAAGCCCGGCACTCCATCCATGTTGGCCGGCAAGATGATCCCGTGCCAATGGATTGAAGTGTCCTGATCCAGGCGGTTTTTTACCCGCAGCGTGACCGTTTCCCCTTCGCGCCAGCGCAGCAATGGTCCCGGCAAGGAGCCATTGATGGTCATGGCCGTGCGTGGCGAGCCGGTGATGTTTACCGGGGTTTCACCAATAAACAGATCAAATTCGTTGCCGGTGAGTACGCTCGGCAGACCAGGACTGGTCACTGCCCATACAGGAGTGCGCCAAAGGCCAAAGCCGCCGAGAATGCCACCAGCGGCCAAGCCTTTAACGAATGTCCGCCTAGAGGTTTTGGAATGCATGCCGTTTATATCCAGTCAGTCGAAAGGGAAACCGTGCGAAACACGCTGTGGATTGTGCTTATAGGTTAGCGGGCTCTCAGGAGCTCGTCTCGAATATCTATGAACCTTGCCCGCCGCCGCAAATGACTAAACTCATACGGCAGGCGAGCTCAGAAATTGCCACATTTTAACCACCGAGGTGATTACATTTCTGTCAGCTTGGGAGTGCATCGAGCCGTTCAATATTTGGCTTGGTCGACAGCGTTGGCTTTGCTCTCGGCTACTGGGGGTTGAGTGCCTTGCTTTTGGGCAATTTGGTACGCGTCCATTGACCTCTTCATTGCAGCCTCCATGCGCGCGAACGTCCGGTCACCGCCACCTTCGGCCATCGCCAGAGAAGAGACGGTCAAAGCGGCTATGACAAACAGGGTTTTAATGGATTTCATGGGGGTATCCTCGAATAAGTTTTGGTCATCCCGTTGAATCCACATTGAAAAATGATTCTTGGGGCTGAGCTCAAGGCTCGATATAACTTTAGGACTCATCCCCTGTCAGAAACCTTAGGTGAATATTACAGTTGTGTCAGGCTGCCACTTTTCTCTTGAATAGCAGGCGGATTAATTCGTAAGCTCTCACTCATCCAAGCAACACTGCATCGTATTTAACCGATTAAAATTTATATATGACAATTTTGTAAGCTTCCCGTCATTTTTAAAGAGATTCGACGGTTTTTGAACAGCTGAACAGGATCTGAAATTCGCCGACGCTGATGCATTGTATTTAACCTTGAGTGTTCGATATGCGTATTGCGTCGTGATTGGTAGTTCCACAAAGGTGATTAGGTGTGAGTATTAGTTTTGAAAAAGCCGTTGGTTCTGCGGAAAGAGCGTTAATTTATCGCAGCCAAAGAGCGGAGGTGCTGAGCAATAATATAGCTAACGCCGATACGCCAAATTTCAAGGCCCGCGACTTGGACTTTCCTGCCTTGCTTGCAAGCCAGTCAAAACAAATGACGGATGCTCAGTTTTCTTTACAAACAACAAACCTAAAGCACATTGCTGGGAACGGATCAGCAGCCGAAATTGATGAGAGAGCTTTACTTTACAGAATTCCAAATCAACCGTCCCTAGACCAAAATACCGTGGATCAGCAAGTCGAGCTTGCGAAGTATACGGAAAATGAAATTCATTTCGAGGCAGCGTTCACCCGACTCAATGGTTCATTTAAAGGCCTGATTAAGGCTCTTCGTGGGGAGTAACTGCCAAAAAATAAGTACCCGAATTATAGAATAGGCCGGTTATCTCTGCCTTGGTTGCCCTAAACTCAATGTCAGCAGACTTCGACCCATTGCCTACCACATTATGCACATTGAACCATTGAGGCTGGCTGGATAGGTACTGAAGCTATTACTCCAGGAAAATGCCAAGAAGACGTGGCCCAGCTCATCTCAGCCTTGGGCTCATATCTGAAATGAGCCCAGGGAGAGCCTGTATATGGGAGCGTTAAAGCTGGAGCGGATCAGCACCATCAGGCGCTGATTTTGGAAGGAAAACCCAATGTTTCCACAGCTGCGCGGACTCGCTCAGGGTTTTCGCTACTTTCAACGTTGACCTTGCCGGCAGCACGATCCACCAAAACCCTTGCCTCGCTATCCAACGCGTGAATAGCTTTGGTGATTTTGCTAATGCAGCTGCCGCAACCAATGCCTGACACATCTAAGACGAACATAGTTATTCCTCTCGTATTGAGCAGCTTCTTTAACCGCAAACACAGCATAAACGTTGACATGATGGCAAGGTCAAGTCTTGCCTGCACCCTGGTTTGGGGAGATCGCAGAAAACGGAGTTCCGCACACTAAGCGACAACCGACCGGCTTCAGCCTTTGTGACACGGCCTATGTCCGGTTGGAGCACACCTCAATCAGGCGTCACCCGTCAGGGTCGGGGATCGTACGCGTGCTAGACCTTGCACTGGGTACGCAGGTAGGAGCCGCCAGCACCTTGTTTCTGGTCGCCCCCGACAATCGCCGCGATGTGGTTGCACAGCAACTCAAGAGACCCGTTTTCTCGCGAGTATCCGAGCTGGGCATCCGATATATTCCCTACAACCAACTTAAAGAGCATAGGGAAACGATTGGGCGATTCGACTCCAGTATCAAACCGTTGATGGAGATTTCCCAGCGGCTCTAACTTTTCCTGGTCGAGGCTTGCCGGACTGCTTTAAAGCCGGAAATACCAATGTGAAAGGCGTTTGGCCATCCTTTTGGCTGCACATCCGGACTTGTCCGCCATGGGACAACATGATGGAACGCACAATGGCCAGGCCGAGCCCGGTACCGCCCACCGGAGCGCGCACGGCCGGAATCAACGCGGTAAAAGCGATCAAGGACCCGCTCCAGATGGGCCGGGGCGACTCACCCAAGTTGGTCACCGCCAAGGTAACGTTTGGGCCTTCTGCAGCGATGGCTAAGGTGACCTTTGAATTGGTAGCGGCATGACGGACAGCGTTAGACACCAGATTGGTGATTGCACGCTGCACCAGCAAACGGCCTCCCAAGATTTTTGCATCTCCGGTCACTTCCAAAACGATGCCCTTGTCTTCAGCGATCAGAGACAAATAGTCAGTTACCCGATTCACTTCGTGAGCGATCGCTATGTGTCGAACATGACGGGGTTCTGAAACAACAGTCTAAACGCCTGCTCGCAGGCGTCGTTGCGGGCTTCGCGGATTTTTTCCAGGGCTTGGGTCTCGCTCCCTGGGGCTGCACGCGACGGTCAAATCGTCAAGGCGTCACGCTGATGCCGTTGGGGGCCTTGCCGACCGGTACGGTCTTCGTGACCTTGCGGTCCTTCACGTCGAGCACGGAGACCGAGTTGGCGTAGGTGTTGGTAACGTATGCGTACCGTCCGTCACGGTCGACGACCACGCCATGAGCACCGGCGCCAGTCACGACTGTCTTGGCGACCTTGAAACTCTCCAGGTCGATCAGGCTGACGGTTTTGCCAGGCTTCTTGGGCGTGCCCTGGTTGGCCACCAGCAGCGTGCGCGAATCCGGCGTGACGTACAGCTGGATAGGCACCGTTCCGACGGCAACCTTGCGAATCACCTGGCGCGTGGCCGGGTCTATCACGGCGACGGTGTTTTCTTCCGACAGCGACACCAAGACAAGACGACCGTCCGGCGTGAAGCCGACTTGAGCCGGACCCTTGCCTACCTGCACCTGCGCGATCTCCTTTTGGCTGGCCGTATCAATGACCGACACCGTGCCGCCCTTGAGGTTGGCGACGTAGGCCTGCTTGCCGTCCGGACTGATGCGAAGACCGTGGGGGAACTTACCGACAGGAATCGTGGCGACAACACGCTGCGCCGATGTGTCAATCACACTCACCGTGTCGTCGCCGCCGTTGGTGACGTAGGCAAGGCGGCCATCTGGCGACACCACCACATGGGCCGGGTGCATGCCGACCGGCACCTTGGCGATTACCGCGTCACTACTGGTATCAATGGCCCAAACGGCTCCTACCGTCGCCATCGCGCTGTGTTCACCTTTGGCCATTTCCTTATGCGCAGAGCCAGCCGCCTGATCAGGCTCGCCGTTATTCGTCACCCATACGACCTTTCCGTCAGGCGATACCTGCACGTTGTGCGGTGTCTTGCCGACGCGCACGCTTGCCAGTGTCTTGAACGACGCGGCATCGAGCACGCTGACCGTGTCAGCGCCCTCATTGGCCACATACACCTTGTCAGCGGCCCATGTAGCGCCGGACCAGGCCAGCAGCCCGACCTGTATTGCCGTTAAAAACCACTTACCTTTACTTGTCATCATGATTAATCCTTATTGAGAAAATAAAACTTCTATCGTCAGGCCTCAGCCTGCGGCGGCCCGTCTTGGATGCCATTACCGGCCACGCCGCCTCTAATCTTGTGATTCACCTCCTTGACCGTGACAGCCGCCGTTGATACCACCAAAACAGCGGAGTCATACGCGTCTGTTTCGCAGCCGCAAAGCGTTGCCGATCACCGACACCGAACTCAAGCTCATGGCCAGCGCGGCAATCAGCGGCGACAGCAGCCAGCCGGTCAGCGGATACAGCACGCCGGCCGCAATCGGGATGCCCAGCGCGTTGTACAAAAAGGCAAACATCAGGTTTTGCTTCATGTTGCCCACCGTGGCTTCCGACAATGCGCGCGCAATCGCAATCCCGCGCAGATCGCCCTTGACCAGCGTGATCTGGGCGCTGTTCATCGCCACGTCGGTCCCGGTGCCCATGGCCACGCCGACATCGGCCTTGGCCAGCGCCGGCGCGTCGTTGATGCCGTCGCCCGCCATGGCCACCACGCGGCCTTCCTTTGCAACCTTTCCACCAGCAGCAGCTTGTCGGCCGGCTTGACCTCGCCATGCACCTCGTCGATGCCCAGGCGGGCTGCAACAGCCTTGGCCGTGGTCAGGCCGTCGCCGGTCGCCATCACGATGCGCAGCCCCGAAGCCTTGAGCGTCGCCAAGGCTTCCGGCGTGCTGGCTTTGATCGGGTCGGACACGGCCAGCAGGCCCATCAGCTGGCCATCGACTGCCAGGTGCATCACGCTGGCGCCTTCTGCGCGCAAGGCCTCGGCCTGCGGCACCAGGGCAGCGACCGAGACGCCGATCTGCTCCATCAGCGTGGTGTTGCCCAGCGCCAGTTGACGCCCTGCCACCTGCCCACGCACGCCGATGCCCGAGCCGGACTCGAAATTCTCGGGCTTGTCGAGCAGCATGCCGCGCTCGCGGGCGGCGCGCACGATGGTTTCGGCCAGCGGGTGCTCGCTGCCCTGGTCCAGGCTGGCGGCCAGGCGCAGCACCTCGTCGGCATCAAAGCCGGGCGCAGGCACGGCGCGCTCGAACGTCGGACGGCCCTCGGTCAGGGTGCCGGTCTTGTCGATGATGAGGGTGTCGATTTTTCGCATGTTTTCGATCGCTGCAGCATCGCGGAACAGCACGCCGTGCGTTGCGCCGCGACCGGTGGCGACCATGATGGACATCGGCGTGGCCAGGCCCAGCGCGCAGGGGCAGGCAATGATCAGCACCGACACCGCGTTGATCAGGCCGAACACCCAGCGCGGCTCGGGACCGAACAGGCCCCAGCCGAGGAAGGCCAGCAGGGCGATCCCCATAACGGTGACGACAAAGTAGCCCGCCACGACGTCGGCCATGCGCTGCATCGGCGCCCGGGAACGCTGGGCCTGCGCCACCATCTGCACGATCTGGGCCAGCATTGTGGTCGCGCCTACATGTTCAGAGCGCATCACCAGTGCGCCGCTGGTGTTGAGCGTGGCGCCGATCACCTTGTCGCCCACGCGCTTGGTGACCGGTATCGGCTCGCCCGTGAGCATGGATTCATCGACCGAGCTGCCGCCTTCAGTTACCACGCCGTCCACTGGCACCTTCTCGCCAGGGCGAACGCGCAGCAAGTCGTCCACATGTACATGGTTCAGCGGGATATCCTCTTCGGTGCCGTCCTCCCGGATGCGGCGGGCGGTCTTGGGCGCCAGGCCCAGCAGCGACTTGATGGCCGCCGAGGTCTGCGACCGGGCCTTGAGTTCGAGCACCTGGCCCAGCAGCGTGAGCGAGATGATCACGGCGGCCGCTTCAAAGTACACGGCGACGCGGCCCATGGAGATGAACGAGGCCGGGAACACCTGCGGCGTGACCGTCGCGACCACGCTATAGACGAAAGCCGCACCGGTGCCCAGACCAATCAAGGTCCACATGTTCGGACTGAGGTTCACCACGGACTGCCACCCGCGCGTAAAGAACGGCCATCCGGCCCACAGGACGATGGGGATCGACAGCACCAGTTCGACCCAGCTCTGCACGGTCATGTCCATCCACTGGAAACGGTGGCCGAACATGGCGAGAACAAAGACCATGCCTGTCAGCGGCAAGGTCCACCAGAAGCGGCGCTGAAAATCGCGCAATTCGGGGTTCTCATCGTCGTCGAGTTCCGGCAGCAAGGGCTCCAGCGACATGCCGCATTTGGGGCAGTTGCCCGGATGGTCCTGACGTATCTCGGGGTGCATCGGGCAGGTGTAGATGGTGCCGGCGGCCGCTGGCGCTGTCTCCGCCGGTGGTGCCAGCGTGAGGTATTGCAGCGGATTCGCCGCAAACTTGCCCTGACACTTGGTGCTGCAGAAGTAATAAGGCCGGCCCTCGTGCGTTAACTTGTGAACAGACTGCTCCGTGACGGTCATGCCGCACACCGGATCACGTAGACCTTCACCTTGGGGGTTTAATGGATGGGAGTGACTATGGTCGTGGTGGCTCGTGTTGGTGGCCATGATTATTTTCCGTCCTCATCCTTGTTGGCTTCTGCCTGATCACCATCTCGACCATGCCCTCCATGGCCATGTCCAAAAAAATGCATCAAAGGACAAATCAACAGGATCAGATAGGGTAAATAAGGCGAAACATGGCTGAAATGTTCCCTGACCACGTAGAAAGCGCTGATCGCAACCAGCATGATCAGTAAGACACCCGTTTTGCTCCTCCAGAAAGACGAAGGAGCGTTTTCAACCGAATGCTGATGGTTAGTCATGATGTAGTCCCCACTGTCCTCGCAAAGTTGCGGTGACGTCTGCGACTGAGAGTAGTCAACGCTCGCTTTGAGGCGGTGATATCGATCAAGCCACGTTTACTTCACTTCAAACTGACCAACCATTCCTGATTGGTAATGACCTGGTACGTTGCAGGCGAACTCCAGCCCAGCGCTCTTGGTGAACGTCCAAATGAGCTCTTTGGTTGCGCCAGGTTCGATCAAAACACTGTTGGGATCGTTGTGCTCCATCCCGACCATCTTCATTCCTCCCATGCTGTGTCCCATATCGTTCATGCTTTGCCCGGACCCAATAGGCGTGAGCGTGCCGTTCTGGAACATGGCTGCCATCTCTTTTTGGTGAGCAGCATGTGCAGCTGCGTTACCAATATTGAATTCATGCAGCAGCGAACCTTCGTTGCGCAGGACGAATCGAACCGTCTCTCCGGGTTTGACATTGATGTTTTTGGACGCGAAGAAAATGTCGCCCATTTTCACCTCAACGGTGCGGGTAACCTCGGCAGCGGTTCCAGGTTGACCAATGTCATCTTTGCCATGCCCCACACTAGCCATGGCTGTAGCACCGAAAAATAGAGCCATTGTCGCGATAACAGGGGTACAAAATTTAGCGTTCATAGTGACCTCAAGGATGAGCGAGAAAAACACTCGTTATGTTAAAGCGACTGAGCTGCCAGTTAACTGACCTGAGCACTACATTTCTGTCAGTTTTTAAAATAAACAACGGCGTCTAAGCGACGTCGTTTGTAATCGCAATTAATTGCGAAAAGCCTTGAAAACAGGATATTTACTGATGGTTTTCTGAAAGCATTAGTTTGTGTTCGCGTTGCATTTGGTTCAAAACGTCATCGACGATTTTGTCGTGCTTCTCCATCCAGGCGAGATGCTGTTGGGGCGACATTGATGCATCGGGATGGTCTTGATGGAGTTGGCTCATGATCTCGCCAAGCATTTTCATGTGGTCTGCCATGTGCACATGGCGTTGGCCCGCTGGGGCTTTTTCGGCTTGAATCAGAACGGTTTCCGCTTTATTACGCATGTTTTCCATGCGTTCCATCACTCGATCTCCGCCGCCCTCAGCCCAAGCCGAGGCCGAGAGCAGGATCGAGCCAACCAGAAACACGGTTTTGAGATAGCTCATGGGAAGCTCCTTGATAGGGATGGTGTCCGACTCCTGAGGATTTTTCTCTGGAGAGTCGGATGAGCACTTGACGGTGTTCATGGGCAAACTCTAGACAACGCTTGCTGACATCAACCTGAAGCCAGAATTACATTTCTGTCAGTTTCTGGTTGGCTGGGCTAATTCGTTGCAAACTCAGCCCCATCATCACTTCGAGAGCCACTCCTATGAGACTGCTGGTTGCGGAAGACGAACCGAAAATAGGTATCTACTTGCAACAGGGCCTTACTGAGGCTGGGTTCAACGTTGATCGTTTCACCAATGGTACTGAGGCCCTGCAACACGCCTTGAGCGAAGCGTATGACCTGCTGATTCTGGACGTTATGATGCCCGGTCTGGATGGGTGGGAAGTGCTTCAGAAGGTGCGTTTGGCAGGGAAAGATGTACCGGTGTTATTTCTGACTGCGCGAGACCGTGTTGAAGATCGCGTTAAGGGGCTTGAGCTCGGAGCGGATGATTACCTGATCAAGCCCTTCGCATTTTCTGAATTGCTGGCCCGCGTCAGAACACTGCTGCGTCGCGGTAATGGCGCACCTTCGCCAACCAATTTGAAACTGGCCGACCTTGAGGTTGACCTGCTCAAACGCAGGGCCATTCGGGGGGGAAACGCATAGACCTGACGGCCAAAGAGTTTGCGCTGCTGGAGTTGCTGCTCCGTCGCCGGGGCGAAGTGCTGCCGAAGTCGCTCATCGCCTCGCAAGTTTGGGACATGAATTTCGACAGCGATACCAACGTAATCGAAGTTGCGGTGCGCAGGCTCAGGGCGAAGATTGATGACAGCTTTGAGGTCAAGCTGATCCACACCGCACGTGGTATGGGCTACATGCTTGATGCTCCGGATTCGGAGTCAAAATGAACCGTCTGTCCCTGACTACACGCATGAGTCTAATGTTCATGCTTGCGGTAACAGCTGTGCTCACGGTCGCCGGAGTCAGCTTTAACCACCTCAGCCAGCATCACTTCAAAATGTTGGATCAAGAGGCTCTAAACGAAAAACTCCACTCAACCCAGAGAATCCTGGGGGAGCTGAAGAGTACCGATCAATTCGGCGAGTTAAAGCCCGAGTTACAGGCTCTGCTCGGGGCTCACCGTATTTGACAGCCGTCATCCTAGACGATGACGGAGGCTACTTTTCGCTGACCCAGGGCCAGTCAATGTTCCGGAGGAGTTCCTCACGACCACCAACAATAATTTTTGGGAATGGCAGAACCAAGAGCAGATGTTCCGGGGCTTGACTGCTCAAGCGATGGTGACCGGTCGGGACAAGCCGCTGACCGTGATCTTGGTTTTTGATGTTACTGAGCACATGTTTTTCTTCGAGACGCTCCAGCGATGGTTCTGGATAGGGCTGGTGATCAGCGCGCTCGTCAGTGTGGGGCTGGGCTGGTTGGTTGCCCGCAGTGGCATGCGTCCTATTCGTCAGGTGACCATGGTCGCTGCGTCGATGTCGGCCAAATCACTTAAAGAGCGCATTCCATTAGCGTCTGTTCCAAAAGAGCTTCAACAGATGGTGTCGTCGTTCAACGCGATGTTGTCACGTCTGGATGATGCTTTTGTCCGGTTATCAAATTTCTCTGCCGACATTGCTCACGAACTGCGCACACCGGTCAGTAATCTGATGACCCATACCGAAGTGGTGCTCTCTAGAAAAAGGGATATTGAGGACTACGAAGACAATCTGTATTCGAATCTGGATGACTTGAAGCGTATGTCTCGGATGATCGACGACATGCTCTTTCTGGCTAAATCTGACAACGGCCTAATCCCCCATGAGAACAAACCGATAGACCTATTGGAGGTCGTGGAGAAGCTGCTTGAATACTACCGCCTGCTGGCAGATGAGCGCGGCATCAACCTGACGGTTTCAGGTGGAGGGAGTGTTCGGGGCGACGTACTAATGCTGCACAGAGCTATCTCGAATCTGCTTTCTAATGCGCTGCGGTACACCCCGGAGGGGGAGGACCATCAATGTCGATATCCGACAGAGAAGTACCTCGACATTTGTGGTCGTGGAAAACCCAGGAGAAACCATTGCACCCGAACACCTTGAAAAGCTCTTCGATCGATTTTATCGCGCGGATCCGGCACGCCGTGAAGGGAGCCCCAGCAACGCTGGACTGGGGCTCTCAATTACGCGGTCGATCGTAGAAGCCCATGAAGGCAAGATCTGGTGCACCTCATCCAATCGAAAAACAGCCTTCCATATGGAATTTCCTAATGCCGGATCGAAATGTGCCTAGCCTCGCTCAGGCGCTGTCTTGGAGCAAAGGTCGCGGCCTTTGCTCCAAGACGGATTGACCGACAGGCTTCCGAGAGAAAGCCAATGTAGCGCACATCGGGAAAATAAAAAGCCACGATGACAACCCTCAATTATAGACCAGAGGGCATGCGCAAAGCTTACTGAAATGTAATCGAATGGTCGGCAGTCATGTGGCATCGTGTCCTAGCTCTATAACGCGGATCATCCTGATCCATAACCTGGGTTAAGTACGCGGCATACGCTTGGTATTCGCCTGTGGTTTTAATCGGAATTGAGAAGTAAAAAACTAGATCTCCCCCACCCAACCTCGAACCAACAGCTTATGCTGTGAGGAGTCTTGCATGTCATTCTTTAAAACTACTACCGTAGCTGTTGCACTTACCGTCGGTTTGCTCGTGAGCGCTATCGCCCAAGCGCATCCAAAACTGGTGTCTTCTACCCCAGTGGAAGGCTCGACGTCTGCGGCACCTTCCAAGATCGAGCTGCACTTCTCGGAGAACCTCACGACTCAATTCTCGGGAGCGAAACTGATCATGACTGACATGCCGGGTATGCCGAATTCACCTATGGGTGTTAGGCTGGTGTCGCCGGCGGCGACGATCCGAAAATGATGGTTATCACGCCCGCCGCTCCGCTAACCACAGGTACTTATAAGGTCGAATGGCGGGCAGTCTCCTCCGACACTCATCCCATTACCGGCAATTTTTCTTTTAAAGTGAAATGATCCATGAGCGACTCAATCAACATCGCCGTTCGTTTCGCTCTTTATATGGACCTCATGCTGCTGTTTGGATTGGCCATTTTCGGTTTGTATAGCCTACGGGGGAAAGAGCGAGTGTCCGGCGCTGTCTTAAACTTTGAGTCGCTCCTTTTCGGCACCGCAGTTGTTGGTGTACTTCTGTCTCTTACCGCTATGTTGTTACTTGCGAAAGCAATGAGCGGCGTTTCAGAATTTATGGAGCTTCACCATCACATCTTCGAAATGGTTCTAACTGGTACCGACGTCGGGCTCACCTGGATGGTCCGAATAGCAGCCCTGGTGCTGGCAGGTATCGCCATCACACTTAACAAGCGCCTCCCAACCCTCAGTCTTTGGGCGGTTACCGTCTTCGGTGCTATTGCTCTCGCTACCCTAGCGTGGACAGGGCATGGCGCAATGGACGAAGGCAATCGTCGTTATATACATTTCATTAGCGATATTCTTCACCTTCTGGCAGCCGGCGGTTGGATGGGAGCTCTGGCCGCATTCGCTTTACTGCTGCGTGCGAAAAGACTAAACGGCGGACAAGAAATACGGGTTCTCTCTCGAGTCCTGACTGGGTTTGAATCAGCTGGCGCGCTAATTGTTGTGACTATAAGCATTACTGGCGTAGTGAATTATCTCTTTATCGTGGGCCCAACCCTGGACGAAGTGATGATGACTACTTATGGCACTCTGCTATTTTTGAAAGTCTTGCTCTTCGCAGGGATGATTATATTAGCGACGCTAAATCGATTCCATTTGAGTCCACTGTTAGTACGCTCAATCAAGGAAGGGGACCATGCCGTCGCCGTCAATGCTTTACGACGTAGTATGATCCTTGAATTCTCCGTTGCAGTAGTCATAGTATGCCTTGTCGCTTGGCTAGGAACCCTGAGCCCGGGGATGGATATGAGCACGGTGCAGCATTAATAATCCGCATAATGTCCACAGCTACCTGGAGCACCTACGCTCCAAACGCAAATTTTGTGAGCGTTGAGCCAAACGTCCATGTTGTCGTAACGCTACGGTTCTCAAGCCACAACTCGTTTGTCACCAGCATGTTGACTCCGGGGGTAAAATCCGCACCCTTGCCGCTAATAGTCAGGAGCAAGTGCTACCAAAGGAGCCAAGTGTTTAGAGCCTGTTTGCAAGCAAGAACATAAGGCAGAAATATCCCCTTGAAGGGCGATCGCCTTCTCCCAAATACTGTCAACTGAATCGCCCCTGATTTTCTAGACACTCTCCAAGCTCATTGCATAACGCCCATTCAAGATGCCAACGGCGGGTTCGGTGGCAACGTTCTGAGTTCCACAAGTTGGCTGTTTAACACCGCGTTGTCTTGGAGCAGACGTTGTTGCTCTCTGGCAAGTTCGGTCAACTGGGATTCTGCTTGGGTGAAACGGTCCGTCAGAAGACGCCGCTCCCGCTCGGCCACAGCCAACTTCGTTCGCGTATCAGCCAAGCACTGTTCGTCCTGGACATGCCGCTGCTCCAGTGCCTGATGGATCTGTTTCAGCTCGGCGAGTTGCCGTGCCAACTGCTCCTGTGCGCTGCGGCTGAGGATCAGCGACTCCTGGGACGTGTGCAGGGTGCTCTGCAGTCGATCGTGGTCCTGCGCCCAGCGTTGTTCCTGCCCGCCTTCACGGGCCAGCTTCAGCAACCGGTTCTGGTGGATTAGCCGGTCGAGCCCTTCGGGCAAACCCACCAGCTGGAAGATCTTCAGCCGTTCGATGTGCTCCATTATGTGCCGCGAGTTCGGTTTTAGTGGAGACTGGCGTAGCCACGTTAACCAGGTGCTATTGCTGCCGGCCTTGAGGGTTAGCAGTTCGTCGAGCTTGTTCCGATGTTGCTGGCTCAGCGGCTCGATCAAGGCACGGTAAACCCTGCGGTTGGCTCGTGCCACGGCTTCAGAACAGGCCCGATCGATCACCGTCAATGTCGGTAAGATCCGCCGTTGTTGACGCAGACTCTCCAGGGCCTGCCCGGCCAGTAACAAGCTTTTGTCGGTTTGCTGGGCCAGGTTGGTCAACTCGCGTACCAGAGCGCGAAAGTCCGAAAGCCCGAACGGCAGCAATCCAAGGTAGGTGCGCAGCTCCTGGGCGTGTTCGCGGCGGGTGACATCGCGCTCGCCGTACTTCGGCCAGCTTTCAGGCGCCGCCTGAACCTGTCGGGCCACCCACTCAATGACCGGATCGGGCAGCACGCTGTCGCTGGCCAGCGCGTAACCGGGGTAGCGCAGCAGGCAGAGCTGCACCGCAAAGCCAAGGCGATTGGCATCACCCCGGCGCTGACGGATCAGCGACAGGTCGGACTCGTTGAAGGTGTAATAGCGGATCAGGTCGTCTTGGCTATCCGGCAGGGCAAGCAGGGTGTCGCGCTCAGTGGCCGAAAGGATCGAGCGACGGGGCATGTGTCAGTCATCCCTGCGAAGGTACTGGTAGAGGGTTTCCCTACTTATACCGAACTCACGGGCTAACTGGGCCTTCGCTTCGCCGGCAGCGGCGCGTTGCCTGACTATGATGGCCTGTTCATCGGACAGGGCCTTCTTGCGGCCCCGGTAAGCACCACGCTGTTTGGCCAGGGCAATGCCCTCGCGCTGTCGCTCGCGAATGAGGGCTCGCTCGAACTCCGCGAAAGCCCCCATTACCGACAGCATCAGGTTGGCCATGGGGAGTCGTCACCAGTGAACACCAAGCCTTCCTTCAGAAACTCGATACGCACGCCGCGCTTGGTCAGCTTTTGCACCAGACGCCGCAGGTCGTCCAGGTTGCGGGCCAAGCGATCCATACTGTGCACCACAACGGTGTCACCCTCGCGGACAAAGCCGAGCATGGCCTCCAGTTGCGGACGCTGGGTATCCTTACCAGATGCCTTGTCGGTGAACAGCTTGCCTACCTGAGTCTGTTCTAGTTGGCGTTCCGGGTTCTGGTCGTAGCTGCTGACCCGGACATAACCGATACGTTGTCCCTGCAAGCTGCCTCCGTAGGCTTCGCTAATGCTTAATGATCAGAGGCAGCATTCGCTGCCTCTTACCCTGCTTGCAATACGGGTACTCTCAATGAGAGACGCTGATAGACCCTTTTGTAAGTTGAATACCTGGGCCAGGTGTCCATCCAACTCACCTTGCATATCGCCGATGAAACAGATTTTTGAATTGGCCGGTGCACGTTTAAGCGTTGCTTTAACCTTGTTCCGAAGTGGTGTAGATCCGAGCTTCAGCTCCTGGAAAATCAGCGAGTCATTACGGCCCTGCGGAAGATTGGACAGTGCCTCAACAGCTGCCTGACCAACCAAAGTCATATGCGGTTCACCACCCTTTATCTCTCCACCCGCCCAGCAGCAGTAATATTTTTTCGGTCGTACTCGACCTCAAAAACCATAAATTCCAGCGACTGTCCTGGGCGAGTCCCCATTTTTCCTGCACCTGCAATAGAGTTCCAGCCTCAGGCTTGGCTCCGGCGACAAGTGTCGATTTGATCGATGGCATATTCATTCCTTTTTGATGTCAATGACGTTCAGCACGTCAATTGTGTCAGGCTGAAATCTATGATCTTCGTTAGCAAGTGTCAATAAAATGTACTTTCAACTCTAACCTGACGCTGAGGGTCTTGGCAGCCTGACATCAGGTTAGGGTATAGCCCAACCTGACGGATCGATTGACAGCTCATTATTATTCACTATGATTAACCCTGAGTCGAGCTATGGCAAAGTCACTCAAAATAAATCACAAAGGATGGATGATGAGCCAATCCAGCCCTTTGACGCACCAGGATGCCAACCATCGCGATTCCGCATGGGAGCGTGCTGCCAACTACGAGAAGGAAGAGCGCCCCATCCACCCAGTTAGCAAAATTGTGATCAAGGGGCGGTTGATGTTGTGTTCTTTCGCTCGTCATCAGCGCACCTGGTCGTGGCAGGGGAAAACGTGGAAGCCATTCGTAACATCAAGACCCGCTTCGAGGGTGACAAGCTGATCATCGAGCAGGAGGGCATTTCCATTAGCGGCTATGGGGGCAATATTCACGTTTCTGGTACCGGCAACATTTTCGTGGGCGGAACGATCAATGTCGGTGGACGCCACGGCGGCGTCACTATGCAGTCCAAGGGGCGAAGCATCGTTGGAATCGCATTGCCTGAAGCCCCAGTATCCGCATCAAGGGCAGTGGCGACGTGACCCTGTACGACCTTCAGCAGACCGTCCTCGATCTAGGCATCCAAGGTTCGGGCGATATCACGGCCTTTGGTCGCGTGGGTCTTCTGGACGCCGAGATAGCCGGTTCGGGCGACGTGGACGCCAGCGAGCTGGTCGCTACGTCCGCCAAACTGTCGGTAGTCGGCTCCGGTGATATCGACGCCTATGTCAGCGACTCAGTGAAGGCACGCGTGGCGGGTTCCGGTGACATCGTGGTGCGCGGTAACCCGCCGACCCGCGACCATTCCGTTGCCGGCTCAGGCGACATCAAGTTCAAGAAGAAGTGACGCTCCATGAAGAATGACCAAGAACGAACCGAGCTGTTGCAGCAGATCGACAAGCTGTTGACGGCAGTGGATTCGATGCAAACCTGCCTCGAAGCGCCCGAGGCCACAAACGCCGATGGCAGCTTTGACATTGCTCGCACCAACTTGCGTATCACGGCCAACGAGGCCGCGCAGGTTGTCGAACGTCAGCGAGGCGCGCAGGAGCAGCGTGAAAAGTCTCGTCCAAAAGTAACGCTGGCCACGTCGTTACTTGCCGGCGCTGAAGCGTCTGAATGGCAGGCCAACAAGCTCAAAACTAATGGCGATGAGGCCGGTGCCCGCCAGGCCAGCGAACATGCCGTCACTCTGCGCCGGATGGCATCGGAAGCGGCGGTTACTGAACGCCGGCAGAGCATGCACCTTGTACCTACCATTGATTAGGAGTAACCCCATCATGGCAACCACCGCGAAAACCCGATCCGTCACGGCTCACGTCCCTGTGCAACTGGCCGAAAAGGTCGATTTGATGGCTGAGCGCCTGGAACGCTCCAAGAACTGGATCGTCAAGCAGGCTCTGGCCGCCTGGATAGACCAGGAAGAAGAACGTAGTCGCCTGACCCGTGAGGCATTGGCCGATGTGGATGCTGGTCGCGTGATCGATCATCAAGCTGTCCAGGCCTGGGCTGAAAGCCTCAGCACTGACACTCCGTTGCCGGTACCGCGCTGATGGAGTTGAAGTGGACAAGCAAGGCGCTTTCCGACATTTCCCGGTTGTATGAGTTTCTGGCGTCGGTGAATCAGCCTGCCGCCGCACGAACAGTGCAGCAACTCACAGCCGCACCTTCCACGCTGCTGGCCAACCCGCGCATTGGCGAACGCCTGGAAGAATTCGATCCACGGGATGTGCGCCGAATTCAGATCGGCCATTACGAGATGCGTTACGAGATAGTGGATTCCACTATCTACCTACTGCGCCTGTGGCACACCCGCGAAGACCGATAGGTTTGGCTGGGCCAGGAACGGAATACATCAAACTGGCGAGCCTACGACTGATCAGAAAACCTTAGCGTACGATTTTTTCCGAATTCTGTAGGCTCCCCTAATCCAAGGCCAACCTCCTGTGCTAATTCGCCCAGTCTAGGGGACTATAGATCGCCAGTCATCAGTAGCTCTCTCAGTATGCTGAGATTTTTCCTGATTTCAACTTCTACCTTTCCAGAATAATCAAGTGCCTCAAGCGTATTCTTTGTTTGGTTCATTGCCTCTGCTATTATATCAATGGCAGTTTTTCTTGATGCTGCCATATTTTCTAGAGTCTGTTCCCCTGCATCTAGCATTGTTACGATATCTTGTTTGCTTAACTTATCATAATTCACGTTACGGAGTTGCTCTAGTATTAACTCTTGATCCGACATATATGATCCTCTTTATTATTATCGATTTGTTGTTTATGATAATATTAATTATTTCATTGTTCCAGAAAATAACAGCTGGGATAGTGTATCATAAAAAATATATTTCGAGCGAATGGGGAAAGTCGGTCGAGCCATGCGCATAACCAATCCATGGCATTGGACGCACAGTATATCGTTACCGGTGGATAAATGAATTAACCGCTCAATCCACTAGGTTGCGACGACGCAATCAGTTCGTGGACGGTGCGGTTTATCTATTACCCCTCTAGATAAATGAGCAGGGACAAACTTCGCCACCCAAGATAGCACTTTTTCTACCGGCATGGGTTTCGCAATACCATAGCCTTGCGCTACATCACAACCTAGGTTCATCAGCAACACTTCGTGCTCAACCGTTTCCACCCCTTCAGCAATAACCTCGCGGTTAAACGATTTCGCTAGGCCGATGATCGCCTTAGTCAGCCCCAAGCTGTCTTTATCGATGAGTATGTCGCGTATAAAAGATTTGTCTATCTTGATTGACTGCGTGGGCAGTTGTTTAAGGTAGCTCAGCGATGAATACCCGGTTCCAAAGTCGTCCAACGAAAATGTCACACCCAGATCCTGGCAAGCAATGAGGCACTGAGTGACATGTGGTAAGTTTTCTATCACCACTGATTCGGTAATCTCAATATCCAACATCTGCGGCAAAACATTAGGGTGGCTGTCCAGCAAAAACTTTAGGGACTTTACAAAGTTTTCTTTTTTCAAATGTAATGCTGCAATGTTTACACTCACAGACCACGAATGACCCAAGTCCGCCCATTGTTCTATTTGACTGAGCGCCTGATCTATGACCCACTCGCCGATCTCCACGATCAGATCGCTCTGCTCAATCAACGGTATAAAATACTGCGGTAATATAAGTCCATCTCGCGGATGCTGCCAACGCAATAGTGCTTCAAAACCAATCACTGCCCCACTGCTCAAACTTATTTTTGGTTGATAATGCAAGCATAACTCACCATCATGTAACGCTTGGCGAACCCGTATTACGGTATCAAAAGCTGATTTATCCATCTTATCTTTTGATACATCAAACAAATGGAAACAGTTACGGCCACTTTGTTTGGCCTTATACATAGCCTGATCGGCATGACGTAGCAGTGTATCGGCATTCTCATTATCGTTTGGATAGAGCGTCACACCGATACTGGCGGAAATATTAATGCCTATGCCATCGATGATGTAGACGGCGGAAAGGGCAGCTAAAAGCCTCTGCAGGGCGCTTTCCAACACCTTGGGATCCCGCACACCCAAAATCAGCACGAACTCATCGCCTCCCAAACGGGCTACGGTATCTTCGATACGCATACGATGTTTCAGGCGATCAGCCACCGCCACTAACAGACGATCACCTATCTCGTGGCCATAGCGGTCGTTAATCTGCTTAAACCCATCGAGATCAAGCACGCCCACGGCAACCGTGCTGGGCTGGCTCTTTGCTTTGACAATAGCCTGATCAAGCGCTTTGGACAGCAAAAAACGATTTGGAAGATCCGTCAGCTCGTCGTGCTCAGCCTGCCATTGCAAGGTTTCCAGAAACTTCCGCTTTTCGGTCACATCGAAACGAATGGAAACGTATTTCTGCACCCGCTGGCTGGCATCATCGTACATGGGTACAATGGTGCTCTCTACCCAATACAGGCTGCCATCCTTTTTACGGTTGCAAATTTCACCTTTCCATACCTGCCCACGTGAAACTTTTTTCCACATATCAATAAAGAACTCAGGGGGATGCTGCCCTGAGTTTAGTATGCGGTGGTTTTGCCCAATCAACTCCTGTGCGCTATAGCCAGAAATATCACAGAACTGTTCATTGACATAGGTGATTATTCCGGATTTATCGGTTTCCGAGAAAATAGCTGCCGCATCCACCGCTGCACGGTATCTTGCACTCATATATAAACCTAGTTCACCAAAATAATTATAAGGTCACTACCTGTTGAACCGTTCAACCAACGAGTTTAAACCACGGGATGTACTTTCAAGTTCCCGGCCACGAATCACGGCGGAGTTAGCATTCTTCGCTGTTCTCTCAACCGTTCCCGCTACGTTATTAATCTGCCGAGCAATATCTTCAGCGACACTAGCCTGCTCTTCTGAAGCGGCTGCCATTTGCTGGCTCATACCACTGATCCGTTCAACAGCATCGCGAATGCCTTGGAGAGCACACTGCGCCTCTATAACTTGCTGTACACCGTGGTCGGCCTCGCGAATACCGAGTTTGGCAATGCTCACAGCCTCATCTGCGCCTTTTTTAAGGGTTTCAATGACGTTTTGAATTTGTTGAGTCGATACGCGGGTTTTAGCAGCCAAGGCCCGGACTTCATCAGCTACTACCGCAAAACCTCGACCCTGCTCACCAGCCCTAGCCGCTTCAATTGCAGCGTTGAGAGCGAGTAGGTTGGTTTGATCAGCAATGGCTTGAATCACCCCCGCAGCAGCCATAATTTGCTGGGTTTCATTGGCAAGGTAATCCACAGCAGTGCTGATATTTGTGACGGTACTGGCCAGCAACTGAATGGCCTCACGGGAAGTACCGGCGACTTTATCACCTTGTTCAGCCAGTTCATTTGCTGCTTGCGCTTCCATGGCGGTTTTTTGAACATGCCCTGCCACTTCGTTGATTGAGGCCGCCATCTCCGTCATGGCGGCTGCCGTCATGTCCGTTTCCGCTCGCTGCTCCAGCAAGGCATTTTCAGTTTGGTTCGAGAGTAAGGAGGAATGCGCAGCGGCTTCAGCCACTTGGCTGGCCAGATCGCTTAGCCGAGTCAGTGCGGTTTTAAGGCGTGCATCCTCACTAATCAATATCATTTCCAACTGCGCTGAAGGGCCATACATATCGCTGTAAGTGATGGCGCTAATCGGATCTGAAAAAGCGTCAGGGGCGCATTTCATGATATGACTCAACTGATGTTCCAGCCGCGTATAGGACCACCATCCTGTAACGAGAAAGAGCACGGCAGTTACCGCTTGTGCTGCCAGGCTTGGCAGCACGCTAGCCGCACCTATTGCCAACGCAGCCGCAGTTGCAGGTAAGACCATCCTCCTCATGAATGCCGCATAATGACGATTTTGGGGAATGGAATTTTTACCTGCACGCAACCGGTCATACAGCTTTTGTGCGCGATCAATTTGCTCCCGAGTCGGCTTGACTCTAACGGACTCGTAGCCTGTTAAGCGGCCATCTTCGAGAATAGGTGTCACATACGCACTGACCCAATAGAAGTCACCATTCTTGCAGCGATTCTTGATGATACCCATCCAGCTTTTGCCAGCCTTCAGATAGCCCCACATCAGCCCGAAAACAGCTGGAGGCATGTCGGGATGACGAACCAAATTGTGCGGACTGCCCAACAACTCTTCACGAGAATAGCCACTTATTCTCATAAACTCGTCATTCACATAGGAAATATTCCCATTCGTATCCGTAGCAGAGATCAATCGCTGCTGGACTGGAAATATTTGTTCAACGGTTGTGACAGGCAGGTTCGAGCGCAAGATGAGTCTCCATAAGCAATAATGGCATTATGCCATAAGGCGTGACTAACGGGTCATGCGAAATAAAGGGAAATCACAGAGCACTGAGATGTTGGTACGCTAAGCCATGGTTCTCAGCTGCAACCATTATCTGACACTGGTGACTTCGGTTGAAGTCCCCCCTGCCAGTGCGAATAAGGGGTCATGCCGAGATAAGGCAAAAATAGGGCATTTACAATGCAAGTAATTGATTTATAAGGGATCGTGTAACTTATAAGTTTTCCTGAAGGCTGGCCAAGATCTCGGCTAATCCGACCCTACAGTTGGCGTTGCCTCTGGAGTTTTTAATTTTGACCAGTAATTACCGAGCAAAATGAGTGAATTTCCCTTTATCTCGGCATTACCCCTACTTCAACTGGACGCTCGCAACGGCCTAGGTTGGTTTTGGTTCCACTGCTCCCCAAAGCCATGAAGAGAGCAGCGGAACAGGAAATGCACTAAGCCAAGTCGGCTTAGCGTTCGTTTGTTGGGTAGCCAGACGCGGTCACCCGCGCCCAGCCCCCGAAGAACTGAGCGTGCTGCCTGTCAGCGCGTCACGCGCTTACTTGCCATCTACGCTGGTTCACCTCGACTGTGATATGCACCAGCTCTTCATGAATACTCAGCTGTTGCCGGAAGTAATCCGGCTCGGCGGCATCCATGACGGCGAGCGAAAGGATGCAGGCGTACTTCCCCTTGCCCACACGCCAGACGTGTAGGTCGGTGATGGTAGCCCGGATGGGGCTGGCCTCGATGACCTCCCGGATTTCCGCGATCACCGGGACATCCATCTCGGCATCGAGCAGTACGCGCCCGGTGTCACGCAGCAATCCAGAGGCCCAGATCGCGACCAGCCCGGCGCCGACGATCCCCATCACCGGGTCGAGCCAACTCGCGCCCCAGAATTTACCCCCTATCAGCGCCAGGATGGCGAGCACCGACGTCGCGGCGTCGGCCACTACGTGCAAATAGGCGGAACGCAGATTTAGGTCGTGATGATGGTCATGACCGCCATGCTCATGGTGATGGCCGTGTTCGTGGTGGTGGGCATGGCCATCCTTAAGTAGCCACGCACAGGCAAGGTTGACCAGCAGACCGACCCCAGCAATCGCGATGGTTTGATCGTAGTGGATCGGTGTCGGTGAGATCAGCCGCTCAACCGACTGGTAGAGCATTAACCCGGCAACACCAATGAGGAAGATTGCACTGGTGTAGCCGCCCAGCACCTCGATCTTCCATGTGCCAAAGGCGAATCGCGCATCGTGGGCGAAGCGCCGGGCTGCTGAATAAGCCAGCACCGATAGGCCGAGAGCCAAAGCGTGTGAGCTCATGTGCCAGCCATCGGCCAAGAGCGCCATCGAATTGTACAACCAGCCGCCGACTATCTCGACAAGCATCATCGCTGCTGTCAGAAACACGGCCCAGCGGGTATTTCTTTCGGCCAGCGGATTACCCTCATCGAAGACATGAGAGTGGTGCCAGCGCTCAACAAGGCCGGAAGATTGGGGTTTGGGGAGCAATGGAACCAAAAACCAACGTAGCCCGACTAGCACCGTTCAGAGCCCTCTTCCCAGGCATCCGACTCGATAAAACCATTGCGCAACTTGACCACCCATTGGCGCCGTTATTGACCAGCCGGCTGCATTCTTGACCAGTTATTTGCATTCGGAGTGACCAGGAGGGGGCAATAGAGAAAACGGAAAAAATCGTACGCTAAGGCCAAGCGTGTTTTGCTAATGAACTGTGCTAGCAGACAAAACCAGCGGCTAGCACAACATCGATTACTTGCATTGCGACACCCAGTACGAATTGCACGGTACTCCAGTCGTTTTGGGCAGCTATAAAATCGAATTTCGTTATCGAAGTTCGATTATTATGGATTAATCTGTGGAAAATCAGGTAGGCCAACGCATGACTAATACCTCCACCGATGACCGCAGCCCATGGTCGGTTTTTCTTATTTTTCTACGCCTTGGATTGACCTCCTTCGGCGGCCCCATCGCACACTTGGGATATTTTCGCGACGAGTTCGTCACGCGACGGCGCTGGTTGTCTGAACGCAGCTATGCTGATTTAGTGGCGCTGTGCCAATTTCTTCCAGGCCCAGCAAGCAGCCAGGTCGGCATAACGTTGGGGCTATCACGGGCTGGATATAGCGGGGCGCTGGCTGCTTGGACAGGCTTTACGCTGCCTTCGGCCGTAGCTTTAATCCTGTTCGCGCTGGGCATTTCCAACTATGGGGATTCCGTTTCGCCGGGCGCGTTGCATGGCCTAAAAGTGGTGGCCGTTGCCGTAGTCGCCCAAGCGGTATGGGGCATGGCGCGCAACCTGTGTACGGATGGGCTGAGAGTCACAATAATGGCGATTGCCGCCTGTGCTGTCCTGCTCGTACCGTCCGCGTGGGGGCAGGTTGGTGTGATTGCTGCCGCAGGCATCATAGGCCGACTATTGTTCAAGCCAGCACATACTGTTGAGCACGACCCACTACCTATCACGGTCAGTCACCGGGCCGGCGCACTTTGGCTATCGTTATTTTTTGCCCTGCTGATTGGCCTACCGATCTTGGCAAAATTGCTGCCAAGTCCAACGATGGTGGTAGTGGACGCCTTCTATCGTGTGGGGTCACTAGTGTTCGGTGGTGGCCACGTTGTGTTGCCGCTGCTGCAAGCCGAAGTGGTGTCCTCCGGCTGGGTCAGTAATGAATCCTTCCTCGCGGGGTACGGGGCGGCTCAAGCGGTGCCCGGCCCATTGTTCACATTCGCCGCGTTCCTTGGTGCTTCGATGAGCACCGCTCCCTCTGGCTGGGTCGGCGGTATTGTGTGCCTACTGGCTATCTTCGCACCCTCTTTTCTGCTGGTTGTGGGAGCCATGCCATTTTGGGAGCGCCTGCGTCGCAATACAGGCATGCAAGCCGCGCTGGCTGGGGTCAATGCGGCGGTGGTTGGCCTGCTGCTGGCCGCGTTCTATCACCCTGTATGGACTAGCGCCATATTTCAGCCGCAAGACTTTGTCTTGGCCCTGGTCGCCCTTGTCGCACTGATGTTCTGGAAGCTCCCGCCGTGGCTAGTTGTCGTCGGCAGCGGTGCAGCGGGTTGGCTGTTGAGTATCGCGCTGTGAGGCACGAAAAATGACAGATAAAGACCTGTACGGCGGGTTGATCCGCCTGCACATACTTCACCATGCAGCCGAGAAGCCCGTCTTCGGACTGGGAATCATCGAAGAACTGCAACGACACGGCTACGAGCTGAGCGCCGGGACGGTATACCCAAAAAATCACCGCAGGCCTGCGAAAACCCACGGTGATACAACCCAGCAGAATTATTTCCCTATGAAGTAGAGCGCCCTGCCCTGATTAAAGATTGCGGCCGGGATCGAGTTTTTCCTCAGCCGCTGGCCAGGGTGGTAGATGTAGATCCATTCAGGGAGGTGTTGCGATGCAAGCAGCATGGTTTCTGAAGTCGTCATGTCGTTCTTGTAAGCATCAAGCGTGAATTGGTTGTGACGGATGAATATCGGCCCGTAGCTGAGCGGCGACTGCAAAAGCTTGGTGATGTCGAGACCTCGTCGCTGAATGGGATCGGCCGCTCCGCGTAGCTATCTGCAAGGGACGCGTAAGCGCGCGAATGACTGTCAGGGTATTTGCCTGTTTGTATCCGCAGTTTCGATAGCCCGCCTGGAAAGATCTTCTTGCGTACTTCCTCGACCTTGTGAAGCGCCAGATTAGATGCCTCGCCTGGCGAACTGGCCTGATCGGAAGGTACCCACGCGACAACCTGAGTCACCCGCGCCGGATCGCTTGAACCACCCAATAACATTAACCCCAAGCCAATTCCTGCAGCTGCGCCGCCACTCAAAACCGTAGGCGGAGACGCGAAGCTAACCGCGCTTAATCCAGCATCCCCTAACCCTCCTACAGAGCCGCCGGATGAGCTCACGTCATTAACCGCCCCTGCCAGCTCAATTGGAACGTCGCGCTGCCCGGAAATCCCCATGGCCGTCAGAACATGCATAGCATCCGACCATTTTTCCCTCGGAACATCATTCGGGTCAGGAAGCTGCACTGTCCTATTCCCTTGAGTGCCAGAGCACCCAACCAGAAGAGCTACTGTCGCGGCCAGCAAGCCGATTCGGATCGTTGTTGATTTGTTACCCATGGCGCCACTCCCTGTTTTGATTGCCACAGCTTACGAAGGCTTTCAGGAAACCCAACGGCATAAGCCTGTGAGCTGTGCCGACTTGGGATTTCCAGAGCCTGGCATAGCGTGTCATGCAACCTCATGCACGCGGAGAAGCACCATGGAATTTCGTCACTTAGGCAATGGACAGACTTTCCCACCTGTAGCGCCGAATGGCCGGGGCTACGCCATACCTGTCACGCAGGAAAACCACGTAGAGATTTTCTGCCTGACTCCTGAAGGCATTGTTGGAAGCAGCGTTGCGGCCAACTGGGCAGAAATTACGGGTTTCTATTACGACGACAAGTCCTGGGAAATCATCCTGCGCAATTACACCGGAAGGGGAATGCGTTTTCGTCGTGGCCACCCCTGCTTCATGGTTGCGGAAGGAGGCGAAAGCATACTGACGAGCACTCAGGGGTACTCAATCCCGCTTTGCACGATGAACCGCATATCTTTTGAGAAAACCAAAAATCCCTGCCAGAAACCCGCGTAAAAGCGACTCTGGATGAAATAAAAATAACTTTTACGGCAATTTCAATTTCCGACGATAAAAGCGTTTGAAAGCGAAACCTATCATTCCTGACTCCCAGTACCTTGTGCTCAAACGGACTGATACGGAGCCTGAAAATGATCCCAAACATATTCCCTGGCAGGGAGCGAGCATCCCAATGAGCACACCGCGCTGGGTTCTGATCAAACGTGCGTCTGAGCTAACCGGCTATAGCGAAGACGCCATTAGGCACAAGGTTAAAAACGGTACCTGGGCACAGGGCCGCATCTGGAGAAAAAGCACGCGACAACCGCGTTTTTATCAACATTGAGGAGTTGGATCGGTGGGTCGAGAGTTCTCCGCAGGAAGCGGCCTAGAAGCCGAGCTAAAAAAACACACAGGCGTCGAAATCCACGGCAATAGCCTGCGAATCGTATTCATGTGGCGCAGACGCCGGTACCGGGAGACGCTAGGTCTCCCCGTTACAAAGGCCAATATCAAACATGCCGCCCAATTACGGGCGGCTGTTCTTCATGCGATCAAAATGGGTACGTTCGAATATGCCGCCCATTTCCCCGGGAGTAAGCAAGCTGGCAACTACAGCTCGACCCGCGACGAGCGGCTGAAAGCCCTGCTCGAAAGATACAAGCCGCTCAAAGCAGTGGACATTACGTCCGAAACCGAACGCCGCTACGGTTGGGCGTTGGACATCTGCGTCGGCCTACTGGGTGAGAATCGCCTAGGCCGCGTGATACTGCCCGAAGACATCCAGCAGTTGCGGGTAACTCTGATCAGCGACCGAGCCACATCTACCGTAAATCACTACCTGGCGACCTTGGCTGGGTTTCTCACTTGGTGCGAGAGTAACGGTTACTGCCGCGCCGGCCTAGCTGCTGCATGTGTCCGTTTCGAAAAAACCGAGCGCGATCCGGACCCGCTGACAAAAGCCGAGGCAGAGCTCCTTCTCAACAAAGGCTGTATTCACCCTGCAGATCACGCCGCCATTAATCTGGCTATCTACACTGGCCTGCGCCCAGGTGAAATATGTGGCCTGGCCAGGGAAGATATTGATCTCCAGCGTGGCTTAGTTCATATCAGGCGCGCCATCACCAGTAGCGGCACGTTCAAACTACCGAAGACCGGTAAGCGCCGAACTGTCCTACTGCTACCGCCGGCACTCGATGCCTGCCGAATCTTGCTAGCCAGCGACCACAAGGTGCCGCCGCAGACTATCACCATCGAACTGACCCGCCACGAAGAGACTCAGGAAACCGTAACACCGCTGCTTTCGCCAAAGCTGCAAGCGCGAAAGAAGATGATCAATGCGTGGTTTGTACCCACAGCCTGGAATACGAAATGGGCCAATATCCAACGCCGGGCCGGCATTCGGCCACGGCGTCCGTACCAGACACGCCATACCTATGCATGTTGGTGCCTAGCAGCCCGTGGTAACCTCGCTTTTATAGCCAAGCAGATGGGGCACATCGACTTCACTATGCTAGCCAAAGTGTACGCCGCGTGGATGGACGATGAGTCTCCTGGCGAGCTGGAGCACATCTGGTCAGGCATGCAGAAACATACGTCAAATGCCCCATCCCTGCCCCATGAAACCTAGGATTAACCTCTAAGTAACTGATGAATAAAGAAATTTCAAATCTTTCTGCGCATACCCCGATGATGCAGCAGTACTGGCGCCTGAAAAACCAGCACCCTGATCAGTTGATGTTCTATCGCATGGGCGACTTCTACGAGATCTTCTACGAAGATGCGAAGAAGGCCGCCAAGTTGCTGGACATCACCCTGACCGCGCGCGGGCAGTCGGCGGGGCAGTCGATTCCGATGTGTGGCATTCCTTACCACTCACTGGAAGGTTACCTGGTCAAGCTGGTGAAGCTGGGCGAGTCGGTGGTGATCTGTGAGCAGATCGGCGACCCGGCCACCAGCAAGGGGCCGGTGGAACGTCAGGTGGTGCGCATTATTACGCCGGGGACGGTGAGTGATGAGGCGCTGCTGGATGAGCGTCGCGATAACCTGATCGCGGCGGTGCTGGGGGATGAGCGCCTGTTTGGTCTGTCGGTGCTGGATATCACCAGCGGCAATTTCAGTGTCCTGGAGATCAAGGGCTGGGAGAACCTGCTGGCAGAACTTGAGCGCATAAACCCGGTGGAGCTGTTGATCCCGGATGATTGGCCAAAGGACCTGCCGGCGGAAAAACGCCGTGGGACCAAGCGTCGTGCGCCGTGGGATTTTGAGCGTGATTCGGCGCTGAAAAGCCTGTGCCAGCAATTCTCTGTGCAGGACCTTAAAGGCTTCGGTTGTGAAACCCTGACCCTGGCCATCGGCGCCGCCGGTTGCCTGCTCAGCTACGCCAAGGAAACCCAGCGCACCGCCCTGCCGCACTTGCGCAGCCTGCGTCATGAACGCCTGGACGACACCGTGGTGCTCGACGGTGCCAGCCGTCGCAACCTGGAGTTGGACACCAACCTGGCTGGCGGGCGCGACAACACCCTGCAATCGGTGGTCGACCGTTGCCAAACCGCCATGGGCAGCCGCTTGCTGACCCGTTGGTTAAACCGTCCACTGCGGGATTTGAGCGTACTGCAAGCGCGTCAGACCTCGATTACCTGTCTGCTGGACGGCTATCGCTTCGAGAAACTGCAGCCGCAGTTGAAGGAAATCGGCGATATCGAACGCATCTTGGCGCGGATCGGCCTGCGCAATGCGCGACCACGTGACCTGGCGCGCCTGCGCGATGCCCTAGGCGCCCTGCCGCAGTTGCAAGCCGCGATGACCGAGTTGGATACACCGCACCTGCAACAACTCGCCCTGATCGCCAGCACCTACCCGGAACTGGCGGCGTTGCTGGAAAAAGCCATCATCGACAACCCGCCGGCGATCATTCGTGACGGCGGCGTGTTGAAGACCGGTTACGACAGCGAACTGGACGAACTGCAAGCCCTGAGCGAAAACGCCGGCCAGTTCCTGATCGACCTGGAAGCCCGCGAAAAAGCCCGCACGGGCCTGGCCAACCTGAAAGTCGGCTACAACCGCGTGCACGGCTACTTTATCGAGCTGCCGAGCAAGCAGGCCGAGTCGGCGCCTATCGACTATCAGCGTCGCCAGACCCTCAAGGGCGCCGAGCGCTTTATCACGCCGGAGCTTAAAGAATTCGAAGACAAAGCGTTGTCGGCCAAAAGCCGAGCGCTGGCTCGGGAAAAGATGCTCTACGAGGCCTTGCTTGAGGACCTGATCAGCCAACTGGCGCCGCTGCAGGACACTGCCGCCGCCTTGGCCGAGCTGGATGTACTGAGCAACCTCGCCGAGCGAGCGCTGAACCTGGACCTGAACTGCCCGCGTTTTGTGAGCGAGCCGTGCATGCGCATCGTGCAGGGGCGCCACCCGGTGGTGGAACAGGTGCTGACGACACCGTTCGTCGCCAACGACCTGTCGCTGGATGACGATACCCGCATGTTGGTCATCACTGGCCCGAACATGGGTGGTAAATCCACTTATATGCGTCAGACCGCCTTGATTGTGTTGCTGGCGCATATCGGCAGCTTTGTGCCGGCGACCAGTTGCGAGTTGTCCCTGGTGGACCGTATTTTCACCCGGATCGGTTCCAGCGATGACCTGGCTGGTGGCCGCTCGACCTTTATGGTCGAAATGAGCGAAACCGCCAACATCCTGCACAACGCCACCGAACGCAGCCTTGTCCTGATGGACGAAGTGGGTCGCGGCACCAGCACCTTCGACGGCCTGTCCCTGGCATGGGCGGCGGCCGAGCGTTTGGCGCACTTGCGTGCCTATACGCTGTTCGCCACTCACTACTTCGAACTGACCGTACTACCGGAAAGCGAGCCATTAGTGGCCAACGTGCATCTGAATGCCACGGAGCACAACGAGCGCATCGTATTCCTGCACCACGTGTTGCCAGGCCCCGCCAGCCAGAGTTACGGCCTGGCTGTGGCGCAATTGGCCGGCGTGCCGAGCGAGGTGATCACCCGCGCCCGCGAACACCTCAGCCGCCTGGAAACCACGGCATTGCCCCATGAAACCGTGGTCGCAAGTCCTGCCAAAGCCTCAAGCAAACCCGCCACGCCACACCAGAGCGATATGTTCGCCAGCCTGCCCCATCCGGTGCTGGAAGAGTTGGCTAAGCTTGACTTGGACGACTTGACGCCGCGCAAAGCGCTCGAAATGTTATATGCACTGAAGGTTCGGATATAACGCTGACGCTTGCAAGCTGGTAGACTCTCGCGCGGTTTGGGATGCTGCAGGCTCTTAGCCTGGCCTGCAGACTATCGCTCCCGAACCTCGCGAGCCCTGCCACACAGGGTTTCGCTGCCGCCGCCTGAGGAGAAAATTAGAAATGACCTTCGTCGTCACCGACAACTGCATCAAGTGCAAGTACACCGACTGCGTGGAAGTATGTCCGGTGGACTGCTTCTACGAAGGCCCGAACTTCTTGGTAATCCACCCGGATGAGTGCATCGACTGCGCCCTGTGTGAGCCAGAATGCCCGGCCGTCGCCATTTTCTCCGAGGACGAAGTCCCGGCAGAGATGCAGGAATTTATTCAGTTGAACGTCGAGCTGGCGGAAATCTGGCCGAACATCACTGAGAAGAAAGACTCGCTGCCGGATGCAGCAGAGTGGGACGGCGTCAAAGGCAAGATCAAAGATCTGGAGCGCTAACAGCGCCGCCGCCAAACAAAAAAAGGCCCTTAGGGGCCTTTTTTGCGTTCAGGGACCGCGTATTCACTTTTCTACGGGCAAAAAAAGGGGCGGTTTGACCCGCCCACATTTTTTCCCCTAGTCCCTGTATTCCTTTTCATCATCCTGATGAATCGCTTCCTGCGACGTTCCTTCAAACCATCGTTCCTTGATGGCTGTGTCAATCCGTGGACACAGGGCTGATCTTAAAGAGTTCCAAAAGAAGTTCAACGGGATGCAACTTAAGAACTGACAGCCTAGCGGACAAGAACGACGATAAATATTTGTTATATTTCAAATGGATAGAAAAATCTCTCGTTCTTTCGAGCCGCTCTTGTCGGCCGAAAAAACCATTCACTTACGAAAAAGTAAGCGAATGCTTACACCAGCAATTGCGTAAAAGCGTAACAAGCACCTTTTCTCACTCAGTCGTCGCTGACAGTAATCGTCGGCATGGCTGGCGCCGCGGCTTCCTGCAGGACAATACGCGCCCCCACATGGCGGGCCAGTTCCTGGTAGATCATGGCGATCTGGCTGTCCGGCTCGGCGACCACGGTAGGTTTGCCGCCGTCGGCCTGCTCGCGGATCAGCATTGACAGCGGCAACGAGGCCAGCAGTTCAACACCGTATTGGGTCGCGAGCTTCTCACCGCCGCCTTCACCGAACAGATGCTCGGCATGGCCGCAGTTGGAGCAAATGTGCACCGCCATGTTTTCCACGACGCCCAGTACCGGAATATTGACCTTGCGGAACATCTCGACGCCTTTTTTGGCGTCGAGCAGCGCCAGGTCCTGGGGCGTGGTGACGATCACCGAACCGGCCACCGGGACTTTCTGCGCCAAGGTCAATTGGATATCGCCGGTGCCGGGTGGCATATCGATCACCAGGTAGTCCAGGTCGCCCCAGGCCGTCTGAGTGACCAGTTGCAACAAGGCACCGGAGACCATCGGCCCGCGCCAGACCATCGGGTGTTGTCGTCGGTCAGGAAAGCCATAGACATGACTTCCACGCCCAGGGACTCGATCGGCACAAACCATTTCTGGTCCTTGACCTTCGGTCGTGTGCCTTCGGTGATACCGAACATCACGCCCTGGCTCGGGCCGTAGATATCGGCGTCGAGAATGCCGACGCGCGCGCCTTCACGCGCCAACGCTAAGGCCAGGTTGGCCGCAGTGGTGGATTTACCCACGCCGCCTTTGCCGGACGCCACGGCGACCACGTTCTTGACGTTGGCCAGGCCAGGGATCTGCGCCTGGGCCTTGTGCGGAGCAATCACGCACTGAATGTCGACCTTGGCCGAGCGCACGCCGTCCAGACCTTCAATGGCCATTTGCAGCATTTGCGCCCAACCGCTCTTGAACAGGCTTGCGGCATAGCCCAGCTCCAGCTGGACCGAGACCTGGTCGCCCTGTACCTCGATGGCACGTACACAACCGGCACTGACCGGGTCCTGGTTCAAATAGGGGTCGGTGTACTGGCGAAGAACGGCTTCCACCGCTGCGCGATTGACGGCGCTCATGGGCTACTCCCGAAAAAAGACTGACTGAAACAGGCGGCTATCCTAACCGTTCCGGCCGCCCAGCGGCATGCTTTGAAGAAGCGGAAACCTCGCGACGGGGTGAAATATATTTCCCGGCGCTTTATAGTGGCCGACCTCCGTTTCATCAAGTAGCCGAGCCCCATGTCCGAGCCACGCAAGATCCTCGTCACCAGCGCCCTGCCCTATGCCAATGGTTCCATCCATCTTGGCCATATGCTTGAGTACATCCAGACCGATATGTGGGTGCGCTTCCAGAAGCATCGCGGCAATCAATGCATCTATGTCTGCGCGGACGACGCCCACGGTTCGGCCATCATGTTGCGCGCCGAAAGGAAGGCATCACCCCGGAACAACTGATCGCCAACGTGCAGGCTGAACACAGCGCCGACTTTGCCGAGTTCCTGGTGGATTTCGACAATTTCCACTCGACCCACTCCGAGGAAAACCGCGAGTTGTCGAGCCAGATCTACCTGCGTCTAAAGGAAGCTGGGCACATCGACCAGCGTTCGGTGACCCAGTATTTCGACCCGGAAAGAAAATGTTCCTGGCCGACCGCTTCATCAAGGGCACCTGCCCCAAATGCGGCACCGAAGACCAGTACGGCGACAACTGCGAGAAATGCGGTGCGACCTACGCACCGACTGAATTGAAGAATCCGAAGTCGGCGATCTCTGGCGCTACCCCGGTGCTCAAGGATTCCCAGCACTTCTTCTTCAAGCTGCCGGACTTCCAGCAGATGCTGCAAGCCTGGACCCGCAGCGGCACCCTGCAGGACGCCGTGGCCAACAAGCTCGCCGAATGGCTCGACAGCGGCCTGCAACAGTGGGACATCTCCCGCGATGCGCCGTACTTCGGCTTCGAGATTCCGGGCGAGCCGGGCAAGTATTTCTATGTGTGGCTGGATGCGCCGATCGGCTACATGGCCAGCTTCAAGAACCTGTGCGATCGCACGCCGGAGCTGGACTTCGACGCGTTCTGGAACAAGGATTCTACCGCCGAGCTGTACCACTTCATCGGCAAGGACATCGTCAACTTCCACGCCCTGTTCTGGCCGGCGATGCTCGAAGGCTCGGGCTACCGCAAGCCGACCGGCATCGCAGTGCACGGCTACTTGACCGTCAACGGCCAGAAAATGTCCAAGTCCCGTGGCACCTTTATCAAGGCGCGCACCTACCTGGACCACCTGTCGCCGGAATACCTGCGCTACTACTACGCCTCCAAGCTGGGCCGTGGCGTCGATGACCTGGACCTGAACCTGGAAGACTTCGTACAGAAGGTCAACTCAGACCTGGTGGGTAAAGTCGTCAACATCGCCAGCCGTTGCGCCGGGTTTATCCACAAGGGTAACGCCGGCCTGCTGGTGGCCGAGAATGCCGCGCCGGAATTGACGGACGCGTTCCTGGCCGCTGCGCCAAGCATCGCCGATGCCTACGAGGCCCGCGACTTTGCACGCGCCATGCGTGAAATCATGGGCCTGGCAGACCGCGCCAACGCCTGGATCGCCGACAAGGCACCGTGGTCGCTGAACAAGCAGGAAGGCAAGCAGGCGGAAGTCCAGGCGATCTGCGCCACGGGCGTCAACCTGTTCCGTCAGTTGGTGATCTTCCTCAAGCCAGTGCTGCCGTTGTTGACCGCCGATGCGGAAGCGTTCCTCAACGTCGCACCGCTGACCTGGAAAGACCACGCCACCCTGCTGAGCAACCATCAGCTGAACGAGTTCAAGCCGCTGATGACCCGTATCGACCCGGTGAAAGTCCAGGCCATGACCGATGCTTCGAAAGAAGACCTGGTCGCCAGCCAGACCGACACGGGCGAATCGGCGCCTGCCGGTAACGGTGAGTTGGCCAAGGACCCGCTGTCGCCGGAAATCGAGTTCGACGCGTTCGCTGCCGTCGACCTGCGTGTGGCACTGATCATCAAGGCCGAAGCCGTAGAAGGTGCCGACAAGCTGCTGCGCCTGACACTGGACATCGGTGACGAGCAACGCAACGTGTTTTCGGGCATCAAGAGCGCCTACCCGGACCCGTCCAAGCTCGATGGTCGCCTGACCATGATGATCGCCAACCTCAAGCCTCGGAAAATGAAGTTCGGCATCTCCGAAGGCATGGTGATGGCAGCCGGCCCTGGCGGCGAAGAGATCTACCTGCTGAGCCCTGACAGCGGCGCGAAGCCGGGTCAACGCATCAAGTAAGCCCGCAAAACAGCCCTGTCGTTTCGGCGACAGGGCTTTTCAGCTAGTCCCCCCTTCTCGCTTGTCGGATAATCAGCCTCTGTTTGTTTAACCGGCATGCCAATGATCACTGCATGAACCTCATTCAACGTATCGACGCACTGTTGCCGCAGACCCAATGCGGCAAGTGCGGGCACCCGGGCTGCAAGCCTTACGCCGAGGGCATTGCTCAAGGCGAAGCAATCAATAAGTGCCCGCCCGGTGGGCAGGAAACCATTGCTGGGCTCGCGCAGTTATTAAGCGTTCCCGTGATGGAACTGGACACCACGCGTGGCGAGGCCCCTGCGCAAATTGCCTATATCCGTGAAGCTGAGTGCATCGGTTGCACCAAATGTATCCAGGCGTGCCCGGTGGATGCGATTGTCGGTGCCGCCAAAGTGATGCATACCGTGATCATTGATGAATGCACCGGCTGTGACCTGTGTGTGGCGCCCTGCCCCGTCGATTGCATCGAGATGCGCCCGCTGGCAACCGTGCTGCCCATCGTGGGCGGTCTGGCAAACACTGATATCGAGCGTAGTGAGCGTGCCCTCAAGCGCGATCGTGCTCGGCGCCGATTTGAGCAGCGCAACGCACGTCTGCACCGCGAAGAAGAACTTAAGCTCGCAGAACGCCTGGCCCGCGCCAAGCGCTCAGCGCCCGTTGATGCAACTGCGGAAAATACCCTTCAAGCCGCTAATGATGCGGCGATCAAGAAGGCCAAGATCAGCGTTGCAATGAGCCGTGCGCAGTTGCTCAAGTCCTTGAAGGCATTCGGTCATCCGCCGACCTTTGAACAGCAATCGCAGTTGATCGTGCTGCAACACCAATTCGAAGTCGCAGAGCAAGCGCTCGCGGCACTGCAAGCAAGTAGCCCACCGCCCGCACCGCCAGCCAAAGACCCTGAACTCAAGCGCGCAAAAATCCAACTGGCCTTGCGCCGCGCCGAACTGAAAAAGGCCCAGGACCAGAATGCGGACCCGCAGCAACTGGCAACATTGAGCGCTGCGCTGGCCGCTGCTGATCAGGCCCTGCATACCGCCGAAGCGATATCCGAACAACCTCTGCCGGATTTTCAGCGCCTACAAAAGCGGCCCATCGACAGCCAACTGCGCCAACTAAAAACTGCCTTGGCCTACGCCCGTGCCGATCTCAGCAAGCTGCAACGTCAGCCAGAAGCCAGCATGGATGAACTAAACGCCGCTCAACACAAACTTGAAGAAGCACAGCGCCAGGTAGATGCCCATGGTGATGGGTAACCGGTAGCTTGTAACGTGCCACTGACGACACCATATTGATAGCGTCCGGGTTTATCCTGCTCCCGCTCTGACATTCCGCTGACCGCCTGCAAGGAATCATCAGCCCCATGAACGCCGCAAAACGCCTGGAAATTTTCCGCAGGCTTCACGAAGACAATCCCGAACCCAAGACGGAACTGGCCTACTCCTCGCCGTTTGAGTTGCTGATTGCGGTGATTCTGTCGGCCCAGTCCACGGACGTTGGCGTGAACAAGGCCACGGCCAAACTGTATCCGGTAGCCAATACACCTGAAGCCATCTATGCCCTCGGCGTGGAAGGCTTGTCTGAATACATCAAGACCATCGGTTTATATAACAGCAAGGCCAAGAACGTTATCGAGACCTGCCGCCTCCTGGTAGAACTGCATGGCAGCGAGGTACCGCAAACCCGCGAAGCACTGGAGGCCCTGCCGGGTGTAGGTCGTAAAACCGCGAACGTGGTATTGAACACCGCTTTTCGCCAACTGACGATGGCCGTGGACACTCATATCTTTCGGGTAAGCAATCGCACCGGCATTGCCCGCGGGAAGAACGTGGTGGAAGTGGAAAAGCAGCTGATGAAATTTGTACCCAAGCCGTATCTGCTCGACTCCCATCACTGGCTGATCCTTCACGGACGCTACGTTTGCCAGGCGCGCAAGCCGCGCTGCGGGAGCTGTCGCATCGAAGACCTGTGCGAATTCAAGGAGAAGACTTCCGACGATTGAAGGATCATTGGTTTTCTCGATCAGCCGATTGAAAAAATCTTTTTTACCCTTTCATGGATTATCGTTATAAGGAGCGCCAACGGCAGTCTTAGCCCGGAGTGAACCTTATGAGCACTGGCAAAGAACAACTGGAAGTGGAAGACGAGCTCGTTGAGTCGGATGACGATGGAGCAGAAGCACCTGTGGCAGAAGTGGCCAAGACCAATCTGAGCAAACGCCGCACTATCGACAATCTTCTGGAAGAGCGACGCTTGCAAAAACAACTGGCCGATTACGACTTCGACCTCTGAGCGAGCAGTCGACGACCGGAAGCCTCCCTGACGGAGGCTTTTTTTCGCCGATGGCCCAGGCTAAAACGTGTTGCAACTCCTCAGCTATACCAGGCCGTTACGCTGAGCCAGCTCGATCAGGTCCACCAGTGAGCGAGCGTTGAGCTTGAGCAGCAGGCGCGTTTTATAGGTACTGACCGTCTTGTTGCTGAGAAACATGCCATCTGCAATTTCCTTGTTGGTCTTGCCCCGGGCCAGTTGCTGCAACACCATCATTTCCCGGCCCGACAGACGCTCGACCATGTCGGCCTCGCTGGCATTGCCCATTGTGGAACGCACCGAATTGAGCGCCTGGTTCGGGAAATAGCTGTAGCCCGACAGAACCGCCTTGATCGCGCTCAATAACTCAGTCAGGTCCTGCTGCTTGCACACGTACCCAGCTGCCCCCGCCTGCATGCAGCGCATGGAAAAATGGCCTGGGGCCTGAGACGTCAGCACCAGCACCTTGAATGGCGTCGGCTGTTTGGTGGAAGACAGCCGGCAAATAACTTCCAGGCCATCGAGTTTAGGAATTCCAATATCCAGAATGACAATGTCCGGCATATGCTCCCGCGCAAGTTGCAAGGCATCGACACCGTTATCAGTCTCGGCAACGACCTCATAACCATGACGCTCCATTAGCATACGCACAGCAAGACGAATGACGGGATGATCATCCACGATCAGCACTTTATTCATGAGAAAGTCCAATTTCGCTGTTCGAATTATTTAGAGCAAGCACAATAGCCTAGTCGTTTCCTAGTTGGCATAGCATTCCCCCCCGAGCAACAGCAGGCAGAGACCCAACCCACAACGATAAAGGAAACGCCCTACAAAAAACTGCAAGCTTAGATGTATCCAGTTTTATGGAGCCTTTCAGACCTTTCCCGTGCCATACATATTTAGAGTCAAATCTGCCGGAGATTTGGGGGGAATGGTAAATGTGCCGCACACGACTTTCAGGAAATGCCCCTTGCCTTACCACTGAGGTCAAACAAGCAAGCCGAAAAAATTCTGCTGTTTCAGTTCCATTAAACATATTTTTTTACACCCTTATTTCCTACAGAATTTTCGGCAACTTACAGAGCCGCCGCACTTTCATGAGTGAATTTTCTGTAAGACTAGTTCCCAATCAGATGTAAAACTTTCATTCACAGCCTCAAAATACCCCCACCGATAAATCCGCACGTTTAAAACAATCAAACATTGCCTGTACGCACGTTTAAAAACTTAAACATGAGCATCTCATTAAATCCACAGGCAAAAATGGCCCCTTAACAGGGGCCATTTTTCACAACAGGCAAAACACTCAGAACAACGAGCGACCTTTGTTTGCAGCAATACGCATACGCAATGCGTTCAACTTGATAAAGCCTGCCGCGTCCGCCTGGTTGTAGGCGCCGCCATCTTCTTCGAAGGTGGCGATATTGGCGTCGAACAGTGACTCGTCGGATTTGCGACCGGTCACGATCACGTTGCCCTTGTACAGCTTCAGGCGCACCACACCGTTCACATGAGCCTGGGAGGCGTCGATCATCTGTTGCAGCATCAGACGCTCAGGGCTCCACCAGTAGCCGGTGTAGATCAGGCTGGCGTACTTGGGCATCAACTCGTCTTTAAGGTGAGCCACTTCGCGGTCCAGGGTGATGGACTCGATCGCGCGGTGAGCGCGCAGCATAATGGTGCCACCTGGGGTTTCATAGCAGCCACGGGACTTCATGCCCACGTAGCGGTTCTCGACGATGTCGAGGCGGCCGATGCCGTGTTGGCCACCGATACGGTTCAGGGTCGCCAGCACGGTGGCCGGGGTCATTTCGACGCCGTCCAGCGCGACGATGTCGCCGTTGCGGTAGGTCAGTTCCAGGTACTGCGGCTTGTCAGGAGCGTTCTCCGGGGAGACGGTCCATTTCCACATGTCTTCTTCGTGCTCGGTCCAGGTGTCTTCCAGCACGCCGCCTTCATAGGAGATATGCAGCAGGTTGGCGTCCATCGAGTACGGGGACTTCTTCTTGCCGTGACGCTCGATCGGGATTGCGTGTTTTTCAGCGTAATCCATCAGTTTTTCACGGGACAGCAGGTCCCATTCACGCCAAGGGGCAATCACTTTCACGCCCGGCTTGAGGGCATAGGCGCCCAGCTCGAAACGTACTTGGTCGTTACCCTTGCCGGTGGCGCCATGGGAAATGGCGTCAGCGCCGGTTTCGTTGGCGATTTCAATCAGGCGTTTGGCGATCAGCGGGCGTGCGATGGAGGTACCCAGCAGGTACTCGCCTTCGTAGACAGTGTTGGCGCGAAACATCGGGAAAACGAAATCGCGGACGAACTCTTCGCGCAGGTCGTCAATGTAGATCTCTTTCACGCCCATGGCTTGCGCCTTGGCACGTGCAGGTTCGACCTCTTCGCCCTGACCCAGGTCAGCGGTGAAGGTCACCACTTCACAGTTATAAGTATCCTGCAGCCACTTGAGGATCACCGAAGTGTCCAGGCCGCCGGAATACGCGAGAACGACCTTGTTTACGTCGGCCATGCCATCACTCCACGGGGTTGTACGGAAAGCCGTCGATTCTACCGACCAAAACCGTGAAATTACAGGGGCGCGACAGCAAATGAAGATAAAGCGACAGATTATGTCGAGCGGGCGACCGATGGTCGCACCCTACGAGGTAGCGGCCGGGTTGCTCGGTGCAGCGGCCTGGGGCGCCGGTTTCTCGGGGTTGCCACCCGCTCCAGCTGAATATTGACCCGGCGGTTGCGCGCCCGATTGGCGGCATTGGTATTAGGCGCCAGCGGATAGCTTTCACCGTGGAAACGCATGGTGATCTGCGACTCCTGAATACCGTTGGCCTTGAAGTAATCCATCACCGCGAGCGCGCGGCGACGTGACACGTCGCGGTTGGTCAGGCGGTTACCACTGTTGTCCGAGTGGCCATTGAGCTCGATATGGTTAACCGTGGGATCGGCTTTCATATAGGCCAGAATCACCGACAGTTTCTTCTTGGCTGCGGCATCCAGCTCGATGCCACCGCCTGGAAACCCGACCTCTGTCTGCTTGACCTGATCGTAATTCATCGGCAGCAGCTTGGTAGTGCACAGCTGATAGTCGTTGTAGGCCTTGTTGAACTTGACCGGCAACAGGCGGATTTCCGAGTAACCGCCCTCCCGTCCGTAATGCCGCACAGTAGGGCTGCGTCCTTCCAACAGGCCATTGAACAGGCGACCTGCCTGCGCCTGGGAGCTGTTGAACAACACATCGCCACTGCCCGCACGTACGGCACCGAGATTGATATCGCCTCGCCCTGGCTGCCAAGGTGCAGCGGCGGCCAACAGCGTTGCGGAACCGGCGCCCAGCGAGCCGCTATAGGCTTTCAGACGAAATGTTGCCTGCTCGCCGGCCCGGCGCACGAACTCACCCGAGCCGAAATCGGTAATCGGCTGGGTCAGGCGGCACTCGAACTGGTCACCTTCTACCTTCCACTCAATATTCTCCAGACGCGTCTGGAACGTGAGGGCCATCGCAGGCAGGCTGGCGAACACACTGAGCAGGGCTAGATATTGCTGGCGCACGGGAGGCTCCACTGGTTTCTACAACACTTCAAAGCGTCATACATCGATAAGGCATACGAAAGGCTATCGGATGCATCCTGCAAAACTTGATAGCGAGTGCCTGCAAGAGTCTTTTCCGGTAGCATTCCCACCAGATTGACCCGCCTGGAATCCCCAATGTCCGACCGCCTGACCCTGCTGCGTCCCGACGACTGGCATATTCATCTTCGCGATGGTGCTGCGTTGCCCCAAACCGTGGCCGATGTTGCGCGCACGTTTGGCCGCGCCATCATCATGCCTAACCTGGTACCACCGGTGCGTAACGCCGCTGAAGCCGACGCCTATCGCCAGCGTATCCTCGCTGCGCGGCCGGCCGGCAGCCGCTTCGAACCGTTGATGGTGCTCTACCTCACCGACCGCACCCAGCCCGAAGAAATTCGTGAAGCCAAGGCCAGCGGCTACGTGCACGCCGCCAAGCTGTACCCGGCGGGCGCGACCACCAACTCCGATTCCGGCGTGACCAGTATCGACAAGATCCTGCCGGCCATCGAAGCCATGGCCGAAGTCGGCATGCCACTGCTGATCCACGGTGAAGTCACCCGTGGTGACGTGGACGTGTTTGACCGCGAGAAGATCTTCATCGACGAGCATATGCGCCGGGTGGTCGAGCTGTTCCCGACCCTCAAGGTAGTGTTCGAACACATCACCACGGCCGACGCCGTGCAGTTCGTCACCGAGGCTTCGGCCAATGTCGGTGCGACCATCACCGCTCATCACCTGCTGTACAACCGCAACCACATGCTGGTGGGCGGGATTCGGCCGCACTTCTATTGCCTGCCGATCCTCAAGCGCAACACCCACCAGGTGGCCCTGCTGGATGCTGCCACCAGTGGCAACCCGAAGTTCTTCCTCGGCACCGACTCGGCGCCCCACGCCCAGCATGCCAAGGAAGCGGCATGCGGTTGTGCCGGTTGCTACACCGCCTACGCGGCGATCGAGTTGTACGCTGAAGCGTTCGAACAACGTAACGCCCTGGACAAGCTCGAAGGTTTCGCCAGCCTCAACGGCCCGCGTTTCTACGGCCTGCCGGCGAATACCGACCGCATCACCCTGGTTCGTGAAGACTGGACCGCCCCTGCCAGCCTGCCGTTCGGCGAGCTGACTGTCATCCCGCTGCGCGCCGGTGAAACACTGCGCTGGCGCCTGCTGGAGGAAAGCAAGTGAGTGAAGACCATTACGACGACGAACACGAGCACAGTGGTGGCGGTTCCCGCCATCCGATGGCCGAGCGGTTTCGCGGCTATCTGCCGGTTGTCATCGACGTAGAAACCGGTGGCTTCAATTGCGCCACCGACGCACTGCTGGAAATCGCCGCAACCACCATCGGCATGGATGAGCAGGGTTTTGTGTTCCCGGAGCACACCCACTTCTTTCGTGTCGAACCGTTTGAAGGTGCCAACATCGAAGCGGCAGCGCTGGAGTTCACCGGGATCAAGCTTGATCATCCATTGCGTATGGCGGTGAGTGAAGAAGCGGCGCTGACGGATATCTTCCGTGGCGTACGCAAGGCGTTGAAGGCCAATGGCTGCAAACGCGCGATCCTGGTGGGCCACAACAGCAGCTTCGACCTGGGCTTCCTGAATGCCGCCGTGGCGCGCCTGGACATGAAACGCAACCCGTTTCACCCATTCTCCAGCTTCGACACCGCCACCCTCGCAGGCCTGGCGTATGGCCAGACGGTACTGGCCAAGGCCTGCCAAGCGGCGGGTATCGACTTTGATGGCCGTGAGGCCCACTCGGCTCGCTACGACACCGAAAAGACGGCTGAGCTGTTCTGCGGCATCGTCAACCGCTGGAAAGACATGGGCGGCTGGGAAGACTTCAACGACTGAGATCGTTTCCCGCACATAAAAAAACCGGCCTTCTCTGGCCGGTTTTTTGTACCGCGAATCTGGCTTACAGCTTGCCAGCGTTCTCGGTCAGGTAAGCCGCAACACCTTCTGGCGAAGCGTTCATGCCTTTGTCGCCTTTTTTTCCAGTTGGCCGGGCAAACTTCGCCGTGCTCTTCGTGGAATTGCAGGGCGTCGACCAGGCGGATCAGCTCTTCCATGTTACGGCCCAGTGGCAGGTCGTTAACGATCTGGGAGCGAACAACGCCTTTGTCGTCGATCAGGAATGCGCCACGGAACGCCACGCCGCCTTCGGACTCAACGTCGTAGGCCTTGGCGATGTCGTGCTTCAGGTCGGCAGCCATGGTGTATTTGACTTTGCCGATGCCGCCATCATTGATGGCAGTGTTGCGCCAGGCGTTGTGGGTGAAATGGGAGTCGATGGAAACGGCAACCACTTCAACGTTACGCGCCTTGAAATCGTCCATGCGGTGATCCAGGGCGATCAGCTCCGAAGGGCAGACGAAGGTGAAGTCCAGCGGGTAAAAGAACACCAGGCCGTATTTGCCTTTGATGGCTTCAGACAGTTTGAAGCTGTCTACGATTTCGCCATTGCCGAGAACGGCAGGTACGTCGAAATCCGGGGCTTGTTTGCCGACGAGTACGCTCATTGGGTATCTCCTGATGTAAGGGTGACGATTGAAGTAAAGGACCGCTTCCAAGTCTGCCGTGTATAAGCGACAGCCCTGTGACGCGGTCACGCTTCGTGAAGACCGACCATCATACACTGAAAAAACCGTTCGTCAGTGAGGGCGCGGTGCCAGCGAATACCCTACGATTCTACTTTGACAATCATTCTCGTTAACATTAAGATCCAACGCACTTAAGCCTTAAACCCGCGACGGTTCTCCCCTATGTATGTGTGCCTCTGTACTGGCGTCACCGACGGACAAATCCGCGAAGCAATCTATGAAGGTTGCTGCAGCTACAAGGAAGTGCGTGAAACCACCGGCGTTGCCAGCCAGTGCGGTAAATGTGCTTGCCTGGCCAAGCAAGTGGTACGGGAAACCCTGACGCAGCTGCAAACAGCCCAGGCCGCGATTCCCTACTCAGCAGAATTTACACACGCTTAATATGGCGTGTTTTAAAGAACCGGACTTAGTGTCCGGTTTTTTATGCCCGAAATTCAATTAGTTAGCGTCAAGACGCGGAACACAAACATTCTTATTCCGATTAATTTTCATTTATTATTCAATAACTTAGGTTTGACACTAGGGTTTTCGCCGCTCAAACTCCGCCTTATACACAGCTATTACAGGGCAGGACCCCAGTCATGAAAGGCGACATCTCAGTCATCCAGCAACTCAACAAAATCCTTGCCAATGAACTGGTCGCGATCAATCAGTACTTTCTGCATGCGCGCATGTACGATGATTGGGGCCTGGAAAAGCTGGGCAAACGTGAATACAAAGAATCCATCAAGGCCATGAAGGACGCCGACGCGCTGATCAAGCGCATCCTGTTCCTGGAAGGCCTGCCGAACGTACAGGACCTGGGCAAGCTGAACATCGGCGAACACACCCAGGAAATGATCAGCAGCGACCTGAAGTTCGAGCAGAAAAGCCATAGCGACCTCAAGGCCGCCATTGCTCACGCCGAGACCAAGGGTGACTTCGGCAGCCGTGAACTGCTGGAAGACATTCTGGAAGACCAGGAAGAACACATCGACTGGTTGGAAACCCAATTGGGCCTGATCGACAAAGTCAGCCTGGAAAACTACCTGCAATCGCAGATGGGCGAATAACGCTCGCGCACGCAGCATAAAAAGCCCCGCTCTCTTTCGAGAAGCGGGGCTTTTTATTACAGACGGATCAAGCGTCAGTCTTGGCTGCCGCGTTTGCCGCTGCTTCTTTGATCAGCGTTTGCAGGGAGCCATCGGCCGCCATCTCAACGATGATGTCGCTACCGCCGACCAGTTCACCGGCCACCCACAGTTGTGGGAAGGTTGGCCAGTTGGCGTACTTCGGCAGGTTGGCGCGGATTTCAGGGTTTTGCAGGATATCCACGTAAGCGAATTTCTCGCCGCACGCCATGATGGCCTGGGAAGCTTTCGCGGAGAAACCGCACTGAGGAGCGTTAGGTGCGCCCTTCATGTAAAGCAGAATGGTGTTGTTGGCAATCTGCTCTTTGATCGTTTCGATGATATCCATGGAACACCTCGGCTGGAACTTTGCGACTCACAGGTCGGCACGGTGGCGCATTGTAACGCAAAATTCCAGCGTGGTGCTCAGGCCGCTGCTACCTGAACGGGAACACCATTCAGCGCAGCGTTGCCCGATAACTCGTCCAACTGCCGTTCGTCGGTCAAGTCATTGGCACTCGCCCCGGGCTGCCCGCTGGCAATAGTCATCTGCACACCTGGACGCCCATGCCCCCAACCATGGGGCAGGCTGACCACACCGGGCATCATGTCCAGGCTGGCCACCACTTCCACCTCGATCATGCCGATGCGCGAACTCACCCGCACACGCTGGCCGTCACTCAACTGCCGGCTCGCCAGGTCATCGGGATGCATCAGCAATTGATGCCGTGGCTTGCCCTTCACCAGCCGATGATAGTTATGCATCCAGGAATTATTGCTGCGCACATGCCGACGGCCTATCAGCAGTAGCTCGTCAGCCACAGGCACCGGTTGTGCGCCAAACCGCGCAAGGTCGGCGAGGATTACCGCAGGCGCAGCCTGCACCTTGCCATCAGCGGTTTTCAGGCGCGCGGCAAGGTTGGCCTTGAGCGGCCCCAAGTCCACGCCATGGGGATGATCCGCCAACATCGCCACCGACAGCTTATGCTCGGACGCGTCGCCGTAAAGCCCGGCGCGCAACCCAAAGTCGATCATCTGCGCAGGTGCCATGGTCGGTTTGAGCACCGCGCCTGTCTGCGCAGCAAATGCCTGGGCCAGGCCGACGAATATCTCCCAGTCATGCAGCGCGCCTTCCGGCTTGGGCAGGATCGCGCGATTGAAGCGCGTGACATTACGCACCGCGAACATATTGAAAGTGGTGTCGTAGTGATCGTTCTCCAATGCAGACGTGGACGGCAGGATCAGGTCGGCATAACGCGTGGTCTCGTTGATATACAGGTCGACGCTGACCATGAACTCCAAGCCATCCAGCGCCTGCTCCAACTGCCGACCGTTCGGCGTCGATAACACCGGATTGCCCGCCACCGTCACCAACGCGCGGATTTGTCCTTCGCCCTCAGTCAGCATTTCCTCCGCCAACGCCGACACAGGCAACTCGCCACCGTATTCCGGACGCCCGGAAACCCGACTCTGCCAGCGATTGAAATGCCCGCCGCCAGTGGACGCAACCAGGTCGACTGCCGGCGTAGTGCACAGCGCCCCGCCAACACGGTCCAAATTACCGGTAACCAGATTGATCAGTTGCACAAGCCAATGGCACAACGTGCCAAACGCCTGGGTCGACACACCCATGCGCCCGTAACACACGGCCTTGTCGGCTGCCGCAAAGTCCCGCGCCAACTGGCGGATCTGCTTGGCGGGCACAGCACACTGCGCGCTCATCGCGTCGGCGGTAAACCCGGCAATGGCTCGCCGAACGTCCTCCAGGCCTTCAACCGGCAGGTGACTGTCGCGAGTCAGCTGCTCGGTAAACAACGTATTGAGCACCCCGAACAGCAGCGCCGCATCACCACCGGGACGCACGAACAGGTGCTGGTCAGCCATCGCCGCGGTCTCGCTGCGCCGAGGGTCGACCACCACTACTTTTCCGCCCCGCGCCTGGATGGCTTTTAGGCGCTTCTCCACATCGGGCACGGTCATGATGCTGCCGTTGGACGCCAGTGGATTGCCACCCAGGATCAGCATGAAGTCGGTGTGGTCGATGTCCGGAATTGGCAGCAGCAAGCCATGGCCGTACATCAAGTGGCTGGTGAGGTGATGGGGCAACTGGTCCACCGAGGTAGCAGAGAAGCGATTGCGCGTCTTGAGTTGGCCCAGGAAGTAGTTGCTGTGGGTCATCAGCCCATAATTGTGCACGCTGGGGTTGCCCTGATACACCGCCACCGCGTTCTGCCCATGACGGGTCTGAATGCCCGCCAGCCGTTCGGCTACTAATGCGAAGGCGTCTTCCCACGGGATCGGCTGCCATTCGCTGCCCACCCGCAACATGGGTTGGTGCAGGCGGTCCGGGTCGTTCTGGATATCCTGCAGCGCCACAGCCTTGGGGCAGATATGCCCACGGCTGAAAGTATCCAGCGCATCACCCTTGATCGACGTAATCGCCAGGCTGCCGTCGTCGGCTTGTGTGGTTTCCAGGGTCAGGCCGCAGATGGCTTCACACAGATGGCAGGCACGGTGGTGGAGAGTCTTGGTCATGGCCAGTCTCTTGATCAGGGCTTTGAGCTCACTATGGGCCTCGACCTGGGCAGGCACCACTAACGTTCGCCCCGTGAATCGCGGGGCATCAGCCCGGACCATGGCTAAGCATGAGCAAATGTTTCAGAAACCTCCCACACTGTCGTTGAAACCGACACAACCTGGCTCAGGCCCGCCTCAGCAGATTGCAAAAGGTCGTGACGCCAGTGTACAAATGGCCCGCTGCTGTCTGGAAATCGTCTTCAAAAGCGCTCTCGCGCCCTTCTTGAACACCCTTAAAAACCGTAGCCCTATTGGTAAGACGCGACATTTAATTATAAGATCGCGCCTTCCCTATTTCGTCGCCCCGTGCGGCTTTCGCCGCAGGTCTCGCCCGTTGTCACAATAAACAAGGCTTTGAGTATCTGCGGTCTGTTGCAAAAGGTAGTTAATGATGAGCGCAAGGCACTTTCTCTCCCTGATGGATTGCACGCCCGAAGAGCTGGTCAGCGTGATCCGTCGAGGCATTGAGCTTAAAGACCTGCGTAACCGCGGCGTACTGTTCGAGCCTTTGAAAAACCGTGTACTCGGGATGATTTTCGAGAAGTCGTCGACCCGTACCCGTGTGTCGTTCGAAGCCGGCATGATCCAACTGGGTGGCCAAGCCATCTTCCTGTCGTCGCGCGACACCCAACTGGGCCGTGGCGAGACGATTGCCGACAGCGCCATCGTCATGTCGAGCATGCTCGATGCGGTGATGATCCGCACGTTTGCCCACAGCACCGTGACCGAATTTTCCGCCAACTCTCGCGTGCCAGTGATTAACGGCCTGTCCGATGACCTGCACCCGTGCCAGTTGCTGGCCGACATGCAAACCTTCCTTGAGCACCGTGGATCGATCCAGGGCAAGACTGTGGCCTGGATCGGCGATGGCAACAACATGTGCAACAGCTATATAGAAGCGGCGATCCAGTTTGACTTCAAATTGCGCGTTGCCTGCCCGGAAGGCTACGAGCCGGATGCGCGTTTCCTCGAGCAAGCCGGTGACCGCGTGACCCTGGTGCGTGACCCGCGTGATGCGGTGACGGGTGCACACCTGGTGAGCACCGACGTCTGGACCTCCATGGGCCAGGAAGACGAAACCGCCAAGCGCCTTGCCCTGTTCGCCCCGTATCAGGTGACCCGCGCCCTGCTCGATCTGGCAGCACCGGACGTGCTGTTCATGCACTGCCTGCCGGCGCACCGTGGCGAAGAAATCAGCCTCGACTTGCTGGACGACCCGCGTTCGGTCGCCTGGGACCAGGCCGAGAACCGCCTGCACGCGCAAAAGCGCTGCTCGAATTCCTCGTTGCACCGTCGTATCACCACGCATGAGCCAGCCATTACTGCTGAACCTGCGCAATCTGGCATGCGGCTATCAAGATCAACGGGTGGTGCAGAACCTCAATCTGCACCTCAACGCTGGCGACATCGGCTGCCTGTTGGGCTCCTCTGGGTGCGGCAAGACCACCACCCTGCGCGCGATTGCCGGTTTTGAGCCGGTACACGAAGGCGAAATCAGCCTGGCAGGCGAAGTGATCTCCAGTGCCGGTTTCACCCTCGCGCCGGAGAAACGTCGTATCGGCATGGTGTTCCAGGACTACGCGCTGTTTCCCCACCTGAGCGTGGCCGACAACATCGCCTTCGGCATTCGCAAGCACCCGCAAAAAGACCGCGTGGTGGCCGAGTTGCTGGAACTGGTCAACCTGAAGAACCTGGGCAAACGCTTCCCGCACGAGCTTTCCGGCGGCCAGCAACAACGCGTCGCCCTCGCCCGTGCCCTGGCGCCTGAGCCACAACTGCTGTTGCTGGACGAACCCTTCTCCAACCTTGATGGCGAACTGCGGCGCAAGCTCAGCCACGAGGTACGCGACATTCTCAAGGCGCGCGGTACCAGTGCAATCCTGGTCACCCACGACCAAGAAGAAGCGTTCGCGGTGAGTGATCAGGTCGGCGTGTTCAAGGAAGGCCGCCTGGAGCAGTGGGACACGCCCTACAACCTGTACCACGAACCGCAAACGCCTTACGTCGCAAGCTTTATCGGCCAGGGTTATTTCATCCGAGGTCAGTTGAGTTCGCCTGAGTCCGTGAGCACCGAGCTGGGCGACCTGCGTGGCAATCGCGCTTACACCTGGCCGACCGGTGGAGCCGTAGATGTTCTTCTGCGTCCGGACGACATCGTCTATGCGCCGGACAGCGCGTTGAAAGCACGGATCGTCGGCAAGACGTTCCTGGGTGCGTCGACGTTATACCGCCTGCAATTGCCGACTGGCGCGCAGCTGGAATCGATTTTCCCAAGCCATGCAGACCATCAAGTCGGGGCAGACGTGGGGATTCGGGTGGCAGCAGAGCATCTGGTATTGTTCCAGGCCTCGGGCAGTGTGGCAGCGCAGATTCCGCAGTCCGATTCGGGCGTGCGGCGCTACAGCCCAGCCCACTGACGAAAGCGCATCAAAAATGTGTGGGCTTGCTCGCGATTGCGGTAGATCAGTCAAAAACATATCGACTGGCACACCGCTATCGCAGGCAAGCCAGCTCCCACATTGGTTTCGCATAGATTCCAAAAAAGCTAATCAGGCCCGGCCAATCGGGGCGAATTTGGCCTGGGTATGTTCCGCCAGCACCGCCGCTGGCAGCTCCACTTCCAATCCCCTTCTCCCCGCGCTCACAAAAATCGTCGCAAAGGCTGCGCCGTCTCATCGATAAACGTGCGCAAACGCTTTTTCTGCCCCAACGGGCTGATGCCGCCGAGCAAATAGCCAGTGGAGCGTTGCGCCGCCGCCGGGTCAGCCATCTCTACTTTTTTCACTCCTGCGGCGTGCGCCAGGGCCTTCAGGTCCAGACTTCCGACGACTGGCACCACCGCCACCAGCAACTCACCTTTCTCACTGCTTGCCAGCAAGGTCTTGAACACCTGCGCCGGGTCGAGCCCCAACTTTTCCGCGGCCTCCAGGCCATACGACGCCGCCTTGGGGTCATGTTCGTAACTGTGGATACGATGTTCGGCGCGAACTTTTTCAACAGGTCCAATGCAGGGGTCATGCTGGCTCCAGGCGTGCAAACAGATGGCCAATTCTAGGCCAAGCCCGCGCAAAACGCTCTAGTGCGCCCACTCTTAAGGTGCACGCGCAATGTGACAAGCGCGATCATTCATCAGACCAATAGTTCGAAAGTGACCAATGGTTCACTTTCGACCTTTGACAGCCGTGATTCTTGTCTATATTTTTTCGTTTCCGAATACTGTAGGAATGCACCTACAGCAATCGAGCAGGAAGCCGCGGCCGGGATGGGGATCCTTGCCACGGTGAAAATCGCGCAACGCTCCGTTGAGGGCGTGCGCCAGACAAGAACAACAACTGAGGTTTTCCATGACTACTGCTCTTCAACAGCCCTCGCTTTCGAGTCAATGCATGGCCGAATTCCTGGGGACTGCGCTTCTGATCTTCTTCGGTACAGGATGTGTCGCTGCGCTCAAGGTGGCGGGTGCCAGCTTTGGTTTATGGGAAATCAGCATTATCTGGGGGTTGGCGTCAGCATGGCGATCTACCTGAGCGCCGGCATTTCCGGAGCTCACCTCAACCCAGCGGTAAGTATCGCCCTGTGTATTTTCGCCGACTTCGAAAAACGCAAACTGCCCTTCTATATCCTTGCCCAAGTTGCCGGTGCCTTCTGCTCGGCAGCGCTGGTGTACACCCTCTACAGCAACCTGTTTTTCGATTACGAACAAACCCACCATATGGTTCGCGGCTCCCAAGCCAGCCTGGAATTGGCGTCGGTGTTCTCCACTTACCCCCATGCGCTGCTGAGCACCGCCCAGGCGTTCCTGGTAGAAGTGGTCATCACCGCGATCCTGATGGGCGTGATCATGGCCCTCACCGATGACAACAACGGCCTGCCACGTGGCCCGCTGGCGCCCCTGTTGATCGGCTTGCTGATCGCAGTAATCGGCAGCGCCATGGGGCCCTTGACCGGTTTTGCGATGAACCCGGCGCGGGATTTCGGCCCCAAGCTGATGACCTTTTTCGCTGGCTGGGGTGAAATGGCTTTCACTGGTGGCCGCGATATTCCCTACTTCCTTGTACCGATTTTCGCGCCGATTGTTGGTGCATGCCTCGGTGCTGCGGCCTATCGCGGGCTGATCGCCCGTCACTTGCCGAGCGCCGCACCTGCTATAGCTGAAACAACTGACACGGCTGTCAACGGCAAGACCCGTATTTCCTGATAGCGCCAGCCTGGACGCACCTGCCCTTTTCGCGGCCCAGGCTGATTACCGATTTTCTTATTTTCCAAGGCATTCGACATGACCGATATTCAGAATAAGAACTACATCATCGCCCTCGACCAAGGCACCACCAGTTCCCGGGCGATCATCTTTGATCGTGACGCCAACGTGGTCTGCACCGCCCAGCGTGAATTCGCCCAGCATTACCCGCAAGCCGGTTGGGTAGAACATGACCCAATGGAAATCTTCGCCACCCAAAGTGCGGTGATGGTTGAAGCACTGGCACAAGCCGGCCTGCACCATGACCAGGTCGCTGCCATCGGCATCACCAACCAACGTGAAACCACCGTGGTGTGGGACAAGGTCACCGGCCGCCCGATCTACAACGCTATCGTCTGGCAATGCCGCCGCAGCACTGAGATCTGCCAGCAACTCAAGCGCGATGGCCACGAGCAATACATCAGCGACACCACGGGCCTGGTCACCGACCCGTACTTCTCCGGCACCAAGCTCAAATGGATCCTCGACAACGTCGAAGGCAGCCGCGAACGTGCGCGCAATGGCGAACTGCTGTTCGGCACCGTCGACAGCTGGCTGATCTGGAAATTTACCGGCGGCAAGACTCACGTCACCGACTACACCAACGCCTCGCGCACCATGCTCTTCAACATCCACACCCTGGAGTGGGATGCGAAGATGCTCGAGATTCTCGACATCCCGCGTGAGATGTTGCCGGAAGTTAAGTCGTCGTCGGAAATCTACGGCCGCACCAAAAGCGGCATCGCCATCGGAGGTATCGCCGGTGACCAGCAGGCCGCACTGTTCGGCCAGATGTGCGTCGAAGCCGGCCAAGCCAAGAATACTTACGGTACCGGCTGCTTCCTACTGATGAACACCGGCGACAAAGCGGTGAAATCCAAGCACGGCATGCTCACCACCATCGCTTGCGGCCCACGTGGCGAAGTGGCCTACGCCCTGGAAGGTGCCGTGTTCAACGGTGGCTCCACCGTGCAGTGGCTGCGTGATGAGCTGAAAATCATCAACGATGCCCATGACACCGAATACTTCGCTGGCAAGGTCAAAGACAGCAACGGCGTGTACCTGGTACCCGCGTTTACTGGCCTGGGCGCTCCATACTGGGACCCGTACGCACGTGGCGCACTGTTCGGCCTGACCCGTGGCGTACGCGTGGATCACATTATTCGCGCAGCCCTGGAGTCGATTGCCTACCAGACCCGTGACGTACTCGACGCCATGCAGCAAGACTCCGGCGAACGCCTCAAAGCCCTGCGCGTGGACGGCGGCGCGGTGGCCAACAACTTCTTGATGCAATTCCAGGCCGACATCCTCGGCACCCAGGTCGAGCGCCCGCAAATGCGCGAGACCACCGCATTGGGCGCCGCCTACTTGGCGGGCCTGGCGTGCGGCTTCTGGGGCAGCCTGGACGAGTTGCGTGGCAAGGCCGTGATCGAGCGCGAATTCGAACCGCAACTCGAAGAGAGCGAAAAGAGAAGCTCTACGCCGGCTGGCAAAAGCGGTCAGCCGCACCCGCGACTGGGAGCCCCACGAAGGCGCTGAATAAGCCAACCTCGGGTTGTAACTGGCAGGGAGCAGGTTCCTGCGTCATCATGGGCCACTTTTGTACGGCAGCCCAAAGGACGCCTCATGAATCTGCCTCCCCGCCAACAACAAATCCTCGAACTGGTCCGCGAACGCGGCTACGTCAGTATCGAGGAAATGGCGCAGCTCTTCGTCGTCACCCCGCAAACCATCCGCCGCGATATCAACCAGCTGGCGGACGCCAACCTGCTGCGCCGCTACCACGGCGGCGCGGCCTATGACTCCAGTGTCGAAAACACCGCGTACGCCATGCGTGCCGACCAGATGCGTGATGAGAAACAGCGCATCGGCGAAGCCATTGCCGCGCAAATCCCCGACCATGCCTCGCTGTTCATCAATATCGGTACCACCACCGAGTCCATCGCCCGTGCGCTGCTCAACCACAGCCACCTGAAAATCATCACCAACAACTTAAACGTCGCCACCATGCTCAGCGCCAAGGACGACTTCGACGTGTTGCTGACCGGCGGTAACGTACGGCGTGACGGCGGTGTGGTGGGCCAGGCGAGTGTCGACTTCATCAACCAGTTCAAAGTGGACTTTGCCTTGGTGGGCATCAGCGGGATTGATGAAGATGGCAGTCTGTTGGACTTTGATTACCAGGAAGTACGCGTCTCCCAGGCGATCATTGCCAATGCGCGCCAGGTCATCCTGGCGGCGGACTCCAGCAAATTCGGGCGCAACGCCATGATTCGCCTGGGGCCGATCAGCCTGGTGGATTGCCTGGTGACGGATCAGCAGCCGGTGCCGGCGCTGGTGCAGCTTTTAAATCAGCACAAGGTCCGACTGGAAGTCGTGTAAACCTGTAGTGAGCGGGCTTGCCCCGGTACAGACCGGGGACATCGTTTACATTTCTAACCGGGGACATGGTTTACAGGTTATTACGCATGATCAGGAGGTAACTGATCATGCCCTGGAACCAAGAGTCTCCCATGGATCAACGAATCAAACTGGTCATCGACTGGCTTTCTGGTGACTTCACCAAAAGCCAGTTAGCTCGGCGCTTCGGCGTCAGTCGACCGACTGTAGATAAATGGATCTCCCGTCACGTTGAAGGAGATTTAAAGTCGTTGGCAGAGCTATCTCGACGACCCCATAACAGCCCAAACAAGACTGACGATGAGATCTTGGCTCGCATAGTGGCGATGAAAGAAGCCCACTATGAATGGGGGCCGAAGAAGCTTGTCAGGCTATTAGGAATCGATGATTCGTCGGTCGCCTGGCCATCTCCAAGCACGGCAGGCCAATGGCTTGACCGTCTTGGGCTGGTCAAAAACGACGCTTCAAACGACGGCACAGTACCGGTCACAGGGAAATGCGCGAAGCCAACGAGCCCAACAATACGTGGTGCGCTGACTACAAAGGGCAGTTCAAGATGCTCAACGCCCATATGTGCTATCCCTTAACCGTTACAGACCATGCCTCTCGTATGATTTTTGGCGTGCAGAGCTCACTCCAGGATCATGACCAAGCCTGTAAAACAAGCATTTGAGAGGCTTTTCCATGAGTACGGAATGCCTGAAGTCATTCGGTCTGACAACGGCGTTCCTTTTGCGTCTCCAGGCCTGGCAAGAATGTCCACACTGGCCGTTTGGTGGATCCGTTTGGGTATATATCCGGAGCGAACCATGCCGGGAAGACCGGACCAAAATGGCCGGCATGAACGGATGCATCGCAGTATGAAGTTAGAGCTACCGATTGGGAAAAACCTGGTTGAGCAGCAGCTTTTTCTAGAGCACTTTCGACATGAATTCAATTACATACGCCCCCACGAGGCGCTCGGCATGAAGCGCCCAGGAGAGCTGTATGTGCCGTCTAATCGACCTTATCCAGGATGCTTGCCGGATGTGGAATATGCGGCGGAAATGAAAGTACGAAGCGTAAGGAAAAACGGCTCGATCATGTGGAAAGGAAAGTTGGTGTTTGTTAGCGAAGCACTATCAGGAGAACGGATTGCGCTCAAGGAAGTTGAAGAAGATGTTTGGGATCTTTACCTGTGTGATTATCCCTGGGGAGGCTTGGACGAGGAATGAGCCGCGTCCAAGCTTCAAATGTGTAAACGATGTCTCCGGTTTCAGATGTAAAGGATGTCTACGGTTCTACACCCCCAGCGCGGGGCAAGCCCGCTCACTGCATAACAACTCCACCCGCACAAAATTGTTCACAAATTTTCCTTTCCCCGCCCTTCGATGAGTTTTTTCAATCGAAGTCGGGTGGCTGTGCCCGCGTTTATCAGCTACCATTTTCGCAAATGAACATTAATGTTCGAATTCCAAGACGAAAAACAGTCGCGAGGCCAGCCGATGAACCCTTCCACCTTGCCTGCTCCACCGCTTGCCGAAGTCTATGACGTGGCCGTAATCGGCGGCGGGATCAATGGCGTCGGCATTGCAGCAGACGCAGCCGGGCGCGGTTTGTCGGTATTCCTTTGCGAAAAGGACGACCTGGCCAGCCACACCTCATCTGCCAGCAGCAAGCTGATCCACGGCGGCCTGCGCTATCTCGAACATTACGAATTTCGCCTGGTGCGCGAAGCCCTGGCCGAACGTGAGGTGTTGCTGGCCAAGGCGCCGCACATCGTCAAGCAGATGCGCTTCGTACTCCCGCACCGCCCGCACCTGCGTCCGGCCTGGATGATTCGCGCAGGCTTGTTCTTGTACGACCACCTGGGCAAGCGCGAAAAACTCGCCGGTTCCAAAAGCCTCAAGTTCGGCGCCGACAGCCCGCTGAAAAGCGAAATCACCAAAGGCTTCGAATACTCCGATTGCTGGGTCGATGACGCCCGCCTCGTGGTGCTGAACGCGATGGCCGCCCGCGAAAAAGGCGCACACATCCACACCCAGACCCGTTGCATCAGCGCCCATCGCAGCAAGGGCCTGTGGGAAATGAACATGGAACGTGCCGACGGCAGCCTGTTCTCGATCCGTGCCCGCGCACTGGTGAACGCCGCCGGCCCGTGGGTCGCCAAGTTCATCAAGGACGACCTCAAGCTCGATTCGCCCTACGGCATCCGCCTGATCCAGGGCAGCCACCTGATCGTGCCGAAACTGTACGAAGGCGCCCACGCGCACATCCTGCAGAACGAAGACCAGCGCATCGTCTTCACCATTCCGTACCTGAACCACCTGACCATCATCGGCACCACCGACCGCGAATACACCGGCGACCCGGCTGCAGTGGCGATTACCGAAGGTGAAACCGACTACATGCTCAAGGTGGTCAACGCACACTTCAAGAAACAGCTGAGCCGCGACGACATCGTGCACACCTATTCCGGCGTGCGCCCGCTGTGCAACGACGAGTCGGACAACCCATCGGCCATCACCCGCGACTACACCCTGGCACTGTCCGGCGGCACGGGCGAAGCGCCGATTCTGTCGGTGTTCGGCGGCAAGCTGACCACCTATCGCAAGCTCGCCGAGTCGGCGATGGCGCAATTGGCCCCGTACTTCACTCAGATGCGCCCAAGCTGGACCGCCACGGCCAGCCTGCCTGGCGGCGAAAACATGACCACGCCAGAAGCCCTGGCCGACGCCATTCGCAACAAATTTGACTGGGTGCCGAGTGAAATCGCCCGCCGTTGGTCTACCACCTACGGCAGCCGCACCTGGCGCTTGCTGGAAGGCGTGCAGTCGTTGGCCGACCTCGGCGACCACTTGGGTGGCGGGTTGTACACCCGTGAAGTCGATTACCTGTGCACTGAAGAATGGGCAACCCAGCCCCAGGATGTGCTGTGGCGTCGTACCAAGTTGGGCCTGTTCACCACCCCGGAAGAACAGGACAACGTGCAGCGCTACCTGGCCAAGGTCGAGCACAACCGCGGCAAGATCGAAGCGGCCTGATACACCGCTTCATCAAAGCCCCTGCACCGAAAGGTCCAGGGGCTTTTTCATGGGTTGAGCGCCTGCTGCTGATAGCGCAAACCCATGTCTCGAATTCCCGTGAAGGCCGACCCCAGCAGAACCGGATAAGCCGCCTGCAGAAAGCCCGGTGTCGCCGTCAGCAGTGCCCGCTCCAGCCACAGGCACGCCTGGGCTTCATCGCCCTGTTGTGCCAGCTCCGCAGCGTGGTTGTATTGCCCACGAAAATCCCCAGCCTCAGCCGCGCGCTGATACCACTGTCGAGCCAGCGACACATCCTTGGGCACCACCACGCCCTCATGATGAAAACGCCCGAGCAGGTTCATCGACTTGGCGTGGCCCTTTGCTGCGGCCTGACCGAACAGCGTGAAGGCGGCTGAGAGGTTTTTCTCCACACCACGACCACGGGTCAACAACTGACCGTAGTTATACAACCCCCAATCCAGGCCCAGCCCGGCCGCCTGCAGGTAATGCAGGGCCGCCTGCGGCAAGTCGATGTCACTGCCCCAGCCATTTTCCAGGCAACGGCCGATCATGTTGATCGCCATCGGATGGCGCTGTTGTGCAGCGATGCGGAACCAACTCAACGCCAACGCGTGGTCTTTCTGGATGCCATGCCCGTCCAGCAACAACTGCCCGAGGGTCGCCTGGGCGTCCACGTCGCCCAATTGCGCGGCGTGCATCACCCACCGCGTATAGGCACGCGGGTTCTCGCCGATGTCCGACGGTTCACTGTGCATTTTTGTGTGTGCCTCGATGATCAAACCTGACGAAAGTTTCATGAAACATTTGATTACAAACTATTACATTTGAGATCGGTTATCAATTACGACCGTATATCAATTCTATTAACAAGAGATCACTCAATGGCTACCGGGATCAGTTCTGCCCCCCTCTCAACGCGGCATTTGCTCGCATCGGCGGTGGGTTTGGCAGTGGCTGCGCAAGGAGGATTCAGTTATGCAGCGGAGACTGCGGCAGATGACGGCACAGGGGTAATCCAGCTAGGCGCGACCAGCATCGAAGGTCAGGCCCAAAGCACCTACAACCCTGTGGCTCCTTCTTCCCCAAGTACACCGAAGCCCTGCGCGACACGCCGCAGACGATCACGGTGGTGCCCAAGGAAGTCATTCATGATCAAAACCTGCTGACCCTGCGCGATGTGCTCAGCACCGTGCCGGGCATCACCTTCGGTGCCGGCGAAGGCGGCAGTGGCTATGGCGACAGCATCAACCTGCGCGGGTTTTCCGCCAGCGGCGACATCTACGTCGACGGCGTTCGCGACAGCGCGCAATACAGCCGCACCGACCCGTTCAACCTGGAGCAGGTCGAGGTCGTCAGCGGTGCAAGCTCCGTGTATTCGGGTTCGGGCGCAGTCGGCGGCACCATCAACCTGGTGAGCAAAACCCCGGAACTGCGTGACAAAACCACGCTCAGCGCCGGTATCGGTACCGACAGCTACAAGCGCATCACCCTGGACTCCAACCAGCAACTCAACGACACCACGGCGTTTCGCCTGAACCTCATGGCCCATGGTAATGATGTGCCGGGGCGCGATTATGAAGATTACTCGCGCTGGGGCATTGCACCCTCCATCGCGTTTGGCCTGGGCACGCCGACACGTGTCACCGTCAGTTATGAGCACCAGAAAGATGACAACACACCGCAGTACGGCATCCCGATCTACAACGGCAAACCCATGCCGGGTGTGGGCTGGAGCGACTACTACGGCTACCACAACATCAATGACCAGCAAATCACCTCGGACGCGTTCAGCCTGAAGCTTGAGCACGACTTTAACGACGCCGTGTCCGTGCGCAACTTCACCCGCGTTGAACGCGTGCGCCAAGACTTGCGCGCCTCCGGCCCCGAAGGCGCGCAAGCCGGCTGCCTGGCCAGCGGCACCCAGATTACCGGCGCGCCTTGCGCCGCAGGCCTGAAGCCGGGCTTCTTCCAGCCGAGCGGCGGCTCGCTGGGCAACGAGCGCAACACCCAGAACAAGATGTTCACCAACCAGACGGACGTGACCAGCCACTTCAGCACGGGCTTTATCGACCATACGCTGGTGACCGGCATCGCCATCAGCCGCGAGGAATACGAAGCGGATACCGGAAAATGGCTGACCAACAGCAACGGCAGCACGATAGTGCCGCCGCCGGTCAGTTTCAGTGACCCGAATTCCTATTGGTCAGGCCCCGTCAACTTCACCCGTGCAGCCCACGTCGATGGTGCGTTGAACAACCGCGCCGCCTACGCCTTCGACACGCTCAAACTGAACCCGCAATGGGAAATCAACGGTGGCTTGCGCTACGAGCACAACGCGGGCAGCTCAGTCAGCAATGCCTACTCCGCCACCGGCGTGGAAACACCGGGCACCCGCTATGGCCAAGCGGATGACCTGACGTCCTATCGCCTGGCATTGGTTTACAAACCTGCGGAGAACGGCAGCTTCTACGTCGCCTATGGCAACAGCAAGACCCCGTCTCAAGCCAGCGTCAACGGCGGTTGCTACACCCCGGCCAAAACCTCAAGTGTGGCCACCAATAACTGCAACGTCGCCCCGGAAACCGCCGTCAGCTATGAAATGGGCACCAAGTGGGACTTCCTCGACAACGCCCTGTCGGTCACCGGCGCGATCTTCCGCAATGACCGCACCAACTACAAGGTTGCCGATAACGACCCAACCAACCTGAGCGGCACGCAAACCCTGGACGGTAAAGCGCGGGCCGATGGCGTGGCATTGGGCCTGAGCGGTGCATTGACCGATCGCTGGAAGGTCTTCGCCAACTACACCTACCTCGACACCCGCGTACTGCGCAGTGCCAGCGACTACACCCTGGCGACGACCGGTATCGATACGCAGAAAGGTGAACCGCTGCCGTTCACGCCAAAACACGCGGCCAGCCTCTGGACGGTGTACGACCTGCCATACGACTTCCAGGTGGGCTACGGCATCACCGCGCAGTCCAAGCAGTATCTGGTGAGCGCCGCCGGAGCACCGACTGCGCCCGGCTACGCGGTGCAGCGCGCGATGCTGGGTTACAAGGTGAACAAACAGTTGAACCTGCAGTTGAACGTCAACAACCTGTTCGACAAGGAATACCTGACGCGCATCCGTAACAACGGTTGGGCCGTTCCGGGTGATGGTCGTGCGGCGGTGGTGTCGGCCGACTATACGTTCTGATCACTTCGTTGGAAAAAGCCCCGCAGCTAACCCTCGCGGGGCTTTTTCACGTCCGATGATCGCGCCGCCGGCCATTCGGTTTTCCGAACACCACCCCCAACCCTATTCGGTTTGCCGGACTCCCGGGTTAAAAACTCCTCGTCACACAAATTTAATCTCGATACAAATCAAGTAGTTAACCTTTTATTCCTGGTCTGGCACGACTCATGCTCTACACTCCCTGACGATTGCCTGAGACGCCTCAGGAGCCGTCACGGGCATTCGCTGTACAAGAGAGCCGTTTAGCCGGCTTCATAAAAAAAACAAATGTCGAGGAAGTATTGATGCGCATCGTTCCCCATATCCTGGGCGCAGCTATCGCTGCTGCTCTGATCAGCACTCCAGTTTTCGCCGCCGAACTCACCGGCACACTGAAGAAAATCAACGACTCCGGCACCATCACCCTCGCGCACCGCGACAGCTCCATTCCGTTTTCCTACATCGCGGATGGTTCGGGCAAACCTGTGGGCTACTCCCACGACGTTCAGCTGGCTGTTGTCGAAGCCCTGAAAAAAGACCTGAACAAACCCGATCTCAAGGTCAAGTACAACCTCGTTACCTCGCAAACCCGTATCCCGTTGATCCAGAACGGCACCGCGGACCTCGAGTGCGGCTCCACCACCAACAACGCCGAGCGCGCCCAGCAAGTCGACTTCACCGTCAACATCTTCGAGATCGGCACCCGTCTGCTGGTCAAGAAAGACAAGGATGGCAAGCCGTCCTACGCTGATTTTGCCGATCTCAAAGGCAAGAACGTCGTGACCACCGCTGGCACCACGTCCGAGCGCATCATCAAAGCGATGAACGCCGACAAGCAAATGGGCATGAACGTCATCTCCGCCAAAGACCACGGCGAATCCTTCCAGATGCTGGAAAGCGGCCGTGCCGTCGCCTTCATGATGGACGACGCGCTGCTGGCCGGTGAAGAAGCCAAGGCCAAGAAGCCGGATGACTGGGTTATCACCGGTACTCCGCAGTCCTTCGAAGCCTACGCATGCATGGTTCGTAAAGACGACCCTGCGTTCAAGAAAGCTGTCGATGACGCCATCGTTGGCCTGTACAAATCCGGCGAGATCAACAAGATCTACAGCAAGTGGTTCGAGAGCCCGATTCCACCAAAAGGCCTGAACCTGAACTTCCCGATGAGCGAGAAGGTGAAGGAGCTGATCGCCAACCCAAGCGACAAGCCAGCGCCTGACGTAAAAATCTGATACCTGACTAAGCTTATCTCCTGAGGGAGCCAACCCTCCCTCAGGCGTCTGTTACTACCTGCTGGTTTTATTTTGGAACACTCGACCTGGCGGTTTTCGAGCCGATCTTGTGTGCCTGGCGTTCGCCGCCGGGCGGGAATGGATTTTCCCCAAGCGGGTGCTTGTACATTGATCGATCTCGAGGGAGACCCTAATGAATTACAACTGGGACTGGGGCGTGTTCTTCAAGTCCACCGGCGTTGGCAGCGAGACTTATCTCGACTGGTACATCGCTGGTTTGGGCTGGACCATCGCCATCGCTGTCGTGGCATGGATTATCGCCTTGCTGCTGGGCTCCATTCTGGGGGTCATGCGCACCGTGCCAAACCGCATCGTATCGGGCATCGCGACCTGCTACGTGGAACTGTTTCGTAACGTGCCGCTGCTGGTGCAGCTGTTCATCTGGTACTTCCTGATACCCGACCTGCTGCCGCAAAACCTGCAGGACTGGTACAAGCAAGACCTCAACCCGACCACGTCGGCCTACCTGAGCGTCGTAGTGTGCCTCGGCCTGTTCACCGCCGCTCGTGTGTGTGAGCAAGTGCGTACGGGTATCCAGGCGCTGCCACGTGGCCAGGAATCTGCCGCGCGCGCCATGGGCTTCAAGCTGCCGCAGATCTACTGGAACGTGCTGCTGCCCCAGGCGTACCGGATCATCATTCCGCCGCTTACCTCGGAATTCCTCAACGTCTTCAAGAACTCCTCCGTGGCGTCCTTGATCGGCCTGATGGAGTTGCTGGCGCAAACCAAACAGACCGCCGAATTCTCGGCCAACCTGTTTGAAGCCTTCACCCTGGCCACGCTGATCTACTTCACCCTGAACATGAGCTTGATGTTGCTTATGCGCGTGATCGAGAAGAAAGTCGCAGTGCCCGGCCTGATCTCCGTGGGGGGTAAATAATGGACTTCGATTTCAGCGGCATCATCCCCGCAATCCCAGGCCTGTGGAACGGCATGGTCATGACCTTGCAGTTGATGGTCATGGGCGTGGTCGGCGGCATCGCGTTGGGCACCGTGCTTGCGCTGATGCGCCTGTCGTCCAGCAAACTGCTGTCACGCCTGGCCGGCGCCTACGTGAACTACTTCCGCTCGATCCCGCTACTGTTGGTGATCACCTGGTTCTACCTGGCGGTGCCATTCGTGCTGCGCTGGATCACTGGCGAAGACACCCCGATCGGTGCGTTCACTTCCTGCGTCGTGGCTTTCATGATGTTCGAAGCCGCGTACTTCTGTGAAATCGTGCGGGCCGGCGTGCAGTCGATCCCCAAGGGCCAGATGGGCGCAGCGCAAGCGATGGGCATGACCTATGGCCAGACCATGCGCCTGATCATCCTGCCCCAGGCGTTCCGCAAGATGACCCCGTTGCTGCTGCAACAGTCGATCATCCTGTTCCAGGACACCTCGCTGGTCTACACCGTGGGCCTGGTGGACTTCCTCAACTCCGCCCGCTCCAACGGCGACATCATCGGCCGCTCCAATGAGTTCCTGATCTTTGCCGGTGTCGTCTACTTCATCATCAGCTTTTCCGCCTCGCTGCTGGTCAAGCGTCTGCAAAAAAGGTTTGCCGTATGATCTCTATCAAGAACATCAACAAGTGGTATGGCGACTTCCAAGTGCTGACCGATTGCAGCACTGATGTCAAAAAAGGCGAAGTGATCGTGGTGTGCGGGCCGTCCGGCTCGGGCAAATCCACCCTGATCAAGTGCGTCAACGCGCTGGAACCGTTCCAGAAGGGCGACATCGTGGTCGACGGCACCTCCATCGCCGACCCGAAGACCAACCTGCCGAAACTCCGCTCGCGCGTGGGCATGGTGTTCCAGCACTTTGAGCTGTTCCCACACCTGACCATCACCGAAAACCTGACCATCGCACAGATCAAGGTACTCGGCCGCAGCAAGGAAGAGGCCACCAAGAAAGGCCTGCAACTGCTCGACCGCGTTGGCCTGTCGGCGCATGCCCACAAGCATCCGGGCCAGTTGTCTGGCGGCCAGCAACAACGTGTGGCTATCGCCCGCGCGCTGGCCATGGACCCGATCGTCATGCTGTTCGACGAACCGACCTCCGCCCTCGACCCGGAAATGGTCAACGAAGTGCTGGACGTGATGGTGCAACTGGCTCACGAAGGCATGACCATGATGTGCGTAACCCACGAAATGGGCTTTGCCCGCAAAGTGGCCGACCGCGTGATCTTCATGGACGCCGGCAAGATCATCGAAGACTGCCCGAAAGAAGAGTTCTTCGGCGACATCAGCGCCCGCTCCGAACGCGCGCAGCACTTCCTTGAGAAAATCCTGCAGCACTAAAACCGGCCTTGTTCTCCTGTGGGAACCGGATTTGTGTGGGAGCTGGCTTGCCTGCGATGCAGACACCTCGGTCTATCAATAGAACCGCGGCGATCCTATCGCAGGCAAGCCAGCTCCCACATAAGCAGGTTCGTGGCGGGGCCAACAGCTCTGGTTGACCCAAGGCATCTGTGATGAAATGCGACCCCAATCAATATCGCGCCGCGCCGCCATCACTTGCCGTGAAGCCTCGTCTGATTCGCCAGCTGTTCCTGCCGCCGTTGATCGTCGCCCTGATGATCGGCTTGGGTTTTATCGGCTTCTGGGTCAGTGAGTACTATGGCATCCGCACCCTCAGCGACACCGGCGAACGCCAGTTGGAGCTGCACGCCCGCACCGTCGAGAGCGAACTGAGCAAATACACCTACCTGCCCAGCCTCCTGGAACTGGAGTCCAGCGTTTCCAAGTTGCTGGCCGACCCGAGCCAGGAAACCCGCAAGACCGTCAACGATTACCTCGAAGGCCTGAACCGACGCAGTCGCAGCCGCGCCATCTACGTGATGGACACCACCGGCCGTGTGCTGGCCACCAGCAACTGGCGCGATGCCGACAGTTACCAGGGTGAAGACCTGTCCTTCCGTGCCTATTTCCAGAATGCCGTACGTGGCCAACCCGGGCGCTTCTACGGTATCGGCAGCACCAACGGTGAACCCGGTTATTACCTGGCCCATGGCCTGGAAGAACACGGCAAAATCATCGGCGTGGCCGTGGTCAAGGTGCGCCTAGAAGCGCTGGAAGAACGCTGGCAGCGCGCTCGCCTCGAAGCCTTTGTGAGCGACGAGAACGGCATCATCATCCTCTCCAGCGACCCGGCCCGCCGCCTCAAGGCCGTGCGGCCGCTGAGCGATGATACTAAAGAGCGCCTGGCCCACAGCCTGCAATATTACTGGGCCACGCTCAACGAACTCGAACCCCTGGCCCGCGAACGCCTCAACGAAGGCACTGAGAAGCTCACGTTCCCGGCCAACAGCGAAGTGGTCAACGACGAGCACGAAGTCAGCTACCTGGCGCAGACGCGTCCGCTCAACGACACGCCGTGGAACTTCACCCTGCTCACGCCGCTGAATGACCTGCGCCGCGCCGCGATCAACCAGGGCATCCTGGTGGCCGTCGCTTTTGGTTTGGTGGCGTTCTTGTTGATCGCCTGGAACGAGCGGCGCAAGGTCATCGCCACCCGCCTCGCTGCGCGAGAAGCCTTGCAGGAAGCCAACAGCCAACTGGAGCGTCGGATTGCCGAACGCACCGCCGACTTGCGCGCCAGCAACGAACGGCTCAAGGGCCAGATCCGCGAACGACGCCAGGCCGAAGAAACCCTGCGCCGCGCCCAGGATGAACTGGTGCAGGCCGGCAAATTGGCGGCCATCGGCCAGATGTCCACCAGCATCGCCCACGAACTCAACCAGCCCTTGGCCGCGCTGCGCACCTTGTCCGGCAACACCGTGCGTTTCCTCGAACGCGGCGCCTTGGACACCGCCAGCGCCAACCTCAAGACCATCAACGAACTGATCGACCGCATGGGCCGCATCACCGCCAGCCTGCGCTCCTTTGCCCGGCGCGGTGACGATCAAGGCGAGGCCAGCCTGACGAAAGCGGTGGATGCCGCGTTCCAGGTACTCGGCGCACGCCTGGACAGCCTGCCGCTAACCCTGCACAGCGACTTTTCCCCGCGCAATTGCAGATCGACCAGACGCGCCTGGAGCAGATCCTGGTCAACCTGATCGGCAATGCCCTCGACGCCATGCAAGCCCAGCCGGCCCCGCAACTGTGGCTGGAAGGCAGCACCTGCGAAGGTAAATACCGCCTGCTGGTGCGCGACAACGGCCACGGCATCGACCCCGAGGCGCGCAAGCATTTGTTCGAACCGTTCTTCACCACCAAACCCGGCGAACAAGGCCTGGGCCTGGGCCTGACCCTGTCCGCCAGCCTCGCGGCGGCCACCGGCGGCAACCTCGCCGTGGAGCACCCCGCCGGTGGTGGTACTGCCTTTGTCTTGTGCCTGCCGTTGGTGGGCGCTCAAAAGCTGAGTCCACATGAATACTGACCCTAAAGACCTCACCGTCCTGATTGTCGAAGACGATCCCCATGTGCTGCTCGGCTGCCAGCAGGCCCTGACCCTGGAAGACATTCCCAGCGTCGGCGTGGGCAGTGCCGAAGAGGCGCTGAAGCGCATCGGCGAGAACTTCGCGGGCATTGTGATCAGCGATATCCGCCTGCCGGGCATCGACGGCCTGGAGTTGCTCACCCGCCTCAAGGCCCTGGATAAAAGCCTGCCGGTGGTGTTGATCACAGGCCATGGTGATATCTCCATGGCGGTCGGCGCGATGCGCAACGGCGCCTACGATTTCATGGAGAAACCCTTCTCCCCGAACGCCTGGTGGACGTGGCCCGCCGAGCCCTGGAACAACGCGGGCTGGCCCGAGAAGTGTGGTCGCTGCGTCGCCAGTTGGCCGAGCGCGACTCCCTGGAAGGCCGCATCATCGGCCGCTCGCCGGCCATGCAGAACCTGCGCGAATTGATCGCCAACGTCGCCGACACCTCGGCCAACGTCTTGATCGAAGGCGAGACCGGTACCGGCAAGGAACTGGTCGCCCGTTGCCTGCATGATTTCAGCCGCCGCCACGATCACCAGTTCGTCGCCCTGAACTGCGGCGGCCTGCCGGAGAACCTGTTCGAAAGCGAGATATTCGGCCACGAAGCCAACGCCTTTACCGGCGCCGGCAAACGCCGTATCGGCAAGATCGAGCACGCTCACGAAGGCACGTTGTTCCTCGATGAAGTGGAAAGCATGCCGATCAACCTGCAGATAAAACTGCTGCGCGTGTTGCAGGAACGCACCCTGGAACGCCTGGGTTCCAACCAGAGCGTAGCGGTGGATTGCCGGGTGATCGCGGCCACCAAGTCCGACCTCGACGAGCTGAGCCGCGCCAGCCAATTTCGCAGCGACCTGTATTACCGCCTCAACGTGGTCACCCTGGAACTGCCTCCCGCTGCGCGAGCGCCGTGAAGACATCCTGCAATTGTTCGAACACTTCCTGCAGCAGTCGTCGCTACGTTTTGACCGCAGTGTGCCGGAGCTGGACAACCAGACCCTGTCGACCCTGATGAGCCACGACTGGCCGGGCAACGTACGCGAACTGCGCAACGTCGCCGAACGTTTCGCCCTTGGCCTGCCCGCCTTCAAGAAAAGCGGCGCCGGCGGCGGCAGCGGTGGCTTGGCCTTTACCGAAGCGGTGGAAGCCTTCGAACGCAACCTGCTCAGCGATGCCTTGCAACGCAGCGGCGGCAACTTGACCCAGGCGAGCCAGGAACTGGGGCTGGCCAAGACCACGCTGTTCGACAAGGTCAAGAAATACGGGTTGAGCCACTGATGGATCTGCTATTGAAGGCCGCCCTTGGCGCAGCAATGGTGTTGGTCCTGGCGGCGCTGGCCAAGACCAAGAACTACTACATCGCAGGTCTGGTGCCGCTGTTTCCGACCTTTGCGCTGATCGCCCATTACATCGTCGGCAAGGGCCGCTCGGTGGAGGATTTAAAGACCACCATCCTGTTCGGGATGTGGTCGATCATTCCGTACTTTGTGTACCTGGCGACGTTGTACGTGATGGTGGATCGGATGCGGTTGGAGGCGTCGCTGGCGGTAGCAGCAGTGGCGTGGTTGATCGCCGCTACCGTGCTGGTCAGCGTCTGGGTACGCCTGCACACCTGACCCAACTCGGTCAAAAACTGTGGGAGCTGGCTTGCCTGCGATGGCGGTATGTCTGTGCAAGATGGGTGGGCTGATACACCGCTATCGCAGGCAAGCCAGCTCCCACCTTTAGATCACCGTACGATCTTGTCGACTTGGATGCCCAGCTTTTTCAGGCGATACCAGAAGCTTCTTTCTGATATCCCGATCTTCTGCGCCGCTGCGGCCTGCACGCCATTGCTCTCCTGCAAGGCGGCCAGGATATAAGCCTTCTCCACCTCCGCCAACGCCGCATCCAGGTCCTGGGGAATGCCGGGCCCGTCGCTGAGAATCGCTGTCACATCACCCTCGCTCGGTTTGGAGGCAAACAGATACCCCGGCAGGTCGATGTCCTCGATCACCGGCGTGGCCGCGACGATCGTCGCCCGCTCCACGCAGTTTTGCAGTTCGCGAATGTTGCCCGGCCAGTGATACGCCGCCATGGCCTGCAACGCTTCCGGGCTAAAGCCGGTGATGCGTTTGCCGGCGGTAGCGCTCAAGGTCTGGGCAAAGTGCCGGGCCAACGGCGCGATGTCTTCCACGCGCTCGCGCAAGGCCGGCAGCGGGATTGGGAACACGTTGAGGCGGTAATACAGGTCTTCGCGAAACTCTTTGTTGGCCACCGCATCCAGCAGGTTCTTGTTGGTGGCGGCGATCACTCGCACATCCACCTTGCGCTCACGCGGATCGCCCACCGGCTCGATCACCCGTTCCTGCAAAGCGCGCAAGATCTTGGCCTGCAACGCCAGCGGCATATCGCCCACTTCATCGAGAAACAGCGTGCCCTTGTCAGCCTGCTGGAAACGCCCTACCCGGTCCGACACAGCTCCGGTAAACGCGCCTTTGCGATGGCCGAACATTTCGCTTTCCAGCAAGCCTTCGGGGATGGCCGCGCAGTTGACCGCCACAAAGGGCTTGTCGGCACGGCTACCGTGCTTGTGGATAGCCCGCGCGACCATTTCCTTGCCGGTGCCGCTTTCGCCGGTGAGCAGGATGGTGGCGCTGCTGTCGCGCACCGAATCCACCGCTTGCAGCACTTTGCGAAACGCCGGGCTGTCGCCCACCAGGCTGTCGAATTGCGCATGCTCGTCCAGTTCGGCGCGCAGGCGGGCGTTGTCGCGCATGATGTCGCGAAACTGCAGGGCCTTGGCCACGGTGATGTCCAGCTCGTCGATATCGAACGGTTTGGCGATGTAGTCGTAAGCGCCGTTGCGCATCGACTGCACCGCATTTTTCACCGTGCTGTACGCCGTCATCACGATCACTGGCAAGTGCGGGTAACGCACCTTGATCTCGGCCAACAATGCCGGCCCGTCCATGCCCGGCATGCGCCAGTCACTGATGACTAGGTCGATGTCTTCCTGTTCCAGTACCTTGAGCGCATGCAGGCCGTTACCGGCGGTGAACACCTGGATACCGCTCTGGCTCAGGGCTGACGACAGCAAGTCACAGAGTTTGGGCTCGTCATCGACTACCAATACGTTATGCGTCATGACCTTCCTCGTCGTCTCCGTCATCGTCACCCTGAGCCGGAATGTACAGGCTGAAGGTGGCGCCGGCATCTTTCTCACTGGCGCATTCAATGCTGCCGTCGTGACTTTCCATGATCGAATAGACTTTGGCCAGGCCCAAACCGGTGCCGGACGCCTTGGTGGTGACGAATGGCGTGAAGATGCGCTCGATCATATCCGCAGGGATGCCCTGGCCGGTGTCGGCGATGCTGATCAAGGTGTTGTCGCCCACGCTGCGAATGCCCAGGGTCAATCGCCCGCCTTCGGGCATTGCGTCGATGGCGTTGAGAATCAGGTTGAGGCAGGCCTGCTTGAGTTGCTTGGCGTCCGCGTAGATCTTCGCATCCGGCGCCTGGTCATCGACTTGTGCGTCGATGGTGTGGCTGGCGAGCTCCGGCGCGCAGAAGCCGAGGATTTCATCCACCAGCGGACGCGCCGCCTGCAACACCCGGATGGGCGGGTTGGGCTTGGCGAAGTCGAGGAACTCGGTAATCAGGTCGTTGATTCGGCTGACCTCGCTGATCACGTACTCCAGATGGCGCTTGTCGGTTTCCGCCAGGTCGGCACGCCGATGCAGCAGCTGCGTGGCGGTTTTGATGATGCCCAGCGGGTTGCGGATCTCGTGGGCCAGGCCCATGGCGACTTCACCCAGGGCGTGCAAGCGGTCGCGCCGGCGCAACTGGGCTTCAAGGTGATGCAGTTCACCCAGGCGTTCGGTCATGTGGTTGAAGGTGCTGCTCAATTGCGCCAACTCATCACCGCCGCTGACCAGCACACGGTGCTCATAATTGCCGGAAATCACCGCGTCCACGCCTTGTGACAAGTCCCGCAGCGGCTTGGTCAGGCGCCGCGACACCAACACCCCGGCTGCCAGCGACAGCGCTGAGCTGAGCAAGAAAATCAGCACGAACAGATTGCTCTGGTTCACCAGCCCCACCAGGCTGGTATGGCGCAGCAGCCCGCTGAAAATCACGCCTTGCAGCTCACCGGCGTCATTGAAGATCGGCCAGTACAGGCCGCTGTACTTGCTGGTGAATTGCTCGCTGGGTTGCTTGGTGCTACGCATCTCGGTTTCAACACTCTTCGGGATGCGCGAGGGGTGATCCACGAAGCGTTGGGTCGAAAAAATCTCCGAGAACCCTTCAGGGTTAGCCAGGTATAGACGCAGGTCGAGGGAGTGCACATCGGCCACGCTGGTGAGGAAGCTGCTGTCCAGGTAGGTCGCCACCAGCAACAGGTAGTCCTCGCCGTCACGGTTGGTCTCGAAGGTCGAGACCACCAGCCCCGTGCTCACCCCCGCTACTTGTACGGTCTGCAACACGGCGTTGCTGGTCAGGTTGATCTGCTTGACGATGTCATCGGCAGCCGTGCTGAACACCACCTTGTGGTCGCTGACGCGAATCAGCGCCACCACGTCGATGTCCGTGGCGTCGGCAATGTCGGCGGTCAGTCGATCATGCTTAGCGGCCTGTCTGGACGATGGCGGGCTGGTATAGCGCAGGAACAATTTGGCCATGCGCGCGTTGTCGTGAAGGATGTCGCCAATCTCGTCCTTGACGATCTTGGTCGACTCCTGCAGCCAGATGCGCACGTTGCTGTCGAAAATCTGCGACAGCGTGGTCGCCGCCAACTCCGCCGCAATCATCGTGGGAATTACGCTGACCAACCAGAACGCCAGCACCAGCTTACGCTGGACGCTCCAGCGCGAAATGGCAAAGGGGCGGGCTTTCTGGCGGGTCTTGGTAATCATCAGGTTTCGCTTATCGCAGCAGCCATGGCAGGGTCGGAACGGTCCGGTCGAATAAACATTTTCACTACTTTGAGCAGGCCGTTCACCAGCCGGTTACGGTGCCGGAAAACAGGCTGTTGCCCTGGAACTCGCAGCCCAGGCGCAGCTTACTGGCATACCCGGCCTGCCCGCACTCGTACAACGCAATATTGTGTTGAATACAGTAGTCGACATTGGTCAGCCAACTGCGGAAGTACAGGTTGTATTCACGGGTGAACTCAACGTCATGCCCGAAAAACTTGTCCACCAGCCGGTGCTCGTCCACCAGGATCAGGTTGAACGCCACCAGATGCTCGTCGACCCAGTAAAGAACACACACCGCACGCTCTTCAAGGCGTTCAAGCACCCCGGTGAAGTAACCGGCAGGCAAGCGTTCGAATTGCAGGTCGGCACGGGTCAGCGTGGCTTCGTACAGGCGCATGATCTCGGGCAACACATCGTCGATGTTGCGCCGCCACTCTACCCGCGGCCCCGGCGCTCGCAGTTTGCGGCGCAGGTCTTTGCGGGTGGATTTACCCAACGAACCGAGGTAGGCGTCCACCGAGCCATAAGGCAGCGGCAACAGCCCGGTAGGCAGGCTTGGCATGCTTTGGAAACCCGCGGCACGGCAGCTTTCTGCCCAGTGCGGGTCGTTGGTCGGCGCGTCCTTGACCGCCACCAGGCCGATACCGAACTCGTCGGCATCCTGGCGTGCAGCCGCGAGCACATGCTTGAGCAGCAGCGGGCGATGCGCCTCGGGCACGCTGCTGGCAAAACCTGCGTCGCAGCGCTCGGCCACCGGCGAGCCGATGGCATACAGGCCCAACTGCAAAACACCCGGCCACAGTCGCTCCAGGCGTTCGGTCAAACGCTTGCCGGCGCCCGACACCGTGGTGTCGAGGCGATAATGCGTGATGAACGCGGCAGCCACCGCCACCAGCGTTCCATCTTCGTAAACAGCCAGGTAACGCCACCGGAAGTCATCGATAGCGGCGTTTTCCACGGCAACGTAATAGTCCCAGTCCTCCAGGGCACCGGGGAAACAGTCGTTCCAGGCACTGCGCTGGATGGCCCGGATAGTCGAGAAGGCTTGGGCGGTTATCACGTCAGGTCCTTAAGGCTTACGCCCGCTGTCGATAGTCTTCGGGTGCCTCGATGGCGTGGGCATGTTGTTCGATGAACTCGGCACTCAACTCGATCACGCGGCGGTATTGCAGGTCGACGGTGATCATGTGATAGCAGTTGTCCAACAGGATCTTGGTCACCGGACCACCGAGGTGGCGCTCCACGTAATCGGCGTTCCAGCGGCTGGTAATGTCATCCTCGATGGAATGCAGCACCAACGCTGGCACCTTGACCTGGGGCATGCGCTTCTTGACCACGGCGTTCATCCGGTGCAACTCGCGCACCGTGATTCCCTCCATCGTCAGCAAGCCCGCCTCGCTGCTGTGCCCTTCCTTCATCTGGCGCTCGACGATCGCCCGCAGGCGCTCGTTCTTGATGCCATACGGCGGCTTCTCTTCGAAGCGACAGATATGCACGCCGAACGGAATCTTCATCAACAACGGCGTCAGGAACGCCAGCTTGTGAATGCTCCAGCCGTCGTACTTCAAGGTGGTGGAATACATCAGCAACCCGGCCACTTGGCCAGGGTGCTCGGACGCCACGTACATCGACATCACCGCGCCCATGGACAAGCCACCGACAAACACCTGTTCGTGCCGCTGCTTGACCTGGACGAAGGTCTTGCGCACCCCTTCGTACCAGTCCAGCCAGCCGGTGGCCTGCAGGTCGCTGTTACCACCGCAATGCCCGGCCAGGGTCGGCACGTACACCGTGCAGTTGCCGGCCTTGGCCAGGCCCTTGGCGACCTGGCGCAATTCCGTCGGGGTGCCGGTCAGGCCGTGGATCAGCAGGATCCCGACCGGACCTTCACCGAGAACGAAGCCGGCATCACCTTCACCGAGGTCGATCTCGATGTTGCTCACCGTTTGGTTGCCCGCACCAGCAGTTGTTCCAGGAGTTTCAGGCCCAGGTCGATTTCCGGGTAGCTGATTTCCAGGGACGGTGCCAGGGTGATCACGTTTTTGTAGTAGCCGCCCACGTCGAGGATCAGGCCGAGTTTCTGGCCATCGACGATCATGTCGCCTTTCATGCCTTCTTCGACCATGTAGTCCAGGGTCGCCTTGTCCGGGGTGAAACCGTCCGGGCCGCAGATTTCGCAGCGCAGGGCCAGGCCCAGGCCGTCGACGTCGCCGATGATCGGGAAGCGTTTTTGCAGGTCTTGCAGGCCTTCCAGGAAGTATTTGCCCTTGGCCATGACCATCGCGCCGTAGTCGACTTCGCTGGTCATCTTGAACATTTCCAGGCCTACCGCCGTCCCCAGTGGGTTGGAGGCGAAGGTGGAGTGGGTCGAACCTGGTGGGAAGATCTTCGGGTTGATCAACTCTTCACGGGCCCAGATGCCGCCCAGTGGGTTGAGGCCGTTGGTCAGCGCCTTGCCGAAGACGATCACGTCCGGCTGCACGTCGAAGTGCTCGATCGACCACAGTTTGCCGGTGCGATAGAAGCCCATCTGGATTTCGTCGGACACCATCAGGATGCCGTGCTGATCCAGCACATGCTTCAACTCGCGGTAGAAGTTCATCGGTGGGATCACGTAGCCGCCGGTGCCTTGGATCGGCTCGACGTAGAACGCGGCGTATTCGCTGGAACCGACTTTCGGGTCCCACACACCGTTGTATTCAGTCTCGAACAGACGCGCGAATTGCTGCACGCAGTGGCTGCCGTATTCTTCCTTGGTCATGCCTTTAGGGCCGCGGAAGTGGTACGGGAACGGGATGAACTGCGCGCGCTCGCCGAAGTGGCCGTAGCGACGACGGTAGCGGTAGCTGGAGGTGATCGACGATGCACCGAGGGTGCGGCCGTGGTAGCCGCCTTCGAAGGCGAACATCAGGCTCTTGCCGTTGGTGGCGTTACGCACGACCTTCAGGGAGTCTTCGATGGACTGCGAACCACCGACGTTGAAGTGCACGCGACCGTCGAGGCCGAACTTTTTCTTGGCGTCGACTGCGATCATTTCCGACAGCTCGATCTTGCCTTTGTGCAGGTACTGGCTGGCAATTTGCGGCAGGGTATCGATCTGTTGTTTCAGTGCATTGTTCAGGCGTGGGTTGGCGTAGCCGAAGTTGACAGCCGAGTACCACATTTGCAGGTCGAGGTAGGCCTGGTCTTCGGTGTCCCACACGTAGGAGCCTTCGCAACGGCTGAAAATACGCGGTGGCTCGATGTAGTGAACGGTGTCGCCGTAGGAGCAATACTTGGCTTCTTTATCCAGAAGAATCTGGTCTTCGGCGGTAGCGATACGGATATCAGACATGGTGGAAGAGTTCCTGATTGTCAGCAGCAGTAAAGGTGGTGGCGTTGGCAGCAATGCCTTGAGGCAGTTGGGCCAGCAATGCAGGCGCTTCGGCGAACGTGTCGAAGCGCGCATGGGGAATGTTGTGGGTCACGCAGTAGTCGGCGAGGCTGCCTTTGGCGAAGACGAAGTCGGCGGTCGAGGCCACGCACATGTCGGACTTGCCGTCGCCGATCACCAGCACGCGCTTGTTGCGCGGCGTGGATTTGCACTTGCAGTTGCCGGAGGCCGCACGGCAGGCATCGCTGGAGTACGGAAAGTCGATGCGCCAGCTGTTCTGGTCGACTTGGCGCAGGCGGTTGGCGAGGATCGGCAGCAAGGTCACGTAGTTGCGCGACAGGATCCGCGCGATGCCTTGCTCGATGCCGTCGCTGACCACTTCGATGGTCGCGCCCAAGCCCATGACGTGGTCGACGAAGTCCGGGAAGTCCGGGTCGATCTCGACGCTGTCGAAATACGTCAGCAGTTCGGTTGGGGTGGCCTTGATCAGCGCCAGTTGACGGCTCAGGCATTCGCGTGAACCGATATGCCCATCCAGCCATTCCTGTTCGATGGTTTCCCACTCGGGGCCGGCGAAGCGTTGGAGGACGTTGTCGATGACATCGGTGGGGGTAATGGTCCCGTCGAAGTCACACACGATATGCCAGTGGATCATCTGCGATTACCTTGGAGGAAGAGCGCGCTCTGTGCGCTTGCAGAGGGTGTACAGCAGGGAGTGTGCCAACTGGCTATCGCCCAGCGGGGCTGGGGGTTTGGCAGGTAGCGATGATGATATGTGTCGAGCAAGCTACAATTTTTGTAGCTTGCTACAAACAAGATGAGTGCTTGCGCGAGGGGGCCCTTCGCGCGTTCATGCGCGCATGTCCACACAAGGAAACCGTTTCATGCTCAAGGTCAGTTCTGCTGTATTCGTCGGTTTGCTGGGGCTGTGGGGCTTTTCCAGCACGGCCCTGGCCGATCCGATCACCGGTGAAGTGGGCGCGGGCCTCAGCTATCAACCCCACGACCCTACCGGCAGCCGCTACGAAACACGTCCCGTGCCCTACCTGGACCTGGACTGGGGCAACGTCAGCCTGAGCACCGATGACGGCCTGACCTGGAGCGCGCTGAACACCAACGGTTTCACGGCTGGCCCCTACATCAACTACCTGCAAGGGCGTACGTCAAATGGCTCGCTGCAGGGCCTGCGCAACGTCTCGGACATGGCCGAAGTCGGTGGTTTTGTGCAGTACGCACCGGCCGAGTTCTGGCGGGTGTACGCCCAGATGGGCCAAACCGTCGGCGGCGGGCGCGACCAAAGTGGCGTGGTCGGCAAACTCGGCGGCGAGCTGGGCTACCCGCTGGGTGGCGGAATTATCGGCAGCAGCGGCCTGATGGCGCACTTCGCCGACGCCCGCCAAACCCAGACCTATTTCGGCGTCGATGCCGACGAATCCGCGGCCTCCGGCATTCGCCCCTACAACGCCAGCGCGGGCTTCCAGAACCTCACGCTGACCCAGAGCTTTGAATTCCCACTGGCCTCCAACTGGTCCCTGCTGACCAGCGCCAGCTGGGTCCACCTGGTGGGCTCGGCGGCCAACAGCACCATCGTCAAGGAGACCGGCGACGTGAACCAAGGCCAGGTGCAGACGGCGATCAGCTACAAGTTCGACTAAAATCACACACTTTTTTACAAACTGGTCTGAGCCTTGCAATAACGCCCCTGAATCCATTTTTCCAGGACGTTCTTCATGGCTCGCCCCGCTACCGCCTGCTCCATCACTCGCTGTGGGACCTGATCCCCATTGCCATGGGCCTGGCGCATTTCGCCTTTGTGATCTGGTTGGTCACAGCCTTCCATAGCCTGAGCTGGTGGGCCTTGGTGCCGCTGGCGTTGGTGTACGCGGTGAGCCTGTCGTGGAGCATCAACAGCATCTCCCACAACCAGATCCACAATGCCTATTTCACCCATCGCGCAGTGAACCGTGCCTTCGACCTGCTGCTGTCGGTAACCATCGGTTTTTCCCAGACGCTGTACCGCGACATCCACAACCGCCATCACCGTGGCAACGCCGACCTGCCGGGGCAGGATGGGCAAACCATCGACCCGCTGTCGATCTACCAGCGCGGCAAAAATGGCCAGCCGGAAAACCCGTGGGCGTATACGTTCCTGAGCTTTTTCCGTGACGATCCCAAGCCGTTCTACGACGAAATGAAGCGCAAACGCCCGGCGGATGCACGTTGGGTCAAGGTAGAAATCGTCGTGACAGTGGCGTTCTATATCGCCTTGGCGTTCTACAACTGGCAGGCGGTGCTGTGGCTGCTGCCGTTCTGGTACCTGGGCCAGTGCCTGTCATCGCTCAATGGCTACTACGAACACTTCGGCGGCAACCCGGACCTGCCGATTGCCTGGGGCGTGAGTTCCTACAGCGTGCTGTACAACCTGATCTGGATGAACAACGGCTATCACGCCGAGCATCACTACCGGCCAAAGATGCACTGGACCAAAGTGAAGGCGTTTCACCGCGAGATCGCCGAGCAACAGCGTGAAGCCGGGGTCAAGACGCTGCCGGTGTCCCACGGCTTGGGTTTCCTGGTTGCACACCGTAAATAACCCTGACAGTACGCGCGGCGGTGTGCCAGGTAAGCGTGATGTGCCTGGTACACCGCGGCGCGGGGCAAGCCCGCTCACTACAAACAGCGGTGGCCTCAGTTTTCTTCGCCTTCGGCCAACAGCGCAATGCCGCCGATAATCACCGCCACGCCCACCCAGTGCAGCGGGCTGATATGTTCCCCAGCCCCAGCCACGAGCCCAGCAACACCACCACAAACACCAGTGAACTCAGCGGGAACGCCAGGGACAGGCTGCTGCGTCGCAAAATCAGCATCCACACGAAGAAGGCGCCGATGTAGCTGCCGATCGCCGCCAGGATGCCTGGGTTACGCGCCACATCGGCCAACCATTGCCAAGTGAGGTCCATCTGGCCCAACTGGTCACCGGCCACTTTGGTAAACAACTGGCCGGCGCTTTCAAAGCCGATCAGCAACGCCCACAGCACCACGGTGCCAAGGCGACCGTGCAGCCATCCGCTTGGACGTTCCACCACCATTTCCTGCGAATTCATGCCTGACTCCCGGCAATTGCCACCAACATCACACCCACGGTAATCACCAATGTGCCCGCCCATCGGCGGCGGCTGACGGTTTCCTTGAGCACCACCTTGCCCGCCAGCACCACGCCGCAATAGGCCAGCGCGGCCGCCGGGAACAGCAGGCTCAGCGGCGCACGGGACAACGCTTCAAGCCACACGAAAAACTCGATGGCATAGGCGCCGATTCCGGCCCACAGCAATGGCGCATTGAACACCTGGCCCCAGAACGCATTCAGGCGAAAACCACCTTCCAGCTCCGGCAGGCGGTCCAGGCCGATCTTGAAACACAACTGGCCGATCACATCGAGCACGATGGAAAAGGCCACCAGCAGCACCACGGTCAGGGTCACGGGAACAACTCCTCAAACAGGTCGATCAGGGCTTCATTGGTGGCGGCATTGCGCTGTATATCCTCGGCGCTCCAACGCTCGGGCGGAGGCTGGTCGGACTTGGCCTCCCAGCGCTTGAACGCGTTACTGAACGCAGGCGTGGCGAACTCACCGCACACGTCGATGCCAATGATGCGTTTACGCGCCGCCAACGCTCGCAGGGCTTGCAACAAGTGGGTCAAGCGCATGCCGCCCTGGTCCCAGTTGGTGGCGGCGTCTTCGCTGGCCAATACGTCTTTGTCGATGGTGATCCAGATGGCCTCAGTGGGCAGGCTGGTGATCATCTGTTCCAGAAACTGCGCCCAATCCAACTCCGCGAGGTTGCGCCAGTGCAGGTGGTTTTCCTGCTGCTGGTGACCGGCGCCATCGCCCACCCGGCCCCAGACTTTCGACGGCGGATGCTGCCAGGGAAACAGCTGCAAGTGCCCACGCTTGAGGGCGCCCAGGTTGCCGCCGCGCAGTTGCGGGTTATGCAGGTCGTCGCTGCACGGGCCCAGTGTGACGATGCGTTTGATCGCCGGCATCTTCAACGCGCGGTTGACCCACGAGCCGCAGTGGCGCTTGGGCGCAAAGCGCACCCAGTCAGGGTGGTTGTCGAAGTGGATCAGGCTGATGGGTTCTTTAAGGTCGGCCAGAAAAGCCGGGGTGAGGTGGTGGTAGTCACCAGAGCCGACAAACAGGATTTCCGGTCGCGCATCCACGGGCCGGGGCCGCTTGGCCAGGCGCTCGGCGAAGGCCTTCCAGGTTTTTTCGGTGGACCACAGGCGCAGCTTCGGGCCCAGGTCCAGCAGGTCGAGGCGCGTGGCCTGACCGCTGGCCAACCGCCGGGCAATCGGAGCCTGGCTTGTTAGGCTGTGGTCGAGGTCAAGAATATTCAAGGCAGTGTTCCCCTTAGGCTTTAAGGGGGCAATGCAAGGGCCGGGCCAGCACTTATTTCAAGAACAACAAGAAACACATGTGGGAGCTGGCTTGCCTGCGATAGCGGTCGTGAATCTTGCATCGCTATCGCAGGCAAGCCAGCTCCCACATCAGCACGGTGTCAGGCTCGGGACTCGTTGATGATCTGCCGAATCGCGCCCACAAACGCCTCGGCCGGCTGGCCACCGCTCACCGCGTACTGGTCGTTGAACACGATGGTCGGCACCGAGCTCACACCACGCGACACCCACAGTTGCTCCTGCTCACGCACTTGGGCGGCGTATTCGTCGCTGGCAAGGATCTCGGCGGCGCGTTTCAAGTCCAGCCCGACGCTCTCGGCGATGATCGCCAGGGTGGCGTGGTCGGAAGGGTCCTGGCCGTCGCTGAAATAAGCCTTGAACAACGCTTCCTTGAGGTTGTACTGCAAGCCTTCCAGCCCGGCCCAATGCAACAGGCGGTGCGCATCGAACGTGTTGTAGATGCGGCTCTGGCCATCGGTACGAAAGGCAAAGCCCAGTGCGGCGCCCATGTCGCGGATACGCTCGCGGTTGGCCTGGGATTGTTCGGCGGTGGAGCCGTATTTTTCGGTGATGTGCTCGACGATGTTTTGCCCTTCGGCGGGCATGTTCGGGTTCAGTTCGAACGGCTGGAAATGGATCTCGGCCTGCACCTCGGCGCCAAGCTGGTCCAAGGCTTCGGTCAGGCCGCGCAGGCCGATGATGCACCAGGGGCAGGACACGTCGCTGACGAAATCGATTTTCAGGGGAGTACTCATGGTGGGCAACCTCGCAGGCAGAAACGTGCCGTAAAAGGCTCACGATACACCAATGTCACAGCACCTTCGAAGGCTCGCCCAGGTCAATCTGCGCCCAGTGCGCTGCGTCTTCGCGATGAGCTTGAAGGTAGGGCAACACGGCCGTCAGCAGCGGCGCCTTGAACGCTTCCTGGAAACGATGGGCCATGCCGGGAATCAGCTTCAACTGGCTGCCCTGGATATGCGCCGCCAGGTGCACGCCGTGCATCACCGGCAACAGCGGGTCGGCGGTGCCGTGCACCACCAGCGTCGGCACGCGCAGTTGGTTGAGCAACGGCACGCGGCTCGGCTCGGCGAGGATCGCCATGATCTGACGCTTCACGCCGTCCGGGTTGAACGCCCGGTCATAGGACAGCGCAGCCTGGTGCAACAGCGCCTGACGATCATCCTTCACATTCGGGCTGCCCAACGCCGCCAGCAAATCGGCCTGTTGTTCCAGGGCCACTTCACGATTAGGCGCGCTGCGTCGCGACAGCAGTTGCACCAACGCCGCACTCGGCGCAGGCAGGCCTTCGGCGCCGGAGCTGGTCATGATCAAGGTGAGGCTTTCCACCCGCTGCGGCGCCATCGCGGCCAAGTGCTGGGCGATCATGCCGCCCATGCTCGCGCCCAATACGTGGAATTGCTGGATCTGCAAGGCATCCATCAAGCCCAACGCGTCGTCGGCCATATCGCTCAAGGTATATGGCGCTGCCACGGGCAGGCCGAGCTTGTAGCGCAGCACTTCAAAGGTCAGGTTGGCGCTCGCGGGCGCCTGGCGCCAGGTCGACAGGCCGACATCGCGGTTGTCATAGCGGATGACCCGAAAGCCTTGCTGGCACAGCGCGACGACCACTTCATCTGGCCAGTGAATCAACTGCCCGCCCAAACCCATCACCAGCAGCAAAGCCGGGTCGGACGCACGGCCGATACTCTGGTAAGCGATGCTGACCTTTTCCAGTTCGACCGTTTGGGTCGGGACATTGACATCACATCGAGAAGCCGCAAAGACGGCAGGCCGAACAAGAGAGCGGCCAATAGAAAAAACACGCGCATGAAAAACACCGAAACGCAGAACCCCAGTAGAGCGCGAGTCTGATGAAGTTTGTTCAAGCGCGCTGCCACAGTTGCGTGACAGTTTGATGAAGAGTGCTCAGCGGTCATGTTCAACCTGCTTATCGACAGACCTGGCAACATGAGACAAACTCACGCCATTCTTAATCATCACAAATTATATTCATGGAGAGCCCGTGCTCGAGATCCGTCACCTCAAGACCCTGCACGCCCTGCGTGAAGCCGACAGCCTGGTGGAAGCCGCCGAGCGCCTGCACCTGACGCAGTCGGCACTGTCCCACCAGTTCAAAGAGCTGGAAGAGCGCCTGGGCATGCCGCTGTTCGTGCGCAAGACCAAGCCGCTGCGCTTCACCAGCGCCGGCCTGCGCCTGCTGCAATTGGCTGACGCGACCTTGCCGTTGCTGCGCGGTGCCGAGCGCGATATTGCGCGGTTGGCCGGCGGCACCGCTGGGCGTTTGCACATGGCGATTGAATGCCACAGCTGCTTTCAGTGGTTGATGCCGACCATCGACCAATTCCGCGATGCCTGGCCGGAAGTCGAGCTGGACCTGGCCTCCGGCTTCGCCTTCGCCCCGCTGCCGGCCCTGGCCCGTGGTGACCTGGACCTGGTGGTGACCTCCGATCCGTTGGAGCTGCCGGGCATCACCTATGTGCCGCTGTTCACCTATGAGGCCATGTTGGCCGTGGCTAACCAGCATGCGCTGGCCAACAAGGCGTACGTCGTGCCGGAAGACCTGCTGACCGAAACCCTGATCACCTACCCCGTGGAACGCGACCGCCTGGACATCTTCACGCGCTTCCTGGAACCCGCCGACATCGAGCCGGCCCAGGTGCGGACCTCTGAATTGACGGTGATGATGATGCAATTGGTAGCCAGCGGCCGTGGTGTGTGCGGCATGCCGCACTGGGCGCTGCATGAATACAGCTCGCGCGGGTACGTGAAGGGCAAGCGCCTGGGTGAAAAAGGTTTGTTCGCGACGCTGTATGCGGGGATCCGTGCAGACATGCTGGACGCGCCGTACATGCGCGACTTCCTGCTGACGGCGAAGGACACATCCTTTTCCACACTGGATGGCGTCAGCGCGGTGCGCTGAAGTTGGTAACAATGAAGATCAAAATGTGGGAGCGGGCAAGCCCGCTCCCACATTCGATAGGGTTTCGCCAGAGAATTACGCCGTCAACGATTCGCGGTAGAACGGCAGGATCAAATCGCGCGTCAACGGCGCCAACTGCAGGCCACCGTCGCCAGCCGGGTCGATCCAACGCACCTCTTCAATCTCGGCCGCCGGGGTGACATTTACGTCGATGTTCACCTGGAACAACTCGGCTTCCACGGTGAAACCCGGCTCATTGACGGCCGGAGCAGAGAACGTGCCCAGGTAAACGGCGGCGCTGGGGTCGATGCGCAGGTTGAGTTCTTCGTGCAGCTCACGGGCCAGTGCTTCGGCGGGTTGCTCGCCGGCGTCGATCTTGCCGCCAGGCTGCATGAAGGCCTGGGTGCCGCGCTTGCGCACCAGCAGGGTCTGGCCGTCAGTGCCGATCAGGAGGGCGGCGGCGATGCGGATGGTGGAGGGCATGAGTGGTCTTCCTTGGCGGCAAAGGGCGCAAGGATCACATGACCGACAGGCTCGCCGCAATCAATGTGGGAGCTGGCTTGCCTGCGATGGCGGAGTGTCAGCCTGCCTATTTGCTGGCATGGCTATCGTTATCGCAGGCAAGCCAGCTCCCACATTTTCAGACCGTGTTCACGGCGGTATCTTTGATAAACACGCTGTATCGCGCGCCTTCCATGGTCTCGAAGGCAATCAACTTATCCACCAACGGCAAGTTCAACACCTTGCCGGCATTGAGCAGCAACATGCCGTTATCGGCGTTCAGACTGCGCGCCAGCACCATGCCCTCCTCCAGTTCCCGAGTACCGAGCACCTTGACGTTGGGGTCGCCCAGGGTCACGTCATTGAGGTAGGTGGCGCACACCTGCACAAAGTCCTCGACCATGTTCGGGTCATACAGCCGCCCTGCGTATTTGCGGATGTACAGCAGCGCTTCGTCACTGTTCATCTGCCGCTCCAGGATCAGGCCTTTTGCAGCTCGATGAAATCCACCGCCAGTTTGAGCAGGCGTGAACCTGCGGGAATCGCCTCGCCCTTGAGGTGGTCGGGGAAACCGCTGCCGTCCCAGCGTTCCTGGTGATGGCGGATCAGCCGTGCGGCGTCTTTCATCGGTTCCAGGGCCATCAACAGCGACTCGCTTTGCGTGGCGTAGGCGCGATAGCGTTCACGGTCGCTGCTGTGCAGCAGGTCCGAGGGCGAGGCCATCATGCTGTCGCTCCAACTCAACTTGCCGATGTTGTAGAGCGCTGCGGCCATGGTCAGGTCGCGGTTGCTGGCAGAGTCCACGCCATGGGCGATGCACCAGGTGCGCACCAGTTCGATGATCTGCCGGTTGGTCTGCTTGGCACGCGGCAGGCGCAGGTTGGCCAGCAGCGAGAACACTTCGGCGCCGGTGGCGTAGCTGTGTTTGAGTTCTTCGTAGGCCAGGTCGAGCATGTCAGCGGTTTGCTGCAGTTCGCTGGTGCGTGCGGCCACGCGTTTTTCCAGCGTGGCGTTGAGCTGCTTGAGTGCTTCGTTCTGCTGCAAGATCAGCTGTTCCAGGCGCAGTTGCTCACGCTCGGAATGCTGATGGACCAGGGATTGGCGCAGCGCCGACAGCAGTTCTTCATCGTTCCAGGGTTTGCTGAGGTAGCGGTAGATCTCGCCTTCGTTGATGGCCTTGATGATCAGCGTCAGGTCGGTCTCACCTGTGAGCAGGATGCGCACGGTGTGGGGATAGTGTTGGTGGACGTGCGCCAGCAGCGAAGCGCCGTCCATGTCTGGCAGGCGTGCGGCGCTCATCACCAGGTCGACCGGTTGGCTGGCGAGGATCGCCAAGGCATCAGCGGCGCAAGCAGCGCTGTACAGGTCGAAGGGCTCCAGCCGCAGCAAGTGGGTGAGGCTGCGGAGTACGTCCGGGTGGGCATCGATCAATAGCACCACGGCGCGGTCGGTATCGGTGAAAGTAACTGACTCTCCCATGGGACACCTCGGATCGTCGGTATGCGCTCCTTACAGTCTGGGCCTGCCTCCTTGGCGATTACTGAGTAGTTTAGTCGGTTTTTGGCAAAATGATGGCCTTCCGATATCAACGCAAAAAAAGCCGCTCCATAAACGGGAGCGGCCTTCGAGGTGAAACCGTTGCGCCTCACGCGTCGGCTTTTTTCGGGCTTGAGCCGAACGACGCAAAACGCTTGTTGAACCCGGCAATCCGGCCTTCGGCCTGGGTCTTGCGTTGTTGGCCGGTGTAGATCGGGTGCGAGGCGCTGGACACGTCCAACGGGATATAAGGGTAAGTATTGCCGTCGCTGTGTTTATGGGTGCGATCGCTGTCGGCGGTGGAGCCGATCAGGAAGAACACGTCGGCGGCGGTGTCGTGGAACAACACGGTGCGGTAGTCGGGATGGATTCCAGCTTTCATAAGGCCTCCGGGGCGTCTGGGTGCAAATCAAGTGTTATACAATAACACAAATCATGCACCCAAACGAGAACCGATTGCAATAAGAATAGGCCGAGAGAGTCTATGCAGCTTCCTGGAAATCCATCTCCGGTGGCTGTTGCGAGAAGCCACGGGTCAGTACGCCCAGGTACACCAAACCAATCGCCAACCACACCAGGCCCAGGTAAATCGCCAAGTGGTCGAGGCTGACCATCAGCCATAAATCCGCGACCAGGCCAATGGTCGGGAACACCAGGAACAGGATCAACTCCCGCACGCCGCGCTGCTTGGCGCCGATCCAGTAGTGGAAGATCACCGACAGGTTCACCAGGCTGAACGCCAGGAACGCACCGAAGTTGATGAACGAGGTGGAGGTGGTCACGTCCAGCTTCAACGCCAGCAGCGCCACCACTGCACACAACAGGATGCTGTTGACCGGTGTGCCGAAGCGCGCATGCAAGGTGCCGAAGAACGACTTGGGCAACACACCGTCACGGCCCATGGCAAACAACAACCGCGAACCACTGGCCTGGGCCGACAGCCCCGAGGCAAATTGACCGACGATCAGGCCGATCAGGAAGATCGACACAAACAGGTCGCCGCCGATATTGCGCGCAATTTCGTACGCCGCCGAATCGACGTTGGCGAATTCGAACGACGGATGAGCGATCTGCACGAAGTAGGACACCGCCACAAAAATCAGCCCGCCGATCAGGGTGATCAACATGATGGCACGTGGAATGGTGCGCCGTGGGTCGCGGGTTTCTTCGGTCAGGGTGCTGACCGCGTCAAAGCCCAGGAAAGAATAGCAGGCAATGGCCGCCCCGCTCATGATCAACGGCATCTGCATCTGGCCGTTGAAGAACGGGGTGATGGTCCACAGCGGCTTGCTGGCGTCGCCACCGATGTAATGGATGCACAGCGCCACGAACGCGATCAGCACCAGGAACTGCACCAGCATCAGCAACGCATTGATGCCGTTGGCCAGCTTGAGGCCGACGATGTTGATGGCGCTGGTGATGCCGATAAACGCCAGCACCCAGATCCATTGCGGCACTGCCGGGAACGCCGAATTGAGGTACGCCGCACCGATCAGCCAAATGGCCATGGGCAAGAACAGGTAGTCGAGCAACACCGCCCAACCCGCGATAAACCCCAGTTTCGGGCTGATGGCCTTGCGCACATAGCTGTAGGCGGAACCGGCGACCGGAAAGGCCGAGGCCATGCGCCCGTAGCTCATGGCGGTAAAGAACATCGCTACCAGCGCCGCCAGATACGCGGCGGGGACCATGCCCGCAGTGGATTGCGCCAGGATGCCAAAGGTGCCGAGCACAATGATCGGCGTCATATAGGCGATGCCAAACAGCACCACCGACCCTAACGACAGGGTGCGTTGCAAACGAGCCATGAGCGATTCTCCGCTGATTTATTAGATTTATGGCAGAACTGAAATGGGTGTTGCAGGTGTCTTTTTTCTTATGGACTGCACGGGTTTGTGGTGGGCGAGCTTGCCTCGCGCTGGTGGCGAAGCCGCCCCAAACCCAGGCACCTCGGTCTTACCGAAACACTACGGCGGCCTGGTTGGGGCGGCTTCGCCACCAGCGCGAGGCAAGCTCGCTCACTACAGGGTTCCCGTCAGCCGGGGAAATTGGGGATCAGAAGCTCCCGTGTGCCGTCTGCGCGCTCGATCACCTCACCCGGCAATTTCAAGCGCTGGTCATCCAGGTAGCGGTAGTCCTTGCGCGCCGCTGCCAGTTGGTCAAGGTCCAGCTCGACCGTGAATTGCCCTTCCTCGCGCCCGGCCTCGAACAGCAAGGTGCCTATCGGGTCCACAAGAGCGCTGCCGCCGGCGAACAACAGGCCGCCATCGCCCTCGCCTACCCGGTTGACCATCAGCGCAAACGCCTGGTTTTCCTGGGCACGAGCCATGATGGCGGTGCGATGGGTGGGACCGTACGGGTCCATGTTGCCGTTGGTGACGATCAACAGTTCGGCGCCCAATTGCGCATTGGCGCGGGCGGTTTCCGGAAATTCGATGTCGTAGCAGATCAACAGGCCGATGCGTACGCCGTTCCACACACAGGTGGCGTAGCGGTCGCCCGGGGTAAACACACCGCGATCCGAGGCCCAGAGGTGGGTCTTGCGATAACGCAGGGCGATGCCCTCGGGGGTAATCAGCAAGGTGGTGTTGTAGAACTGGCCGTTATCGTTCTCGGCCATGCCGATCACCACGGCGATGTTGCGCTCGCGGGCGGCCTGGATAACGGCCTGCACGGTCGCGCCGTCCAGCGGCTCGGCAATGTCGGCGACGGTCTCGGCCGACGGGAAGCCCATCAGGTGGGTTTCCGGGAAGACGATCAGCTGCGTATCGCCGGCACTGGCAGCAATCGCCGCCAAAGCGCGCTCAAGGTTGTAAGCTGTACCGTTATCACGGCCCGCCAACTGGGCAAATTCGACCTTCATGGGTATTCCTTGTTCTCAATCTGTGCCGCAGTATGCGCAGCCACACCAGGCCAGGGAATTACGCGGCGGGGGTAACCCGATAGGGGTAGATAATGACCATGTCGCTGCAAGACATCGCCTGGCACCGTTCGGTGGGGCAAATGATAGACGCCCTGGACCAGGCCAACTTCTGGACCCAACTGGTGCGGTTGCTGGACCAATACGTGCCGTTCGACAGTTGGGTAGTGCTGCTGTTCAGCAGTGAGCACCGGCCGTTGGTATTCGCCGAGTGCCCTGGCGCCGATGGCACGCCGGACCATCTGTTCCAGGACTACCTCAACGGCCTTTACCTGCTCGACCCCTTCTACATCGCCAGCCGCGAGCATTCGCGTACCGGTCTGTTGCGCCTGGCCGAAGTCGCGCCGGAGCACTTTGAACTCACCGAGTATTATCAACGCTACTTCCGTCTGAACGTGGTGGCCGATGAGATCCAGTTCAATTGCCACCTGCCAGATGGCCGCACGCTGTGCCTGTCCCTCGGATCGAAACAGCGCTTTGACCAAACCCAGATTGCCTTACTGTCGTTGATCCAGCCGTGGGTGCTGAGCCTGTTGCGCCAGCGCCTGCCCTACGAACTCAATCAGGTCAGCGCGCCGCAGCCGCCGATCCAGAATGATGAATGGGGCGCGCAGCTTACCGCCCGCGAACTGGATGTCGGCCGTTTGATGCTCAGCGGTTGCTCCAGCAAGGAAATCGCTCGTAAGCTGGAAATCTCTGTTGAAACCGTGAAAGTCCATAAGAAACACATGTACAGCAAGCTAGGGATCAAATCCCAGTCGGAGCTGTTCTCGATCTTTCTTCAGGCGCAAACCGCCTAGCCGATGAGTCCGAACCCAAGGAAAACCGTATGAGCCTGTCGTTATTAAGCCGTTACGCCTTCTTTGCCGTGTGCGTCATTTTTACCCTCGCCAGCCTCCCGTTTATCGAACATGAATGGCTGTGGCCCATCACCGTGGTCACCGGCATCCTCAGCCTGATCGGCATTTTCGACCTGCTGCAAAGCCCCCACGCCGTGCGCCGCAACTATCCGATCCTGGGCAATATCCGTTACCTGGTGGAAGCCATCCGCCCGGAAATCCGCCAGTACCTGCTCGAATCCGACAGCGACGCACTGCCCTTCTCCCGTGCCCAGCGCTCGCTGGTGTATTCGCGCGCCAAGAATGAAAGCGCGGACAAACCCTTCGGCACCCTGATCGATGTGTACCAGTCGGGCTTCGAGTTTATCGGCCACTCCATGCGCCCAGCCCCCTTGAGCGACCCAAGCGGGTTTCGCGTGATGGTCGGCGGGCCGCAGTGCAAGCAACCGTATTCGGCATCGGTGTTCAATATCTCGGCAATGAGTTTTGGCTCGCTGAGCGCCAACGCAATCCGCGCCCTCAATCAAGGCGCCAAGCTCGGCAACTTTGCCCACGACACCGGCGAAGGCAGCATCAGCCCCTATCACCGCGAAAACGGCGGCGACCTAACCTGGGAACTGGGCAGCGGCTACTTCGGCTGCCGTACCAGCGACGGCCGTTTCGACCCGGAACGCTTCGCCGTGCAGGCACAGGACCCGCAAGTGCGCATGATCGAAATCAAGATGAGCCAAGGTGCCAAGCCCGGCCATGGCGGGATTTTGCCCAAGCACAAGGTCACCCAGGAAATCGCCGAGACACGCGGCATCATGATGGGCGAAGACTGCATCTCGCCGTCGCGCCACAGCGCGTTTTCCACGCCTATCGAAATGATGCAGTTCATCCAACAACTGCGCGAGTTGTCCGGTGGCAAACCGGTCGGCTTCAAGTTTTGCCTGGGCCATCCGTGGGAGTTCATGGGCATCGCCAAGGCCATGCTGGAAACCGGCATCCTCCCGGACTTTATCGTGGTGGACGGCAAGGAAGGCGGCACCGGTGCAGCGCCCGTGGAGTTCACCGACCACATCGGTGTGCCGTTGCGTGAAGGCCTGTTGTTCGTGCACAACACCCTGGTGGGCCTGAACCTGCGCGACAAAATCAAGCTCGGCGCCAGCGGCAAGATCGTCAGCGCGTTCGATATCGCCAGCGTTTTGGCCATCGGTGCCGACTGGGCCAACTCGGCGCGGGGCTTCATGTTTGCGATCGGCTGCATTCAGTCCCAGTCGTGTCACACCAACAAATGCCCGACCGGCGTTGCGACTCAAGACCCGTTACGCCAACGCGCGCTGGTGGTGCCGGACAAGGCCCAGCGTGTGTTCAACTTTCATCGCAGCACGCTCAAGGCGCTGGCAGAAATGCTCGCCGCTGCTGGCCTCGATCACCCTTCGCAACTGTCTGCCAAGCACTTGGTGCGCCGCATGTCGGCGACCGAGATCAAACTGTTTTCGCAGCTTCATGTGTTCCTCAAGCCAGGTGAATTGCTGACCGGTGAGGTAAATGGCGAGTTCTATTCGCGCATGTGGCAGATGGCGCGGGCCGATAGCTTTGAGCCCAATGACGTCGTGGCTGCATAATCGTTAATCATCACTGACCGCTGAACCGGACCACCGACGGCATCGTTGAAACAAGGAGATTCACATGCCGTTGCTGGACTTTGCTGCTATCGCCAAACAATTGCCTGACAGCTGGAAATCCACACGCCTGGGCCAGGTTGGCCCGGCGCGGATCAAGGTGTTGCGCATGGATGAGCAGGCGTATGAGGAAGAAACCCACGACTACAACGAAGGACTGTTTGTGGTCAGTGGTCATTTGCAACTGAGCGTCGACAACCAGGAAGTCCGAGTGAATGCCGGCCAGATGTACCTCGTGCAAGCCGGTACGGCCCATAGCGTACTCGCGGGCAGCCATGGCACTTTGGTAATCATTGATGTCTAGAGACATCCAGTAATACCCAACCTTTGCAATTGCTTACAAATACCGCCAACCTTCGCGCCCCCGACGCGTGGCGTGGGTCATTGCCTACGCCCGCCTGTCTTTAATAAACAATCCGTACAAGAGCCCGCTGCCATGCTGAACGGACGCGACCCGCGCATCGATTTTTTTCGGGGCCTGGCGTTGATCTTCATTTTCTGGGATCACGTCCCCCACAATCCCCTCGGCCAGATCACCCTGCGTAACTTCGGTTTCAGTGACGCAGCGGAGATCTTTGTGTTCCTGCCGGCTTCGCCTCGGTGATGGCCTACGGCAAAGTCCTGCAACGCGAAGGCTACTGGATGGCCTGCCTGAAGATCCTGCGCCGCACCTGGGTGCTGTACGTGGTGCACATCTTTTTGCTGGCGATGCTGATGGGCATCGTGTTCTTTGCCAACAGCCATGTAGAGACCCGCGACCTGGTGCAAGAGATGGGCATGACCCACTTCATCACCCACCCGCAACAGGCGTTGATGGATGAGCTGCTGTTGCGCTTCAAACCCAACCTGATGGACCCGTTGCCGCTGTACATCGTGTTGCTGGCCAGCCTGGCGTTGGTATTACCGCTGATGATGCGCAGCCCCTCGTGGTCGTGGCGGTGTCGCTGACCGTGTACCTGCTGGCACCCTGGATGGGTTGGAACCTGCGGGCTATCGAGGACGGCGTATGGTATTTCAATCCGATTACCTGGCAGTTGCTGTTTGTACTGGGCGGCGCTGCGGCGATTCAAAGCCAGCGCAAAAAGCCCGTCGAGCCTCGCCCCTTGTCGCGCCAGCCGTTGTTTATCGCGGCGGCGGTATATGTGCTGATCACCGGCATTCTGACCCTGTCGTGGCGTTGGCCTGAGCTCCACGACGCTGTCATGCCAGCCGTGATCAGCGAGCTGATCTACCCGATCAGCAAAACAGACCTTTCACCCGTGCGCCTGCTGCACTTCCTGGCCTTGGCCTACGTCACTGCCAAGCTGTTGCCGGGGGCAGGCTGGACGCAAAATCCACTCGCCGCACAGGTGTGCCGAATGGGCCGGTTCTCTCTGGAAGTGTTCTGCCTGGGCGTGTTGCTTGCTCCCTTGGCCGACATGCTCAATGCCATGGCCGGCGATGCACTGGCAATGCAACTGCTGACCGCGGGGGTGGGCGTGGTGCTGATGGCCGCACTGGGCGCCTGGCTGGAGTTGAACAAGCGGCTGAGCCAGCGCCGCGCGAATTGACTTAGGTAACGCCCGCATCGCGCGGGCGTGCGTATTCGTGCGTTCAATTTGTTGACCCGCGCGCCTCAAAGCTTGGCGCAACGGGCCAACCAAGGATCACGCCGATGGCGAGGCAACATGCCCGGCGTTGGTCGGTTGCAATTTGAATACGTAGAACAGCACTGTCAGCAGTACCAGGAACGCTGGCCCGACGTACAGCGCCACACGGGTATCCGGGAAGTACGCCATCAGTCCCACCACCAGCACCAGGAACGCCAACGCCAGGTAGGAACTGACCGGGTAAAGCCACATGCGGTACTTGAGCCCCGCCTGCTCGGCCGGGCTCAAGCCTTTGCGGAATTTGAGCTGGGCCAGCAGGATCATCAGCCAGGTCCAGATCGCACCGAAGGTGGCGATGGAGGTCACCCACACAAACACCTGATCCGGCACCAGGTAGTTGAGCAGCACGCCCAACAACAAGGCAAAGATCGACAACAACAGCGCCTTACGCGGCACACCATTGCTTGAAGTGGTGCCGAAGGTGGCCGGTGCCTGGCCGTTCTGCGCCAGGCTGTAGAGCATGCGTCCGGTGCTGAAGATGCCACCGTTGCACGACGACAGCGCAGCGGTGATCACTACAAAGTTGATGATGCCAGCGGCGGTCTTGATGCCCAGGCGCTCGAAGGTCATCACGAACGGGCTGCCCTGGGTGCCGATTTCATTCCACGGGTAGATCGACAAAATCACGAACAATGCACCGACGTAAAACAGCAGGATCCGCCAGAACACCGAGCCGATGGCACTGGGAATGGTCTTCTGTGGGTTGCGCGCTTCACCGGCGGTGAGGCCGATCATCTCGACGCCCAGGTAGGCGAACATCACCATTTGCAGGGACATCAGCACGCCTTGCACGCCATTGGGCATGAAGCCGCCGTGGGTCCACAGGTTGGAAATACCCAGCGCCACGCCGTCGTTGCCAAAGCCGAAGGCGATGATGCCGACGCCGCCGATCACCATCGCAATGATCGTGACGATCTTGATCAGCGCGAACCAGAATTCAAATTCACCAAAGGCTTTTACCGCGATCAGGTTGATCGTGCCCATGCTGATCAGCGCCGCCAGGGCCCAGATCCAACGTGGTGTGTCGGGGAACCAAACGCCCATGTACACCGCCACGGCGGTGATCTCCGCAACGCAGGTCACCAGCCACAGGAACCAGTAATTCCAGCCAGTCAGAAAGCCCGCCAACGGGCCGAGATAGTCTTGGGCGTAACGGCTGAACGAGCCCGCGACGGGGTTGTGCACCGCCATCTCGCCGAGGGCGCGCATGATCACCAGGATTGCCAGGCCGCCGATGATGTAAGACAACATGATCGCCGGGCCGGCCATTTCGATGGCCTTGGCCGAGCCGAGGAACAGGCCGACACCGATACAGGCGCCGAGGGCCATCAGGCGAATGTGCCGTTCACCGAGTTCGCGTTTGAGCGGGCCGCCATGAGCGGTCTCGCCATGGGGCAGTGGGTTGCCGACTGGCATAGGGGTACAACCTCATTTTGTTATTGGATTATCCGCAGAGTCTCCAGGGGCAGGCCGGTAAGCCAGCGCCCTTGCCGAAACCGGGGCCGCCTCATGGACGAGCCCTTCTTGCCAGGCAAGATCAACGGGGCGTGCAGTATAAAAAGCCCTGCTCAGGGTCTTTCACTATAAAAGCAGATCAATTTAGTGAAACAACCCGCAATAATCCAATTTTACAGGAGCATATAACCTACACCGAGCGGCAAAACGTCGCAGTACACTCCAAGAAACATCCGACAAACAAAACACATTTCCCTCACAAGCAGCCCCCAACGACTAAGCTTCCAGCAAGTCCGATCAATCTGCGTGAAGGGATCAATCGACTATGGGCGCACTGTGGCAAACCGAATCGAGCAAGGCTGCGAAAGTACAAGGCAGTTCGGACCCAGCGCCTCTACCCAAAAATAAACCCCGGCCCCGCTACTGGCTCCGGTTGTTCTGGCTGATCGTACTGATCGCATTGATTGCCCTGGGTTTTGCCGCCAGCAAAGAGATGCGCACCTCACGCCTGCAGGCCCAGGAACTCAGCCGCCTGGCCCGCGACCTTACCTACCAGGTAAAACCCGGGGCCAGTGATGCCATGGTCTATCCCGGTGCCGGCCCCTTCGACCGGCGCCTGGGCTACAGCGACCTCGGCACGTTCCTACCGCGCCTGCTCAAGCGCGGTTACGTGATCCAGGACCAGTCGCGCTTCTCACCGCAACTGATGGACTACAGCGCCAAAGGCCTGTTCGTGCCCTACACGGAAAAGATCCAGGCCGGCCTGTCCATCACCGATTGCCGCGCCGTCCCGTTGTACCAATACAACTACCCGCAACAGCTGTACGACAGCTTCGCGTCGATCCCGCCGCTGGTGATCAACAGCCTGCTGTTTATCGAAAACCGCGACCTGCTTGACCCCGCCCAACCCCAGGCCAACCCGGCCGTGGACTGGCCGCGTTTTGCCAAGGCCGCGTGGTCGCAAGTCGCCAAATTGCTGCACTTGCCCGGCCAGAGCGCTGGCGGGAGTACCTTGGCTACTCAACTGGAAAATACCGACACTCGCCGGATGGCCTGACCGTATCGGGCGGGGAAAAACTGCGGCAGATGTTTTCTGCCGCCGTGCGCGCCTATCACGATGGCCCCGACACCTTGCCCGCACGTAAAAATATCCTGCGCGATTACCTCAACAGCGTGCCCCTGTCGGCAGTCCCCGGGCATGGCGAAGTGCATGGCATGGCCGAGGGGTTGCGGGTGTGGTACGGCGCCGATTTCAACACGGTCAACCAGGCGTTGCGCGGCCCGGTAAACGCTGAGCAAGGCCTGGCCCTGAGGGAAGTGCTGTCGCTGATCATCGCCCAGCGCCGACCGTCGCATTACCTGGCCAAAGGGCGTGATGAGCTGGCGCAACTCACCGACAGCCACCTACGCCTGCTGGCCCAGAACGGGGTGATCACACCTGCGCTGTTGAAGGTGGCACTGGCAAGCAAGGTCACTTACCGCGACTGGGTGCAACAACCCACGGTGCAGCCGATCGAGACCAACAAGGGCATCAGCGTTGCACGCAGCCGCCTGGCCGCCCTGCTCGACCGACCACTGTACGACCTTGACCGCCTCGACCTCTCCGCCACGACCACCCTGCAAGCCCAATTGCAGGGGCAGGTCAGCGACTACCTCAAGCACCTCGCCGACCCCGACTACGCCCGCCAACTTGGCCTGCTCGGTGAGCGTCTGCTGACACCGGCCAGCACCGCACAAGTGCGTTACAGCTTCACCCTGTTCGAGCTGACCGCGGACGGCTCACGGGTGCGCGTGCAAACCGACAACACCGACCAGCCCTTCGACATCAACGAAGGCAGCAAGCTGGAACTGGGCTCCACCGCCAAGTTGCGGGTGCTCACCACCTACCTGCAAATCATCACCGAGCTGCACGACAAATACGCCGCGCAGGCTCCGGCTGCGCTGAAAAAAATCGCGGTAGATGACCAGGACCGCTTGAGCCGCTGGGCCCTCGACTACCTGATCCAGGCACCGGACAAGTCTCTGACCAAAATGCTCGACGCCGCCCTCGACCGCACGTATTCGGCCAGCCCCGCCGAGAGCTTTTTTCACCGGTGGCGGCCTGCACCACTTCCACAACTTCCGCAGCCAGGACAACGGCCGTAGCCCCAGCCTGCGCGATGCGTTGCGTGAGTCGATCAACCTGCCGTTCATTCGCCTGATGCGCGACCTGGTGCGCTACGTCACCTACTCCGGCGAGAACAACAGCGCCGAGTTGCTCAAGGACGACAACGACCCGCGCCGCCAGGAATACCTCGCAGGTTTCGCTGACCGGGAAGGCACAACCTTCCTGCGCAAGTTCTGGAAGAAGTACCAGAAGAAAGACACCCAGGCGCGCCTCGAAACCTTCCTCGACAGCCTGCGCCCCACGCCGATTCGCCCGGCCGCGGTGCACCGCTATCTGCTGCCCAATGCCAGTCAGGAGAGCTTCAACTTGTTTGTGCGTTCACACCTGAACGGTGTCAAAACCACAGAAAAACTCACCGACGAACGCCTGCAAAAACTCTACAAGGACTATGGCCCCGGCACCTACGACCTGCCCGACCAAGGCTATATCGCCAAGGTGCACCCGCTGGATTTGTGGCTGTTGGGCTACTTGCTCAACCATCCCGAGGCGACCTTCACTGAAGTGGTCAAGGCCAGCCAGTTCGAACGCCAGGAGGTCTACAGCTGGCTGTTCAAGAGCCGCCATCAAAGCGCACGCGACAGCCGCATCCGCACCATGCTGGAGATCGAAGCGTTCCTCGATATTCATCAACGCTGGCAGGCCGTGGGGTATCCGTTCGACCATCTGGTGCCGTCCCTGGCAACCGCAATCGGCAGCTCCGGTGACCGCCCTGCGGCACTGGCAGAACTGATGGGCATCATCCTCAATGACGGCGTACGGCCCCGCGTATTGCGCATCGACACCCTGCATTTTGCTGCCGATACGCCGTACGAAACCCGAGTGGTCAACGACCCTGCACCGGGCAAGCGAGTGATGCCGATCGAGGTTGCCCAGGCCTTGCGCGGCGCGCTGTCCCAGGTAGTGGATGCCGGCACCGCCAAACGCGTGGCTGGCAGTTTCAAACTGGCCGACGGCACCCCGCTGGCCATGGGTGGCAAGACCGGCACCGGGGATAACCGTATCGAAGCGATTGGCGCAGGGGGCCGGATTCTCAGCTCAAAATCCATCAACCGTACGGCGACCTTTGTGTTTTACCTGGGCGAGCATCACTTCGGTACGTTGACCGCGTTTGTCCCCGGTCAATCCGCCGAACACTTCACTTTTACCTCGGCGTTGCCGGTGCAGGTGCTCAAGGGTATGGCGCCGATCCTGATGCCCTACTTGCAGCCGGGTGACCGCACTCAGTGTCTGCCAGTACCGCTTACCAACGGTGCTACGACCCTCTGACAATAAGCGCCGCCTTGGATGATAGTGGTGGTTTGCCCGGGCTTCTAAATTGGTCTCTCCGCAAACCGCATCAGAGACCCGTTATGGATATCCGAATCAACCACCGCAACATGACCCGCGAACAGAAAAACACCTTGGTCGAAGCCATGCTGCGCTTGAAAAACGACACACCCAGCGTGCTGCGTCCCGGCCATCAAAGCCGCTATGACGATTTTGTACAGGTGCATAAAGACGCCATGGGCGGCCCCGGCCAGTTCACGCCCATGCCCCACCGCAGCCCACTGTTTTTCCCTTGGCATCGGGTGTTCCTGCGCCAGTTCGAACGGGCACTGCAAATCACCGCGAATGACACCAGCATCACTTTGCCGTTCTGGGACTGGACACTGAACGGCCCCAACGATCCCTTCACCTCGAGCTTTCTTGGCGGCAATGGCGACCGCGCCCAAGATAATCGAGTGGTCACCGGCCCATTCGCCCAGCATGCCGGACGCTTCGACGTAAAGATCTGGGACCTGGACATCGGTGACCCCGGCCTGCGCCGTGAGTTCGGCGATGAAGCCGGTGCCCATCTGCCGGATAACGACCAGGTGAGCGCCGCCTTGTCGAGGACGCCCTACGCTGGCGGCCCAGACAGTTGGGTGAATTTTTGCGAAGGCATGCTGCATGACCCCGTGCATCGATGGGTGGGAGGCAATATGTCGTTTCCCACCTCGCCGAATGACCCGGTGTTCTTCCTGCATCACTGCTACCTCGACCTATTGTGGGAACGTTGGAAGCGCCAGCACCCGACCAGTGCCCCCTACCTGCCACAAACCAGCGTCCCCGGTATGGATCTGGAAGCAACACTGGTGTTTCACGCCTCCGGCAACACGGCACCCTGGGAGCAGACCTGGACCGTGAGCGACGTGATCACCACCGAAGCCCTGGATTACACCTATGGAGTGTTCACCAGCCCGCCACCGACCTGCCTGCCTCAACCACCGGCCTGCTCGCCCACACCGGGCCCTGTGGTGGACTTTGTCACTCACGAAGTAACTAACTAACCACAGGTGCCCGCCCCGCCTCCCTAGGCTGATGGCCTTGTCCACGACTCAAGGTCATCCGCCATGCCTGCCACACCGGATAAAGGTCCGCACTATTCATTGATCCAAAACAACCTGCCCGACTGGTTAACGACCGCCGCCTGGCAACGGGCACAGGCGCTGAGCCAGGCCCACTTGGGGCTACTGCCCGAACTATTGCACGCGCCCGCCGCGCTACACAGCCCGGCCAAGGTCGCCAATGCCAGAGCCTGGGCCTCACAAAACACCGTCGATCAACGCCTGAAGGCGCTGCAAGATGTGTACGCATTTGCCGAGCCCTTGCTGACCGCTGCCCTGCAGCACCGCTACGCGTTGACGCTGGATGTACGCGCCACCCATCTGTTTTTGGTCAGTGTCAGGGGCCGTTTCTCAAGGGCAGTACCAGCCGCACCGTGTCGTTGCTTAATGCGGCCCTGCGAAATTTTTCCAGCAGTGAACATTTCAGCCACAGCTCTCGCTACATCAGTCAACCGGACGCACTTGGGCACTTCGAGATCAAGGCGCACCATAGCCGAATGAGCATCGAGCAATTCATCGCCCTATGCCGCGAACTGGACCTAGGTGCGCAATACGCACGTCACCTGACACAACACCTGCTGCCACCGCTGGAAGCCGACCGGCATAGCCTGCAAGCCGAGGTCATCGCCAGCCAGCAGGCAGCCCTGAACAGTGCTGCGCACCTGGTCCAACTACGCGGCGACATCGAGCCGCAGGCTTTCCACCTGCTGCAACGCTGCGTGAAGGGTGAGCGCGGGGTAATGCAGTTTTATCGATTACGTATCATGAACACGCTGCTGACCGGCATCCTGTTGATCGCCGCCGATCTTGACCTGGCGAAGGACATTATGCCGGTGGTGGTGTATATCCCCCATGATCCCCACGGTGCCATTCAGGCTTACCCCAGCACACTGGCGTTTCGTGATGCGCTGACAATGAAGCTGCAGGACCCTGCCTACCGGCAGTTCTTCAGTCAGTTTGTGGACCAGCAGCAGCGGGGCGTTTTTATCGACGGACTGCAACAACGCGCGCCCTACAGCGCAAGTCGCATCGACGGCGAGTTGTGGCCGCAGATGTACCAGGCAGCGCTGAATAAAATGCTCAACGACGGCCGCGAACTCGCAGTGTCTACGGCAGATGCCGACAGTCATGCACGCTGGGCCTGGTGGGACTCGTTCAGTCATACCCTTGAGGGTGTACTCAACGTGGCGCTGATGGTCATCACGCCGTTCGTGCCGTTACTGGGAGAGGTGATGCTGGCCTACACCGCCTACCAACTGCTGGACGAAGTGGTCGAAGGCGTGGTTGACCTGGCCGAGGGCCAAGCGCTGGACGCCGTGAGGCATCTAGTGGGCGTGGTGAGTGATGTGGTGCAGTTGGCGACGTTCGGTGTTGGCGGCAAACTGGCCCAGTCGGCGTTCGTCAACCAACTCAAGGCGGTCGAGGTCAACGGCAAGACGCGACTATGGAACCCTGATCCGACGCCGTATAAGCAGGCCGTGCAATTACCGGCTGACTCCCTGCCGGACGAGCTGGGCGTACATACGCACGCAGGGCAAAAAATCTTGCCCATGGACGGCGCACAGTACGCCCTCAAGCTCGACCCGGCCAGCAACCAGCATCGCATCCTGCATGCCACCCGCGCCGACGCCTATGCGCCAACGATCCGCCGCAACGACAGCCCGCAAGCCTGGAATGACCGACGGCGCCTGCTCGAATTGGGGCCATACACTGACGCCCAACAGCAGCAGATTCTTGCCACCAGCGGCCTTGATCATGACGCGCTGCGCGCAGTACAGGCCGACCAGGTAGCCGCGCCGCTATTGGATGAAACACTCAAACGCATGCAACTGAACCAGCAGGCGGCGCAACTGCCCGAACGACTGCGCGCCGGCGAACCGGTTGATCAGGACACCTATTGGAGCCCCTACATCGCCCGCGAACTGCCGGGTTGGCCACAGGACCGGGCGATCCTTGTGTATGAAAACGCGGATCTCAGCGGCGACCACCTGCGCTTTGGCGAAGACGATGCGCCGCACACAGTGTCCATCAGCCGTGAAGACTTGAACCAAGGCAAATTACCCGAACGCCTGGTGGACAGCATGGACAGCACACAGCTCACACACCTGCTGGGCGAGCTGCCAGAAGGCCGCTCGGCACAAATCAATGTACTGCGCAATCGCCTCGCCGACCAACTCGCCCAACGCCAGGGTTCGTTGTTCGCTTACCTGTACCGCAACAGCGAAGACCTCACCACCGAGCGTGGCCTACGGGTGCGGGAGGCCTGCCCCGGACTGCCGAAAACGCTGGTAAACAACGTACTCAGCCACGCACAACCGGATGAGCTGACCACCCTGGACACCGAACGGCATCTGCCCTTGCGCCTGAAAAACCTCGCCCGGGAGCTGCACGGACAAGCCCTGGCTGCCGAAGCGTTCCAGGGTTTTTATGACCCTCACCTGCTTGGCCCAGTCACCGAGCAAATGGTCCTCGATACGTTGCGCGTGTACAGCGACAGCCTGGAAGATTGCCGCATCGAAATCCGCCAGCACTCGCCCATCGCCAATGTGCGTGCCAGTGCCGGCCCGCAAAACGCTCGCTCTCAGCGGCTGCTGCTGAATAAAGACCGACACTACGAGGTTTACGACAACGGTCAGGCCCGAGGCAAACCCGCCAGCGATTTGTTCGATGCCGTGCTTGACGCACTGCCCCCGCACAAAACCAAAGCCCTGGGTTTCGCACCGGGTGAAGGTGCGGCATTCAAACGCTGGATAATCGACACATTGCGCACACCGCAACAGCGTCGCGAGCTGTGGGCGGATTCGCCGCTCGGGGAAGCACAGTCCACTGACACCCTGGTACTTCTGCAAAAACCCATGCACCGCGCGGCAGCCTGGCTGTGCGACCTGTTCCCCGATCCGTTGGAACAAAGGGTCAAGACGCTTTATCCGTATGCCGAACAAACCATGATCGATACCTACCTGCAGACCCTCGCCGACCCGCTTCAACGCCAGCGCTTCGAAGCACGAAAGCTTGAGAAGGACGAGTTGCATCGCGAACTCACGCAGTGGATCACCCACGTGCCGGACGATGAACCGGCAGACATCGGCGAACAGCGCCTGTACCTGGCTAAATCGTTGCTACGGGCCTGGGAAGAAAACATCGACGCAGACGAAACCGGCATTCGCGTGAGCGTACGTAGCATACGGTTGCCCGGTTTGCTGGCGAACCTGCGGCTGAGCGCCAACTTCGATCATGTGTTGCACCTGGATTTGATCGACGCCCAACTCTTGGATACCGATACGTCATTTCTCACGAACTTCCCGCGACTGATCAGCCTTAGCCTGCGCAACAACAGACTGACGCGATTGCCAACGCCCCTGCAGGGCATGACGTCGCTGACGCACTTGAGCCTGGAGAGCAACCCCATCACATGGGACACCGCCGGCTTGAGCCAACTCGCCGACATGTCCCAACTGCGGCAACTGAACCTGAGCCATAACCGTGGCTTGACCCGAGCACCAGACCTGGGAGGCCTGGCGCATCTAGAAGCCTTGTCGTTGAACAACACCGGCATCAGCGAATGGCCTGACGGTTTGTTTGAACAGTCCAGGCCTTGGGGCTTCTACCTGGACATGCAAAACACCGCCATCAACAGCGTGCCGCAATTCTTGCCGTGGGCGCCCGAAGCCGAAGTAGTGGCCTGGGCCCGCCTTGACCGCAACCGATTGAGCGCGAGCGCCGAACAGCAATTGATCAGTTACCGACTGGCAGCCGGTTTGGACCCTTACCGTACGTATCCGCCCAAAGGCGACAGCCAATTCTGGCTGGCCAACCAACCAGTGGCGCTTCAAGAAAAATTGAAACAACAGTGGCTGGACCTTGAACAGGAGCACGGCGCCCAAGGTTTTTCGAGGTCCTGAAAAGCCTGGAACATTCGGATGTGTTTGAAGACGCGCGCGACGAAGCACGCTACGCACGCGGCCGCGCGCAACTGACCGACAAAGTCTGGCGCATGCTGCGGGCCATGCACGGCGACCACGCACTGCGTTCGCGCCTGTTCTTGATGGCTGGCAACCCAGTCACCTGCGCCGATGCCGGAGCACACATCTTTAATGCGATGGGGGTCGAGGTGCGCTTGGCAGAGATCAGCCGGGAGCCATCCGCCGCCCTGCGCGAGCGCGAACTGGTCGGGCTGGCCCGGGGCAAGTCACGCCTGGACCGGCTCAACCGATTCGCCCAGGCCGATATCCGCCAACGCATCGCACCGGTCTCGGACGGCGGACAAGGCCTGCGTTTCAGCACGCAGTTGGTTGACGGCGTGCCAGGCACGGTGGATGAAGTAGAGGTTTACATGGCCTATCACAGCGCCTTGCAAGGCCGCCTGAAACTGCCTTGGGTGTCGCCGCACATGCGCTATCGGGCCACGGCCGATGTCGGCCTGACACAGCTGGAAAATGCGTTCGATCATGTGTCGGGGCAGGAAGCCGGCGACGGGCTGGTAATAGCCCTGTTGGAACAACCGTTCTGGGAGCAATACCTGCGCGAAACCCATGCGCCGCGTTTCCAGGCCAGCCTCGACCGCGCCCATGCGCTAAGCGATTCACTCGATGACCTGCTATTTGCCCAGAACCAATGGGCCGGTGCGACGCCTGCGGAACGCATCACCCTACGATCCGGCCTGCTGGCACTGGCCGATGCACTGGGCGTGCCTCACGCCGAAGTGCTCAGTGGCCAGCCGATGACGACGCAGGCCTACGAACGCATTCTTGCCAGCGGTTTCAGCGAGGACATCCCCAGCGAATCGAACCTGGCTCGACATTTGACCCGCGAGGCGCTGCAGCGGCTGGATGCGCATGAGGCCGGCACCCTCTGAACGGGTGATCCAAAACAGTTGTGGGAGCAGACCGTTTGTCGGAGCGCGTTGCGCAGCGATAAAGATATATCTTAAGTTATATCTAGACACACACAGAGGCTCCCACCTATGCGAGACCATCCTCACCAGCGCGACGGCTTCGACCCGCGCGCAGGCCGGTCGCGGCCCCCGGGTGTTTGCACCCGGCGACCTGAAATTGCTGCTGCCGGCGCTGATCGCCGAGCAGCCCTGCCACGGCTATGACCTGATCCGCCAGATCGAAAGCCTGTTCGACGGCGCCTACACCCCAAGCCCCGGCGTGATCTACCCAACCCTGACCTTTCTGGAAGAAAGCGATTTGATCCAGGGCGACGCCGATGGCGGAAAAAACGCTACACAATTACCGACGCCGGTCGTCTCTTCTTAAGCGAGCAGCAGGTGGCGTTGGACGGCGTGCGCATGCGCATCGATGTGAGCAAACGCTCATTGCGCGGCCATGACCGCCCGCCCGAAATCCACGAGGCGGTGCATAACCTGCGCCACGCCCTGCACTCGCACCACGGGCGCTGGAGCCCGGAAGAAATCGTTCGTGTCGCGGCGCTGCTCAATCGCACCGCTCAAGCCATTGCCGACGGGAAAGACCAATGAATAGCCAAGTGATCCACCGCGTAAGCCACGAAATCAAACGCCGCCGTCTTGAAGTACTGCGAGTGGTCGACATCACCCCGCGCATGCGCCGCATCACCCTCGGCGGGCCTGAGCTGGCGGGGTTTGTCAGCCTGGGCAGTGACGACCACATCAAGCTGCTGTTCCCGCAGAACGCCGCCGAACAGGCCGCGCTGGAAAGCCCCACCTTCAACATCAAGGGTGACGGCCCGCAACCGGCGATGCGCGACTACACGCCACGCCGTTTCGACCTGAGCATCGGCGAGTTGGACATCGATTTTGTCCTGCATGGCGATGGCCCTGCGTCCACCTGGGCCGATCAGGTGCAGGTCGGCCAGCACCTGTATATCGGCGGGCCACGCGGCTCGATGATCGTGCCGGACATCTTCGACAGCTACCTGCTGATCGGCGATGAAACCGCCCTGCCCGCCATCGCACGGCGCCTGGAAGAGTTGCCGGCCGGGCGCACCGTACTGGCCGTGATTGAAATCGCCAACGCGGCAGAAAAGCAGGCGCTGAACAGTGCCGCGAACGTCGACGTGATCTGGGTGATTCGTGGCGAGGACGACCTGCTGGAGACCGTGCAGAAACTGACGCTGCCAAGTGGCTCGCTGTACAGCTTTGTTGCCACTGAGACCAAGCTGTCACGCCAGGTTCGCCGGGTACTGCTGGATACGCACAAGGTCAATGAGGAGTTCCTCAAGGCCGTGGGTTACTGGCGTGCCGAAGGCAGCGAAGAAGAGTGATATCTCAAACACACTAGAGCTCCAATGTGGGAGCTGGCTTGCCTGCGATGGCAGTGCATCAGCAGGCAATTCATTAGCTGACACACCGTCATCGCGGGCAAGCCCGGCTCCCACATTAGCTCGAAGGTGTTTTCAACAACCTGTCCAGCCCCAGCACCGTCAATGCAATCACGATGAACCCCGCCAATATCCCCCCGGCATTCACAAACACCTGTGGATAACCGAGCGCATCCACATCAATGAACGGGTACTGATACTGCCCAAGCAAATGCCCCCGCAACAGCACATAGGCGAAGTACACCAACGGGTAGATCACCCAGGCGCCGATGTGTTTGAACCGCAGGCTGCCCTTGGGCACCCACCGCCACCAGTAGATAAAAAACAGCGTCGGCATCACGTCGTGCAGCAGTTCGTCGGCGACAAATTGGAAGCCTTCGGGCTGCCACAAATGCCGCAGCAGCAGGTTGTAAGCCAGGCTCACCACCACGATGCTGATAGCGATACCGCTGCTGATTCCGGGTGCCAGAAAAAACCGCTTCGCGGCTGAATCACGCTGGACCAGGGCATAACTCAACACCACGACGACCAGGGTGTTGGTCAGCACGGTGAAGAAGCTGAAGAAGTTGATCAAGCCGCCCAGCAGGCTGGCGCCGGTGGACCAGCGTGAATAGAAAATCAGGTACTGCTGAATCGCCAGCCCCACCCAACCGGCCAGCGCCGCCACTGCGACAAAGCGCTTCACAGACTCAATCCAGCGGACGTTTGGTGCGCATCAGCTTGACGTACAACGCTTCGACTTTTTCCCGCGCCCAGGGGGTTTTGCGCAGGAACGTGAGGCTCGACTTGATGCTCGGGTCGCTCTTGAAGCAGCGGATATCAATGCGTTCGGCCAGGCCGTCCCATTCGTAATGCTCCACTAGCGTGGTGAGGACGTGTTGCAGGGTCACGCCGTGAAGTGGGTCGTTGCTTGTCGCGGTCATGCCGGGCCTTTTGCAAAAGAGGAAACACAGCCGCGCACCTTAGCCGACGGGGCGTACAGGTGGAAGCACCGCATTGAATATAGACCCTTGGGAAAAGTTCCCCTTTTCAGCGAAAAAAGAGATGTTATATTGTAACGATACTTATCAGATTGTTATGAAAAGTAACGTGCTCGATACCGTCTTAAGCCTGCTCTTTTTTGCCGTTTTGCCAAGGAATGTCCGATGTCCCTTTCTTCTCTGTGGCGCTTGACCCCGCTTGCCGCCGCCCTGCTGATCTGCTCCGAAGCCCACGCCCTGGAACTGCAACCTCAAGTCATCACCGGCAACCCGCTGGGCAGCGAACAACTTGCCTCGCCCACCACGGTGCTGGAAGGCGACGACCTGACCCTGCAACAAAAAGGTAGCCTGGGTGAAACCCTCAACAAGCAGCCAGGCGTGTCCTCCTCGTACTTCGGCCCCGGCGCCAGTCGGCCGATTATCCGTGGCCAGGACGGCGACCGGATTCGCCTGCTGCGCAATGGCGTCGGCGCGCTGGATGCCTCGTCGCTGTCCTACGACCACGCCGTACCGCTGGATCCGGTCAACGTTGACCGCATTGAAATCGTGCGCGGCCCGGCGGCGTTGCTGTACGGCGGCAGTGCCATCGGTGGCGTGGTCAACACCTTCGACAACCGCATCCCGACCGAAGCCATCGAAGGCATCCACGGTGCCGGTGAATTGCGCTACGGCGGCGCCGACACCACCCGCAGCAGTGCGGGCAAGCTGGAAGCCGGCAACGGCACGTTTGCCTTGCACCTGGACGCCAATGCGCGGGAATTCAACGACCTGAAAATCCCCGGCCAGGCCCGCAGCCGCCACGCGCCGGAGAGCGACGACGCGCCCGGTAAAAATGGTCGCCTGGGCAACAGCGACGGGCGCCAGGACGGCGGCGCAGTGGGCGGTTCCTACACCTGGGACGACGGTTATGCCGGCCTGTCCTACAGCAACTACGACGCCAACTACGGCTCGCCCGCCGAGCAGGACGTGCGCATCCGCATGAAGCAGGACCACTACGCCTTCGCCTCCGAAGTGCGCAACCTGCAGGGTCCGTTCACCTCGGTAAAAGTCGATGCGGGCTACACCGACTACGAACACCGCGAAATCGAAGGCGGCGAGACCGGCACGATCTTCAAGAACAAAGGCTATGAAGCTCGCGTTGAAGCCCGTCACCAGCCTATCGGGCCGTTCAATGGCGTGGTCGGCGCGCAAGTTACCCGCAACGAATTCTCCGCCCTCGGCGAAGAAGCCTTCGTGCCGCAGACCGACACCAACGCTGGCGCGCTGTTTATCCTCGAAGAAATGCAGGCCACCGAACGCCTGAAACTCAGCCTCGGCGGGCGCCTGGAACACACCAGCGTCGACCCGAATGCCAAGGGCAACGAGCGCTTTGCCGGTGCCGACAAGAGCAATGATTTCACCGCCGGTAGCCTGTCGTCCGGCGCGGTGTACACCCTCACGCCCATCTGGTCCCTGGCCGCGACCCTGGGCTACACCGAGCGCGCCCCGACCTTCTACGAGCTGTACGCCAACGGCGCCCACGTCGCCACCGGCACCTACGAGTTGGGCGACGCCAACCTGAAGAAAGAAAAAGCCGTGTCCAGCGACCTGGCCCTGCGCTTTGACAACGGCCCCCACAAGGGCAGCTTCGGCGTGTTCTACAGCCACTTCTCCAACTACATCGGCCTGCTAGGCAGCGGTCGCACGCTGAACGACGAGGGTGAAGAAGACGCCAGCGGCATCCCTGAGTACAAATACTCCGGTGTGCGTGCACGGTTCGCCGGCTTCGAAGCCCAGGATCACTGGAAGCTCGGCGAAAGCGCCTACGGCAAGTTCGCCCTTGAACTGTCGGGTGACTACACCCGCGCCACCAACCTCGACACGGGCGAAGCCTTGCCACGCATCGCACCGCTGCGCGTGAACAGTGGCTTGCTGTGGGAACTGGACCGCTGGCAGGCGCGGATCGATGTGGAGCATGCCGCCGGACAAGGCCGCGTGCCGGATAACGAAAGCGGCACCGACGGCTACACCACCTTGGGTGCCAGCGCGGGTTATCACTTCAACGTCGGTGGCAGCCAATGGCTGGCGTTTGTGAACGGTGAAAACCTGACCAACCAGACCGTGCGCTATGCCAGCTCGATCCTGCGCGATATTGCGCCGGCGCCGGGGCGCAGCGTGCAGTTTGGTGTGCGCACCACCTTCTAACCAACACCGCAATATCCCTGCGGACAAGGCCTATGTGGGAGCTGGCTTGCCTGCGATGCGGCCACCTCGGTATTTCAGTGATACCGAGGTGATGCCATCGCAGGCAAGCCAGCCTCCCATCGGCTTTTTGCAGCGACGATTCGTCACTGTTACCAAATCTGAAATGATGCATCTTGCGATTTACCCTTTCTCTGCGCGCCCACTCCCTTTATCCTTCCCGGCAACAAACTGAAACGTTTCACTTCCCCGGTCGACCCCATCTTGCCGAATTTCCCTACCCGCAAAGACAGCGCTGTCTCACTCCGACCTGCGCCTGGGAATAAATCGCCCGCCTGTGGATAACCACACTTATCCCCAGAAAAACCAAATAACGCTGAACCAAGCCCGTGCCGAATCGTCATCTACAGTGAAGCATGGGGTTACATAATTCAACGTAACGGAGAAACACACTATGAGCACTGATGGTGCCTCAAGCCCAAGTCGCCTGCTGCCCAGGCTGCTAGGCGTCTTGTTGCTGATCATGGGCCTGGCCTTGCTGGCCGGCGGCGTCAAGCTGAGCATGCTCGGCGGGTCGTTGTACTACCTGCTGGCCGGTATTGGCATCGCCCTGACCGGCCTGCTGCTGTTGGCTACCCATCGCGCCGCGCTGGGCCTGTACGCACTGGTGCTGTTCGCCAGCACCGTGTGGGCACTGTGGGAAGTCGGCCTGGACTGGTGGCAGTTGGTGCCGCGCCTGGCGCTGCTGTTCGCCTTGGGCATCGTCATGCTGCTGCCGTGGTTCCGTCGTCCGTTGCTGCGCACCCAACCTGCGCCACTGGGCACCGGCGCGCTGAGCATTGCCGTGGTATTGGCGGGTGCCACCGCGCTGGCCAGCCAATTCACCAACCCAGGTGAAATGGTCAAGACCGGCCAACTGGACCGCGACGCCGTACCGGGCATGGCCAGTGCTGCGCCGTCCCAGGCCGATGGCGACTGGAACTCCTATGGCCGTTCGGCCTTCGGTGATCGCTACTCGCCGCTGGCGCAGATCACCCCGGAAAACGCGCACAAACTGGTGCCAGCATGGACCTACCGCACGGGTGACATCCCTGGCCCGAACGATCCGGGTGAGACCACCGCGGAAAACACCCCGCTGAAAGTCAACGGCATGCTCTACGTGTGCACCCCGCACAGCCAGGTAATTGCCTTGGACCCGGACACCGGCAAGGAAATCTGGCGTTTCGATCCGAAGATCAGCAGCCAAGGCGCTGCGAACTTCAAGGGATGGGCGCACATGACCTGCCGTGGCGTGTCGTATCACGATGATGCGGTGTACGCCTCCGAGCAGAGCCCGACCGGTTCCGCCAGCCCGGCCCCCGTCAGCGCCGTGTGCCCGAAACGCATCTTCGTGCCGACTGCCGACACCCGTCTGATCGCCCTCAACGCCGATACCGGCAAGATGTGCGAAGACTTCGGTGACAAAGGTCAGGTCGACCTGCGTGCCAACATCGGCAGCTTTGCCCCAGGCGGTTACTACTCCACCTCGCCTCCGGCCGTGACCAAGAACCTGGTCGTGATCGGCGGCCACGTGACCGACAACGTCTCCACCGACGAGCCTAGCGGCGTGATCCGTGCGTTCGACGTGCACACCGGCAAGCTGGTGTGGAACTGGGACAGCGGCAACCCGGACGACACCACCCCGTTGGCCGAGGGCAAGACCTACACCCGCAACTCGCCAAACATGTGGTCGATGTTCGCCGTGGATGAAAAACTCGGCACCCTGTACCTGCCAATGGGCAACCAGATGCCCGACCAGTACGGCGGCGACCGTACCCCGGACTCCGAGAAGTACAGCGCCGGCCTCACTGCCCTGGACATCGACAGCGGCCACGTGAAATGGACCTTCCAGTTCACTCACCACGACCTGTGGGACATGGACGTAGGCGGCCAGCCAACCCTGATCGACATCAAGACCGCTGACGGCGTGAAGCAAGCGGTGATGGCGTCGACCAAGCAAGGCAGCATCTACGTGCTCGACCGTACCAACGGCCAGCCGGTGGTACCGATCAACGAAATCCCTGTTCCGCAAGGCGCAGTGGCTGGCGATCACACCTCCCCTACCCAGCCCAAGTCCGACCTGAACTTCATGCCGCCGCCCCTCAAAGAGCGCGACATGTGGGGCGTGACGCCGTTCGACCAACTGATCTGCCGGATCGACTTCAAGTCGATGCGCTACGACGGCCCGTTCACCCCGCCATCGCTGCAAGGCTCGATCGTTTACCCAGGTAACTTCGGCGTGTTCGACTGGGGCGGTATTTCCGTCGACCCGGTACGCCAGATCGCCTTCGTGAACCCGAGCTACATGGCGTTCAAATCCAAGTTGATCCCGGCTGCCGACATTGCCAAACAAGGCCCACGTGTCAGCGAAACCGAAGGCGTACAGCCGAACAAAGGCGCGCCCTACGGCGTGATCCTCGAAGCACTGCTGTCGCCAATGGGCCTGCCGTGCCAGGCACCGGCCTGGGGTTATGTAGCGGCGGTCGACCTGACCACCCACAAAACCATCTGGATGCACAAGAACGGCACCGTGCGTGACAGCTCGCCGGTTCCAATCCCACTGACCATGGGCGTGCCTAGCCTGGGCGGTACGTTCACCACCGCCGGTGGCGTGTCGTTCCTCAGCGGTACCCTCGACCAGTACCTGCGTGCCTATGACGTGAAAAACGGCAAGCAACTGTGGGAAGGCCGCCTGCCAGCAGGCGCGCAAACCACCCCGATGACCTACACCGGTAAAGACGGCAAGCAGTACGTGCTGGTCATGGCCGGCGGTCACGGTTCCCTGGGCACCAAGCAGGGTGACTATGTGATGGCGTTCAAACTGCCGGATTAAGCTCCACTGGCAGTAATAAAAGGCGGCGACCTGTTGAGGGTCGCCGCCTTTTCATGTGTGACAAAGATCAAAATGTGGGAGCGCCGGTGTACCCCTTAACCAAGCCTGACAGAACTCCCACAGTGAATTGCGCATGGCGTTACAGCGGCACGCGCTCGCGGCGCATCCACATTTCGAACGCCATGGCATTCAAGGGCCGGCTGATCAGGTAACCCTGGGCCGTGTCGCAGTTCCATTGCTTGAGCAATTTCAGGCTGGGGGCAAACTCCACGCCTTCCGCGACCACTTTGAGCCCCAGGTTGTGGCTCATCTCGATGGTGGAGCGCACGATCACCCCGTCACCGCTGGTGCTGTCGAGGTTGCGTACAAAGGACTGGTCGATCTTCAGCTCCTGCACCGGCAGACGCTGCAACTGCGCCAGCGACGAATAACCGGTGCCGAAGTCATCCACCGACAGGCTGATACCGCAGCCACGCAGTTGCTCCAGCACACTGAGCGCCTGCTGGGGGTTGTGCATGATCGCGCTTTCGGTGATCTCGAAAATCAATTGCTGGGCATCCACTTTGTATTGCATCAGCAAGGCCGTTACCCGAATCGCCAGGTCATCATCGGCCAGGTCAGCCACCGAGATATTCACCGACAACTGGATAAACAACCCGCGCAGCGACCACTCGCCGATCTGGCGGATCGCCTCTTCAATCACCCACAAAGTCAGGCTGCCCATGCTGCCGGTACGCTCGGCCAGGGGGATGAATTCTGCGGGCGACACTTGGCCCAATGTCGGATGCTGCCAGCGCAGCAGGGCTTCGGCTTGGCGCACATGGCCGTGCTTGAGGTCCAGCTTGGGTTGGTAGCACAGGAACAACTCCCCCTCGACGGCGGCCCGACGCAGGTCACGAATCAAGGTGATCTGGCGCTGATGGGCCAGGTCACGGTCCTGCTGATAAATCTGCAAATGCCCTGGCAGACTCGCCGCATCGTGGCGGGCGATAGCGGCGCGGCTGATCAGTTCTTCAACCTGCTGGCCATCATCGGGGTAGGCCGCGATGCCAATGCTCACTTCATGGCGCAGCTCGTCGTTGCCGATGCGCTGCGGCTCGGTGAGCAACGCGTAGAGGCGGTCGGCGCGTGCCACGGCGCGGTCGATCTCGGTGTTTTCCAGCAACAACAGGAACTCACTGCCGGCGATCCGTGCCGCCGTGTCGCTGGCCAGCAGGCTCATGGACAAACAGCGGCTGGCCTCGCGCAGCATCTCCTCGACGCCTTCAGGACCAAAACCTTCATTGATCACCCGGTAGTTCTCGATGCCCAGGTACAGCAACACCACCGGTCTTCGCGCGCTGATCGCGCTGCCCAGCCGCTCCATGGCCAGCGCACGGTTGGGCAGACCGGTCAGCGGGTCATGCAGTGCGTTGTGCGCCAACTGCCGCTCACGCACGGCGATGCCGCTTTGCATGGCATTGAACGCCCGGGCCAGCAGGCCGAATTCGTCGTGGCTGCGCACCCGCACCGGCGTGCGGTAGTCACCGGCACCAATGCGCTCGGCCGCCTGCACCAACGCGGTCAGTGGACGCGACACGCGCCGCGCCAAAAACAACGCACCGGCCAACGACACCAGCAGCACCGCCAAGGCAATCCCGAGGAATTGCCGATCCAGCGGGGCAAAGGACTCCAGCGCATGGTCCAGCGGGCTCTGCAGTAACACGCGTACTTCATCGCCGTCGCCGGTGTTTTCCAACGGCAGCACTTGGCTGAGCACTCGCTCGCCGTAAAACAGACCTATCTGCGCCTCGGGGTTAACTTGTGCATCGCGCATCTGGTGAATGATGGCGGCCTGATAAGCATCGGGGTGTGTGCTGAACAACGGCCCCGGCTTGCCGTTCTGCACGCTGAGGAACGACACATCCAGGTTGCTCATCGAGCGCAGCTCATTGGCGAACAGTGTGTCCATGGGGAAGCCCATGACGACGCGGGCGATGGGCAACGGGTCGAGCACTTCATCCTGCACCAGCAGGTACGGCTGCCCGTCCATGGCCACGATCAGCATCTGCAAACCCGTGCGCCGCGCACGGCGCAAGGCGTCGTCATAAGGGAACGACTGGCCTCGGGTAAACACCGGCAAGGTGCTGACCATGACCTTGCCGTCCATGCCCAGCACGAACACTTCGCTGGAACGAATGCCGGTGCCGTGGCGACGCAAGGCCGCCAGGATCGGCACCGTGCTGCCTTCGGCCACGGCTTGTTTGAAAGGGATATCCACGGTCAGCCAGTCGAGACCGTATTGCAGGCGCCGCCCACGTAAATCCAGCAGGCGTTCGAACACCTGGCTACCGGTTTTCAATTGGACTTGCGCCTGGTTTTCCACGGCGCGGGAAGTAGCGGCCTTGACCGCGAAGTAAGTGGCGGCCACCACCACCAGCAACAACAGCGCCAGCACCCCGGCAATACGGGTTTGGAACGTGTGGCGCCACCTCATTGCAGTGCCCTCTGGCAGCGTGCGCCTCTCCCTGCCACTACGTTCCTTTTCATTGGCTTCCCTGGCAACTGCAGACCTGGCGTCAAAAAAATATCCATTTTTATGGAATATTTGGTTTTAGCAGATTAGCTGGGAGAAAGCAGAAGTGCACCCAATAAAACCAGGGATTTCACTGTCACTTTATTGGCGACAAGGATCAGCCGCGAGCGCGCATAAAGTCCCCCCACCGCCGCACCAGATAGTTGTGCTCATCCATGACCGAGTTCCACACGGCGATATGGCCCATGCGCTGCTCGTAGGAGCCACCGTCGCGCACTTCGCCGATATCGATCAGTGGCAAGCCATCGCTGCCCAGCAGTTCTTCCCGCGCAGGTTTGCCCGCGTACCAATAATCCCATTCGGCGCTGCTGAGGTGATCGCGGCTGCGCGCCGGGTTGCCGATGTAGTAGCCCTGGCGCGCCATCACCGCGCCGGGCCAGCCGGACAGCCACCAGTTGAGGTAGGCATACGCCGCATCAAGCACCGGGCCCTTTGCATGGCGCGACAGCGACAAGCCACCAAACCAGGCGCGATAACCTTCACGCGGTACTGCCAGGCGGTATTTCACGCCGGCGCGGTGCAGGCGCATCAGGGCTGGCGACCACAGGCTCTGGATATCGACGCTGGGGCTGAGCATCAACTGCGCAGCCTCTTCGTCATCCGACCAGAACGCCGCGAAGTGCCCTTCCTTCTGTTTGCGCACCAGGATGTCGGCAAGCACGTCGATCTCTTCGATGCTCATGTTGCCGATGTCGTCGAACTGCGCCAGCCCCGCACCCTGCACGGCCAGCGCAGCGTCCAGGGCGCCGATGGCGGCGTCACTCTGCAATGCGGTGCGGGCACTCCAGGCGGGGTCCAGCAACCAGCCCCAGCTTTCATTGCCGTGGCAAAAACCGTCGGGCAAACGCTCGGGGCGATAGGCGAAGCTGTCGGCGTTGTGGGTCAGGGGCAGCATGCTGATGCGGTCGGTAACCGTGCTGCCCAGGCTGCCATCGTGCTGCACGAACAGGCGTTCGCTGGGCACGCTGCCGCTGCCGAGGCGGTCGTTGGGCGACAGGCGCCCGCGCTTGGGCAGGTCGTTGATCTCGTGCCACAGCGCGATGCGCCGGGTGTCGATAGGCTGGATCGCCCGCGCCGGCCACACAAAGTCGACGTTATGGAACCACTGGTCGTACAGGTCGTAACTGTCAGGTTGCATCACCGCGATGCGCTGGGCCTGTTCGACGTCATGCACCTGGTACACCAGGCGAATACCCAACTCCTGCTCGGCGCGTACACGCAAGCATTCCAGCAAGGTCACGGAAGTGCCAAGGACACGCAAGGTGATCATGCGGCGAACCGCCGCGAGAACACTTCGAACGAGCGGCGCAATTGCGCCGGGTCGAGCCCGCGCAGGATAAACACCAGGCGCGATTGGCGGTCACCGCCCGGCCACGCAGGCAGGTGGACCGGGGCATGCAGGCAGTGCTGCACGCCATGAATGACGATGGGAGCGTTACTGGCGTTCACGTTGAGCAGTCCTTTGACACGAAGGATTCGTTCGCCATGGCATCTTAACAGCATCGACAACCACACCCCGAAACCCACCCAGTCCAGCGGCTGGTGGAAGGTCAGGTAGCAGACTTGCGCGGCGCCATGGGTGGTCGCGGTGGGTTGATGCAGCTGCCAGCGGCTGACTTCAACCGCCGGCTCGGCACTGCGCAGTCCCTCACCGAGCAGCAGTTGATCGCCGCTGTGGATGTCTTGGGTATCGAGGATCGGCGTACCGGCGTTGAGGGCCTGCAAGTGCGCGCGCAATGGCGTGCAGTCACCTGCCAGGTCGGTCTTGCTCAGCAGCAGGCGGTCTGCTGCCGCGACCTGCGCCAGCCATTCCGGGTGCAGGCGTTCTTGCAGCGCCGCGTGGCTGGCGTCCACCAGGGTGATCACCAGGCCGATATGAAAACGCCCGCGCAGCTGCACGTCGTTGTTCAAGGTCGCGAGAATCGGCGCCGGGTCGGCCAGGCCGGTGGTCTCCAGGATCACCCGCTTGAACGCAGGAATCTCACCACGTTCGCGGCGTTGCAGCAGACCGAGCAGCGCGTCTTTGAGCTCGCCACGGATCGAGCAACATACGCAGCCGCTGGGCAGCAGAACGGTGTCCGGCGCGACTTCTTCCACCAGCAGATGATCGATGCCGACATCGCCAAATTCATTGATCAGCAACGCCGTGTCACCCAGGCTTTCACCTTGCAGCAGGCGTTTGAGCAAGGTGGTTTTGCCGCTGCCGAGGAAGCCGGTGATGACGTTGAGGGCGATGCTCATGGGGTTGACTCCAAGTGTTCCAGCAACTGCGGATCGAGCGGGTCCAACGGGCGGCCGAGCATGCTTTCGGCGGCCTGCCAGAGTTGATCCAGGCCGCTGGCCAGTGCCTGTTTGCCGGTGGCGCCCAATAGCAGGTAAGAGGCGCCCTGGAAGTCCTCGACCTTGAGCCGGAACACCGCCAGCACCTGGTTGATCGCCGCGATCCGGCGCAAACGCTCACGGCGCCGGGGCAACTCATCACCCAGGGGATCGCTCCAGTGCAGGTCTTCGCCGAGCAGCCCGCAGAGTCCGCACATGGCTACACCTCACTCATGGCATGACATCGCCGGAGTTCGGGCCCAGGGTCTGGCCAACGAACAGGTTGCCACCCGGCTCGCTTGCCAACAGCACAGCGGTGGGTGCCACTTCATCGGCCAAGCCGAAGCGGCCCAGGGGCAACTCCTTGGCCTTGGCGCGCTTCCAGTCGTCGCTGATGCCGCCCACCAAGGGTGTTTCAATCGGGCCAGGGGCGATGGCGTTGACCAGTACGTTGTCCTTGGCGACTTCCAGGGCCAGGGATTTGGTAAAGCCGATCACCCCAGCCTTGGCGGCGGCGTAATGGGTGAGTTCGGCGCCACCCTTGATACCAAGTTGCGAGGCCACGTTAATGATCCGCCCCCAGCGCTGCGCGAGCATGTGCGGCAAGGCGCGCTGGCTGGCGATGAACACGCTGGTGAGGTCGACGCGCAGCATGTCGTTCCACATCTCGAGGGTGAGATCGATGCAGCGCGCCTGGGTCAGCATGCCGGCGTTGTTGACCAAAATGTCGATACCGCCGAACTGTTCGACGCATTTATCCACACTGGCCTGGGCGCCTTCGACAGTGCCCACATCGCCCAGGCACTCATGAACTTCGGCGCCGAGGTTGCGGCAGGTGATCGCGGTTTCGGCGAGGCTGGCGGCGTTGCGGTCGGCCAGCACCAGGCGTGCGCCCTCAGCGGCGTAGGCGCGGGCGATGGCGGCACCGATGCCGCTGCCAGCACCGGTGATCACAGCGCGGCGGTTAAACAGTTGGTTCATATAAAAACTCCTCAGACAAACATCATTCCACTGTGGGAGCTGGCTTGCCTGCGATAGCGGCGTATCAGTAAACATGATTGGGGCGGACCCACCGCTATCGCAGGCAAGCCAGCTCCCACATTTTCAGACCGAGTACATTCAGTCCGGCCAGCGCACGGTCAGGCCGCCGTCGATGACGATGCTTTGTCCGGTGAGGTAACTTGACGCCTCACTGGTCAAGAACTGCACCAACGACGCTACTTCATCCGCCCGCCCTACCCGCCCCAGCGGGATCGCCCGTGCGGCCTTGACCAAGCCTTCCGGCCCCAGCGAATTCTTTGCATCCAGCGACTGCGGCGTCTCGATCAACCCTGGGATCACCGCATTGCAGCGAATGCCCAACGGTGCCAGTTCCACCGCCAACGACCGGCACAACCCCGGCACACCGGCCTTGGCCGCCGCGTAATGGCTGTGCTCCTGCCAGCCATACACGCCGCCAGCAATCGAAGAGATCGCCACCAGCGCGCCGCCTTCACTCATATGCCGGGTGGCCGCGCGGAAGGTGCGCATCACCCCGTCAGATCGACATTGAGCATCTCGTCCCACAGCGCATCGGTCATTTCCAGCAGCGGCGCACGGCGCAGTAAACCGGCGTTGGCCACGGCGTAATCCAGGCGGCCGAAGTGCTGCACGGCTTGTTCGGCCAATGCGTCTACCGAAGCGGTATTGCCCACGTCCAGCGGCAACATGAGGCACTCGCCGCCGGCTTCTTCCACCAGGGCCACGGTGGTGTGCGGGTCATGAGGATCGGCCGGGTAATACCCGCCGACCACCGCCACACCATTGCGGGCATAGGCCACGGCGAGGGCTTGGCCGATGCCACTGGCGGCACCGGTAATCAAGGCAACTTTACGGCTCATCAAAGACTCCTTACTGAACGGTTTCCGGACGCACATGGCGGGCGGCAAACATCAACATGCCGGACAAGAAGCACGGCACCGCACCGAACCACAGCGCGGCGGTCTGCCAGTCACTGCCGGCCGACAACACTTGGGTCGCGCCGAAGCCTGCAACCACGGCGCCAATCGGGCCCATCGCGTGGATGATTGCGCCGCCGGTGGCGCGGATGCTGGTGGGGAAACTTTCACTGATAAAGAACAACGCCGCCGAGTACGGGCCGATCAGGAAGAACAGGCCCAGGCTGTACAACCCGACCACCATCGCCATATTGCTCGGGCCAAACAGCATGCCGGCGAACGACAACCCGCCGAGCATCCAACCCAGGCCAATCACGTTGCGACGGCCGATCTTGTCGCCCATCCAGCCGTGGCTGAGGTAACCGCAGTAACCCACCAGGTTCGACAGTACGAGGATGATCAGCGAGTTTTCGAACGAGATGTGGTGCACGCTGACGATCACCGATGTGCCCAACACGCTGAACACCTGGATCGCTGCCCAATTGAGCAGCAACGCAGCGCCGATCACCAAGGTGGCGCGACGGGCCGGGCCACGGAACGCAGCCTTGAGGCCAGCCTTGCTGTGTTCGTCGTAGTCCACGCCGTAGGTGACGGCGACGTTTTGCGCTTCTTTCACCGCGCCGCTTTTACGCAGCTCGCTGATGCGCTGGTGGATCTGGAACTGCGGGCTCTCCTTGAGCTTGCGCGCCATGATCGCGATCACAATCGCCGGGATGGCGGCGAAAATGAAGCAGCCCTGCCAACCAATGATCGGCAATAACAGTGCAGTCAAACCCGCAGCGATCAACGCGCCAACCGGCCAGCCGCCCTGCACCAGGCTGTAGATGAAGCCACGGCGTTTGGTCAGGCGCGGGTCTTGCGAGGCACCGTACAGCTCACTCAAATACGTGGCGTTGACGGTTTCCTCGGCATACCCCAGGCCGCCCAACGAACGGATCAGAATCAGCGGCGACTTGCCCCACGCCCCGCCAATCGCCGTCAGCGCCGAACACAGCGCGGAACCGGCCACGGTGAAGATGATGCCTTTGCGTCGACCCAATTTATCGACCACAGGGCCAATGGCGAAGGCAACCACGGCAGTGCCCACCGCCACCAGGTCGCGATCTCGGCTTGCTCCACTTCACCCCAGCCAAAGTGCCGGCCGATCTCCGGCAACAACGTGCCGAACAGGATGAAGTCATACACCGCAAACACCCAGGCGAAAAACGCGATCCAGGTGGCGAAGCGCACTTCCTGGGACGTCAGTTGCCGGGGTTTCCAGCCAGTCAGGTCAAGCTTGTTGTAGATGGACATGGGTCGCGCCTCAGGGATGGGGGGCTGTTTTCAGGGGTCAGGTACGCGGTTGCCGGCGGATGAAGTCATCGGCGATTTCGTCAAAGGTGACGAAGCGCACACCGGCATGGCTTTGGATGTGTTCGATCAACCGCTCAAGCATCAACAGCACTTGCGGGCGGCCGGAAACGTCGGGGTGGATGGTCATGGTGAACACTGCGTGTTCGTGCTCGCGGTAGACCCAGTCGAACTGGTCGCGCCACATTTCTTCGAGGTGACGCGGGTTGACGAACCCGTGGCTGTTGGGGGCTTTCTTGATGAACATCATCGGCGGCAGGTCGTCCAGGTACCAGTTGGCCGGGATCTCCACCAGGTCGGTTTCTTCGCCGCGCACCAGGGGTTTCATCCAGGTGTCGGGGTGCTGGCTGTAGTCGATCTTGGTCCAGGTGTCGCCCTTGCGAACGTAGTAGGGGTGGAAGTCGTTGTGCATCAGGCTGTGGTCGTACTTGATGCCTTTTTTCAGCAGCAGTTCGTTGGTGACCTTGCTGAATTCCCACCACGGTGCAACGTAGCCGGTCGGTCGTTTGCCGGTGACTTGGGTGATCAGCTCGATGGATTTATCGAGGACGATCTCTTCCTGCTCGGCAGTCATCGCAATCGGGTTTTCATGGCTGTAGCCGTGCACACCGATTTCATGGCCGGCGTCGGCCACGGCCTTCATTTGTTCGGGGAAGGTTTCCATCGAATGGCCGGGGATAAACCAGGTGGTCCGCAGGCCGTAGCGCTCGAACAATTTGAGCAGGCGCGGTGCGCCAATCTCACCGGCGAACAAGCCACGGGAGATGTCGTCCGGCGAGTCTTCGCCGCCGTAGGAACCGAGCCAGCCGGCGACAGCGTCAACGTCGACGCCAAATGCACAAAGGATGTCTTTAGCCATGATGTGTCTCCTTAAACGTTAAGTACGGATTCGACGGACAACGCCGCGCGCAACAGGCGAGCGTCCTCCCCGTCGGGGCGCTGAGCAGCAGCCCGGTGGGCAGGCCCTGGGCATCGCGGCCGCTGGGCAAGGTCACGCCGGGCATGTCGAGCAAACTGCCGGGCATGGTCAGGCGCAGGGTGGCGAGGTTGGTTTTTACGAAGAGGTCGTCGTCGACTTCCAGCGGCGCCAAGGCGGGCGCAACGTGGGCGACGGTCGGGGTGATCAGGATTGCACCGTCGAGGTCATCGACCAGTTGCTGTTGCAGGCGACGGCGGGCATCGACCAGGTGCAGCAGTTGGCTCGCTGGCAGCGCACGCGCCGCTTCGAGGCGACGCCGCACACGCGGGTCGAGTTGCTCAGCGTCGGGGCTGTCGAGCAGCGCCTCATGCAGGGCAAAGGCTTCGAAAGTGCCGAGCCAGCCATGGTCCTTGATCAATGCCAGGGTGGCTTCGAAGGTCGGGCACTCGCGCTCTTCGATCAGCGCGCCTTGGGCCTTTAGCTGTTCCACTGCGCGCAGCAGGTTATTGCGCACGGCCGGTTCGACCTCTTGTTGCGCCAGCACGAAGCGCTGGCCCTTGAGGCTGCGGGCGCTGTGGGTTTGGCGACGACCATTGAGCACGTCGTCGATGGCCAAGGCGTCGCGCACGCTGCGGGTCAGCGGGCCGAGGCTGTCGAGGGTGTGGGCCAAGGGAAATACACCGTCGCGGCTGTAGCGTCGACTGCTGCTGCGATAGCCCACCACACCATTGAGCGCCGCAGGAATGCGGATTGAACCGGCGGTGTCGGTGCCCATGGCAATCGGTACGATGCCAGCGGCCACGGCAACCGCCGATCCCGATGATGACCCGCCTGGAATACGCGCCTCATCGCCGCTGCTAGGGTTGAACGGGGTGCCGAAATGCGGGTTCAGGCCCAGGCCGGAATAGGCCAGTTCGCTGAGGTTGGTCTTGCCCACGCTGACCATTCCGGCACGGCATAACAGGCCGACGCTGGGCGCATCCAGCAACGCGGCGGGCGCATTGCGGCGATAGGCCGCGCCAGCCGTGGTGATGCTGCCGGCCACATCGAACAGGTCCTTCCAGGCCAGCGGCACTCCATCGAACACGCTCAAGGGTTGGCCGGCGCGCCAGCGGGCGGCAGCGGCTTCGGCCTCACGGCGAGCGCGCTCGGCGGTCAGGGAGATAAACACGCTGGGGGCCATGCTCGCATGGACGAGCGCCTGTTCGAGTGCTTGCACCGGGTCACTGCGACCGCTGGCGAAATCCTCGGCCATGGAAGTGGCGTCTGACATCGGAATGAACCTCAAAAACGTACATATTAATAAAATGTACATTTTACAAAGGCAGGTTTCGTGCCAGTCTCAATAGCGGCGTTTCTGCGTGCAACGGGTTTTTAACCCAGAGCTACGGGATAGATGGTTTTGATCGAGGGAAAATATCTTGCCCAGAAGCCGACAAGGTCCTTCAATGAAATAATGTATCTTTTATTAATAAGTACATTTTGGTGCAGAAAAGTAACATTCCTACATTCAGAGCCCCAAATAAGTGCCACCGATGTGGCGCAGGGTGACAGGCGCAACTTATGAGAGAATCCCCGGCCACCGTCCTACAAGCCCCTGAGAAAGTGATGAAAGCAGTGTCCGCCTCGGCCTCCCGTTACGCGATGATTCACCAAGTGTTGCGTGACGCGATCGTCAACGGCACCGCCCGCCATGGCCTGGTGTTGCTGGAAGCCCCCTGGCCGAATTGTTCGGCACCAGCCGCGTGCCGGTGCGCAAGGCGCTGGACCTGCTGCATGCCGAAGGCTTGATCTGCCGCTTCAATGGCCGGGGTTACTTGATCAACCCTGAAGGCCTGGCGATGGAACCGTTGCGCCTGCCCTTAAGCCACGCCCATCTGGGCTTGAATGGTGAAGATGAGTTGGTGGACACGCGACCACTGGGCGAACGCATCGTCGAGGAGATCGGCGCAGCGCTGTCCACCTGCATTGCCTTCGGCCATTACCGCCTGGATGAACAAGCTGCCGCCGACCACTATGGCGTCAGCCGTGCGGTAGTACGTGAAGCGCTGATGCGTTTGCGTGACCGCGGCTTGGTGGAAAAAGAGCCCTATTCCCAATGGCTGGCCGGGCCTTTGACTGCGCGGGAAGTGACCGAAGACTACGAGTTGCGCGCCTGCCTGGAACCCGAAGCCCTGCGCCAAAGCGCACCGAACCTTGACCGCGAACTGCTCGAAGCCATGTTGCAACGGGTGCTCGACGCCCAGGACAGCCCTCACTGCAGCCTGGAGGCTATCGAGCAGATCGAGGAGGACTTGCACCAGCGCTGCCTGGCAGGCCTGCAGAACCGCAAGATCGCCGCGCTGATCCGCCAGGGCCAGAGCCCGATGATCATCAGCCGGATTTTCTATCGTTTGCTGGGGATCGGTGCTGATCCGGCGATGTTGGCCGAACATCGGTTGATTCTGGAGCTGTTGCTGCATGGCGCGTTTGACGCGGCGGCGTTGAATTTGCGCGAGCATTTGCAACGAGCCCGGCAGCGCATGTTGCAGCGTTTGAAGGTGTTGTCGGTGCTTCCAGAACAACCCCTTCCCAGCTATCTGCATAAAATCAGCTGAATTCATGCAATTTGTTACTAACAACCCCAGACCATTGAAACCACCACTGCCCCGCCCCATCTAACCAGCATACTTCCTTATGCAGGTGCCCCATGAGCGACCAGCAAGCCTTCCCTGATTACGACCTGAACGACTACGCCGACCCCGAAAACGCCGAATCCACTTCCTCGAATACCGGCCTGGCGTTACCTGGGCAGAACCTGCCGGACAAGGTCTACATCATCCCGATCCACAATCGGCCGTTCTTCCCGGCGCAAGTGCTGCCGGTGATCGTCAATGAAGAGCCGTGGGCCGAAACGCTTGAGCTGGTGAGCAAGTCCGACCACCACTCCCTCGCGCTGTTTTTTCATGGAGACGCCGCCCGAAGACCCGCGCCACTTCGACACCTCCGCGTTGCCGCTGTACGGCACCCTGGTGAAGGTGCATCACGCCAGCCGCGAGAACGGCAAGCTGCAATTTGTGGCCCAGGGCCTGACCCGCGTACGCATCAAGACCTGGCTCAAGCACCACCGCCCACCGTACCTGGTGGAGGTCGAATACCCGCACCAGCCTTCCGAGCCGACCGACGAGGTCAAGGCCTACGGCATGGCGCTGATCAATGCAATCAAGGAACTGCTGCCGCTCAACCCGCTGTACAGCGAAGAGTTGAAAAACTACCTCAACCGCTTCAGCCCCAATGACCCGTCGCCACTTACCGACTTCGCCGCCGCGTTGACTTCGGCGACAGGCAACGAGTTGCAGGAAGTGCTGGACTGCGTGCCCATGCTCAAGCGCATGGAAAAAGTGCTGCCGATGCTGCGCAAGGAGGTTGAAGTCGCGCGCCTGCAAAAGAAATCTCCGCCGAAGTGAACCGCAAGATCGGCGAGCATCAGCGCGAGTTCTTCCTCAAGGAACAACTCAAGGTCATCCAGCAGGAACTGGGGCTTACCAAGGACGACCGCAGCGCCGACGTCGAACAGTTCGAGCAACGCCTGCAAGGCAAAGTGCTGCCCACCCAGGCGCAAAAACGCATCGATGAAGAACTGAACAAACTCTCGATCCTGGAAACCGGATCGCCGGAATACGCGGTCACGCGCAATTACCTGGACTGGGCCACCTCGGTGCCATGGGGCGTGTATGGCGAAGACAAACTCGACCTGAAACACGCACGCAAGGTGCTGGATAAACACCACGCGGGCCTGGACGACATCAAGAGCCGCATCCTCGAATTCCTGGCGGTGGGTGCCTATAAAGGCGAGGTCGCCGGCTCCATCGTATTGCTGGTGGGCCCGCCGGGCGTGGGCAAGACCAGCGTAGGTAAATCCATTGCCGAATCCCTGGGACGGCCGTTCTATCGGTTCAGCGTCGGCGGCATGCGTGACGAGGCTGAGATCAAGGGCCACCGCCGCACCTACATCGGCGCCCTGCCCGGCAAGCTGGTGCAGGCGCTCAAGGATGTGGAGGTGATGAACCCGGTGATCATGCTCGACGAGATCGACAAGATGGGCCAAAGCTTCCAGGGCGACCCAGCGTCGGCCTTGCTGGAAACCCTGGACCCGGAACAGAACGTCGAATTCCTCGATCACTACCTGGACCTGCGCCTGGACCTGTCCAAAGTCCTGTTCGTGTGCACCGCCAACACCCTGGATTCAATCCCCGGCCCGTTGCTGGACCGTATGGAAGTGATTCGCCTGTCGGGCTATATCACCGAAGAAAAAGTCGCGATCGCCAAGCGTCACCTGTGGCCAAAACAGCTGGAAAAAGCCGGTGTGGCAAAAACCAGCCTGACCATCAGCGACAGCGCGTTGCGTGCATTGATCGACGGTTATGCGCGCGAAGCCGGCGTACGCCAGTTGGAGAAACAACTGGGCAAACTGGTGCGCAAGGCGGTGGTCAAGTTGCTGGATGAGCCGGACTCGGTGATCAAGATCGGCAACAAAGACCTGGAAAGCTCCCTGGGGATGCCGGTGTTCCGCAATGAACAAGTGCTGTCCGGCACCGGTGTGATCACCGGCCTGGCCTGGACCAGCATGGGCGGCGCTACGTTGCCGATCGAGGCGACGCGCATCCATACGCTCAATCGCGGCTTCAAGCTCACCGGGCAGTTGGGTGAAGTGATGAAGGAATCCGCCGAAATCGCCTACAGCTACATCAGCTCGAACCTGAAGTCGTTCGGCGGTGATCCGAAATTCTTCGACGAAGCCTTCGTACACTTGCACGTGCCGGAAGGGGCCACGCCGAAAGACGGCCCAAGTGCAGGTGTGACGATGGCCAGTGCGCTGTTGTCGCTGGCGCGTAACCAGCCACCGAAAAAGGGCGTAGCCATGACCGGGGAGCTGACGTTGACCGGGCATGTGCTGCCGATTGGTGGGGTGCGTGAAAAGGTAATCGCGGCAAGGCGTCAGAAGATTCATGAGCTGATCCTGCCGGAGCCGAACCGTGGCAGCTTTGAGGAATTGCCGGAATACCTCAAGGAAGGCATGACCGTGCACTTTGCCAAGCGGTTTGCGGATGTGGCCAAAGTGCTGTTCTGAAACCTGTAGTGAGCGGGCTTGTCCCGCGCTGGGCGGCGAAGCCGCCTAACCAGGCACCGAGTTTCTTCATTTAGAACAAAACAAGGTGTCAGGTTTTGGGGCGGCTTCGCCGCCCAGCGCGGACAAGCCCGCTCACTACGACTGCGTTCTGTTACTTCCCTCCTGTCACACCTTGTCTCATCTTCGGTTATGCTCGCCGTTCGTCGTGAATGAACGGAGCCCCCATGACCGCTGCCCGCCTGCTTCTCCCCTTGAGCCTTGCCCTGCTAGCTGCGTGCGCCAGTGCGCCGAAGCAAAACGTCACCGTGGAAAACCAGAGCGCCTGCCCGCTTGTGCTTAAAACCGGGCAAAACTTGATCCTCACCCTGCCCAGCAACCCCACCACCGGCTACCGTTGGGCCATCCAGGATTCTGCCGGCGGCGTGCTGCGCGCGCTGAGCCCTGAGGTCTACAGCAGCTCGGAATCCGGCGTGATCGGTGGCGGCGGCCAGTCCACCTGGCGCTTCCAGGCCTTCGCGGCAGGTAATGGCCGTCTGCGGGTCACCTCCCAGCAACCTTGGGAGCCAGAAGCCGAGCCTGCCGAAACCTTCGACTGCGCCATTACGGTGAACTGATATGCCATGGCTGATTCTTGCGTTGATGGGCGCCGGCACATTTATCTACGGCCTGACCACCCATGCCACATTGCTGTGCCTGCTGGTCAAGCCGCTGCCGGTGCTGGCGTTGTTGGGCTGGCTGCATGATGCGCCGCCCACCGACTATCGACGCTGGATCAGCCTGGGACTGATTTTTTCACTGGTCGGCGATGTGTTGCTCGCTTGGCCAGGTGACCTGTTCATCTTTGGGCTAGGCGCCTTCTTGTTTGCGCACCTGGCCTATCTCAAGGCCTATCTCAGCGACTGTCGTCGCTTGGCGCTCCTGCCTTTGTTGTTGGCGCTGGGCGTGGGCGCGATTCTGTTGAGCATCCTGATCTCCCACGGCCTCGGCGACCTGCTGATCCCCGTGGTGGTTTATGCGCTGGTGATCAGCGCCATGCTCTGGCGTGCGTTGGCACGGTTGGTGTAAGTGCCAAAACGCTCCGCGTTGTTGGCGGCGGCGGGCGCAGCGTCGTTTGTGTTTTCCGACACGCTGATCGGCATCAACCGATTCGTGCTGGCGTTCGATGCGGCGCCGTATTTGTTGATCGTCACCTACTGGCTGGGCCAATGGGGTATCACGGCGTCTGCTTTCCATCAGACAACCCGCGCACACGAGGACCAACTTGGCTAAAATGCCGGCCTTTCCCACATCACTGCCGGAACAACCGTGAGCAAAGAACCCGATCGCCTATTCGCCCAGCCCCTGAACCAGGTGCCGGACTTCGCCTTTAACGAGGAAGTGGTGCGGGTGTTCCCCGACATGATCAAGCGCTCGGTGCCGGGCTACCCGACGATTGTCGAAAACCTCGGCGTACTCGCGGCGCAGTTTGCCCAGCCCAACAGTGTGCTCTACGACCTGGGCTCCTCCCTTGGCGCCGTGACCCAGGCCTTGCGTCGCCACGTGCGCACCGATGGCTGCCGGGTGATCGCGGTGGATAACTCGGCGGCGATGGTCGAGCGTTGCCGTGAGTACCTCAATGGCCAGGACTCGATGTTCCAGGAGCTGCTGCCGGTCGACGTGATCGAAGGCGATATCCTCGCGCTGCAATTCCAACCGGCCTCGGTGGTGGCGCTGAACTTCACGCTGCAATTCATCGCACCCGATGAGCGCCTGGCGTTGCTCGCACGCATCCGCCAATCGTTGTTGCCGGGCGGTGCGTTGATCCTCTCGGAAAAGCTGCGCTTCAACGATGCCGAAGAGCACGCGCTGCTCACCGATTTACATATCGCGTTCAAACGCGCCAACGGCTACAGCGAACTGGAAATCGCCCAGAAACGCAGTGCCATCGAAAACGTGATGAAACCCGACAGCCTCGAAGAACACCGCGAACGCCTGCTGGTGGCGGGTTTTTCGAAAGTCGTGCCGTGGTTCCAATGTCTTAACTTTGCCTCGTTGATTGCCTTGCCATGATTGATCTGTCCCCCCTCGCCCGCCATTTGGTCGGCACTCCCTTGGCCGTGTGGGCCCAGGGCCTGCAAGCGCAGCTCGATAGCAAGATGGAAAAAGGCCATGGCGACCTGGAGCGCTGGCAGAGTGCGCTGGATGCGCTGCCGAAGATCCAGCCCAGCGAAGTCGACCTGCTGAATGGCCTGACACTCGACACCGATTGCGACGACAGCACCCGCGCACAAATGCACACCGCGTTGATGGGCCTGAGCCCGTGGCGCAAAGGCCCGTTCCATCTGTTCGGCGTGCATGTCGATACCGAATGGCGTTCGGATTGGAAGTGGTCACGGGTAGCACCGCACCTGAACCTGAAGGGCAAGCGCATCCTCGACGTCGGTTGCGGCAACGGATACTACATGTGGCGCATGCTCGGCGCCGGCGCCGACAGCGTGATTGGCGTGGACCCGAACTGGTTGTTCTTCTGCCAGTTCCAGGCCGTGCAGCGTTACCTGTCGGAACCGAAAGCCTGGCATCTGCCATTCCCGTTCGAAGACTTGCCGGCGAATCTGGAAGGCTTCGACACCGTGTTTTCCATGGGTGTGTTCTACCACCGTCGCTCGCCCATCGAGCATTTGCTGGCGCTGAAGGACACCTTGGTGAAGGGCGGAGAACTGGTGCTGGAAACCCTGGTGGTCGAAGGTGATCAACAGCAAGTGCTGGTGCCGGAAGACCGCTACGCACAGATGCGTAATGTGTGGTTCCTGCCCTCGGTGCCGGCGTTGATGCTGTGGCTGCGCCGTGCGGGGTTCAGTGATGTGCGGTGCGTGGACGTGAGCGTCACGACTGTGGAAGAACAACGGGGTACGGAGTGGATGAAGTATCAGTCCCTCAGTGACTTCCTCGATCCAGAGGACCACAGCAAAACCATCGAAGGCCTACCGGCGCCGATGCGGGCGGTGATCATCGCCAAGAAGTAACGCTGAGCTCTCCCTGAAGAAACAGAATGTGGGAGCTGGCTTGCCTGCGATAGCTGTGTATCAGTCACTGATGAGTTGACTGACACACAGCTATCGCAGGCAAGCCAGCTCCCACATTGGTTTCTCGGTGTTAATTGGGTTGTGGCTTTGCTCGTCGAGCCTTGAAGAATTCGCTCAGCACCGTGCCGCACTCTTCTGCCAGCACACCGCCTTCAAACAGCACCTTGTGATTCAAAAAGCCCTGGGTAAAAAACTGCCCCTGGCTCTGCACAATCCCCGCCTTTGGCTCCAGCGCCCCATACACCACCCGTGCAACCCGCGAATGTACGATCAAGCCCGCGCACATGCTGCACGGCTCCAGCGTCACATACAGCGTGCTGCCCACCAGCCGATAGTTGCTGACGGCCTGTGCGGCGGCGCGAATGGCGACCATCTCGGCATGGGCGCTGGGGTCGTTGCCGCTGATGGGGCAGTTGAAGCCACGGCCGATGATTTCACCGTCCTGCACCAGCACTGCACCCACAGGCACTTCACCCAATGCAGCACCTTGGGCGGCAAGGGCCAGGGCTTCGCGCATGAAGTCCTGGTCACGGCTGCGGTCGATGATCGCGGTGGGCCGAAACTGGCGCATCACGCCACCTCGATGGCGGCCATCAGGCCGGTTTCCATGTGGTCGATCACGTGGCAATGGAACATCCACACCCCTGGGTTATCCGCCACCAACGCCACGCGCGCGCGCTCGTTCTTGCCCAACAGGTAGGTGTCGGTGAAGTACGGAATCACCTTGTGGCGGTTCGAGGCGATCACCTTGAAGCTCATGCCGTGCAGGTGAATGGGGTGTTGGTACTGGGTCATGTTCTTTAATTCGAAAATGTAGCTCTTGCCCTTTTCCAGCTTGGCAATCGGGCGGTCGGCACAGGTCTTGTCGGTGATGTCCCAGGCCTTGCCATTGATTTGCCACAGGCTCGGTGGCTTGCCGTCATCCACGGATACCGTGCCGACCCACTCGAAATTGAAGTTGAGTTTCTCGGCATTGGCCAGGTCCGGCTCGGCAATCGGGTTGGCGGGCAATGCGGGTGGCCACTCGGTAGGCGCGTCGGTGCTGGCCACGGAGCGGAACGTACCCAAGCGAACCGGCCCATTTCGAATCGACAGTTCTTCACCCGCGGGCGGCGCCTTGATCGCCAGGCAGATGCGCATGCCCGGGCCCAGCCAGTATTCCTTGCCCAACGGGCGCGGTTCGACCGGGTTACCGTCCAGTGCATAGATCTGTGCTTCAGCGTCGGGAATGTTGAGGCGATAGGTCAAGGTGTTGTCGAGGTTGAGCAGGCGCACGCGAGTAATCTGCCCCGCCGGCAAATCGACTACCGCTTGGGACACGCCATTGATGGTCGACAAGCGCCCCGCCGTACCGCCACGCGCCGCTTCACGCGGCACACTGAACGCAACGAACTCACCCTCCTCGTCCACGTGCCAGCTTTTCAGGCTCAAGGTGCGTTCGTGCTTGAAGCCGGTGGGTTCGCGCTCTTCAATGATCAACGGGCCAACCAGGCCACGGCCGAGTTCTTCGCTGCTGTTCACATGGGGGTGATACCAGTAGCTGCCGGCGTCGGGCACGCGGAATTTGTAGTCGAAGTATTCGCCGGGCAATACCGGCAACTGAGAGACGTAAGGCACGCCGTCCATTTCAAGTGGCAGGCGGATGCCATGCCAGTGGATGGTAGTGGCGACCGGCAGGTGGTTGATAAAACGCACCCGCAGCCATTCGCCCTGGCGCACCCGCAACTCGGTACCCGGCGCCGAAGGGCCGAACGCCCAGGCCTGGGTCTTGTGCCCCGGCACCAGTTCCACGTCCAACGGCGCAGCGATCAACTCGTAATCGTGCCCTGCCTCGGCCTCGGCGACTTTCCCCAGCCAGTAGCGGTAGGCGCCACCGGCACCGACGCCTACGACGGCCAGGCCTGCAAGGCCACCCAGGATTTGTCGACGGGAAAAGGATCGGGACACAACAACCTCGCGTATCTGCCGCAGGCACAAGGCCTGCAAAGGGCAGATACGATACACCTGCATCGGCTAAACAGTAAGGCTTCGCATTGCCGCATGGCTGAATTCGCCAAAGATCAACTGGCCTTGGCGGCCGCCAGGATCAGGGCTTTCATCTCGGCCACAGCGCCTTTGAAACCGACGAACAGCGCATGAGCCACCAGCGCGTGGCCGATGTTCAGTTCGTTGATGCCCTTGATCGCAGCCACAGCTTCGACGTTGTGGTAGTGCAGGCCATGGCCGGCGTTGACGATCAAGCCTTCACGCAAGCCGACGGCAACACCGTCGATGATGCGTTGCAGTTCATCCGCCACTTCGGTGGGGGTGGTGGCGTCGGCATAACGGCCGGTGTGCAGTTCGATCGCCGGCGCGCCGACACGGCGGGAAGCTTCGATCTGACGCTCGTCGGCGTCGATGAACAGAGAGACTTCACTGCCGATCTGCGACAGGCGATCCACCGCAGCCTTGATCCGCGCTTCCTGGCCGGCGACGTCGAGGCCACCTTCGGTGGTGAGTTCCTGGCGAGTTTCCGGCACCAGGCAGATGTGCGCCGGGCGGATGCGCTCGGCGAACGCCATCATTTCTTCGGTGACGCCCATCTCGAAGTTCATGCGGGTTTGCAGCACGTCCTTGAGCACCAGTACATCGCGCTCCTGGATGTGGCGGCGGTCTTCGCGCAGGTGCACGGTGATGCCGTCGGCGCCCGCTTCTTCGGCGTCCAGCGCGGCCTTGACCGGGTCAGGGTAACGGGTGCCCCGAGCCTGGCGCAGGGTAGCGACGTGGTCGATGTTGACGCCAAGAAGAATGCGATTGCTGGTGGTCACGGAAGCGCTCCTGAAAAGGGAAAGAAACGCTGCACAGCATACACGGGGTTGTCAGGGCTTTCGAAACAACTCGCGACTGACCAGTGGCCTTCCGCCCAAGTGCACGGCAAGCGCCTGGCGCATCAGGCGCTTGGCGGCGACAACGCGCCGGGGGCGCTCCAGTCGGCTTCGCTCATAGCCAGTAGCTCAGTGCCTTGGAACAGACCAGGTTGCAACAGGTACACGCGCTCAAGGCCGGCATCCACTTGCAGGCGATACAGGCCGTCGGCGGCGATGGGGTCGCCGTGCAGGTCGTTGGCCAGTTCAAACCCGTAGCCCAGGTCGTCGAGCAAGCGCCATTCGAAGGCGCGCAACAAGGGTTCCAGCGGACGCCCTTCGGCCAAGGCGAGCAGGGTCGCGGCGTAGTGATCGAAGACCGCCGGGTGCGGGTCTTCGGCAGGCAACAGGCGAATCAACAGTTCGTTGAGGTAAAGGCCGCTGAACAGGGCTTCGCCATTGAGCCAGGCCGAGGCACCGACGCTTTCCAGGCGGCCGACGTTTTTCAGCTCGCCTTTGCCCCGGAACTCCACGTCCAACGCCACGAAGGGCCGCGCCTGCGTGCCTGCCTTGCCCCGAGCGCTGCGCAAAACTGCGCGCAGACGGCCTTGGGGCGTGAGGAAGTCCACCAACGCACTGGTCTCGCGGTAAGCGCGGCTGTGCAGGACGTAGGCGGGTTGGCTGAGGGGTTGGGACTGGGACATGGAAGTCTCTTCGCAAACTTAAGAACAGCGACAAACCAATGTGGGAGCGGGCTTGCCCGCGATGCAGGCACCTCGGTCTTTCAGTTGCACCGAGGTGATGCTATCGCAGGCAAGCCAGCTCCCACACAAGCTTGCACCCACAGCCTTACTGCGGTGTTCTTACAGGTCGCCGTAGCCCAGGGAGCGCAACGCACGCTCATCATCGGACCAACCACCCTTAACCTTCACCCACAGGTTGAGCATGATCTTGGAGTCAAACAGCAATTCCATGTCCTTGCGCGCTTCGGTGCCGATGCGCTTGATGCGCTCGCCCTTGTCGCCAATGATGATTTTCTTCTGGCCGTCACGTTCGACGAGGATCAGCGCATGGATGTGCAAGGTCTTGCCCTGCTGCTTGAACTCTTCGATTTCAACGGTGATCTGGTACGGCAGCTCGGCGCCCATCTGGCGCATGATTTTCTCGCGCACCAGTTCGGCGGCGAGGAAGCGGCTGCTGCGGTCGGTGATCTGGTCTTCCGGGAAGAAGTGCTCGTTCTCCGGCAGGTGCTCGGCGATCACGCGTTCCAGGGCATCGAGGTTGTGGCCGTGCTGGGCCGAGATCGGGATGATCTGGGCGTTAGGCAGTTGCTCCTGCAGCCAGCTCAGGTGCGGCATCAGCTCGGCTTTGTCTTCGATGCGGTCGGTCTTGTTCAGCGCCACGATCAAAGGGCCAGTGACGTATTGCACACGTTCAAGGACCATCTGGTCTTCGTCGGTCCACTTGGTGCGGTCAACCACGAAGATCACCACGTCGACGTCTTTCAACGCCGCCGAAGCGGTCTTGTTCATGTAGCGGTTGAGGGCTTTCTCGCCACCTTTGTGCATGCCGGGGGTGTCGACGTAGACCGCTTGCACGTTGCCTTCGGTCTTGATGCCCAGCATGTTGTGACGGGTAGTCTGCGGCTTGCGCGAGGTGATCGCGAGCTTCTGGCCGAGGATGTGGTTCAGCAGCGTCGACTTGCCCACGTTCGGGCGGCCAACGATGGCAACATAGCCACAGCGTGTTGCGGTTGAATCAGTCATGGCCATTCTCCACGCCCAGAGCAATCAGTGCTGCAGCGGCCGCTACCTGTTCGGCAATACGACGGCTCACACCCTGACCTCGGCTTTTTTCGTTCAGTAAGGTGATTTCACATTCCACGAAGAACACGCGGCAATGGGGCTCACCCTGGATATCCACCACTTCGTAGCGTGGCAGTTCGCAACCACGGGACTGCAGGAACTCTTGCAGGCGGGTTTTTGGATCTTTGTTGGTGTCGACCAGTGTCAGGCTTTCGATTTCGGAGGTCAGCCAGGCGGTGACCCGCTCCTTGGCCGCTTCCATGCCGGCATCGAGGTAGATCGCACCGATCAGCGCTTCGAGGGCGTCGGCCAGGATCGACTCACGGCGAAAACCACCGCTCTTCAACTCGCCGGACCCCAGCCGCAGATATTCACCCAGGCCAAAACCACGGGCCAGCACCGCCAGGGTCTCGCCCTTTACCAGCCGCGCGCAAGCGCGACAACTGGCCTTCACGGGCTTGGGGAAACGCTCGAACAGCGCTTCACCAGCGACAAAATTGAGGATGGCATCACCGAGGAATTCCAGGCGCTCGTTATTGCGCCCTGCAAAGCTGCGGTAGTGAGGGCAAGGACCATCAGTTCCTGGTCCTTGAAGGTGTAGCCGAGCTGACGCTCGAGACGTGCTAGAGAAACGGTCACGGTTTATCCATATCTAGTTGGTGGCACCGGCGGCCATCGACGATTGACGCAGTGTTCAAATTCAAATCCTGGTTGGTACCGCATGAGGCCGAAAAATGTCCAAGCCCCAGAAAAGCATTCGGCGCTGTGTTCACAGCGCCGCCTGTATTACTTGATCAGCCCGACCCGCGAGAAATTCGGCAGGTGGCTGAGTTTGGATTCTGGCCAACTCATCCAGACCGCGAAGGCCTTGCCGACGATGTTCTCGTCGGGAACCATGCCCAGCAGGTCCTTGGGAATGGTGGGGTCATTCCAGTAGCGGCTGTCATTGGAGTTGTCACGGTTGTCGCCCATCATGAAGTAGTGCCCGGCAGGCACCTTCCATTCACCATCAGGCTGTGCCCGGTAGCGCGTCATTTCCTTGCGGATTTCATGCTCTACCGCACCGAGTTTTTCCTGGTACAGCTCGGCGCTGCCCAATGAATTCGGCTCGGAGCCGATCAAGGTCTCGGCCACCGACTCGCCATTGATGAACAGGCGCTTGTCGCCGGTGTAGCGAATCACGTCACCCGGCAGGCCGATCACGCGCTTGATGTAATTGACGTTCGGGTCGCTTGGATAGCGGAACACCATGACATCGCCGCGCTGCGGGTCACCGACTTGGATGATCTTCTTGTCGATCACCGGCAGGCGGATCCCGTAGGAAAACTTGTTCACCAGGATGAAGTCACCCACGTCCAGGGTAGGTTTCATCGACCCCGAAGGGATCTGAAACGGTTCCACCAGGAACGAACGCAGCACCAGCACGATGAACAACACCGGGAAGAACGACTTGCCGTATTCAACCAGCAGAGGCTCTTTGTTCAGCTTCTCGACGACCACGGCATCGGGCTGGCTGACGCTGCCCTGATAGGACGCGATAGCCGCCCGACGACGCGGGGCGAAGAACACCAGATCGAGCAACGCCAAGAGACCGCAAACGGCAACGGCGATGACCAGCAACAGCGGGAAATTTAGCGACATAGGACCTAACTATCCAACCTGAGCACCGCAAGGAAGGCTTCTTGTGGAATTTCCACGTTGCCCACTTGCTTCATGCGTTTTTTACCGGCCTTTTGCTTCTCAAGCAGCTTGCGCTTACGGCTTACGTCACCGCCGTAGCATTTGGCCAGTACGTTCTTTCTGAGTGCCTTGACGGAAGTCCGCGCAATGATCTGCCCGCCAATGGCGGCCTGGATCGCGACGTCGAACATCTGGCGCGGAATCAGTTCTTTCATCTTCTCGGTCAGCTGGCGACCTTTGTAGTGCGCGTTGTCCTTGTGCACGATCAGTGCCAGGGCATCTACCTTGTCGCCGTTGATCAGCACGTCCAGTTTCACCAGATTAGCCGATTGATAACGATCGAAATGGTAATCCAGCGAAGCATAGCCGCGGCTGGTGGATTTGAGACGGTCGAAGAAGTCCAGGACCACTTCGTTCATCGGCAAATCGTAGGTCACTTGCACCTGGGTGCCGAGGAACAGCATGTCGTGCTGCACGCCACGCTTTTCGATACACAGGGTAATCACGTTGCCCAGGTGTTCTTGCGGCACCAGAATATTGGCCCGCACGATCGGTTCGCGCATGTCTTCGATGGAAGACAGATCCGGAAGCTTTGACGGGTTGTCGACGTAAATCGTTTCACCGGTTTTCAGCGCCAGCTCAAAAATAACCGTTGGCGCAGTGGTGATCAGGTCCAGGTCGTATTCGCGCTCGAGGCGCTCCTGGATGATCTCCATGTGCAGCATGCCCAGGAACCCGCAACGGAAGCCGAAGCCCAGGGCGTCGGAGCTTTCCGGTGTACTGCAACGACGAGTCGTTGAGGGTCAGTTTTGCAGGGCTTCGCGGAAATCTTCGAAGTCGTCGGAGCTGACCGGGAACAGGCCGGCGTAAACCTGAGGCTGGATACGTTTGAAGCCCGGCAACACGTCGACATCCGGCGTGGAGCTCAAGGTCAGGGTATCACCCACCGGTGCACCGTGAATGTCCTTGATACCAGCAATAATGAAGCCTACTTCACCGGCCTTGAGGTCAGTGGTCGCGGTATGTTTCGGGTTAAATACACCGACGCTGTCCACCAGGTGGATCTTGCCGGTGGACTTGACCAGGATCTTGTCGCCCTTCTTCACGCGGCCGTGGCGCACGCGCACCAAGGAGACAACGCCCAGGTAGTTGTCGAACCAGGAGTCGATGATCAACGCTTGCAGCGGATCTTCGTAATTGCCGGTTGGCGCAGGAATGGTCTTGACCAGGCGCTCAAGCACTTCGTCAACGCCCAGGCCGGTCTTGGCGCTGCACTCGACGGCGTCGGTGGCGTCAATGCCGATGATTTTTTCGATTTCTTCTTTAACGCGGTCCGGATCGGCCTGTGGCAGGTCGATCTTGTTCAGCACAGGCATTACTTCCAGGCCTTGCTCGATCGCGGTGTAGCAGTTGGCTACGGACTGGGCTTCTACGCCCTGGCCGGCGTCAACCACCAGCAAGGCGCCTTCGCATGCGGCCAGCGAGCGGCTGACTTCGTAGGTGAAGTCAACGTGGCCGGGGGTGTCAATGAAGTTCAACTGGTACTTGATACCGTCTTTTGCGGTGTAGTACAGGGTAACGCTATGGGCCTTGATGGTGATGCCGCGCTCACGTTCGAGGTCCATGGAATCCAGTACCTGGGCTTCCATTTCACGCTCGGCAAGGCCACCGCACATCTGGATAAATCGATCGGCCAGCGTCGACTTGCCATGGTCAATGTGGGCGATGATGGAGAAATTGCGGATATGACTCAAATCACTCACGGATCAACACTCAAAAAGGCTGCAGGCAGATTGCCCGCTGAAAAATAGCCGGGAATTGTACCTGATGCTCAGGCCAGACGTCATCTTTGCTGACCAGAACAAAAATGCCCGGTCTCTCGACCGGGGCATTTTTGAGCATAAGCGCGGTATCAACCGGCTCGGCGCAATAGCCAGAAGCCGGCCAGGGCGCAGATGGCCGTCGGCACCAGCACCGCAAACAGCGGCGAGAACCCGAACACCAGGCTCGACGGGCCGAGCAGGTCTTGGGCAATGCGGAAGGTGAAGCCCACCAACACACCGGTGAATACCCGCTGGCCAAGGGTCACGGAACGCAACGGACCGAAGATGAACGAGATCGCCATCAACACCAGCGCGGCGGTCACCACCGGCTGCAACACCTTGACCCAAAACGCCAGCCAGTAGCGGCCATTGTTCAGGCCCTGGTCCTTCAGGTAATGGATGTAGCCCCACAACCCGGAGATCGGCAGGCTTTCCGGGATCATCACCACCGTATTGAGCAACTCAGGCTTCAGCGCGATATCCCATTGCTCGGTTGGCACGTTGATCACTTCAGTGCTGGCCTTGGTGCCTTGGCCGATATTGCGGAAATAAGTGGTGGTGACGTCGGTCAGTTGCCACTTATCGCTGCCGTACTGCGCACGTTTGGCGAAACTGGACGACAACATGTGCCGCTCTTTGTCGAAGGTGTAGCGGGTCACACCAATCAACAGGCCACCCGGTTGCACGGCGTTGATGTGGATGAACTCGTCACCTTGGCGGTGCCACAGGCCGTGCTTGGAGCTTTGAGCATCGCCCGAACCCTGGGCCAGGGCGCGATTGGCCTGAGCTGTGGTTTCGGCCGGCGGCGCCACGTATTCGCCGATCAGCACGCTGCACAGCATCAGCAGCAACATCGGTTTCATCACCGCCCAGACGATCCGGCCGATGGAAACACCGGCAGCGCGCATGATGGTCAGTTCGCTGTTGCTGGCCAGGCTGCCCAGGCCGATCAGGCAACCGATCAGCGCTGCCATGGGCATCATGTCGTACAGGCGACGCGGTGCGGTCAGCGCTACATAGCTGAGCACGTCCCACACGGTATAGGTGTCGGTGACGTTGCCCACTTCATCGATGAAGGCAAACAGCGATGCCAACCCCAGGATGATGCCCAATACCGCCAGGATGGCGATCAGTACGCTGCTACCAATGTAGCGATCGAGCTTAGCCACGAGCCAACTCCTTCTGGCCACGACGGCTCAACATTTTCAGGCGGATAGGTTCCCAGTAGAGCAGCCCCAGGCCGATCACCAGGAAGATCCCGTGTACCCACCACAGGCCCAGGGTCGGCGAGAGCTTGCCTTTCTCCAGGGAGCCGCGGGCGGAAATCAGGATGGTGAGGTAGGCCATGTACAGCAGAATCGCCGGCAGCAGCTTGAGGAAGCGGCCCTGACGCGGATTCACGCGGGACAGCGGCACTGCCATCAGCGTTACGATAAAGACCAGCAGCGGCAGGGAAATACGCCATTGCAACTCGGCGATGGAGCGCAATTCCTTACTGCCGAACAGATCGGAGGTAGGGATGGCGTCGCGGTCAGTCACCTCGTCGCTCACGTCAGGGCGCGCCAGCATTACGCCATAGGTGTCGTACTTGATGGCGCGGTAATCCGCTTGGCCAGGGCTGCCGTCATAGCGGTAGCCGTTTTCCAGGATCAGGTAGCGACTACCGTCCGGGCGCACTTCCTGGCGCCCCGAATCGGCCACCAGCACGGAGATGCCACGGTCTTTCTTGTCTTGCCCCAGGCGCTTCTCGGAGATGAACACACCGCCGAGGTTGGCGCGGTCTTCGGTCAGGGTCTCGGTGTAGGTCACACGCGAGCCGTCATTGAGTGCCTGGAAACGGCCGGGTTCGAGGGTGTCGAACTCGGTCATCGCGTCCTGCTTGTTCAATACCAGCTGGAACTGCATGGCGCCCTGAGGGGCCAGGCTCAGGCTCAGCCAGGCCACGATCAGCGCGACGCCGGCGGCCGGGATCATGGTCATGCCCAACAGACGTTGCTGGCTCATGCCGGTGGCCGAGAGCACGGTCATTTCGCTTTCGAGGTACAGGCGTCCGTATGCCAGCAGGATCCCGAGAAACAGGCCCAATGGCAGGATCAGCTGCAAAAAGCCCGGCAGGCGAAAGCCCATGATCAGGAACAGCGAGCCTGGGTCCAGGGCGCCAGAGGCAGCCTGGGCCAGGTATTTGACGAAACGACCACTCATGATGATGACCAGCAGCACCGCACTCACGGCACTCAGGGTCAACAGGACTTCGCGGGACAGATAACGGAAGACGATCAAACCAGACACTCCAGGGTTGTCAGGCTAAGGCGGCCAAACAAGCAAGCATACCGAGTCAGCCCTTTTGAAGGGGCCGGCTAAAAAGATGGCGCATTATCCTGTGATTGGCTGCGCCTGTCACGGAGCAAGCTCTGCGCACATGCACAAAGCTGCCGGCAAGGGTTGTCAGGCTCCGTCGGCGAGGTTCAAACTGCGGCCTTTGTCGCTGGCGACTTACACAGTTGCCAAGCATTAAAGCCTGCGTACAGACGCAAGGCTCTCCGACCTTTATAAGGGACCCGAAAATGGAATTGGTTGTAAAAAGCGTTAGCCCCGAAACGTTGAAAACCGCCACCCTCGTGGTCGCCATTGGCGAAGGCCGCAAGCTCGGCGTTGCCGCCAAGCAACTCGACGAACTGAGCGGCGGCGCGATCAGCGCAGTCCTCAAGCGCGGCGACCTGGCCGGCAAAGTCGGCCAGAGCCTGCTGCTGCAAAGCCTGCCCAACCTCAAGGCCGACCGCGTATTGCTGGTGGGCGTGGGCAAGGACGCTGAACTGGGCGACCGTCCGTTCCGCAAGATCATCAGTGGCATCCTCAACACCCTCAAGGGCCTGGGCGGCAGCGATGCGACCCTGGCGCTGGATGAAGTCGTCGTAAAAGGCCGCGACAGCTACGGCAAGACCCGCCTGCTGGCAGAAAGCCTGGTGGACGGCGGCTATCTCTTCGACCAGTTCAAGAGCACCAAGGCCGAACCCCGCGCCCTGAAAAAAATCACCTTGCTGACCATCAAGGCCGCCCAGGCTGAAGTCGAGCGCGCCGTGACCCACGCGACGGCCATCGCCAATGGCATGTCGTTCACCCGCGACCTGGGCAACCTGCCGCCGAACATCTGCCACCCCACGTTCCTGGGCGAACAGGCCAAGGCGCTGGGCAAGGAGTTCAAGGGTCTCAAGGTTGAAGTCCTGGACGAGAAGAAGATCAAGGAACTGGGCATGGGCTCGTTCTACGCCGTGGGCCAAGGCAGCGACCAGCCGCCACGCTTGATCGTGATGCAATACAACGGCGGCAAGAAGTCCGAGAAGCCCTACGCCCTGGTGGGTAAAGGCATCACCTTCGACACTGGCGGCATCAGCCTCAAGCCAGGCTTGGGCATGGACGAGATGAAGTACGACATGGGCGGCGCCGCCAGCGTATTCGGTACCCTGCGCGCCGTGCTGGAACTCAAGCTGCCGATCAACCTGGTGTGCATCCTGGCCTGCGCCGAGAACATGCCAAGTGGCGGTGCGGCGCGTCCGGGCGACATCGTTACTACCATGAGCGGCCAGACTGTCGAGATCCTCAACACCGACGCCGAAGGCCGCCTGGTGCTGTGCGACGCACTGACCTACGCCGAGCGCTTCAAGCCACAAGCGGTGATCGACATCGCCACCCTGACCGGTGCCTGCATCGTTGCGCTGGGCTCCCACACTTCGGGCCTGCTGGGCAACAATGACGAGCTGATCGAGCAACTGCTCAGCGCCGGCAAGGCTGCCGACGACCGCGCCTGGCAACTGCCGCTGTTCGATGAGTACCAGGAACAGCTGGACAGCCCATTCGCTGACATTGCCAACATCGGCGGCCCGAAAGCCGGCACCATCACGGCGGCCTGCTTCCTGTCGCGTTTTGCCAAGAACTTCAATTGGGCTCACCTGGACATCGCCGGTACCGCCTGGACCAGCGGCGGCAAGGACAAAGGCGCCACTGGCCGCCCAGTCCCCCTGTTGACCCAGTACCTGCTGGACCGCGCCAAGGCCTGAAACTGAAGATTCCGGAGCGGCCATTACGCCGCTCCGGTCTCAGGAACCGCAATGACCCAAGTCGACTTCTATATATTGCCCAGCGCCGACCCGCTCGCGCGCCTGGACTTTGCCTGCAAACTCACCGAAAAAGCCTGGCGCATGGGCCACCGTATCTACCTGCATTGCAGCGATGCCGCCCAACGCGACGAACTCGACGCACGCCTGTGGCGCTTCAAGGGCGAAAGCTTCGTGCCCCATGGCCCTGCCGAGTCCGAACCCGAAAGCCTTGTCGTCCTGGGTTTGGGCGAAAGTTGCGGCGATCACCATGACCTGCTGGTGAACCTGGACCTGAAAGTGCCGCCGTTCGCCAAGGCGTTTGCCCGCGTGGCAGAGGTGGTGGTGGAAGACCCGGCTATTCGTCAGGCGGCGCGGGAGAGTTTCCGTTTCTATCGCGAACAGGGCTATCCTTTGCAGGATCACCGGCTACAACGACTTTGAGTAAATGATGGACACTCCCAACCTTAAAAAAGACGACCACCTGCTGGATGACCTTGAGTCGATCCGCCAGTTGCTGGGTGATGATGACTTGCAACCGCCGCTGCTGACCGAATCGGTCGATGGCGAGGTACAGATTCCGCTGCTGTTCGACATGGTCAATGCCAAGCCCGCTGCGCCGGAGCCCGTTGCACCCCCACCCGCTGTCGAACCCGCCCCTGCTGAAAAGGCGCCTGACGCCCTGCTGCTGCACCTGGACAACGAACTGCGCGCCGCCGCGCAGTTGATCATGCAAGACGTGATCGATGACTTTGCCCCGCATATCGAAACCGAGATCAAGCGTCGGCTGGATGCGCGGATGGAGCGGTTGCTGAGCCAGTACCAATCCTGAGACTTGCATAGATTCCCTGTGGGAGCTGGCTTGCCTGCGATAACGGTTTCTCAGTCAATACCTTAATTGACTGGCATACCGCTATCGCAGGCAAGCCAGCTCCCACATTGGTTTGGCATCGACCTTTAGACCGTCTTCAACTCGCCCTCCACGCCCTGCCCCGTTATACTTGCCGGCTTTCCTGAATAAATGCCAACTAGGGTCCCGCCGCGCATGGATAAGACCTACCAGCCGCACGCCATCGAAACTTCCTGGTACAACACCTGGGAATCCGAGAATTATTTCGCCCCGCAAGGCGCGGGCGATTCCTACACCATCATGATTCCGCCACCGAACGTCACTGGCAGCCTGCACATGGGCCATGGCTTCAACAATGCGATCATGGATGCGTTGATCCGTTTCCGCCGCATGCAGGGCCGCAACACCCTGTGGCAACCGGGCACCGACCACGCCGGTATCGCCACCCAGATGCTGGTGGAACGCCAACTTGAAGCCACCGGCCAGAGCCGTCACGACCTGGGCCGTGAGAAATTCCTGGAAAAAATCTGGGAATGGAAAGACCAGTCCGGCGGCAACATCAGCCGTCAGATCCGTCGCCTCGGCTCGTCCGTAGACTGGAGCCGCGAGCGCTTCACCATGGACGACGGCCTGTCGGAAGCCGTGAAAGAAGCCTTCGTGCGCCTGCATGAAGACGGCCTGATCTACCGCGGCAAGCGTCTGGTCAACTGGGACACCAAGTTGCACACGGCGATTTCCGACCTCGAAGTGGAAAACCACGACGAAAAAGGTTTCCTGTGGAACCTCAAGTACCCGCTGGCTGACGGCGCCAAGACTGCCGAGGGCAACGACTACCTGATCGTCGCCACCACGCGTCCGGAAACCATGCTCGGCGACGCCGCCGTTGCCGTTAACCCGAACGACGAACGCTACCAGGCACTGATCGGCAAATTCGTCGAATTGCCACTGGTTGGCCGTCGCATCCCGATCATCGCCGACGACTACTGCGACCCTGAATTCGGCACCGGCTGCGTGAAAATCACCCCGGCCCACGATTTCAACGACTACGAAGTCGGCAAGCGCCACAACCTGCCGCTGCTGAACATCTTCGACAAGAACGCCGCCGTGCTGCCCGCCTGCCAGGTGTTCAACCTGGACGGCACGCTGAACGAAAGCATCGACGGCAAGATCCCGGCCGAATACGCCGGCCTCGACCGTTTCGAAGCGCGTAAGCAGATCGTTGCCGCCTTCGACGCCGCCGGCCTGCTGGTGAGCGTGGACGACCACGGCCTGAAAGTGCCGAAGGGCGACCGCTCTGGCACCATCATCGAGCCGTGGCTGACCGACCAGTGGTACGTCTCCACCAAACCGCTGGCAGAACCTGCCATCGCTGCCGTGGAAGATGGCCGCATCCAGTTCGTGCCAAAACAGTACGAGAACATGTACTTCTCGTGGATGCGTGACATCCAGGATTGGTGCATCAGCCGTCAGCTGTGGTGGGGCCACCGTATTCCTGCCTGGTACGACGAGTCCGGCAAGGTCTATGTAGGCCGCGACGAGGCCGAAGTGCGTGCCAAGCACAACCTCGGTGACGACGTTGCGCTGCAACAGGACAACGACGTACTGGACACTTGGTTCAGCTCGGGCCTGTGGACCTTCTCCACACTGGGCTGGCCGCAGCAGACCGAATTCCTCAAGAAATTCCACTCCACCGACGTGCTGGTTACCGGCTTCGACATCATTTTCTTCTGGGTTGCCCGGATGATCATGTTGACCATGCACCTGGTGAAGAACGAGGACGGCACCCCGCAGGTACCGTTCAAGACCGTTTACGTGCATGGCCTGGTGCGTGACGGCCAGGGCCAGAAGATGTCCAAGTCCAAGGGCAACGTCCTGGACCCGCTGGACATCATCGACGGCATCGACCTGGAAACCCTGGTGCAAAAACGCACCTCGGGCCTGATGCAGCCAAAACTGGCGAAGAAGATCGAGAAGCAGACCCGCGACGAGTTCGCCGACGGCATCGCCAGCTACGGCACCGACGCCCTGCGCTTCACCTTCTGCTCGCTGGCGTCCACCGGTCGCGACATCAAGTTCGACATGGGCCGCGTCGAAGGCTATCGCAACTTCTGCAACAAGATCTGGAACGCCGCACGCTACGTGCTGGATAAAGGCGAAGACTGCGGCCAGAACGGCGAAGCGGTCGAGCTGTCCCTGGCCGATCGCTGGATCATCTCGCAGCTGCAGCGCACCGAAGCCGAAGTGACCCGCCAGCTCGACCAGTTCCGTTTCGACCTGGCCGCACAGGCCCTGTACGAGTTCATCTGGAACCAATATTGCGACTGGTACCTGGAACTGTCCAAGCCCGTGCTGTGGGATGAAAACGCGCCGATCGAACGCCAGCGCGGCACCCGTCGCACCCTGGTACGCGTGCTGGAAGTGGCCCTGCGCCTGGCGCATCCGTTCATGCCGTTCATCACCGAAGAAATCTGGCAGCGCCTGGCGCCGCTGGCCGGTATCGAAGGCAAGACCATCATGCTGCAACCTTGGCCAGTGGCCAACGAAGCGCGCATTGATGAGGCCGCCGAAAGCGATATCGAATGGCTCAAGACCCTGATGCTCGGCACGCGCAACATCCGCGCCGAGATGAACATCGGCCCGGGCAAGCCATTGGCCGTGTTCGTGAAGAACGCCAGTGCCGAAGACCAGCGTCGTCTCACCGAGAACGATGCGCTGCTCAAGAAGCTGGCGAAGCTGGAATCCATCACCGTATTGGCGGCTGATGCTGAAGCGCCACTGTCCGCTACCGCTCTGGTCGGCGAGATGGAAGTGCTGGTGCCTATGGCTGGCCTGATCGACAAGGGTGCCGAACTGGCCCGACTCGACAAGGAAATTGCACGCCTGCAAGGCGAAGTGCAGCGAGTGGGCGGCAAGCTGTCCAACGCGGCGTTCGTCGACAAGGCGCCAGCCGAAGTGATCGACAAGGAACGCGCCAAGCTGGCCGAGGCTGAACAAGCCTTGGGCAAACTGGCGGAGCAACATGCGCGGATTTCCAGCCTGTAAGCTGGAACCTGTGTAAGAAAGAGGCCTTCGGGCCTCTTTTTTTATGCCTTGAAAACCCGATCAATGTGGGAGCTGGCTTGCCTGCGATGCAGGCGACTTGGTCCATCAGCCCGACCGAGTGGATGCTATCGCAGGCAAGCCAGCTCCCACATTTGACCGGGACAGCCTCAGGATGTGTGACAATGCTCGCCACATTGAGCCAACACCAGAATCATCATGACCGCCCCCAGCACGCCCAAGCCTCCACGCAAGAAGCCTAAAACCGCCGCCACAGCCAAACCGGTAGTGCCGCGCAAAGAGGCCACCCTGCACCCGCGCAACCGCCACACGGGCCGTTACGACTTCCCGGCGCTGATCAAGACCACGCCAGAATTGGCGAAGTTCGTGATCATCAACCCGTATGGCAAAGAAAGCATCGACTTCGCCAGCCCGGATGCGGTGCGGGTGTTCAACCGGGCGCTGCTCAAGTCCTTCTATGGCATCCAGCACTGGGACATCCCGGCCGACTACCTGTGCCCGCCGGTGCCAGGGCGTGCGGACTACGTGCATTTCCTCGCCGACCTGTTGGCCAGCAACAACGACGGCAAGGTTCCGCGTGGCTCCATCGTCAAGGTGTTGGACATCGGCATGGGCGCCAACTGCGTCTACCCGCTGATTGGCTATATGGAGTACCGCTGGAACTTCCTGGGTTCGGAAGTCGACCCAATCGCTGTAGCCGCAGCCAAGGCCATCGTGCAGTCCAATGACCTGAGCAAGGTCATCCAACTGCGTCAGCAAACCAACCCCAAGCAGATCCTGCTGGGCTTGCTGGGGCCGGGTGAGCGCTTTGACCTGACCATGTGCAACCCACCGTTCCATGCGTCCATGGACGAAGCCACCAAAGGCAGCGAGCGTAAATGGCGCGCCTTGGGCAAGGCTGATCCCAAGCGTAAATTGCCGGTGCTGAACTTCGGTGGCCAATCGGCCGAGTTGTGGTGTGAAGGCGGTGAAGCGCGTTTCGTGACGCAATTGATCGCCGAGAGCGCGCACTTTGCCCACAAGGTGTTGTGGTTCAGCACCCTGGTGTCGAAAGCGTCAAATTTGCCCGCGATCGAGACGGCCCTGAAAAAGGCTGGCGTGCTCGAGAGCCAGGTGGTGGAAATGTCCCAAGGCCAGAAGCAAAGCCGCTTCGTCGCCTGGACGTTCCAGACCAAGAACGAGCAGCAGATCTGGCGCCAACGCTGGGTTCGTGACTAACCCCTTGTAGTGAGCGGGCTTGCCGCGCGCTGGGTGGCGCAGCCGCCCCAATAAGGGTGCCGCAGTCTTTCAGGTAGACCGAGGGTGTCTGGATTTGGGGCGGCTTCACCACCCAGCGCGGGTGCAAGCCCGCTCACTACAGTGAACCTGCGCCTACAAATCGCAGGCAACAAAAAACCGTGCCCGGATCGCTCCGGAGCACGGTTTTTTTGCTGCGTCTTACTTGTTAACAGCGTCGGTCAGGCCTTTGGCCACAACCAGCTTGATAACTTTCTTGGCAGCGATTTCGATGGCAGCGCCAGTCGAAGGGTTACGGCCAGTACGGGCAGGACGCTCGGTCACTTTCAGTTTGCCAACGCCTGGCAGAGTGATTTCGCCGCCGTTTTCCAGCTGATCGGCAACAACTTGGCTCAGTTGGTCCAGCAGGGCGCGCACGGTAGTTTTCGGTGCGTCTACTGCTTCAGCCAGGTCAGCGATCAGTTGGTCTTTAGTAATAGCCATTGTGGTGTTCCTTCCCTATCAAATTCATATGGATTGCAGAGTGCAGTGTCAGCCGTCGAGCCCGACCGTCATGGCCTGGCACCCCCGGCTATAACCACGGAGATCGGGGTTATAGATGCTTGAAACGGGGATTGGTTCGACCTGACAGATGCTGAATGCACGCTTAACGCCGAGACTTGGCGTAAGACGGGGCAAAACTAGCACAGAGACGGGGAAATATCCGCTTCTACCTAGCCATTTGGTCAGCTTTATCGCTCTAAACCGTGAAAAAAGGCATATGCCCCGTCGGAGAGTGTCCAAAACGCCCTTCGACGGGTGCCTTGGCCAACGGGTGCGGTACACTGGTCGACTTTTCGGGGAGGCAACCGCTCCCCTATCAACCAGCCGAGAAGCCCATGCCGATCCGTCATTGCATCGTCCACCTGATCGACAAAAAACCCGACGGCACACCTGCAGTTCTTCACGCTCGCGATTCAGAGCTGTCCGAATCCGCCGCCATCGAGAACATGCTTGCCGACCTCAACGAGAGCTATAACGCCAAACAAGGCAAGGCCTGGGGTTTCTTCCATGCCGAGTCCGGCGCGCACCCGTTCAGCGGCTGGTTGAAGGAATATTTCGACGGTGGCCAGGATTTCACCACCTTCAGCCGTACGGCGGTCGAACACCTGCAAAAGCTGATGGAGGAGTCGAACCTCTCCACCGGCGGCCACGTGCTGTTTGCCCACTACCAACAAGGCATGACCGACTACCTGGCCATCGCCCTGCTGCACCACAGCGAAGGCGTGGCGGTGACCGATGAACTGGACGTGACCCCTTCACGTCACCTGGACCTTGGCCAACTGCACCTGGCGGCGCGCATCAACGTCTCCGAGTGGCAGAACAACAAGCAGTCCAAGCAGTACATCTCGTTTATCAAGGGCAAGAACGGCAAGAAGGTCTCGGAGTACTTCCGCGACTTTATCGGCTGCCAGGAAGGCGTTGACGGCCCAGGCGAAACCCGCACCCTGCTCAAGGCCTTCAGTGACTTCGTCGAAAGCGAAGACCTGCCGGACGAGTCCGCCCGCGAAAAACCAAGACCCTGGTGGATTACGCCAGCAGCCAGGCCAAGCTCGGCGAGCCCATGGGCTTGGAGGAACTGTCCGGTTTGATCGATGAAGATCGGCCTAAAGCGTTCTACGACCACATCCGCAACAAGGACTACGGTCTGTCACCGGAAATTCCGGCAGATAAGCGCACCCTCAACCAGTTCCGCCGGTTCACCGGGCGTGCCGAAGGTTTGTCGATCAGCTTTGAAGCGCACCTGCTGGGCGACAAGATCGAATACGACGAAGCCGCCGGCACGCTGATCATCAAGGGCCTGCCGACCCAACTGACCGACCAGCTCAAGCGCCGTAACTGATGCTTGGCGGGGTTTTCAAGAAGGTCCTGCTGGTCTTGCTGGTGGTGGTGGTAATCCAGAACTGGGGCAAGATCGAGCGGGTGTTCAATCCATCGCAGGTGGCGCCAGAGCATGTCCGGGCTTCGGCGCGGGTGGTGCTCTATTCCACCGAATGGTGCGGCTACTGCAAGCAGATCCGTCGCTTCCTGGACCAAAAGGGCATCCCATACCAGGCGCTCGATATCGAGAAGGACGCCCAGGCGCGCAAGGCGTATGAGGCACTAGGGGGCGGTGGCATTCCATTTGTGGACGTAAACGGCACGTTGATCCGCGAATACAGCCCCGAAAAGATCATGGCCGCGCTTAAGTAATCAGCGCACCACGATCATCCGCCCCAATACGTTGCGCTGCTCAAAACCGAGTACCGCCTGCAACGCGTTCAGCACCGCTTGCGGGTCTTTGCTCGGGAAGCTACCGCTGACGCGCTTGGCGCCCATGTCTTCGTTGAGCAACAGGATGCGGCCAGGGTAGTAACGGCCCAGGTCCTGGATCACATCGGCAAGCGGTGCCTTGTAGTAGTTGAGCCAGCCGTCGCGCCACGCCAGGCGGGATTCGCTGTCCACAGGGTGCATCGCATCGGCAACACCCTCGGCGTAGGCCACTTGCTGGCCGGCCGTCAGAATTTGCTGCTGGCCTTGCTTGGAAGGCGTCACACCCACCTTTCCCGATAACACAGTCACCTGGGCGCCCGCCGGTTGCAGGCGCACTTCAAATTGTGTGCCGAGCACCCTCGCTTCACCGCTGCCCGCCTCTACCACAAACGATTGGCCGGTGTGGGTCACGCTGAAAAAACCCGCGCCGCGACGCAATTGGATATGCCGCTCGCCATGACTGAAATCCACGGCAATCGCGCTGTCGGCATCCAGGGTCACTTGGGACTGGTCGGCCAAGGTGACGGTTTTCACTTCACCGGGTGCGCTCACATAGTCGGCACCGAAGTCATCAACCCAGCGTGACGGCTGCCAACCGGCGCCCATGGACACCATCACCAGCAGGCACGCCGCCATGGCCAATGCGCCGGACCAACGCACCACCCGCGAGCGTTTCGAGGTATTCATCGCGCTGAGGTAACGCTGCAAGGCCAGGGCGTCTTCGTTCGCCAGTTGGCGCGCTGGCACTTCGCTCAACTCCCACAACACCTGGGCCTGTGAATAGGCCTCGACGTGCGCAGGGTCAGCCCGCAGCCATTGGCTGAACGTGGCCTGGTCGCCGCTGCTGGGTTGATCGTGCAGCAGGCTCAGCCAGGCCAGGGCGGCTTGTTCCTGGTCGGGCGTGGGGGTGAGGTTCACGAGGCTTTCCCTGGCGTGCGTGGAGGCGATGGTTCACGAAGGCTGGCCTTGCAAGCTTCGAGGGCACGCATCATATGTTTTTCCACGGCACTTTGGGACAACCCCATGGCCTTGGCGATTTCCGCGTACTTGCGGCCGTGAATGCGATTGAGCAGAAATATCTGCCGAGTGCGCTCCGGCAAGCTGCGCAACGCAGCTTCGACATGGCGCAAATCATTGCCCGCTTCCAGCGCGGCCTGGGGTTCGGAACCCTGGTTATCCTGTTGCTCTGGCAACCAACCTTCGCTACTGCGCACACGGGCGCCTTCGCTGCGTAGGTGGTCGATGGCGATATTGCCGGCACAACGCAGCAGATAGGTGCTGAGCTCCTCGACCTGTACCAGCGGCCGACGCCAGAAACGCAGGAACAAATCCTGCACCAGGTCCGCCGCCGTGGCGCGACAGCCGACACGTCGGCTGACCAGCGCCTCCATCTGCGAACGCTGGGACAAGAACACCTGCAAGAAATGCGCACGTCCGCCCGCCGCATCAACGTGCTGGCTGTCTTGGGATTCAGGCGGAGTGCTGATCATCATCGAATAGGCTCAGAGAGTGGCAAAGGCCGCAACAGGGCTGGCCAGTAGGCTGACGCCCGCCAGGATCAAGGCCAGCCTTGGCCGGTACGGCAACAGCAACACCAACAGCAACGCACTGAGCATCAACACTGCGCACCACTCCACCAGGCCCTGGCCCCAGCCCGCCACACTCACAGCCGGCCAGATCGACACGATCAGCAACAGCCACCCCGTCGCGCGCAAACCCAGACGCCGGCGCGCAGAAGGTTTGCTGTGCAGCAACTCGCCGTGGTGACGGTCGGTGGACAGGCACAGCGCGGTAAACCCGGCGTAGCACATCAGCAGCGAGAGGAGCATTCAGTGCGCCTCCTGCTTGAGCGTCAACGAGCGTGCACGCTCGGCCTTGGGTTGCGCAGCGGCACGGTGCTGCATTTTCCACGCAGCCCAGCCGAGGAACACGCCGCTGGCCAAGCAAGTCAGGTCGAAGCCGGCCATGGCCCAGTCGCCACGGGCCAGTGAAGTACCCAGGTGGTAAGGCGTGGTCAACGCGTTGAGCAATGGGATCGCGATAAACAGCAACGCGCCGAAGCTCAATTGCTCGACCCAACCCTGGCGGCCACGGCGCAGGATGGCGTGCAACAGGCTCAAGCCCCAGGCGATGAAGAAAGTTTGCACTTCCCAGCCGGAGCGTTCCGCGAAACTCACCGGCAGCAGGCGATTGGCCCAGAAGAACGCCGCAATGGCGATCATCAGCCCGGACATGCTGGCGATGTTCAGCACTTCCACCAGCCGCAACTCGAACGGCATCACCCCGGTTTTAGCGTGTTTAAGTTGGCGTTTGCCGAGCCAGATCACCAGCCCGGTGCCGATCATAGCCGTGCCTGCCAGGCCGCAGATAAAGTACAGCCAGCGCAGCACCGGGCCGGCGAAATGGCCCATGTGCAGGCCATAGAAACTACCGGCGATCACCGCCGGCAAGGATTGCTCGGCACTCACACGCAGCAACTCGCCAGTGTGACCATTAAACGACACGGTGCTGCCGAAATCATGCACCACACGATCGGCACCGGCCCGGAACACATTGACAGACGCGTTCACATCACCGGGGTTGTTCACCGCAACGCGCCCGACGTGTCCGCCCGCCCATTGCGCCCTAGCTTGCTCATACATCGGCACCAGCGGCATCAGTTGCCCGGGCTGCCCGAGCGCAGGCGCTGCGTTGGTGGCCGGAAACACATCATTGAAGAAGGCCCGCGTGTCATTGCCGTACGAGGCGAGGATGGGTGCAGGCATCACCAAGGTCATAAAAATAACCAGGCTGCTGTAGGTGATCATCAGGTGGAACGGCAGCACCAGCACACCCACCGCGTTATGCCCATCGAGCCAAGAACGCTGACCCTTGCGGGGACGGAAGGTGAAAAAGTCCTTGAAGATTTTCTTGTGGGTGATGATGCCGGTGATCAACGCGACGAACATCACCATCGCGGCGGTGGTCGACAACCAACGTCCCCACGGGTGGGGCATTTGCAGTTGGTAGTGGAAACGATAGAAGAACTCGCCGCCCATGCTTTCACGCGCTTCTAGCGCTTGGCCGGTCACCGGGTCGAGGGTTTTCTGGATGAAATTACCGCGTTTGCTTGGGTCGATCTTGTCTTGCCACATCACCGACAACCCGGGGTCGCGGCTGTCTGGCAAGGTGATGAACCAGCGCGCGGCATTAGGCGCCTGCTGCTGCAGATAGGATTGGGCAACACCGAGGCTGCGCGCATCGTCCAGAGGGTGAGCCTGTACTTCGGGCTGCATCCAATGACTGATTTCATCCTTGAAATACGACAAGGTCCCCGTCAGAAAAATCGCAAACAGCAGCCAGCCAAAGATCAATCCGGCCCAGGTGTGCAACCAGGCCATGGCCTGGCGAAAGCCCTCTTTCATGTGCGCGCCATCCACAGCCCAACGCCCGCCAGGGTGGCAAAGGCTGCGCTTGGCAGCATCACCCCAAACCAGGCGCGCCACGCGGTACGGCAGGCGAAACACCAAAGCACCGCCAGCAGGTAGAACACAAACGAACTCATCATCCCGGTGATCACCGCATCGGCGCGGGAAGTGGGCATCCACAACGCCAGGCAGATGGCAGCCAATGAAGCCATCAGGTAGCCGCCTACCACGGCCGCCAGCACCCGTGAGGTGACGGCCAGACGGTAGAGCGCGGGAAGTGAGGTTTTGCTTTTCATGCAGGAGGCGCCAGGTTCATCAGGCCGCAATATTAATGATAAATATTCTCATAAGCAAAACAGAACGGATGAAACACCCGTGCTGGCGGATTGCCGAACGGTATCGGGCCGCCTACAATGCGAACAATTCTTGTTCTCTAAAGCGTGCCGATGCTCGCATGCTCGTAGCGAAGGGTGATTCCGTTGCAGCCGTCCACCACCGTCGAAGTTCTGTACAACGACCATCACCACTGGCTGACCGGCTGGTTGCGACGCAAACTCGGCTGTCCGGAAAGTGCGGCCGACCTGGCGCAAGACACCTTCATGCGTGTGCTCACCGCACGCGAAACACCCACGCTGGTCGAGCCTCGCGCGTTCCTCACCACTATCGCCAAGCGCGTGCTGTTCAATTTCTACCGCCGCCAGGACCTGGAACGCGCCTACCTCGACGCCCTGGCGCAAATGCCCGAACACGTCGCACCGTCCGAGGAAGAACGCGCGATCATTCTGCAAACGCTGGTCGAGTTGGACCAACTGCTCGACGGCCTGCCAATCCAGGTCAAGCGTGCGTTCCTGCTGGCCCAACTCGATGGCTTGACCTACGCGCAAATCGGCGCCGAATTGGGCATTTCCATCGCTACCGTCAAACGCCACCTGACCAAAGCCGCCATGCGCTGCTACTTCGCCTTATGAATATCTCGACCCAAGTCGCCGAACAAGCCGTGCACTGGCTGATGGAAATGCAGCAAGGCGCCCTCAACCCGCGCCAGCAAGCGGCCTGGCAGCAATGGCTGAATGCCCACAGCGAGCATCAGCGTGCGTGGGACCATATGCAGCGCGTCAACCAGCGACTGCGCGGCATGCCTTCGCCACTGGCTCACGCGGCATTAAACGCGCCGACGTCCACCAGCCGTCGCCAGGCGCTCAAGCTGTTGTTGATCCTCGGTGCTGGCTCCGCCGCTGCCTGGAGCTTGCGCCAGCAACATATCCTGCCGCCGCTGACCGCCGATTACCGCAGCCCGGTCGGCCAGCGCCGCAAGGTGCAACTCGCCGATGGCAGCCAATTGCAGCTCAATACCGGCAGCGCCGTGGATGTGCATTTCGACGGTCAACAGCGGCTGATCCGCCTGCTCGAAGGCGAGATCCTGCTGACCGGCATTAAAGGCAGCGCGCCGCTCAACGTCCTGACGGGCCAGGGCCTGCTCACCAGCCAGGCGGCGCGCCTGAACGTGCGCCAGTTCAACGACCACACCCAACTGGCAGTGCTTGAGGGCCAGGTCGAGGTCATGCCCAACACCTACAGCGGCCTGCCGCTGACAGTCCAGGCCGCGCACCAAGTCAATTTCACCCGCAAAGGCTGGGACACGCCGCGCCCTACCGACGCCAACAGCGGCGCCTGGGCCGATGGCATGCTGATGGCCGCGCACATGCGCCTGGAAGACTTCCTCGGCGAGCTGGGCCGTTATCGCCGTGGCCAGCTCAATTGCGATCCGCAGGTGGCCAACCTGCTGATCTCCGGAAGCTACCCGCTGGATGACAGCGAACGCATTCTTGACCTGCTGGAAGTCAGCCTGCCGGTCAAGGTGCGGCGCTTTACCCGTTACTGGGTGACGGTCCAGGCACGCGCCTGAATGTATTTACAAAAAGTGTGAGCCGTTTTCCACACCTCGCGTGACAGAGAAGGAAAGCCACCTTGATCCTTCCTTCTCAGGACCGCTCTTCATGCCCCAGCAACCGATGCTTCTTGCCCGCACCCTGCGCCAATTCCTACTTGGCGCCAGCTTGAGTCTTACCGCGCTGCCCGCTGTGATGGCCGCCGAGGCCAAGCCTTACCACATCGCACCGACCTCGCTGGAAACCGCACTGAACCAATTTGGTCGCGAAGCCGGCGTGTTGATTTCGTTCGGTTCCGAAGTCACAGCAGGTATGCAGAGCCGTGGCCTGTCGGGCAACTTCAGCGCGGCTGAAGGTCTGCAGAAACTGCTGGAAGGCACCGGCTTGCAAGCCCGTGCGGAGGGTGACAATGCCTACAGCCTGCAACCGGCCAATGCCCCCGCCACTCTCGAACTGGGCACGTCCAGCGTGGTCGGCGACTGGCTCGGTGACGCTGCGCAATCCAATGTGTTCGAACACCCGGGTGCCCGCGACGTGATCCGCCGCGAAGAATTCGAACGCCAGGGCGCCACCCAGGCCCGCGATGTGCTCAACCGCATCCCCGGCGTCAACGCCCCGGAAAACAACGGCACCGGCAGCCACGACATGGCGCTGAACTTCGGTATTCGCGGCCTCAACCCGCGCTTGGCGTCGCGCTCCACGGTATTGATGGACGGCATCCCGGTGCCCTTCGCACCCTATGGCCAGCCGCAGCTTTTCGTTCGCGCCCATCAGCATGGGCAACATGGACGCCGTGGACGTAGTACGCGGCGGCGGCGCGGTGCGTTACGGCCCGCAGAACGTGGGCGGTGTGGTCAACTTCGTGACCCGCGCGATCCCGGATGCGCCCACCGTCAAAGGCGGACTCCAGACTGAAACCAGCCCGTCTTCCAGCCACGATGGCTTCAAGACCACCGGCAACCTGCTGGCCGGCGGCACTGCCGACAACGGCCTGGGCGGCGCGATCTTGTACTCCGGCACCCGTGGCGGCGACTGGCGTGAAAACAGCAACACGCGCATTGACGACCTGATCCTCAAGGGCAAATACCAACTGGACGAAGCCAACAGCTTCAATGCCATGGCGCAGTACTACGAAGGCCAGGCCGATATGCCTGGGGGCTTGAACGTCAAGGACTACAAGGCTGATCCGTATCAGTCCACCCGCCCCTACGACAAATTCTGGGGCCGTCGCACGATGTTCAACGTCGGTTACCGCTACGAGCAAGACCGTCGCGAATTCACCGTCAACAGCTTCTTCACCAAGACACTGCGCAGCGGCTACCTCGACCAGGGCACCTTCCTCTCGCTATCGCCGCGCGAGTATTGGGTACGTGGTATCGAAACCCGCTTCGCCCAAGGCTTCGACCTGGGCCCTACCAGCCATGAAGTGGGCGTGGGCTACCGCTATATCAATGAGGCCGGCCACGAACTGCGTTACCGCACACCCATTGCCACCAACCAACAAATCCCCACCACCGACAGCCGCAACGACCGTGACACCCGTGGCGGTACCGAAGCCAATGCCTTCTTCGTCGATGACCGGATTGATATCGGCAAATGGACCATCACGCCGGGCATCCGCTACGAGATGATCGAGTCCCAGCAAACCAACAACCTGACCAACGTCAAATACAAGGGCGACTACAACACCGCGCTGCCGGCGTTGAACGTGCTCTATCACCTGACCGACAGCTGGAACCTCTACGCCAACACCGAAGGTTCATTTGGCAGCGTGCAGTACAGCCAGATGCCCAACCGTGTGACCAGCGGCGCCGTCAAACCGGAAAAGGCCCGCACTTGGGAACTGGGTACCCGTTATGACGACGGCGCCTTGCGCGCAGAAATCGGCGCGTTCCTGATCAACTTCGACAACCAGTACGAAAGCAACCAGACCAACGACTCGGTGATCGCCCGCGGCGAGACCCGTCACCAAGGCATCGAGACCAGCGTCAACTACGCCCTCGACGGATTGAGCCCAGCGCTGGCCGGCTTTGATGTATACGCCAGCTACGCCTACGTCGACGCCACCATCCGCGAAGACGGCCCGAACAAAGGCAACCGCGTGCCCTTCTCATCCAAGCACAAAGGCACCATGGGCGTGGGCTACACCGAAGGCCGCTGGAAACTGAACCTGGACAGCAGCTTCCAGAGCAGCCAGTTCGCCGACAACGCCAACACCCAGAAGGAAAGTGCTGACGGCAGCACCGGACGTATCCCTGGCTACATGTTGTTCAGTAGCCGCGCTGCGTACGATTTCGGCCCACAGTTGTCGGACCTGAACGTGGCGGTCGGTGTGAAAAACATCTTCAACACCCAGTACTTCACCCGTTCGTTCGACGACAACAACAAGGGCAAGTACGTCGGCGAGCCGCGCACTGTGTACGTGCAGACCTCCATCGCGTTCTAACTGCCCGCCAGGCAACTGGGGGTCGCCGCGACCAGCGCATCGATGGCGCAACGGGTCTTGGCCGGCATATGCGGTGCGGTCGGCCAGACCACATGGATCGGCGCGGGTTGTTCGCGGTAGCCCGGCAGGACGGCTTCGAGTTGGCCGCGCAGCACGTAATGGGCGATCAACCAACTGGGCAACCAGGCCAGGCCAACGCCTGCGATAGCGGCATCGGCCACGGCCTGGAGGTCATCGAGCACCAGCGGCGATATCACCCGTGAGCGATGGGGGTGGTTGGTCCGGTAGGCGATACCTCGGTGGCCTGTCAGATCATCGACAGACTCGATTTGGCCTACGCGTTGCAAGTACGCTGGGGACGCCGCCAAGCCCATGGCCTGTTCGCCCAAGCGGCGTGCATTGAGGCGGTCGGTGTCGGGCAACTCACCGATGCGCACGGCAATGTCGAAGCCTTCCTGCACCAGGTCGATCATGCGATCAGAGAAACAGACCTCGATCTCCAACTCCGGATAACGATCCATCAACCCCCACAGTGCGGGCGCTGCATAGTGATGCCCGAACGCCAGTGGCACGCTGGCCCTCAAGCGTCCGCGGGGTTGCTGCCGACCGCTTTCCAGCACTGATTCGGCGGCCTCAAGTTCCGCCAACGCCCGCAGGCAATGTTCGTAGTACGCCTGCCCGTCTTCTGTCAGATGTTGACGGCGGGTCGAGCGCTGCAACAGGCGCGTACCCAGCCGCGCCTCCAACCGTGCCAAGCCCTTGCCGACAGCGGAGCGCGTGAGGTTCAGCCGTTCGGCAGCCTCTGTCAGATTGCCGCTTTCCACCACTTGGAGGAACAGTTCAACGCCATCAAAGCGTGGGGTGGCCATGATTTTATTGTCGCCTTTGATTCCCTTATCAGCGGAAAACTTATCACGAATAAGTCGCTGAATTCCCCTGAAAATAGCCCGACGTCATCTTTTCAGGAGAGTCCCATGCCACCCGCCACCACGTTATCGGCCAGCACTACGCCAAGCACCGCCAGGAACGGCCTCGCCCTCACCGCCGTGTGCCTGGTGGCGCTGATGTTCGGCCTGGAAATCTCCAGTGTGCCGGTCATCCTGCCCACCCTCGAAGAGCAATTGGGCACCGGTTTCCAGGACGCCCAATGGATCATGAATGCCTACACGCTGGCCTGCACCAGCGTATTGATGGCGGCGGGCACCTTGGCGGATCGTTTTGGCCGGCGGCGCATGCTGGTGTTGTGCCTGTGGCTGTTTGGCCTGGCTTCACTGGCGTGCGGGCTGGCCAATGACGCTTCGACGCTGATCGCGGCACGTTTCGTACAAGGCATCGGCGCCGGCGCGATGATGATCTGTCAGTTTGCGATTCTGTCGCATCAGTTCCGCGAGCCGGCAGCGCGGGCACGGGCGTTTGCGGTGTGGGGTGTGATTGCGGGCATAGGCTTGGGGTTCGGCCCGATGGTCGGGGCATTGATCCTTGCGGTGGCGGAATGGCGCTGGGTATTTCTCGTACACGTACCGCTGACCTTGCTCACCCTGGGCTTGCTGCACATCAGCGTGCAGGAGTCCCGCGACCCAGCCGGCCATCGCCTCGACATCGCCGGCATGCTCACCTTGACGCTGGCGGTGTTCGCCCTGGTGTACTTCATCACCCAAGGCAGCGAGTACGGCTTTGGTACATCGGCCATGCTCGGCTGGGCGGTTTTGTCAGGGGTAGGTCTGCTGCTGTTCATCTTCATCGAACGACGCAGCGCCCATCCGATGTTCGACTTCTCGGTGTTTCGCATCCAACGCTTCAACGGCGCGTTGATGGGCTCGATCGGCATGAACTTCAGCTTCTGGCCGTTCATGATCTACCTGCCGCTGTATTTCCAGGCGGGGTTGGGCTACGACACGCTGACCACCGGCGGCGCCCTGCTCGCCTATACCCTGCCGACCTTGCTGGTACCACCGCTGGCCGAGCGCCTGGCCTTGCGCTATGGCGCCGAGCGCATCATTCCTTTGGGTCTGGGCATGATGGGCGCGGGATTCTTAAGCATGGCAGCCGTCAACAGCGCCGCCCAGCCGAGTATCGTACTGGTGCTGATCAGTTGCGCGATTGCCGGCGTCGGCCTGGCCCTGACCAACTCACCCACCACCAATACCACCACCGGTTCCGTCTCGGCGGATCGTGCGGGCATGGCTTCGGGCATCGACTTAAGTGCACGATTGATCACTCTGGCGCTCAACATCGCGTTGATGGGGTTGGTGTTGCTGCTGGGCATCAGCCATCAACTGGCCGCTGTGTTGCCCGCAAGCACAGCAATGGATTGGCCAGCAATCAGCCAAAACATTGCGGCGGGCAAATTGTCGTCTTCGATAGGGCTGACGTTCACCGATGCCCAGGGCGCGCTGCGTCACGGTGCTGGATGGGCGATGCTGTTTGCAGGTCTAGGGGCTTGCGGGCTGGCGCTGCTGAGCGGGTATTTCTTCCGGCGCAACCGGTAAACGCAAACGGGCCTGCAAATGCAGGCCCGTTTCTAGTGGGAGTTGAAAAAACTGTCAGCTATTCAGTGCAGCGTTTTCGTTTTCCAGGAATTCCTCTTCAAGCGCGTCGTCATTCACTTTGTTGGCCGGCAGGTTTTTCGCGGCAGCGCGTGGCTTGCCTTGCAGTTTGCCAAACAGATGTTCCAACGCATGGTCCAGCTTGGTGGCCGCACCGTCGATCGCCTGCTCCAGGGTATCGGCTTTATGCAGCACCGAAAGCGGTTGATGGCCTTTTGGCCGGGCTTCCAGACGGCAACTTAAATCGTGGGGACCGGGCTTGTCGCCGTTCTCATCCCGCAGGTAGACCTCCACTCGGGTCAGGTCTTCTTCGTAACGTTCGAGCGTGCTCTCAATGGTAGTACGTACCCACTCCTCCAGTCGGATGCTGCTTTCAATATGGTTATCGCTATTGACTTGGATTTGCATAGTTCTTCCCTTATTTCAGCTAGCTCGCGAGAGGTCACAACTGCAACACCGATGCGGTGAAACCATGACCTCTTGATTACACAATTGAGCAGTCAGCGAAACATTTCAACCCCTTTGCAAAGATAAATCCCACATTACAAATTAACCCTGACTACAAGCAAAAACGCTGTTAGGGTGGGGAGTTAGTTACATCTTCTTACGCCCAGCGAACCTCACAATTGCCCCTCTCCCAACGGGTGCAAACCACGAAAAATCTCTGCTTCCTCCACCAACCAATCATGCACTGCCCGCACGCCCGGATGGCTCAGCGCGCCCGGCGCATACAGCAGCACATAGCGTTTGTGATTAGGCACGGCAAGGCCGAATGGCACGATCAAGGTGCCGCGCTCCAGCTCATCGTTAAGCAAGGTACGCCGTGCGATGGCCACGCCCATGCCGGCAATGGCGGCTTCGATGGTCAGGTGGTTGCGGTTGAAGGTATGACCACGGCGCACGTCGGCTTCGTGATAGCCAATAGCATTCAGGTAAAACTCCCACTCCGCGTACTCATAACTCCCACGCCAAGCGGTAATGTCGTGCAGCAAGGGGAAGTGCACCAGGTCGGCTGGGCCATGCAGCGGCGGGCGCCCGCGCAGCAGGCTCGGCGCGCACACCGGGAAGATCTGCTCATCCAACAGGGCTGTGGATAACAAGCCCGGGTAGCTGCCGTCGTTCAAGTCGATGGCCAGGTCGAAGTCACCTTCGTGCAGGGCGATGCTGCTGTCTTCAGCGACCAGGCGCAGTTGAATGTCCGGGAAGCGCTGCTGCAAACGTGGCAGGCGCGGGGTCAGCCACTTGCCGAGAAACGATGGAATCGAGCGCAACCGCAGGGTGCCGCTGATCATCCCCGCATCCAGCCGCTGCAATTCAGCATCGATACTGCCGTAGGCCTCCCCACCGTCGCCGCCAAACGCTGCCCCTCGGCACTGAGCTCCACACCGCGTGCACGTCGATGAAACAAGCGAAAGCCCAGGCGCTCCTCCAACTGGCGGATTTGTTGGCTCACCGCCCCCGGCGTGATGTGCAGCTCTTCGGCGCAGCGGGTGAACGACAAGTGCCGCGCGGCGCAGGAAAAAACGTGCAGCCAAACGTAAGTCTGGCCATGAAGGGGGCGGGTCATAGCGTTTAGTCCTGCTAAAGGGTGTCTTAGGATAATTCGTTGGTCAGTGCCGATCTAGAGGCTCAGTATCGCGCCAATTGCGCTCGTCCTACAAAACATGGCAGCGATTCCTACTCCATTGCTTGTAAGGCTTTAGCATGGCTATCAGTGTTTTCGATCTATTCAAAGTGGGCATCGGCCCATCCAGCTCCCACACCGTGGGCCCCATGCGGGCGGCAGCAACCTTTGCCCAAGCCCTGATCGATCAACATTTGCTGAGCGCCACCCGCCGCGTTGAAGTGCGCCTGTACGGCTCGCTGTCGGCCACCGGCGTTGGCCACGCCACCGACCGCGCCTGTGTCATGGGCTTGATGGGCGAGTGGCCGGACAAGGTCGATCCCACCACGATCAACACCCGTATCCAGCACCTGCGCGAATCCGGCCGGCTGTTGCTCGCCGGTGTCGAAGACATTGCCTTCAACTGGCACACCGACCTCCTGCTGCTGGACGAAAGCCTGCCCTACCACCCCAACGCCATGTTCCTGCACGCCTACGGCGACAGCGGCCTGCTGAGCGAGCAAACCTATTACTCGGTGGGCGGCGGTTTCATTATCGAAGCGGCTGAGGCTGAATCGGGCATTGCGCCGACCAGCGATGTGGAATTGCCCTACGACTTCTCCAGCGCCGTCGAACTGCTGGCTTTATGCAACAAGCACGGTTTGCGGGTTTCCGAGCTGATGATGGCCAACGAACGCGCCTGGCGCAGTGACGAAGACATCCGCAGCGGCCTTTTGCATATCTGGTCGGTGATGCGCGAGTGCGTGGAGCAAGGCCTGCGCGATGAAGGCATCTTGCCCGGCGGGCTGGATGTGCCACGTCGTGCGGCGAAATTGCACCGCAGCCTGTTGGAAATCGGCAAACCAAACGTGATCACGTCGACCTTGTCGGCCATGGAATGGGTGAACCTGTTCGCCCTCGCCGTCAACGAAGAGAACGCCGCCGGCGGGCGCATGGTCACCGCGCCGACCAATGGCGCAGCGGGGATCATCCCGGCGGTGCTGCATTACTACATGAAGTTCAACAGTGACGCGTCCGACGACGACGTGGTCAATTTCTTCCTGGCCGCCGCCGCCGTCGGCATCCTCTGTAAGAAAAACGCCTCGATCTCTGGCGCCGAAGTGGGCTGCCAGGGTGAGGTCGGCTCGGCCTGCGCCATGGCCGCCGCCGGGCTGGCCGACATACTCGGTGCCACTCCCGAGCAACTGGAAAACGCCGCCGAAATCGGCCTGGAACACAACCTCGGCCTCACCTGCGACCCCGTTGGCGGCCTGGTTCAAGTGCCGTGCATCGAGCGCAACGCCATCGCCGCCGTCAAAGCGATCAACGCCACGCAAATGGCCCTGCGCGGTGATGGCAAACACTTCATTTCCCTCGACCGGGTGATCCGCACCATGCGCGATACCGGCGCCGACATGCATGACAAATACAAAGAAACTTCACGGGGCGGCCTGGCCGTGAGCTGGGTGGAATGCTGAGGAGCATTCCCTGACCGTCCCAACGTGAGCCCGCGCAAAAATAATAACGAGGCAATAACGATGACCGATGTACGTACACCTGCTGCCGAAAATCCTGCTGTAGAGAGCACCGTTACAACTGGCTGGACCAAACACGACACCACCTGGATGCTCGGCCTCTACGGCACCGCCATCGGTGCCGGCACCCTGTTCCTGCCGATCAACGCCGGCGTCGGCGGCTTCTGGCCGTTGATCGTGCTGGCGCTGCTGGCCTTCCCAATGACCTTCTTTGCTCACCGTGGGCTGACGCGCTTTGTGCTGTCGGGCAAATCCGGCGACATCACTGAAGTGGTCGAAGAACATTTCGGCGTCGGTGCGGGCAAGCTGATCACCCTGCTGTACTTCTTTGCGATCTTCCCGATCCTGCTGGTGTACAGCGTGGCGCTGACCAACACCCTCAGCAGCTTTATGGAACACCAACTGCATATTGCACCGCCGCCCCGGGCGATCCTGTCGCTGGTGCTGATCCTCGGCCTGATGGCCATTGTGCGTTGCGGTCAGGGCGTGATCGTCAAGGCCATGAGCGTGCTGGTATACCCGTTCGTCGCCGCCCTGCTGTTACTGGCGTTCAGCCTCATTCCTAACTGGAACGGCGCTTTCTTCGCTTCCGCCGGTGATGGCATGCCCCTGCCACTGTTCTTCAAGACCCTGTGGCTGGCGATCCCGGTGATGGTGTTTTCCTTCAACCACTCGCCGATCATCTCCGCGTTTGCCGTCGACCAGAAACGCGTGTACGGCGCGCAGGCCGAGCGTAAGAGCAGCGGCATTCTCGCCACCGCCCACAGCATGATGGTGTTGACGGTGATGTTCTTCTGCTTCAGCTGTGTACTGGCACTGTCGCCGGCAGACCTGGCAGCGGCCAAGGCCCAGAACATTTCGATCCTGTCGTACCTGGCCAATCACTTCCAGACCCCGGTGATCGCCTACGCCGCGCCGTTGATCGCACTGGTGGCCATTACCAAATCCTTCCTCGGCCATTACATCGGCGCCAGCGAAGGCTTCCAGGGCTTGATCGTCAAATCCCTGCGTGGCCGTAACCGTTCCATGTCGGCCAAATGGTTGGAACGCAGCACTGCGCTGTTCATGGTGCTCACCTGCTGGGCCGTTGCCACGTTTAACCCAAGCATCCTGGGCATGATCGAAACCATGGGCGGGCCGATCATCGCGTGCCTGCTGTTCCTGATGCCGATGTACGCGATCCGCCGAGTGCCATCGCTGCGCCAGTACTCGGGCCAGGTGTCGAATGTGTTTGTGGTGGTGATCGGGCTGATTGCGCTGTCAGCGATCGTTTTTTCGGTACTGCCCTGAAACAGGTCATCGGTCTCAAGAACAACACAAGTCGAATGTGGAGGGGCTTGCCCCGATAGCAATCTTTCAGCCAAGCATTCATTGGCTGACACACCGCTATCGGGGCAAGCCCCCCCATTGGAATGTTGCAACCCCAAGGAGCACCGCACGGCACGCCCTTTGCTGTACAGCCATTGAGGAAAACGGACCTTGCGAAAACCTCAGCGACGAAGTGGCCGGTGGTCAGGAGACGCGAACTATTCCCGATGCCGGTCGTCAATGACTGCATGTTCTTATCAGGCGGTAACGCACCATGGACAATCCTTTTCAGATCATCACAGACACTTTCACGCCAAACTACCGTGTCAACCTGAGCATCCAACGGCTGGATGGCAGCATCATGCTCACTCTTTCCAATGAGTCGGGCGTAGTGGCCAAGCGCATGATCAGCGCTGAACAACGCAACGACCCGCAACGGCTTAAACGCCTGGTACAAAGCATTCAATTCGGCATTGCCATCGAGCAGGGCCATAGCGCCATGGAGATCCTGGCGGTGATGACCGATGGCGATCACAAACTGTTGCAACGACCGCCCACCAGTTCCCTGCCCTTCAGCGTCGGGCTTTAAAGCTCACCCTTCTCGGTTTCCAGGCTCGCCTCGCCTTTGCGACGCGGGCCTTCGACCTTCACCGACGGAAACGCCGACGAGGCGTAGCGCACCACCAGGATCGAGAACGCCAACAGCAAAATCCCACCGCACAGGTAGATGATGCCGATATCAGGCGGGTTGTGGTGGGACACGTTGGAGATCAGCAGGCGCGTCAGCGCGGTGATCGCCACGTAGATCAGGAAGCGCACGGGCATGTGGTTGGTCTTGAAATAAATCCCGACCATCGCGCCCAATTCCAGGTAGATGAACAGCAGCAAGATGTCATCGATCTTGATGTGCCCGTTCTCCAGCATCCCCAAAAATTCCATCACCGCCGCCCATGCGGTCACCGCACCAATGGCGAACAACGCCAGGTAGTGGAACGACTCGACAAACAGGTTGCCCAGGGACTCGGCCAGTTCATGGACGTTCTGGCGCAGCTTTTCGGCCCAGTTGATTTTCACGATGATGCTTCCTTAGGTCGGCTCGACCGGATAATGCGGGTTAGACGTGACCGTTGTTCTGCATGCAGAAAAAAGGCCAGCGTCCGGTATAAGATGATGGCGGGGTGACATGAGGCACTGCAAACCTGTATTTACGGGCTACATTAAAAACTGCTACCCAAACCCCACGGTTTGGCTTACCCTTTTCGCTGTATATAAATACAGTAGTCGCAAAAGACAACTATCGTGAAGGCATGTGAGGTGGTGAATGGCCGTCGAAGTGGTATACCGCAGCAGCCGAGATCTGGAGCGTTTGTACATTGTTTTGCGGACTAGCGGACTGCCTAGATAGGTCATTGGTCGGGGTAGCTGCATCTAAAACTGCCGTAGTATCAGCAGCCTACGTATCCAGATGGAGAAATATTGTCCTTCGAAACCAATTATCCTGCCTAGTTTTCGCTTTTGCCACCCTGCCTAGTTAGCTCGTAGGGCTTTAGCGCAACAGTTCGCAAGATTCATCGGCCAGCATTTGATTTGAACAAATGCTTCCTCATACACGCTGGACAGACAGACGACGAGGCCAAAATGGCAGTTGAGACTCTTTATCGCAGTACCCGAGACCTGGAGACTACTTTTGTGGACCGCAAACTCGCTGATGCGCATGATCAAATGCTTGAGCTGGCGGAGCTGCTGACGGACACACTGATGAAGCATGTACCGGGGCTATCTGAGAAACACGCAGAGGATGTGAGCATCTACATGGCTAAAAATCGCTCAGTGTTTGCAGCAGCTTTCAAAAACAATGTGGGCGCTTTGAGCGAGCTTTCTGAAGCCACTGGTACTGAAGGATGAAATAGGTCAGAGCCTTCGAACGTGATTGACCGTTTAGTAAGCGTTTGGAGCTTATGCAAACTAAGCTCCAGCATAATGGGAATGTTTGGAATATTTTTAAAATTACAACCCCCTCGGGAGTGTTTGGTCGCTCATCGCTTCAGCCAATAACGGTCGACTGTGGCGCGACTGACACCCAGTCTACGAACGATCTCCATTTTTGCTAATCCTTCGGTTTGCAAAGTCTGGATGGCCAAACGATTATCTTCTGCCCGCTTTCCACGTACCCCGCGGCTCGCACCATGATTGATAACACTACTCAGCAGGCCAGCTCCGACAAGTCGGTTTAAATCACGTTCTTGCTGATGCCGATAGGCTTCAAGGTCGATACCAACCATGCGCGCCTCCACAGCCATAAGCACAAGGCTGAGGGAGATGCCTAGGCATTCGCATAAAGAATAGAGTTTGAGAACAGAAATGGCCAGGCGTCCTTGTTCGACCTTGGCAAGATGATCTCGATTTAGGACTTGTGCACAGCCCTCTCGACTGAGCCCAGCAGCAACCCGGACTTCCCTTATGACCTGCCCCAAAGCCTCCAATAATCCATCTCTCTTCCGTGTACTCACAAAAGAGAGAATAAAGCCACGCTTTGACGCATCACATCGTGGGGGTATAAAATGCATATATAGCGCGTAAGCTTGGAATCCTCATCCTTCCAGGAACGTTCTACAAATCCTCAAACACTCACAACGCAGTCGAGATGAGTCCTGCGATACCGAATATTTTTCCACTGTGAGTGTACGAGCGGCACGGACTGAATCGGGAATGGGTTGGCAATTGATATACATACTTGACCCTGCAGAACGTAAAGTTTTCACTAGGACACACTGTGAACTAGAGGGGGTGGGATTTCTTATCACCATTACCTCAGCCCAGACAGGGATGAGTGATCGCGCTGCGATGGTCAGCTGTGCGTATGAACTTCAGTACTATATGAATGCTGCTCCTGACGTTGTCATCAGTCACGTGCAGATGCTGTGCCCACCAGCCCTGACCCGTTCCGGCAGATGGAGTTTGGAGGACCTGGACCAAATTATTTGCTTCCAAGGCATAGCAACTCAAGAAAGTGCTGTTGTATATCGCACCTCTCGCGGTGTTTACAAAATGGGAGAGCTGGACCTTCGCAAAAAAAAGACATCACAGGTGTGGTTCTCGAAAAAGCGCTTGGAAAATCACCGCCCTAGGATATCAGTGCCGGCTCCCAAATCAGCCAGTCACCAGATGTACGCTCCCCCTCTACCTGAGGCGCAAGTCGACGATCAGTCCCAAGTTCGCTTAAGTCTCCTGGCTCCTTACCGAGGAGCTTTCTGATGTCAGATTTCAAACGTGCCGCCGAAGCTCTGTCGGATGCCCGCGAAATTGTCGTATGTTGGCGCCGATTGAAAACTGACCCAATGGGTCAGTTTTCGGTCAGCGGCAACAGATTAGGTTGGATTTTACTTTCCTGGACGCGCCTATTGTCTAGTCGCGGACTCGACAGTGGTTGTTATGGTGGCCTCCTCCCGTCAGTCAAAGTTTGTTGTTAGAAGAGGATTTTCTCCTACTTTGGTTAACGCTTTATGTGGTATCCACGATAGCAAAAGGGTCAAAATAAGGCCCAAGGATGGGCTGATGTTAGACACTTTTTGTTTGAAAAAGGATTGGTTATCTGGTTCGCACCGCACGCCACTGGTCTTCCTCTAGATGATTCGCAGTTGCAGTGACATCGAGTATGCGGAAGAAGGCCCCGATAGGTAGAGCACCTAATTATAAAACTCAGCAGCTTAGCGTATGTTTAGGATGTCAATTTTTTATTATTAACAGAAGCCATTTATCATTCTGGAAATATCGATATTCAGAATATTCGAATTTCTTGACTTCGGATATGCCTAAGAGTGAATCTTCATTCGCTGTTATCCGTAAACAGGCTGAACAGGCGAAAAACTATAAGGATTTTGTCTTTGGGTAATTAGTCGGAATAGGCGGCAATTTAATATCAATGACTAATTTTCGAAAACGCTCTATTGACGAGCTTGATATTATAAGCGATGCTTTTGAGAGGCTGGTAAACAACGTGCCCCGTAATCATAAAAATTTAGAAATGCAGCGCAAAGCCAAGGTAGAATTCACGTTGTCCGCCGTAGACGACGAGACTGGTAGGTCTCGATCCCTCATAGCTTGATCAAATACTAAATATTATTAAGTGAGGGATATAGTTTTAAAAAATGGAAAAGAAAATTGCCTCAACGTGGTGAGGCTGCCAAAAAAAATTGAAGAGATAAAACAAGAAAACATTGATCTTAAGAAGCGCTTTGAGTTAGCACTTGAGTCTCAGACCCAGATGCTGTTCGAGAGAACAAGAGCTGAGCGGGAGGCCGGGAAGTGGCTGAAGGCTTACAGATCTTTACAAGACCAACAACAAGGCGGCAGTAAGATTTTCTCTGCAGTATTCGACAAGTAATTGCCCTATGGCGGCGCCATTTCGATGATGTCAATCTCAAAGTAGTGAATCTGCGGAGCGCCACTTGGGAGCATGAATTTGGCGACATATTAAAATTTAAGGCTTTCCTGACTGCTCTGCTAAAAACACCCTCCTGAACGAACACTTTTAATAGTCTGAATTTGAGCGCTTTATATTGCTACCAAGGATTTTTGAACGGGGCATTATTTGAAAGCATCAAATATTATTCGCACGTTCATTATTTTTAATAATGTAAATCTAGCGTTTTTCTAGAACATATCCCACGCCTCTAAGTGTGTGAATTAACTTACTCTCAAAAGGGTCGTCCATCTTGGCTCTAAGTCTTCTTATGGAAACCTCAACGACATTAGTGTCGCAGTCAAAATTCATATCCCACACTTGAGATATGATTTGTGTGCGGCTCAGAACAATGCCCGTATTCCGCATTAGATAGTGCAGCAGAGCAAACTCCTTTGTTGTCAAGTCTATACGCTGACCATCTCTGAACGCTCTGTGGCGGCTTTGATCCAACTCAAGGTCAGCTACGCGAATAATTTCTACAGATGCAGCACTATCCGACCTACGCATCAATGCGCGAACTCGAGCAAGCAATTCGGGGAATTCGAAGGGTTTAATTAGGTAGTCATCAGCTCCATTCTCCAAACCTCTGACTTTATCGATTAGTCGGCTGCGGGCAGTGAGCATCATAATACGCGAAGAGCAATCTTTCCGTCGTAATAGTTCTAGAACTTGCCAACCATCCATCTCTGGAAGATTGATATCTAGAATAATGAGTTCGTACATGTGCTGCTTGGCCAGAAATAGCCCGTCAGAGCCGGTATGTACGCAATCCACTACATATCCGCACTCAGTGAGGCCCTGGCGTACATATTCAGCAGTTTTTACTTCATCCTCAATTACCAGAATTCGCATTGGATTTTGTCTCGATATTACTCAGCAGTTTTAACCACGCAAGTGCGCAGTCATCATTGGGGGGAATGGTAAATCAAAACTAACTGTCCGTGACTTAAATAACAGACTTGTAATTGTTAAGCAATACGCTTGATAACCTCGCAGGTTAATGTGTCGCCATCTGGGTTTGTCAATTGCGGACCCTCCCCCATTAGGTGAATTTACCTTATGAAATATTGGGTTGTTCTATTTGTCGTGGGCGCTCTGTTCCGTTCAGATGATGGGGTCGACTCTCACGTTGAGGACGTGGGCCACTGGTGCAGCCATGAACTCCATCGGGATGCCATGCACATCCTTGAACAGGTATTGGAATTTTAGTAAAAAAAAACGCCCCGAAGGGCGTAAAATATTCACCTTTACCAAAGGAGCATTTAAGCAACTCAAGGTGAATTCGTTGAACTAGCGATTTGCTTTTCAGAAGTTCCGGCTGGAGGAGTAGCAGAGCAACGCAATGGCTTATAGTACCGAAAGTGGGTATTCAACGATCAGGCGCACTTCATCCAAATCCGATTCGAAAGCAGTTGCTCGTGTATTTGCTTGGCGCAATCTCAAAGAAAGGTCTTTGGCAGCTCCTGTTTGCACTACGTATTTAACCTCAATGTCACGCTCCCAACGTTTCTGATTGGTGAGCGGATTGCCATTGTCATCGGTACGCATGTAAAACTGATTGGCATTAGAGTAGTCCGCGCCAGAGCCTTTGGCATAGCGAGTCATGAACGAAAGGCCTGGAATACCGTAGTCGGTCATGTTTAGGTCGTAGCGCAGCATCCAAGAGCGTTCTTTTGGCGAGTTGAAATCGCTGTACTGAATTGAGTTGTCGACGAATATCGAGTCTGATTGACGTAAATAGTCGAAATCGTCATCGCCATTGTTACGCTGATGCGACAGTGCGAGGGTGTGTGCACCATACCTGACGCCGAGCTTGGCGCTCCAGATATTATTATCGAACTCACCCAAACGTTTCTTGCCTTCGTCAACAGCTTTATAGTAATTAAAGCCGCTGATCAGGGTCAAATCATTGCTAAGCGGGTAGGAGACGCTTGTCCCGGCGTAGTATTGATTCCATACATCTTTTAGCTGGCTGGCATAGAGACTTACAGTAACACTGTCGTTGACCTTGTAATCGCCGCCACCGTAACCGATCCAAGGCGAGTTGACTGGGCCGCCATAGAAGGTCACGAAGTTATCGTTCAGGTCGCTGGATACTGGTTGGCTCATCGCGTGTAGTCTACCACCCTGCAGGGTGAGGCCTTGCATGCTGGTGTTTTCAACCGTTACACCGCGGAAGCTTTCTGGCAGTAGACGTGCGTCTCCTGATGCAACGACTGGTGTCGCTGGGAAGACATCACCCAATTTCACTACGGTATCGAACAGGCGGACTTTGGCAGCCCCCCAACCTTCGTGTATTCATCACGGGCCTGGCCCTTTCCATCAACTGGCAACACATCGAAGGAGCTTCGGCCGCCGTTACGGCCATCGCCTGTATCGAGCTTGAGGCCGATCATAGCGAAGGCATCTAAACCAAAGCCGACGGTGCCTTGGGTGAAGCCCGAGTTGAATTTAGAAATTATCGCATGCGCCCAAGCTTCAGAATATCCGTTGGTGTTTCCCTTGCCGCTATTGAACGTTGGCGCAGAAGAGCTGCGATTATCACGATTGAAATAGAAGTTTCGGTTTAAAACAGTGAGGCTGCTACCGTCAATAAAACCTTCTGATGACTTATCTTCCGCGTTTGCTATAGCTGTATAGCTTATGGAAAAAGCAGAAGCTGCCAACACACACAACGGTACTTTAATTTTCATTTGATGCCCCTTTGATTACGGCAGCTTTTATTTTGATTTACCGACACGGCTATATTTTTTTTGTGGCCCGGCCGGGCACCTGCGTAGGACCTGACATGATAGTTGCAGATCAAAGATAACGGATTGGTGATAGAAAAATTACAATTTGGCAATCTAATTGTTATCTGTCGTATTTAAGGACGTTTTGTAGCTGCGGACTGATTTACTCAATAGCTTGTCCCGTGCGCAACTGGGCGGGAAATTTTAATGTCGAACGTACTTTCTAACGAAATTGTAATTTTACAGCCACCCCACTGATAGCGATCGCTGATTAGAGTGCCATCACCTGATCCAGTGGAGCTTGGCGGCTGTAAATACGTTCTCGCCAAGCTTTATCAAAGTTTGTGCACGAGGACCATAAAGTGCCCTGGTATAATCACAACGTTTTATCTAAAACCTCTGTCTTTGTCTTTCCCTTGAGAGCCATTGCATTCTGTACGCTCCTTTCAGGAGCGATCGTGCCAGCCGCATTTGCTCAGAGTATTAGCCTGGCCGAAGCGCTTTCCACTGCAATGGATGCTAACCCCGATCTTGCAGCTGCGCGTCAGGAAATCGGCATCTCGGAAGGAGTTCGCAAGCAAGCGGGACTCATCCCTAATCCTGAAATTTCGTATGACGTGGAAGACACCCGTCGTAATACAAGCACGACCACAGTCACCCTTAGTCAGCCTTTTAGAGTTGGGTGGCAAACGAAGTGCTCGTATCGAAGTTGCCACCTACGGTCAAACCGTCGCGCAGCTAGAGCTGGACCGACGAGTCAATGGTCTTCGTGCGGATGTTGTCCAGTTTTTCTACGCCGCCTTAAGGGCTCAGACAGGCTTGAACCTGGCAAAACAATCTTTGGAGCTCACCGAACGCGGTCTGCGCATAGTCGATGGTCGGGTGCGCGCCGGTAAGTCCTCACCGGTGGAGGCTACGCGCGCCCAGGTGCAGTTGGCTGAAGCCAAGTTACAGGTAAGGCGCGCTGAAACAGCGAAGTCAACGGCTTACCAGCAATTGGCCCAGGTAATAGGCAGCTCGGCTACTGCATTTGATCGTCTGGACTCGCCAAACCTATCTCCCGGCATTCCGCCGCAGGCCGCAGAATTATTGGCGAAGCTTGATCAAACTGCAGAGATGCGACAGGCGCTTGCTCAAATAGACAAGAGCGATGCCTCACTCGGGTCGGAAAAGGCCCAACGTATCCCGAATCTCACTGTGAGTGTGGGTAGCCAATATGACCGGTCTGTTCGCGAGCGGGTCAACCTCGTGGGGCTGTCGATGCCTTTGCCGCTCTTTGATCGTAATCAGGGCAACATTCTTTCCGCTTCTCGCCGCGCAGATCAGGCCCGAGACCAACGAAACGCTGTAGAGCTAAGGCTACGCTCCGAAACCCAAACCGCAGTTAACCAGTGGGCTACCGCCATGCAAGAGGTCGAGTCTTACGACAAGACGATTCTGCCTTCAGCTCAACTGGCCGTGGATACCGCAACGCGTGGATTTGAGATGGGCAAATTCGGCTTCATCGAAGTGCTGGATGCGCAGCGCACCTTGATAGTCGCTCGTGGCCAGTACCTCGACTCGTTGGCGGCTGCAACCAATGCGCGTGCGCAGGTGGAAAGGGTTTATGGCGACGTCGGATCGAATGCCAGTTTTCGCTGAACGCCTAGACATTTTCCTCGGTACGCGTCTTTGAATAAGCCGCTACCTACGATCAGCAGGAGTAACAATGGACAACAAACGTAAGATCGCACTGGCGGTAGTCGCTGTGGCAGCCCTTGGATTTGGCAGCTTCGCCTGGAACTCTAGTTCTGAGCAGCCGCCAGCCAGTAATGCCGAACACGGCGCTGAGGACGGCCATGAGCATAAGAAGATTGCCGCAGCACCCGCTGAAGAGGGGGGATGATGGCCACGGTGAGGAGGGCCACAGCGACAGCGAAAAGGGAGAGGAGGAAGAAGGCAAGATGACGCTTAGCGCTGAGCAGATCAAGGCTGCCGGTGTCGTCCTCGAAGCTGCGGCTCCCCGTGAACTTAGCACCGTCGTGACTTTTCCTGGCGAGATACGGTTTGACGAGGACCATACAGCGCATGTCGTGCCTCGCGTACCTGGCGTTGTAGAAAGCGTTCAGGCCAACCTCGGAGAGTCGGTTAAGAAGGGGCAAGTCCTTGCGGTGATTGCGAGTCAACAGATCTCCGATCTACGCAGTGAGCAACAAGCCGCTCAACGACGTGTAGAACTGGCACGTTTGACCTTCGACCGCGAGAAACAGTTGTGGCAGGACAAAATCTCCGCCGAACAGGATTACCTCCAGGCTCGTCAAGGGTTGCAAGAGGCAGATATATCCTTGGCCAATGCTAAGCAAAAGGTCGGAGCTATCGGGGCATCGGTCAATTCTGCCGGCGGTAACCGCTACGAGCTTCGCGCGCCCTTCGACGCAGTTGTCGTGGAGAAGCACCTGACCGTCGGTGAGGTTGTCAGCGAGGCAACCAACGCTTTCATTCTTTCAGACCTCAATCAGGTGTGGGCAACCTTCGCAGTTCCTCCGAGCGATTTGGGGAAGGTTGTGACAGGCCGTGCGGTAAAGGTTTCTTCGCCTGACATGAAGGCTGAGGTGGACGGCAAGGTTGGTTATGTAGGCAGCCTCCTGGGTGAGCAGAACCGTGCAGCGACCGTTCGCGTCACGCTGACCAATCCAAATGGAGCCTGGCGACCAGGCCTTTTCGTAAGCATCGCGGTCACTTCACAGACTGATCGGGTGGCCGTAGCCGTTCCAGAATCCGCAGTGCAGACCGTTGAGGAAAAGCCTGCGGTATTCGTCAGGACCACTGAGGGATTTGACACTCGCACGGTAACGCTTGGTCGCCGTGCAGGTGGCTATGTGGAAATAACCGAAGGCCTCCAATCCGGCGCCCAAGTGGCAGCCAGTGGCAGCTTCACGCTCAAGTCCGAGCTCGGCAAGGCTAGTGCCGAGCACAGTCACTGATGCGAACTGACAGGATCATTCCACATGTTTGAACGTCTCATAAGATTCGCCATTGAGCAGCGCATCGTTGTAATGATAGCCGTGCTGATCATGGCCGGTATCGGTGTCTACAGCTATCAAAAGCTGCCTATTGATGCAGTACCAGATATTACCAACGTACAGGTTCAGGTCAACACTGCTGCTCCTGGTTACTCTCCGTTGGAAACCGAACAGCGAATTACCTTTCCAGTTGAAACGGCAATGGCTGGCTTGCCGGGCCTTCAGCAGACTCGTTCCCTTTCTCGCTCTGGACTATCTCAGGTCACCGTCATTTTTGAAGACGGCACCGACATCTTCTTCGCTAGGCAACAGGTCAACGAGCGACTGCAGGTAGCGAAGGAGCAGTTGCCGGATGGCGTAGACGCAGTGATGGGGCCTGTATCAACGGGTCTCGGCGAGATCTTCCTGTGGACTGTCGAGACTGAGAAAGGCGCTGTCAAAGAGGATGGTACGGCCTATACACCAACTGATTTGCGCGTGATCCAGGATTGGATAATCAAGCCACAATTGCGCAACGTCCGGGGTGTGGCCGAGATCAACACCATTGGTGGCTATGCCAAGCAGTACCTGATTGCTCCGGATCCGAAACGTCTGGCCACTTACAAGCTGACTCTTAATGATCTGGTCGCTGCCTTGGAAAGCAACAACGCCAACGTTGGCGCCGGTTACGTCGAGCGCAGCGGTGAGCAGTTGCTCATCCGCGCACCCGGCCAGGTAGGCAGTATCGAAGATATCGCCAATATTGTGATTACCAGTGTCGATGGCGTGCCGATTCGAGTCAGCAATGTCGCTGAAGTCAGCATCGGGAAAGAGCTCCGCTCTGGAGCTGCTACTGAGAACGGTCGAGAGGTTGTATTGGGTACGGTGTTCATGCTGATCGGCGAAAACAGCCGGACAGTATCTCAAGCTGTTGCAGCCAAACTGGCTGACATTAACCGTACCCTACCCAAGGGCGTTGTTGCCGTTACCGTCTACGACCGTACCAATTTGGTTGAAAAAGCCATATCGACAGTGAAGAAGAACCTGATTGAAGGGGCGATTCTTGTAATCGTTATCTTGTTCCTGTTCCTCGGTAACATCCGTGCGGCACTGATCACTGCCATGGTGATCCCGTTGTCCATGTTGTTCACGTTTACAGGCATGTTCAACAACAAGGTCAGTGCCAACTTGATGAGCCTTGGCGCACTCGACTTTGGCATCATTGTTGATGGGGCGGTAGTGATTGTCGAGAACGCAATCAGGCGCCTGGCTCATGCACAAAACAAGCATGGGCGGATGCTCACCAAAGCCGAGCGCTTTCACGAGGTTTTTGCAGCTGCACGGGAAGCTCGCCGCCCCTTGATCTTCGGTCAGCTGATTATCATGGTTGTGTATTTGCCGATCTTTGCACTCACCGGTGTCGAAGGAAAAATGTTCCACCCCATGGCATTTACCGTGGTGATGGCACTTGTCGGCGCGATGATTCTCTCCGTAACCTTTGTTCCTGCGGCAATTGCCATGTTCGTCACAGGCAAGGTCAAGGAAGAAGAGGGGATGGTGATGCGTATTGCACGGCAGCGTTACGCTCCCGTTCTGCAGTGGGTGCTTAAGCATAGAAGCATCGCATTTTCCGCCGCCATAGCCTTGGTCGTTCTAAGTGGTGTGCTCGCGAGCCGAATGGGCAGTGAGTTCATTCCGAGTCTGAGTGAAGGGGATTTTGCGCTGCAGGCTTTACGAGTACCGGGGACTAGCTTGACTCAGTCCGTAGACATGCAGCAGCGCTTGGAAAAAGCCGTCATTGAGCAGGTGCCTGAGGTCGAGCGAATGTTTGCCCGTACCGGCACAGCGGAAATTGCTTCCGATCCAATGCCGCCGAATATCTCAGACGCTTACGTGATGCTGAAGCCGAAAGACCAGTGGCCAGATCCCAATCGATCGCGTGAAGAGCTAATTGCTGAAGTTCAGAAAGCTGCAGCAAGTGTGCCTGGCAGCAACTATGAGTTGTCCCAACCTATTCAACTGCGCTTCAACGAACTCATTTCGGGTGTCCGCAGTGACGTGGCCGTCAAGGTGTTCGGCGATGACATGGACGTTCTAAATCGAACAGCAGCGAAGATAGCCACTGCATTAAAGGGTGTCCAGGGGTCTTCGGAGGTGAAGGTAGAGCAGACTACAGGCCTGCCTGTACTTACCATCAATATTGATCGGGAGAAGGCAGCACGTTACAGCCTGAACATCGGCGCAGTGCAAGATGCGATTGCAATCGCAGTAGGTGGTCGTCAGGCCGGCACGCTTTATGAGGGCGATCGCCGCTTCGATATGGTGGTACGTCTATCTGAAACACTGCGTACAGATGTAGCGGGGTTGTCCGGCTTGCTGATTCCCGTGCCGCCGAATGCGGCACAAGGGGCGAATCAAATCGGCTTCATTCCGCTGTCCCAAGTGGCTAGCCTGGATCTGCAGCTAGGTCCGAACCAGATAAGCCGAGAGAACGGTAAGCGTGTTGTTGTGGTCAGCGCAAACGTTCGGGGGCGTGACCTTGGTTCGTTTGTTGAAGAAGCGAGCAGTGCTCTGGCAACCGGCGTGGAGATTCCCGCTGGCTACTGGACCACGTGGGGTGGTCAGTTCGAGCAACTGCAGTCAGCAGCCAAACGTCTGCAGGTAGTTGTTCCGGTAGCTTTGCTGTTGGTCATGACGTTGTTGTTCTTGATGTTCAACAACCTCAAGGATGGCATGCTGGTCTTCACCGGGATCCCATTCGCACTCACGGGTGGCGTAGTCGCGCTTTGGCTGCGGGATATCCCGCTGTCGATCTCGGCAGGGGTCGGATTCATTGCGCTTTCCGGTGTAGCTGTGTTGAACGGTTTGGTAATGATTTCCTTTATCCGCGGACTACGTGAGGAAGGGCGTACCCTACGTCACGCAGTTGATGAAGGCGCATTGACTCGATTACGGCCAGTGCTGATGACTGCCCTTGTTGCATCCCTGGGATTCATACCTATGGCACTGGCAACCGGTACCGGTGCAGAGGTTCAGCGGCCGCTGGCTACAGTCGTGATCGGCGGTATCTTGTCCTCCACCGCACTTACCTTGCTGGTGTTGCCTGCTCTGTATCAATGGGCACATCGCAAGGATGATGACGGCGATGAAGCAGAAAGCTGATAGCCGATAAACAAAAGCCCACAACAACAGTTGTGGGCTTTTTCGTTTTTATAGGGTCGATATTTCACCTTTCAAAATTGTAAGTTTTCCGTCATGCCGGTGATGCCTATGAATTGATAAGGTTGCATCCAGTGACATTGATATCGAGAGAAACTTATGAAAAAGCTTATTGTTGCAGCTGCACTTGTTTTTTGCTCTATGACTTCGCAAGCCACTACTTTTTCGGAGAAGAAGCAGATGGAATACATCCAGGAGCACCAAAGTGCCGTGGCTGCCTACGCGAAAAAAAATAACAAGCCTATGCCAGAGATTGTCGACTATAAATACGGCATGAAGATTGATGTAGAGAAATTCGTACGTCAATCCCAGGACCCTCGTACTTGCCAGATTTATTCACGATTGATGAGCTACGAAGACCCCCAGGGTGAACTCAAGACGATTCGCTATTCTGTATTCTCGCAATGCCCGAATAACAAAAGCTGAATTTTTTGAATGGCTAGGCATTTAATAAGCGCCAGGCAATGCCTGGCGTTTTTTAAGGCGCCTGGAGTGGTACTAGGCAAAAATTGTTGCACCGACGGTGCTACTCGCCCTCAAGCCTTAATACGTTATAGCTAATATACTTGGTTGGAACACCTGCATTCAGAACGATCGAGTTCATAACATCTGGTTGACCCTCCTGATGGCTAAGCAATAGTAACTTTCCCTAGATTAACCTGATCGCAGCTTGCTCAGAGTGAGCTTTTGGTACTTAACCTTTTGAATATTTTGATATTAAGACGGCTAAAATTGGCGAGGCCGAATGATTGGGGCAGTGTATTTCTAAGACTTCGACCTGTGGAGTAAATTGGAAGCTTGTGGTATGTGGGAAATCCTAGAAGCGTACAATTGTGATTCCAGTCTCTCTGCACTAACTAATCTCTGCGATAGACAAACTTACTATGTGGTCACCCATTCAACTCGCAGCAGGGTAATGTGGGGTATCTATACTTGTGATATGGATTATCTGTTTTTTCAAAATTGTAATTTTCGAGTCATGTTGAAGTTATTCAGCTCTGAAATCACATGTAATTTTCACTTTTTTTCACTTTGAACTCCTTAAGCTTCGCAGATGGAAAATAAAAACTTGCCTATTGTAGCGTTATTTATTCGTTATCTAGGGGTCGGATCTATTGCAACGGGAATGCATTACTCTGTTTTCCTTGCACTGGTCGCGAGCGGGTTTGCTGATCCAGTGTTGGCCAGCGTTAGCGGAGGCGTCTTAGGCGCGTTTGTTAGCTATGTTGGTAATAAAAGGCTCTGCTTTATAGCGAAGGGAGATTGTAAGCTTCAACCCATTAGGTTTTTGCTGATTTCGTTGGCGACAAACCTCGGTAATGGAATGGGCATGTGGGTCTTAATTAAAATTGACCTGTCACCGTTTATATCCCAGATATTGGTGACGTTAATCCTAACTGCGCTCGGATTCATCGCACACCGTTTCTGGACATTCAATCATGCAGACATTACATCGGCTTTCCGAACGCCCTGATCCTTTGTTAACCATTGTGGTGCCCTGCTTTCAAGAAGAGCAAACCATTCCCGAATTTCACAAGCGCATCACCCGCGTCGTAAGGTGTTTGCCTGTCTCGTGCGAGATTCTTTATATCGACGACGGAAGCAATGACCGTACTGCAGACTTACTTCGCCACTATCAGGATGGATCTGATGTACGCTGCCTGTTCCTGAGCCGAAACTTCGGCAAAGAGGCTGCGTTAAGTGCAGGCATCGACCACGCGCGCGGTAGCGCATTGATCTTTATTGACGTGGACCTGCAGGACCCGCCTGAACTCATTACGAGCATGGTGCACCACTGGCAGATGGGTTACGACGTTGTGAACATGCAACGCGACTTGCGAACCGGCGATTCCTTGCTAAAGCGCATGAGTGCGCGCAGTTACTACTGGATCATGCAGCGACTGGTGGAGAAAGTTGATCTCCCGGCGGATGTCAGTGACTTCCGTCTGATTGGCCCTGCGCCATTGGCTGCATTGAGAGCGCTAGACGAACGCTCCAGAATTCTTAAGAGCCTGATCGGCTGGGTGGGTTTTCGTACCATAGAGCTACCCTACAATCGCACTTTTCGTCATGCGGGTAATACCAAATGGAACGCCGCTGGGCTGTTCAATCTAGCCATTGAAAGTGTTCTCAGTTTCTCTCGAAAGCCGCTGCGTATATTCAGCCTCATTAGCTTCGGCTTCTTCGTCTCCAGTATCTGTTTCCTGCTCGCAGCGCTCGTGGCAGGCTCCTTCGACATCCATCACTTGCTGCTCGGAATGGCTTCATTTATGTGCTTGGGGGTTGCCATGGTGGGCGAGTACTTGGGTGTGACGCTCGCGGAAGTCAAACGCCGACCGCTTTATTTTTTGAAGAGCAATAACAAAGCAACCCCCGTGACTATTCACCCTCCGGTTTCCTCGATCGAGAGTAAGAAATGCTGAACTTGAAAAACGAGCGGACACTGCTGTGGATCCTAATCTCGATTCTGCTTTTACGTCTTCTGGGGCTGGGAGCATATCCCCTGATGGATACGTCCGAAGCACGCTATGCCGAAATGGCACGCAAGATGGTCGAACTGAATGACTGGATTACCCCAATGTTCGATTATGGAGTACCGTTTTGGGGTAAGCCGCCACTGTCTTTCTGGACTCAGGCAGCGAGCATGAAGTTATTCGGTATCAACGAATTCGCTGCCCGATTTCCAGCTTGGCTACTTCACCTAGCAAGCTGCTTTATCATCATTAAGCTCGCGACCCAGGAGATGTCGCGCAGGGCTGGCATCTGGGGAGCCATCATCTTCTCAAGCACGACACTGGGCCTGGTATCCAGTGGTGTTGTACTGACTGACCCTGTTCTGTCGTTCTCGATACTGCTTGCTAGCTATGGTTTTTGGCGTTGGATGAAGTGTGCAGGCAAAGCGGATGCCTATCTGATGTTCTTAGGTCTTGGCTTGGGCTTACTCGCTAAGGGACCACTGACACTGGTGTTGATGGGCATGCCGGCGTTCGCCTGGATCGTCATCCACAAAGAATGGAATCGGATGATGATGCTTCCGTGGGTAACCGGGATTATTCTCATGCTCGGTATTTCTGTGCCTTGGTATGTCGCGGCCGAAATAAAGACGCCTGGGTTCATGGAATATTTTTTTGTTGGTGAACACTGGAGCCGATATGTAATTAGTGATTGGGCTGGGGACCTATATGGCAGTGCACATGCCAAGCCATATGGCACCATCTGGATCCAGCTCGGTCTGTCGCTGTTGCCTTGGGCATTTTTCCTGCCTCTAATGATTCGCAGAAGAGCATCGATGCGGCGTTTCGAGGCTTATATGTGGCTCTGGGCATTGGCCACGCCTCTCTTCTTCACGTTCTCTGGCAACATTCTCTGGACCTATCTGCTCCCGGCTCTACCCGCCTGGGCGCTGCTTCTTGCAGGGCGAATCAGTGAAGTCGGCCTTTATACCAGCCGGGCTGCTGCAGCGAGCGCTTTCCTGCTGCCAATTGTGGGCGCAGGTATCATTTACGCTGGAGTACTAGACGAACGCCCTCAAAACCAGCGAGATGTGGTTGACGCCTGGTTCAAAGCACAGTCGGCTCAATCGGGTGCCCTGATCTATCCTGGCCGTCGTTCGTATTCTTCTGAGTTTTATAGTAGGGGAATGTCCGAAAACATCAAAGATCCTGATGAGTGGCCTCGCAACAGCTTTTTCTATCTTTCCAGGCGTTTGCGCGACAGCAATGCTGATCTGCCTACAGGCCTAGGTTGCGTAAGAGTTACCGAAACGAACGCAAGCCTACTGCTTCTTTGTCGTTGGGAGAATACTGGGCCAAGATAGTGAAGATTTTGCAGCAGATGGCGTAGCGGGCTCTAATCGAAAATGATCATCCGATGAAGGACATACTCAAAGCGTGACGTTATTTCAGATTTAAAAGAACAATAAGTCTTAGAGATAATCTCTGTATCTGAGTAGTTCCGTCTATCACCGCTGGAATAGCTAACACTAAACGTAAGAAAAAGCCAGATATTAATCTGGCTTTTCGTCGATACGAATCGTCATTTTACATCTAACCGCCTATTAGTTGTCGGCTTGCTCCTGACGATCCTGACGCTCTTCCTGCTTTTCTTGAGCAACTTTCTGTTTACCTTGCTCCGAGGAGTCAGGGCCCCACAAGCGAGCCTGTTCGGCTCGGAAGTTTTCCTTGAACTGCTTAGTTCGCTCGAAACCATCTTCAGCAAACGCGAAACCTGTAAGCCCAATTAGCAGGCTGCCAATAGAGAAGTATTTTACGAATTTCATTGAAGCCTCGATATTCACTAGGTCTGCCTTGATAGCATCCTTTGTTGGTTACTAGTCTAGGATTACGAAGCTAACGGCAAGGTGAGTTAATAATTACAATTTCGTAATTTTACGCTTGGCGAGAAGGTTTAAGTCTTCCAGGCGATAACAAAAGACGATGAAGAGCTGGGGCTTTTATTAATTTTCAATTTTGATATCCGGTGCATTAACACTGTAGGCTTTTCTTGCTTGCCAAGGAGCTAATCATGTTCGTTTTAGAGCCCTGAGTGGCAGAAGTCTTTGATTTTCGCCCATGCATCAAGACTCAATTTACAGCTAAGTGAGCTTTCATTTCACATTAGGGCGCGCGACGCGGTCGGGGGGAGATCAATTGATTTTTTTCCATGAATTTACGATCTCCGCCGCATATTCCGGGGGGAAGGTGCAAGAGAGAAGGTGCGGCCTCATGCCGTCGAGATCGACTTACAGTTCGAAGCATTTCAAATTCTGCAGAGTGTAGCGGGGTCTCTGATCGTTGAGCGCTAGGCAAAAGCAACGGTTGCGAATTATTCGGTCTGAAGTTCAGAGACCGTCGGTTTTCTACGCGCCATGTGAGGATTCTGGCGATAGAGTTTTTTTCTCGCATAACGTCAGTGAGTCCTTGAGCACCCACGCGTCGGCTACGTCTCAGGCATTCGCACCTGCACCTAGAGCGAAGGGGGCCCATCTATAACCGGGCCTTCTTCGTTACACGGAGCTAAGCTGGCTTCATTTCTTGTTGTTTCATTTGAACTTCGGGGAAGTTAAGGTGAAACCAAGTGAAATTCTGATCCGTAACTTCCACGCTTGCCGAACCCTGATGCAAAATCATGATTGACTGAACGATAGCTAAGCCAAGACCGGTGCCACCCTCGCTTCGTGCTCGACTTTTGTCCACCCGGTAAAATCGCTCGAACAAATGCGCGTGGTGTTCCTTGGCGATCCCACGTCCCGGATTGCCAACACTCAATGTGGCGCCGTCAGCACCACGTTGAACCTTCACGTAAACCGTCCGACCACGAGGGCAGTAGCGGATCGCGTTCGAGACCAGGTTCGAGACGGCTCGCTGAATCATTATCTGATTACCATGCACCACGTCTCCACTTCCTGCGATCTGGAGCTGTATCTCACCTTCTTCGGCCGAAATGCTGAACAGATCGCAGACCCGCTGAGTTTCGTCGATTAGAGATACGCTTCCGAACTCTACCATTGACGCTGGGTGGCTGACTTGGGCTAGGAATAGCATGTCGGAAACCATCCGGCTCATGCGATGTAGCTCTTCTGTGCACGACTCTAGGACCTCTCTATACTCAGGGAGGGATCGTTCCCGGGTTAACGCGACCTGAGCTTTACCCATCAGGTTAGACAGTGGTGCCCGCAGTTCGTGAGCAAGGTCGTCAGAGAACTGCGAAAGCTGCTGAACTCCGTCGTCTAAACGCATCAGCATGATGTTAATTCCATCGGCGAGATTCTTAAGTTCTGCCGGCATCCCCTTTGTTGGAAGGCGATGCTCAAGGCTCTCGGTGGAAATCCTTGAGGCGACCTTCAGGAACTTGGTGAGGGGGAGCAGTCCTCTGCGTACAGTCCACCACCCAATTGCCAAGATCAGCATGAGAATAAGAGGCGACACCATTAATGCCCAGGTGAGCAACGCATCAAGAAGGGCATGGTTAGATGACTGGTCCATGGTCATGAATACACTAACTTCGGTTCCATCGCCTAAGCGCATGACTCGTGAGGCGCTCATTAGCGGGCGGCCCGTCGAGTCGCGCCACTCTCGCTGCTCCGCCTGTTCGGTAGGCTGGAATTTGTGCACTTCCATGTTGACTTGCTTCGAGCCTATCGAGAGCAATGGAGTTAGAGTTTGTGTCGATTCGAAGATGCTGACGTAAAGATTGTTATGCCCCATGACCAAGTCAACAAGCTGGTGGGCGTCTGCATTTACACCAGAAATAGCAGTGATTGCGGAAAGGTTGTGAGCCATGCCTGCCATTTTCACTTCGAGGTCGGTTCGGGCGTTTCTCTCAAGAGCTTGGCTCACCATCAGATAACCGAAGGTGGCGAAAAGAAGCAGCAACGCCGCACTCATCATTCCAACTTTGAATCCCACCTTCACAGCGAGGCTGAAAGGCCTCATGTACGCTCCTCCAACACGTATCCGACGCCTCGAAGTGTGTGTATGAGCTTGGTCTCAAATGGATCATCAATTTTTGAGCGCAATCTCCGGATGGCGACATCAATGACGTTAGTATCGCAGTCAAAATTTACGTCCCAGACCAACGAGATTATTTGCGAACGGGCAAGCGCTTCGCCTGTTCTGCTCATTAGTAGGTGCAGGAGAGCAAATTCCTTTGTGGTGAGATCAATGCGTGTCGCTCCTCGGCATACTCTGTGGCGCAAGGAATCCAATTCCAAATCCGCAACTATAAGTGTGCTCTTCTCGACAAGCTCATCGCCACGCCTTTGCAGTGACCGGATGCGAGCAAGCAATTCGGGGGAACTCAAAGGGCTTGACGAGATAATCATCTGCACCACCATCCAAGCCCCTAAGCTTGTCATTAATGCGTCCGCGGGCAGTCAGCATGATGATGCGAACCCGGCTAGTTTTTCTGATAGTTTCCAAGAGGTCCCAACCATCGATGCCAGGGAGGTTCACATCTAGGAGTACGAGCGAATAAACAATCGTATTGAACAAGTGAAGAGCATCAACACCATTGTGTACAATGTCTACGACGTACCCGCTTTCGGATAGACCCTGCTGAATATATTCCGCGGTTTTAATCTCGTCTTCCACAACTAGTACGCGCATAACTTATCTCAAGGTGTGAGTAAGGAGTGGGCCGAGCTCTCCCTGATCGTGATTTAAGGCCAGTTTAAAGTTTCTCTGCGTGCTTGGCATGTGGTGATTTCTACCTATATCAATACGCCGTGATCAACTCAGGATGCTCAAATATTAACGCGAAATAGTGGGTTTTGGCGAAAAATTACAAATTTTTAATTTGATCGCAAGGCCACTGAAAGTTGTGGCGATTTAAATTATTGGTGCAGCATAGCTTTGATCAATCAGGTAGTTGAGCACTGCCACGACTGGCGGATGCACCAGACTATTCTGCTCGAGAGCCGCTGGATATTTTTTTGGTCAGTTCCATTGTGATTTGGCATCAATCGATCCGAGTAAAAATTATATTCCTGCTTAACGTGCCAATATTTTAGTTTTGTAACCTTCAGCTGGTGGCATTGTTGCTAACGCAACGTGACAATAAAATAATTTTTAATTGACCTGTCTCTCGACGCTAAGTAATGAGCCAAAATTAATCTAAATTTTTGGTGCTGACGCCTTCAATATTAATCCTACGATTTAATTTTTCTAGGTTGACTAGTGTGGAGGAATTGGAGTGTCCTTATGGAAGTCCGTATTCTCCATTTGAATTGTGCAATGGTGAATGTCGAACGCATGACTTACCGCATTGATTACATCTGCTAGCGCAGCATCTCGATCTACTGAGTCGCGAACTACAACGTGCGACGTCAGTACGTTGCGACCGCTACTTACAGCCCAAACATGTAGATCATGAACGTCTGTGACACCATCGACACGTAGAATCGTCGACTCGATCTCCTTAATGTTGAGGCCGCCAGGAACCCCTTCCATAAGGATTCCCAAACTCTCGCGCATTAGCTGCCAAGTGCGCGGCAGCACCATACTCCGATCGCTACGGCGACGACCGTATCGATCCAACTCCAACCCGTAAACCGGATTATAAGTGCGGCAATTATCACGCCCAATGACCCAAGCATGTCGCTCCAAACTTCGAGATAGGCTCCCTTGACATTCAGACTTTCATTACTCGCTGAGGAGAGCAAGCGCATCGATATCAGATTTACAACAAGGCCCCCAATAGCGATCCACATCATCGCGCCGGTTGCGATCTCAGAAGGTATTAGGAAGCGTTGATAAGCTTCGTACAAAATGTAAATAGCCACCATGAAGAGCAATAGGGCGTTGAATGTGGATGCTAAAATTTCCAGGCGAGCATAGCCAAAAGTTCGTTTCTGATCTGCTGGCCGCTTGGCTATTTGAAGCGCAATCAACGAAATCATCAGGGCGGCAGTATCTGTAAGCATATGCGACGCGTCGGACAGCAATGCTAAGCTGCCAGTAATCCATGCTCCGATCACTTCAGCAATCATGAAGCTGCCTGTCAAGGCCAGTGCCATGACTAGCTTTTTCTGGTGACCTTCACTTAGCGCTGCAGCGCCATGAGAGTGATTAGATGCCACATACTTCTCCTTCCGTAACGTAGAGGACGCACACTTGCCCTGCTATGGAGCTACGTGTTTCCTAAATATAGCTTAATTAAGTATTCTGTTCGCCGACTTTTAGAAAAAATCATATTTTGGTCAGGTATAGGATAAAATAACGACTTTACGAATGCTGAGTTTTAAGCGCCATGCTAAACGGTGGCTACGTTTCAAGTGGTAGATTGCTACTGATTTTGATCATAAGGCGACTCAGGCGAAATCAAAAGGTCTAGGCGGGATTCTGTCGGGATTGTAATTACGCGGTCATCGTGTCGTTATGAGTGAGTGGCTACACTAAAATTGTCGGAAAACTTTAGGCTCTCACAGAATATTCCTGACTCCCATACGCTACCAGCCAGGATTAGGTATAAATCGCTACGTGCTTTAAATAAAGACTGGGCGTTACGCTGCTATTAAATTCTCAGAGTAAGCGATGGGCACAGTACCGCCCGCGCTATCTAGTTTTTGAAACTGTAATCCAGGGCCTTGGCGATGGCCGAACCCTCAGGCACAAGCTATCTTTGGGAGGTCATCCAGGTATGAAGTGCGTCGGTGATTGGCGTTGCTTTTCCTGCCGTATTCGCTGTCGATCACCCGGTTTCAGCTCACAGACTTCTCGTTCAACTTCGTATAAGGCCGCGATGTAGGGCAGTGCTTTTTCGGCGATCTAGCTCTTGTTGGTCGCATGCAAGTCGAAGAACTTTGCGGGCATAGGCCATGCAGCCGATCTGCGTAACGCCCAGCTCAAAGCCTGCCTTGTAGCCGGCAAAGTCATCGCAGACCAGCTTGCCGTTCCATCCGCCCAAGCAGGCTCGTGCGTGGTAAGCGGTTGGTAACCCACCCAAAGCGAAAACTCTGACGGCAACAATCTAGGCAGGCAGGAGTTCTGACTACTGAGATGCCTGACGGAATGGTAACCGTCCGGCCAAGTCACCTACCGAACTCCAGCATTAAGGGCGATGGTGCCCGCGTATTTTTAAGCGAACGCGATCACCCTTATAGCTAGGATGCCCATGTGCCAACGTAGCTCTTATGCCAACCGTTCAAAGTCCAGGTCGTCCAGAAAGCACAGTGCGGCAAGGTGTGATTGCGGGACGCTTACCGCCGATAAGCGGAAAACCCGAAAATAGTGGTTACGCGGCCATTTTCGGTTAATATTTTCTGAGTGTTTGGCGCACATTTTAAGAAATTCTTGGCGCGGTTAAGAAAATCTAGCCAACGACAGGGAAAAAATGGGAAATCCAGTGGGTGACACCCATTAGATCAATCCGATGGAGCTACCCACTGGTGCGCCAACAACTGTCCAATTTCACTGGCCCTCTGCGTCGACAACCGCGATAGCCATACGGGTCATGTGCCGTTCATGCGCGCAGACTGAATCAGGCTCATGATTGCCGCAGCCCTTTTTCCGCTACGCAACGACCCTGCGAAGAGCCAGTTTTGCGTCCAAGCGCCATGGCCTAATTTGGTTTTCCGCCCAATTGTTATCTATGGGAACGCTCCCGTCATTGAGTTAGTGCGATAGCGCTGCCCAGCGTTTCAGGCTGTAATCGAGTGCTCTGCTGATGGCCGTAAGCGTTCGGCCAAGTCATCTTCCGAACCTCCACGGCGCTCTCGCATTCAAGCTAATCAAGTGATAAACACCATAAATATCCAATGCCACGGCAAGCAATAGGCGATCAGATGGCGCGATTTTCGATTTATAGCGGATTGATTTTGGTTGGCAACTCGTCGCTGGAGAGTGGAGATCCTCCCATGGGCGTTGCTTTCGGCCAATTCGAGCCAACCACTGGGTATCCTGCTATTCAAAACGAGTGCCGCACAAATCACTTCAACCAGTCCGGTTTGGCCCTTTCAGTAAAAACCGAAGCAGGCTTGGTTATTCCATCTATGGGAGTCGCCATTCTGGATTACGCTGAAGAGCTTCTGCCCGATTGCATCGAGATAAGTATCCTCGGCATTCCCACTGCTTTTTATGAAGAATTTTTTCCTGCCCATGTGATCAAGTACGCGCACCAATTGGCTAGGTGAGCCGCTCCATGGCGAGCAAGATGCGCCGTCTTTAGCAGGAAGGTGTGTTGGCGCTGATTGAAAACTGACCCACCCTGCCGATTGAAAATTGACCCAGGACGGATTGCTGATTTCTGTCCCAGCAATTGTGGATAAGCTTAGCAGCAGTGGGCCGATTCAAGACGCATCAACCCCCACCGCATGTAGGCATGCAGCAGGGTATTTATGGTGCGGATCAAAATGGCTCATCGTCCTCGACATCATCTCCGTCCTTGCGCTTTCGTTCCCGTGACTTGATCTTTGTCTGGGCGGCCAAGGTGCTGTGTTGTAGGCGGTAGGACTCGTTGCCCGTTTCGACGATGTGGCAGTGATGTGTCAGCCGATCCAACAACGCGGTGGTCATCTTGGCGTCGCCAAACACACTCGACCATTCCGAGAAGCTGAGGTTGGTGGTGATGACCACGCTGGTGTGTTCGTACAGTTTGGACAGCAGGTGAAATAACAGGGCACCGCCGCTTTGGCTAAAGGGCAAATATCCCAGCTCATCCAGTATCACCAGGTCTGTGCGAAGCAGTCCCTGGGCGATTCGCCCTGCCTTGCCATCGTACTTCTCACGCTCCAGCAGATTCACCAGATCCACCGTGGAAAAGAAGCGCACGCGTTTGTTGTGGGCCGTGATTCCGGATACAGCCAAGGCACTGGCCAGGTGTGTTTTCCCGGTTCCAGGGCCGCCGATGAACACGACATTCTGCGCCGTTTCAGTGAACGCTAAGCTGGATAGATCGCTGACCAGCCGGGCATCAGCGCTGGAAGCGCTGAAGTCAAAGCCAGCTAAGTCACGGTGCATGGGGAGTTTTGCCATGTTCATCTGATGATTCACCGAGCGCACCGCGCGATCCGCATGTTCCTGCTGAAGCAGATGTTCCAGCAGCCATTTCGATGAAGCCGTCGACGCTGTTCCTTGAGAGACCAGTTCTTCCCAAGCACTGGCCATGCCGTGCAGGCGAAGTTCTTTGAGTTCAGTCATTAGGTCACGCATTGCGATTCTCCTCATCGGTCGCACGGAGCCGGTCGTAGCGTGCTGTATTGGCAACAGGCGCGACCTTGAGTTGCAGGCTGGTTTCTACACTGGGAGGTAGTGCGGTGGAGGTCAGGCGGGCAAGGACATTGAGGATGTGATCGGCGCTCAGACTTCCCGATTCAAGTACCAGCTCCACCGCCACCAGCACAGGTTCGAGCCCCGCAATTGGCACAGCAGCCAGTACCTGCATCATGATTCGATCACCGTTGGTGTGACGCCTCAGTCCTCGTTTGAGAAGCCGTAACGGTTTTGGCAGATCAGCAAATGGCGCACCGTTGCGCAATGCACCAGGCTTGCGTTCGATGAGTGGGATGTAGTGCTGCCAGTCAAAACTGACCTGATCTCGATCAAAGAGGCGCTCGTGACTGGCGATCACCGTTTCGTCGGCAATGACCACGATCCGCGAAGGGTACAAACGGCTACTGACCCACTGGCCGACGCGCTCACATGGCACTGAATAGCGATTTCGCGCCACGCTGATCAGGCAGGTGCTGGAGACCCGCACGGTACGCTCGACGTAGCCATCAAATGCCGTCGGCATTGGCATCATTTCGACCTGCTCCAGCTCTAAGACCTCGGCCACCGTCAGCCCGTTGTACTGCGGATGCACCAGTTCGCTCCAGAGCGACCGGCAACGTTGGCCGAGCCAGACATTCAGTTCCTCGAAGGTGTGAAACATGCAGTTTTGAGCATCGAGCCAGATTCGCCTCCGGCTGTCCTGAACGTTCTTTTCGACGATGCCTTTTTCCCAGCCAGAGGCCACGTTGCAGAAGTCCGGATCGAACAGATAGTGCGCGCACATCACGGAAAACCGGGCGTTGACCGTGCGCCCTTTGCCTTTGTTGACCTTGTCGACAGCCGTTTTCATGTTGTCGTAGATGCCGCGACGCGGCACACCACCAACGCTCCAAACGAACGGGTGTGGGCATCAAACAGCATCTCGTGGCCTTGGCTGGGGTACGCAACCAACCAGAATGCGCGGCTGGCACACAGCTTCATGTGGGAGACCTGGATACGTCGAAAAAGACCACCGATCAGCAGGCCTTCTTCGCTCCAGTCAAATTGAAAGGCCTCACCGAGCGCAAACGTCAGCGGTACAAAAGCGCGTAAAGACTTGCCTTGCTCGCCTCGCCAAGAGCGCACAAACGCCGTGAGCTGGCTGTAACCGCCGTCATAACCCTCGGCTTTGATCTGCTCAAAAAGTGCTTTGGCGCTCCTGCGGTTGTGTTTTGGCCGGAACGAATCGGCCTTGAGCGCCTGCTCCAGGGTCTCGTGAAAAGGGCTGAGCTTATTGAAGGTTGCGCACCGTTGGTACGCTGGCTGAATGGCTTCGGGCGCTCTGACCCATTTTCGGATGGTGTTTCTCGACAGCCCGGTACGCTTGGCTATCTGATGCAGCGAGAGCTTGTCGCGGAAGTACATCCGCCGGATTTTTCCCAACATTTCCATGCTGATCACCCTGTGTTCTCCTGCTCGAAAAGTGAGCAGAAGCAGTTGAACACCTGGGTCAGTTTTCAGTCGGCAGAAGAGCCTCTACTGGGTCAGTTTTCGGTCAGCGGCAACAGATATGGGCCTCAGCGAGCAACGGATTGTCAGAAGCCGAGAGGATTTTTTCCAGTTGGGAGTAGCGGTCGTTGATTTTTTCGTACTGCGCTTCCGACAGCGAGATTTCCCGCGCGGCGCGAAGCAGAAAATATTCCCAACTGCTGCGCTTGGTCTGTTCGTTGCTCAAAAGCATTTACATAGCCTCCTGGGCCACCGAGCCCAATTGCAGTGTTTGCGTAAACCGATCTTGGTTTTCTTTGTCCCGATCGAAGATCAGGTACGTATGTTGATGCTGCGTTGTGAGCAACGCGCCAAACTCGATGGCCAGTGCCGCAGGAATGGCAGCGAAGACGTGGATAGGATCGGGAGTCAGAGCCTCAAGCTGACTCAGTCGTATTTGGAGTGCGTCGCGAAAGGCATGAATCACCCGACGGTTCTGTACCATCGCGTAGCTTGGTTCAGGGATCGACAGCTCTGCAATACGTGCACCGGGTAGAGCGTCGGTCACGTCGCGAACTGGAACTTGTGCAGAAATGGAGAGCACCAACGCCAGTGGACCATCGCCGTTGGGTGGAGGCGTGAACAGAAAACTGGGCGGCTCAGCACACTGATCGGGCCAGCGCAAAAGATGCTCGCGGTGAAAAGAGAAGATTAAGCGTTTGGAACGATCGCCGATGCTCTGGCCCAACATCATCAAAGCTGGGATATCGGCCAAGCCTACTACTGCTAGCGCGGGCGAGTCGCCATAGGTGCCGCCCCGACGCTTGAGTTGCTGCTCCAGCTCATACTGGATGCTGTCTTTGACGTTCTGCCAATAGGCAGCGTCCCTGCCGCGCGGTCCGGGCGCAGGGAAGGCAATTTTGATGCCTTGATCGAAGGCGGTTAATCCCTCCGCAGACATCGCAGTCAATAGATCGCGAACGGGAATATCGTTGATCGTCTGGAAATGCTGACTCTGAACAATGAGAGGAATCGCTCTGCCACCATCAGGGGTCGTTGCGGCGATTCGGATGCGCTCTAGGTATGCTTGGTGTAAACCACTCAAATCATTTTCAGGATAACCGTCTGCGTCACGATCAATTTTGTCATGACAGCCTGGGCACAGGAGCATCAGGTTAGCAGTATCGTTCGTGTGCGCCTCAGCATCATGATCCGCGCGTCCCCGAGGCCCCTTGGGACTGGCGGGTAGGATATGCGCCACCTCGCCCCATTTCATTGGCTTGCCGGCACGATAGTCGAACGTTAGATCTGTGCCGCACAGTTCGCAATGACCAGCGGTCTGTGTCCATACGATCCGCTTCGTCTCATCATTCGTGTTAAAGCGCCCAATCGCGGGCTTAGCGTCTTCTGGTTCTGCCATTTCGACCTACCCCCGAGAAACATCCATGATTGAAAACGATGATGGCAAGATAAGATCATATTAAGGTCATTTGCCTCAAATTCAAGAGAGATCTGAGTGGTGACCAATGCTGAGCCAACTTCGAGCAGGACGCTTGTTTTGACTCATCGAAACGGAGTGATGGCAGCTTTCGCTTTCTGGAAAATGCTGATGGGTAATGGCGCTGACCAAAGCGTATGTTGCAGCACTTCGGGAGAGGCAGAAAATCGGCCAAAAGCAGACGGCAGTGATTATCACGCTTCAACCGGCTTAGGCATCGCGAGCATAATGAATCGTTCCTACCAAGACCAACTCGTGGAGAATATTATGATCGAAGCTCAGCGCTGGAACGTGAAATGCCAAAATCCTACAGATGGAAGTGGAGACGTCATCGTTGACTTACCTGCCGACCTACTCGTGAGCATGGGACTCAGTATCGGCGATGAATTGACCATTGAAGTGGTCGACGGAGCAATTGTTTTAACTCCTAAGTCGAAGGATCAAACTATCCCCTGAACCATTTCAGGGCTCGAGTTAAATCTCAGGTTAGCACACAGAAATTGGGGCAATCGACGGCGAAGAAAACTCTATTGGGTTAGACAAGAAACTGCGGTGCTACGCTGCAACTGGTCGATTTTTACCTGTCGCCACCCTTAGATACCTGGCTTGGGTTGGCGACCACTTAAACATTGAGAGTTGGATCGATTGATGGTGTTAAATCGTAAGCGCTCCATGAACCCCACATTCAAAGTCACCACCTGATCCCAGACGCGGTGCCCCATATTTCTCTACCTGTGGAACATAAATAGCTCACCTACCATTTTGCTGGCATAAGAATGCCAATGTTTGGCTATTTCAGTGGCACAAAAATGCCAAAATTTGGTTATTTCAATGGCACAAAAATGCCACGGAAATGCAGAAGTAAGCCCTATCTATGCTCATGTGAGCCAGTTTTGACCTGTACCGGGGGTAGGACTATTTTTGTACCGGGGGTAGAATTTTCTGTTTTTACAGGACTTTGGAGGCCCAAAAACGTACCGAATCTATTACGTGCATGGTGGATTTGGCGGTACAGCAAAGCATATCGAAAGGTCTCGATAGCGTGCGATCCAACCAACCACGATAGGGTCAGGCTTAACGTCGTATCTCTGGCGAACAGTTCCACGGCAGCAGTGCTTCATAGTCCGTCACCGACTGCGCATGTGGTAACTGCTCCAGTACGTGGCGTAGCCACGTATAAGGCTCTTGGCCGTTGACCTTGGCGGTCTCCACCAGACTGTATATCTGAGCACTGGCGGTAGCGCCTTTGGGCGTGTCGCTGAACAGCCACGCCTTACGACCGATAACGAACGGTTTTATCGCCCTTTCGGCCGCATTGTTGTCGATAGGTAAAAAACCGGCTTGTACATAACGCTCCAGCCGGCTCCAGTTGCTGGCCAGATAATTAATGGCCTTACCCAGCACACTTTGTGGCGTGACTTGCGGCTGCGTTTTTTCCAACCAGCCTTTCAACTGAGCCAGGATCGGAACGCTCTTTTGCTGACGGCCGATTAAACGCTGTTCATCATCGCTGTCCTTGAGCTCGCGCTCGATGCCATACAGCTTGTTGATCATTGTTAGGGCGATATCGGCACGTCCCGTCTTGCCCTTCGGCTGCACTTTCTGAGCCTCGACAAACTTGCGGCGCGCATGGGCCATGCAGGCCAGCCGTTCAACCCCCGGTTGCAACGCCAAGGCGTTATAGCCCGCGTAATCATCGGTCATCACATAGCCGCGATAACTTTCCAGCAGACGCAACGGAACCTCCCGCGCACGGCTGGACGTGTACTCGAACAACACGACTTTGCGATCTGGCGGGCCGCTGGCTTGTACCCACATCCAGGATTGGCTGGTCGGGTCTCGACCTGGCTCTTTCAATACTTGAACACGAGTTTCATCGCAGTGGATCACCGGGCTTTCCAGTAATCGGTCGCGCATTAAGTTCAGCAGTGGCTGAAAGTGTTCGCCGCACTGCATCACCCAGCGCGCCAGTGTTTGCCTTGGTATATCGATACCGTGTCGACTTAACACCGTCTCGAAACGATGCAGCGGCAAGCCATCGACGTACTTGGTGGTCAGCAACATGGCCAGAACGCTTGGGCTGGCCATGCTCTTTTCGATTAGTTGAGCCGGTTTGTCGGCGGTGACCGGTGCCGTTTCGCACCCACGGCAACCGTAAACCTTACGGATATGTTTGATGACACGGATCTGCATCGGCACGATATCCAGCTGTTCGCTGATTTCTTCGCTGATCACGTGCTTGCGGCAACCGCAGGCACAGGTCAGTTCATGCTCGGGCAGTTCGTGGATGACCTCGACACGCGGCAGCTCAGCCGACAATACCTTACGTTTTCCTCGGCGCGGCACCGGGGAAACGACTTCCTCTTCAGCATCGCCGATCAATGGCATCGGCTCACTTTCAGGCTCATTGAACAGTGCAAGTTGCGGCGTATTGGGCTGCGCTGTCTGCTCGGACTTACGCCCGAACAAGTGGTCGCGCAACAGCTTGATCTGTCCTTTCAGGTCGACGATGTGAGCCTGATAAGCCTGGGCAACTTCTTCCTGGCGATTGAGTGCCTCAAGCAGCATGTGCTTGAGCAAAACGGGGTCATCAGGAAGATCGTCGGGCAGAGAAATCATGGCCCGGATTATACCGGGTCAGGCTACGTAGCGCGGAGTTAAAACCTGGTGAGGACGGTTGCGCCACAGGTCAAAACCGTCGAGCAGCCAGTTCAGTTCCTGGACGCTCAGAACGATCACTTCATCGCTGAGATCAGGCGATGTTTTGAATCGCTCGAACTCCAAGCGCTTAAGCCAAAGGCAGAAGCCGTTGCGCTCCCAGTACAAAATCTTCACGCGGTTACGGGGCTTGTTGAGAAAAACGAAGAGCACGGGATCGAACACCGCCACTTTTATGTCCAGCTCGACCAGCGCAGCGAGCCCATTAATGGACTTTCTGAAGTCCACGGGCTTGGGGTAGAGATAAACTTTTTCAACTTTGGCGTCGGGTCGCATCATGACGAGCTGGCCTCCTGAGAGAATCGGGAGCACAGCATCCGGCATCAGCTAAGCGCTATGAATGTGGGGTTCATGGAGCGCTTACGTTAAATCCAGTCCGGGATATGACTGACGCCCCTAATATTTTAAGCTTCAATCGACACGAACCTGTTAGATGACCCCGCGGTAAGTGAAGGCGGCTTAATACCCCGCGGGCGAAAAGTGAGAGTACCCACTTACATCGATGTGACCGACACTACTTTCACAAACCTAAATTTTTTTGGCCGTCTTTGTAGCTTCTCGTTCTGCAACTAGTAAGCTCAGCGTATCGGCCTCATGCACCATCTGGTGCGTCTCACCCTCGAATTCGCTCCCCACACGGAGCGTAACTTTCAACCTAGATGTGAAGCCTTTTGAAACCGCCTTTTTCCTCGCTGCCTTCCCCGGTTGCACGATCACGACATCCGTGACTGTGTCCTGAACGTCTGAGTTAATTGCGGGCGTAGAGGGCTCAGAATCACCGAATAGCGCCCCACGCATCTCATCTTCCATCAATTCCGTATTCATACTATTTCTCAGAAGAGTGACTGACAACTGTCGATCAGTAGCGGTCAATCTATCTCCTTAAAAGCCCCCGGCAATCAACTATCGGTGGGGTTTCTACAACGTTAGGAGGCGAGTTTTGAGAATATAATCACTCACAGCAATTTACCCGTTAGCAAACCTACCGGTTCATGCTCGACTCCAAATATAGCTGCAGCATCAAGGAAATGGTTCGAAGCATCACGGGATCGTCTCCGCAGTATTAGCCTCGCCTCCCTCTCGAATTGACCTTTCATGAGCCACTTGGATGTTTCGGCCTTACGTTTGCCTTTCATGGTCAATCTCATTAGGTCTAATCGTTTTTTTAGGGGGGTCTTGGGGTAAAGGTATCACCAAACGCTGGAGCATGGTGATTCACAACGCAAACCGTTCTGCCACTTGAATAAACATCACCTCAACCATTCTAGTTTCGGCAATGACCGCAAGAGTAGCGCTGCCGTACTGATGCATAGCTGCCGGCGGAAAATATCCGAATATATCCTGCTGACTATAATCTATAGTCACCAGGATATATTCAGATAGGTGTGGGAGCACTTAGCATTCAGCGGTAACAGTCAGTCATAAGAAAATTATCAATTAAGACAACTTCGGTCCAGCCACATCAACAGAGTGAAGACCTGAAAAGTTCTGCGGCTGAAACGGTATACCAAAAGGTGTTCCCAAAGCGCAGAAAACATTTAAACCAGTAAAACAAACACAATATTTATTGAAAGTAAGAAGCATATCCACATTATCAAAATTTTGTGAACACGAATAACGCTTTTCTGCATAAAGTCTGGCACAGCACCAATTATCTCTCTAAATATTCCGAGGGTGCGCTTTACGCACGTAAGGATTTCTGATCATATTTACAAGTTTTAGTGCATACAGTCTGAGCAATTCGTGGTCAAGACTCTGGCTTTGAGGAATCAAGCTTCTGAAGAAGAGTTTTCGTTAACCCGGAATTTTCATTGTCATACTTTCTGAATGTATCTTCAAGATGATAATGCCGTCCGTTCCCCAGTACTTTAACGTATTTAAATCCAACCTGGTCAGGTTATCTTAAATTTTTACACCTATTGTAGGCCCGCCTTCAACTTAGAGGATTCACGACACAAAATATTAAAATTAAAAATCCGCTGATTCTTCTTATTTACCAACTTCAACAAAGCTCGTCTAGTTGAAATGCCAATCACCAAAATTAGCAAACTGAATTTAATAATGACTGAAGCCGCCTACATATTAAAAGCCATATAAAATTATGCACGGCCATTTTTATTCAATGAGCGCGCCTTAGCTTCGAGGGTAAGTAAATCATTTGATCATATCCCTTATCTATGGGTATCGCTGAGGTTGGAATAGATTTAATAATTCGCGCCTACACTTCGAATCAAGTATAAAAAATTGATTTCTACCGAATTGCAGCTAAGGGTCCATAGCATGTAGACGCACCTCCGGCATTCGATTGCAAATAGGGCATTCGACCACACCTGCCATATCACGCCTAATAAACTTAGAAATATCTAACGACTCTTTTACGATAACGCTGATCACGTGCAAATATTGCACGCGCAACGCCTCATAACTCATGATTGTACGAGTCAAGTCATTCTCTAGCTTTGAAATTTTCACTTTTAAATTGGCAGCGTGCGAGTCCTTGTCCAGACTATATTTTTTAAGAGAAAGTGTAGATATGGCTTCATCAAGCTCCCCCTGATGCTTCCTGATAGTTTCTCTAGAAACGCTCGCAAAAACGGCTAATTCCTTTTGGCTATATACATATTGTTCCCCACGACTTAGATATTCAGTATTCAATGCATTCAACGACTTATTAAGATACTCACTCAACCGCTTTCCTCTACGCTGCATTTTGAGTCTCCGGCGCTACTTAAGTTGGCGAACCTCCAACAGGCGAGCGGTACTTCTTGCCACGCGGCTGAAATGGACATCTTGATGACCACCTTCCCCACCGTTCGCTTGAATATATTCCCTAATAGTATTAGCATCATCATTGATTTTTTTCAGCTCAATACATTGACCTTCATTCTCTACATCCACCACCAAACTTTCACAGCAGTCTCCTCGCTCATTGACTGACAAGCAAGAGAGACTATGCCTGCACGTTTTCAGAGCTAAATCTAATGTACATCCCCCATGTGGCATTGGATTGACAATCCGTACTGCGGCTTTGAGGTATTGTTCGGCAGTTTGGCGATCGGTCATGCCCAAAATGTTATAAGTCTCTTGTATTTGCCCAATGGCTTTATCTTGCCGGATGCTTGTCAGCAAATCCTGAACAACTTTGCTTCTATCGATCGCTAACGTCTGATCATATACTCGCGCCTGCGCTAAGCTTTTTCTAGACAAGAGCGCATTAACTTGCAAATCAGTCAGCCCCCCTTGCTTGTAAACAGTATTCAACCAGTGTCGTATATCATGCCATGTGAAAGTGGCAACATTACCAGTTCTAGGATCAATAACATTGTATTTAGAAAAACTGAATCTAGGCCTTTCGCGGCATCGGCCAGCCAATAACAAAATTGTGCTCGAGATACCATCGTATAATTAGCCAAATCCGTATTGAACGAAGTATGAAAAAAGAAACGGGGTAGAACCATCAGCGCATCCTCAACCTCAAGCACTGCACCAGTACCATCTCGAATAACTGGCTCAATTTGTTTATGAAATTCTCCCTCAAAATTGGAGTCATATGTAAATGGGAACGATTTTTTCAACAACTGATCCGAAAGACACACATCAAAAATCTTCCTCACAATACTAGTCGCTGTTTTGTGATGCCTAAAGCGCATCTGATAAAACTGCTCGAAGCGATTGAATGAAACCGAATGAGGATGCACCAACAATACTTCCCTCCAATTAGGAGTATCAAGCGTCACAGGAAACGAGCGCCAATTCGAATCAAAAGAATAATAGACACCTTCTTTAAGTGCCATTTGCCTGTTAACCTGTCTTTTAAAATGCCTTGCACTAACACCTACATACTTAGCTCCTCCAGTGATACCCAGGCGCCGCTGGACTCCAACAAAATCTATAAATTGATTACGTTTACTAACCCAAACTGCATCAGGCGTAAAGATACTAAAGCTGGTGGTCCACTCGTGACAAAATCTCCTCGCATAGTACTCTGTAGCTTCCGGCGATTTCCAAACCTTATACCAATCGACAGCCGATGATTCTTTTCTTTTGCGCGCTATACGTCTGCCCTCCACTGTTAGGTTCTTCAAGAACTCGACTGCACTTTTAACTGCCGGCAGCAAATCCTGTGGAAACAATCTCAACGTCTGACCTTCGACCTTTTCGGGAAACAGTCTGAGCACCCACGCGCCCTCATGAAATACTAAACAATCAACTGGCAAACTTGCCAGCTCGCCAACACGCCCCCCATTGCTGAATTCAGTACAATTGCATTTATAAAAAAGCGATCTTTCGGAGCAAGACTTTCGTTCGACGCTAGCCCGAAAAAATCTCTCATCACCTCAATAGGTATGAGTTTATTACGTCTCCCTTCCTCAGTTCCATCCCGACCATGCTCTATAGTGCTGGTTGCGAGCGCCTTATAACTTATTCTAAGACCTAGATTTATTCTCAGCCAAGAACCAAAATTAAATAACTTTTTTTGAAGATTGACGTTGTTCCCCACGGCAATTTCAAAATCACCATTATTCACCTGCATAATACTTTTTGACCCTAAGATTTCGTCCAGTTTTTTGATAGCCCTCATATCTCCAACGGCGGTAGCATCACAGATATTAGATTTCCAGCGCTTATTTAATATGTATGCTTTAGCTACAGCTCTGAGACCAAGATTACTAATGGACGAAAAAGAACATTTGAATATCGCGCATTACCGGGACGTCTTTTCCAACGCAAAACATTCCATTTGTCAGAAAAAAATCGATATCATCTTCCAAAATCTGCATCCACCGCGTGCACTTATCGATTAGTTGACTTGGCATACCGATTGCTTTTAATTTCTTTAATAATTCCAATTTAGTCACCTGCTTCGATTTTAACAATCACATCTGTGATGGATTGATAAACACGCTCCAACTCTTTAAGCACTTTACTACGTTCGGATCCGTTGATTGCCGCATTCCACTTATTCAACATAGCTTCTATGTAATTCAAAGACCGGTAGTGATCGGCATCTTTCCAAGCGATAAAAAATGGACATCCGTTATAACAGCTAAAAAATGGGTGTTTAGTACAAGCAACTTGACTTCCACAGGACCCCACTACTGCGGGGGCAGCTATAACTGGGATCAGTATTGGATTACCTGGCGAAATCGGCGCTATCTTCCCTGCAAAAAATGCAGCTGTGAGCTCGGAAAAGATACCGCCTAACTTTCTTCCGACACGATCCAAGAGTGGACAAAAATCAGATACTAGGCAGTCAATATATGCGTTTACTGCGAAAAGGCTCTTATGCTCCAACACATACCTTATCTCTTCGCTAGTACATCCCTGCATGGCCATTTGTGTTGCGCCGCTATGACGAATACGATAAGGCGTCAAAATCAAGATTTCGTTGGTTCTAGGGCTAATGATTTTCTTTTTTCTGGACCAGTTTTTTATCATAGCGTCGAAATTCGATTTTGTGCCAGGTTTAGATGTTACAATTAGCCGCCCCTTAGCCTTTTGACACTCACTTACGCCTTCACGCTTTCCATACTCTAAAATTTCATTAGCTAGTTCAGCTGTAATAGGCCACAAATCACTGGGCTGTCCCGCGTTATACTTAATTTTCGGAATTCTCAAGAAGAATTCTTTTTCACCTAAAATACCTGGCGGCGACCAGAGAGCCTCAATATCCATACTTGAAATCTGCATTGGTCGCTTGAGCGTTTCAAAGGAAATCCAAACAAAAAGTCTTGCAACATTTTCATCCCATGACTCGTTCCCACTCTCAAGCATCGCTCGGCGCACCAACTCCAGCTCTGCGTTAGTCAAAGCCCCACGTTTTTTATCCCAATCCGATATAACTCTTGTCGATGGCGAGCCCACTGCAATTTGATTAAGTTCAGCAGCGTAAATTTCGTCCGCCTGGGCCAAACCATTATCAGCACAATATGTATAAAATTTTCTAAAACAAAGCCTTATAGACTTCGACGCGGTAGCGAACATCTCAAAAAGTTCATGCCATGACAACGACGAAAAATTTTTCCACTCATCCTTCCATACAACAGCCATCATCTTTAATGCTGACTTCACTTCATTTACAATTGCCGGCGTATGGTCTTGAAGTTTATCACACACATATTCGTATGCTGCATCAACTACCTGAGAGCAAAACAGGTACATGGAAAAGTCAATCCAATACCTTCTGCCCCTCCAGATACTTTCTATCCTCGGCCCAGTCACATCAATCAACAAACAGGAAGAAGGATCAGCGTAACACTTTATGAAGATATTCCCGTCGCTGTTTACATACTTCCCCTGTTCATTGACTTCCATTCTGAACCCTCCTCTTATTATTTTCAGTAACTTTTCTACGTGTAGAATCTCTCACTGCCCGGTTTGCATAAAGAAGCAAAGACGTTTCACTTCGCCATCCCCCCATATATACGATGCTATCGATTGCAGCGCTTCGGTCAGGAGATTCCTGAGCTGCAATATATAATCGGTTAAACTTTGAATGGCGAAGCAAATGCCATCTAAACGTTACTCCAGATTTCCGCTGAATGACATTTGCGATGCGGCTCGCGGCAGAACAAGACAAAGGTTTTCCTGCGCCAAAACTTCCATGCGCAACAAACAGATAATCATGATCTAAAAAATTAGTCACTCTCATCTTGCCCCTGATAAATTTCTTCATGACCCTATATTTCTTTACATACAGCTCAAGCAATCCAACTAGATCATCATCCTCAGGCTGCATATACAAATATCGACCTAGCGTTTTAACTTTTGGATTATAAGGAACTCTGGAGTCTAGATTGCTATTTCTTCTATCCAGATGAACTATTTCAACATACGGATCACTACCCGACAAATTCAAATCTTCCAACCTAAGCGATAGTGCCTCACCAATTCTTAATCCAAACGCTTTTACGAGTCGCCATAATAAATAATTTCTATGACAAATACCCTTGTCAAATTTTGCCTCTTCAAATTCATGTAGCAAGAGATTCTCGATTGAATTAATTTCACTATCGCTCAAGTCCAAAGCGAGTTTTCCTCCCTCCCCTCCAATGGTCGCCTTACTCCAAAAAAAAACGCTGCGTATTAACGAGGGCAATTAACTCCACATCCGCCTTAATCAGCTCACTCGAGCTTACATAGTTGAAAACAAACCACACGACAAAAGTTTTACAGCTTTGCATTACCTGCCTATTGTAGGAGCTGATAGTGTTTGAGTCTTTGTCAACCACCTCACTGAGCCAATCCGAGAAACTTTTTATTTGTTTATAGCGAAGCCCAAATCCACTCAATAGATAGAATTCTAAATCGACTTTTCCTTCGCTAGCCCAAGTAAATAAAAATGCTACGTGATGAAACAGGGTAAATATGCTACCTTTGTTTTTTCTTTCCCCTCGGGCGTACGCTGCCTCGAAAAGCGATGCAGCCAAAGACGGAACCAGTGTTCTAGAATTGACAAATAAGCATCTACCGATCCCTTCGGCTTGAAACTTGACTAGTTTATACCGTAGATTTTTTCGACCCTTCGATATGCGAAGATTAACTTTCACAGTTCACGCCCCCATTTAGATTCGCAGGCGTCCGTCCATATGCAGCCAAACAATGCACATCGATATAGATTTTTCTTACCTATAGCGAACAATAACGAGCGGAAGATCACAGACACATAGAATTTCTTGCCCATGGGCTTAGCATCCCACCAAGCAACGCCCGGTAGACCAATTAGAGATTCGGCTCGAAATTGATATTGAAGGTGTGATCTTTTAATACACATGCGCACAACCCCGACGTCTTAGTAAACGTTCGTGGGTACAGATGCGCGTCAGCGGACTCCGACAGGCGGTCGCTATCTATGGTCCCGAGGCGTTGCGATGACGCCCCTAATTGACGATAGCGCGCTATCAGCAGGTTCGCCACTCCGCAATTTAATATATTCCTAAAATTAAGTAGGCACCTTTCGATCCACTAAATCATGGATAAAGCCGAAGCTGACCGTCATGACAAAATGCTTGAACTCGCTGAGTTGCTGGCAGAAGTGTTGCAAAAAGCCGTGCCGTCCCTGAGCGAGCAGCAGGTCGAAGAAGCCGGGATCTACATGGCGAAGAACCGTGATGTCTTTGCCAAGGCGTTCAAGAGCCAACCGGACGTGCTGTCCGAATTGCTGAACGCTCCGGCGGAATAAAGCCCGAATTGAACAGGCCCTGAATCAATGATTCAGGGCCTTTTTAATGCGTGGGTTATTTGTACAGCAGGCGCTCGGCCAGTTCGTCCGCTACCCGTGCAGGGGAGCGCTTCTCAGCTTGAGCGTGAGCGAAGATTTCCGTGAGGCGTGTGCCGATATTGGCCAGGTGCGCGGTGATATCCGGCAATTGGGCGCCGTTGTGCTTGAGCGCGACGTAGATCAGGCCGCCGGAATTGATCACATAGTCGGGCGCATAGAGAATGCCGCGCCCTTCCAACTGATCGGCAATGTCCAGGTTGGTCAGCTGCGCGCTGGCTGAACCGGCCACGGCGGCGCAGCGCAGTTGGCCGACGCTTTGGCGGTTGAACACCGCACCCAGGCCACAAGGCGCCAGGATATCGCAAGGCGTGCTGAGCAAGGCATCGTTGGCGATGGGGTGTGCGCCAAGTTGCTCCATGGCCAATTGCACCTTGCCGTGGTCGATGTCACTCACCAACAACTCGGCACCGGCGGCGTGCAGTTGTTCAGCCAGGGCGTAACCCACATTGCCCAAGCCCTGGACCGCCACGCGCAGGCCTTCGAGGTTGTCGCTGCCCAGGCGGGCCATCGCGGTGGTGCGAATACCCGCGAACACGCCCATGGCGGTATGGGACGAAGGATCGCCGGCAGCCGTGGTACTGGTGACAAAGCGTGTCTGTTGGGCGATGCAATCCATGTCGGCGACCGAAGTGCCGCTGTCGATGGCAATGATGAAACGGCCATCGAGCTTTTCGATGCAGCGACCAAAGGCTTCAAACAGCGCCGCACGGCTTTCCACATGCACGGGACGGATGATCACCGCTGTGCCGCCGCCCACCGGCAGGCCGGCCAGGGCCGCTTTGTAGCTCATGCCCTGGGCCAGGCGCGCGGCATCCGCCACGGCGCTTTGGTCGTCGGGATAGGAGAGGTAGCGACAGCCGCCAAGGGCGGGGCCCAGGCGGCTGTTATGGATGGCAATGACCGCCTTAAGCCCGGTGACCGGGTCGACGCTCAGGTGCAGCGATTCAAGGCGGGTGCTGTGCATGAGAGCAAACATCGTCAGGCTCCCGAATCACTTCTGGTAGTGGCCCAAGTATAGGCTTGCGGTAGAAAACTGCCGGACCACGCTGGAATAAGCCGACCGGTTTTGCAGGCCCTGAGACATAAGCGCACGGGATATTTCTCAAGCCACTGGACGAAAATTCCCAGCAAGGCTAAAACGGGGGCATCCGCCGGAGAATGCAATGAATCCCCGCAAAGCCTTTTTCGCCTGCCTTGAACGTTCCCCCCCTGCGCTGTTTGAAGCGGCGCTGTGGATTGCAGCCGAGCATGACGCGGCGGTGCAACCGTTGGTGATCTTGCAGGAGCTGGCGTTACTGCAACAGCAGGTGGTGTGGGCATGCCCATGCTGCCGCCGGACGAGCTCGGGCAACCATTACTGCGCCGCCTGAATGACCTGGGGTTCGCCCAGGACGACTTCACCCCCTACGCCCCGCCGCCGCCTTGCTGGACAAGGTGTTGCAACGCAAACGCGGGCAGCCGTTGGCGATGGGCTTGATTGCCCTTGAACTGGCGCGTCGTCTGCATATCCCGATGGTCGGTGTGAATTTCCCAGGGCACTTCCTGCTGCGGGTGCCCGGCGCTGACCACCTGCTGGACCCGTGTGGCGGCCGGCGCCTGTACCCCAACGATTGCCGCGAACTGCTGCATCGCCAATATGGGCCCAACCTCAAGTTGCAGTCCGATCACCTGCACACCGCCGACCCGCGCTCGATCCTGCAACGGCTGTCGCGCAACCTGCGCCAGTTGCACCTTTCCAACGACGCGCCGCTGGACGCCCTGGTCGACGCCGAACGTGTGCTGGAGTTAGGCAATGCCAGCGCCGCCGATTACCTGGCGCGGGCCAGCCTGTATCAACGCCTGGATTGCCCGAATGCCGAGCGCTTCGACCTGGAGCACGCGCTGCTGCTCAGTGAAGACCCGATCCAGCGCCTGCGCCTCACCGAGCGGCTCGGGCACTTGCCACCCAACTCGGTGGTGCACTAGGACTGTAGTGAGCTATGGGGCTTTGAGAATGTCGCCAGGCAGGGCGGTACGCGCCGTCATAACGCCAGGCGCACGCACCTGAATAATCAACAACGCCGCTATCACCGCCGGAATCGCGCAGAAGAAAAATATCTGCTGCACCGGAATCTGCATCGCCAACAGCAGGCTGCCGAACAACGGCCCTAGAATCGAACCAAACCGCCCCACGCCCAGTGCCCATCCGGTACCGGTGGCGCGCACGTGCGCGGGGTAGAAGTTGCTGGCAAAGGCGTTGAGCGTCAGCTGCCCACCGATGATGCAGAACCCGGCGGCAAATACGCAGGCCACCAGATAGCGCGGGTTATCGTGGTTCAGGCCGAGCAGGATGGTGCATACGGCTGCGGCCGCCAGCACGCAGGACAGCAGCCGCACCTTGCTCTTCAAACGGTCGGCAAACCAGGCCATGCCGATGGCGCCCAAGGTGCCGGCAAACAGGAACATCGAGGTCACCAGGTTGGCCTGTTTCAGCGCCAGGCCGCTTTCCAGCAGCAGCGACGGCAACCAGCTGATCATGAAATACAGCAGGATCAAACTGACAAAAAACGTCGCCCAGAGCAGCAGTGTCGGGCGTGCATAGCCGTTGCGAAACAGCTCCACCACCGTCAGTTTGCTGCCCTGTTCCTGGCGGTTTTCTGCATCAGTCGCCAGGGGTGCCTGCCAGTCAGGCAGCATGCGCGACGTGACTTTGTGCAAGCGCACATACGGCGGCGCATCCCGCAGCAAGCGCGGCAACGACTCAGGCAGCAACCACACCAAGAAGGGGAACAGCAGCAACGGCGTTACACCACCGGCCAGGAATACCGCTTGCCAGCCGTAGCCTTCGATAAACCCTGCCGCCACAAACCCGCCTGCCGCCCCGCCAAACGAGAAGCCGCACGCTGCAAGGGTCACCATGAAGGTGCGCAGACGCGGCGGCGAGTACTCCGACATCAACGCCATCGCGCTGGGCATCGCGCCGCCCATGCCGATACCGCAGATAAACCGCGCCGCCATCAACGTGGTCAGCGAGTTGGCAAACACCATCAGCACGGTGAGGCTGGCGTAGATCAGCACGCAGCCCAGCAGGATACGGCGCACGCCAAACCGGTCAGCCAGCGGTGTCACCAGCAGCGAGCCCAACGTCAGGCCCAGCAGGTTGGCGCTGAACACCGGGCCGAATGCAGATTTTTCCAGGCCCCAATCCTGGGCCAGCGCCGGTACTACATAACCCAGTACCTGAGCGTCGTAGCCATCGGTTACCAGCAGGAGCGCCAGCAACAGGAGGATCAACCATTGGTAGCGCGACACCGGACGGGCGTCGAGTGCCGCGCGAAAGCTGGCAATCTGATTGTGCATCGCAAGGTACCTGTCTTGTTTTTATTGGGAGGTGTAATGCACATCCATTGTGGGCGCTAAGGGGTGTCAGGTTGATTGGCGGGATGGGCCTGGATGAACGCTGGATGCTGAGCTGCCAATGCGGCCACCCGACCAATGCGCGGGTACGCCGCCAACGGCACCTTGAAGCGCTCTGCTGCATACAACTGCGGGATCAGGAACGCATCCGCCATGCCCGGCTGCTCGCCAAAGCAGAAGCCTGCATCACCAATCAACTGCTCCACCGCCCCAAGCCCCTGGCTTATCCAGTGCCCAATCCATTCCAGCAACTGCGCCTCGTCATGCCCCCACTGGCGCAGCAGGTTCTGGGTGCTGGAGTTGTGCAGCGGGTGAATGTCACAACCGATGATCGACGCGACCGCACGCTCATGCGCGCGGGTGGCCAGGACTTCGGACAGCAGCGGTGCCTGTGGATAACGTTCGTCCAGGTACTCGATGATCGCCGGTGACTGGATCAACAGTTCACCGTCATCGGTACGCAAGGCCGGCACACGGCCTTGCGGGTTGATCGCCAGGTAGTCGGGTTGGCGATTGGCTCCGCCCGGTGGCACCAGCAGGTTGACCGGCACCGCCGTAAAATCCAGGCCCTTGAGCGCCAGGGCGATCCGTACCCGGTATGACGAAGTGGAACGGTAGTAGGTATAGAGTTCCATCACCCAAGCCCTCTCTCAGCGCGCTGCAACCACGGTGCCACGGCATTCGCCGAAGCCGATGGACGCATAGCCTTCACGGTTGCAGCGAGCACGCAGGATGATTTCGTCACCGTCTTCGAGGAACTTGCGCACTTCGCCGGACGGCAACTCGATCACCTTTTGCCGCCTTCGGTCATTTCCAACAGGCTGCCGAACTGCCCCACTTCTGGCCCGGACAAGGTGCCCGAACCAAACAGGTCGCCCGCCTGCAACTGGCAACCGTTGACGCTGTGGTGCGCCACCAACTGCGCGACGGTCCAGTACATGTGCAGGCTGTTGCTCAGCGCCAGGCGATGGGCTGGCATATTCTGCTCGCGCATGGCGGCGGTGGTCAGCAGCACCTCAAGTTCGATGTCCAGGGCGCCAGCGGCCTGATCGCGTTTATCCAGCAAATACGGCAGCGGTTGTGGGTCGCCTTCGGGGCGCGCCGGTTGGGCCTTGCGGAACGGTTCCAGGGCTTCTGCGGTGACGACCCACGGCGAGATGGTGGTGATGAAGCTTTTCGACAGGAACGGCCCCAGCGGCTGGTATTCCCAGGCCTGGATGTCCCGCGCCGACCAGTCGTTGAGCAGGCAGAAACCGGCGATGTGTTCGGCGGCGTCGCCAATCGCGATCGAGTCGCCCATGGCATTGCCCTGGCCAATCCAGATCCCCAGTTCCAGCTCGTAGTCCAGGCGGGCGCAGGGGCCGAAGGTCGGTTCGGTCTGGCCAGCGGGCAGCGTCTGGCCTTTAGGGCGTCGCACATCGGCACCAGAAGCGCGGATGGTGGATGCACGGCCGTGATAACCAATCGGCACGTACTTGTAGTTGGGGAGCAGCGGGTTGTCGGGACGGAACAACTTGCCAACGTTCTGCGCGTGCTCGATGCCGACGTAGAAGTCGGTGTAGTCATTGATCCGCGCGGGGACGTGCATCTGGCAATCGGCGGCGCGATGCAGCACCTGAGCTTCACGGGTGTGCAGCGGGCTGCCCTCGGCCAACAGTTCCAGCAGGCGCTCGCGCAAGGCCACGCGCAGGCCACGGCCCAACTCGAAAAACGCGTTCAGTTGGCCGCCAGCAGTGGCCTCCACGGCACGGCGGGCTTCCCCCTCGAACGCGTCGATTGCAGCGTGCAGGTCGAGGATTGAATCGCCGATCGCCACGCCACTGCGGGGTGCCGACCCGTTGAGGCTGAACACGCCCAAAGGCAGGTTTTGCAGGGGGAAATCCGTGTGACCGTTGGCGGAGGTCACCCAGCTGCGGGTGTGTGTTGGCTGAGTCATGGGTTATCTCCGGTTCGGGTTGAAGGTGGCAGGCAGCGAGGCCCAGCACGCGTCGTAAGAAGGTTGCAGTTGCGGGCAGTCCAAAGCGAACTGGGTCGGGCGCAGCACTTGGCTGGTCTCGAACATGAAGGCCATGGTGTTATCGATCTTGTGTGGCGCCAGCTCGACGTTGATCGCCTTGGTGCAGGTCTCGCCGTCCGGGCCGTGGGCGCTCATGCAGCTGTGCAACGACGCGCCGCCGGGCAGGAAGCCTTCGGCCTTGGCGTCGTAGGCGCCCTGGATCAGGCCCATGTATTCGTTCATCAGGTTGCGGTGGAACCACGGCGGACGGAAGGTGTTCTCGGCCACCATCCAGCGCGGCGGGAAGATCACGAAGTCGAGGTTGGCCAAGCCGTGCACGCTGGTGGGCGAGGTCAAAACGGTGAAGATCGACGGGTCTGGGTGATCGAAACTCACGGTGCCGATGGTATTGAAACGACGCAGGTCGTATTTGTACGGCACGTTGTTGCCGTGCCAGGCGACCACGTTGAGCGGCGAATGGTCGAGCTCGCAGGCCCACAGTTCGCCGAGGAATTTCTGCACCAGGGTTGTAGGCTGTTTCAAGTCTTCGTAGTGCGCCACCGGCGTGAGGAAATCCCGCGGGTTGGCCAGGCCGTTGCTGCCGATAGGCCCCAGGTCTGGCAGGCGCAGCGGCGCGCCGTGGTTTTCTGCGACATAGCCACGGGCCTGCGCGTCCAGCAGTTCAATGCGAAATTTCAAGCCACGTGGCAGTACGACGATTTCCAGCGACTCCACGTCCAGCACACCCAACTCGGTGGCGATGCGCAGGCGACCTTGCTCGGGAACGATCAACAGTTCGCCGTCGGCGTTGAAGAACACCCGCTCCATCGAACGGTTGGCGCGGTAGTTATAAATGCTGATGCCTGAGGGTTTTTCCGACCCGGCGTTGGCAACCATGCCCACAAGGCCATCGATAAAGTCCGTCGGCTCAGCGGGAATATCCAACGGGTTCCAACGCAAGCGATTCGGCGTCACCGCCCCCAGCGGCCCACCGGCCAATTGACGCTCCAGTTTGGCGAACGCCGGATGGTTGGCAGACGGTTGGATGCGGTACAGCCAGGTACGCCGGGCTTCGCTGCGCACCATGGTAAAGGCCGTGCCGGAGAACAGTTCGGTGTACAGCCCATAGGGCGCTTTTTGCGGGGAGTTTTGGCCAACCGGCAATGCGCCGGGCAGGGCTTCGCTGGCGAATTCATTGCCAAAGCCCGATTGGTATTCGAGGTTCATGGAGCATCCTCTGTACGGAAGTTGTTTTTATCGTAATCCAGTTACGCATAACGTAATTTGATCACTATCGACCGTCAAGCTATAAAGACGCCCATTCATCTCTCGGATACTCGCCCTTCCATGGAAAAGCCCCGCGACACCGGTAAACAGAAAGTCCGCTCGGCCGAAGTGGGCACCGATATCCTCAAGGCCCTGGCCGAACTGTCGCCGGCCACTTCGCTGTCGCGCCTGGCCGAGCACGTGCAAATGCCCGCGAGCAAGGTGCACCGCTATTTGCAGGCATTGATCGCCTCGGGTTTTGCCGAACAGAACACCGCCACCAACCATTACGGCCTCGGCCGTGAAGCCTTGCGCGTGGGCCTGGCCGCGCTGGGCAGCATGGACGTGCTGAAAGTCGGCGCCCTGCCCCTGGCGGAGCTGCGCGATGAATTGAATGAAACCTGCTTCTTGGCGGTATGGGGCAACCAGGGCGCGACCGTGGTGCATATCGAACCCGCCGTGCGCGCGGTAACGGTGGTGACGCAACTGGGCTCAGTGCTGCCGCTGCTCAGTTCGTCCACCGGGCTGGTGTTCAGCGCCTACTTGCCGTCGCGGGAAACCGTGGATTTGCGGGAGCGCGAGATCCAGGCCGGTATTGCCCACGCGCTTGCGGACGATCAGGCCTACGCCACTGCTTGCGAGCAAATCCGCAGCCGTGGCCTGCACTTCGTGCATGGTTTGTTGATGCCGGGGTGGATGCACTGTCGGCGCCGGTATTCAACGCCGTCGGGCAAGTGGCGGCGGTCATGACCGTGGTCGGCCCCACCTCGTTGTTCCACGCCGATGAAGACGGCCCGGCGGCGCAGCACTTGCTGGCAGCGACCCGGGCCGTGAGTTGGCGCATGGGCTATCAGCCCTGAATCACCAGTTGGCCAAAGCCACTGCCACGCGGTTTTCCAGCGCCTTTACCTGGGCGCCGCTGACCACGTAATTGTTGGTGATCATTGCAAACACCAACCGCTGCCCATGGGCGTCGGTGACGTAGCCGCTCAACGATGACACGCCGCCCATGGAGCCGGTCTTGGCGTGCAGGTTGTTTTGCGCCGGGGTGCCGCGCAAGCGGTAGCGCAAACTGCCGCCGGTCATGCGGTCGCTGTTACCCGCAATCGGCAACGCGTTGTACCAGGCGTTGAACCACGGCTGTTTGTTGGCGGCCAACAGTAGGTCGGTCAGGGTTTGCGACGACACCAGGTTAAGCCGCGACAAGCCGGACCCATCGACCTGGTTCAGCGTTGTCGTATCCAAGCCCTGGCGCTTGAGAAACCCGGCCACCGCCACCACGCCTGCCGCCGCCGTGCCGCTGTTGGCGCTCTGGCGGCCCATGGCCTTCAGCAGAGCTTCGGACATGTTGTTGTTCGACAGTTTGAGCAGCGGCGTGATCAGCTCCTGCAACGGTGCCGACCGGTGTTCAGCCAACACATTCGCCGCCGCCGGGCTTGCACCACCGATCACCCGACGCCCCAACACCGTGATGCCCTGCTGCGCCAGCGCTTGCTCAAACAGGTTCGCCACCAATTGCGTCGGCTCCCACACACTGACCAATTGCTTGCTCTGCTTGCCCGGCGCGACCGCACCGCTGAGCTGCAACAGGTTGGTGCCGTGGCGGCGGTTGATCCCATAGGTGTTGCCCGGCCCACTGACCGCGCGATTGCTCAGTTGCAGGTAATCGGTGGGCGGGAAGATCTCGACGCCGACCGGCTGACCGACTCGCACTGGCGCCTTGGCAGTGACCAGCACAGTGCCCGCATCAAAATCCGCATTGGGTGACACGGTCAGCGCTGAAATTTGCGCGCCGTAGTAGGTGCTTTCGTCATCGTGGGACCAGTCGACACCCAACCGCTCGGCATCGAACCAAGTGTCGTCGAACACCAGGTCGCCCTGCACCTGGCGAATGCCTTTGCTGGCCAGTTGTGCGGCCAAGGCCTGGCAATCGGCGAACTGCAGCGTCGGGTCGCCCAGGCCGCGCAGGTACAGGTTGCCCACCAGGCGCTCGCCTTGCGGCGTGCCGTTGGTCAGCAGTTGCGTCGCAAACTGGTAGTGCGGCCCCAGCACATCCATCGCCGCTGCCGTGGTCAGCAGTTTGAGATTGGAGGCGGGAACCAACCGCGTGCGCGGGTTGTGCTGATACAGCGTGTTGCCATTGCGAGCATCACGCACCATCAGCGACACCGTGGCGCCATGCAGTGCCGGGTCGGCCAGCAACTGGTCGAGGCTTTGCCCGGTGGCCGTCTTCGACGGTGAGGCGCAACCACTGAGCAACAGCCCAAAACCCAGCGCCATCGCACCGGCGTGTATCCATCGTCCCAACCGCATAACCCTGGCATTCCTGAATCTGAAAGAGTGCGCAGCTTGGTTAATTCACTGCGCTCAATCAAGTGCCAGGGTGGTGATGGAGAACGTATCGGCCTGAAATTGTGGATCGGCCTTAGGCTCGGCGGCGGGCAACACATAGTCCATCGCCGGCAGGTAAACCCGTTGGCGCTGGGCGTCGAACGCCATGTTGTAGGCCATCGGCAAGGTACTGACAGTGGCGGCCAAGGCGTAGTGATCGGCATCTTGCTGGTCGATCACCATCAGGTTGGCATCCACGCCGCTGGGAATCAGCAAGCGACGATGCCGCGCGTCGTAGGCCACGGCGTTGACGTCACGCCCAATTGGCAACTTGGCCTTCACTTCACCCGTCTCGCGATCCGCCACGATCAACACCGGATCGTCGCCCCGGCACGCGACAAACAAGCGCTGGCGCTCGACATCCTGGGCCAGCGCGCTGGGCTTGGGGCAGTCGGCGAATTGCCAGGTATCGAGCACGCCAAAGTTGCTGGCGGCATAGCGCGCCACCTTGCCTTCATCGCGCATCGGCAGGAAGAAACTGCCATCGCCCTTGAGCAACAACGGGTCGATTTTCTTCACCGCCAACTCATGGGCACCGGTGATGCGCTCCTGCTGGGGATCGAACTCAAACAACGTCGAACGATCCGCGCGCCGCCCGCTGACAATAATGACCTTGCCGGTCGACGGCTCGTACACAGCGCTGTTGAGGTTGCTTTGCGCCACCGCGATACGTTTGAGCGGCTTGAGTGTGGATAACTGCACCACGCCCAGGCTGCCGTCGGTATTGAGCACGAACACCCGGTCCAATCCAGGCACAAACACCACGCCGTTGGCGCCCTCGGACTGGGCCACGGTCTTGACCGCGTGCTGGTGCTGCACATCAAACACTGTCAGGCCGTTTTCGCGACGGGCCACGAACAGGTAGGGCCGAGTCGGGTCGAGGCCGACAAAGCCCCTAACTGTGACCGGAGCCGGGCAGCGTCATCCGATGTTCGCGGTGGTACGACGCCCCATCGGCCAGCGCCGAAGCGCTGATCAACAGGGCCAATAATGCACCGAGCTTTTTCATCAGAACTCCAGGGTGCTGGATACCGAGAATTGCCGAGCATCACCAATCGACACAAACAGGCGGCTGGCCGCCGAGGTGTAGTAGGTGCGGTCGAACATGTTCTTCACGTTGAGCTGGAACTTGACCTTCTGCCCGTCGATCTTGGTGTCATAGGTGGCAAATGCATCGGCCACGGTGTAGCCAGGCAAGGTGAAATCGTTGGCGGCATCGCCTGCGCGCTCGCCGACGTAGCGGGCACCCGTGCCCACACGTAGTTGGTCGCCGCCGAAAATGCTGCCGAAGTCGTAGGCCACCGACAACGAGCCGGTGTGCTTGGCGACGTTTTGCAGGCGGTTGCCTTCAAGCGTCGGGTCCTTGTCCTTGGTGTCCAAGGCATCGGTGTAGGCGTAGCTGCCAATCACGCTCCACTGGTCGGTCAACTGGCCAGTGGCGTCCAGTTCCAGGCCGCGGGAACGCACCTGGCCAGCCAGGCTGTAGATGGTGCTGCCAGCCACTTCCGACGACACCAACACGTTGCGCTTGTCGATGTTGAACAACGCAGCACTGGCGGTGATACGCCCAGGAATGTCGAGCTTGGCCCCCAGTTCCCAAGACTTGGATTTCTCGGGCGTCAGGTCTCCGGTCAAGGTGCTGCCATCCGCCAGTGCAGCAATGGTGGAGTTGGGTTTGAATGACTCCGTGTAGCTGCCATAGAACGACAGTTCATCGGTGTAGCGATACACCAAGCCCGCACGCGGCACCCAGGCTTGGCCGTTTCCGTTGGTGTTGGCTTTGAATGGCACGCCCTTGCCGGCGTACTGGTCATACATTTGGTAGCGCGCACCAGCGACGAAAATCCACTGGTCGGTGAGGTGAATCGCATCCTGGAAGAACAGCGAGTCGCTGCGCAGCAGGTCAGTCTGGGCGCTGTCGGCGGCGCTGACGGTGGTACCCGCGACTTCGTTGCCGTAGACCGGGTTGTTGTAGTTGAACGTGCTGCGCGAATTCTGACGGATAAGTTCGGCGCGGTAGATCTTGCGGTATTCGTCATCCACGCCGAACACCAGGTCGTTCTGCAAGCCGAACACGTTGACCTTGCCTTCCAGACTGGCCGTGGTGAAGCGGTCGGTGGTGATCGCGCCTTTGGTGCCGTCCATCCTGCGGGTCAGGGTGCCGTTGGTATTCACCGCGCTCACGCGCACTTGGCTGGCGTCGTAGGTTTCGCGGTTCCAGCTGTAGCCGAAATGGGCTTTCCAATCGTCGTTCAGGTCGTGGTCCGCTTCGAAGCGGTACAGGTCGGAGCGGCCTTCCATGTTGTTGAAGGGCTCATCCAGACGCCGAGTGGACGGAATATCCAGCGGGTGGTTGGACTTGTCGATGGCGGTGCCACGGTCGAACGGCGAGAGAAACTCGCGGTGCTCGTAAGCGAACAGCAACTTGGTGTTGTCGCCGTACCAAGCCAGGGACGGCGCCACCAGCGTTTCGCGGTGGGTGCCAAAGTTGCGCCAGTAGTCTTCATCTTCATGGTCGACAATCAGCCGGTAAGCCAAGCCGCTGTCGCCAATCGGGCCGGTGGTGTCGAGGCTGCCGCCGCTGCCGTTCTTGCCGTCGCCAAAGGTCGAGCCGCGCACGGTCAGGGCGGTGGATTGCACCAGCTCGGGCTTTTTGCTGACGATATTGACCACCCCGCCGGGGTCCTGGATGCCGTACAGCAACGACGACGGGCCCTTGAGCACTTCGACGCGTTCGGCCGTGGCGTTCAGCGCACGGCCCTGCACCACCGGCATGCCGTCGCGCATGATCGAGCCGTTACGGTTGTCGCCAAAACCGCGCAGCATCACCGCGTCCTGGGTGCTGGCGAGGGTGTTGGCCTGGGTGATGCCGCTGATATTGCCGAGGGCGTCATCCAGGTTGCGTGGGGTCTGGTCGCGCAGCACTTGGGCAGGAACGACGTTGACGGTTTGCGGGGTTTCCAGCAGCAGTGCCTTGGAGCGCATCACCGAACTGGTGGGCGGCGGCTGGTAGCTGGTGGTGTCCTGGGCTTGTTGGCTGGCGCCGCTGATGGTGGTGGCGCCGAGGTTGACGGCGCCTTCGGTGGGCACCGGCTCCAGCGCCAGGGTGCGGGCATCGATCTGGCGGAAGGTGAAGCCGGAGTTGCCGAGCAAGCGTTGCAAGGCCTGGGTCGCGCTCATCTGGCCGCTAACGGCCGGGGCGCTGAGGCCATAGGGCGCTTCATCGGTGTAGATCACGCTGATCCCGGTGACCCGGCTGAAATCGCTCAACGCCTGGGGCAGCGGTTTGGCTGCCAGGGCGAAGTTGAATTGGGCGCTTTGCTGCTCCTGTGCCTGAGCCACGCTCAGGGGCAGCAATGCCAACCCCGAGACCGCCAATACCGAGGCTCCCAGCCACTGTTTAACCAAACCGCCCGCCGTCGACTTCATGCTGTGAGAACCCGTGTAGAAAACGCTGTTAATGCGAATAGATCGCAGTTTCAAGCACTACACGGATGGGCCGCTGGTTTACCTCACCTTTCTTTGCAAAATATTTTATTTATTGCGTCTGGATACGGAACCCCATGCGCGGGAAGTGCACGTGCACGGTGCCAGCGCGTTCGTCGGTACGGCGCAGGATCGCTCTTCGCGCCCGGCAAACAGCAGTTCGCCAGCGACGGGGTCGGTGCCATAGTCCGTGGCCGAAATGGTCACGTGCTGTCCCACTTTGAAGCCATTCAAGTCTTCAAAGACTTCATCGGGCAACACCGCGGGGCTCGCGTTGCGCGCGACGTCCAACGCTTGCTCGGCGCTCATCTGGGTGAAGGTGCCATGACCAAAACCCAGCACGCGATCCAACCAGGCAGCCACAGCAGGATAAGCATCCACCAACGGTGCGGTCACCGACGAGCCTTTGAGGAACCATAAAGGATGGGCCAGGGAAAAGTCGGCAATCGAAGGCTCACCGAACAGGAAGTCCCCCGCCTGGTGCCGTAATTGTTGATCGATGCGGCTGACGATGGCCGGCCATTGGTGCAGGGCCTGGTCCAGTTGCACGCGTGCCGCCGTGCCGCCGCTGAACAATTTGCTGCGGTCTGCCACCAGCACCTGGATCATTTCCGCTGGCACTTTGGCGAACTTGACCGCCAGGGATTCAGGCTGGAATACCAGCGCTACGGCATGGGAAAACACCACAGAATCCGCCCAGGCGGCGAAGCCCTGGGTGACCAGTTCCAAGCCTTGGGGAAACAGCGCGGGGCGGATTTTTCCTGCTCCAGGCGGCGGGCGATCAACGCTGTGTCGCAGTAGATGTCGGCGCCGACTTGCAGCACTGGGGTCTTGCGATAGCCGCCAGTCAGGGACATCAGGTCTGGCTTGGGCATCACCGGTGCGATATGCACCGAGCGCCAGGACAAGCCTTTGAAGCCCAGCAACAGGCGGGCTTTTTTCAGCAAAAGGGGACTGCGGGTAATGGTGGAGGATTAACTCAGACATGCCAGGCTCCGCTTCAGAAGTGAGCCGCTAGCTTAGCCTGCAAACCCGAAAATGGGGCCGATGGGAACCCATCAGTCAAATCAATGAACCACTCGCCGCCAGGCACTCCTTGGCGCTTTTCTTCAATTTCTTGATCAGCCGCTCCTGGCGCAGCGCCTCGCCCTTGCTCGCGCATTGCTCGGTGTACACCAGCGCCACCGCAGGGCTGGACAGAAAAAACCGCGCGCCTTTGCCGCTCTGGTGAGTGGCAAAACGGCGCACCGGGTCATTGCTGATGCCGCAGTAGAGCGAGCCGTTGGCGGCGCGAACCAGGTAGACGAACCAGGGTTTTGGGTCTGGCGCGCTCACTCAACGGCTGGCCTGGAATGCCTTTAAACCGCGCAACGCCTGGCTGCGCACGGCGTTTTTCACCAACGGTGTCCAGCCCAGCAACAGCCCCTTGGTGCCCAATGCCTGACGCGACCAGCGCCACAGGTCGAAGCTGTCGTGATGCTCACTGATCTTGCCATCGCGAAACACAAAACGTGCCTGGATATCGTTGACCACCGTGTTACCGGTGGCACTGAACAAATAGGTGGCAACCCAATGCGCACTGCCGCCGCGCTCATCGCTGCGCACGCTGTCGAACGTCAGGGAGAAGTCCTTGGCGCGTGTGGTGAGCATGCGCCACATATCACCGGCGTCGCGCCCGCGCAGTTCGCCGAAGGCCGGGTCGCTGAACACCACATCCTCGGTGTAGCAAGCGGCCATGGCTTCGGCGTCCAGGCGCTGGAACGCCTGGTAGAACTCGGTGATCAGGGCGTCGTGGACGTCACTCATGGGCAGGCTCCGCAGTCCATTGGTATCAGTAGGCCTGCACGATAATACTCGCTGGCGCGCAAGGCTATGACCATTCACCTTGAAAATATTCACGATGCTGTCTTACGACAACTGCCGGCCAAGACACTCGTTCCACGTCACGCAATTAAGCAACAACAAATATCAACTGCGTTTCAAACTAAGGCACCATTCCGTTTTCACGCGCATAGGTAAACAAATCAACATCAGTTGAAATGCACAAACGGCTCATCGCGGTACTTTTTTGTTTACTGATAGTGGAAATACTTCGGTTGACCCGCGCCGCTATCTGGCTCACGGTCATTCCACTGGCAAGCATGCGTACCACTTCCCGTTCCTTGCCGGAAAGTTGCGGTGTTTCGGTAGTTTGGGTCACGGAGGCCATATCCAATTGCAAGCGCAGGCATTCACTGACAAACGTCTTGCCTTGCATCACGGTTTTCAGCGCCTGGGGTAACTCTCGAGCCGAGGCGCTTTTGGCAACTATCGCCCGCGCGCCGTGAGAAAACGCCGCACGCAACGTCGCCACATTGGCGAACATAGTCACCAGGATCACCGGCACCTTGGGGTACTGACGGTTCAGCAGACCCAGCAAACTGTAACCATCGGCCTGCTGATCACCGGGCATGGCGAAGTCTGTGACGATCACATCACACGCCGTATTCGCCACCAGATCCAATAATTGATCGGGCCCATTGGCTTCGCCCACGACCTTGCAACTGCCCGTCGCTTCAATCACCACTTTTGCCCCACCCGGACAATAGGGTGGTCATCGGCAATAATTACGCGAAACATTGTTTTATCCATGATGGCAATTTGAGTTCCCGCAAAATACCTCGCAAAGATTCCAGCAACAACTGGTAATAACCAGGCGGATTTCCCCTACACCCTTGTTTCATGAGCGCTGAACTTATACCTACAGAACAAAAAGAAAATACATACAGAAAAGTACTACAGCACAGATAGATAAATTCCTTCAAAACTAACTCATAGATCGGCGAGACGTTGCAGATACTCTTCAATGTCCTGCTGGAACTGCTCTAGCTCCCTGGCCCGTAGTGCGACTCCGCACTGGTTGACCTGAGTGATCAACTCAATGGCGCGCGGCTCCAGATCGGTCGTCCCCAGGAACGCGACACTCCCTACCAGACGGTGCAGGCGATGTGCCGTCTCGGCAGTGTCCAGGCGAGCCCGCGCCAGGATCAGCGCAGTGAGATCGGCATAAGCTTCCTGCAACAGATTGAACAGCATGGACTCCACCACCTCCCATGCGCCAAAAGCCGCGATCAAGCTATTACGGCTGGGTTGGCTGTGTCGCCAACGCGTCGGCACGGGGTTGTGACCGGACACCGGATTACTCAACCAGTACTGCAACACGTCGTGCAATTGTTCCAACGACAGCGGTTTGACCAACCAGGCATCCATGCCACTCGCCTTGCACAGCCGGACATCGTCCAAGGTGAGGCTCCCGCTCAGGGCAATCACCGGAATACCGCAATGGCCGGCTTGCTGCTCGCGGCGACGGATTTCCCGGGTCAGCGCATAGCCATCCATTACCGGCATGCGGCAATCGCTGATGACCAGGTCAAACCGCTGCGCGGTCATCGCCTGTACAGCGAGCAGACCGTTTTCGCAGGCTTGATGGGCGACCCCAAGCCTTTCCAACAAGGTGCTCAGCAGTAATCGGTACATGCGATGGTCATCGACCACCAGCACCCTGGCGTGCTGCCAATCAAGAGAGGGGGGAGCAGAAGGATTGCCCGGCATAAACGACCTCCTGCAGAGCGAGCAGCTCACCAGGTTGCCAACCGCAGGCAAGGCGTCGCTCGAAGTTGTCTCCACTCGAAAAGAATAGCGGGAATGGGATGGTTGAACAGCGCAAAAAAATATCCGAACGGTTGCAGTGTGGCGATACAACAACTACGAGAACTCGCCTTTTCCAGCAGGCACATCGCACGTGTTACAGCCATTTGCCCACTGCTCTGCCTGCCGCTTTGATTCTCGTATTTATTGCATTTCCCAGGTCATGTCCCGGCGCTAAATTCGCCACCGTTCCAGGCACACAGAAGGCGCGACCGGTCAGTTCCAATACCAATAACCCCTGACCGGCCAGCGCACTGCCTGGGCACTGCCTGCTTGCACATCATCCTGAGGAACACCCATGAAACCCGCTTTTTTTGCATGCGCTGCTGCCTGCCTAATGACCTGCACATCGGCCCTCCAGGCCGCCAGCAGCATCGACCTGTCCGTCACCGGCGTGATCACCCCGAGTGCGTGCACACCGAGTCTGAGTGACGGCGGGAAAGTCGACTTTGGCAAGATTGCGGCAAAGGACCTGTCTGTCGACCTCCCCACCGAGCTCCCCGACGTCACGCTCAAGTTAAGCGTGAATTGCGACGCCAAGACGTTGTTTGCCCTGCACGGTAGGGACAACCGTCGAGGCTCGTCGATCTATTCCGCCTTGTCCGAATACTACGGTCTCGGGCTGATCAACGGCGACCAGAAGCTGGGCGCCTATCGGATCGGCGTGTACAACCCGGTCGCGGACACCGCCGTGTACCCCCTGTTCTCCTTCGACTATGGCAAAACCTGGCTGGTCAACTCGTCAGGCAGCTATATGGGGCACGAGTACTGGAATGCCTTCGGCCTCGTCATGGACACGCCGATTGCGCTGAAGAACGTCACGGTCGACCTGCTGATAGCCACCGACATTGCACCCGCCAAGAACCTGACCCTTACCGAGGAAGTACCGCTGGACGGCAGCGCCACGGTGGACGTGGTGTACCTCTAACCCTCCCATCCCCCACACGGACTTGTGCCCATGGATAAACACACCTCTGCTGCTCTTGCTTTGCTGCTCGCGGCATGCGCTCTTCGCCGCCAGCACCACGGACCTGGCCGTCACCGGCATCATTACTCCCAGTTCCTGCACACCCTCGCTGTCAGACGGCGGTGTGGTTGACCACGGCAAGTTGAGCGCCAGGGACCTGGACCCAGTGCTGCCCACTCGCTTGCAAACCGGTGAAATGCACCTGGAAGTGCATTGCGAAGGCGCGACGCTGTTCACCCTGACCACGGTGGATAACCGTGCGGGCACTGCCGCCATCAACCCGCGCTCCATGCACGGCCTGGGGATGGTCAATGATGACCAAAAACTCGGGGCGGTGTCCTTCGGGGTGTTTGAAGCGGTGGCCGACAACGCGCCGGTACAAACCATCATGTCCCGTGACGGCGGCACCACCTGGGGCCCGTCCTCCTACTTGGGCCACGCCGCGTTGACCGCCTTCACCACGGGCGGCGTTCCGCACACCCCAATGGCGCTGCAAGACCTGAGCGCCCGCCTGCGGGCCTTCACGGTGATTGCCCCGGCAGGCGACCTGAGCCTGCTGGATGAACTGCCTATCGATGGTCACGCCACGTTGCAGCTCAAGTACTGGTAACCCGACCTCTTAACCTTCCCGGAGAGACACTATGAACAACCACCTCAAGCCCCTGATCGCGACGCTGCTACTGGCCGGCAGTGCCAGCGCATTTGCCGCCTCCAGCGTCGACCTGACCGTTACCGGCCTGATTACCCCAAGCGCTTGCGAACCCACCCTCAGCAATGGTGGCACCGTGGATTACGGCAAAATTTCGGCCAAGGACCTGAAGCCGGATCAGACCACCAGCCTGCCTTGGCAATCAGTGCAACTGGCCGTCACCTGTGATGCCGCAACGCTGATGGCGCTGGAAAGCAAAGACAATCGCGAAGGCTCCAGCCTCGGCGGTAACACAACGGAGTTTGGGCTCGGGTTGATCAACAGCAGCGAAAAACTCGGTGACATGGAACTGCGCATAGTCTCCCCCATCGCCGACGGTGTCGCGGCCCGCGGCATTGGCTCTATCGATGGCGGCCTGACCTGGTTCGGCGACTACTACCTGGCAAACAACAACCTCATCTCGGTGGCCGACGCCAGCACCGTAGCGCCGATGCCGGTGAAGTTGTTCACATCGGAACTGTCGATCAGACCCAGGATCGCGCCGACCAACCAACTTACCCTGAACAACGAAGTGGCCATCGACGGTTCCGTGACCGTCACGGTTCGCTACTTGTAACCCCTGAACACTCTCTCTTCTAAGGATTCCAACCGCTATGTTCCCCCTATCCCGTCTCGTACTCGCGTCGCTGATGCTGACTGCCACCCATGCTGCAATGGCCGCCTCCAGCGTCGACCTGACCGTCACCGGCCTGATTACCCCGAGCGCCTGTACCCCCAGCATGTCCGGTGGGACAACCGTCGATTTCGGCAAGATTTCCGCCAAGGACCTCAACGCCGATCCCCTCCAGCCGACTCAACTTGAAACCCGTTCCAAACCCATTGTGATCACCTGCGAGGCCGCCACGCTAGTCGCGTTTCAAGGTACGGACAACCGCGCTGGCTCGGACTACGGCGGAAACGGCAGGCAATACGGCCTGGGCTTCGTCAACGGCACTGAAAAGCTCGGCGACTATATTCTCAGTTTGAAAAACATCACCGCCGACGGTGTCGCTGGTCGCGCCATTAACTCCGCCAACAATGGATCGACCTGGCAACTTTCGACGGCAATGCGTCCGAACTACCTGATATCAGTCGCCGACAGCACCGCCGTGGCCCCCATTCCGGTGACCGTGCTCACAGGTGACCTGGAACTGGACACCTACATTTCCCCTACCAGCGAACTGACGATGGGTAGCGAATTAACGATGGACGGCTCGGCCACCCTGACCGTGCGTTACCTCTAACTCTAGGATCGGCGGGCCCCTGGGCTCGCCGCTCGCTCTGCCATCTGCCAAGGGTGTGCCGCTACCTCGGCACTCGGTGAACACCTGCCATGAAGAACATGACGTTCCCTATGCTTGCCTTGCTTTATCTGCTCAACACCACGTCGTTGGTCCTGGCTTCTTCCAGCGCAGTGCTCAACGTCACGGGTCTGATTACGCCCAGCGCCTGCGAGGTGAGACTGTCGGACAACGGCATCGTCGACCATGGAATGGTCCCGGCACGCAGCCTCAATCAATACGAGTTCAGTGCACTGCCGATGCGGCCACTGGACCTGAGCGTGAGCTGCAATGAACCGGTGTTGTTTGTACTGGTAGGTGTCGACAACCGGGCGAACTCGTCCCTCGGGCCCGGCTTTTATTACGGCTTGGGCAACAACGTGCATGCACCAAGCGAACGCCTCGGCACTGTCTCCCTTGCCATCCGCAACGCGACCGCCGACGGCCAGCCAGCGCTGGTCCTGGCCTCCAGCAATCAGGGCCAGACCTGGTTCCCCGAGTCCAATGCGTACCCCGACAACTTCATGGGTTTTGCCAAGCCCGGCACCTTGATACCTGAAGCTCATCGTTTGTTGAACGCCACCTTGATCATCAACACCTCGATCAATGCCGCCGCGTTCCTGACTCTCAACCAAGAAGTGCCGCTCGACGGCTCCATCGTGCTCGACCTGAGGTATATGTAGCTATGCAAACCTTCCCTGGTTTTCCTTTTCGCCTGCTCATGGGCGCGCTCGTTTTATCACTCTCCTCCCACACGCTCGCCGACGGCATGGTGCCCGACACCTCTGTGGTGATCGTGCATGAAGCCGACGGCGAGGCATCGGTGTCGGTGACCAACACTGACACCAAGCTCGCCCTGCTGCACGTCACGCTGGAAGATATTCCGGAAGACCCTAAGTCGCTGCTGTTTGTCACGCCGCCACTGTCGAGGGTCGAGCCGTCCAAGAGCCAACTGGTACGGTTCATCCTGCAGTCCCCCGAACCCTTGACCACGCAACGCCTGAAACGAGTGATTTTCGAAGGCATGCCCCAAGGCCGTTCGGAGACCCAGGCCGGGCATGCGCGGGTGGGCGTGACCGTACGCCAGAACCTGCCCGTGATTATTCACCCCAAAGGTCTGGCCCCCAACCGAACGCCGTGGGAAGGCTTGGCCTGGAACCTGAAGAGCCAGCAACTGAGCGTGCATAACCCAACACCCTACGTCGTACGCCTTGCCCAGGAACTGCGCCTATTACCAGGGGACGGTTCGGCGTTGTTGCCACGCACCTATGTGCTACCCGGCGAAACCCTCACCGTGGCCACCAACACTACAGCGGCCACTCAGGTTCAACTGCAACCGGCCACCGTGTATGGCTTTGCGGTAGAGCCCTACGTTGCGCCACTGAACCTGTAAACACGCCCTAATAACGAAGTGGCCTCATTTAAGGCCGCCAGGACGCCTGGCAGCACGCCCCGCCTCCAACACTGAGTACGACCTTGTGAGCACAGTTATGACTGACCGCGACGGCAACGCCATGCCTGTCGTTTCACCTTGCCGCACCCTTCTCGCAGGGTTGGCAATGACCCTCGGCACCCTTTGGCCTGGCAGTGAAGCGTTGGCCGATGAGGCGACGAGAGCCGGCTCTTTCGACCCGCAAACCCTCGCCCAGCGCGGCATCGACCCGGAGCTGGCAAACCTGCTGCTGGACGCACCGCGCTTTACTGCTGGCCGCCATGCCGTGAACCTCAACGTCAACGGCCAGCGACGAGGTCGAGTGAACATCGCGATCGATCAACACGGCGACCTGTGTTTCGACCAAGCCTTGCTCGACACTGGCAATCTGGTGGTGCCTGGCACGGATGCTCCGTGCCAGGCCTTTCTCGCACGCTATCCGCAGACCGTCATCGAGCAAGACCCAGCGGCCCTGAACCTGGCCCTCGTGGTACCTACCGACGCCCTGCGCCCGACGGTACAGGACGTGTCGGGCTACCAGAGCGGCGGCTTCGCGGGTTTACTCAACTACGACCTGACAGGCCTGCATAACGAATACGCAGACGGCAGCAACCGCTTCGGCTCAGCCAATACCGAGGTGGGCTTCAACGCCGGAGACTGGATCGTGCGCAGCCGCCAGGTACAGACCTGGCAGGACAAAGTCTCGCGCACTACCCACCTCGACGCCTACGCCCAGCGCACCTTCGCCGAGCAACAGGCGGTGTTCCAGACGGGCCAGATCAGCCTTTACAACCCGGTGCTGGCCGGCACGCAGATCACCGGTGCCCAGGTCCTCACCGAAACCGCCCTGCAGGACCAGAACCAGGGCGCGACCATCGACGGTATCGCCAACAGCCCGGCCCAGGTGGAGGTGCGCCAGAACGGCGCGTTGATTCACTCCACGGTGGTGCCCGCCGGGCCGTTTTCGCTGACCGATGTACGCCGCCTCAACAGTCGTTCCGACGTGCAAGTGACGGTCAAGGAAAGCACCGGTGAAGAGCGGCGCTTTACCGTACCGGCGGCCATGCTCGGTCTTGGCTTGCCCGCGCCGGGTTATTCGGTGGCGGCCGGGCGCGTGCGCAAGATCGGCGACAGTGATGGCGCCGAGCCCTGGGTGGTCAGCGGTGGCTGGAGTGGCGCACTGCACCCGCAAGTGAGCCTGGGCGGCGGTGTGCTGGCGGCTGATGAATACCGTGCAGCCGGCGTGAACCTGGGCTGGCTACCCTGGCAGGACAGTCAGGTGCAGTTCGGTTTCCAGGGCGCCCAGGCCACTCGGGTCGGCAATGAACAGGGCGTGCAGACCGACTTGTCGTGGGCTCAGCGGGTGACCGCCAACTGGGCGGTCACCACAGCGGCGTCGTGGCGCTCCCTGGGGTATCGCGACCTGGAGGAATCGACCTATGGCACCTACACCCGTGAACAGGAACGCTCGCGTTATCGCGACCAACAAAGTGTTACCGCGTCCTGGGCAAGCCCTTCGTGGGGGGCCTTCAGCGCCGGGGTTTCGCGCTCGGCTTCGTATGCCGGCTTCAGCAGCAGCCGGGCGCTGGCGTCATGGGGCACATCATTTGGCGGGGTGTCGATTTCCGCCAGTGCCGAGTGGCAGGTGGGCGGTCGCCAGCAAAGCGACGACAGCATCTACCTGAACATCAGCCTGCCCCTGGGCGAGAACCGACACGGTCGCGCGTGGGCCCGCAATACCGGTGGCGAACACCGCCTTGGCTTGGGAATGGGCGAACAGATCAACGACCAACTGAGTTACCGCGTGGGCGTGGAGCGAGACAGCCGGGACCGCGAAGTGGAGTCATCGGTAGGCGTGTCGGCGCTGCCGTACTACAGCCAGCTGGACTTCAACTACACCCGCTCCGACAAGGACCGCTCCAGCTACCAGGGCGGTGCCCGTGGCGGCGTGGTGGTGCATGGCGACGGCGTGACGTTCTCGCCGTACCCGGTGCGCGACACCTTTGCGGTGATGTCAGTGGGCGACATGGCCGGGATCAAACTTTCCACCCCAAGCGGCCCGGTATGGACCGACTGGCAAGGCCGGGCCGTGGCGCCACAACTCGCCGCCTATGGCCGCAGTCCGGTAGAGGTGCAAACCCGCTCGCTGCCACGCAACGCCGACATCAGCAATGGCATGGCCGTCCTGACGCCAGGACGCGGTGCCGTAGACAAGGTGGAGTTCGGCGTCAGCATGACCCGCCGCGCATTGCTCAGCGTGACCACCGCCGACGGCCAACCGTTGCCGCGTGGCGCGGCAGTGAGCACGGACAGCGGTGAGTTCGTGACCCTGGTCCAGGAAGGCAGTCAAGTGTTCCTGCCCAACGTGCTGGATGAGCGCCCTTTGTGGATCAAGGCGCCAAACCAACCGCGCTGCCTGTTGCGCTACGCGCTGCCAAAAAATGGCGACCCCGACCAGTACTTCGAAACCGCACCCGCCAAGTGTGTGCAGCCATGAGGACAATCACCATGAAACCTGCCGTGTTGTCACTGGCAATCCTGTTGTTCAGCGTCGCTGCCAACGCAGACGAATGCCAGTTGAACCTCAGTGAAAGCCGCCTGGATTTCGGCCTGATGAACCGCGCAGTGGCGCTGGTGCCGAGTGCCGAACGCCTGCTGGGGGAGCGGCGTGTAAGTCTTACCTTGAACTGTCCGCACCCTGTCGACATGAGCCTGTTCTACAGAGGGCTGGGAGCGGGGGCAGAACGGTTTCGCTTTACCGAACGCGGCAGCTACGGGTTGCAGGTACGTGACGCCATGCTGGACGGCCAGGCCGTGGAACTCGGTCTGATTGCCGGCAGCGGCCAGCAACCGATTGCGACAGCGACGGCACTGGCATGGCGGCCCGAGCACGGCATCGTGCCCCTGCGTGGCGGCGTACCGGTTACAGGGCGCAACCTGTCGGTGCAGATCGACGCCAGCGCCTGGGCCAGTGAAGACGCATCACGGGTCCGTGACGCGGTCACTTGGGAAACCAGCGGCCTGTTCGACGCCCCCGGCACCGGACGCTCGCGGGAAGTGAACCTGCTCGCCCGCTTCGCCCCGGCGGCATGCACGCCCAGCCTGTCCAACGGCGGCAACGTGAACCTGGGCAAGCTGTCGGTGATCGACCTCAACCTGCTACAGGAAACCACACTGCCTCCCCGCCAAACCGAACTCAGCGTGACCTGCGACGCGCCCACCGCTTTTGCCGTGAGTATGCAGGACAACCGCCAAGGCTCAGCCACCGGCAACGCCGACGACAGCACGTACGGACTGGGACTGGACGCCAGGCAACAGAAGATCGGCCGCTATCGGCTGATCTTTGACCCGGCACGGATCAGAGCGGACAACTTCACACAGGTCTACCGCACCGACTCCGCCACAGGTGGAATGCCTTGGAGCGGTGCCAGTTCCGGCCCAATAGCCGTGGCAGCCAACCGATACCTGGGTTTCAGCGCGAATGCCGGCAGCATCAGCGGCCCTAGCGCCATCCAAAACCTCAGCGCCACATTGAATCTGGAGACGGTAGTGGCCCCCTTGGGCTCACTCGATTTAGGCAGTGAGGTGCGGCTCGACGGCTCGGCCACCCTCGAAATCAATTACCTTTGAGAACACTTCGATGAAAACAATTCTGACGTCCCTGACCGCACTTTCACTGCTGACCGCCATTCCATTCGCCCACGCCGCATCCAGTGTCGACCTGCATGTCACCGGAAAGATCACGCCCAGCGCTTGCGAACCAAGCCTGTCCAATGGCGGCGTGCATGACCTCGGCAAGATTGCCGCCAAGGACCTGAATGTCGATCAACCCACCCCACTTCCCGTTCAGAACCTGCAACTGACGATCACCTGCGAAGGTTCAACGCTGGTGGCTCTGAAGCCGTCGGATAACCGTTCGGGCTCGCATTTCGATAGCGAAAGTCCGCTCAAATTCGGCCTTGGCCTGGTCAATGGCAATGAAAAGGTTGGCAGCATGATCTTGAACCTGCTGTCGATCACGGCGGATGGGGTCCAGATGTACCCGATCGGTTCTGCGCCAGGAGCCTCGTGGAGCCCGACGAGCATCCTGTCGCCGACGTTCCTGACCTCGTTCACTGTCACGCGCGGCACTCCTGATCTGGCGCCGGACCCGATCCAGCGTCTGATCGCAGACCTACAGATCACACCAAGAATCGCCCCAGCCAACACGCTGACCCTGACCAAGGAAGTGCCTATCGACGGCTCGGCCACCCTCGAAATCAACTACCTCTAGGAGCCCACATGAAGCATGCACTGATTGTTTTGATTCTTCTTTCTGGCGCTGCCCAAGCCGCCTCCACCGTAGAACTTACCGTGACAGGCCTGATCACACCCATGGCCTGCACACCTGTGTTGTCCAGCGACGGGAGGGTGGACTTCGGCAAAATTTCCCAGAAAGACCTCAACCAGGCCACAGGCACTCGCCTGCCGCTCAAGTACCTGACACTGACTGTCAGTTGCAACGCCGCCGGTCGTTACGCCCTGCGCATGCGCGATAACCGTGACGGCACGGCCCACGTCAACAGTGAGATTTACTACGGACTGGGTCTGGACAAGAGCGGCAACAAAATCGGCGTGTACTCGGTGAGTTTCGACCCCAAGCAGACCGTGGTTGATGACCTGCCGCAGGTCTACGGCACCGAATCCACGACCGGCGGCGTGGCGTGGCGCACGTCCAACACCAACCCCATCGATATCGGCTCACGTAGTTTGCTCGGTTTTACCGATGTGGTCGGCAGCACCGCCGGGCCCTCGGCGATCCAGACCCTGAGCAGCACCTTGAAGCTGGAAGCAGTGATCAACGCCAAGCAGAACCTGGACTTGAGCACCGATACGCCCATGGACGGGTCCGCCACGCTGGAGGTGGTCTACCTCTAGGCCTCAGACCTTCTCGCTGCGCACGTCCACGTAGAGCGCCCGGCCTGCCCCCAGGCCAGCCACGATGGCGCCGAGGCCAAGCACCGCGAAAATCCAGCCCACAGCGGCCCAGCCGCCGGTCCAGTCATGCACCAGGCCGACGGCGAATGGGCCCATGGACGCCAGGGTGTAACCGATGCCCTGGGCCATGCTCGACAGGTTGGCTGCCACGTGCGAGTCCCGCGAGCGCAGCACAATCAAGGTCAGCGCCAGGCTGAACGTACCGCCCTGCCCCAACCCCAACAGGATCGCCCAGCCCCACAAACCGTCGAGCGGCGCATACAGGCAACCGAACAGACCGCCGAGGGTCAGCACCATCACCACCACGATCGCCAGGCGCTGGTCCTTGCCGCGCGTAGCCAGCCAAGGGGCAGCAAGGGAGCTGGCCAACTGCACGATAATCGAACCGGACAGCACCAACCCCGCCTCGGTAGCACTTAGGCCGCGACCGATCAGGATCGACGGCATCCAGCCAAACACAATGTAGGCCAAGGATGATTGCAGCCCCATGTACAAAGTCACCTGCCAGGCCAGCGGGTCACGTAGTAAGCCTTTTACTCGATAGGCAACGTGATGGGCGCCGTGCTTTTGCCCAACCTGCGGGAGCCAGAACAACGCTGCCACCAGTGCCGGCAGAATCCAGAAGCCCAGGCCAATGGCCCAACTGTCACCGAAGTGCTGGCTCAGCGGCACCGTGGAACCCGCCGCCAGCGCTGCACCCAGGCACAACGCCATGGTGTAGACACCGGTCATGGTGCCGGCCTGCTTGGCAAAATCACGCTTGACGATACCCGGCAGCAGCACACCGATGATGCCAATGCTGGCACCTGCGATCAGGCTGCCGGCGAACAATCCGACTTCACCGAATGAACTGCGCAGGATGATGCCTGCTGCCAGGGTCAGCAGAATGCCCAGCACCACGCGTTCGGCGCCAAAGCGGCGGGCCAGGATCGGTGCAGTCGGCGCAAACAGCCCCAGGCACAGCACCGGCAAGGTTGTCAGCAGACCGGCTTTGGCCGCCGACAAACCGAGGCTGTTGGACACCTCGCTCAGCAAGGGCGACATGCTCGACAACGCGGGGCGCAGGTTCAACGCCACCAGGATCAGGCCCAGCAATAACAGCCATGGCCGATTGATTGCGGGAGAGCTGTGCTGCACCACCTCATCGTCGGCTTCGGCGTCGATCAACAGTTCTTCAAGCTTGGTTTCAGGGTTCATTGATCAACTGCCGGCAGAGGGATTTGGCGCGTTCCGGGTCTTGGTGTTCCACGGCTTCGAGCAGGGCGATATGCAGGTCGAACACCGCCTGGCGGCGCGGGGCAATGTTCAAGGTCTGCCGCAACTGGGCGCCGACGATGGCGGAAAAGTACTGGTACAGCTCGCTCAACGCCGGGTTGTGTGCCGCGTCCACCAGGCGTTTGTGGAACACCAGATCAGCATCGATGTAAGCCTCCAGGTCGCCGTGATACAGCTCGGCGCTGGCGTCGAGGGCTTCACGTAATCCGTTGAGATCTTCCTCGGTACGGCGCAACGCCGCGAGGCTGATCGCCTCCACTTCCAGGATCTGCCGCGTCTCCAGAGCCTGTTCCAAAGTGCAATGGGACAACGCCCGCATCGTGCCCAGTGGGTCAGTCATCGAACGCAGATAACTGCCATCGCCCTGCCGGATTTCAATCAACCCGGAGAACGCCAGTACGCGCATGGCCTCACGCACGGTGTTGCGGCTGATGCCCAACTCGGCGGACAACTCAGGCTCGGTGGGCAGGCGTTCGCCGATAGCCCATACGCCCTGGCTGATGCGCAGGCGCAATTGCTCCAGGGCTTGGTCCACCAGGGAGCGTTTGATCAGGGGGGCAATGTCTGTCATGGGTTTTGCACTTTCGTCCAATCATAGGATGAATTTTCCTACAGCCTATTCGGAGTTGCCTACAAAGACAACGCACTAGGTTTCTTAGGCAGGAAAAGGAGCAGTATTTTCGATTGGTAAAATTACCCTCTGAGGGTAATTATTGGACTCAGGTGTCTTATGGAAAAGTACACACCTCACTACGATTTGGCGCTGGTTAAGGCTGAAGTCATCAGATCAGGTAGAAAGGCATTTACAGCAACTGCCTGGGAAGGCGCTCGACGACTCAAGATGGGCACCAGCCAAATGCAACAGGTGGTCTGCGCCCTTGAAAAACCAATGCTGTACAAATCCATGACGACTTATTTAGACCATCGGGTATGGCAGGACGTTTACCTGATCAAGATTTACGGTACGGAGATTTACATCAAAGTGACTTACCGCCCAGGCGGTGGGCCTCCCGTAATCTCCTTCAAGGAGAAGAGCTTATGAAAACTCAGCAGTGTGTTAGCTGTGGAGCCCCAGATGGAATGCATCATTTCCAAGGGCGTACGTTTACCATCGAAACATCCGGGATGGTTCGACAGGTTCCAGACATCGCCGGGTGGGAATGCCAGGCGTGCCAGGAAGTTGAATTCGATCACGACGATGACAGCGCAGATCGTTATGGCGAAGCTTCCGATCAACTGCTGGTCGATGCACGCCAAATCATCGCAGCCGAAATGAAGCGAATCCGCCTCAAGCTGCACCTGACCCAAAAGCGCGCGGTGGAGCTATTGACCGGCCGCGGCCACAATGCATTTTCCCGCTACGAACGTGGCGAACTTTTCCCGCCACAGCCGCTGTTCACACTCATGCGTCTACTCGATAAACATCCACACCTACTGGCTGAAATCCAGGCGCTCAATGTCGGCGACGACCTGAACCGCTTGCTCACGGCAAAAGATCAGCAACAACTGGCAACTCAAGCGTCAGCATAAAAACCAGCTGGTAAAATAAACCCGGCACAGGGCCGGGTTTATTCATTCAACCCATGATCAATGCAAAATCTGGCTCAAGAACAACTTGGTCCGATCATTCTGCGGGTTGTCGAAGAAGTCATTCGGCGCTGCCTGCTCGACGATTTCCCCCTTGTCCATGAAGATCACGCGGTTGGCCACGGTGCGCGCAAAGCCCATTTCGTGGGTTACGCACAACATGGTCATGCCGTCTTCGGCCAGGCCGATCATGGTGTCGAGTACTTCCTTCACCATTTCCGGGTCGAGTGCCGAGGTCGGCTCGTCGAACAGCATGATTTTTGGCTTCATGCACAGCGCCCGGGCAATCGCCACACGCTGCTGCTGGCCGCCAGACAGTTGCCCCGGAAACTTGTGGGCCTGCTCCGGAATGCGCACGCGCTCCAGGTAATGCATGGCGATTTCTTCGGCCTTGCGCTTAGGCATTTTGCGTACCCACATCGGTGCCAGCGTGCAGTTCTGCAGGATGGTCAGGTGCGGGAACAGGTTGAAGTGCTGGAACACCATGCCGACTTCGCGGCGGATCGCTTCGATCTGCTTGAGGTCGTTGGTCAGTTCCACGCCATCCACCACGATGCGGCCTTGCTGGTGTTCTTCCAGGCGGTTGAGGCAACGGATGGTGGTGGACTTGCCCGAACCCGACGGGCCACACAGCACGATACGCTCGCCCTGCTTGACGTTGAGGTTGATGTCTTTCAACACATGGAACTGGCCGTACCACTTGTTGACGCCCTGCATCTGGATAATGCCTTCAGGGCTCACAGGCTGTTTGATCGCTTCGCTCATAACAACAACTCCTAACGCTTGTGGCCTGTGTCGAGCTTGTGTTCCAAATGAATGGAATAGCGCGACATACCAAAACAGAAAATCCAGAACACCAGGGCCGCGAACACATAGCCTTCGGTGGCCATGCCCAACCATTTCGGGTCGGCGGCGGCTTGCTTGACGCTGTTGAGCAGGTCGAACAGGCCGATGATGATCACCAGGCTGGTGTCCTTGAACAGCGCGATAAACGTGTTGACGATGCCCGGGATCACCAGCTTCAAGGCTTGCGGCAGAATCACCAGGCCCATGCTGCGCCAGTAACCCAAACCCATCGCGGCAGCCGCTTCGTACTGGCCCTTGGGAATCGCCTGCAAGCCACCACGCACCACCCTCAGCCACGTAGGCCGACTGGAACAGGATCACGCCGATCAATGCGCGCAGCAATTTGTCGATGCCCATGCCTTCGGGCAGGAACAACGGCAACATCACCGATGACATGAACAGCACGGTGATCAACGGCACGCCACGCCAGAACTCGATGAAGGTCACGCAAATGACCCGAATCGCCGGCATGTTCGAGCGCCGCCCCAGTGCCAACACAATGCCCAACGGCAAGGCGCCGGCGATACCGACGGTGGCGATCACCAGGGTCAGCATCAAGCCGCCCCATTGGCTGGTTGCCACGTTGGTCAGGCCGAAGATCCCACCGTGCAGCAAGAAGTAGGCAATGATCGGGTACAGCACCAGAAAGCCCAGGCCGTAGACCGCCTTGCGCTGGAAGCGCGAGATGAACAACGGCGCCACGCCCACAATGGCCAGCCACACGGTCAGGTCCACGCGCCAGCGCAGGTCGCCGGGGTAGTAGCCGTACATGAACTGCCCGAAACGCTGCTGGATAAACACCCAGCAGGCGCCTTCCTTGGTGCAATCGGCGCGCGTGGTGCCAACCCAGTTGGCGTCCAGGATGGCCCAATGCAGGATCGGCGGCACCACCAGGTACACCAGGTAAAACGCGAACAACGTCAGCAGGGTGTTGAGCCAACTGGAAAACAGGTTGGCGCGCATCCATGCCACTGGGCCGAAGACTTTGCTCGGCGGCGGCATATCAGGTTTGAAAGTATGCGTACTCATGCGTGTTTCCTCACCGCTCGATCAGCGCAATGCGCTTGTTGTACCAGTTCATCAGCAGCGAAATGCTGATGCTGATCGCCAGGTACACGCTCATGGTGATGGCAATGACTTCGATGGCCTGGCCGGTCTGGTTGAGCACCGTGCCGGCAAACAACGAAACCATTTCCGGGTAACCGATACCGGCCGCCAGGGACGAGTTTTTCGCCAGGTTCAGGTATTGGCTGGTCAGCGGCGGAATGATCACCCGCAGGGCTTGCGGGATGATGACCTTACGCAGCGTCGGCCCAGGGCGCAGGCCCAGGGAGCGTGCGGCTTCGGTCTGGCCGTGGCTGACGGACTTGATGCCCGAACGCACGATCTCGGCAATAAACGCTGCCGTGTAGACGGTAAGCGCCAGGGTCAGTGCCAGCAGCTCAGGGATCAATACCCAGCCGCCGACAAAGTTGAAGCCTTGCAGCTTCGGCATTTCCCAGTGCAGCGGTGCACCGAAGATCAAGGCACACAACGCCGGGATCACAATGAACAGCGCAAGGCCGGTCCAGAATTTATGGAACGGGACACCGGTCGCTTCGAAGCGTTTGTTGGCCCAACGCGCCATCAACACGATTGCCACGATGGCAACCACAATGCTGACCACAAACGGCCAGAACCCATCAGCGGCAATCGCTGCCGGCATGTTCAGGCCACGGCTGCTGACAAAGAAGGTATCGCCGAAGTTATGGCTGTTGCGCGGCCCCGGCATGGTCAGGAACACCGCGAAATACCAGAACAGGATTTGCAGCAACGGCGGAATGTTGCGGAACACTTCCACGTACACGGTCGCCAGCTTGTTGATCATCCAGTTAGGCGACAAACGGGCCACGCCGATGATGAAACCCAGCAGGGTCGCCAGGATCACGCCAATCACGGTGACCAGCAAGGTGTTGAGCAGGCCGATCACAAAGACGCGGGCATAGCTGTCCGACTCGGTGTAATCGATCAAATGCTGCGCGATGCCGAAGCCGGCACTGCGTTCAAGAAAGTCGAAACCCGAGGTAATGCCCCGGTGTTGAAGGTTGGTCTGGGTATTGTCGAAGAGGTACCAGCCCAGCGAGACCACCGCCACAATCGTGATGATCTGGAAGAGCCACGCACGCACTTTGGGATCGCTGAAGCTGAGCTTCTGCTTTGGTGCGCCGATTTGATTTTTGCATGAAGTGCCCCGGAAAGAATGGAACAGAACATCACCCGGCGGTTGGCCCACCGGGTGACAGAACCATCAGCGATCAGCGCACAGGTGGTGCGTATTGAATGCCGCCGTTGTTCCACAGTGCGTTCAGGCCACGGTCGATTTCCAGCGGGGTGCTCTTGCCCAGGTTGCGCTCGAACATTTCACCGTAGTTACCGACTTGCTTGACGATCTGTACGACCCAGTCTTTCTTCACTTTCAGGTCTTTGCCGTATTCGCCATCAGCACCCAGCAGACGGGCTACGTCCGGGTTCTTGGTGGACTTGGCTTCAGCTTCTACGTTCTTCGACGTGATACCGGCTTCTTCAGCGTTGAGCATGGCGTAGCCCACCCAGCGCACGATGGCCAGCCACTCGTCGTCGCCGTTACGCACGACCGGGCCCAGTGGCTCCTTGGAGATGGTTTCCGGCAGAACCACGTAGTCCTTCGGCGAGGCCAGCTTGCTGCGCTGGGCGAACAGTTGGGACTTGTCGGAGGTCAGCACGTCGCAACGACCGGATTCCAGCGACTTGGCGCTTTCGTCGGAGGTGTCGAAGGTGATCGGGGTGTACTTGAGGTTGTTGGCGCGGAAGTAGTCGGAAACGTTCAGCTCGGTAGTGGTACCGGCCTGGATGCAGATGGTTGCACCGTCCAGTTCCTTGGCACTTTTCACGCCCAGCTTGTTGTTTACCAGGAAGCCAATACCGTCGTAGTAGGTAATGAAGCCTGGGAATTTCAGGCCCATGCCAGCGTCGCGGGAGCTGGTCATGGTGGTGTTACGGGACAGGATGTCGACTTCGCCCGATTGAAGCGCGGTGAAACGCTCCTTGGCGTTCAACTGGCTGAATTTGACCTTGGTCGCGTCGCCGAAAACGGCAGCAGCTACAGCGCGGCACACGTCAGCGTCGATCCCCAGGATCTTGCCGCTGGCATCCGGTACCGAGAAACCCGGCAGGCCGTCACTCACGCCACATTGCACAAAGCCTTTCTTCTGCACGGCATCCAGGGTGGCGCCGGCTTGGGCGAAACCGCTGACACCCAGTACAGCCGCCGCAGTCACGATGGCCAGGGTGGATTTCAATACCTTCATTCAAACCTCCAGTTGCTCTTGTTGTGTCGGAGCTCGAACCTCAGCGCACCCTTATGAGGCGATATCGACCCGTGTTGGCTTTTTTTAGGGTCAAGCAGCATGAGGCTTCCGCAGTAATTCCAGCTGCTATCCCATAAGCGGCAGTCACTGATAGTGTTACCGTCCCAAGCGATAGTTCTGACATCGTTCAACACATAGCAAGGCCCGTACCAGAGTGATGGCTGAGTCGTTTCAGCCCATGGTCAATAGAAAAAGATTCAACCTTGCGACATTCTCTTAACAGATCAACCCGTCGCGCACCGTTCCGTCGCACTTAATCGGAGCGCCCGCACATTTATGGAGCAGACATGACCGACCCCTTGATTCTTCAGCCCGCCAAGCCCGCAGACGCCTGCGTAATCTGGTTGCATGGCCTGGGTGCCGATCGCTACGACTTTCCTGCCGGTGGCCGAAGCGCTGCAGGAAAGCTTGCTGACCACCCGCTTTGTTTTGCCCCAGGCGCCGACTCGTCCGGTGACCATTAACGGCGGCTACGAGATGCCTAGCTGGTACGACATCAAGGCCATGAGTCCGGCCCGTTCGATCAGCCTGGAGGAGCTGGAAGTTTCGGCGAAGATGGTCACGGATTTGATCGAAGCGCAGAAGAGAACCGGAATAGACGCTTCGCGAATTTTCCTTGCAGGTTTCTCCCAAGGTGGAGCCGTGGTCTTCCACACCGCGTATCTGAATTGGGAAGGTCCGTTGGGTGGCGTGATCGCCCTCTCCACGTATGCGCCCACCTTTGGTGACGAGCTGGAATTGTCCGCCAGCCAGCAACGCATTCCGGCCCTGTGCCTGCATGGCCAATATGACGACGTGGTGCAGAACGCCATGGGCCGTAGCGCCTACGAGCACTTGAAGACCCGTGGTGTCACCGTGACATGGCAGGAATACCCAATGGGCCACGAAGTGTTACCCGAGGAGATCCGCGATATCGGCACTTGGTTGACCGCACGCCTGGGCTGAGACCCTGCATTAATGTAGCCGTATGACAGACACACTACGCCGCGCCCGATTCTTGCATTACACTGGCCGGCGTACATTCCTTAACCAATTAATGAGATCACCGTGCTCGAAGCACTCAAGAAGATGTTCGGCAAAAGCGAGGCCGAGCCGCTCGCGCCTGTTCCCGCTGCTCCTGCCCCGACTGCCGGCAGCCGCAATGACGGTAAACAGCCCGACCGGACTGCGCCTGTCGCCCAGCCCAAAACGCCTACGGTGACACCGCCTGAACCGGCAAAGACGCCGCACCGGCTCCCAAGCCTCGCCGTGAGCGGGCGCCAAAGCCGCCCGTGATCCCATGGAAACTCGAAGACTTCGTCGTCGAGCCCCAGGAAGGCAAGACCCGCTTCCACGACTTCAAACTGGCTCCGGAACTGATGCACGCCATCCAGGACCTGGGCTTCCCGTACTGCACGCCGATCCAGGCGCAGGTGCTGGGCTTCACCCTGGCGGGCAAAGACGCCATCGGTCGCGCCCAGACCGGTACTGGCAAGACCGCTGCGTTCCTGATCTCGATCATCACCCAGTTGCTGCAGACACCGCCGCCGAAAGAACGCTACATGGGCGAGCCGCGCGCGCTGATCATCGCCCCGACCCGTGAGCTGGTGGTGCAGATCGCCAAGGACGCCGCCGACCTGACCAAGTACACCGGCCTCAACGTCATGACGTTCGTCGGTGGCATGGATTTCGACAAGCAGCTCAAGCACCTCGAAGCCCGTCACTGCGACATCCTGGTGGCCACACCAGGTCGCCTGCTGGACTTCAACCAGCGCGGCGACGTGCACCTGGACATGGTCGAAGTGATGGTGCTGGACGAGGCCGACCGCATGCTCGACATGGGCTTTATCCCGCAGGTGCGCCAGATCATTCGCCAGACCCCACCGAAGTCCGAGCGCCAGACCCTGCTGTTCTCCGCCACCTTTACTGAAGACGTGATGAACCTCGCCAAGCAGTGGACCACCGACCCGTCCATCGTCGAGATCGAGGCGGAAAACGTCGCCAGCGAAAACGTCGAGCAACACATCTACGCCGTGGCCGGTGCCGACAAGTACAAGCTGCTCTACAACCTGGTCAACGACAACGGTTGGGAGCGCGTGATGGTATTCGCCAACCGCAAGGACGAAGTGCGCCGCATCGAAGAGCGCCTGGTGCGCGATGGCGTGAACGCTGCGCAACTGTCCGGTGACGTGCCGCAACACAAGCGCATCAAGACGCTGGAAGGCTTCCGCGAAGGCAAGATCCGCGTACTGGTGGCCACTGACGTGGCAGGTCGTGGGATTCACATTGACGGCATCAGCCACGTGATCAACTTCACCCTGCCGGAAGTGCCGGACGACTACGTGCACCGTATTGGCCGTACTGGCCGTGCTGGTGCTGCGGGTGTGTCGATCAGTTTTGCCGGGGAAGATGACTCGTATCAGTTGCCGTCGATCGAGGCGCTGCTGGGTCGCAAGATCAGCTGCGAAACGCCGCCGACGCACCTGTTGCGCCCTGTAGAGCGCAAACGCCCCTAAGCTGAAATGCGATTAAAACTGTGGGGAGCGGGCTTGCCTGGGTGCTGGCCTTCGCGGCAAGCATGGCGGCCTTCCACCCAACGCGGCCCCTCACTGGTGTTCTCTCTTCCAGAACGGCGCGCGCGTTTTCAAGTAGTCCATCACAAACGCACAGGCATCAAACGCCGCCTGACGATGGGCACTGGCGGCCCCGACAAACACAATCGGCTCTCCCGGCTCGAGCGCACCAATACGATGTAGCACTTCCAGCTTAAGCAGCGGCCAGCGTTGTTCAGCTTCCACAATAATCTTGGTCAGGGCCTTTTCGGTCATGCCGGGGTAGTGCTCCAGGAACATCCCCGCCACATCCAGGCCGTCATTGAAGTCGCGCACGTAGCCAACAAAACTGACCACTGCCCCCACGCCTACGTTGGCCGCGTGCATCGCGTTGACTTCGGCACCTGGATCAAACGCCTGGGCCTGCACCCGAATGGCCATGTTCAGCCCCCGGTCACGGGTGGGAAGAACGCGACTTCATCACCGGCTTGCAGCGGTTCATCGAGGTTGCACAGCTCCTGGTTGCGCGCGCACATCAGGCTGGTTTCGTGGAGCACTTCAAACCCCGGGTCGGCTGCCAAGGTCTTGCGCAGGTCGTCGACCGTGGCGAAGTCGCCTTCGACCTCCAGAGAGTCCCAGCCCACCGCCTCGCTGTAACGCGCAAAAAACAATACGTTGATGCTCATGCCTGCTCCGCCTTGAAATGCCCGCTTTTACCGCCAAGCTTTTCCAGCAGGCGAATACTTTCGATGGTCATGCCGCGATCCACCGCCTTGCACATGTCGTAGATCGTCAGGGCCGCGACGCTGGCGGCGGTGAGGGCTTCCATCTCCACGCCGGTCTGCCCGGAGAGCTTGCAGCGCGCCAGGATGTGCACGGCGTCCGCACCGTCTGCGCTGAGCTCGACCTTGACGCCGGTGAGCATCAACGGGTGGCACAGAGGGATAAGGTCACTGGTTTTCTTGGCAGCCTGGATCCCGGCAATGCGGGCCACGGCAAACACGTCGCCCTTGGGGTGGGCGCCGTCGACAATCATTTTCAGGGTATCGGGCAGCATGCGCACGCGCGCTTCGGCCACGGCTTCACGGAACGTCACGGCTTTGTCGGTGACGTCGACAATGTGGGCGCGACCTTGGGAATCGAGATGAGTCAGCACGGGGTTACTCCTGATCAGGAGCACCGATTGTAAACCCAACACACAATAAATGTGGGAGCTGGCTTGTGTGGGAGCTGGCTTGCCTGCTCCCACAAAAAGCCAGCGCCCTACCGACCGCGTTTACAGGTGGGATTCGGCGTATTCAGCCAGAATCGAACGTGGAACCCCTTGCAGCGCAATGTGTACGCCGTTCGGGAAGTCTTTGAAGCGTTCCGTCAGGTAGGTCAGCCCGGAGCTGGTCGCGGACAGGTAAGGGGTGTCGATCTGTGCCAGGTTGCCCAGGCACACCACTTTGGAACCGGCGCCGGCACGGTGATGATGGTTTTCATCTGGTGCGGCGTGAGGTTCTGGCATTCATCGATCAAAATCAGGCTCTGCTGGAAGCTGCGACCCCGGATGTAGTTGAGGGATTTGAACTGCAACGGCACTTTGCTGAGGATGTAGTCGACGCTGCCATGGGTGTTTTCGTCATCCATGTGCAAGGCTTCGAGGTTGTCGGTGATCGCCCCCAGCCACGGCTCCATTTTTTCCGCCTCGGTGCCGGGCAGGAAACCGATTTCCTGGTCCAGGCCCTGCACGCTGCGGGTGGCGATGATACGGCGATAGCGCTTGGTCACCATGGTCTGCTCGATGGCGGCAGCCAGGGCGAGAATGGTTTTACCGGAACCGGCTGCGCCCGTCAGGTTGACCAGGTGAATGTCCGGGTCAAGCAGCGCATACAGCGCCAGGCTCTGGTAGATGTCACGCGGTTTCAGGCCCCAGGCTTCCTGGTGCAACAGGGGTTCCTGATGCAGGTCGAGAATCAGCAGCTTGTCGACCTGGATCTCTTTGATCCAGCCCACAAAGCCCTGTTCGTCGACGATAAACTCGTTGATATGCACGGCCGGCAGGTTTTCGATCAGCTGCACCTGGTGCCAGGTACGGCCATGGTCCTGACGGGTTTCAACCTTGCTGACGCGGTCCCAGAACGAGCCGGTAATCATGTGATAACCACGGGACAGCATCGACACGTCGTCGACCAGTTGGTCGGTGCTGTAGTCCTCGGCCGCGATCCCACACGCACGGGCCTTGAGGCGCATGTTGATGTCTTTGGTCACCAGCACCAGGCGCAGGTCCTTGTCGCGTGCGTGCAGGTCGATCAATTGGTTGATGATTTTGTTGTCGTTGAGGTTTTCCGGCAGCAGGCTGTTGGGCTCGCTGCGTTTGCTCATCAGGATCGACAGCAAGCCCTTGGGCCCGCTTTTGCCGCGCTGGATCGGCACGCCGAGTTCGACATCTTCCGGCGACGCTTCGCCCAGCGTCTTGTCGATCAGGCGGATGGCCTGGCGACATTCGGCGGCAACGCTGTGGTGCCCGCTTTTAAGCTTATCGAGCTCCTCCAGCACGATCATCGGGATGGCGACGTGGTGTTCTTCGAAGTTGAGCAGAGCGTTTGGATCGTGAATCAGTACGTTGGTATCAAGCACATAAAGGATTGGCTGGTCGGAAGAAGGGGTGCGTCCATGATCATCCATACTCGGTCACCTTTTGTGGGAGCCAGTCGACGCAATACCACGACAGTGCTGCGCCTCGATTCGACCACCGAATGCACCTGAGGGACGTCAAGTGCATGCCCACATGAGGAGTCTTGGAAGACGCCACCTGTGTTGCAGGTTTCGGCGATCTGACTTCGTAATACCGCAAAACATGTGACAGGAAAAAGCACTTTGACGCTTTTTTTGAAGTTTATTTTTCAGGATGACGAATAGCACTAGCCGAGTGCCAGCCACCCCGTTAAAGTCGGAAGTCCGCCTGCATCGATTTGTCGCACAAAACCACCCCAAAAAGTCCTCAGCCCCAACAGGGCCGGGCACTTCGTCTTTTAACGAAATGCTTCCCGGCAGTCCTGCCAACCCAACCCACTTTGCGCCGTTGACTGCAACAACATAGGCAAAGCAGTCCGCGCCTTGTCCTGGGTGTCGTGAAACACAATCACCCCTTTGCGCCACAGCATCATCAGCGTGAGTACCCGCTGCGCCGACTCATCAGCCTTGAGTTTGCCCGGATCATCCTGCGAGTCGATGTCCCACAACGCCACCTGCAGGCCTTGGCCCTGGAAGAACCCTTGGCTGTCTGCACGACGCTGCCCGTAAGGCGGACGGAATAGCGGCACGTAGTTTTCCGGCATCAGGTTCTGCGCCAACGAAGCCGTACGGGTGATAGAGCTTTGCCACTCCACCCAATGGCTATGGGAACGGTATTGCCAGCCCTGGGTGCCGACGCACTGGCCTTGGTACAGCGCCTGCACATCGCTGGCGGAGCTGCGCTCAATTCGGTTTTGCAAGCTGCTGCCGAGGATGAAGAACGTGGCGTTCATCTTCTGCTTGCGCAGGTAGTCGGCAAGCCAGTCGGTATTGCCGCTGACGGGGGCCGGGCCGCCATCAAAGGTCAGCAGGAACATTCGGTCGTTGAATTCATCGCCATTGCGCTCATGGTCGCCAAACCGCGCAATTTCGCTGCTGATCTGCGGAAACAGCGCGGCTTTGCGCAGCAGTTCGTCCAGATAGCGCTCGTGGAAGGCGTGACTGGGGCCGGCCCAGCCTATGTAGAAGGAGTTTTCACTGACCTCAAACTTGCCGGCTTGCTCGCGCAGGTCGTCCATGTTTTCAACCAGGTAGCAGAACGACGCGTCTTCCTCACAGCTCTGCTGGGCGAAGGTGTAGTTCTCCAACAGGCGCTGCCAGAGTTGGCGACGCAGATCGTCGATGGACGCCTGGTTGATGATCTTCAAGCCCAGGCGCTGCTTGAGCGCCGTTTCATCCTGAGATTCGCTGGCCAACAGGCTGTGGGCGAACATCAGGATCTCCGCACGCGAGGCCACATCGAACAGCGCCGGGCTGCTGAGCTTTTCAGGCCATGTACCGCGGTCCAGGCTGGCCACATCCGCCGGCGCAGCCTGGGCATTCAGGCATAGCAGGAATGCCGACAATAAAAGCGCTATTCGCACGCAAGGTCTTCCTCTCCAGAGTCGTCGGCCACTATAGCCGATCACATTGGCCAGCATGGAAATAGGCTAGGCCCGACTTGAGCGCCCTTCTTCTGGAAAAACACAGAAACGTCCGACATCCATTGCACCCACACGGGTAAGAGACCTCTGGATTCCCTCCAAGCTATTGAAGGGCTTGCTTAGCGCTTCCTAAGATCGCGTCCCCCACATGGATGGACCGCGCTAGCCGCGTCGAGAGAAGAGGAAGCCCCATGCCCCGTCAAAGCGACCTGCGTTACACCTTCAAACCGCTACGGGGCGATCCCTTCGAAGTGGTTTCGTTCACCCTGGAAGAGGGCCTATCCCAGCCTTTCAAACTGGAACTGGAGCTGGTCAGCCATCACCCGGCGATCGACTTCTACCGCATGCTCGACCTGGCGGCAGTGTTCACGATCTGGCGCGATAACACCCCGGTTCGCTACGTCCACGGTTTAGTCAGCCTGTTCCAGCAAGGTGACACCGGCTTTCGCCGCACTCGCTACACCGCCATAGTTGAACCGACCCTGAAACGTTTCGACCTGCGCTCCAACTGGCGCATCTTCCAGGGCCAGACCGTGCCCGACATCATCACCAGCATGCTGGCCGAGCAAAAGCTGACTGACATCCGCAGCGAGATCTGCTTCGAGCATCAGCCTCGCGAATACTGCGTACAGGCCGGCGAAACCGACCTCGACTTCATCGCCCGCCTCACCGCCGAGGAAGGCCTGCTCTACACCTTCGAACACCGCGCCGACGGCCACACCCTCATCCTTACCGACCGCGTTGGCGGCCTCGGCACCATCGGCACCCACACCGATTGCCCGGTGATCTACCAACCCATGTCCGGTGGCGACTCCAAGGAACCGGCGTTGAACCGCTTCCACTACACCGAACAAGTTCGCACCGCACGCCAGGTGCAGCGCGACTACACCTTCACCCATCCGCGCTATAGCCAGCAGCACACTGCCACTGGCGATCAGGACCTGAACAACCAGCACAAAGACTACGAACGCTACGACTACCCCGGCCGCTACAAGCGCGACATTGCCGGCAAACCCTTCACCAAAACGCGCCTGGCCGCGCTGCGCAACGACGCCAAGTTGGCACACCTGGAAGGCGACGATGAACGCCTGCAGCCGGGGCTGGCGTTCGACCTCAACGAGCATCCGCGTGAAGACTTCAACGATCGCTGGCGCACCATTGCCATCAGACACGAAGGCAAACAGCACACCAGCTTGCAGGAAGAGTCGTTCGGCAGTGGCCTTGGTACGTCTTACTCGTTGAAAGCCAGCGCGATTCGCTGGACCTCGGATTGGAAGGCACAGCTGCGTAAAAAACCGTGCATCGACGGCCCGCAAATCGCCACGGTGGTTGGCCCTCCCGGCGAGGAGATTTATTGCGATGAATGGGGCCGGGTCAAGGTGCAGTTTCCGTGGGACCGTTCGGATAAAAACAACGACCACAGCTCGTGCTGGATCCGCGTCACCCAGGGCTGGGCCGGTGCGACCTGGGGCTCCATGGCCATCCCGCGGGTGGGTCAGGAATTAGTGATCAGCTATCTGGACGGCGACCCCGACCAGCCGATCGCCACGGGGACCGCCTACCGCCAGACCAATCTGCCGCCCTACTCGCTGCCCAAACACAAGACGCGGATGACCATCAAAAGCCGCACCCATAAGGGTGAAGGTTTCAATGAGCTGCGTTTTGAGGATGAGCTGGGCCAGGAGGAAGTGTTTGTCCATGCCGAGAAAGACCAGAACACGGTGGTGAAAAATAACCAGAGCCAATCGATTGGTGCCAACCGAAGCAGCCAAATTGGCCAGGACGAGACCATCACCGTCGGCCGCACCCGTTTGCGGGTGGTGAAGGCCAACGACACCTTGAAAGTGGGGGCAGCAAGAACGACACGGTAGCCGGCGAATACGAAATCGAAGTAGGCGGCACGCTCCGTTTGAAGTGTGGCAAGACGCTCATTGAGCTACATGCAAACGGGAAGCTGAACATCACCTGCGAGGACTTCAACATCACTGGCATGCAGGCCGGCCAGATCAACACCCTGGGCGCGAATCTCGACCTCAACCTTGCAGGTGGGACGGCCAGTGCTAGCGCGAATGGGCAAGACGGTGGTGCGTTAAAGGCCAGTGTCGATGGGCATTTCGAATAGCTGCCACCTTTCCCATCACCCAACCATTAAAGAAAAGGACACCCCTGCAATGGCTGATTATCTGACCCACGATGTAATCCTTAATTTTGCCGATGAAACGCCCGAGGACTCGACTCTGAACGTCCTGCGCTTTCGAGCGCGAGATACCACTTTGGTGATTGCACGCAGCCCTGTTGATAAACGCCAGACCTTGGACGAGGCACTGACTGTCCAGCTGGATCAACTGCGCAACAAGACCCAAGCATTGAGCATCACACCAGCACAAGTCACTCACCTGGGAAACCAGCAGTCAGTGGAGGGCCGAGAAATGGCCGTCCAGTTCATGACGGGAGACACATCAAACTTTCAGCTGCAAGTCGCCTGCCTGATTCCTGGGCAACAACGCATGCTGGTTCTCAACTACAGCAAACAAGGCCCATTCAGCGACGGCGACATCACGCACTGGCGCGCCATCAAGCAAACGCTCCGCTTCTCCTGAACGTTACCGCCCCTAAGAAACCCGTTCTCGATCAGCAAGGAGCGTTTTGCCAATGGCACAAATTGTCCACGCCGCCCGGCAGGGTGACGCCATTCTTCACCCATCACTGCTCGCTGAATTGATCAGCGCAGCAGTGGAAACTGTCATCTATGCGGCAGCCGCGTTGGCGGTGACTGCCGCTATTGGCCTTGCCGTCGTGGGCACTGCATTCACGGGTGGCGCGCTCGGTGTGGTGATCGGGATGGCGGCAGGCGTTGCGGTGGGTGCCATGAGTTCGATGCCCCTAGGAGAGGACCGGAGCATCGGTGATGCCATCTCCGACTTCAGCGACTCCGTTGGCAACGCCATGTCGTCACCGAAGGTGTATGGCCAGATCGAAAGCGGTTCCGAAAATACCTTCATCAACGGCAAAGCCGCTGCTCGCGCTGCGGCGATCAGCTCCCCAATGGGTCTGACGAAGAGGCAAAGGAGAAGAGCCTTCAGTTCTGGAGAACGTAAGTGCGATGGCCCAAACCGCTTTGGGATTTGCATTTCCTCCCCTCAAGTTGGTCAAGGACCTCTTTGACACAGTTCATCAAATTTTCAACCCTCCCGTGACAACCCCAGCAGCGCCGGGGTTCACCCCCAAAGACGAAGACAAGATCAAATGCTCCCGTCATCCGCCCATGCCTGAGACCTACATAGCACAGGGCTCAGACAAGGTACTGATCAATAGTCGACCTGCGGCACGCTCGGGAGATAAAGCCACCTGCGATGCCACCATCGATGTGAACGCCAACGTCTCTCCCAATGTGCGTATTGGCGGCGCAACGGTGACCGTTCGAAACATTCACAATGGCAAAAGCAAGACTGCGCAGATCGTAGGGATTGTTGCGGCACTGCTTATATCCAGAAGAATGGCGGTTCGTTCTCGCCGCTCTCAAAGAGCAAAAGAAAACAACTCCGTAATCTGTCCAGGCGTAGGCAATCCTGTGCTTGTTTCCACCGGCAGCAAAGTACTCGGCGGTACAGAAGACGTTGACTTCAGCCTCCCTGGGTTGCTGGGCATCGAATGGGCCCGAAGCTACGACAGCAACGACTCCCCGAACCGACGGACTGTTGGGCATGGGCTGGAGCGTTCCCTATGAGGTGCAAATCGTCCGTGTTCAACATCCCCACGGCGGCGAGCTATGGATCTACGTCGACGAGACAGGCAACCGCCTCGAACTGGGACAACTCATAGCCGGCAACGCCTTCGTCAGCGTCATAGATGGCTTGGCCTTCTTCCAGTTGGAGGATGGTCAGACCGTTGTCGAGGACATCTACGAAGGGCGCTATCAGGTCTTCCAGACTGATCCGCACAACCCGCAACGCTCGCGACTGATTCGCTTGGGCGATCGTAACCTCAATGTCCTCGACATGCTGTACGACAAACAGGGCCGCCTGCACTTCCTCGTCGACAAGTACAGCCAAACCGTCGTACAGCTCCACTATGATCAACAACATACAAACCGTGTCGGCAAGGTGTCTCGCGTATTCCTGCAGGCAGGCGACAGCATCAGCATTGAGCGCAACAAGACCCTGGCCAGCTATCGCTATACACGCAGTGGCCAGTTGCATGAAGTGTTGGACGCGACGGACCACGTGGTCCGTCGCTTCACGTACACCGCTGAGGGCTATCTGAACAGCCACCAGATCGCCAGTGGCGCCGTCCGCGAGTACGAATGGGCATGCTTTACCATCCCCGAGAACCGCCCCACACCCAAGCGCGCAGATGGCACCGGGTACCAACTTCCGCCGCTATTGGAGCCACAACCCGATCACGAATGGCGCGTCACCCGCCACTGGGGCAGCGACGGCGAAGAGTATCGATTCAAATACGACCTGGAACGCGGCGAAACCCACGTCACCGACAGCCTCGGTCGCCAAGACCATTACTACTGGGGCCCCTTCTACGAGATCTACCAACACATCGACCCCCTCGGTAACTGCTGGCAAGAGGAAATCATCGCCGGGCAATTGATGAAGAGCGTCGATCCACAGGGCGGCGAATGGCGCTACAGCTACGATGATATTGGCCGCCTGATCGAGACGCGCGATCCATTGGGCCGTAGCGAACACATCCGCTATCTGCGGCACTGGGCACTGCCTGTCGAAGTCACCGACGGTGCGGGGCGCACGTACCGCTCCGGCTACGATGCCCAGGGCAACCTGCTCTGGGAAGCGGATCCGCTGGGCCGCAAGACTCACTACCAATACGACCCCGAAGGCCGAGTGGTACATGTCACCGACACGCTGGACAAGACCAAGTACCTGAGCTGGAACCTACAAGGCCAATTGCTCAGTTACCGCGATTGTTCCAATGCGCAAACGCTGTACCACTACGATACCGACGGGCGCCTGTGCGAAACCGTCAATGCCCGCGGCGAGCACACTCACTATCGCTATGACGCCCGCGGCTACCTGATTGAAAGCCAACGCCCCGACGGGCGCATCGACCGCTACGACATTGACGCCGCCGGCCAACTGATCGCCTACACCGACCCGGCCCAGCGCATCACCCGCCTGCGTTACGACCGCAGTGGTCGTCTGATCCAGCGGATTGACGCCCTCGGCCATACCGTCGAGTTCGGCTACGACGCCGGCATGCTCAAGACCTACTCTTACAGCCTGTGCCTGCTGCTGGACGAGGTAGTCATAAGAACCACGTGGGGCAGGCTCTCAAGTTGGAGCGAGCGTTCGTTGCCCAGCCAATTCCATGGCGAAACCCAAGGCGGCGAAAAATTCTTCACCGTCATGAACAACATGATCCCCGAAGCGGCCCGGTACCAGCATGTGCTGGAGCTCATGTACCAGTGCCTGGTCTCCTGCCTCAAGCGCAAATAGGGTGCCCACCACAATAGCGATGACGAAGTACAGAAGATCATCACCCAACTTCACGCCCTGCTACGCCCGCTGCGGGGTGAAACGCCCAAGCATCTGACTGACACGCTGACCAACCTCGTGCCGCGTAACTATCGGCTCAAACGCGCCTGACCATTGTGGACACCATGGGCCATGGCCGCCGTCGTGCTGACGGCCGCCTACACGATCTACTCAACCCGCCTGAACACCATCACCCAGCAAGTGCTGGTGTCTCTGGAGCGGGTTCTCAACCTCTAATCCATTTCCAGGATGCTCTTACTCTGCCGGCCCATGCCACGAGACACTTTGGTCATTTAGCCAGCACTCACAGGCACCTATCGCCATCATAGGTGGAGTCAAAACGCCCAAGCCCCTAGAATCCCGTCCACGATTTAAGGAGACGACTTCATGCTGATGGTGATTTCCCCGCCAAGACCCTCGATTTCGAGACTGCGCCTGCCACCGAGCGCTTTACCCAGCCGCAGTACCTGGACCATTCCCAGGAGCTGATCGAGCAATTGCGCGAGCTCAGCCCGGCGCAAATCAGCGAGTTGATGCACGTATCCGACAAGATCGGCGGCCTCAACGCAGCCCGCTTCGGCAGTTGGAACCCGGCGTTCACCCCGACCAATGCCAAGCAGGCGCTGCTGGCGTTCAAGGGCGATGTGTACACAGGCCTCAACGCCGAAACTTTCAGCGATGCCGACTTCACCTACGCCCAGGACCACTTGCGCATGCTCTCGGGCCTGTACGGCTTGCTGCGCCCCTTGGACCTGATGATGCCGTACCGCCTGGAGATGGGCACCAAGCTGGCCAATGCCCGCGGCAAAGACCTGTACGCCTTCTGGGGCACGCGGATCAGCGAATGGCTGAACGAGGCCCTGGCCGAGCAAGGCGACGACGTGCTGCTGAACCTGGCCTCCAACGAGTACTTCTCGGCGGTCAAGCGCACCGCGCTGAACGCGCGGATCATCAACACCGAGTTCAAGGACTTGAAGAACGGCCAGTACAAGATCATCAGCTTCTACGCCAAGAAGGCGCGGGGCATGATGAGCCGCTTTGTGATTGAAGAACGCATCAACGACCCGGCCAAGCTCAAGGCGTTTGATGTGCAGGGCTATCGCTTCAATGCAGAGCAGTCCAAGCCGGATAACCTGGTGTTTTTGCGCGATCACGCACCGGAATAAGGCTTTCGCCAGCGCAGGTGTTCAAAGGTGGGAGCTGGCTTGCCTGCGATAGCGGTGTATCAGTAGCCGATGTGCCAACTGACCCACCGCTATCGCAGGCAAGCCAGCTCCCACATTTTGTCTGCATTTTAGCCTGTAAAAAGCCATTATTTTGACGTCAAAAAATATCTTGACGCATTCCTAACGATTCTTTCACTCGACATTTCCGATTTTTTTTCGTAGTGGCACCACTTTTTTCAAACACTAGTGGCACAAAACTATCCCCTCGCACCAACTCCCCATAACTACAGGCCCAAATAGCAAGTGCTATCAATATAGTACTAGTGCCATCTTTTCTAATATTTCAAGAAATTTCTGGAAACAGGATGAGCGGCCCGGAACTTCGCCTAAACCCATGGCTCATACCACCGGTAACGAAATTCTCTGTTTCTGTAGGAGATAACTTACACAGCGGCCCAAGGAAGTAGCGAAGTTGCCCCATCAACTTCGACTCACGGGTCACATTATCAACTGATATGAGTTGAGGGCGGCGATAAGGATCAATTGCTATCCCCTATAGGCCAAGGCAGCGCTTACCCAAATGTGTCAGTGATGACACCCAAGACGTTGATAAAAAAGGGCTTTATGCCTCTATCTACGCCTTGCGGCACTGGCGTCGGGACCTTCTCCACAGAAGGCCGGCTGCATTTGAGGGCAAGCCCCAATAACAAGGCCAAGTTGCGCACAACTTGAGTGCAATAGTTAGTCACTCGTTATTCAACATGCCTGTACGCGGTAAGTCGGCGTCTATTCGCCCAACTTTCGTGGCATCAGTGACGCTTGCAAACATGAACTCCGGCCATTTAGTGGCGTGATTATTAAAGAGGTAAATGCGATGCGCATCAGCATATTTGGTCTAGGTTACGTTGGCGCAGTCTGTGCCGGTTGCCTGTCTGCCCGTGGCCACGAAGTGGTCGGCGTAGACATCTCCAAGGACAAGATCGACCTGATCAATGCCGGTAAATCGCCGATCGTTGAACCAGGCCTGGGCGAGCTGTTGAGCAAGGGGATCGAAACCGGTCGCCTGCGCGGCACTACCAACTTCGCCGAAGCCATCCGCGATACTGACCTGTCGATGATCTGCGTCGGCACGCCGAGCAAGAAAAACGGCGACCTGGAACTCGATTACATCGAAGCCGTGTGCCGCGAGATCGGTTTTGTCCTGCGTGACAAAGCCACCCGCCACACCGTCGTCGTGCGCAGCACCGTACTGCCAGGCACTGTCGCCAATGTGGTGATCCCAATCCTCGAAGACTGCTCCGGCAAGAAAGCCGGCGTCGACTTCGGCGTCGCGGTCAACCCGGAATTCCTGCGTGAATCCACCGCCATCGCCGACTACGACCTGCCACCGATGACTGTCATCGGCGAGTTCGACAAAGCCTCCGGCGATGTCTTGCAGTCGCTGTACGAAGAGCTCGATGCGCCGATCATCCGCAAGGACATCGCCGTTGCCGAAATGATCAAGTACACCTGCAACGTGTGGCACGCCACCAAAGTCACCTTCGCCAACGAAATCGGCAACATCGCCAAGGCCGTCGGCGTCGATGGTCGCGAAGTGATGGACGTGGTGTGCCAGGACAAGACCCTCAACCTGTCCCAGTACTACATGCGCCCAGGCTTCGCTTTCGGTGGCTCCTGCCTGCCAAAGGACGTGCGTGCCCTCACCTACCGCGCCGGTTCCCTGGACGTAGAAGCCCCGCTGCTCAACTCGCTGATGCGCAGCAACGAGTCCCAGGTACAAAACGCTTTCGACATCGTCAACAGCCACGACAAGCGCAAAGTCGCCCTGCTGGGCTTGAGCTTCAAGGCCGGCACCGACGACCTGCGTGAAAGCCCGCTGGTAGAGCTTGCCGAAATGCTGATCGGCAAAGGCTTCGACCTGAGTATCTACGACAGCAACGTCGAGTACGCCCGTGTCCACGGTGCGAACAAGGACTACATCGAAGGCAAGATTCCCCACGTGTCGTCCCTGCTCAACTCGGACTTCGATGAGGTGATCAACAACTCCGACGTGATCATCCTCGGCAACCGTGACGAGAAATTCCGCGCCCTGGCGCAGAACGCACCGCACGGCAAGCAAGTGATCGACCTGGTGGGCTTCATGGCCAAGGCCACCTGTGCGACCGGTCGTACCGAAGGCATTTGCTGGTAACAGCAACGGCAAGTTTCAGGCGGCGTGCGTTTCCATCCCCAGCGCCCGTCGCCTGAAGCCTTCACCACCTTCGGATGACGCTCATGTCCAAGTTAAAACATGTACTACTGCAATCTGCCGGCTGGTTGTTTTTTCTCAGCCTGCTGATGGGACTCGCCCTGCTGCTGCCGGCGAGTACGTTCGACTCGAGTCGAAGAATTTTATTTTCCTGATTGGCGCCGTGGGTATCTGGCGCTACTCGATGGGTGCTACGCATTTCTTTCGCGGCATGCTGTTCCTGTACGTGGTCTACCCGCACCTGCGCCGCAAAGTGCGCAAGTTGGGCAAGGCCGCCGACCCGTCCCATGTGTTTCTGATGGTCACCAGTTTCCGCATCGATGCGCTGACCACCGCACAGGTCTACAGCTCGGTGATTCGCGAAGCCATCGAATGTGGTTTCCCTACCACCGTGGTGTGCTCGCTGGTGGAAATGTCCGATGAGCTGCTGGTGAAAAGTCTGTGGGAACGCATGAACCCACCGGAGCACGTGAAGCTCGACTTCGTGCGTATCGCCGGTACCGGCAAACGCGACGGCCTGGCCTTCGGTTTCCGCGCCATCTCCCGTCACCTGCCAGATGACCGCGCCGTGGTGGCCGTGATCGATGGCGACACCGTGCTGGCCGAAGGCGTCGTGCGCAAGACCGTGCCGTGGTTCCAGCTGTTCGGCAATGTCGGCGGCCTGACCACCAACGAGTTCTGCGAAGTGCGTGGCGGCTACATCATGAGCGAGTGGCACAAACTGCGCTTCGCCCAACGCCACATCAACATGTGCTCGATGGCCCTGTCCAAGCGCGTGCTGACCATGACCGGCCGTATGTCGGTGTTCCGTGCCAGCGTAGTGACCGACCCGGGCTTTATCGCCGACGTGGAAAGCGACTCGCTGCAACACTGGCGCCTGGGCCGCTTCAAGTTTTTGACCGGCGACGACAAGTCCAGCTGGTTCAGCCTGATGCGCCTGGGCTACGACACCTTCTACGTGCCCGATGCCGCGATCAACACCGTGGAACACCCGCCGGAAAAAAGCTTTATCAAGGCCAGCCGCAAGCTGATGTTCCGCTGGTACGGCAACAACCTGCGCCAGAACTCCCGTGCCCTGGGCCTGGGTGTTCGTCGCCTCGGCTTGTTCACCAGCGTGGTGCTGTTCGACCAGCGTGTGTCGATGTGGACGTCGTTGCTCGGCCTGACGGTCGCGATCATTGCCACCTTCAAGTACGGCGGCGCGTTCATCCTCGCGTACCTGCTGTGGATCGGCATTACCCGCTTGATTCTCACCCTGTTGCTGTCGTGCTCCGGCCACAAGATCGGCCCGGCTTACCCGGTGATTCTCTATTACAACCAGATCATGGGCGCGCTGGTGAAGATCTACGTGTTCTTCCGCCTTGATCAACAGTCCTGGACCCGCCAGGACACCAAACTGACCCGCGATTTGGCCAGCTTTCAACGTTGGTTCAACACCTGGTCGTCTCGGACCATGACCTTCTCCGCCGGCAGCATCTTCGTCGCCGTTTTGCTGATGATGGTCTGAACCTGCCAAGCCTGAATTAACTTAGGAATACACCTGATGAATAGCCAAGCAAACGTCAACGTTGTCCACGAATCCGAAGCCCAGCGCCAACATGCCCGGGTCAAAATCCCGGCCAAGCTGCGCTTTTTCAACACTGACCGCACACCGACCGAAGCCCGGGTGATCGACCTGTCCGCCGGCGGCCTGGCATTCACCTCCACCCAGCCGTTGACCGTCGGCGAAGTGCACAAGGGCCGTCTGCAGTTTGTGATCGACAACCTGGGCCTGGCCATGGACGTCGAGCTGCAAATCCGCTCCTATGACCGCCAGACCGGTCGTGCCGGTTGCCAGTTCCAGAACCTGGAGCAGCAAGATATTTCCACCCTGCGCCACCTGATCACCTCGCACCTGTCCGGCGACATCGTGACCATGGGCGACGTGCTCGCCACCCTACAACGCGACAACTTCACCAAGGCGCGCAAGGTCAAGGACAGCGGCAGCGGCATGACCGCCTTCGGTCGCCTGCGTGCGGTGACGTTCAGCGCCGGCATTTTCATCGTCGGCTTGGCGGCGTTCGGTTTCGTCTTCAAATCGGTGTACGGCATGTACTTCGTCAGCCACGCCCAGGCCGGTTTGGTGAGCGTGCCCGGCATGAACGTCACCATGCCGCGCGATGGCACCGTGCAAAGCCTGCTCAAGGGTGATGGGATTGCCGCCAAAGGCGCTCCACTGGCGACGTTCAGTACCAGCATGTTGGATGTGCTCAAGGGCCACCTGGACGAAGACCAGCTGCAACCGGCCAAGGTTGAAGAACTGTTCGGCAAGCAAATGACCGGCACCCTGACTTCGCCGTGCGATTGCGTGGTGGCCCAGCAAATGGTCGCCGACGGTCAATACGCCAACAAAGGCGACGTGATCTTCCAACTGGTACCCCGTGGCAGCCTGGCCAATGTTGAGGCGCGCTTCACCTATCGCCAGTTCGCCGATGTTCGACCAGGTACGCCGGTGAGCTTCCAGGTGGCCGACGAAGAGCAGACTCGCACCGGCACCATCGTCAGCAGCACCAGCCTGAACAGCGCCGACCTGTCCTCCGACATTCGCGTGCAGATCAAACCTGACGCACCGCTGGACAGCACCTACGCCGGCCGCCCGGTGGAAGTGACCAGCGACCGTGGCCCCTCGCTGAACTGGCTGATCGACAAAGCCATGGCCAACGGTCTGTAAGCGAGGACATGCCTGTGAACCCTATTTCAACAACAACACCGGCCAATGTGGGAGCCGGGCTTGCCCGCGATAGCATCCACTCGGTACACCTGCAACACCGAGGTGCCCGCATCGCAGGCAAGCCAGCTCCCACACAAAGCAGATCTCACTCAGCCATGGCCTGCTGTGCTCTGGCACTGGCAGTCAGCCTTGCCGGTTGCGCCGGTCTACCCGACCAACGCCTGGCCAACGAAGCGCTGAAACGTGGCGACACCGTCACCGCCCAGCAGAATTACCAGCAACTGGCAGACCTGGGCTACAGCGAGGCCCAAGTGGGCCTGGCCGATATCCAGGTAGGCACTCGCGATCCGGCGCAAATCAAGCAGGCTGAAGCCACTTACCGAGCGGCGGCTGATACGTCGCCCCGCGCCCAGGCCCGACTCGGTCGCCTGCTGGTGGCCAAACCCGGCAGCACCGAAGCCGAGCACCACGAAGCCGAAGGCCTGCTGAAAAAAGCTTTTGCCAATGGCGAAGGCAATACCCTGATCCCTCTGGCAATGCTGTACCTGCAATACCCGCACAGCTTCCCGAACGTGAACGCCCAGCAGCAGATCAGCCAGTGGCAAGCGGCGGGTTACCCGGAAGCCGGTCTGGCCCAAGTGCTGCTGTATCGCACCCAAGGCACGTACGACCAGCATTTGGATGATGTGGAACGCATCTGCAAGGCCGCGCTGAACACCACAGATATCTGCTACGTCGAACTGGCCACGGTCTACCAGAAAAAGGCCGAACCCGAGAAACAAGCCGAGCTGCTCAAGCAGATGGAAGCCGGCTACAGCCGTGGCACCGTCACCACACAACGTGTCGACAGTGTTGCTCGCGTACTGGGCGATGCCACTCTGGGCCAACCGGACGAAAAAACCGCCCAGGCGCTGCTGGAAAAAATCGCCCCGGGCTACCCCGCGTCCTGGGTCAGCCTGGCGCAACTGCTCTACGACTTCCCGGAACTGGGCGACGTCGACCAGATGATGAAGTACCTGGACAACGGCCGCGCCGCCGACCAACCGCGCGCCGAGCTGTTGCTGGGCAAGCTCTACTACGAAGGCAAGTGGGTACCGGCGGACGCCAAGGCCGCCGAAGCACATTTCGAAAAAAGCCGTCGGCCGTGAAGTGGCCGCCGATTACTACCTCGGCCAGATCTACCGCCGTGGCTACCTGGGCAAGGTCTATCCGCAAAAAGCCCTGGACCATTTGCTGACCGCTGCGCGCAACGGCCAGAACAGCGCCGACTTTGCTATCGCCCAGTTGTTTTCCCAAGGCAAGGGCACCAAGCCCGACCCATTGAACGCCTATGTCTTCAGCCAGTTGGCTAAAGCCCAGGACACGCCAGAGGCCAACGACTTGGCCACTCAACTTGAAGCCCCGCTGACACCGGAGCAACGCACCCAAGGCCAACGCCTGGTGCAACAAGAGCTGGCGACCCGCGGCACCTTGGCCCAGAGCACGTTGCAACTGCACGCCCTGGATGAAGAAGACGGCGAGGAATCCCTATGAAGCTCAATCCATTCGTCAAGGCCGGCATTGGCCTGACCTTCGCCCTGCTGTGGTCGTGCCCGACCCTGGCCGCGCTGACCGAAGCCAAGAACTTCGGCCTGGAAGTGAAAGCCACCGCCCAGTCCGAAGATGACCGCGACCTCGGCACCCAGAAAGGCGGTGACGTCAACGGTATCGGCCTCGACCTGCGTCCTTGGATCTACGGTGAAAGCGGCGCGTGGAGCGCCTACGCCATGGGCCAGGCCGTGGTATCGAGCGACATCATCGAGACCGACCCCCTGCAACAGTCGGCCGATGACGAGAACCAGCAAACCAGCAACAGCGACCGCAAGGCCAAGAAAAACTATTTGGCCATGCGTGAGTTCTGGGTCGGCTACAGCGGCTTCACGCCCTACCCCGGCGAGATCCTCAAGCTCGGTCGCCAACGCCTGCGCAATGACGACGGCCAGTGGCGCGACACCAATATCGAAGCGCTGAACTGGACCTTCGACACCACCTTGCTCAAAGCCAACGTGGGCGTTGCCGAACGTTTCAGCGAATACCGCACCGACCTCAAGGAACTGGCCCCGGTCGACAAGGACCGCCAGCACCTCTACGCCGACGCCGCCTACCAGTGGACGCCCGGCCAGTGGATCGGCCTGCGCGGCCACCACACCATGACAACGGCAAGCTCGACTATCCGGAGCCGGGTGTACCGACCGACTCATTGGACAAACGCGAGAACGGCGACCTGTCCTGGCTCGGTATCGAAGCCAACAGCGACGCCTACAACTGGCGCAACACCAACACCGTCAACTACTGGGCAAGCATCACCGGCATGCGCGGTGATCGCGACAAGGTCAACGCCTTGACCGCCGACGGCAGCCGCCCCGCCCAAGCCAAGCGCAGCGACGACGTAAGCGGCTGGGCCACCGACCTGGGTATCCGCCTGCGTCTGGACCCGCAGTGGCAAGTGGGCGCGGCCTATTCGCGCGCCAGCGCCGAGTACGAGCAGAACGGCTTGCAAAGCAACCGCTCGAACTGGACCGGCACCCAGTCCCGCGTACACCGCTTCGGCGAAGCGTTTCGCGGCGAGATGAACAACATGCAGTCCATGAGCCTGTTCGGTTCCTGGCAGCTGCGCGAGGACTACGACGCCAGCCTGGTGTACCACAAGTTCTGGCGCGTCGACGGCAACAAGCCAGTGGGCAGCAACGGCATTGATGCCGTGCAGAACAACACCGATGACGTGACCGGCGCGATTGTGTCCAGCACGTCCCTGCCGCTTGAAGATGGCAAGAAAGACCTGGGCCAAGAGATGGACCTGGTGGTCACCAAGTACTTCAAGAAAGGCCTGTTGCCGGCGGCGCTCAGCCAGTCGATCGACGAACCGTCGGCCCTGGTGCGTTTCCGTGCAGGTGTGTTCAAACCGGGCGACGCCTATGGCAGCCAGGTTGACTCGTACATGCATCGCGCGTTTGTCGACGTGATCTGGAAATTCTGATGGGAGCCTGCGCGATGAACCCTCAAGCCCTCAAAGGCTCGGTCAGCCTGCTGGTCGCAGCCATGCTGCTCGCCAGCACTTCGGCCTTGCCGACGGTGCGGCGGTGAAGGCGCCGACCATCGCCAAAGAGCTGCAACAGGCCAAGACCTACACCATTTCCAGCCCGCCCACCGCGCCGCTGGAAATGGCCAAGCCGGCCCTGCCAGACCTGTCGGGCTACACCGTCGCGGCGATGGAAAAGAAAATCGTCAAGTCCAAGCCCGGCAAAATCAGCATCCGTCGCATGATGCAGGAAGACGCCCTCAAGGACTTTATCGGCGGTGACAACAAGATGGCCGAATGGGTGGTGCGCCAGCATGGCATTCCCCAGGCAATCTTTGTCGACGACGGCTACATGAACCTCAAGGACCTGCTGGGCAAGGTGCCCAAGCAGTACTTCAGCGAAACGTCGCCCGGTGTGTTCCTCGCCAAACTGCCGATTGTGGTGGGGCGCAAAGGCATCCTGGAAATCGACAAGAAGACCCAGGAGTTGCGCCTGTCCCAGGAAGCCGGTTCGTTCCTGATCAACGACGGCCAGCTGTTTGTGCGCGACACCAAGATCACCGGCTGGAGCGAAAAAGCCAACGGCCCGGCGCTGTTCAAGTCGCCCAAGGAATTCCGTCCGTTCCTGCTGGCTTGGGGCGGTACCGAAACCTACGTCGCCAACAGCAAGATGGCTAGCTTCGGCTACGCCAACAGTAAGTCGTACGGGGTGAGTATTTCCCAGTACACGCCGAACATGGCCAAGGTGCTCAAGCGCGCGGAACCGACCGGTTGGATCATCGACTCCGAGTTCTCGGACATGTGGTACGGCTTCTACTGCTACGAGACCACGGGCTTTGTGCTCAAGGGCAATACCTACAAAGACAACATCGTCTACGGCATTGACCCCCATGACCGTTCCCACGGTTTGATCATCGCGGACAACACCGTCTACGGCACCAAGAAGAAGCACGGCATCATCATTTCCCGGGAAGTGAACGACAGCTTCATCTTCAACAACCGCAGCTACGACAACAAGCTCTCGGGCCTGGTGATCGACCGTAACAGCGTGAACAACCTGATCGCCGACAACGAGATCTACCGCAACCACACCGACGGCATCACGCTCTATGAGAGCGGCGACAACCTGCTGTGGGGCAACAAGGTGATTGCCAACCGTCGCCACGGCATCCGCGTGCGTAACAGCGTGAACATCAAGCTGTACGAGAACACCTCGATGGCCAACGGCCTGACCGGTCTCTACGGCCACATCAAGGATTTGACCGACACCGACCGTGACATCGCCCTCGACCCGTTCGACGCCCAGGTGTCGCTGATTGTGGTCGGCGGTGAACTGGCGGGTAACGGCAGCGGGCCGCTGTCCATCGACTCGCCATTGAGCGTGGAGCTGTACCGCGTGTCGATGCTGGCGCCGACCAAATCCAGCGGCATCAGCTTCAACGGTGTGCTGGGTGATCGCCAGGAAGAGATTCTCGACCTGCTGGTGCGCCAGCAGAAAGCCGTGCTGATCGACCCTGTCGAACGCCAGACCGAAATGCAGGACTGAGGATGACCCTTATGCACCCACACATGATCAAACTGCTGAGCCTCTCGGGTCTGACCCTCGGCCTGCTCGCGGCCAGCCAAGGCGTGCGCGCCGATGAAGTGAAGGCGCCGACCTTCACCGCCGAACCGTGCTGCAGCCTGTGCCCCGCCGCCCATGACGCGAAAAACTACACCACGCGCTACCAGCAGAACTTCACCACCCTGGTACAAGCCCAGGGCGACTGGTTGTTCCGTACCCAGGAAGACCTGCGCACCGAATTCGACACCAGCCCGGCAGGCTACAAACGCATGCAGCAACTGCACGATGCGTTCAAGGCCAAGGGCGTGGAATTGGTGGTGGTTTATCAACCAACCCGGGGGTTGGTGAACCGCAACAAACTCAATCCTGAGGAAAAAGCCAAGTTCGATTTCGACAAGGCCCTGGCCAATTACAAGACCATGCTCGGCCGTTTCGCCAAGATGGGCTACGTGGTGCCAGACCTATCGCCATTGACCAACGAACAGCTTCCAGATGAATTGCCGGCCCACGATTTCTACTTCCGCGGTGACCAACACTGGACCCCCTACGGCGCCCAGCGCACCGCGAAAATCGTCGGCGAAAAAGTGCGTGCCATGCCGGAGTTCGCCGGCATCCCGCAGCGTGAATTCGAAACCACACGCTCCGGGCGCATGGGCAAGACCGGCACCCTGCACAACATGGCCGGGCAATTGTGCGGCACCAGCTACGCGGTCCAGTACATGGACCAGTTCACCACTGAACCGAAGGGCGAAGCGGGCGACGGCGACCTGTTCGGCGATTCGGGCAACCCGCAGATCACCCTGGTGGGCACCAGCCACAGTGGCAAGAACTACAACTTCGCGGGCTTCCTGGAACAGGAAATCGGTGCGGACATTCTCAACGTCGCCTTCCCGGGCGGTGGCTTGGAAGGCTCGATGATCCAGTACCTGGGCAGCGATGAATTCCAGAAGACTCCGCCGAAGATTTTGATCTGGGAATTCTCGCCGCTGTATCGCCTGGACCAGGAGACCATCTACCGCCAGATGATGTCGCTGCTCGACAACGGCTGCGAAGGCAAGACCGCGCAGATGACCGCCAGCACTTCTTTGAAACCCGGCAAGAACGAATTGCTGGTGAACAGTTCGAACAAAGACCTGCGTAATGCCAATCACCAGGTTGATATCCGCTTCGCCGACCCGTCGGTGAAAACCCTGCAAGCCACCCTCTGGTACATGAACGGGCGCCACGAGGACCTCAAGATCGAAAAACCCGAAACATCCGATACAGACGGGCGTTTCGCCTTCGAACTGCGCACCGATGAAGACTGGGCCTCACAGAACTTGCTGGCCGTGGAAGTCCAGGGCCCCGAGGCGGGCCAGGCCGCGCAGAAGGTTGAAGCGAAAATTTGCACACGCAACGTATTCCCAAGCGGCGGCCAAAAAACCGCCCAACTCGGGCAATGAGGTTACCTATGCAGAAGTTATTGATCCCCACGTTGCTGGGCCTGGCGATCTTCGCCGGCTCAGTCAACGCCGCCGCACCATTGCGTCCGCCCCAGGGCTACTTTGCCCCGATCGAAGCGTTCAAGACCGGCGACTTCAAAATGACTGCGACGCCATGCCGGCGCCGTACACCGGCTCGCTGCAATTTCGCAGCAAGTACGAGGGTTCGGACAAGGCTCGCGCCACGCTCAATACCCAGTCCGAAAAGGCCTTTCGCGACAGCACCGCCGACATCACCAAGCTGGAAAAAGACACCAGCAAGCGCGTGATGCAGTTCATGCGCGACGGTCGTCCGGAGCAATTGGAATGCACGCTGAATTGGCTCACCAGTTGGGCCAAGGCCGATGCGCTGATGTCCAAGGACTTCAACCACACCGGCAAGTCCATGCGCAAATGGGCGTTGGGCAGCATGGCGTCGGCCTATGTGCGCTTGAAGTTTTCCGACTCGCACCCGCTGGCTAACCATCAGCAGGAGTCGCAGTTGATCGAGGCCTGGTTCAACAAACTGGCTGACCAAGTGGTGAGCGATTGGGACAACCTGCCGCTGGAAAAAACCAACAACCACTCCTATTGGGCCGCCTGGTCGGTAATGGCGACGTCCATCGCCACCAATCGTCGTGATCTGTTTGATTGGGCCGTGAAGGAATACAAGGTCGGCGTGAACCAGGTCGACGACCAAGGCTTCCTGCCGAATGAATTGAAGCGTCAGCAACGGGCCTTGTCGTACCACAACTACGCCCTGCCGCCACTGTCGATGATCGCCAGTTTTGCCCTGGTCAATGGTGTTGATTTGCGCCAGGAAAACAACAGCGCGCTCAAACGCCTGGGCGACAAGGTGCTGGCCGGGGTGAAAGACCCGGACATCTTCGAGCAGAAGAACGGCAAGGAACAGGACATGAAGGATTTGAAGCAGGACATGAAATTCGCCTGGCTCGAACCCTTCTGCACCCTCTACACCTGCGCCCCGGATGTGGTGGAGCGCAAGCACGGGATGCAGCCGTTCAAGACTTTCCGCCTGGGGGTGACCTGACCAAGGTCTACGACCCGGCGCATGAAAAAAGGCAACAAAGGCAGCTGACGAAACAGGGGCCCAATGTGGGAGCGGGCTTGCTCGCGAATGCGGTGTGTCAGGCAACACATCTGTAACTGAACCACCGCATTCGCGAGCAAGCCCGCTCCCACAGTTTGAACCGGTTTCGACAGTTGAATGTAGTACCGCCCTCCCCGAATTTTCGTGGGGGGTTTGGGGGGCTGCGGCCCTTGACTGTCTGTTAAACATGGAGAGATCGGGATGGTTTTCTCGTCCAATGTGTTCCTGTTTTTGTTCTTGCCGATCTTTCTCGGCCTGTACTACTTGAGCGGGCAACGCTATCGCAATCTGCTACTGCTGATTGCCAGCTATGTGTTCTACGCCTGGTGGCGAGTGGACTTCCTGGCGCTGTTCGCCGCCGTGACGCTGTGGAACTACTGGATCGGCCTCAAAGTCGGTGCAGCCGGCGTGCGCACGAAGCCGGCCCAACGCTGGCTGCTGCTCGGCGTGGCCATCGACCTGTGCATCCTCGGCTACTTCAAGTACGCCAACTTCGGCGTCGACAGCATCAATGTGATGATGAAGTCCGCGGGCCTGGAGCCGTTCATCCTCACCCATGTGCTGCTGCCGATTGGTATCTCGTTCTACATCTTCGAGTCCATCAGCTACATCATCGACGTGTACCGCGGCGACACGCCGGCAACGCGCAACCTGATCGACTTTGCGGCGTTCGTGGCGATCTTCCCACACTTGATTGCCGGCCCCGTGCTGCGCTTTCGCGACCTGGCCGACCAGTTCAACAACCGCACCCACACCCTCGACAAATTCTCCGAGGGCTGCACGCGGTTCATGCAGGGTTTCATCAAGAAGGTGTTTATTGCCGACACCCTGGCGGTGGTGGCCGACCATTGCTTCGCCCTGCAAAACCCAACCACGGGCGACGCCTGGCTCGGCGCGCTGGCCTACACCGCGCAGCTGTATTTCGATTTCTCCGGCTACAGCGACATGGCCATCGGCCTGGGCTTGATGATGGGTTTCCGCTTCATGGAAAACTTCAAGCAGCCGTACATCAGCCAGTCGATCACCGAGTTCTGGCGCCGCTGGCACATCAGCCTCTCCACCTGGCTGCGTGACTACCTCTACATCACCCTGGGCGGCAACCGCAAAGGCACGCTGACCACTTACCGCAACCTGTTCCTGACCATGCTGCTCGGTGGCCTGTGGCACGGTGCGAACATCACCTACATCGTGTGGGGTGCATGGCACGGCATGTGGCTGGCGATTGAAAAAGCCATCGGCCTCAACACCGCGCCGCGCAGCTTCAACGTGTTGCGCTGGGCCTTCACCTTCCTGCTGGTGGTGATGGGCTGGGTGATCTTCCGTTCCGAAAACCTGCACGTCGCCGGCCGTATGTACGGCGCCATGTTCAGCTTTGGCGAGTGGTCGCTGTCGGAACTCAACCGCGCCAACCTCACCGGCCTGCAAGTGGCAACCCTGGTGGTGGCGTACGCAACACTGGCGTTCTTTGGCCTGCGCGATTTCTACACCAACCGCCCTGCCGAGAAGACCAAGCCCGCCGACCCAAGCCTGATCAAGGCGGTACCGGGCGACAACCCGGGCAGCATCCACGAGCCAGGTTTCAGCGTGGGCAAAGATGCCGCCGTGCAACCGGCCTACTGGACCGCTGACCTGCCACGCTATGCCATGCGCGCTGCGGTGCTGCTGCTGTTCGTGGCGTCGATTCTCAAACTGTCGGCGCAGAGTTTCTCGCCGTTCCTTTACTTCCAATTTTGAGGGAGCCGACCATGACCCGTTCATTACGCGTCCTCTATATCAGCCTGTTCATGGTGGTGCTGCTGGCCCTGGGCGCTTGGTCGCTGCGCAGTTTCCTGGGTTTCAGCACCAATGCCGATGCCACGGTGCTTAACGGTCGCTGGACCAAAGCCGTCGAGACCCACTACGACGACGAGTTCCCGATCAAACGCCTGGGCACCAACCTCTGGGCAGCACTGGACTACAAGCTGTTCAATGAAGGCCGCCCCGGCGTGGTGCTGGGCCGCGACCACTGGTTGTACAGCGACGAGGAGTTCAACCCCGCCGTCAACGAAGACCAGAACCTGCAAGGCAACTACGCGCTGGTCGAAGGCGTGCGCCAGAAGCTCAAGGCCCAGGGCGTTCAGTTGGTGATGGCGATTGTGCCGGCCAAGGTGCGCCTGTACCCGGAACACTTGGGTGAAGTGAAACCGGCGAGCATCCACGCCAACCTCTACCAGGACTTCCATGCCCGTGTGGCGGCCGACAAGATCATCGCTCCCGACCTGCTCGGCCCGCTGCAACAGGCCAAGCTGAGCGGCAAGCAAGTGTTCCTGCGCACGGATACCCACTGGACGCCTGATGGTGCCGAAATCGCCGCCAAGCAACTGGCACAGACCATTCGCGAGAAAACCCCACTGAGCGGCGAGCCACAGCGTTTTGTCACCGAGGCCGAAAAGACCGAGCCGCACAAAGGCGACCTGCGTCTGTTCCTGCCCCTGGACCCGCTGTTCGAAAACCTGATGCCGCCGAAAGAGCCGCTGGAAAAACGCGTGACCCACTTGGCGCAAGCCGGTGGCGACGACGCGCTGTTCACCGACAGCGAAACCCCGGTGGCACTGGTGGGCACCAGCTACAGCGCCAACCCCAACTGGAACTTCGTGGGTGCACTCAAGCAAGCCCTGCACAGCGACGTCATCAATTACTCGGAAGACGGCCACGGGCCGATCCTGCCGATGCTCAGCTACCTGAAAAGCGATGACTTCAAGAACAGCCCGCCCCAGGTGCTGATCTGGGAGTTTCCTGAACGTTATCTGCCTGTGAACAACGAAATCGGTGATGCCGACCCGTCGTGGGTTGCGCAACTTAAACAAGCCGGTTCGCGCCAACAGAACATGGCACTGAACACCCCAGTTAAAAACCCAAAATCCGAGACGCCCGACCGGGCGCAAAACTGAAAGAGAGGTAACTCACATGACTTTCACTACTACTCCTCGTCGTCTCGCCAAGACCCTGGCCCTGGCTGCTGGCATGAGCATCGTGTCGATGTCCGCCTTCGCCGGTGGCGACGCCGCCCTCTACGGCCCAACCGCGCCAAAAGGTTCGAGCTTCGTACGGGTCTACAACGCCAGCAACCAGGAAGTGAGCGCCACCGTCGGCGCTACCAACCTGAGCGACGTTGCGCCACTGGCCAGCAGCGATTTCAGCTTTATGCCGGGCGGTGACTACAGCGCCAAGATCGGCAGCCAGACCGTACCGGTCAAGCTCGCCCCCGACCACTACTACACCCTGGTCAACAGCGGCAGCGGTCAACCACAACTGATCGAAGAACCGCCGTTCAAGAACAAGCAAAAATCCTTGGTACGTGTGCAAAACCTCAGCGACAAGGCCCTGACCTTGAAGACCGCTGACGGCAAGACCGATGTGGTCAAGTCGGTGGCCGCCAAGGGCCGTGGCGAACGTGAAATCAACCCGGTGAAGGTGAGCCTGGCGTTGTATGACGGTGACAAGAAAGTCGGCGATGTGAAGCCGGTTGCTTTGGAACGTGGTGAAGCAGCGGTGCTGTATGTGACGGGCTCCGGTTCGAGCCTCTCGCCAGTCTGGGTGAAACGCCCGGTATCGACCCGCTGATTAGCTTTTTCAACTTGAGGCCCGCCCCTGTCGGGGTGGGCTCTGACCTAATCGATTCAAGGAGAAACACCCATGATCCCAGTAATCCTTTCCGGTGGTAGCGGCTCACGTCTTTGGCCGCTTTCCGCAAACAGTTCCCGAAACAATTCCTGGCCCTGACCGGCGAGCACACGCTGTTCCAGCAAACCCTGGAGCGCCTGGTGTTCGAAGGCATGGATTCGCCGATTGTGGTCTGCAACAAGGACCACCGCTTTATCGTCAACGAGCAACTGAGCACCCGAAAGCTGGACTGCCAGCGCATCCTGATGGAGCCGTTCGGGCGTAACACTGCGCCGGCCGTGGCCCTCACCGCGATGATGCTGGTCAATGAAGGCCGCGACGAGCTGATGCTGGTACTGCCGGCCGACCACGTGATCGACGACCAGAAAGCCCTGCAGCGTGCACTCGCCTTGGCCACCGTGGCCGCAGAACGTGGTGAGATGGTGCTGTTCGGCGTGCCGGCCACCCGTCCCGAAACCGGTTATGGCTACATCAAGTCCACCGCTGACTCACTACTGCCCGAAGGCGTGAGCCGCGTCGAACAGTTCGTGGAAAAACCCAATGAAAAACGCGCCGTCGAGTTCGTCAAAAGCGGCGGTTATTTCTGGAACAGCGGCATGTTCCTGTTCCGCGCGAGCCGCTTCCTCGAAGAGCTGAAAAAGCACGATCCGGACATCTACGACACTTGCCTGCTGACGCTTGAGCGCAGCGAGCAGGACGCCGACACCGTGTCCTTCGACGAAGCGACGTTCGCCTGCTGCCCGGACAACTCCATCGACTACGCCGTGATGGAAAAAACCCAACGCGCCTGCGTGGTGCCGCTGAGCGCCGGCTGGAGCGACGTGGGTTGCTGGGCATCGCTGTGGGCGGTCAACGATAAAGACGCCAACGGCAACGTGACCAAGGGCGACGTGGTGATCCAGGACAGCAAGAACTGCATGATTCACGGCAACGGCAAGCTGGTGTCGGTGATCGGCCTGGAAAACATCGTGGTGGTGGAAACCAAGGACGCGATGATGATTGCCCACAAGGACAAGGTCCAGGGCGTCAAGCAGATGGTCAACACCCTCAACGAACAGGGCCGCAGCGAAACCCAGAACCACTGCGAAGTCTATCGCCCGTGGGGCTCCTACGACTCGGTGGACATGGGCGGTCGTTTCCAGGTCAAGCACATCTCGGTCAAACCGGGCGCTTGCCTTTCGCTGCAAATGCACCACCACCGCGCCGAACACTGGATCGTGGTCAGCGGCACTGCCGAAGTGACCTGCGACGAGAACGTGTTCCTGCTCTGCGAGAACCAGTCCACCTACATCCCGATTGCCTCGGTACACCGCCTGCGCAACCCGGGCAAGATCCCGTTGGAGATCATCGAAGTGCAATCGGGCAGCTACTTGGGCGAAGACGATATCGAGCGGTTTGAAGATATCTACGGTCGCTCGACGCCGGTTGAGCGTGGTGTGTCGGTGAAAACTATCGCGCAGTAAAACAGTCGTACAAGAAGCCCCCGTCCAGCCGACTGCGTCCCCTATCCGCAGCCGGTTGGGCGGGGGCTTTTTCTTGGCCTTGTGGTGAATGTGAAGGCCTCTTCGCGAGCAAGCCCGCTCCCACAGTTGACCGAGTACATCTTTTGGAATGCGATCGATGTGGGAGCGGGCTTGCTCGCGAAGGCGTCATCCCAACCCACCCACCTCTCAAGCCACCCCAACCCTCCTACGCTTAAGTTAGGATGCTCGTTCTCCATTTCGAGGTGGTCTCCATGTTCTTCGGCGTTCTTCTGATCATCACCTGGCTGATCCTGCTGCTGCGCTATCCCGCCAAAGCCCTGCCGGTTTCCCTCGCCGCGGCCGCGGGCCTGGGCTGCATGGCGATTTGGGTGGTGTGGCTGGACAACCGCGAAGCCTCGCAGTTGGCACGCCTGGAACTGCGCATCACCTACGCGCCCCAGGAATGTCCCGCCGACCGCCCACTGAAATTGGTCCTCAACAACGGCAACGACGTGCCGCTGACAGAACTGCGCTGGCGCGTTGCCGCCTATGCGCCAGGCGATACGGTCAACCTGGCCGACAATGTCTACGCAGCTCCCCGCTATCGCGGGCCGGGTGAGTTGCAGGCCGGTGCCACTTGGGATGACTGCCTGCCCACACCGCCCCTGCGCCCCGGCTACCGCCCGCAAACTCTGGAGTTTCGTGCCGAGCATTTGCAAGGCAGCTTCATAGAGTGAGCGACTTAAGTAGCTCACTTCCATGAAAAAAGCCGCTGAACCCATCCAATTCTTTTTCGATTATGGGCGTTTATATAACTTTCCACTCCACTGACGCCGTTGCGTACCAAAGCGACGCTATAGCGAGCCCTCTTCTGATTCTTCGCATTTCTTGTTGACGTTATCGGATGATTTTCCAGCGCACTTCGCATCATCGAATCGAGCTTATCTTTCTTACCTAAATCAACAGCCGGGGTTTTTCCCACGTCCACACCCTTATAACTAAACTTATCCGTATAAGACAACCCTTTATCTACCTCGGCATGCTGCAACTTCATATAGCGCAGCACTCCACGCTCCTGCATATTCAAGTATCCACGCTGACTTTCCTGGTCATAAAGCACATTATCTGACCCGTGCAGAATATCCCTATCCTTTTGTGTATTATCAATGGCATCCGTAAAACGAGACACAACTGCCATTTTAACAACCGCATCACTGCCCTTATTAAAATAGTGTTCTGTTAGCATTTCATGAGCACTCTTAATACTATTTCCCGACACGGAATAATCAATCATTAAAATCGACTGCACACCCTTGTCACGCCCTCCTACCGCTGACTCAATAAATGCACCTCTGTTCAAGCGCTCTGAGTCTGTCAAGTCTTCTGATTTCGGCAACCTCGCTCCTTGCGCGCTCATTCCGGACATTTGTAGCAGTGCAGTTTCATAACCCATTTGCGCTATATAGGCACCCAGTACTTGAGGGCTTCGGCCTACCATGAGATAGAGTGTTTTTCAGGATCAATATTTTGAGCCAACAGGCCGCGCTTAATTGACAAAAACACTGAAGAAAAACCTTCAATATCTTTTTCATCAAAATATTCACGGGACGCGGCAGCCCCAACTTATCAAAGAATGTCACTGGATTATTTCTGACACTTGCATAAAAATTAAGGCCATCAGCATCACCGAGAGGATCCGGATTAGCCCACCGATGCAACCACGGCAAGTAATAACGCAAGCCATAGTAATAACCCCCGTCGCATCCCGTTCCTCCCCGAATACCCCAAGGTGCGATAACTCTCCTCACTCGAATCACCCCGTTCCCAAAACGCCGTACTGCCAAACGGGTGATAACTTTCCCGGCTGACCACCTTCGCCTGACTGTCCAGTTCCAATGACCAGGACCCCAAATGATCTGCCAGGTTGTAGCGATATTGATCATTCGCCGTGGGCGGTGCAGTTTCCCAATGCAACACCTGTACCTCGCCCGCACTGATGACATGCAGCACATCGCCGTAGACATTACGGACCTCCAGCCCAGGCAAATAGCGTGTTTCGCTGATCACTGCGCGAGCGTTGGTGTGCGCTGTACGAACCTTGCGCCGGCGCATGCCGTCGGCGCCATAGATGTAGTGCTCAGTATCATCGAGCGCAGACTCACGCTCCACAGGCCGCATCTGGGCCAATTGGTTACGCAGATCCCAATGCAATGCCCGGCCCGCCTCCAGCTCCAGCAAGTTGCCGTTGGCATCAAACGCAGCGGAAATTTCAGCCTCGGTCGGCGGTACGCCATCGCGCTCGGGCAAACAGCGATTGCTGTATCGGGCCGCCGTCAACACCCGTCCGTGGCTTTGCGGCCCGTGGTGAATCAGCTCAAGCAAGTTGCAGCCTAGGTCATAGCGATAGGTCTGGCGAAAGTTGGCAACGGCAAGGGGATCGGCCAGGTGATTCGGCCCCTGGCGCGCGGTGCCCGCCTCAAACCCGGTGGCGTCGATCAGTTGGTACAGGCTGTCGTAGGTGTAGCGGTTGATCGGGTCGATACGCTGGTTGGCAAAAAAACGCACGGCCAGGGTCTTGTCCTCGATGCTGACAATATTGCCCACTGGGTCGTAAACGTGATGCAGATCCTGCAAGGGCTCGCCGCTGCTGCGTCGGCTGTGCAGCCGCAATAAGCGACCGTCTTGGGGGCAATAATCAAACTGGCTGACAACGCCGTTGCCCAGGCTTTTGCGCTCGGTTCTGCCATGAGCATCGTAGGCGGTGGCGCTCACCAGTATCTTGCGGCTCGGCGAACCTGTGAGTTGCAGCCATGCCTCACGAAGTTGGCCGCCGACGGTGTAGTTGGAGCCCTGACGATTGCCCGCCGCATCAGTCTGTTGCAGCGCCTCGCCCAGCGCATTGAACTGCGACAGGGTGCGAGCGCCTTCGCCAAGTTCGAGCAAGTCATCCCGCTGATTCGGCGGCGCTGGCCAGTCCGGCGTGTCCAGGGTTTTCAGAAAATGCTGCACCTGATCCAGCACGGCGCCGCCCATGGCGTATTCAGGGAAGTGGCGCGTGCCCGCAGGGTCATCATGTCGGGTGAGCTGCCCACACTGGTTATGGCCGGCAGAGGAGTTCCCATAGCTGAAACGCTCCGTGCACACGTCTTGCTCGAACACGGCCAGCGGCCGCAACAAGGCATCAAATTCAACCTGGCGCTGCGTGCCTCGGCCATCCCGGAAGTACACGCCCTGCCCGGCCTCTCCAAATAGTTGGACACGTAGACCTGCATCGACGCTTTGGGTGCTCAACACCTGACCGCTCAGGGAGTAAACCGTCGCCAGGTTGGGCGGTACTGTCGGGTCGTCGTTATGCAAGTCATGCAAGCGCGGATCCCACTGGGCCACAGCCTGGCCACCAGTGTTATACCGTGTCCGAGTGATGCGGCGCTGCGCCAAATCCTCTGGACGGCTTCGACTATAAGCAACCTCAAGCGCCACTTGGCCACGCGGCTCCAACACCGCCAGGCTCGGGGTCTGCGTGTGCACCACGCGACTCATGCCGGCCTCGCCTTGGCGGCCATCACTTCTTCGTACGTGTCGTTTTCATCCTCGTTGATGGTGTACCAACCCCGGTAAGTCACGCGCCGAAGGTAGCCTTCCTTGGCCAGAACGGTGTTGGTCGGACGTCCCAAGGGGTCATAGAACTGTTTATCGTGATAGCCATGCTGACGGAGGCTCGCATCGTTGATGTAACGCCAGCCCTGAGCAAAGTAAGGACGATACACCCGTACTGTCAGGCCCTTGTTGTTGTATTCGACGCGTTCACTCACGCGCCAACGCTCCACGTCCTGCAGGGTGACCGGCTTGCCCCCTTCCAGGGCCAGTGTTCCGTCCTCCAACACCTTATAGGCGTAGCCATCTTCGACTTTGTGCTTGGTTTGCAAGGAGCGGCCAAAACCATCCCAACAGCTGATCGCCATGCGAATCTGCTTTTCGGGGTCCTCGGGGTAACGATCCGCTTGCAGGCCCACCGCATGGGTTGGTTCGCGCAGTATCTTCGGCAGCAGCGCAAGCAAGCGTTGCCGCGCGGGCGTCAACTCATCTGTCGCTGACAACCAGCGCACGCTGGCGCGTACATAGCCGCTGGGCAACAGGTCGCCTTGTGACACGCACTGGCTTATCCAGGTCGTGTCCTGCCGTTCGTGCTCCGACACGCGGCCCATCCAACTGAAGGGGTTCTCGAAATAGGCCGTGGCGGCATCTTGCAGTGCGTCGTCCGGTGCTTCGATTGCCGTGGCGGGGCTATCGTCCTCCGGGCGGTGGTAATTACTGATCGGTTTGAAGCCCACAGGTACACCGTGCTCGGTGCCGTGAAAACTGGTCGCAAGCACTTGGCCGAAAGCACCATGGAGGGCTTCCTTCACATTCTGATTGGGGTCGATGATGCGGACGGGCTGCATCAGGCGGTAGTCGATCTTATCGACCCGGGTCTCGCAACCATCGGGCAACGTTAGCGATGTGTTCAGACAAAGATGAGTGTCATAACCCAGCAACGTGAGGCCATGGCTCTGGGTCTGGCGAACCGCAATTACCGGGTAAAAGTCTTCTTTTTTCCCGTAAGTGTTGAAGCCGCGCTTGACCGACCACAGCGGTTTGCCATCCAAGTCCGGGCCAAGGACCCACGCCATTGGGTGATAGCCAACCTCAAGTAATTTTTGTCAAGATCAAAGGGCATAACCCCATCTTTCTCGAGCAGCGAGTAAGCCGTCAGGGCGTGCTTGTCGAGTTCGGCGACCTCCAGATAGTCCGGCAATGCCAAAAATCGGCCTGCCCTTCGGCCCATGTCGTGTTCTCCGGCAATTTGCGATAACGCTGTAGCGATTGCCCGACTAGTACCCGCTGCGCGCTGAGGTTGAGAGGGTTCTCTGGCGTTGACGCGGTGAAGTGCTCAAAACTGATGCTTTCGGGCGTCAAACCATCCGGCCCGGCGCCTTTTTTCAAGACCAATGCGTTGCTGCGTTGCACATACGGCAGGCCCAAACGCCAGCCCTGCATGTTGTTCAGATGGATGAACTGCGCGCGGGTCTCTGTCAGGTAATAAGACTGTTGCGCCGAATCATGGGCGTCGCACCACCAGCGTTTTTCAGGCGCAATGGTACCAGGGTCGAGGGCGCAGGCAGGGTCGGCGGCGGCCGTCAGTCGCCGCGCGTAGGCCACGGCGACCCCTTGAGTCAGGTTGCCGAACTCATCCCAGGCCAGGCTCAGGGTCTTCTGACACATGGGGTCTGTGGCGTCTTGTTCGTATTGGTAGGTAATGTTTTCCAGTGGCAATACTTGCATCACGGGGTAGCGCGCATGGGTGCCGCCTATCGGTGGGTCCAGCCGGCGCAACGCATAACGGTGTTCCTCGACGGCATAGGGCACGCCATCAGGCTTATCCAGTGCATAGGTTTCGCTGCGCGATATCTGCCCCGCCAGCGCGTAGCGCATGTGCGCACGCGCAAGCTCATCAGCTTCGACCCACTGATCGACCTTGTCGGTCTGGTGATAGTGACTGAGCAGCGTCTCGCCCAACGGTTCAGCTTTTGGATCACCCTTGAAGAAATCGTCCCTGGGCGGTTTTAGTTCGGGGCCAACATGAAACCAGGTTTTACGCAGCACCGGCGCGGTGTAGCCCTCCTCACGCTCGGCATGAGCCTGGGTTTCGCTGTCACTGGAAATCTGCTGGCCGAACCCAAGGAACTCACGCTCTACGCCGTCGTAAAAGCCGTTGCGGTAGGAAAAGCGCTGGGTCAGTTGGTTGCCGGTGATTTCATCGGTTTGGGTCTGGACGCTGACCAGGGGCATGGAGAACGGCAGATGGCTGACCGCAGCGGCGCTTCTTACTGTCAACTCCGCTTTTTCATCTAACCATTCCTGGGCTGAGCTGCGGTAGACGATATTTCCCGCAGCGCCGAGGTTGTTGTTAGTCGCGCACAATAAGTACGGTTTGGTCTGAATCAGGTCGCAACGCCAATGCCGGGGATCCCTATGCGGCACGGTCAACACCAGGCTGGAGAACCCCTGCCCTTGCAGGTCGGCGGCGCTGACCTGGCAAAAGCGGTCCCACGTGACACCGGCTGGCCAGGGCAGGCGCAGTGGCTCGTCGTCAAAACCGTTGCCGCAGCGATTCATGTAGATCAGCGCGCAGTCGGGCTGGAGCCACACCAGGTCGACTGCGCCCGAGCCATCGAAGTCGGCGAGCAGTATCCGGGACGCGTCGAATTCATCGTAGGTAAACGGTAGTTTTTGCCACACAAAACCTTTGCCGAAGTGGCCACGTCCCAAGTTGGGCCAACACTTGATCTGGTCATGGCGCACTTCGACCAGGTGCTGCTGCCCACTGCCCAGCACGTCAGCGAAGGCCACCAGTTGGTTGCGTGCATCGCTGAACACCGGCAGCCGGTCATCGTCGATATCGCGGTCAACCTCTTGGGCAACAGCAAAACCTTCAGCGCGGTGGCTGGGGTAAAGGCGCACGCTACGTGGACCGATCATCACTAGGTCTTGCAAACCTGCGCCCATCAGGTCCGTCATTTGCGCCAGCGGATGGAAAAACTCATTGGGCACCGCACTCAGGGTGGTGAATGTGCCCCAAGTGCCGTCCGTCTTGCAGGTGAAAAAGCCGCTCCATCCCGGCTGGGACACAACCCAGTCGAGGCTGCCATCACCGGTGATATCTGCGAGAAATTGACGTACCGATTTGGTGCTGTCGGCGGCAGGAATACGCGCCAGTTCACGCCACTCGTCATAAGCGACCTGATCGGGGACCTCAGCCGGATCTGCGCGCCTGGGCGCGCGGTAGTACCAGGCTTTGTCGCTGCGATACAACACGCCAGCCATCCCTTCACCAAACAAGTCCACCAGTTGATAGCTAAGGCCGTCATTCAAGCCGGGCATTGCATCGAAAGGCTGGTAGCCCACGGTGCCCAGCCGGGGAGTAAATGCCTGGTAGGCGAATTCCGTAGGCGGACGACTGTGGAGCCTGCCTTCTCCATCACAGGCCTGGGAGTGAGCCGCCACCAGATGGGTGTAGCCCAGCGCAGTGACACGATGTTCAAACAACAATCGCTGCACCAGCACCGGTTTGTCGCTCAGCTGCGTAAAGCTGTGAAACATCAGGACTTGATGGCAAAGACGTCGAATCCGTAGTTCGAAACCGTAGCTGTAGTCCGAGAACGCATCGGTACGCGTGCTCCAAGGTTGAACTTCGTCATACCCGGGCACCGCGTCCATTGCGTGAGGGCGTCCACCGTAATCAAACACCAGGTGAAAGTGCCACCGCACATCGTTCCAGCCAGCGGCCGCCCATGAGTAAAGGTGCTCACTGGCTTGCGCGTTGCCGTAATGCACACAGCTCAGAAAACGCTGGGCGCGATAGTCGTGGGGCTCGTCGGGATTAGGTGGATCACTGTCGGGCTTGTATTCATAGGCCACATGTTGACCGCGAGGATCGACGCTTTCCTGAATCAGCCAGGCCGCTACCCGTGACGGGTCGTCAGGGTCGGCCCTGCGTGAATCGGTAGTCTTTCCATACAGATGCAGGTTGCCGTCCGCCGTATGAATCAACCAGAACACGCTGCGGTCGGCGTCGGCGGTCCAGCGCTCGATCAACGCGAATGCGCCTTCGGACCTTGGCCAAAAACGCGTCACTTGGTGACTGCCCACGGCTATAGCGAGGTAATGGGTCTCGGTCCTAGATGTCACTGTGCCGTCGCGGCTGTCCCGTTCCGGCATCAACACAACGCCATCAGGGCCAACAAATAAATCTTCATCGGTATAGGTGGGCACACCCTTGGATGCACGCCGAGCAATGGCATTGATCGTCTTGCTCCAGCCGAAGCCAAATGGGCTGTTGCCCACGCCGCTGCTGTAGCTCAGCGCCAACGCCGGCGCAAACCCGCGCCCCGGGGGAAATGGGCAAGGGCAACTCGTAAGACGCCGCCCCTCTGGCCCCTACGGCCCCCAAGCCATCGCCGATACTGCGAATCGCGCCACCGCCCTTGGGCAGGCTGGGTGGGGTGATGTTCAGTGACTCGTCATTACTCATGAGGGCTACTCCTGGCCAATGCTGGCCGTAAATTGAGCCTTCGATTGACTTTTGGTCGGAGGTCTTGTGGTGCTTGTATTTTTCTCTGGCTTGCGTGATCAGCTCCCGCGTCGCTTGAGTGATTACTGGAAGACCCTAGGCATCTTTAAGCGGTGGCGAACCTGTGAAATCTAACAGGTGGGGCGTATTTCCGACGAAGAGCATGGTGCTACTGTAGGCGTATCGTTTAAACGCAAACTGAGCCAGGACTGCCCCATGCCTAACGTACTCATCACCGGCTGTTCCAGCGGCATCGGCCGCGCCCTGGCAGATGCCTTCAAAACCGCAGGTTTCAACGTGTGGGCCAGCGCCCGCCGCCCGGAAGACGTCGCCGGTTTATCAGCCGCAGGCTTCAATGCCGTCGAACTGGACGTCAACGACAGCGTCGCCTTGCAACGCCTGGCCGAACAACTGGGCGAACTGGATGTGCTGGTCAACAACGCCGGCTACGGCGCCATGGGCCCGCTGCTCGACGGCGGCACCGAAGCCATGCAACGCCAATTCGAAACCAACGTGTTCTCCATCGTCGGCGTGACCCAGGCACTGTTCCCGGCCTTGCGTCGCGGCAAAGGATTGGTGGTGAATATCGGCAGTGTTTCCGGGGTGCTGGTCACGCCGTTTGCCGGGGCTTACTGCGCATCCAAAGCCGCCGTGCATGCGCTGAGTGACGCCTTGCGTATGGAGCTGGCGCCATTTGGAGTGCGGGTGATGGAAGTGCAACCGGGGGCGATAGACACAAGCTTCGCGAAAAACGCGGGCGTGCAGGCTGAGTTGTTGATCAGCGAGAAATCTCCCTGGTGGCCGCTGCGTGAAGGTATTCGTGCACGCTCCCAGGCCTCGCAGAACAACCCCACACCGGCCAGTCGGTTTGCCGCGCAAGTGCTCAAAGGCGTACAACAACCCGCGCCACCGCGCTTGTTACGCGCCGGAAACGGCAGCCGGGCGTTGCCGTTGATGGCAGCCCTGTTGCCCAAAGGTTTATTGGAAAGCGTGTTGAAGAAGCGCTTTGGCTTGGAACGGAGTTTGTAATGATCGACTACAGCGACTTTTTCGAAGAAGTGATCCAGACCCACGTCGAGATCGAACAATGGTTCGCCGGTGTCGCGCCCGAAGGCACGTTGCAAAGCCTGCTCGCGCGCTTCTCCCCGGAGTTCAGCATGATCGCCCCCGCCACCGGTACACGGGTAAATGCTGCCGGGGTCAACGCTTTATTCACGCGCCTGGGCGGCATGCGGCCGGGGTTGAAGATCACGTTGAGTGAAATGGCCGGGATTGATCGGCATGCGCGAGGTGCCACGGTGACGTATCGCGAGCATCAGGTGGATGACAGCGGTACGCAGACAGATCGCCGCGCCACCGTGGTATTCGAAAAACAGGCCAGCGGCGCCCTGCTGTGGCGCCACCTGCACGAAACCTTCATCAAGGCCTGACCTTAGGCAGGCCAGCGCCCACCGGTTACTTCGGTGTTTGGTTGACGATTACCGTGCACGTTATGCCGGCTGCCAACAAAACACCGTCCGGCACTTCATCAATATGAATCCGAACCGGCACCCGTTGCGCCAAGCGCACCCAGTTGAACGTCGGGTTCACATCCGCTACCAGCTCGCGGCTTTCGGGGTTGTCACGGTCATAGATACCGCGCGAGATGCTTTCCACGTGGCCCTTTAACGTCTCGCCGCTCATCAATTGCATATCGGCTTTGTCGCCCACCTTCACATGCGGCAGTTTGGTTTCCTCGAAGAAGCCGTAGACCCAGAACGAGTTCATATCCACCACGGCCATCTTGGCCTCGCCAATGCGCGCATAGTCGCCGCGATGCACATTGAGGTTGGTGACGTAACCGTCCACCGCCGCCAGCACTTGCGTGCGTTTGAGGTTCAGCTCGGCCGCTTCCAGTTGCGCCAGTGCGTGCTGGTAATCGGCCAACGCCGAGTCGGCGATGTTGCTGGCGTCGTCACGGTTTTCCTTGGAAATCACCAACGCATCGAGATCCGCTCGGCGGTGGGCGTTGACCTTGCGCATTTCCCAGGTGGCTTTGCGCGATGCCACGAGGGACTGCGCCTGCTTGACGGCGATACGGTAGTGCTCGGGGTCGATCTGCATCAGCAGGTCGCCCTTTTTACCAACTGGTTGTCACGCACCGGAACGTCGACCACTTCACCGGTCACGTCGGCGGCGACGTTGATGATGTCGGCGCGCACGCGGCCGTCCCGGGTCCACGGAGTCTCCATGTAGTGCACCCACAACGTGCGGCCAATCCAGATCGCCAAAGCCAGTACCAGCAAGGTGGCGAGCAGGCTGAAAAACTTTTTCATCGGGGCATTCTCAACGGTAGACGGTCAGCGCCAGGGCGCCGAACAGGCAGACGAACAGGCTCAGGCGCAGCAACGCCGGGTGCCAGAAAAAACGGTACAGGTCGAACCCGGCCAGGAAACGATCCAGCCCCCAGGCCAGCCCCGCCGCGATCAGGAACATCAAGGTCATGGTCGGCATGTAGATGCCGTGGAACGCGATTTCACGGGGCATGCGCAGCTCCTTTAAGGGCAGCGAGTGGCGATTGCGGGTCCAGCAACGAGGTGCGGATAAAGTGCAGGTAGCTTTTCACCCGGCGCAGGGCCGAGGTGTCGAAGTGCGGGGCGAAGGGTTCATCGGTGGCCTGCACGCGGCTGATCGCATGGTCGACGGCGATCAAACCGCGCTCCAGGTTGCTGGCGCTGGGTTGCAGGAACAGCCGCACCAACGAGCGGCCCATCACGCGGATCGCCTGGCGCCATGGCTGCGACTCGGCGTACGCCGGGTGCACCGGCAGGATCGCCTGTTCCTTGCGCAATTCGATGATCGCGTGACCGACTTCCAGCACCACAAACATCCAGCGCAGTAAATCGCGCTGCACTTGCGGCTGGCCAACCGCAAGGCCGTAGGCCTGGTGCAGCAGGTCGCGGGTGCGGCTTTCAAAACTCGACGCCAGACCCTTGAGCTTGCCGCTGATGGCGTACACCACTTGCTCGCGCAGGTCCTGTTCCAGGCGGCGCCATAACCAGCGGCTGTTGGGCGGCAGGATGATTGCCCCCGCCGCCGCGCACACCAGCATGCCAATGACCATGGCGATGTAGTCGTTGATAAAGGTGTAGGGGTTGTAGATGGTGAGGTTGTCTGGCACCGAACCGGTGCTGAAGAAAATCAGCAGGCCAACGCCGACGCCTGCGTACTGCGGGCGTGAAGCGAGGAACGCGCCTAGGATGATCACCGGGGCGAGCATCACGCACAGCAGCGGGAAGCCGTCGATCCAGGGGAACACGAAGAACATTTCGACAAAACCCACCAGCGCGCCGATCAAGGTGCCGCAGGCCATCTGGAACGCCATGCGCTTGGGGTTGGGCGTGGCGGCAGACAGGCCAACCGTTGCCGCCGCGATCAATGTCATGGTCGCGCCGCTGGGCCAAGCGGTGGCGACCCAATAGCTGCCGAGCACGATGAGGATGAATGACGCGCGAATCCCCGACGCCGCGCAGGCCAGCCAGTTGGTTTTGGGCGTGTAGGGTTCGTCCCAGTCTTCCCGGGCGTGGCTGTGGTCGGCCAAGGAGGCGTGAGTTTGTGCGTAGTTGTGCAAGTCGTCGACAAAGCGGTAGAGCAACTCGTAGGCGGTGTGGAAATCCAGTTGCTCGGCTTCGGTTGGGTTACCGTCCTGAAAGGCCGCACGCAACGCACGCACCTTGGCCGGCAGGCCGTCCTTATAGGCTGTGAGTTGCGCCACCAGACGCGCGGCATCGGGGCTGGTGAGCGCACGTCCGGAGAAAACCATCGAGCAGCTCGGCCAGGTCGTGCAGGCCGGGTTTGATCGCCGCCACCACGTGATCGGCCTCATCGGTACGCAGCCGCTCAAGCAATTGGTGCAAGGCGTTGAAGCGCGTGGTGATGCTCATGAATTCGCTGTTGAGGCGACTCAATCGACCATTGCGCCGACGCATGTGCGGGTCTTCAAACACGGTCAGGCTGCGCAGCCCTTCCAGGCCGACCGCTTCAGCGATAAAGCGCACGTTGCTGGCCTCGAAACCTTCGCGCTGGCTGCGCCCACGCAGGCCGTCGGTGACGAACAACGCGAACACACCAAAGCGCTGGTACAAGGCGTTGCGCATCGCGGCGCTGGAGGTTTGCGGCAGGATCGCGGCGCTGACCAGCGTAGAACACAAAATCCCCAGGGAGATTTCCAGCACCCGCCACACCGCCGCCATGAATGCGCCGTCTGGATGCGCCAAGGCTGGCAGGCCGACCATCGCCGCGGTGTAGCCGGCGAGTACAAACCCGTACGCGCGAAAGTTGCGATTACGCGTTGCGCCAGCGGTGCAAACTCCAACCCAGATCGCCAGCGCGCCAAGGAACAGTTCGGTGTTCTGCGCAAACAAGGCGATCAACAACACCATCACCGCCGACCCGGCCAAGGTGCCCAGGAAGCGGTAGAAACTCTTGGCGAATACCTGGCCGCTCTGCGGTTGCATCACGATAAACACGGTGATCATCGCGGTGCGCGGTTGCGGCAGTTCCAGACGCATCGCCAGCCACAGCGTGAGGAACGCGGCAATCAGCACCTTGAAGATATACACCCAGGTCACGCCGTCGCTGCGTGCCCAGTCGAAGAAACCGCGGCGCCACTCAAGGGAGTGCAGCCAGCGCAGCGGTGCAGGCAAGGGAGTCATTCAGTCCTACTCAGTGATCAAACACGGCGAGTGCCGCCGGGGTCTTGCTCGGGAGGGTCTTGGCATCCTGGGGTACGTCGTTGCCGGCACCGAGGCCGCCGCCAAGGGCGGTGACCAGTTCGGCATGCGCACTCAGGCGAGCGGCCTGTACCTGTTGCTCGATCTGCTGCTGATGGAACAGCAAGGTCTGGGCATTGAGCACATTGAGGTAGTCGGTGAGGCCGCGTTGGTAGGCGATCATCGCGATGTCGTAGGTTTTCTGCGCCGAGGCCACCGATTGGGCGGCGAAGTTGGATTGCTTGTCCATCGATTCGCGGCGGATCAACTGGTCGCTGATGCCCTTGAGCGCGTTGACCAGGGTTTGGTTGTACTTGGCGACGGCGATGTCGTAACCGGCACTTGCTTCGCCTAGTTCGGCGCGCAAACGCCCGCCGTCGAAGATCGGCAAGGTGATCGCCGGGCCGACGTTGTAGTTGAATTTCTTGCCCGCCAGAAACTCCAGCATGCCGCCGCCAGTGGCCATGTAGCCGAGGCTGCCCACTAGGTCGACGTTGGGATAGAACCCGGCATGGGCCACGTCGATGCCACGGGCTTGCGCGGCGACCTGCCAGCGGCTGGCGACCACGTCCGGGCGCTGGCCGAGCAGTTGCGCGGGTAGGCTCGATGGCAACTTCAAGGGGGCCGCGAGGGACAAGGTCGGGCGCTGCAGTGTTGCGCCCTCCCCGGTCCCTTGCCCGCCAAGGCGGCAAGCTGGTTACGGCTCAAGGCAATTTCTTCGTCGAGGGCGTCCAGTTGGCGGTGGGTTTCCGGCAACGGGGTTTCGGCCTGGCTGACGTCGAAGTGCGTGCCGATCCCGGCGTTCAGGCGTTTGTTGGCCAGGTCCAGGATCTGCTGTTGCTGGGCCAGGGTGGCGGAGACGATATCGCGGTTGGCGTAGTGCAACGACAGCTGGATATAGGCCCGCACGACGTTGTTCTGCAATTCGAGTTGGGCCTGGCGCGCTTCGGCGGCGCTCATGTGCGCCATGTCCACGGCGCGCTCGGTGGTGTTGCTTTCGCGGCCCCACAGGTCGAGGGCGTAGCTCAGGCCAAGGGAGGAATTGTTGTCCCAGGTGTTGGCACCGCTCAGCTCGCCGGGGCCGTAGAACTGGTCCTTCGGCCAGTTGTGGCGCTTGAGGGTGGTGTCGCTGTTGATCTGCAACGACTCGGCTGACTCGGCAATCCCGGCCATGGCCCGTGCTTCACGGACGCGTGCGGCAGCCATGGCCATGCTCGGGCTGTTTTGGGTGGCGAGGTCGACCCAATGGTTGAGCTGGGCGTCGCCATAGGCTTGCCACCAAAGCGCTGTGGGCCAATGGGCGTCCTGGGCCGCGCTCTGGATCGCTTCGTCGGTGGCCAGGTTGTTGGCGCTGAGGGCCTGGCCTTGGGGGCAATTCCTCCGGTTCCGATACAGCCGCTGATTGCTAACGATAAGGCGCAAACACTGAGAGCCTTCAGCCCTCCGTTAATGAGAGTCTTGAGCTCTCTGCTGATGCGACGCGGCACGGCGAACGAATTCCTGAGGTGGTGTTGCGGGGAAGGTGGCGCAATTCTAGGCGGCGGCAATGAGGACGATAAGCTGGCATTCCTGTGAATCTTTGTTACCGTTCAGGCGATAATCCGTTGGTAGGGATCACTGGACGGCGTAACTTTCTGTCACAATTTGTTATCTCCCCTGAGAACACTCCATGGACACTTTGCAAAACATGCGCGCCTTCAGTTGTGTGGCCGAGGCTGGCAGCTTCACCGCCGCCGCCGTGCAACTGGACACCACCACGGCCAACGTCTCGCGCGCGGTCTCCAACCTAGAGGCCCATCTGCAAACCCGCTTGCTCAACCGCACCACCCGTCGCATCGCGCTGACTGAAGCCGGTAAACGCTATTTGCTGCGCTGTGAACAAATCCTCGCCTACGTCGAAGAAGCCGAGGCCGAAGCCAGCGACGCCCACGCACGCCCCGCCGGGCAGCTGAAAGTGCACACCATGACCGGCATCGGCCAGCATTTCGTCATCGACGCGATTGCCCGCTACCGCCGCACCCACCCGGACGTGACCTTCGACCTGACCCTGGCCAACCGTGTACCGGACCTGCTCGACGAGGGCTACGATGTGTCCATCGTGCTGGCCAGCGAGCTACCGGACTCGGGTTTCGTGTCCCAACGCCTGGGCATCACCTACAGCATCGCCTGCGCATCGCCGGATTACGTCAAGGCCAAGGGCTGCGCGCAACGCCCCATGACTTGCTCAACCACGCGTGCCTGCGCCTGGTCAGCCCGGTGATCCAGTTGGACAAATGGACCTTCAACGGCCCCGAAGGCCAGGAAAGCGTGGCCATCAACACCTCGCCGTTCCTGGTGAACTCGGCCGACGCGATGAAAACCGCGATCACCAGCGGCATGGGCGTTGGCCTGCTGCCGGTGTATGCGGCCATCGAAGGCCTGCGCAACGGCACCCTGGTGCGAGTGATGCCCAACTACCGTTCCCAGGAGCTGAACCTGTACGCCATCTACCCGTCGCGCCAATACCTGGATGCGAAGATCAAGACCTGGGTGGAATACCTGCGCGGTTCGTTGCCGGAGATTCTGGCGGCGCATCAGGCGGAGTTGGTGGCGTATGAAGTGAGTGGCGGGTTGGGCAGCGCTCGTTTGGCGAACTGATTCCTGCCAGACAACCGAGATCAACTGTGGGAGCTGGCTTGCCTGCGATAGCGGTTTTCCTGGTACGCCGCTATCGCAGGCAAGCCAGCTCCCACAGGGGTACGCTGCTCACTTTAGCGTGGTGGTGTCCTGACAAGCGTGGGCAGGAATGTTAGCGTGCTTGGCATTCTTCCGTAGTCGATGAGCCCGCCTGCAATGAAAAAGACTGTCCTCGCCTTCAGCCGTGTCACCCCGCAGATGATCGAACGCCTGCAACAGGATTTCGAGGTGATCGCGCCTAACCCCAAGCTGGGTGATATCAACGCTCAATTCAATGAAGCCCTGCCCCACGCCCACGGTTTGATCGGGGTGGGCCGCAAGCTGGGCCGCGAGCAGTTGCAAGGTGCGAGCAAGCTGGAAGTGGTGTCCAGCGTGTCGGTGGGCTACGACAACTACGACGTGCCCTACTTCAATGAACGCGGGATCATGCTCACCAACACCCCCGACGTGCTCACCGAAAGCACCGCCGACCTGGCCTTTGCCCTGTTGATGAGCAGCGCACGCCGTGTGGCCGAACTGGATGCCTGGACCAAAGCCGGCCAGTGGAAAGCCAGCGTGGGTGCGCCGCTGTTCGGTTGCGACGTGCACGGCAAGACCTTGGGCATCGTCGGCATGGGCAATATCGGCGCAGCCGTGGCCCGTCGCGGTCGCCTGGGTTTCAACATGCCGATCCTGTACAGCGGCAACAGCCGCAAGACTGAGCTTGAGCAGGAGCTGGGCGCCCAGTTCCGCAGCCTGGACCAGTTGCTGGCCGAGTCGGACTTCGTGTGCCTGGTGGTGCCGTTGAGCGACAAGACTCGCCACCTGATCAGCACCCGCGAGCTGGGCCTGATGAAGTCCAGCGCAATCCTGATCAACATCTCTCGCGGCCCGGTGGTGGATGAGCCGGCGCTGATCGAAGCGCTGCAAACCCAACGTATTCGGGGTGCCGGGCTGGATGTGTATGAGCAGGAGCCGTTGAGCGAGTCGCCGTTGTTCCAATTGAGCAATGCGGTGACCTTGCCGCACATCGGCTCGGCGACGAATGAAACCCGCGAAGCCATGGCCAACCGCGCCCTGGAAAACCTGCGCAGCGCCCTGCTGGGCCAGCGTCCGCAGGACCTGGTGAACCCGCAGGTCTGGAAGGGCTGATTTTAGCGGCCCATGCCCCTAAAGCATGGGCCGCTCAAGTCGATAACCTTCTATAGATGTCATCCCTGATCCACAGAAGGTTTTTATGTCCACCACCAAAGCCCGCGCAGATTCACTCTCGCTTCTGCTCTTTACCCTGCGCAGCGGCAAGCTGATGGCGATCAACCTGCTGAAAGTCAGCGAAATCATTCCGTGCCCGCCGCTGACCAAGCTGCCGGAGTCCCATCCTCACGTCAAAGGCATCGCCACCTTGCGCGGCGCTTCGCTGTCGGTGATCGACCTGAGCCGTGCCCTGGGGGAAATGCCCCTGCAAGACCCGGACGGCGGCTGCCTGATCGTCACCGATGTGAGCCGCTCCAAGCAGGGCCTGCATGTGCAGGCGGTGAGCAAGATCGTGCATTGCCTGACCACTGACATCCGCCCGCCCCCCTTCGGGTCCGGCGGCAATCGCTCGTTTATCACCGGGGTTACCCAGGTAGAGGGCGGCCTGGTGCAGGTACTGGACATCGAAAAAGTCATCCACGGCATCGCCCCGGCGCAGATCGAAGCCGCGCCCACCGACCTGACCATGGAAGAGGCGGAAGTGCTCGGCAATGCGCGCATCCTGGTGGTGGACGACAGCCAAGTGGCCCTGCAGCAGTCGGTGCACACCCTGCGCAACCTGGGCCTCACGTGCCACACCGCACGCAGTGCCAAGGAAGCCATCGATGTGCTGCTGGAACTGCAAGGCACCGCGCAGCAGATCAACGTAGTAGTGTCGGACATCGAAATGTCCGAGATGGACGGCTACGCCCTCACCCGTACCCTGCGTGAAACGCCAGACTTCCAAGAGCTTTACGTGTTGCTGCACACCTCCCTGGACAGCGCGATGAACAGTGAAAAAGCCCGCCTGGCTGGCGCTGACGCGGTGCTGACCAAGTTCTCGTCGCCCGAGCTGACCAAGTGCCTGGTGGTGGCTGCGCAAACCGTGGCGCAAAAAGGCCTGTGAGCGAATATTTCCAACTGCTGCGCCGCGACCTCACCGGCAGCCTGCCCGCCCCGCAATGGCCGGCCGATACCCAGTTGGATCATTACCACGACGACCTGGCCCCGGCGATTCACGCAGTGTTGCGCATGACTCAGGAGCAAGGCGGCGGCCGCGTGCCCAACCTGGAAACCTGGCAGCGCCAGTTCACCACCGATGCCGAGTTCGACCCCACGCTGTGCCTGGTGGCGAGTAACGCCGCGGGCATTCTCGGCGTAGCTCAGTGCTGGACCAGCGCCTTCATCAAAAACCTCTCCGTTCACCCTTGCGCCCAAGGCCAGGGGCTCGGTCGCGCGCTGCTGTTGCACAGTTTCCAGGTGTTCAAGCAGCGCGGCGAACCCTACGTGGACCTCAAGGTGCTGGAAAGCAACCTGCGTGCCCGGCAGCTATATGAAAGCGCGGGAATGAGATTCGTCCTACGGGATGTAGTGCAAGAGGACTGACAAGCCCTGGCGCACAACTTGCTTCCAGAGAGCCAGCTCGGTGGACAGAGGTAAAAACCCGTCACCGTTCCAGCGTGCCCTCTGACCTTGCCTGGTGACAGATCCGCCATGAACACTCATTTTTCCTGCGTCGGTTGCGGTAAATGCTGCACCGACCATCACGTCCCCCTCACCCTCGACGAAGCCCGTATGTGGGCGGCCGACGGCGGTAATGTCATTGTTCTGGTGGAAGGTTTCCTCGGCAATGGCCTCGGCCTGCCCCAACAACAACGCGAACATGCCGAGCGTCGTTCGGTGGTGGTGCCCAGCGGCAACATCGAGGCGTTTGTGGCGATCACTTTTGCCGCTTACAACGCCGGACGCTGCCGGAATCTTGACGAAGACAATCGCTGCCGCATCTATGAACGGCGGCCCTTGGTGTGTCGCATTTATCCGATGGAGATCAACCCACATATCCCGTTGAGCCCCGCCGCCAAGGATTGCCCGCCGGAGTCCTGGGAGCAGGGGCCGGCGCTGATCGTCGGGGGTGAGTTGATGGACGTGGCGTTGGCCGAGCTGATCCAACGCTCACGCCAGGCCGACCGCGACGACGTGCAGGCCAAGGAGGCGGTGTGCGCGTTGCTGGGCATTCGCACCACGGCGCTCAAGGGCGATGGGTTTACCGCGTACCTGCCGGACATGGGCGCGTTTGCACAGGCGATTGAGTTGGCGGTGGAGCGGCCGGCGGTGGCCAGTGAGTGGGTGTTTCATGTGTCGGGGATGGATATTGCCGAGCAGGTGCTGGATGCCGGGGCGCAGATTGCGACGCAGGTGCCGGCCAATTATGCGTTTATTTCGCTGAGGGCGGCGTAAGCCTTAGCACCGCTTTCGCAGGCAAGCCAGCTCCCACATTTGACCGTGTTCCAACTTTGGAATGCAGTCAAAGGTGGGAGCCGGGCTTGCCCGCGATGAGGCCGGAATATTCACCATCAAACCAACAGTCAGCGCCGCCCACGCCAAAACTCCCGCGCCAACTGCCGCAAATCCTCCGCCAACGCCGCCACATCCTCCGAACTGAGCTGGCTCTGCTGCCCGGCACTGACAGTGGCCTGCCCAGCGTTACGAATGCCGACGACATTGCGATTGATGTCTTCGCTCACGGCACTTTGTTCCTCCACGGCCGCCGCGATCTGCTGGCTCATGGCAGTGATTTGCATGACACGCTGGCTGATTCCGTCCAACGCCGCAGCAGCCCGTTGCGCCTGTTGGACACTGGCCTCGACATGCTCGCTGCTGTGCGCCATGGCCTACACCGCATCCCGCGCGCCGCCTTGCAGGGTGCTGATCATGCGCTGGATTTCATCGGTCGATTGCTGAGTGCGCTGGGCCAGGCCGCGCACCTCATCGGCCACCACCGCAAACCCGCGCCCCTGTTCACCGGCGCGCGCGGCTTCGATGGCGGCATTCAGCGCCAGCAGGTTGGTCTGCTCGGCAATCGTGCGTATCACCTCAAGTACACCGCTGATCTCGCCGCTGTGGTGTTCCAGTTGGTGGATCACCTCGGTGGCGCGCGCCAACTCCTGAGACAGACGCAATACCGCGTCGCGGCTCTCGTCCACGCGTTGATGACCTTCACGGGTCTCGTTGCCGGCCTGGTCTGCCGCCTTGGACGCCTGCTGGGCATGGTTGGCCATTTCGGCCACGCTGGCGGCCATTTCATGGATCGCCGCGGCCACCTGGTCGGTCTGGGCTTGCTGGCCCAGGCTACTGGCGTGGCTGCTATCGAGTTGCCGCACCAGTTGGGACGCATGCCCGGACAGACGCTGGGAAGCATCACCGATACGCCCCACCACCGCGCCCACCTGGGCTTCGAGCATCTGCAGGGCGAACGCGATCTGCCCGCACTCATCCCGACGGCCGGTGTAGATCGCCTGACTTAACGGGTTATCGGCAATGACGCGTGCCCGCTGACTCAACTGGGCCAGAGGTCGAAGGATCGCGCTTACACCCACCGCGCCTGCCGCACAGCCCGCAGCCAACGCTAACAGTTGCCAGGTCAGCGAATTGGCCGCCAAGCCCAACACCAACGCCCCGGTCACACCGCAGGCAGCAGCGACCCAAGCCGACAATTTCAGGCCCAGGCCCACGACCGGCCAGCGCGCGGGCTTACCCGTGAGCAAACGCGCATAAACCCGTTCCGCTACCGCTACCGTGCGCGCATCCGGCTTGGTGCGCACCGACTGATACTCCACCGTCACACCGTCCCGCGTCACGGGCGTGGCGTACGCGCTGACCCAATAGTGATCGCCGTTCTTGCAACGGTTTTTCACCATGCCCATCCATGAGCGCCCAGTTTTCAAGGTTTGCCACATGTGGGCAAATGCCTGCGGCGGCATGTCCGGGTGACGCAAGATGTTATGCGGCGTGCCCAACAACTCATCGCGGCTGTAGCCACTGATGTCGATAAAGTCCTGGTTAGCGTAAGTAATTGCGCTCGTCAGGTCGGTGGTCGAAAGGATGTTGGCGTCAGGGGCAAAGTCCACATTTCGACCGGTGACCGGCAGATTGATCTTCATGGGCAAGCGCGCTCGTGATTGTTAGAAGAGTCGGCAGGGCGTCGACTCTAAGCGCCCCATCGGGCAAATACTGATCTAGCTCATGTTCTGCGCAATTAATTGGCCATCACTGTATTTCCAAGCGATAAGGCTGGACGATCCGCTGGTACTCGCCGTTTTGCATCAACTGTTCAAGCGCATGGTTGAGTTCATTGCGCAGCGCCGTGTCCGGTTTGCGCAACGCGATCGCGGCACCATCACCCAGCAACTCCGCGGAAACAGCGGGCCCTGCAAAGTCGAAGTCCTGGCCTGTGTCGGTGTCTAGCAAGACGTCGCGGATTTCCACGGTGCCCTGCAGGGTTGCATCGATTTCACCGGCCACCAGGCTGCGGACCAGCTCGTCGTTGAGCCAGAAGCTCTCGACGATAACGCCCTGGGTGCCCATTTGGAACGGGCGAAGGCTTCACGATTGCTCCCCAGCAACACGCCGACTCGCTTGCCTTTCAGCGACCTGGCAGTCGGTGTCAGGCCTGAGTTTTTAAGTGCCACCAGGCGAGTAGTGAAGGGATAAAGGTTGTCGGTGAAGCTTACCCAGCGTCGTCGCTCGGGCGTGGGAGCGATGCCCATGATTGCGTCGAACTGCAGGGCTTCAAGGGCTTTGAAGTTTTCGATCAGTACTTGGTCGACCCACGTGCAGCGCGCATTCAATTGCAGGCACAGGGCGTTGCCCAGTTCGATATTCAGCCCGACCAACTGCCCTTGGGGGGTGCGGCTCTGAAAAGGAGGGAATTGCGCAGCAATGGCGAAGCGGATCTCGCGTCGCGGTTGATCAACGGCCGCAACGGCATTCGCCGAGAGCAATAGAGCAAACACTGCACAGAAATGTATCAACGCCACGGGAAACGTCCTTTTCCGGAAAGAGCAACCTCTGCTCCACCCGGGTAAAAAACTCAGGGCAGAGCAAAAGCTGTGCAAACTTTCAAGAAACGGTCGCTGGCATACAATCGGAAACTTCAGCGCAATCTGTAGGAAATAGCCCTAACAGACTTCAGCCTATTACTCTTAGCGTTTACCCATCGAGCGGCGAGTACCCGGTGGGGCCATGCCCGGAGACTTCGTATGGCCGTTTTTGGCGCCATTCTTGTACCAAGGCTGGGCGGCATTCTTGGCCCCGGCCAGCTCACCCGGTTTGAACGGAAACTTGAACGCCGGAATCTCGGTTTTTTCAACGCTTTCGGCGCTTGCCGGATCGACCAGGTCGGCCGCTTCAACAGGGGATTGTGTCGGGGAAGTCATGGAAGCTCCGGAGCGTGCAAAAAATGAGGCGGGCCGGCTTGCGGGCCACACTGGCGCGCAGTATACCTGCGGCCCCGTAATCTTTAACCACTGTCGTACGAATGGTCAGGGCTTAACTGACGCCACTGTCAGATAGCGGTCACTTTGTTGACCGGGTTCACACGCTATAAGTACGCGTCATTCTTCCCAATTTTCGTCCCGGCGCCCTACAGCATGCATATTCAACGCAAAACCGCCTTGATCGTAGGCGCCTTCATAATAGTGGCCGTTGCTGCCTGGGTTTTCACCCGGCCCGCCAAGACCAAACTGGTCGCCTCGACAACCGTGCCAGTGCGCGTGATCAACGTAGTGGAACAAGACCTGCCGCGCTATCTCAGCGGCATCGGCTCAGTGCTGTCGCTGCACAGTGTGGTGATCCGCCCGCAGATCGACGGCGTCCTCACCAAATTGCTGGTCAAGGAAGGGCAACTGGTCAAGGCCGGCGACCTGCTGGCAACCATCGACGACCGCTCGATTCGCGCCAGCCTCGACCAGGCCAAGGCGCAATTGGGCGAAAGCCAGGCGCAGTTGCAAGTGGCGCTGGTCAACCTCAAGCGATACAAAGAACTGAGTGTCGATGACGGCGTATCGAAGCAGACCTACGACCAGCAACAAGCCCTGGTCAACCAATTGAAAGCAACCGTGCAAGGCAATCAGGCCGCGATCGATTCGGCCCAGGTTCAGCTTTCCTACACGCAAATTCGCTCCCCGGTAACGGGTCGCGTCGGTATTCGCACGGTGGATGAAGGCAACTTCCTGCGCATGAGCGACACCCAAGGTTTGTTCTCAGTGACCCAGATCGACCCAATCGCAGTCGAGTTCTCCCTGCCCCAGCAGATGCTGCCGACCCTCCAGGGCCTGATCGCCGCCGAGTATCCGGCCAGCGTCGACGCCTTCCTCGGTGCCGATACCGAAGGTGAACACAGTGAGCTACTGGGCGAAGGCCGCCTGAGCCTGATCGACAACCAGATCAACAGCACCACCGGCACCATTCGCGCCAAGGCCGAGTTCCGCAACAGCGCGCAGAAGCTCTGGCCAGGCCAACTGGTGACAATCAAGATCCAGACGGCCCTAGACCGCAACGCCCTGGCCGTACCGCCGACCGTGGTGCAACGTGGCCTGGACTCGCACTTCGTGTACCGCGTCAACGGCGACAAGGTGGACATCGTGCCGGTACAAGTGGTGTACCAGGACAGCGAGCGCTCTATCCTCAAGGGCGTCCAGCCCGGTGACGTACTGGTCAGCGATGGTCAATCGCGGCTCAAGGCCGGTGCCCAGGTCGAGATTCTCAAAGAGCCGCCCCAGACGATCGAGACCGCTGACGTCAAGGTGCAGCCATGACGGCGCGGGGGTCGGTTTCTGCCTGGTGCATCGACCGCCCGGTCGCCACCTTGCTGCTCACCTTCGCCCTGGTGTTGTTGGGGCTGATTGCCTTCCCCAAATTGCCTATCGCCCCGTTGCCGGAAGCCGAATTCCCGACGATCCAGGTCACCGCACAGTTACCCGGCGCCAGCCCCGATACCATGGCATCGTCGGTGGCCACTCCGTTGGAGGTGCAATTCAGTGCCATCCCCGGCATGACCCAAATGACGTCCAGCAGCGCCTTGGGCTCAAGCCTGCTGACCCTGCAGTTCACCCTCGACAAGAGCATCGACACCGCCGCGCAGGAGGTTCAGGCCGCCATCAACACCGCGGCCGGCAAACTGCCCAGCGATATGCCAAGCCTGCCGACCTGGCGCAAGGTCAACCCGGCAGACAGCCCGGTACTGATCGTCAGTGTCAGCTCCAACGACATGCCCGGCACCGAATTGAGTGACTTGGTGGAAACCCTGCTCGCCCGGCAAATCAGCCAAATCGATGGCGTTGGCCAGATCAATATCACCGGCCAGCAGCGCCCCGCGATCCGCGTGCAGGCCTCGCCCGACAAACTGGCCGCCATCGGCCTGACCCTGGCGGATGTGCGCCTGGCGATCCAGCAATCGAGCCTCAACCTCGCCAAGGGCGCACTGTACGGCCAGAACAGCGTGTCGACCCTCGCGACCAACGACCAACTGTTTCACCCGGATGAATACGGCGACCTGATCATTTCCTACAAGAACGGCGCACCGGTGCAACTGCGCGATGTGGCCAAAGTGGTCAACGGCTCGGAAAACGCCTACGTCCAGGCGTGGGCCGGCGACACTCCCGGCGTCAACTTGGTAATCACCCGTCAGCCCGGCGCCAACATCGTCGAAACAGTAGAACGCATCCAGGCCGAAATGCCGCGCCTGGAAGCCATGCTACCGGCCTCGGTCCAGGTCAGCGTGTTGATGGACCGCACCACCACCATCCGCGCCTCGTTGCACGAAGTGGAAATGACCCTGCTGATCGCCGTTCTGCTGGTGATCGGCGTCATGGCGATTTTCCTGCGCCAATGGTCGGCCACCCTCATTGTGTCGAGCGTGCTGGGGGTGTCGTTGATCGCCAGCTTTGCCCTGATGTACGTGATGGGCTTCAGCCTGAATAACCTGACCCTCGTGGCCATTGTGGTGGCTGTGGGGTTTGTGGTGGATGACGCAATCGTCGTGGTGGAGAACATCCATCGCCATCTGGAAACCGGCCTGGACAAGCGCGAGGCCGCCATCAAAGGCGCCAGTGAGATTGGCTTTACCGTGGTATCCATCAGTGTGTCGCTCGTGGCGGCCTTCATTCCGTTGCTGTTCATGGGCGGTGTAGTCGGCAGGTTGTTCAAGGAGTTTGCCTTGACTGCCACCTCGACCATCCTGATCTCCGTCGTAGTGTCCCTGACACTTGCACCGACCCTGGCGGCACTGTTCATGAAAGCGCCGAGCCATCGGCCCCATGACAACCCCGGCTTTGGCGAACGCTTGCTGGCAGGTTACGAAAAATACCTGCGCCGCGCCCTCGCCCACCCACGTACGATGGCCGGCATCTTCTTGCTGACCCTGGGCCTGGCCGTGGCCGGTTATGTGTTTATCCCCAAGGGGTTTTTCCCGGTACAGGACACCGGCTTCGTCCTCGGTACCAGCGAGGCAGCGGCGGATGTGTCCTATCCAGACATGGTCGCCAAGCACAAGGCACTGGCCGAAATCATGAAGGCTGACCCCGCCGTGCGGGCGTTCTCCCACTCTGTCGGCGTGACCGGCAGCAACCAGACCATCGCCAACGGCCGCTTCTGGATCTCCCTGGTAGACCGGGGTGACAGGGACGTGTCCGCCAGCCAATTCATCGACCGCATCCGACCCAAGCTGGCCGCTGTGCCGGGGATTGTCCTGTACCTGCGCGCCGGTCAGGACATCAACCTCAGCTCCGGCCCCAGCCGCAGCCAATACCAATATGTGCTCAAAAGTAACGACGGTGCGACGCTGAACACCTGGACCCAGCGCTTGACCGAAAAACTGCGCGCCATTCCGGCGTTCCGCGATATATCCAACGACCTGCAACTGGGCGGCAGCATTACCCAGATCACCATCGACCGCCGTGCCGCCGCACGCTTCGGCCTGACCGCCACCGACGTTGACCAAGCGCTGTACGACGCGTTCGGCCAACGCCAGGTCAATGAGTTCCAGACCGAAATAAACCAGTACCAAGTGGTGCTGGAACTGGATACCCGCCAGCGCGGCAAGGCCGAGAGCCTGAACTACTTCTACCTGCGCTCACCGCTGACCAATGAAATGGTGCCGCTGTCGGCACTGGCCAAGGTCGATGCGCCCACGGTCGGGCCGCTGTCCATCAGTCATGACGGCATGTTCCCGGCCGCCAACCTGTCGTTCAACCTGGCGCCCGGCGTGGCGCTGGGGGATGCGGTAATTCTGCTCAACCAGGCCAAGAACGAGATCGGCATGCCGTCCTCGATCATCGGCAATTTCCAGGGTGCGGCCCAGGCATTCCAGAGTTCGCTGGCCAGCCAGCCGTGGCTGATTCTCGCGGCGCTGGTGGCGGTCTACATTATTCTTGGCGTGCTGTACGAGAGCTTTGTGCACCCACTGACCATCATCTCGACCCTACCTTCTGCAGGCTTGGGCGCGCTGATCATGCTGTGGCTGCTGGGCCAGGACTTCTCGATCATGGCGTTGATCGGCCTGGTGCTGTTGATCGGCATCGTCAAGAAAAACGGTATCTTGCTGATCGACTTCGCCCTGGAGGCGCAACGCACACGCGGGCTGACGCCTCAGGATGCGATTTTCGAAGCGTGCATCACACGGTTCCGTCCGATCATCATGACGTCTTTGGCGGCCCTGCTTGGCGCCCTGCCGCTGATGCTCGGTTACGGCGTCGGCGCCGAACTGCGCCAGCCACTGGGCATCGCGGTGGTCGGCGGTTTGCTGGTGAGCCAGGCGCTGACGCTGTTCACCACACCGGTCATATACTTGTACCTTGAGAAGTTCTTCCACCGGCCCACACCAACGCCTGCGTTGGCGACCACACACTGAGGCGGTGTCATGCGCGTCCTGATTATTGAAGATGAAGAAAAAACCGCAGACTACCTGCATCGCGGCCTGACGGAACAAGGCTATACCGTCGATGTGGCCCGCGAAGGCGTCGAGGGTTTGCACCTGGCATTGGAGAACGACTACGCAGTGATCGTGCTCGACGTGATGCTGCCGGGCCTGGACGGCTTCGGCGTGTTGCGTGCCCTGCGTGCGCGCAAGCAGACGCCGGTGATCATGCTCACCGCCCGCGAGCGTGTAGAAGACCGCATTCGTGGCTTGCGTGAAGGTGCTGATGATTACTTGGGCAAGCCATTTTCGTTCCTGGAGCTGGTGGCGCGCCTGCAAGCCCTGACTCGCCGTAGCGGTGGCCATGAGCCGGTGCAGGTGACGGTCGCCGACTTGTGGATCGACCTCATCAGCCGCAAAGCCAGCCGCAACGGCCTGCGCCTGGACCTGACGGCCAAGGAGTTCTCGCTGCTCAGCGTGTTGGCGCGACGCCAGGGTGAGATCCTGTCCAAGACCTCCATTGCGGAAATGGTCTGGGACATCAATTTCGACAGCGACGCCAACGTGGTGGAAGTGGCGATCAAGCGCCTGCGTGCCAAGCTCGATGGGCCTTTCGAACAGAAACTGCTGCACACCATCCGCGGCATGGGCTATGTGCTGGAGAGCCGCATGCAGGAGAACCCAAGTGGTGGCTAACTCCATTGCCCTGCGCCTGAGCGGCATGTTCACGTTGGTGGCGTTGCTGATCTTCATGTTGATCGGCGGTGCGCTGTACCAGCAGGTGGACCAGAGCCTCGGGGCGTTGCCGGGGGCCGAACTGGACGCTCGCTACAGCGTGCTGGAATCATCAGTAGGCCGCTTCGGCACGCCCGATCACTGGGCGAAGATCACTGCCAAACTCAAATTGCTCGGTGAAGAAGACCAGCGCATCCGTTTCTGGGTCATCAGTGGTGACCCGCTCTACGAATACGGCAACCCCGATGCGCAGATCCGCGCCTTTGCCCAGGGTGGTACTGGCAAGCGTGATTTGCATCTGCCGGGCTACGATCATCCGTTCAAGGCACTGGTGAGTCAGTTCCCGGCCAAGGACCAGCGGCCGCCGTTGCGTTTCATCATTGCCATCGACACAGAAAACTTCCACGCCACCCAACATCATTTGCTGATGGCGCTGATCGGCCTGGCGTTTGTCGGCGTGGTGCTCGCTGCGCTATTGGGGTTCTGGGTCTCGCGTATCGGCCTCAAGCCGTTGGGCAAATTGTCGGATGAAGCACAGAAGCTCACACCGCCAAAACTCTCTGGGCGCCTGCATCTGTCGCGGCTCCCCCCAGAGCTGAGCCAATTCGTCAACTCGTTCAACGCCACCCTCGACCGCGTCGAACAGGCCTATTCGCGCCTGGAGTCGTTCAACGCCGACGTGGCCCACGAACTGCGTTCGCCCTTGACTAACCTGATCGGCCAGACCCAAGTGGCCCTGACACGCGGGCGTTCAGCCGAACATTATTTCGAGGTGCTGCAATCCAACCTTGAAGAGCTGGAACGCCTACGCTCGATCATCAACGACATGCTGTTCCTCGCCAGCGCCGACCAGGGCAGCAAAGCCACCAAACTGATTCAAAGCTCACTGGCTGATGAGGTGGCGACCACCCTCGACTACTTGGACTTCATCCTTGAGGACGCCCAGGTCAAGGTGCTGGTCCACGGCGATGCCCAAGTGCAAATCGAAAAAGCCCACCTGCGCCGCGCGCTGATCAACCTGCTGAGCAATGCGGTACAGCACACCGCGCCGGGGCAGGCCATTGAAGTGAACATTGAAGTGCAGGAGCACCAGGTCGCCATCGGCGTCACCAACCCTGGCAACGCGATCGCCAGCGAGCACCTGCCACGTTTGTTCGAACGCTTCTATCGAGTGGACGCATCGCGCAGCAACAGCGGGGCCAATCACGGCCTGGGGCTGGCGATCGTCAAGGCGATTGCACTGATGCACGGCGGTGATGTGTTTGTGCGCAGTGAGCACGGCGGCAATACATTTGGCATTACCTTGCCCGTGTAGCTCCCAAACACCTCGGCGCCTCTAACTGTTGCGATTTGGGCAACAGTCATTATCTTGTTACACTCTGTATCGTACCGCTCGCCTGCGTTAATTTGACGCATCGATGAGCGCGACGGCAAAGGCAGTCCCCGCTTACCCGAATTTCCCTCGACTTTTTTCCAGGGCTCTACACTGGAAATCTGTCTTAAAGCCGCTGACTTCAGCGGCTTTTTTTTGCCGTAAAAAAGGCCAGGCACACCCCCACGACATTGGCCGTTTTCGATTGACCAAAGGAGCTCCACCGGTGAAGAACTCGCTGACGTTCACCCCGCTATTCCTAGCGATTGCAGCAACGATCGCCCCTCTTGCCCACGCGGCAGACTCCACCCCCGCCGACGGTTTCGTCGAAGGCTCGCACCTCACCCTCAACACCCGCAATTACTACATGAACCGCGACCGTCGCGATATCCACACCGATGACAGCAAGGAATGGGGCCAGGGTTTTCTCGGCACCTTCGAATCCGGCTACACCCAAGGCACCGTGGGTTTCGGACTGGACATAAACGCAATGCTGGGTCTTAAGCTTGACGGCGGTGGCGGCACCGACGGTTCCAGTATCCTTCCGTACGGCAGTGGCAACGGCAAGGCGCCAGGTTCGTTTTCCACAGCGGGCGGCACCTTGAAAATGCGCGCGTTCGATACCGAGTTAAAGGCCGGCGACCTGTTTCTCAACAACCCGGTGATTGCCGGCGGCATGACGCGCATGCTGCCGCAGACATTCCGTGGTGTCAGCCTGACCAATCACAGCCTCGACGGTTGGATGTTCGAAGGCGGCCAAGCCAGTTTCACCAAGCTCTACAACCAGAGTGGCCACCGGCGCATTGGCACCAGCTATGGCACCCTGCCGCCCAATAACGACAGCCAGCACATGAACTGGGCAGGCGTGTCGTTCAGCGGTATTCCTGGCCTGACCAGCAACCTCTACGCGTCCGAACTCAAGGACGTATGGCATCAGTACTACTACGACCTGGACTACACCTACGCGCTGAATGACCTGGTCAGCCTCAACCCGGGCCTGCACTACTACCACACCCAGGACACCGGCCAATCGCTGCTGGGGAACATCGACAACAACACCTACAGCCTGCATTTCACCGTGGGTGTGGGCAACCACAGCATCACCGCCGCCTACCAGCGGGTTAACGGCAACACGCCGTTCGACTACATCGCCCAGGGCGACAGCGTGTACCTGGACAACTCCCAGCAGTACTCCGACTTCAACGGCCCCAACGAGCGCTCGTGGAAACTCAAGTACGCCTATGACTTCGCAGGGCTCGGCATGCCTGGCCTGACCTCGGCGGTGTCGTATATCAGCGGCAAGACCGACCTGACCAAAGTCGACCCGCAAAGCCGTGGCTACAGCAGCTGGTACAGCGCTGACGGCAAAGACGCCAAGCATTGGGAACGGGACATCGACTTGAAATACGTGGTGCAAGGCGGCAAGGCCAAGGACCTGGCCGTGCGCCTGCAATGGGCTACCAATCGGGGCAGCAACGGCTACTCGGCAGTCGATCGGGACGTGGATGAGTACCGCGTGATTATCGACTACCCGATCAACGTGTTCTGAGACCTGGATCTTTCTTTGCCACGCCTCATTTAATTTTCATCGCGTAGAACTAAACTGCCAGTATTCTCACCGCTGAAGTTTGCCCGATGAGTCAACCCCACGCCCGCCACCGGCGCTCACGCCCAGAGCTTTTTTTGATTCTGGGCAGTAGCGTCACTGTCGTCTTGATCATGGTGATCGTTGCTGCGCTGCTGATTCGCGAACATGCCAGCACCCTGCAGGCTGCCCAGCGCTCGACCACCAACATTACCCAACTGATCAATGCCGATGTGCTGCGCAACGTCGAGCTATACGACCTTGCACTACAAGGGCTGATCAGCGCGACCACGCGCAAGGATTTATCCCTGGTGTCCCCGGACATCCAGCATCTGGTGCAGTTTGACCAGTCCATCGCGGCCCCCTTCAAAGGCGAAGTGCTGTTGCTGAACGCCAACGGCGCGGTGATTGCCGACTCCTCGACCTTGTGGCCGACGCCGCGCAACTTCGCCAACCGCGATTATTTCCAGGCCCATCTGAACAATCCCCAAGCAGGGCTGTTTATCAGTCGCCCGTTCAAGATCGCTGCGCGTGCGATCAAGTCTGGCGTATTGCATTCAGCCGTCGGGTTTCCGGGCCCAATGGTGAGTTTGCCGGGGTGGCCGTCGCAACGATGCGGCTGGCGTACTTCGACCAATTGTTCAACCGCCTGACCATCGGCAATGGCAGCACCGTCAACCTGCTGAACGCCCAAGGCATTCTCCTGGCCCAGCAGCCGTTGTCCGAGCGCGACATGATCGACAAGGACCTGAGCGACCGCCCTAACTTCAAACGCATGCTGCTCGAAGGCGAAGGCAGCTTTCAGGCGATCTCCTCCATCACCGGGCAAGAACGCCTGTATACCTTCAGCAACGTCGGTGAGTTGCCGCTGATAGTGGTAGTGGCCCTGGCCAGCGATGATGTGTTCGCCCCTTGGAACCGTGCCGCACTGCTCACCAGCGGCGCCACCGGCGTGCTGTGCATTGGCCTGCTATGGCTGACCTGGATGTTGCGCCGAGAGCTGCGGCGTCGCTATCGCACCGAACGCGTGCTGTCAGAACTGGCAGCCACCGATGCGTTGACCGGCCTTGCCAACCGTCGCGTACTCGACGAACGCCTGCGCCTGGAATGGGACCGTGCCCAACGTTCAGCTGATCCTTTGACGCTGCTGATGATCGACGTGGACCACTTCAAGGCATTCAACGACCGCCATGGCCATCACGGCGGCGATGAGGCGCTGCGTAGGGTCGCCCAGGTGATCAGCACCAATATCCGCCGCCCCGCCGATCTAGCGGCGCGTTATGGCGGTGAAGAGTTCGCCGTGGTCCTGCCGCACACCGACGCCAAGGGCGCGCTGGTGATTGCCGAACACATCCGCAGCAGCATCGAGCATTTGCCCCGTATGGCAGGGGATGAGCGGCCGATTACCGTGAGTATTGGCATGAGCACCTGGGACAAGCGCAGCCGCATGTCACTGGAAGCGTTGCTGTTGAGCGCGGATCAGGCGCTGTACGAGGCCAAGCATACGGGGCGGAATCGGATTGTAGAGTCCGACTGATCGTTCCCACGCTCTGCATGGGAACGAGCAGGCATAAAAAAAGGCCACCCGAAGGCAGCCTTTCAAAACTAAAGAAAGAGAGTTGTTACTTACACCGCCGCAACGGGACGCATGTAAGAGATCGGTGCGGTGCTGGCATCTTCGAAGGTCACGACTTCCCAAGCATCTGTCTGCTCAATCAACTTGCGCAGCAACTGGTTGTTAAGGGCGTGGCCCGACTTGAAGCCTTTGAACTCGCCTATCAGGCTATTGCCCAGCAGGTAGAGGTCACCGATTGCATCGAGGATCTTGTGCTTCACGAATTCGTCTTCGTAGCGAAGGCCGTCTTCGTTCAGTACACCATCCGCGTCGACCACAATGGCGTTTTCAACGCTGCCGCCGAGTGCGAGGTTGTGCTTGCGCAGGTACTCGATGTCACTCATGAAACCAAAGGTACGGGCGCGGCTGACTTCTTTTACAAACGAAGTGCTGGAAAAATCCACGCTTGCACTTTGGGTGCGGTCACGGAATACCGGGTGATCGAAATCGATCTCAAAGCTCACTTTAAAGCCTTCGAACGGGACGAAGGTGGCGCGCTTGTCGCCGTCTTCTACTGTCACTTCCGCAGAATGCGAATGAACTTCTTGGCTGCGTCCTGTTCCTCCAGGCCGGCAGATTGAATCAAGAATACGAAGGGTCCAGCGCTGCCATCCATGATAGGGACTTCGGACGCGGAGAGCTCGACGTAGGCGTTATCGATGCCCAGGCCAGCCATGGCCGAGAGCAAGTGCTCCACCGTGTCCACTTTGACGTCACCGTTGACCAATGTGGTCGACATCGTGGTTTCGCCAACGTTTTCCGCGCGAGCAGGAATCTGCACCACAGGGTCCAGGTCGGCACGAACAAACACGATGCCGGTGTCGACAGGTGCAGGTTTGAGGGTCAGGTATACCTTCTCCCCGGAGTGCAGACCTACACCTGTGGCACGGATAATATTCTTCAGGGTGCGTTGTTTAATCATGGCTTGGACCGCTTGAGCGCAAATTGCGAACTGGTATCAACAAAGGCTGGCGATAATAGCAGACCAGACCTTTGCTGAACACCAATCACCTTCATAGCCCTGATACATTCCATCAATCGGCCTGACGACGCAGGAATGCCGGGATGTCCAAGTAGTCCAGATCATCTTGCGGATTCGGGCTACGGGACGCCGCAGCACCGGCCTGAGCCTGGTTGCGCATCACGGTCGGACGGTCCAGGTCACGGTAGTTAACAGACGGCAGTTCCTGGCGCGCAGGCGCTGGAGCGGCAGCTTGCTGGCTGGCGTGGCTGTTATGGCCAGTGTGAACGGTGTTGTCGATAACCTTCACAGGCTTCTCGATTTTCGCGCCCAGGCCGGTAGCTACCACGGTTACATGCAGCTCGTCGCGCATATCCGGGTCGATAACGGTACCGACTTTGACCATGGCATGCTCGGAAGCGAAGGCTTCGATGATGCTACCCACGTCGGAGTACTCACCCAGGGACAGGTCAGGACCGGCGGTGATGTTCACCAGGATGCCGCGTGCGCCTTGCAGGTTCACGTCTTCCAGCAACGGGTTGCGGATGGCTGCTTCGGTGGCTTCACGTGCACGGTTAGGACCGCTGGCGCAGCCAGTGCCCATCATTGCCATGCCCATTTCGCTCATGACAGTACGTACGTCGGCAAAGTCGACGTTGATCATGCCTGGGCGCTTGATGATGTCGGAGATACCGCGAACGGCACCGGCCAGTACATCGTCAGCCTTGGCGAATGCGGACAGCAGGCTTGCGTCCTTGCCCAGGATGGTCAGCAGCTTCTCGTTAGGGATGGTGATCAACGAGTCGACGCTTTCAGACAGCAGACGGATGCCTTCGTCGGCGATCTGCATGCGCTTGCGACCTTCGAACGGGAACGGACGGGTTACAACAGCAACCGTCAGAATGCCCATTTCCTTGGCCACTTCGGCAATGATCGGTGCAGCACCGGTACCGGTACCGCCGCCCATGCCGGTGGTGATGAACACCATGTTGGTGCCTTGCAGCACTTCGGCAATACGCTCGCGGTCTTCCAGTGCGGCTTGACGGCCGACTTCCGGGTTGGCGCCAGCGCCAAGGCCCTTGGTCACGGCGGTGCCCAATTGCAGGATGGTCCGCGCGCCGATGCTTTTCAGCGCCTGGGCATCAGTGTTGGCGCAGATGAATTCAACGCCTTCAATGTTGCTCTTGACCATGTGGTTGACAGCGTTGCCGCCGCCACCGCCGACACCGATTACTTTAATAACCGGGCTTGCGGGGATGTTGTCTACGAGTTCGAACATGTTCCCTCTCCTTTCATTTCTCTAGTTTTTTCGCCTACTGCTTACAACGGTGCTGCGGTAAATCTTTAGAAATTGCCTTTTACCCAAGCCTGCAGCCGTTCGAACAACGGCGCTTTCGCTTCGTCATCGTTGCGGTAGCTGTCACGAATGCTTGGGCCCGACAGGGAAATGCCGTCGGTCTGCTTTTGCAGTCCGTACAACAGCAAGCCCACACCGGTGGAATAAATCGGGTTGCGGACCACGTCGCCCAGGCCTTTCACGCCGTGAGGCACGCCCAGGCGAACCGGCATGTGGAAGATTTCCTCGGCGAGTTCGACCGCGCCTTCCATCTTCGAAGTACCGCCGGTCAGCACGATGCCGGCCGGGATCAAATCTTCGTAGCCGCTGCGACGCAGTTCCGCCTGGATCAGGGTGAACAGTTCGTCGTAACGCGGCTCGACCACTTCGGCCAGGGCCTGGCGCGACAGTTCGCGCGGTGGACGGTCGCCCACGCTTGGCACCTTGATGGTCTCGCCGGCACCGGCCAGTTTGGCCAGGGCGCAGGCGTAGCGGATCTTGATTTCTTCGGCGTACTGGGTCGGTGTCCGCAGCGCCATGGCGATATCGTTGGTCACCTGGTCGCCGGCAATCGGGATCACGGCGGTGTGACGGATCGCACCTTCGGTGAAGATCGCGATGTCGGTGGTGCCGCCGCCGATGTCCACCAGGCACACGCCCAGTTCTTTTCGTCGTCGGTCAGTACCGAGTAGGCCGAGGCCAACTGCTCAAGAATGATGTCGTCGATTTCCAGGCCACAGCGGCGCACGCATTTTTCAATGTTTTGTGCGGCGTTGACCGCGCAGGTCACCACGTGGACCTTGGCTTCCAGGCGTACACCCGACATGCCTAGCGGCTCGCGAACGCCTTCCTGGTTATCGATCACGTAGTCCTGCGGCAGGGTGTGCAATACGCGCTGGTCAGCCGGAATCGCAACGGCCTGGGCAGCGTCGAGTACACGCTCAAGGTCGGCCGAGCTGACTTCACGGTCGCGGATCGCCACGATGCCGTGGGAGTTCAGGCTGCGGATATGGTTGCCGGCCACGCCGACGAACGCCGAGTGAATCCGGCAACCGGCCATCAGCTGCGCTTCTTCGATAGCGCGCTGGATCGATTGCACGGTGGACTCGATGTTCACCACCACGCCCTTCTTCAGGCCCCGGGACGGATGCGTGCCAATACCGACGATCTCGATCACGCCGTCTTCACCGACCTCGCCCACCAGCGCCACCACCTTGGAGGTGCCGATATCGAGACCGACGATCATTTTGCCGCTTTGCACGTTTGCCATGGGTCCTGCCTCTTCTTAATTCTTCGCGACAGCGGGTTGCGCTGCCGTGGGCGCAGCCGGTTCACGCCAGCCGACGGCAAGGCCGTTGGCGTAACGCAGGTCGACGCTCGCAATGTTCGTAATCTGTTCTTTCAAGGTCTTGTCGTAGATGGCAATGAAGCGGCGCATCTTTTCCACCAAGCGGTCGCGTCCCAGCAACAACTGGATGCCCGGGCCGGAACTGCCTGCCCCGGTCGTCAAAAACCAGCTACCCCGTTCACGCAGTTCCAGGCGTGCAATGGAGAAGCCCATAGGCCGCAGCATCTGGCTCAAGGCCTGGTACTGCTGCATCACTTGCTGCTGCGCCCGCTGCGGCCCGAACAGCTGCGGCAGGTGCTCGTAGTTGGCCAGCTCACGCGGGGTGAACGCCTGGCCCTGGTTGTTCAACAGCGCTTCGTCACCCCAACGGGCCACGGGCAGTTGTTCTTCCAGACGGATCGTCACCTGGTCCGGCCAGACGCGGCGGACTTCGGCGTGGGCGATCCACGGCATTTGCTCCAGCTCCGAGCGCATACCCGCCAAGTCGATGGTGAAGAAGCTCGCCGCCAGGTACGGGCCGATACGCTGCTGCACCGCTTGCTGGCTGATGTAGCTCAAGTCGCCCTGCACGCTGATCTTGGTGATCGGTCGATCGGCATAGGGCAACAGACGCTGCGCGCCTTCGTAGGTTCCAAAGCCCAACACCACCAGCAGCACCGGCCAGAACAGCGCCTTGAGGAAACCAAAGTTGGCTTTCGGCAAGCGCACCGACATCGGCTCTTTAGCCACCATTCGGCTGGCACCCCGGGGCACCGGTTTGCGACCGGGTGCTTGTGGGGGCTGATGACGAAGCGATGCGCCGTTCATGTTCTTAGCCTCTTGGCTCAATGCTTGCGGCCAGGATCGCCAGCACCAACTGCTGGAAATCCAAACCGGCGGCACGAGCGGCCATAGGTACCAAGCTGTGATCGGTCATGCCGGGAGCGGTGTTGACTTCCAGGAACCAGAAATTCCCTTGGTCATCCTGCATCACGTCTGCCCGCGCCCAACCGGCGATACCCAGCGCCTCACAGGCTTTTGCCGTGAGGTCCATCAATTCCTGTTCCTTGGCTGCGTCGAGGCCGCACGGGATCCGGTACTGGGTATCGGAGGCCACGTACTTGGCGTCGTAGTCGTAAAAGGTGTGGGGCGTGCCCAATGCGATAGGCGGCAATACCTGGCCACGCAGGGTGGCGATGGTGTACTCGGGACCCTGGATCCACTGTTCCACCAACACTTGCGAATCGTAGGTACTTGCCGCTTTCCATGCGTCGATCAATTCGGCGGCCGAGTTCACTTTGGCCATGCCGATACTGGAGCCTTCATGGGCAGGTTTGACGATCAAAGGCAGGCCCAGTTCCTTGGCTGCAGAAATACAATCGTCTTCGCTGCACAGCACACTGTGACGCGGGGTTGGAATGCCCAGGCTGTGCCACACCTGCTTGGTGCGCAACTTGTCCATCGCCAACGCGGAAGCGAGGATGCCACTGCCGGTGTAAGGGATGCCGGCGCATTCCAGCAGGCCTTGCATGCTGCCGTCTTCACCGCCACGGCCGTGGAGGATGATGAACGCGCGGTCGATCTTCTCAGCCTGCAAGCGAGCAAGGAAGTCATCGCCCACGTCGATGCCGAATGCGTTCACACCGGCGCTTTGCAGCGCTTCGAGCACGGCATTGCCGGACTTGAGCGACACTTCGCGCTCGGCGCTCTTGCCGCCGAACAGTACAGCCACGCGACCGAAATCGGCAGGTGTGATGGTCGAAAAAGGGAGGCGTAATCAGTGTTCATTTCGACGCTCCCTTGGCAGCAGCGAACAGCGGGCTCGCCAGCAATTTAGGGGCAAGGCCGCCAATGTCACCGGCACCCTGGCACAGCAAAATGTCGCCGGCACGCAGCAGCGGCTTGACGATCGGCGCCAGGTCTACGCCACGCTCGATGTAGATCGGGTCCAATTGACCGCGCTGACGGATGCTGTTGCACAGCTTGCGGCTGTCCGCCCCCGGGATCGGCTCTTCACCCGCCGGGTAGACTTCCATCAGCAGCAGCACGTTGGCATCGGCCAGTACATTGACAAAATCGTCGTACAAGTCGCGCGTACGGCTATAGCGGTGCGGTTGGTAAACCATTACCAAACGGCGCTCCGGCCAACCGCCGCGGACAGCCTTGATCACCGCGGCCACTTCAGTCGGGTGGTGACCGTAGTCATCCACCAGCATCACGTCACCGCCTTCTACCGGCAACTGGCCGTAGACCTGGAAGCGACGACCCACGCCGGCAAAGCGCGACAGGCCTTCAACGATGGCTTCATCGCTGACGCCCTCATCGGTGGCGATGCAAATGGTCGCCAGGGAGTTGAGTACGTTGTGGTTGCCCGGCATGTTGACCGAGACGTCCAGCGGCTCGCGGTCGGGGCGCAGTACGGTGAAGAAGGTTTGCATGCCTTTCTGACGCACATTGATCGCACGCACATCGGCGTCTTCGCTGAAGCCATAGGTCACGGTTGGGCGCTTGACCAACGGCAGGATCTCGCGCACGACCGGATCGTCCAGGCACACCACGGCCAAACCATAGAACGGCAGGTTGTGCAGGAATTCGACGAAGGTTTTCTTCAACTTGTTGAAGTCACCGTCGTAGGTGGCCATGTGGTCTTCGTCGATGTTGGTGACCACGGCAACCAGCGGCTGCAGGTGCAGGAAGCTCGCGTCACTTTCATCGGCTTCGGCAATCAGGTACCGGCTGGTGCCAAGCTGGGCATTGGTGCCCGCTGCATTCAGGCGGCCACCAATCACAAAGGTCGGGTCCAGGCCACCGGCGGCGAACACTGAGGCGATCAGGCTGGTGGTGGTGGTTTTGCCGTGGGTACCGGCGACGGCGATGCCGTGGCGATAGCGCATCAGCTCGGCCAGCATCTCGGCGCGTGGCACCACGGGAATACGGCGCTCAAGGGCGGTGGCCACTTCCGGGTTGGAGGTGTTCACGGCACTGGACACCACCAGCACGTCGGCCTCGGCAGCGTTCTCGGCACGGTGGCCGATGAAGATTTGCGCACCGAAGGTTTTCAGGCGATCAGTGACCGGCGACTCTTTCAAGTCGGAGCCAGACACCTGGTATCCCAGGTTCAGCAATACTTCGGCAATGCCGCACATGCCCACACCGCCGATACCGACGAAGTGGATGCGACGGATGCGGCGCATCTCGGGTTGTGGCATGGCTTTCTGATTCTCAACCATGGGCCACCTCCAGGCAGATATCGACCACGGTGCGGGTTGCGTCAGGTTTGGCCAGGCGGCTTGCGGTGCTCGCCATGCTGTTGAGTCGTTCCGGTTGCATCAAAACCTCGGTCAGGCGTGCGGCCAAATCGGCGGCGCCAGTCGTTCTTTGCGGCAGCAGGAAGGCAGCGCCCTCCCCGGCCAAATATTCGGCGTTGCGGGTCTGGTGATCGTCGATCGCATGGGGCAAAGGCACCAGCAAGGACGGCAGACCGGCGGCAGCCAGTTCACTGACGGTCAGCGCACCGGAGCGGCAGACCACCAGGTCGGCCCAGCCATAGGCTTGGGCCATGTCTTTGATGAAGGGCTGTACGTTCGCCTCTACACCCGCTTCGCGATAACGCGTAGCGGTGACTTCACCGTGGTTTTTGCCAGCCTGATGGAAGACTTCCGGACGCAATTCCACAGGGAGTTGCGCCAGCGCTTCCGGCAGCAGTTTGTTCAACGGCTCGGACCCCAGGCTTCCGCCCATGATCAGCAGGTGCGCCTTGCGTCCGGGCAACGCTTCACGGGCGATGTCCATAAACAGTTCGGTGCGCACCGGATTGCCGGTGGTACGCAGTTTGTCCGATGCACCAAAGGTCTTCGGAAAGGCCTCGCACACCCGTGCTGCCAGGGGCACCAGCAAACGGTTGGCGGTACCGGCCACGGCGTTCTGCTCGTGCACGATCACCGGCACGCCAGCGAGTCGAGCCGCAACGCCACCAGGACCGGTCACATAACCGCCAAAGCCCAGCACGCAGACCGGCTTCAATTCACGAATTACTTTGCGCGCTTGCCATACTGCCTTGAGCAATACGAACGGCGCCTTGAGCAGGGACAACTTGCCCTTGCCGCGCAGGCCGGTGACGTTGATCAGATGCAACGGCAAACCCGCATTCGGCACCAATTCATTTTCGATTCCACGTGGCGTGCCCAACCAGTGCACGGTGTAGCCACGGTTCTGAAACTCACGTGCACACGCCAAGGCCGGGAACACGTGGCCCCCGGTGCCGCCTGCCATGATCAGCACGTTAGCGCCCATGGGTCGGCTCCTCGGCAAAGTCGCTTTCACTGAATTCCATCTCTTCGCTACCCAAGTGGGTTCGACTCTCCCATTCGATGCGCAGCAACAAACCGAGACAGGCGCAGCAAATCACCAACGAACTGCCGCCGTAACTGAGGAACGGCAAGGTCAGGCCCTTGGTCGGCAGCAGGCCGACGTTTACACCGATATTGATCAGGAACTGGCCGATCCACAGGAACGACAAGCCGTACGCCACATACGCGGCGAAATACTGTTTAGCCTTCTCAGCCCACAGGCCGATGTACATGCCGCGTACACACACGAACACGAACAGCGCGACGGTGCACAGCGAACCCACGACGCCCAGTTCTTCGGCGAGTACCGAGAACACGAAGTCGGTGTGCGCTTCCGGCAGGTAGAACTGCTTCTGCACGCTGTTACCCAGGCCCACGCCCAGCCACTCGCCGCGACCAAAGGCGATGAGTGCCTGGGTCAACTGGTAGCCGGAGCCGAACTGGTCGGACCACGGGTCGGTAAAGGTAATCAGACGGGCCATCCGGTACGGTTGCGCCTGCACCAGAATCGTTACCGCAGCGACCGCCAGCACCACCATCAAGGTGAAACGGAACAAGCCCACGCCACCGAGGAACAGCATCGCCGCAGCGGCCCCCATCATCACGACGGTGGCACCGAAGTCAGGCTCCATCAGCAACAGGCCAGCCATAGGCAGCAGCACAATGAACGGCTTGAAAAAGCCCATCCAGCTTTCGCGCACTTCTTTCTGGCGGCGCACCAGGTAGCCGGCGAGGTAGATCACCACGAACACCTTGGCGATTTCCGAAGGCTGCACGTTGAACGCACCGAAGCCGATCCAACGCATCGAACCGTTCACCTCCCGGCCAATGCCGGGCAGGATCACCATGATCAGCAAACCAAACGCACCGATGAGCATCAGCCAGCCCAGGCGCTGCCAGGTGGCGATAGGGATCATCATCGTCACGATGCATGCGCCGAGGCCGAGCACCAGGTAAACCAGGTGACGGATCATCATGTACAGGGTGTTGCCCGATTGCACCGCAGCCACTTCGGACGATGCCGAGGTGATCATCACCAGGCCCAGGCCCAGCAGCGCCAGGCAACCGGCAAGCATCGGGAAATCGAGGTCGATACCGCGCCCGGTAATGATCGGCGACGGGTACGGCTTGATGATGTTCCGGAAATTGATGCTCATGCCAAGCCCTCCACGGCGCGCGCGAACAACTGGCCGCGCTCTTCGTAGTTCTTGAACATGTCGAAACTGGCACACGCCGGCGACAGCAGCACCGCGTCGCCCGGCTGGGCCAGGGCCCTGCATTGGGCAATCGCGTCGTCCAGGGAGGAGGCACGCACTTGCGGCACGGCGTCACCCAGGGCGGCGGCGATCAGGTCGGAGTCACGGCCCATCAGCACCACGGCGCGGCAATGCTCGCTCACAGGGCCTTTGAGATCCTTGAAATCGGCACCCTTGCCGTCACCACCGGCGATCAGCACGAGCTTGCCTTCGATATCGGCGCCCAGGCCTTCGATGGCAGCCAGGGCCGCACCGACGTTGGTGGCCTTGGAGTCGTTGTAATAGCTGACGCCGTCGAGGTCGCGTACCCATTGGCAGCGATGCTCAAGGCCGCCAAAGGTCCGCAGGGCCGACAGCATGGCGTCGAACGGTAGGCCAACGGCATGCCCCAGTGCCAGGGCCGCAAGGGCATTGGACTGGTTATGGGCGCCACGAATTTTCAACTCGCGCACCGGCATCAGGTTCTGGAATTCGAAGGCCAGGTATTTCTCACCGTTCTCTTCACGAATGCCGAAAGCTTTGAAATCGGGTTTGCTCAGGCCAAAGGTCCAGCATGGCAGGCCCTCACCCATCAGCGGACGGCTCAGGGCATCCTGACGGTTGACCACGACCTGCTTGGCGCCACGGAAGATCCGGTGCTTGGCCAAGTGATAAGCCGGCAGGCCGCTGTAGCGGTCCATGTGGTCTTCACTCACGTTCAGCACGGTTGCCACTTCGGCACCGAGATCATGAGTGGTTTCCAGTTGGAAGCTCGACAGCTCCATCACGTACAGCTCGATGTCATCGCTGAGCAGGTCCAGCGCCGGCGTACCAAGGTTGCCGCCCACCGCGACACGCTTGCCCGCCGCAGCCGCCATCTCGCCGACCAACGTGGTGACGGTGCTTTTCGCGTTGGAACCGCTGATGGCGATGATCGGCGCCTGCGCGTTACGCGCGAACAGGTCGATATCGCCGGACAGCTTCACGCCACGCGCGGCTGCCGCTTGCAGGGCCGGTGTCGCCAGGGCCAGGCCAGGGCTCACGTAGAGCTCATCGGCACGGCACAGAAACTCGACATCCAGCTCGCCACAACGCACTTCCACGTGCGGGTAGTCACGGCGCAGCGTGACCAGCTCCGGTGGATTTTCCGCGTATCGGCCACGGCAAACGGCTTGCCCCGGTTCGCCAGGAAGCGAACCAGGGACATGCCGCTCTTGCCGAGGCCGACAACGATGCGGAAGTGGTCTGAAGCGATCAGGGACACTCGTTTCTACCTCAGTTTCAGGGTGGCAAGGCCAACCAGTACCAGAATCACGGTGATGATCCAGAAGCGCACGATCACGCGCGGCTCGGGCCAGCCCTTGAGTTCAAAGTGGTGGTGAATCGGCGCCATGCGGAACACGCGGCGCCCGGTCAATTTGAAGGAGGCCACCTGGATGACCACCGACAGGGTTTCCATCACGAACACACCGCCCATGATGAACAGCACGATTTCCTGGCGAACGATCACCGCGATGGTGCCCAAGGCCGCGCCCAGCGCCAGTGCGCCGACGTCACCCATGAAGACTTGCGCCGGGTAGGTGTTGAACCACAGGAAGCCCAGGCCGGCACCGATCAGTGCGCCGCAGAACACGATCAACTCACCCGCGCCCGGTACATAGGGGATCAGCAGGTATTCAGCGAATTTCACGTTACCCGACAGGTAGCAGAAGATGCCGAGCGCGCCGCCCACCATCACTGTCGGCATGATCGCCAGGCCATCGAGGCCATCGGTGAGGTTAACGGCGTTGCTGGAGCCGACGATCACAAAATAGGTCAGCACCACGAAGCCGACGCCCAGTGGAATGCTGGCGTCCTTGAGCATCGGGATGATCAGGGTGGTTTCTACTGCGCTTGGCGCCGTGGTGTAGAGGAAAATCGCCGCGCCCAGGCCGAACACCGACTGCCAGAAGTACTTCCAGCGGCTTGGCAGCCCTTTCGAGTTTTTCTCGATGACCTTGCGGTAGTCATCCACCCAGCCGATGGCGCCGAACAACAAGGTCACCAGCAGCACGGTCCACACGTAACGGTTGTGCAGGTCGGCCCACAGCAAGGTGCTGATACCGATGGACGACAGGATCAACGCACCGCCCATGGTCGGGGTGCCGGATTTGGACAGGTGCGACTGCGGGCCGTCATTACGAACCGATTGACCAATTTGCAGGTTCTGCAGGGTGCGGATCATCCACGGCCCTAAAAACAGCGACAGAGACAGCGCCGTCAGCACACCCAGGATCCCGCGCAGGGTCAGGTACTGAAAGACCGCGAAGCCTTTGTGGAACTGTTGCAGATACTCAGCCAGCAGCAGCAGCATTAATGTTTCTCCGTACTTGAGCCACACAAGGCCGCGACGACGTTTTCCATCACCGCGCTGCGCGATCCCTTGATCAAAATGGTTGTGTGTTTGTCTTGTTCAGCCGCAGTCAGCGCCTGGATCAGCTCGGCCTGGGTGGCGAAATGGTGCGCGCCGGGGCCGAAGGCGTTGACGGCATGGGCCATATTTGTACCCACGGCGTAAAGCGCATCGGCTTTGCCAACGGCGTAGGCACCGACTTCGCGGTGGCCTTGCTCAGCCCAGTCGCCCAACTCACCGATATCGCCCAGCACCAGCACCTTGCGCCCGGCAAAGGTTTTAAGCAGGTCTACCGCAGCATTGATCGAGGACGGGTTGGCGTTGTAGGTGTCGTCAATCACGCGCATGCCATTGGTCGCCAACTGCGCCACGGTGCGGCCTTGACCGGCTGCACCGCGCCCAGGCCAGTAGCGATACCGAACAGCGATACGCCCAAGGCATGGGCGGCTGCAGCAGCAGCCAAGGCGTTAGCAACGTTGTGGTTGCCCAGCAAGTTCAACTGCACGTGCTCGCTGCCTTGCGGGGTATGCAAGGTGAAGGACGGGCATCCACGCGCATCGACCGTGATGTCGGACGCATGGAAATCAGCCGCAGCGTTGAGCACGGCAAACGTCAACACCTTGCGACCGGCGGCGCGTGCACGCCAGGTCTCAAAGGCCTTGTCGTCAAGATTCAATACAGCGGTGCCCGAGGCATCGAGCCCCTCAAGGATCTCGCCCTTGGCTTCGACGATCTTTTTCCGGGCCGCCGAACTCGCCCACGTGGGCCGTACCGGCGTTGTTGATAATGGCCACATGGGGCTTGGTCAGCGCCACGGTGTAGGCGATTTCGCCAACACGCGATGCACCCAGTTCAATCACCGCCGCCGTGTGTTCCGGAGCCAGTTCGAGCAGGGTCAGCGGTGCACCGAAATCATTGTTCAGGTTGCCACGGGTAGCCAGGACCGGCCCGCGCGTACGCAAGATGCCCGCCAGCAGTTCCTTGACCGTGGTCTTGCCGCTGGAGCCGGTAATGGCTGCAACGGGCTTGTCGAAAGCGGCGCGGTTCAAGGCACCCAATTGGCCGAGGGCCAACCGGGTATCGGCTACCAGCAATTGCGGCAAGGTGGAATCTGCCACTTCACGCTGCACCAAGGCACCCACTGCACCTTTGGCGGCGACGTCATTCAGGTAGTCGTGACCATCGAAACGCGGGCCTGCCAGTGCGACAAACAGTTGCCCGGGCTTGATGTTGCGACTGTCGATACTGACCCCGTCGAAGCTGCAATCGCTCGACAGTACGCGGGCCGACAGGGCCTGGGTCAGTTCGCTGAATTTCATCGCTTTAAGCATGGGCGACCTCCCAGGCGGTCAAGGCGTGATCGGCCTCGACCAGATCGGAGAAGGCATGGCGTTCGCCATTGATTTCCTGGTAGTCCTCGTGGCCTTTGCCAGCCAGCACCACCACGTCGTCGGCATTGGCACTGGCGATCAATTGGGCGATGGCCGCACCGCGACCGGCGACGAAGGTGGCCTTGGACACGTCTTTGAAGCCTGTGCGGATGTCGTCGAAAATCTGGCTCGGGTCTTCGCTGCGCGGGTTGTCGTCGGTGACGAGTACGCCGTCAGCCAGACGCTCGACGATTTCGGCCATCAACGGACGCTTGCCGCGATCACGATCACCGCCGCAACCGAACAGGCACAACAACCGGCCCTTGGCGTGAGGACGCAGGGCGACAAGAACCTTTTCCAGTGCATCCGGCGTGTGCGCATAGTCGACCACTACCAGTGGTTGATTGCCGCCACCAGGCGCTGCATACGACCGACCGGCCCTTCCAGCTTGGGCAGCACGCGCAGGATTTCATCCAGGGCGTAATCCAGGCCAAGCAACGCGCCGATGGCAGCAAGAACGTTGCTCAGGTTGAAGCGCCCCAGCAAGGTGCTGCGCAGGTGATGCTCGCCCTGAGGCGTGACCAACGTGGCACGTACGCCTTCGTCGTCAAATTGGGCTTCACGGCAATACAGGTACGCACTGGCGTCCAGCAGGCTGTAGCTGATCAGGCGCGATTCACGGTCTTCAGCAGCCAACTGACGGCCGAATTCGTCGTCCAGGTTCACCACCCGGCACTTGAGGTCATTCCAGGCAAACAGCTTGGCCTTTTCGGCGGCGTAGGCCTCCATGGTGCCGTGGTAGTCCAGGTGATCGCGGGACAGATTGGTCATCACCGCCACATCAAAGGCCAGCGCAGCAACGCGGCCTTGGTGCAAGCCGTGGGACGAGACTTCCATCGCAACCGCCTTTGCACCGGCCTTTTTCAGGTCGGCCAGGGTCGCTTGCACGGCAATAGGGTTCGGCGTGGTGTGCAGGCCGCTTTGCAGCGCGCCATAAAAGCCAGTGCCGAGCGTGCCGACAATGCCGCAATGCTGGCCCAGCAGATCAAGCGCCTGGGCGATCAATTGGGTCACGCTGGTCTTGCCATTGGTGCCGGTGACACCCACAAGATTGAGCTGACGGCTCGGGTCGCCATAGAAACGCCCGGCGATATCGGACAACTGCGCAGCCAGGCCCTTGACCGGAATCAACGGCACGTCAGTGATCGGCAGCACGGTGGCGCCTTCCACTTCATAAGCCACCGCTGCAGCACCGCGCTGCAAGGCATCGGCGATATGCGCACGGCCATCGTACTTGCCGCCCGGTACCGCCAGGAACAGGTCACCGGCGCGTACATTGCGGCTGTCCAGGCTCAGCTCACGGATCAATAGATCGCGACCGGCGTGGGCGAAAATCTTGTTCAGGCTAAGAGACATCAGCCGCGCCCTCCATTGGCTTTTTGCAGCAGCGGCCGGTGGTCCGGCATTCGCTTGTTGGGTCGGCGGCAGATTGTCCGGCGTGATGTTCATCAGGCGCAGGGTGCCGGACATCACTTTGCTGAACACCGGCGCCGATACCAGGCCACCGAAATAGCCCGCTTTACTCGGTTCATCGATCACTACGACGATGGCGTAGCGCGGGTCGCTCATCGGGCCGAAACCGGCAAACAGTGAGCGGTAGGAATTCTCGGCGTAGCCCTTGGTGCCGACCGATGTCTTACGGGCAGTACCGGACTTGCCTGCCACGTGATACGCCGGCACTTGGGCGCGGAATACACCGCGTGGCGCTTCGATCACTTGTTGCAGCATGCCTTGCATGGTCTTGGCGACGTTTTCCGGGATCACCTGGGTGGCTTTCGGTGCTTCGTCGACGTGGATCAGGCTCAGCGGCACCATGCGGCCATTGTTGGCCAGCACAGAGAAGGCGTGGGCCAGTTGGATCGCGGTCACAGACAGGCCGTAGCCATAGGAAAGCGTGGCAGTCTCGGCTTTTTTCCAGTCGCGGTAGTTCGGCAGGTTGCCCACTCGCTCGCCAGGGAAGTCGAGGCCGGTGGGTTGGCCCAAGCCGATTTTTTGCGCGAGGTGGTAGATGGTTTCGCCGCCGATATCGAAGGCAACCTTGCTCATGCCGACGTTACTGGAGTTGATCAAAATACCTGTCAAATCCAGCACTGGGCCTTCGGTACGGGATACGTCACGAATGGTGTATTTGCCCAACTGCAAGGTGCCCGGATACACCTCGACCTTGTCGCTGGGTTTCCAGCGCCCGGTTTCGAGGGCAGCGCTCATCGAGATGGCTTTCATGGTCGAACCCGGCTCGAACACGTCGATCATTGCGCGGTTGCGCATCATCGCCGGTTGCAGGTTGCGACGGTTGTTCGGGTTGTAGGTCGGCTGGTTGACCATGGCAAGGATCTCGCCGGTCTTCACGTCCATGATCACCAGGCTGCCGGCCTTGGCGCCGTTCTCGATGATCGCGTTGCGCAGCTCGCGGTTGGCCAGGTATTGCAGACGCAGGTCAATCGACAACGCCAAGGGCTTACCGGCCTTGGCGTTTTTAGTGACTTGGACATCCTTGATCAGTCTGCCACGCCGATCCTTGATGACTTGCCGTTTGCCGGGAACCCCGGCCAGCCATTCGTCGTAGGCGAGTTCCACACCTTCACGACCGTGGTCATCGATGTCGGTAAAACCGACCATATGCGCGGTGGTTTCACCGGCTGGGTAGAAACGACGGAATTCCTCGATGCCATAGACACCGGGGACTTTAAGGTCGAGCACTTGCTGGCCTTGTTCGGGGGTAAGCCCGCGAACAAGGTAGATGAATTCTTTGTTGGCCTGGGCCTCAAGGCGTTCAGCCAGGGCTTTAGGGTCTTGGCCGAGGGCGGCGGCGAGTGCCGGCCAGCGATCCTTGGCAACCTGCAATTCCTTGGCGTTGGCCCACAGGGTCGTCACCGGCGTACTGACGGCCAGAGGCTCGCCGTTACGGTCGGTGATCAGGCCGCGGTGCGCAGGAATCGGGATATGACGCAAGCTACGAGCATCGCCCTGGCCGATCAGGGAAGTCGCGATCGACCACTTGCAGGTCGATGATCCGCCAGGCAATCGCCCCCACCATCAATGCCAGCAAGCCGAGCATCAGGCGGAAGCGCCACGGGTAGAGTGCGCCTTCGAGTTTCATCATGGCGCCACCATGCGGACTTCAGCCGCGCCAGGGATGTGCATTTTCAGTTGTTCGGTGGCCAGCACTTCGATACGACTGTGAGCCGTCCAGGTGCTTTGCTCCAGGATCAGCCGACCCCACTCCGCTTGCGCCTTGTCGCGCACGCTCAATTCCCCCATACAGGGTGTTGAGCAACTGGCGGTTGTAGTGCGCGCTGTAGGACACCGCTATCGCGGACACCAGGACGCCGACGTACAACAGCATCATGAAGAAGCTGCCGCCCGGAAGGGGCTTGGCGAAAAGCTTGCTCACCGCAACTTCTCCGCGACACGCATGACGGCGCTACGGGAACGTGGGTTGGCCTTGAGTTCGGCTTCGGAAGCGAACTGCGCTTTGCCATGGATTTTGATTTTCGGCACAAAGGCTTCGAAACGCACCGGCAGGTTGCGCGGCAGGTTGTCGGACTCACCTTTAACCAGGCGACGCATGAACAATTTGACGATGCGGTCTTCCAGGGAGTGGAAGCTGATCACCACCAGGCGACCGCCCACTTCCAGCGCGTCAAGGGCAGCCTCGAGGCCAGCCTCAAGGTCGCCCAATTCGTTGTTGACGTGAATGCGCAGGCCTTGGAACGCACGGGTCGCCGGGTTCTTGCCCTTTTCCCAGGCGGGATTGGCGACTTTCAGCACTTCGGCCAGGTCGGCGGTGCGTTCGAACGGCTGGATTTCCCGACGCTCGACCACGGCGCGCGCCATACGGCCGGCGAAGCGCTCTTCACCGTATTCCTTGAATACGCGAGTGATTTCTTCATGGGGTGCGGTGGCGATGAACTCGGCAGCACTGATGCCCCGCGTCGGGTCCATGCGCATGTCGAGCGGGCCGTCGTTCATGAAACTGAAGCCGCGTTCCGGGTCGTCGAGCTGTGGCGAAGACACGCCCAGGTCGAGCAAAACCCCGGCCACCTTGCCCGCCATGCCACGCTCGGCCACTTCTGCACCCAGCTCGGCAAAGCTACGCTGCACAACGACAAAGCGGCCGTCTTCGGCCGCTAGCGCTTCGCCCGGTGGCAATCGCTTGAGGGTCTTTGTCGAACCCGAGGAGCTTACCGTCGGACCCGAGCTGGCTGAGTATCAACCGGCTGTGCCCGCCCCTGCCGAAGGTGCCATCCAAATAGCAGCCATCCGCGCGTACGGCGAGAGCCTCAACGGCTTCGTCAAGCAGTACGGTGATGTGGTTAAAGCCGCTATCAATAGTCACAGGATCAAATCACGCAGTTCATCAGGCATGGCGCCCGGTTGTTGAATAGCAGCCAGGTCCGCTGCAGACACAGCATCCCAGGCATCTTCGTCCCACAATTGGAACTTGTTCAGTTGGCCCACCAGCATTGCGCGCTTATCGAGCTTGGCGTACTCGCGCAAACGCGGCGGCACCAGGAAACGACCACTGCCATCGAGTTCGAGGTCGACGGCATTACCGATCAGCAAACGCTGCAAACGGCGGTTTTCTTCACGCAATGAAGGCAGAGCGCGCAACTTGGTTTCAATCAACTCCCACTCATCGAGCGGGTAAACACATAAACAAGGATCAACGGCATCAATGGTGATGATCAGTTGCCCGGAACTTCGCGAAATGAGCTCGTCACGATACCGGCTCGGCATGGCGAGACGGCCTTTGCATCGAGACTGATAGCGTTAGCTCCGCGAAACACAGATGCGTTTCTCCAAATTTTAGCGTTTTACGTTCAAAAAACCCACTTTGTGCCACTTTCCGCCACTTGCGCACACTATAGAATGCGCCCACCACACCGTCAAGGCGCGGATTCAAGGAAAAGCCTTACAGAACGGAGATTTAGGATCGTAAAAGGAGGAGAAACCAGAGTTCGGCGATGTTTTTGGCCCAACAAGCGCTAATAGCTCAAAGAGCTATGGCTTAAAGTTAAAGTGATTTATTAAGAGTAAGATTTTTTTGGTATTACGAAGATGCATCTGCCAATGATTCGGCAGGGAGGGATTCTTGCGTTATTACCGGGTTTCTGCCCGAGATTCGGACAGAAGGAAAAAGGTGGAGAGTCGATCTATAAGCCGGGTTCTGTCTTGAACAGTCATTCGTCTACGATGGCCATCACTGGACATCTTTAGCAACCTACCCGGTCCCAGCGCGGGCCACGCCTTGGGACCCTATTTGGTCTTGCTCCGTGCGGGGTTTACCTAGCCACGAACTGTTGCCAGTCGTGCGGTGCGCTCTTACCGCACCTTTTCACCCTTACCGGCACCGAAGTGCTTAGGCGGTTATTTTCTGTGGCACTTTCCGTAGGCTCACGCCTCCCAGGCATTACCTGGCACTTCGCCCTATGGAGCCCGGACTTTCCTCCCCCCCTAATTTTCATAGAGGGCAGCGACTGTCCAATCGACTCTCCGCCGCGCAGGTTAACGGCACGGCGGACTTAGGACAAGTATTAAAAGTACAGTTTTGCCATCACGTTCAGACGGAATACAGGTTTGGCCCCGGAACTATTCGGCTTTCTGTTTATCCAGCGCAACTTGATACAACACATTCTTACGCACCCCAGTAATTTCCGCAGCCAGGGCCGCAGCGCGCTTAAGAGGCATCTCCTTGAGCAACAGATCCAGGATGCGCATCGCCTCGCTGCCCACCGCATCTTCACTTTCCGGCGCCGTCCAGCCCGCCACCAGCACCACACACTCGCCGCGCTGCTGATTGCTGTCGCCTTCGACAAAAGCGCGCAACGCTTCCAGAGGCAAGCCCTTGAGGGTCTCAAAGGTTTTGGTCAACTCACGCGCCAGTAGCGCCAGGCGCTCGCCACCGAAGACCAACTCCATGTCCTGCAGGCATTCAAGAATACGGTGCGGGGCTTCATAGAAGATCAGTGTGCGCGGCTCTTCCTTTAAAGCTTGAAGGCGCGCACGACGCCCTACGGCCTTGGCTGGCAGGAAGCCTTCGAAGATAAACCGGTCGGACGGCAGGCCAGCCGCCGATAAAGCCGCAATCAGCGCGCAGGCTCCCGGAACAGGCACTACATTGATACCAGCGGCACGCGCCTGGCGGACCAGGTGGTAACCGGGATCGGAAATCAGAGGGGTGCCGGCATCAGAGATCAACGCCACATCATCACCGGCCAACAGACGGACGATAAACCGGCTGCCCTCTTCACGCTCGTTGTGCTCGTGGCAGGCCGCCAGCGGAGTGCTGATGCCAAAATGCTGCATCAAGCGTTGGGAGTGTCGCGTGTCTTCGGCGGCGATCAATTTGACGTCGCGCAACACCTTCAACGCCCGGGCGCTGATGTCGTCCAGGTTGCCAATCGGCGTCGCCACGACAAAAAGCGAGCCTGCAGTGGAATTCAAAGGACCTGGAGCAGTCAAAACGCACACCTCGATGGTTGGCAAAAGCCGCATTGTAACGCGTAGAAGCCTTGAAAATATGCCGTCACGGCCGATGCCTTTTCAGCCGCTGATCGCCAATTGCAACATTTGCACGACCTAAATCGACGGTTTCACGCCAGTAACATCGCGCCTGGGCCAGTGCTTGGGTACAATTCCACGCTAATTTGATCGGTATCAGGAACACTTACATGATCGCTTGCCTGCGGCTGCTCTCCGCCCTCTGCCTCGCTGCCCTGTTGGCCGCGTGCGCCAGCTCGCCCTCGTCCAGCCTTGGCGACCTTCCACGGACCCCGGACGCCAGTATCGAGCAACTGCTCGAACAGGCCACTACCGCCAAGACGCCAGAAAAGGCTGCACTGTTGCGCCTGAGTGCGGCAGACATGGCTTACAAGCAGAACAACCCAGGTCGCTCGTCGCAGATTCTTGCGCAAGTACCGTTGGATGCTCTCAAGCCAGCCGCCCAAGTATTTGCCAGCACCCTGGCCGCTGAACTGGCCATGGCACGCAACCAACCCAAGGCCGCATTGAGCGCCTTGAACCATCCGAGCCTGCAAAGCCTTAAAGACCTGCCGACTGACCAGCAGATCCGCACCGGCACCGTGCATGCCCGCGCTTATGAAGCGGATGGCCAGACCCTGGCAGCCGCCCGCGAGCGCGTCGCCATGGCCCCACTGCTCACCGGCGATGCTGCCAGCAGCAACCACGAAGCCATCTGGGCATTGATTGCCGCCCTGCCTGCCGAACAATTGCAAGCCAGCGGCAACCCGACGCTCGACGGCTGGATCAGCCTGGCCCAAGCGGTCAAGGGCGCCGGTACCCTGGAGCAACAACAGGCAGCCATCGATACCTGGCGCGCGCAGAACCCGGGCCATCCGGCGTCGGTGCAACTGCCATTGCCGCTGACCAAGCTCAAGGAACTGGCCAGCCAGCCGCTGAACAAGATTGCTGTGCTGTTGCCGCAGGACGGTCCGCTGGCTTCTGTCGGCAAGGCGCTGCGCGAAGGCTTCATGGCCGCTCACTACCAGGCCGAACAAGCCGGGCAGAAGCCGCCAGTCATCGAGTTCTATGACAGCTCGCGCCTGACCTCTCTCGACGATTTCTATGCCAAGGCTCAAGCCGCTGGCGTGCAACTGGTGGTCGGTCCGCTGGAGAAGCCGCTGGTCAAACAGCTTGCTGCTCGCCCACAGCTGCCAATCACTACGCTGGCGCTGAACTACAGCGAAACCGACCGAAACCCACCTCAGCTGTTCCAATTCGGCCTGGCCGCCGAAGACGAGGCCCGCGAAGTGTCCCGTCGCGCGCGTGCCGACGGCCTGCACCGCGCTGCCGCGATGGTGCCGCGTGGCGAATGGGGTGAGCGCGTCTACAAGGCCTTCCGTCAGGACTGGGAAGCCAACGGCGGTACTGTTGTCGGCGTCGAGTACGTCGACCAGCCGGTTGCCTTGGCCCAGCAAATTGCCGACCTGTTCCAACTGCGTAAAAGCGAAGGTCGCGCCAAGAGCCTGCAAAGCACCGTCGGTACCGATGTAGCCGCACAGCCGTCGCGTCGCCAGGACATCGAGTTCATCTTCCTGGCCGTTACCCCGCAACTGGCCCAGCAGATCAAGCCGACCCTGAACTTCCAATACGCGGGCGATGTGCCGGTTTACGCAACATCCCACGTGTTCAGTGCCAGCGGTGACAAGAACCAGTACCTGGACATGACCAACGTGATGTTCTGCGAAACCCCTTGGCTGCTTAACACCACCGACCCACTGCGTAACCAGGTTGCCGCGCAATGGCCACAAGCCAACGGCAGCCTTGGCCGCCTGTACGCGATGGGCGTCGACGCCTACCGCCTGGCGCCACGCCTGGGCCAACTCAAGGCGCTGCCGGATACCCGTGTTGACGGTTTATCGGGCAGCCTGGGCATCAGCGCCAACCAGCGCGTTGATCGCCAGATGCCTTGGGCGAAGTTCGTTGGTGGCGATATCCAGCGCCTGCCAGACACCCCACGCTGATGCCCGAGCGGTCCAGCGCGCAAAGCGGCAAGGAAGCCGAACTTCAAGCGCTGAAACACTTGCAACAACAGGGTCTGCGCCTTCTGGCGCAGAACTGGTTGTGTAAACGCGGCGAGCTTGATCTGGTCATGCTTGACGGCGATACAGTAGTATTCGTCGAAGTCCGCTACAGAAAACACGCACAATGGGGTGGCGCGCTCGCCAGTATCGACGGGCGCAAGCGTCAGAAACTGATACTCGCCGCGCAGTTTTTCCTGCAAAAGAGCATCGCTGGGCCGACGCCCCCTGCCGTTTCGATGTGGTTGCCATAGAAAGCACACCGTCTGGTCAAGCTGATCTGAACTGGCTCAAAATGCCTTCGACAGCTGATTCGCCGGACATCTTCACCACACACTTTTGCTCTTTGCTTTGCGGGCTGCACATTCCTGTGCCAATCAGCCGCGCTACTTAAGGTCACACAGATGGACATGCAATCCCGAATTCGCCAGCTTTTCCAGGCCAGCATCGACACCAAGCAACAGGCGATGGACGTACTTGCACCGCACATCGAGCAAGCCAGTCAGGTCATGGTCAACGCCCTGCTCAACGAGGGCAAAATGCTTTCGTGCGGCAACGGCGGTTCGGCTGGTGATGCCCAGCATTTCTCGTCCGAGCTGCTCAACCGCTTCGAGCGTGAGCGCCCGAGCCTTCCGGCCATTGCCTTGACCACCGATTCGTCGACGATCACCTCGATCGCCAACGACTACAGCTACAACGAAATCTTCTCCAAGCAGATCCGCGCCCTGGGCCAACCCGGCGATGTACTGCTGGCGATTTCCACCAGCGGCAACTCGGCGAATATTATTCAAGCGATCCAGGCCGCACATGATCGCGAAATGATTGTCGTAGCATTGACCGGGCGCGATGGCGGCGGAATGGCCTCGCTGCTGTTGCCCGAAGACGTGGAAATTCGCGTTCCGGCCAATGTCACCGCACGTATCCAGGAAGTCCACCTGCTGGCGATCCACTGCCTGTGCGATCTGATCGACAGCCAACTGTTTGGGAGTGAAGAATGACCGGTAACCGCCTCAGCCTTTTGGCCATCACCCTGTGCCTCGCTATCAGCGGCTGCAGCACGGCAATCACTGCTACACGTGACACGCCAATCCAGGACGATAAAGGCACCCGCACCTTCGGCAGCAAGATCGATGACTCGCTGATCGAAACCAAGGTGGAAGTCAACGTCGCCAAGGCTGCGACCGACCTGGGCAACGGTGCTTCGCGCATCGTCGTCACCAGCTTCAACGGCGTGGTCCTGCTGGCCGGCCAGACACCGCGTGCCGATCTCAAGGCCCAGGCCGAGCAAGCCGCTTCCGCCGTGCAGCGGGTGAAGAAAGTACATAACGAATTGCAGGTGATGGACCCGATCACCTTGCTGGCGATCAGCAACGACGCGCTGCTGACCACCAAGATCAAGGCCCAGATGCTCACCGATAACGCCATCCCTGGCTCGCGCATCAAGGTCGTCACCGACAACGGCATCGTCTACCTGATGGGCCTGCTGACCCAGGCAGAAGCCACCCGCGCAGCCAACCTGGTGCAAGGCGTTTCTGGCGTGCAGAAGATCGTGAAGGTGTTCGAATACATCGATTGATGTAAACGCCGCCCACCAAAAGGGCGCCGTGCATTGACTGCACGGCGCCCTTTTTTGTGGCTGACGCTTATTGGTATTGCGAGTACGGGTTGCCCTGGAACTGGTTGTTCTGTTGCGGCGCCTGCGCACCTGGCTGGCCGTACTGCTGGCCAGGGATCGGGCCGAGGTTCACTTCGACACGACGGTTTTGGGCACGGCCGTTGACGTCGGCGTTGCTGGCAATCGGGTTATCCGGGCCGGCACCGCGAGCCGTCAGGTTGGCCGGGCTCACACCCTGGAAGTCAGGTAATTGGCCACGCTCTGCGCACGACGCTGGGACAGGTCCATGTTCAGTTGGCGACTGCCAGTGCTGTCGGTATAACCGACGATCTGGATGGTGTTCTGGTTGAACTGCTTGAGGGAGTTGGCCAGGTTGTTCAGCGGCTGGTAGAAGCTGCTGGAGATCGCGTCCGAGTTGGTGGCGAAGGTAATGTTACCCGGCATGATCAACTTGATCTGGTCACCCTGGCGCTGCACTTCAACACCGGTATTGGCCATGCTTTCGCGCAGTTTCTTTTCTTGCTGGTCGGCGTAGTAGCCGTAGCCGGCTGCACCAGCACCTGCAACAACGGCACCAATCAGTGCGCCCTTGCCACGGTTGTTATGGTCGATGGCAGCACCTGCCAGTGCACCGGCCAGGGCACCCAGGCCACCATACTTGGCGGTCTTGCTCATGCCGCCGGATTCATTACTCGCCTGCCCCTGGCTGCTGCCGTCATAAGGATTAGGAGAGGCGCAGCCAGACAACAAGGCTACGACGGTAGCAACAACAAGCAGACGACGCGGAGTGAACATGAAGGAAGCTCCTACTTTTGCATTCTGTGATGCAGAGGACATTGGCAATGGACCTGTGCCGAGCTTGGAACACGATAAACGGCAAAAATTCCGTGTGCGACAGGCATCGGCTCTACGACAGGTAAGCACACTAAAACCCTAGCAGACACATCCTGAACGGGAAATGTCATTTTCTCTGTAAGCATCGTCGGACTGTTACCACTGGGTATCCAGAAAAATACCGGGCCTGCACTTAAGCCCTGACAAATGGGTTCTCGCGCATTTCGTCCCCCAGGCGCGTGTCAGGTCCATGACCCGTTACCACAGTGGCACCCTCATCCAGCGTATACAGCCGCTGTTTGATCGAACGCACAATGGTCGCCTGGTCCCCGCCCCACAAGTCGGTGCGCCCCACACCGCGCCGGAACAACGTGTCACCGGCAATCAGCAGCTTGGCATCGGCAAACCAGAAACTCATCGAACCCGGCGTATGCCCCGGGGTATGCAGTGCCACTCCGCACCCACAGGCGAGCTCTTCATCATCCTCAAGCCAGCGATCCGGCGAAGGCACTGGTGTGTAGGGCACGCGAAACATCTGGCATTGCATTTCCAGGTTATCCCAGAGGAATTGATCCTCCTTGTGCAGGTGCAACGTGGCACCGGTTTTCTCCTTCAACTGACCGGATGCCAGGAAGTGATCAAGGTGGGCATGAGTGTGGATGATGCTGACCACCTTGAGGCCCAAGGCGTCGAGGCGCGCCAGGATCAGTTCGTGATTGCCACCAGGGTCGACCACGATGGCTTTCTTGGTGATCGGATCGCCGATGATGGTGCAGTTGCACTGCAACGGGCAGACGGGAAAGGTTTCGCGGATGAGTGTCGGCTTGGCGGTTTCCATGAAGGGTCCTCTTGCGCAAATGAAATGTCGCGTGCGGGCGAACATCGCCGCCTCCATTGCACTATTAAAACAGACTGGGGCCGCTTCGCTGCCCACTGCGAAACGTTCGCTCACTGCGGATTGCCACTCCTCAACCAATCAACCGCAATTCCTGCGCCCGCGCTACCGCCTGCGTCCTGCGCTCCACCCCAAGTTTGCTGTTGATATGGCTGGCATGGGTCTTGACGGTGTGCAGGGAGATGAATAACCGATTGCTGATTTCCTGGTTGGAACAACCCTGGGCAATCAGCTGCAGCACCGCCAGCTCGCGGGCGCTCAAGGTTTCGTGAGTGGGCGCAGCCTCGGTCACCATGACCGTCGGTAACAGCGCCAACAGGCTCTGGTTCAGCAGGCCGTGAGGGTCTTTGCCGAGCTGTTCACGCATCCAGTCGGGGTAGTTTTCCAGTAGCCGCTGGAAGGGTTGCAGGGCACCGCCCGCCCCGCCTCCAGCGCCTGTGCCACGACCGCACGCGCCTTGGCCTCATGGCTACTTTCCAGCAGTAGGTGCGCCTGCTGGGTAAGGGCCATGAGCGCGATCATCTGGCGCCCGTCTGCATGGGCCTGCTGCGCCAGCACCTCAAGGCGCTGCAGCGCTGCATCGGTCTGATGCCGCGTGGCGTCCAGCGCGGCCTGCTGCAAGCCGATATGTTGTGGCAGATGAGGATGAAATTCCGGCGCCGCTGCGGCCTGTTCGCCGTTGTAGGTTTGACCCAGGCGAGTTAGCCAGGCATCGGCCAGGTCGGTACGCCCCTGGGCCAGCCACAGCTCGCACTTGATCAGGGTAATCATCGCCAGGTAGTAGATCGGCGGCACGTCCCAGATATGCATCAGCGTTCGGCCTCCGCCAGCTCGGCGAAGGCCTTGGGAAAGTCATTGCGCCGCCCTTCGAAGTTGGCGATCACGCAATGTCCGATCAGCACACTGATATCTCGGCAGGCGCGGGCTTCCGCCAGGCCGGCACGCAACCGGACGATCCCGGCTTCAGGCTGGCAGCGCGCCAATAACAGGTAACCTTCGTAAAGCGACAGCCGGGCACGTACCGCGTACAGCCGTTGCGGCGCCAGGCCGTGCAAACGTTGCAGGCCCTGGCGCACTTCGTCCAGGGAGCGCAGGATTTCGCCGCGCGCTTGCAGTACCCGCGCGCGGTCGTAATGGGCCAATGCTTCAAACAGTGGATTGCCGACGCGCTGTGCCAGTTCCAGGGATTCCCGATTCAAGCCGCGGGCACGCCAAAGATCGGCATCGACGATGGCCAGGTTGGAGAGCGTCGACAGGCACATCAAGCGCTGGCCATAGCGCCGTTGCGGCAGGCTTTCCAGAGCTTCGGTGCAATAGCGCTGGGTCAACTCGCGGTCACCTCGGCCTCGGGCGATGATCCCACTGAGCGCCAGCCATTGGGCCAGCATCGATTTCTGCGCGGTAGCCGACGGCGCAGGCAAGAAGCGGCTCAGGTAGCTGGATAATTCCTCTGCAGCATCCAACTGGCAGGCCAGGCCCAGGGCCCAACTGTAGAGCACGATCAAACGCGGCGTGCTGATCAGCAGGCTGTCGGGCAAGTCCATTTTCCATCGCAGCAGCATGCCGACATTCTGCTCGGCCAGCAGTTGCTCCTCGGACAGGTTCTGCACCAGGTTGGCCGCCACATCCAGATGACCTGCACGCAATGCCTGCTCTACCGCCTCATCAATCAAGCCCTGGGCGTTGAACCAGCGACATGCACGCAGGTGCAGGCTGGCAGCCGGCAACACGTTGCTGCTGGCACGACGGGTGCGCAGCAAGTCGGAAAACAAATGGTGATAACGGTACCAATGGCCCTGCTCATCCAGCGGCACCAGGAACACTTGGTGGGCTTGCAGGTATCGCAAGATCTCGGTGCTGTCATGGGCTTCACGCACGGCGTCGCAGAGTTCGCTGCAAAAACGGTCCTGCGGCGCGGTGTCGTAGAGAAACGCCTGCACTTCGGCCGGCAGGCAGTCGATGACCTCTTCCAGCAGGTAATCGCGAATCAGCCCTTCCCCACCATGCAGGCTCTGTGGCAGGGCGCCTTCGTTGCCGGCTTCGGAAGCCGCCAGCAACCAGAAGCGCAGGCCGGCGACCCAGCCTTCGCTGCGGCGGATCAGATTGTCGAGGGCCTCACCGCGCAGCGAGTTGCTATGGCGATCCAGCACCGCCATGGATTCGTCATGGGTCAGGCGCAGGTCTTGCTCATGCAGCTCCAGCAGATGCCGCGACAGACGCAGCCGCGCCAGATGCCAGTCCGGGCGCTGGCGGCTGGTCACCAAGACCACCAAGCCATCGGGCAAATGGTTGAGAAAGAACTGCAGGCAACGGTCCAGCACCGGGCCTTGGGCCAGATGGTAGTCATCCAGCACCAACAGCAGCGGCGCGCGAGTAGACAAGTGCACGGTCAGTTCATCGAGCAGGCCATCAAGCCACTCTTCAAACGCGAAAGGTTGGTGGCGCTGGCGCATTTTCAGCAGGCCCAGGGATTGGGCGCCGAGTTGCGCAAAGAATTGTTGCAGGCCGTCGAGGAGGCGCTCAAGGAAGCGGCCTGGATCACTGTCTCGTGAGCTCAGGCCCAGCCAAAGACTTTGCCAATGAGCCGGCAGGCCCTGGCAGAACTCGACTGCCAACGAACTCTTGCCGAACCCCGCCGGCGCGCTGACCAGCAACAATCGCCCGTCCAACCCGGCACTCAGCCGTTCGCACAGCCGCGGTCGCAGCACGTAGCCGTCAGGCGCGGTGGCCTGTAGAAGCGACCTTCCAGGGTCGGAATGACCGCACTGGCAGGCCCTTGGATTCGGGACAGATCAGTCATCGCCGGGCTCTTGTAGAAGGCTGTTGTCGGCATTGCAGATGTCCGCAGACTAGCGGTAAAAGCGGCGGGTTTGTAGATCTTTGCAACATTTGCCTGAAAAGAACTGCGACAAAAAAATGTGGGAGGGGGTTTGCCCAGAGACAACCGCATTCTTGTAGTGAGCGGGCTTGTCCCGCGCTGGGTGGCGAAGCCGCCCTAATAAGAACGCCGCATTCTGTCAGACAGAGCGCGGCGTCTTGTTTGGGGCGGCTTCACACCCAGCGCGGGACAAGCCCGCTCACCACAAAGAACTACGGTTTAGCGAACGCCATCCTGGCGCAACGCAGCCGGGGTGAAATCGCTGGTGGTGGCGGTGAAGCCGAAGTCATAGGCCTGCTTCTCTTCGTTCTTCATGCCCAGGGCCAGGTAGCGGCCGGACTGCAGGTCGTAGAGGGTTTCGAGGGCGTACCACGGCACTTGCTTGTCGTAGTAGTTCTCGGCATGCGCTTCGGCGACACGCCACAGTTGGCCACGGCCATCGTAGTGGTCGATGACCGCTGCCTGCCAGGTGTCTTCGTCGATAAAGAAGTCACGCTTGGCATAGATGTGGCGCTGGCCTTCCTTCAAGGTGGCGACCACGTGCCAGACGCGGCGCAGCTCGTAGCGCGCCAGGTCCTGGTTGATGTGGCCGGCCTTGATGATGTCGGTGTACTTGAGCGTCGGGCTGTCGATCTTGTAGCTGTTGGAGGCGATGTAGATTTCTTTCTTGCCTTCCAGCTTCCAGTCGTAGCGGTCCGGCGCACCGTTGTACATGTCGAGGTTGTCGGAAGTACGCAGGCCGTCGGCAGCGGTACCTGGGCCGTCATACGACACTTGCGGTGCGCGGCGCACACGGCGCTGGCCGGCGTTGTAGACCCACGCCGAACGTGGCTCCTTCACCTGGTCCAGGGTTTCGTGCACCAACAGCACACCACCGGCCAGACGCGCCGGCGCGGTCACTTGCTGCTTGAAGTAGAACAGCACGTTGCCCGGATTTTTCGGGTCGTAGTCCTTCATCTTGTCGCGGAATACGAACTGGTCCTTGAAGTACACCAGGCTGAACGAGCCGTTGGTTTGCGGCGTGGCCTGGGTTACCAGGCGCGTCACGCTGCCACCGCGATAACGGGTGATGTGGTTCCAGATCACTTCCACGCCGCTTTTCGGGATCGGGAACGGCACTGCGGTTTCAAAGTTCTCCAGGCCGTTGCCGCCGGACACCAGGTTGGTGTTGGTGGCGTTCTTCTTGATGGAAGCGAACACGTCAGCCGGCACTGTGGCGCCGCGATGGGTCGCGTAGACCGGCATCTTGAAGGTGTCCGGGTAACGCTTGAACATCGCGTATTGCCCCGGCGCCAACTTGTCCTTGTACTGCTCGACGTTCGCCGCAGTGATAGTGAATTGCGGTTGCTCACTGGCGTAAGGGTTGGCCAGGAAACCACGGGCGTCGACGGCGCCGGCGTTGGTAGGCAATGGCGACCATTTAGGAATGGTGCCCGCTGCGTTGCCGGCCATTTCGGCGCCCATCGGGGTCAGCGTCGTACCCAGCTTGGCAGCTTCATCCGCCGACACTGCCGCCATGACGTTGCTCGCCAGGATCGACAGCCCAAGCACACCCACGTGCAACAGACTTTTAGTTATTTTCATGTTCTGGTTCTTCCTAGAAATACATTCGCTTAGAAGTTGGCGCCGACACTGAGAGCGATGAAATCGCGGTCATCCACGGTGGAATACTTGCCGCCGAAGAAGTTGGTGTAGGCCAAGCTCGCGGTGTAGGTATTCTGGTATTCGGCATCCAGCCCAAGGCTTACGGCTTTACGGCCTTCTTCAAAGTTGCCGCCAGGGCCTGGGGAGTAACCACTGACGTCGTGGGACCACGCCACGTTAGGCTTGAGGTTCACACCCGCAAACACATCTGGATATTCCCAGATGGCACGGCCACGGTAGCCCCAGGAATTAGCGGTGGTGAAGCCGTCGTTGTTGCAGTTAGTGGTCAGGTTACTGCGGTCGGTACCAGGACCTGCACCGTTGAACGTACCGGTATTAAGGGCGGTACACATAGGGCCTCGACCTGGGCCGAATACCGGGTCACGTCCGTAACGGGCTTTGTCACTGCTTTCCAGGCCGCCGACGTGGGTCAGGCCCACCTCGCCCACCAATGTCAGACGGCTGGCGCCCATCACCTGATCAAAGAAGTGCGTGAAAGTCGTCTGGATCTGGGTGATTTCCTTACGGTTATACCCATGTAGGTCCTGGCCCTCGACACCTTTGAGCGGCGAGGCGTTGGCGTAAGCCGCAAGAGGCGTTACGCCTGCATAGAGGATGTCGGTGGTATTCAACTGCACCGGCGCATTGGGGCGATAGCTGATTTCACCGCTCCACGCAGTACCGGTAGGAAGCGTCGTGGAGAAACTCAAACCGTAAAGGCGAATATCTTCCGGGTACTCGATGAAGTACTTGGAATTACCCGCCACGGCGAGCGGCTGCAAAGTTGCCGGCAAGCTCGTACGAGCAGCAGCGTAAACCGAGGGCGGAGCGCCAGTCGCACTGAAGATCGGTGCACGGCTGTGGTAGTTCATGAAGTAGGCGCCGAACTCTGTGTCCAGCGGTTCATAGTTGTAGTGGAACGCTACGCCGAACTGGCCGCCGTCACGCGCTTCACGATCCTTGCTGCGCTGGACGAGCACACCTTCTTCGTTAATGTTGACCCCGAACCGGTTCAGGGTAGGTATCGCGCCCGCTGCAGCCATCACTGAGCGCTTGCTAAGTAACCGGAGGTTGTCATCGCAGCCTTTGGAAATCACGTCAGCCTGCGAAAAGAACGTCCCGCAGTTATCAGTAACGGTCTGCTGCCAGTCCAACTGATAGAACGCTTCCGCCGACAGGTTATCGGTCAGCGTCTGCGATACGTAGAACATGTTGACGGGAATCAAGCCCTCCTTGATTTCAGCCCCTGGACGACGGAAAGCAGCCACATCGATCGGGTTGATCGAGTTGATACCGCCACCAATGAAGGTACTTTCACCCCAGCTCACAACTTGCTTACCAAAACGCACGGAACCCGGCTCATCCGCAATGGAGTAGTTGTGGTAGATGAATGCGTCGAGAATTTGCCCACCAGACGACCTTGCGCCCTCTTGGCGACCCTTGTCGCTGATGTCCTTGAACTCACGGCTTTCATCCTTGAGCTCAAAGTCATACCAGTACTTGCCCCGCACAAACACACCGGTATCGCCGTATTTCAGTTCCAGGTCATGAATGCCCTTGAAGATCTTCGAGAAGGTTTCCCCACGCTTGAAGTTCAAGTGACCGTCATCAGAGGTCTGGGACAAGCCCTTGCCGCCGTTGTTGACACCGATCAGGTCACGGTTGGGCTTGGCTGTCGACCAACTGGCACCTACGGAAAGAGAAGAGTCGAAGCTACCTTCGATTTCACCGATGTTGAAACTGACGCCGAATGCGGGCCCGGCGAGCGTAGAGGCGAGACTGACGGCCAGGGGCAATCTTGCCCGGCGCCAGAACTGGTTTACTGAGGTCATCGACGCTACTCCATGTGCATTATTGTTATGGCAGAGAGTTCTTTCTTGTGGATGCATGTAACGGCCGGAATACAACGATTCCAATGCCGCTCGGCAACCGAGCTCCCATGGCCCGAAGCGGAACATCCTTGAAAAACTCTGGAAGGGACTATAGCCAGCAGGGGGTAGTGCTTGATCCCTCTAAAGTGTGATTTGCATCACCGACCCTTCTGCTTCAACCCTTTCGCCACACCGACGAAGGCCGGCGCGGCAAGGATGGCTGAAAATCGGCAAATCACAAGTGAAGGCGCAAGATAGAGCATTGCCGCGCCCGAACGGGCGCGGCGAAGGGCTTCAGAGGGTGGAGAGGAACGTGCTGTTATTGGCCTGCCATTCGATGATGTCGATACGGATACGTTTTTTGTCGAGTTTGCCGACACTGGTCTTGGGAATTTCCGTAACAACCGCGATCTGGCTCGGAATCGCCCACTTGCTCAAGTGACCCAGCTCCACGAAGGGTTTGAGGTGTTCCTTGAGCTCGCGAGCCCCTATCACATGGCCATCACGCACCACCAACAGCGCGAACGGACGCTCGCCCCACTGCGGATCGGCAATGCCCACCACCGCTACTTCGCGTACCGCAGGGTGACGGCTGACCAGGTCTTCGAGGGCCAGGGACGAGATCCATTCACCGCCGGTCTTGATCACGTCCTTGATGCGGTCGCGGATGTCGATCACGCCAAACGCATCCAGCGTGGCCACATCACCGGTGTGCATCCAGCCGCCGGCCCACAGTTCGGCGCCCTTCTCGGGCTCTCTGTAATAGCCTTCGGTTAGCCAAGGTGCGCGTAAGACCAACTCGCCCTGGGACTCGCCATCGGCAGGCAGGAAGTTGCCATCGCCATCGACAATCGCAGCCTCCACCAACGGCCCTGGCACGCCGGCCTTGATGCGATAAGTGGTGCGCTCATCCTCGGTGCCAGCCATCAACTCTTCGTTGAGGTGCGCACAGGACACCAGCGGCCCGGTTTCGGACATGCCGTACGCCGCCGTCAACTGGATACCCCGGGCCTTGGACGCTTCGTACAGCGTGCGGTTGAGCGCGCTGCCGCCGATGACGATTTTCCAACCGCCAAAATCCACGCCCTGAGCGGCCTTGGCATTGAGCACCATCTGCAGGATGGTTGGCACGCAGTGCGAGAAGGTGACCTTTTCCTTGCGCCACAACTCCACCAGGTATTCCGGGTCGTAGCGACCGGGGTAGACCTGTTTCAGACCCAACATGGTCGCCACGTACGGCAAGCCCCAGGCGTGCACGTGGAACATCGGCGTAATCGGCATGTACACATCGTTGGTGCCCAACAAACGCACGCTGTCGACACTGCCCATAATGGTGGCCACACCAATGGTGTGCAGCACCAGTTGGCGATGGGTGAAGTACACGCCCTTCGGGTTGCCGGTGGTACCGGTGGTGTAGAACGTGGTGGCGACCGAATGCTCGTCGAAGTCCTGGAAGTCGTACTTGGGGCTGGCGGCCGCCAGCAGGGTTTCGTACTCACCGACGAGGCCTGGCAACTCGGCGGTTTTTGATTCACCGTCGGTGAGCAGCAGGGTTTTGTCGACCGTGGTCAGGTGGCCGGCAATCGCTTGGTAGAGACCTACGAACTCGCTATTGACCAGCACGAAGCGGTCTTCGGCGTGGTTCATGGTGTAGAGAATCTGTTCCGGCGACAGGCGCACGTTGATCGTGTGGATCACCGCGCCAATCATCGGGATGGCGAACATGCACTCCAGGTAACGGTGACTGTCCCAGTCCATCACCGCCACGGTGTCGCCAGCCTTCACCCGGCGGCGGTCAGCACATTGGCCAGGCGCGCGACTCGTTCGATCAGGGTGGGGTAGGTGTAGCGCAGCTTGTCGCGGTAGACGATTTCGCGGGTTTTCTCGTAGCGGGTCCCGGACATCAACAGGCGCTTGATCAACAACGGGTATTGGTACGCGCCTTCGGCGGGCGGGATAACACGGGTCTGCAACATACGAATCCCTTTTTATGACTGCACGGTCTTGGCTGAAAGACTTGCACTGTAGAGCGCTTATGTTTCAGCCAAATCAGCCAAAGGAATGATTTGCAGGGGCCAATGAATGCTAGCTTTGCGCCAGCATTTGGCTTATTTCATGCTGGTGAAAGCCAGCTTCACCTAATCGCAATCAACACCGCTCCCATCGTCCGATCAAACCAGTGCCCCATGCGGGCAAACCCGGCCCGCACGCGTTGCTGGCTGAACAGCATCGCTACCAGGCAGAACCACAACGCTGTCGCCACTGCCAGGTACACGCCGTAACCCGCCTGGATCGCCAGCGGCGTGTGAGGGTTGATCACCACGGTGAACAGCGAGAGGAAAAACAATGTGGCCTTGGGATTCAATCCATTGGTCACGAAACCTGCAGTAAACGCCCCACGCGGGGTGCGCTCGCCGGCTTCGCGGTGCAACTCACCTTCTGCGGGAGGCTTGGCCGGTTGCGCACGCAGGGCCTTGAAGCCGATGTACAGCAGGTACGCCGCCGCCGCCCATTTAAGCGCATTGAACAGCACGATGGACTGGGACACGATCAAACCGATGCCCAGCAACGAATACCCCACGTGCAGGAAAATCGCCGAGCCCACGCCCAACGCGGTCCAGGTTCCGGCGCGACGGCCGTGGGTAACACTTTCGCGCACCACTACGGCGAAATCGGGGCCGGGGCTGGCCACTGCCAACAAGTGGATCAAGGCTACGGTCAAAAACTCGGCGAGGTACATGCTCACTCCAATTGAGTAACTGATTATTTCATCTGATAGGCTCGGCAGATTACGCCTTCAAACCCTGTCGCAAAAGGTACAGTTGATGACGAACAATCGCCGCGCGGTCTTCCTCGATCACCCCTCCCTGGACCTGGGGGACCTTGACCTCAGCGAGTTGCGCAACGCCTTCAGCGACCTGCAGCTGTTTGAGCAAACCACCCCGCAAAATGTGATCGAACGCCTGCAAGGCGCTCAGGTTGCCATCAGCAACAAGATCCCACTCAACACCGAAACCCTGGCGGCCTGCCCGGAGCTAGAGCTGATCCTGGTCTCGGCCACCGGCACCAACAACGTCGACCTGGAAGCCGCCCGCGCCCACGGCATTACCGTGAGCAACTGCCAGGGCTACGGCACGCCATCAGTGGCGCAGCACACGATCATGCTGTTGCTCAACCTGGCGACGCGCGTGAAGGACTACCAACGCGATGTCAGCGCCGGCAAATGGCAAGAGGCCAAGCAGTTCTGTCTGCTGGACTACCCCATCGTTGAACTTGAAGGCAAAACCCTCGGCCTGCTCGGCCATGGCGAGCTGGGCGGCGCGGTGGCGCGCCTGGCAGAGGCCTTTGGCATGCGCGTTGTACTAGGCGCAATTCCGGGGCGCCCTGCCCGCGCCGACCGTATGCCGCTGGATGAATTGCTGGCACAGGTCGACGCACTGACCCTGCATTGCCCGCTCAACGAACACACCCGCGACTTTATCGGCGCCCGTGAATTGGCACTGCTCAAGCCGGGCGCGTTTGTGGTCAACACGGCGCGCGGTGGCTTGATCAACGAACAGGCCCTGGCCGATGCCTTGCGCAGCGGTCACTTGGGCGGCGCAGCCACCGACGTGCTGAGCGTGGAACCGCCTGTGCAGGGCAACCCACTGCTGGCCGGCGATATCCCTCGGCTGATCGTCACGCCCCACAACGCCTGGGGCAGTCGCGAGGCACGCCAGCGCATCGTCGGCCAACTGGCGGAAAACGCCCGAGGCTTTTTCAGTGGTGCCCCGCTGCGCGTCGTCAGTTGATAAACTGCGCTCCTTTTCAAGGAGCAGACCATGGATCCGCGCAGTGAAGTACTGCTTCGTCAGGCCGAACTTTTTCAAGGCAACTTGCTGCTGGTTGGCTTGCCTGCCGACGACCTGCTGGGGCGTTTACCCAACGCCCACGGTTGGTGCTGGCACGCTGGCGACCAGGCGGCGCTCGACGCACGCTTCCCAGAGCGCAGCCAGTTCGGCGTGAACGTGCCGGAGCGCGCCTTTGATGCAGCGGTGATCTTCCTGCCCAAATCCAAGGACCTCACCGACTACCTGCTCAACGCCGTGGCCGCACGCTTGCCCGGCGCCGAGCTGTTTCTGGTCGGGGAGAAAAAAGGCGGCATCGAAAGCGCCGCCAAGCAGATGATCCCTTTCGGCAAGCCTCGCAAGCTCGACAGCGCGCGGCATTGCCAGCTGTGGCAAGTCACCGTGGGCAATGCCCGCAAGCGGTCGATCTGCAAAGCCTGGCGCAGGTCTTCGACGTGCCGCTGGCCGAAGGGCCGTTGAAGGTGGTGAGCTTGCCCGGGGTATTCAGCCATGGTCGCCTGGATCGCGGCACCGAACTGTTGCTGGAGCATCTGGATAAACTGCCCAGCGGCCATTTGCTGGACTTCGGCTGCGGCGCCGGCGTGCTTGGAGCTGCGGTAAAACGTCGCTACCCGCACAACACGGTCACGCTGCTGGATGTGGACGCCTTCGCCGCCGCCAGCAGCCGCCTGACCCTGGCGGCCAATGGTCTGGAAGCCGAAGTGCTGACCGGTGATGGCATTGATGCAGCACCGATGGGTTTGAACGCGATTTTGAGCAATCCGCCGTTCCATGTGGGCGTGCACACCGATTATTTCGCCACCGAAAACCTGCTGCGAAAAGCTGCGAAACATCTGGCAAAAGGCGGCGAACTCCGCTTGGTCGCAAACAGTTTCCTGAAGTACCAACCGCTGATCGAAGAGCATTTGGGGGTGTGTGCAATCAAGGCCGAAGGCAATGGTTTCCGCATTTACCGTGCCAAGCGCGGCTGACGAGCGTTTGAAAAGAAGGCTTGCCGAATGGATTTTGCCTAGGCAGAATCCGCTCCGTCCTAGGGGAGTAGTCTCCCACGAGCGCCATGCTCGTCCGGCATACGTCAACATACTTGGTCAACAGGCCATGGCGTATGCGACCCAGGAGTCCGCACAGACGGACCGGGGTTTGACAAGACCTATGACACGCACACCTTACCCGGGGCGGGAAGGCTGTACGTGTCATAGCCGTGTCGACCCGCCCCTGGAAACTACCTGATGCTGGATTCACTACTCGTACCTACCGCAATCGTTGCCTTGGCCGAAATCGGCGACAAGACGCAACTGCTCGCGCTCATCCTCGCTGCACGCTTTCGCAAACCTTGGCCGATCATCGCCGGCATCGTTGCCGCGACCCTGGCCAACCATGCGGCCGCCGGTGCCGTGGGGGCGTGGTTTGGGAGCTTCTTCTCGGATGCGGTGTTGCACTGGATCCTGGCGGCGAGCTTCTGTGCCACGGCCTTGTGGACCCTGGTGCCGGACAAACTTGACGATGACGAAGCCAGTACGACGCGCAAATTCGGGCCGTTCCTGACCACGTTGATCGCGTTCTTCCTCGCAGAAATCGGTGACAAGACCCAAATCGCCACGGTGATGCTGGCGGCGCAGTACCCGGAACTGTGGCTGGTGATTATCGGCACCACCCTGGGCATGCTGATTGCCAACGTGCCGGTGGTCTTGGCGGGGAATTTTGCCGCAGAGAAACTGCCTTTGACCCTGATTCGTCGATTGGCGGCTACGGCATTCTTCGTGCTGGCTATCGTGGCCGTATACAAAGCAATGCAGAGCAGCGGTTGGATCTAAATCTGTAAACCCAACCCAATGTGGGAGCGGGCTTGCTCGCTCCCACATTTAGACCCTCACCAGACTTATAGGCTCAGGACTTCTTGGCCTGCTGGTAAAGCGGCATCACCTTCGGAATCGCCGCCTGCAACGAGGCAATACGGCTATCAGACGCTGGGTGAGTGCTCATGAACTCCGGCGGTGCACCTTCCGAAGCCTTGGCCATCTTGTTCCACAACGTGATGGCCGCGTTCGGGTTGTAGCCGGCGCGGGCGGAGAGCTCCAGGCCGATCAGGTCTGCTTCGTTTTCATTGCTGCGGCTGTTGGGCAAGGTCATGCCGTAGTTGGCCACCGTATCCGCCAGCGCCAGGCTGTCCTGGCCCAGACCAAACAACGCACCCGCACCCTGCTTGGCCATCTCGATTCCGTAAGCCTTGGACATGGCTTCACGGCCATGCTCACGCAAGGCGTGGGCGATTTCATGGCCCATCACTGCCGCCAGTTCGTCATCGGTGAGTTTGAGGTTGTCGATCAATGCGCTGTACACAAAGATCTTGCCGCCCGGCCCGCAGTTGGCGTTCATCTCGTCGCTCTTGATCAGGTTCACTTCCCACTTCCACTGGGCAGCATCTGCACGAAAGGTCGGTGCCTGGGCGATCAAGCGGTTGGCGATGGCCTGCACACGCTTGGCGTTGGCGCTGGTTTTGTCTACCAGGCCTTTGCCACTGGCTTCGCCCAGGGTCTGCTGATAGGACTGCGCATACATCTGGTCGACTTCCTGGCTCGACAGCATGCTGAACATGTACTGCTTGCGCTCCACCCCAACGGCACCGCCGCTGGTGGTGTTGACCGATTGGCAACCGGCCAGCAACAGCGCCGCAGCCAGTACATTTATCGCCAGTGATTTCTTCATACCTACGCTCCCTGAAAACATGGCGCGTATCGTAGGCGGTCATGTGTATCGGCGCCAGATACAACAGACGTGTAACCGCTTACTTTCAGATACATCCCACGGGTTGCTCACCCCGGCGTCAGGCACTCTGGCCCGTTGAGCTTGGGGTCATTGACCATATTGGCCAGCACGCGCTCGCGCAACGCGGCCGGCTCACTGGCCAACAACGCTTGAAGGACGTGCAACGGCGTCTCGGGATTGAGCCAGGCCTCTTGCCCCGCCGCATCCAGAATCAACGGTCGCCGCTGGCTCTGCGCGGGCTGAGTCACCACCGCCGTGCTCAGCCACACCTGTTCCTGCACCGGGTACGCCTCCCAGATCGCCGCAAAAAATAGTGTGGAACCCTCCCCGGCGTCAACCAATACGGACGCTTGCGCTGGGTGCCGCGCCATTCGTAGAACCCATTGGCCGGCAGCAAGCAGCGGCGCTGGCGGAAGGCTTCACGAAACATCGGTTGTTCGGCCAGGGTTTCGGCGCGGGCATGGGCTGGTGTGCGGGACAGGTCGGTCAGCCAGGGCGGCGTAAGGCCCCAGCGGGCACGGGCCAGGTTGCGCTGGCCGTCGGTGGCGCGCTGGATCAGCACCGAATCATTCGGGGAAATATTCCACTGAGCCTGCTGGTCGACCGGGAAGCCCGGCAAGGCAGCAAAGGAGGGATTCCAGCGAAACAGGGCATAACGTCCACACATGGGGTAACACGACTCTTGGGTAAACCGACCGACAGCCTAACAGACCAGCACGTCGGGGAAGCTGTCGGGCTCATCACCGGGCACAGGCTGCGCGCCAATATAAGCGGTGATCAGCTCGCGGGCGTCAGCAGCCCGGTCGTTGTCCACCTCAAGGCCCAGCAAGCCGAAAATCGGCAACTCCCCGTACCACCGAGCAAATGGCGCCCCACCAGGTGCGCCTCGACCCCTCGCTGGCGAGCATCTGCTGCAGCAGCTCGCCTTCCATCAGGTTTTCCGGTTCGTAGATTCGCTGCATGGGCGTACCTGTCAGTCGTTTTCACTGCTCACGAACAACATCCATTCATCGTCGTGCACTTGCAGGTGGAAATTAATCGGCCGGCAACACACCGGGCAGTCTTCAATGTAGGACTGATCGCCGCCGGAAAGATCCAACACCGCTTCTACCTCTTCACCACAATAAGGACAATCGTACGACTCGGTTTCCAGCATCGCAGCCTCCAAGGTGACTTGTGCGTATAATCGCCGGTCTATTTACAGGGCTGTTTTCGGCCGAGCCCATTACTCGGGCCGCACCCTGGTGTTTCCTTTACTTACCCTAGCCGTTTCTAACAAGAGAGCATGATGGGCCAATTCGATACCATCCGACCTTACAACGACAGCGAAGTCCCGGCAGTGCTGGACCGGCTGTTCAGTGACAAGGCCTTTCTGGACATCCTGACCCACTTCCGCTTCCCGCGCTTCGCCGGCACCCTGGGCTGGCTGCTCAAGCCCATGATTGCCCGCAAGCTACGCCGTGAATTCGCCGGCGTCACCACCGTGGCCACGCTGCAGGACAAAGTCGAATACTACGTCGACCACACCATCGACCGTGCGACCGACGGCGTGACCTACACCGGCGTCGAGCAACTCAAGTCCGGCACCGCCTACCTGTTTTTGGCCAACCACCGCGACATCGTGATGGACCCGGCTTTCGTCAACTATGCCGTGTACCACGCTGGCCTGCCGACCCCGCGCATTGCCATCGGCGACAACTTGCTGCAAAAACCTTTCGTCAGCGACCTGATGCGCTTGAACAAGAGCTTTATCGTGCACCGCTCGATCACTGGGCGAAAGGAAAAAATGGCGGCTTATCAACTGCTGTCGGCCTATATCAACCATTCGATCCGCAACGACTGCCAGTCGATCTGGATTGCCCAGGCCGAAGGTCGCGCCAAGGATGGGGATGATCGCACCGAGTCGGCGATCCTCAAGATGTTCCACGTCAGCCGCAAGGACGAGCCGTTTGCCGAGGTGATCCAGTCACTGAACCTGACGCCAGTGTCCATCAGCTACGAGTACGACCCGTGCGACGCCGCCAAGGCCCGCGAGTTGTACATCCGCGCCACCACCGGCACCTACAGCAAGGCGCCGGGCGAGGATGACGTGAGCATTGCCCTGGGCATCACCGGCTACAAGGGCCGGGTGCACGTGAATTTTGCGCCGCCGATCACCGAGCGCTTCGAAGACACCAAGTTGCTGGCCGTGGAAATGGACCGCCAGATTCTTGGTGGTTATCGACTATTCCCGGTGCATTACCTGGCGTACGCCCAATGGAGCGACGCCGACCCGCAATTGCAGGTGCCAACGGCAGCCGAGGTGTTCCCGGCCGATGAGTTGGCCAAAGCGAAGGCAGAATGGGAGCGACGCTTGAACGAATGCCCGGCCGAGCACCGGCCGTTTTTGGTCGTGCAGTATGCGACTCCGGTGCGCAACCAGTACCGGGTCAAGGCAGGAATTGCCCTGTAAATACCGAAGCAAATATGTGGGAGCGGGCTTGCCCGCGAATGCAGACTGTCAGTTGATAAGCAAGTCGACTGACACTACGCCTTCGCTAGCAAGCCCGCTCCCACATTGGTTTTGTGGTGTGCTTAAAGGCGTGTACTGATCCAGGAGGTCAGCAGCGCCACCCCCATGCAGGCGAACCCAATGCGGTAAGCCAGCCGATGCGCCCGTTCGGTGCGCACGTCCAGAAAACAGCATAGGTTGGTCGATGGGACGGTCTTCGCTTCGCGCGGTCAAGTCGGCCATTGCGCGCTGTTCGCGCAGGCGGGTAATGAACAGCAGCACTGCACCCGGGCAGGCCACCGATAAAGCCACAGCGTTGATCAATTGTGCGGGCAGCGCCATCGCAAACCTCGGTAAAACAGTGACGTGGTATCAATTCAGATACAAACCTGAACGATAGTGGCCTCCGGCGCCTGAAATGCTCCATCCCCCAATGACGGCTAATGTATCCAGTAATTTACGACGTCACCTGAACGTCACCTTAACAAGCCACTCTGTTGCCCTTCGAACATTCGGGAGCTTGTCATGCTGCACGCACACAACCAGGATCGGCTGTATCTGATAGCCCCAAGCGATGAGCAGGAAACGCTGATTGGCAGCCTGGCGTTCAACGTCCAGGACCGCCATTGGTTGGTGTATTGCGCGCTGGGCGGGCACCAGCATGCCGACCTGCCGGAGGCCGATCTGTTGACGGGGGTGAGCATGCTGGACTTCTGTATCGACAGTGCTGCGTGAAACTGGAGACGAAAAAACCGGGCTCATCACTGAGCCCGGCTTTTAAAGGATCGGTTATTGCGAGCTGAGCAACGAACCGATGCTTGGGTCCTTGAACAGGCGGGTCAAGGCATCACTCAACACGTCGCTGACCAGCTTGGTGTTGGTTTCCTGGTTCGGCGCCATGCCGAAGCGCTGGTTGAGCGAAGCACCGTAGCGGCCGCTGTAGCGACGGGTGCCGGCGGTGACGTCGGACTTGAAGGTCGCGCCGATAGACGCCTCGGTCACATACAGGCCTTCTTTCGGCGACTGGTATTTGAGTTCAGCCAGGGTGATGGTCAACTGAGGCGCGCCTGGCGAGTTGGCCGGGGTGAAGCCCAGCAAACGCACGGCCGCTTCGGCCTGGGCTTGCAGCTTGGGCAGCACATCCTGAGCGTTCACGGACACCAGCGCGGTTTCCGGGTACAGGCCGCCGCGGGAACCCAGCGTTGGGGACGGACGACCATCCACCACACGCACCGAGACTGGCTGACCATGGCCCACCGGGGCCAATTGCGTAGTGAGTTTCGGCTCCGGGCTGAGTTGTTGCGGGCTGTTGGCGCAGCCAACCAGGGTCAAACTGGTCACAGTGATCAAACCAAACAACAGGCGTTGCAACATACTCTTTTCTCCAGGACTAGGTGCAAACAGGCCATCAGTATAACGGTGCACGCGCGCCACCCACCAGCAATCCTGAACGGCAGCTGAAAGCACGTTGAAATTACAATTTCACATAAATTCGTCATTCCAATGTCATGCCACACTGAGAACATTCGAGCATGCAACGAAACAGGTACAAAGCCATGCGCCTTCTCAAATCTTTATTCATGCCCAATGCCCGCCACCGCCATTTTGTACGGCTGGATGCCAACGGTATTTGCCAGGCCTTCAAAGAGTGCCGCTTGCCGCCTGTCGGTGAAGGCTGGGTGGAAGTTACAGAGACACGTCTGAGCTGGATGCACCGCCCACTGCCCGCCAGCGCCGTGGTCATCGCGCAACGAGAGCATGCACATCCGCGGCATGCGTTGGCCTCCTGACCGCAGCACTAATAAAAGTCATAAAACACGCCCATTTCCCTGACGTTCTTCGCTACAATCTCCCCCCGATTATAAGGACGTCTCCTGATCGGGCCTCGCAGCATCGTTAATGCCTTGGCATTAGCCCCCAATCGCCCACAGAGAGCCGCCCACACAGATCGAGTGAAGCTGGTGTGCTTGCTGTTTTTCCTGCAAACCACCCGCCTTGCCGAATCTGCCAGAGCTGCCATTGCGCTCGGCCACTTGAGTTGTTTGCCCGTTTTGCCGCCTGTCGGCAAGGTATCCGGGCCAGGTGCCAGGCTGGGGCAGCCCTTTTTTGAGGTTCACGTCTTCAAAAGAGCGTGAAAAAACGGGTTTTCACAACTTCACAAGAGTGTGGCGAGCAAATGAATAGTTTGGCGTTTGTAAAAGCACCATCAGCGTCTGGAACAGCCCAACCACACAGGACCGAGTACTCCTCAACAACCGGAGCTTGAGCCTGTCCGCTACGGATTGGTTGCACAAATCGCACGCTTTGACCATAAGTCGAATTGCCACAGGCGCCCATGAATGCGTTCATAGGCAGATTAGCCCGGCAGGAAGCGTGTGCTGAAGTTGCAAAGAATTGCGAAACGGACATGGCGATCCTGGCCATGGGTAACCTGGGGCAACACGTGAACCGCCCCGTCACTCCTGGCAGCCATGCCGTCAATTTGGTGCTGCAGATTTTGGAGACGCGTTAAATGGCGCATAACGAAGCAGTCGACGTAGTACTGGTAGGGGCCGGCATCATGAGTGCCACCCTGGCCGTGCTGCTCAAAGAGCTCGACCCCGGCCTCAAGCTGGAAGTCGTTGAGCTGATGGATTCGGGTGCCGCGGAGAGTTCCAACCCGTGGAACAACGCCGGTACCGGCCACGCCGGGCTGTGTGAGCTGAACTACACGCCGCAGGCCGCCGATGGTTCCATCGACATCAAGAAAGCCGTGCACATCAACACCCAGTTCGAGGTGTCGAAGCAGTTCTGGGCGTACCTGACCAAAAAAGGCACCTTTGGCTCGTCCAAGTCCTTTATCAGCCCGGTACCGCACCTGAGCTTCGTTCAGGGCGAAAAAGGCGTGTCTTTCCTCAAGAAACGCTTTGAGTCCCTCAGCCAGCACCACGCATTTTCGGACATGCATTACACCGAAGACCGTAGCGAGATGGCCGAGTGGATGCCGCTGATGATGCCGGGCCGCCCGCTCGACGAAAAAATCGCTGCCACCCGCGTGCTTAACGGCACTGACGTCAACTTCGGCGCCCTGACCAACCAGCTGTTGGGTCACCTGACCAGCTCGCCAGATGCCCAGGTCAAATACTGCAAGCGCGTCACCGGCCTCAAGCGCAATGGCGACGGCTGGACCGTGAGCATCAAGGACGTCAACAGCGGCAACAGCCGTGAAGTGGACGCCAAGTTCGTCTTCCTCGGCGCCGGTGGTGCGGCACTGCCGCTGCTGCAAGCCTCGGGTATCGAAGAAAGCAAAGGCTTCGGCGGCTTCCCGGTCAGCGGTCAATGGCTGCGTTGCGACAACCCGGAAGTGGTCAAGCACCACCAGGCCAAGGTCTACAGCCAGGCCGCCGTGGGTTCGCCGCCGATGTCCGTGCCGCACCTGGACACCCGTGTAGTGGATGGCAAGAAATCCCTGCTGTTCGGGCCATACGCCGGTTTCACCACCAAGTTCCTCAAGCACGGCTCGTTCCTTGACCTGCCGATGTCGATTCGCGCCGGCAACATCGGCCCGATGCTGGCCGTGGCCCGCGACAACATGGACCTGACCAAGTACCTGGTCAGCGAAGTGCGCCAATCCATGGAGCAGCGCCTGGAATCCCTGCGTCGCTTCTACCCTGAGGCAAAAGCCGAAGACTGGCGCCTGGAAGTGGCCGGCCAACGGGTGCAGATCATCAAGAAAGACCCGAAAAAAGGCGGCGTGCTGCAATTCGGCACCGAGCTGGTAGCGGCCAAAGACGGCTCGCTTGCGGCACTGCTGGGCGCATCCCCTGGGGCTTCGGTTACCGTTTCGATCATGCTGGAACTGATCGAGCGCTGCTTCCCGCAGAAAGCTGCTGGAGAGTGGGCCGCCAAGCTGCACGAGATCTTCCCGGCGCGGGAAAAGGTCCTGGAAACGGATGCCGAGCTGTATCGCAAGATCAACGCGCAGAACAACATCAGCCTGGAACTGGTTGAGCCTGCCGCCGAGACCGAGAGCTACGCTTGAAGTCGTGACGCAGAGCGTCACAGAGACATTCCCACGCAGAGCGTGGAACGATCGCCCGCCCTCTGCATGAGGACGGGGCGTTTTTTTGCCTTGAAGAATCAGCCGCGAGCGTTTTCGATCAGTTCGATGTACTCGTCCGCGTTGCGCTGGTCCTTGATCAGGTCAACGAAGGTCTGGCCATGCTCGTCCTTGCCGTCGAGGTCCAGGCCGGCTTCCTTGAAAAAAGCCCAGGAAGCGCTCAAAGTCATCGATACGCAGGCCACGGTAGGCCTTGATCAGCTTGTGCAGGGACGGGGAAGTCGCGTCGACCGGCTCGAAGTCCAGGAACAACTTGATCTGATCGTCGCCGATTTCGTCGCCAATCACCTGTTTCTTATCTTTACGCATTACCGACTCCAGCCTGCAGACATTTTTCACGGGAAAGGCAGTTTACCTGCGGGGCACAGGCTTCGGAAACAATGAAGATTCAATGTGGGAGCGGGCTTGCTCGCGAATGCGCAGTGTCAGTCGACACATGCTTGGCTGGCACACCGCTTTCGCGAGCAAGCCCGCTCCCACATTTAGTCCTTCTGTGCCCTGGCTATTTTGTACGAACGACACCGGTGTGCAAATCCGCCCAGATGTGGCCGTTGGCATAACTGAGGAACTGGACGTACACCGTGTCATTACGCAGCAAATCGACAATCACGCGGTATTGGGCCACCGGATACGACAAAGTCAGGGTCTTGCTCTTGTCGTCATAAACCGGTTTTTTCAGGCTTTTACTCTCGGCATCAAAGTTGAGTACAACCTGCGCGATGGTGGCACCTTTGTTCAGCGACTTGCCCTTGAGGCGAATCATCAGCGGCGAGGTCACCGGAATCGGTTGCTGGCTGGATTGGCGCTGGTTACCCACGACCACGGCGTACTCGGTGACTTGCAACAGTTGTTGCTGGTCCGGGTTTTCGGCGCGCAGGGTCAGGTCGTCCGCTGGCAGGAATTGGCTGTGCATCGGCGCAGGCGCTGCGGCGAGGGGCAAGCTGAGGGTCAGCGCCAAGGCAGCGCAGGTGCGTATCAACAGGCTCATGGGCCGCTCCGAAGAAGGTGGCCGAGCACTGTAGCTTAATCGAACTGGGCGAGCATCCAGCGTTGATACTCGGCGACACCGCCATCGCCTTCGCGGGGCGCCCAGTCGGCCATTTCGCCCTCGCCCACCGGACGATAAGGCCCGGCCTTGCACTCGAACATCACGGTATCGGGCTCCAGCACCACCAGGCCATGGAACACACCCGGCGGCAGATCAACACCCGAACATTCACCGCCGGCCTGCATCACACGCTTGGCGACCACCTCGCCGGTTTCGCTGAACACCAACAAGCCCAAGCGGCCCTGCAGCACCAGCAACGTTTCCGCCTTGTCCGCACTCAAGTGGCGATGGGGCGGCACGTAGGTCGTAGGTTGCAGGCCCACGGCCAAGCGATGGCACGGCTCATCCATCTGGTGAAAATTATGGTGATGACGGCCACGGGGCTCTCGCCCGCTTTCTCGGCCAATTCGGCAAACAGCGTCTGATCAAGAAAGCGGGTCATCACTTACATTCCTTTAACGGCGTAGATACCGTTGGCGTTGCGCCAGTAGCCTTTGTAATCCATACCGTAACCGAAGATGTAGCGGTCGATGCACGGCAGGCCGACGTAATCGGCTTTAAGGTCTGGACGAGCCTTGCGGTCGTGGTCTTTGTCGATCAGCACAGCGGTGTGCACTTTACGTGCGCCAGCGTGTTTGCAGAAGTCGATGATCGCGCCCAGGGTGTGACCTTCATCGAGGATGTCGTCGATGATCAGCACGTCACGGTCGATGAACGACACTTCCGGCTTGGCTTTCCAGAACAGGTCGCCGCCGCTGGTTTCGTTGCGATAACGGGTGGCGTGCAGGTAGGACGCTTCCAGCGGAAATTGCAGATGAGTCAGCAATTTGCCGGCGAAGATCAGGCCACCGTTCATCACACAGAAAACCACCGGGTTGGTGTCGGCCATTTCGCGGGTGATGTGTGCGCCGACCTCGGCGATCGCTGCTTCGACTTGCGCTTCGGTGTACAGGCAGTCAGCCTCGCGCATGATTTGACGGATATGCTCGAGATCAGCGGACATGGCGCTCTCCAAGGGGGTGCTGTGGCAAGAAAAGCGGGCGAAGGTACGCTTCTCGTGCGCTCCGATCAAGCCTTAATGGACTAACGTACTAGATGTCTATAGGACAACACCCTCGGATAGATTAATCTAGGCCGGTTTTTTGCCCGCCGCCGGAGCCTTTCCCATGCCCACTCGCGAGATCCGCCACCCGCTGATCCGACACAAGCTCGGCCTTATGCGCCGCGCCGACATTAGCACGAAGAATTTCCGTGAGCTTGCTCAGGAAGTCGGAGCGTTGCTCACTTACGAAGCCACCAAGGATTTGCCCCTGGAAACCTACGAGATCCCCGGTTGGGCCGGTCCCGTCCAGGTGGAAAAAATCGCTGGTAAGAAAATCACCGTGGTCCCGATCCTGCGGGCCGGTATCGGCATGCTCGAAGGCGTACTCAGCCTGATCCCGGGCGCCAAAGTCAGCGCCGTAGGCGTGGCCCGCAACGAGGAAACGCTGGAGGCCCACACCTACCTGGAAAAACTCGTCCCGGAAATCGACGAGCGCCTGGCCATGATCATCGACCCGATGCTCGCCACCGGCAGCTCCATGGTTGCCACCATCGACCTGCTGAAAAAAGCCGGCTGCAAAGACATCCGCGCCATGGTGCTGGTGGCCGCGCCGGAAGGTATCGCCGCTGTCGAGAAAGCCCACCCGGATGTGCAGATCTACACCGCCTCCATCGATGAGCGCCTCAACGAACACGGCTACATCATCCCAGGCCTGGGCGATGCCGGTGACAAGATCTTTGGCACTAAGCAGAAGGACGCGTGAGCATGCAGGATGAATTCAACGACCCGCTTTGGCGCCAGATCTGTCTGGCGCACAAATGCTCTTCGTGGCATTTGGCGCGCTGGTGTTGATGCCGCTGATCACAGGTCTTGATCCAAACGTCGCACTGTTCACCGCAGGCCTGGGCACGCTGTTGTTCCAGGTGGTGACAGGGCGGCAGGTGCCGGTTTTCCTGGCATCGAGCTTCGCCTTCATCACCCCGATCATTCTCGCCAAGCAGCAATTCGGCCTGGCGGCGACCATGGGTGGGGTGATGGCAGCCGGTTTCGTCTACACCTTCCTGGGCGCTGCCGTGAAGATCAAGGGCACCGGCTTTATCGACCGGCTGCTGCCGCCGGTGGTGATCGGCCCGGTGATTATCTCCATTGGCCTGGCGATGGCGCCGATTGCGGCGAACATGGCGATGGGCAAGGGCGGCGACGGTGCCGAGCTGATCCCCTACAAGACAGCGATGCTGATCTCGATGCCAGCGCTGCTGACCACCTTGATCGTGGCAGTGTTCGGCAAGGGCATCTTCCGCCTGGTGCCGATCATCTCCGGCGTGCTGGTGGGCTTTGCCATGTCGTTCTACTTTGGCGTAGTCGACACCGCAAAAATCGCTGCTGCACCGTGGTTCGCCCTGCCCCACTTCACCGCGCCGGAGTTCAACTGGCAGGCGATCCTGTTTATCGTCCCGGTGGCCCTGGCCCCGGCGATCGAACACATCGGTGGCGTGATTGCGGTGGGCAGCGTGACTGGTCGCGACTACCTGAAGAAGCCTGGCTTGCATCGCACCCTACTGGGTGACGGTATCGCCACCACGGCCGCCGGCCTGTTTGGCGGCCCGCCGAACACCACCTACGCCGAAGTGACAGGCGCAGTGATGCTGACCAAGAACTACAACCCGAAGATCATGACCTGGGCGGCAGTGTTTGCCATCAGCCTGGCATTCATCGGCAAGTTCGGCGCGTTGCTGCAGAGCATCCCGGTACCGGTGATGGGAGGGATTCTGTGCCTGCTGTTCGGCTCGATTGCTGCGGTGGGGATGAACACCTTGATTCGCCACAAGATCGACCTGGGCGAAGCGCGCAACCTGGTGATTGTGTCTGTGACATTGGTGTTCGGGATTGGCGGTGTCTTGGTAGGTACCGGTACCGGCCCAGATGACTTCGGCCTCAAGGGCATTGCCCTGTGTGCGGTGGTAGCGATTGGTTTGAACTTGCTGCTACCGGGCAATGATGGCTGGAAGAACAAGAAGTCGGATGAGCCGCTGCTCTAACTGGCACAACGCAGAACCAAATGTGGGAGCAAGCCCGCTCCCACATTTTTTAGACCTTCGGTGTGGCTTAGAGCTCACCGAGCCCATCAATCAGCGCCTGGTTCTGCTCCGGCGTACCAATGCTGATCCGCAGGAACTGGGCAATCCGCTCCTGCTTGAAGTGCCGCACGATCACACCCTGCTCACGCAACTTGGCCGCCAGGCCGGCAGCGTCGTGCTTGGGGTGCCGGGCGAAGATAAAGTTGGCCGCCGATGGCAACACCTCAAAACCCTTCCCTTCCAGCTGCGCAACAACCTGCTCACGGCTGTCGATAACCAGTCGGCACGTCTTGTCAAAATGCTCACGGTCCTCGAACGCCGCCGCTGCGCCAACAATCGCCAGGCGATCCAGCGGATACGAGTTGAAGCTGTTCTTGACCCGCTCCAGCGCCTCGATCAGGTCCGGGTGGCCCACGGCCAGACCCACGCGCAAACCGGCCAACGAGCGCGATTTAGACAGGGTCTGAGTCACCAGCAGGTTCGGGTAGCGATCCACCAGGCTGATAGCCGTTTCGCCACCGAAGTCGATATACGCCTCATCAACCACCACCACCGAATCCGGGCTGGCCTTGAGGATCTGCTCCACCGCCTCCAGCGCCAGCACGCAGCCGGTCGGCGCGTTCGGGTTGGGGAAGATGATGCCGCCGTTGGGCTTGGCATAGTCCGCTACGCGGATCTGGAACTGCTCGTCCAGCGGCACCGGGTCGGACTTGATGCCGTACAGGCCGCAGTACACCGGGTAGAAGCTGTAGCTGATATCCGGGAACAGCAGCGGCAAGTCGTGCTGGAACAGGCCGTGGAAGATGTGCGCTAGGACTTCGTCCGAACCATTGCCGAGGAACACTTTACCGGCGTCGATCCCGTAGTACTTGGCCACGGCCTGCTTGAGCAGGTCGCTGTTAGGGTCCGGGTACAGACGCAGGTTGTCGTTCAATTCCGCCTGCATCGCGGCCAACGCCTTGGGCGAAGGGCCGTAGGGGTTTTCGTTGGTGTTGAGCTTGACCAGCTTGGTCAGCTTGGGTTGCTCACCCGGTACGTAAGGCACGAGGTCCTTGACGAAGGGGCTCCAGAATTTGCTCATGCCTTACTCTCCCTTGACGATGCGATATTCGGCGCTGCGTGCGTGCGCGCTCAGCGACTCACCACGGGCCAGCACCGAGGCAGTCTTGCCCAACTCGGAGGCGCCCTGCGGGGAGCAAAAGATGATCGACGAACGCTTCTGGAAGTCATACACCCCCAGTGGTGACGAAAAACGCGCAGTACCGGACGTCGGCAGCACGTGGTTCGGGCCAGCGCAGTAGTCGCCCAGGGCTTCGCTGGTGTGGCGGCCCATGAAGATCGCACCGGCATGACGAATCGATGGCAACCAGGCTTGCGGGTCGGCTACCGACAGCTCCAAGTGCTCCGGCGCGATGCGGTTGGCCACTTCGATGGCTTGTTCCATGTCGCTCACCAGAATCAAAGCGCCACGGCCATTAATCGACTTTTCGATGATTTCGGCGCGCTCCATGGTCGGCAGCAACTTGTCGATGCTGGCGGCGACCTTGTCGAGGAACTCGGCATCCGGGCTGACCAGGATCGCCTGGGCGTCTTCGTCGTGCTCGGCCTGGGAGAACAGGTCCATGGCGATCCAGTCCGGGTCGGTCTGGCCGTCACACACCACGAGGATTTCCGAGGGGCCGGCGATCATGTCGATACCAACTTGGCCAAACACGTGGCGCTTGGCAGTGGCGACATAGATATTGCCCGGGCCAACCACCTTGTCGACCTTCGGCACGCTTTCGGTGCCGTAGGCCAGGGCAGCAACGGCCTGGGCGCCACCGATGGTGAACACACGGTCGACACCGGCGATGCAGGCAGCGGCCAGCACCAGCTCGTTGATTTCGCCGCGCGGGGTCGGTACCACCATGACCACTTCGGTCACGCCGGCGACTTTGGCGGGGATGGCGTTCATCAATACCGACGACGGGTAAGACGCTTTACCGCCCGGCACGTACAGGCCAGCACGATCCAGCGGCGTGACTTTCTGGCCCAGTACCGTGCCGTCGGCCTCGGTGTAGCTCCAGGAGTCCTGCTTCTGCTTTTCGTGATAGCTGCGCACACGCGCTGCGGCCACTTCCAGGGCTTCACGCTGCGGCGCAGTGATGCGGGTCAGGGCCAGTTCCAGGCGTTCGCGGGGCAGGATCAGGTCGGACATGGACTTCACGTCCAGGCCATCGAACTGCCGAGTGAAGTCCACCAGCGCTGCGTCACCGCGCTCACGCACGGCCTTGATGATGTCGAGCACCCGCTGATTGACCGAATCGTCGGACACGCTTTCCCAGCTCAGCAGATGATCCAGATGATGGGCGAAATCCGGGTCGGCAGCGTTGAGTCGGGCAATTGCAGTGGACGTGGTCATAGCGAGGGCCTCAATAGAAATGGCAAAAACTCAGGCGCCCTAAACTAGCAGTCGTTTCCGCTTGGGCACCTGAGAATTCTGGCTATGAGGCGGATAGACGGGCGTAGCCTTTCAGCTACGCGGGTAGGTCAACCGCGGTGTCGCGACTCCACTGCCTTGCGCAGGATGTCGATCAACGCCTGGATACGGGCGTGCTGCATCTTCATCGATGCTTTGTTGACGATCAGGCGGGAGCTGATATCGGCAATAAATTCTTGCGGTTCAAGACCGTTGGCACGCAGGGTGTTGCCGGTGTCGACTACGTCGATGATCTTGTCGGCCAGGCCGATCAGCGGTGCCAGCTCCATCGAGCCGTAGAGCTTGATGATGTCGACCTGACGGCCTTGCTCAGCGTAGTAACGCTTGGCAACGTTGACGAACTTGGTGGCAACCCGCAGGCGCCCCTTGGGCTCGACATCACCAACACGGCCGGCAGTCATCAGCTTGCACAGGGCAATACGCAGGTCCAGAGGCTCGTACAAGCCCTGGCCGCCGTACTCCATCAACACGTCTTTACCGGCGACGCCCAGGTCGGCCGCACCATGCTCAACGTAGGTCGGCACGTCGGTAGCCCGCACGATCAACAGGCGAACGTCGTCCTGGGTCGTCGGGATGATCAGCTTGCGGCTCTTGTCCGGATTCTCGGTCGGCACGATGCCCGCTTCAGCCAGAAGCGGCAAAGTGTCGTCAAGGATGCGGCCCTTGGACAGTGCGATGGTCAACATGGGAAACGTCAGTCCTTCATCAGGCTATTGCTGTCCGGTCGCAAACGGCGCCAGACACAGATCGAGGCCATTACAGCCTCGATTTGAAACAAATTCACAGCAAGCTTTTGTAGTGAGCGGGCTTGCCCCGCGCTGGGTTGCGTAGCGACCCTAGAATCTTTGGAGCGCTGCGCACTCCAGCGCGGGGCAAGCCCGCTCACTACAAACAGCAACTAGCCCGGTACGCGGCGGATTTTCGCGCCGAGCATCTGCAGTTTTTCTTCGATGCACTCGTAACCACGGTCGATGTGGTAGATGCGGTCGATCAGGGTGTCGCCTTCGGCGATCAACGCCGAGATCACCAGGCTGGCCGAAGCCCGCAGGTCGGTCGCCATCACTGGCGCGCCCTTGAGTTTCTCGGTACCGGTCACGATGGCGGTGTTGCCTTCAACCTGGATCTTCGCGCCCATGCGGTGCAGTTCGTACACGTGCATGAAGCGGTTTTCGAAGATGGTCTCGATCACGGCACCCGTGCCTTCGGCAATAGCGTTCAAGGAAATGAACTGCGCCTGCATGTCGGTCGGGAACGCCGGGTACGGAGCGGTACGCACGTTGACGGCTTTTGGCCGCTTGCCGTGCATGTTCAGCTCGATCCAGTCTTCGCCGGTGGTGATTTCGGCACCCGCCTCGCGCAGTTTTTCCAGGACCGCTTCCAGGATGGTCGGATCGGTGTCCTTGACCTTCACACGGCCACCGGTAACGGCAGCGGCAACCAGGTAGGTACCGGTCTCGATGCGGTCCGGCATCACTTTGTAGGTGGCAGGGTGCAGGCGCTTCACACCGTCGATGGTGATGGTGTCAGTGCCGGCGCCGGTGATGTTGGCACCCATGGAGATCAGGAAGTTGGCCAGGTCGACCACTTCCGGCTCGCGCGCGGCGTTTTGCAGGACGCTGCGGCCATTGGCCAGGACAGCGGCCATCATGATGTTCTCGGTACCGGTCACGCTGACGGTATCAAAGAAGAAGTTGGCACCACGCAGGCCGCCTTCCGGCGCTTTGGCCTTGATGTAGCCGCCTTCGACGTCGATGGTTGCGCCCATGGCTTCAAGGCCACGGATGTGCAGGTCCACCGGACGCGAACCGATGGCGCAACCGCCAGGCAGTGCGACTTCGGCTTCGCCGAAACGGGCAACCATCGGGCCCAGTACCAGGATCGACGCACGCATGGTTTTCACCAGTTCGTACGGAGCGACCAGGGTCTTGATGGTGCGCGGGTCGATTTCAACGGCCAACTTCTCGTCGATCACCGGCTCAATGCCCATGCGACCGAACAGCTCGATCATGGTGGTGATGTCGTGCAGGTGCGGCAGGTTGGCAACGGTAACCGGGCCATCGCACAGCAGGGTCGCTGCCAAAATCGGCAAGGCGGAGTTTTTGCACCGGAGATGCGGATCTCGCCATCAAGGCGAGCACCGCCGGTAATAATCAATTTATCCATAAGAATCTCGACGCCTTGGGGGCTCAGGTGCGCTCGGCCCAGGCCGCGCGGCTGAAAAAATTTCATAGTGACCGCATGGATGCTGCCATCGGTGATCCATGGGTTCAAATGGGCATAGATCTGCTGCTGACGCTTGACCGGGCTCAATGCCGCCAGTTCATCGCTAATCACGTTCAGCTGGAAATTGCAGCCTTCGCCTTCAACTGCAACCTCAGTATCCGGCAGCTTTCCTTCAAGGAAGCTCTTAACTTCTAGGGCCTGCATGCTCAACCTCTATCGGCGCCCAGTGCGCACGGGTCGCACATCATACAAAAAAGCCCCGCGCCTGCGAACCCCGCATAGCAGGACTCTGACGGGGGCTTCTTAATAATGTGTATTAAGGATGCGCCAACAGCTCGGTCAGACCGGAAACTTCGGCAATTTCGCGCATGTCTTCAGGCAATGCACGGATGCTGACCGTTTTTTGGCCGCCTCGGCATCTCGCATGAAGCACAGCAGCAACGACAAACCCACGCTGCTGGACTTGGTCACCGCCGAGCAATCCAGCACCAGCTCAGGCGCAGTACTGGTCTTGATCAATGCCTGGCCATGCTTTCGCAGGCCTGGCCCGCTGCGGTAATCCAGCACGCCACTGATGTACAGCTGGCCTGCATCGCCAAGACGAACAGCCGACTCGGTCATTGCGCAGGCTTCCCAGCGGCTTGCTTGTCGGTCTCTTCCTTGGCCTTGGCCACTTCACCGGCCCAACCATTGATGGTCTTGTCCAGGTCGTTGCCATTGCGCTGCATGGCGTCGGCGAACTGGTCACGGAACAGCTTGCCGATATTGATGCCGTTGATGATCACGTTACGCAGCTTCCACTCGCCGTTGACCTTCTCCAGCGTGTACTGCACAGGGTAGACCGCGCCGTTGTTGCCTTTGACGCTCATATTGACGCTGGTGCGGTCGCCCGACTCATCGCCCGCTGGCGCCACGGTAATGCCCTGGTTGTTGTACTCAAGCAGCGCGTTGCCGTAGAACTGGAACAGGCCCTTCTTGAAGTTTTCCTGGAAAGTCAGCATCTGCGCCGGGGTGGCCTTACGCGAATACTTGACCGTCATGATGCTGCGGGAAATGCCTTCGGCATCGACCACAGGGCCGACAATGCTGTTCAGCGCGTCGTAGAACTTGGTCGGGTCTTGCTTGTACTGTTCTTTGTTCGCCGTCAGGTCAGCCAACATCTTGTTGGTCGTGTCCTGCACCAGGTCGTGCGCAGAACCCGCCGCGTTAGCCATCAGCGGCAGCGCTGCAAGCAGTACCAGCAGGCCACGTCGCAAGGTAGAGATCATGAACAGATTCCTCATTTGGCGTCTTTATTGACCGTATTGAGCAGGAATTTACCGATCAGGTCCTCAAGCACCAGCGACGACTGCGTGTCGTGGATGGTCGAACCATCCTTGAGCAGGGCTGTTTCCCCACCCACGCTGACACCGATGTACTTTTCGCCCAGCAGACCCGCAGTGAGGATAGATGCCGTGGAGTCGGTCGGCAGATTATCTACCTTCTTATCCACTTGCATCGTCACACGGCCGGTGAAGCTGTCGCGGTCCAGATCGATTGCCGTGACCTTGCCGATGGTTACACCAGCCATGGTCACTTTAGCTCTGACAGTCAAACCGGCGATATTGTCGAAGTACGCGTAAAGTTTATAAGTATCGGCGGTGGGGCTGGCCGAAAGGCCGCTGACTCGCAGGGCCAGCAACAGTAAAGCCAGGATGCCAGCCAGCAAGAAAAGGCCGACACCGATTTCCACAGTGCGGTTTTGCATCAGAAATCTCCAAACATCAAGGCGGTCAAAATGAAGTCAAGGCCCAGTACCGCCAGCGAGGCGTACACAACGGTCTTGGTGGTGGCGCGACTGATCCCTTCTGAAGTGGGCTCACAGTCATAGCCTTGGAATACGGCGATCCAGGTCACTACAAAGGCGAAGACGATGCTCTTTATGATGCCGTTGAGCACGTCACCGCTGAAGGTCACGCTGTTTTGCATGTTGGCCCAGTAGGAGCCGTCGTAGACGCCCAGCCAGTCCACCGCCACCCACGAACCGCCCCAGATACCGACCACGCTGAAGATCATCGCCAGCAGTGGCAGGGAAATGAAGCCGGCCCACAGGCGCGGGGCAACAATGTACTTGAGCGGGTCCACGCCGATCATTTCCAGGCTGGACAGCTGCTCGGTGGACTTCATGTTGCCGATCTCGGCGGTGAGCGCTGAACCTGCGCGCCCGGCAAACAGCAAGGCAGTGACCACTGGCCCCAGCTCACGCAACAGTGTCAGGGCGACCATCTGCCCCACCGCCTGCTCCGAACCGTAGCTGGAGAGGATATTGAAGCCCTGCAACGCCAGCACCATGCCAATGAACACCCCGGAGACCACGATGATCACCAGGGACATCACACCTACAGCATGCAACTGCTTGATCAACAGGCCAAAGCCACCGCCAATGCCGCCGCGGCCGAGCAAGGCGTGGAACAGGAAAATCGTCGAACGGCCCAGCACTTCGACGATGTCGATGCCCGAGCGACCGAAAAGGCGAACCTTCTCGATGAGAGATGTCTTGCGCATCAGCGCTTCCCCAGAAGATCTGAGCGGTAGTCCGCTGCCGGAAAGTGAAACGGCACTGGGCCATCGGGATCGCCGGTCATGAATTGGCGAATGCGCGGGTTATCGGCGTTCATCAGCTCTTCAGGCGTGCCCTGCCCCAGTACCTGGCCGTCGCCGACCACGTAGAGGTAATCGGCAATGCTCGCGGTTTCTGCAAGATCGTGGGAAACCACGATGCTGGTGATGCCCAGCGCGTCGTTGAGCAGGCGGATCAGGCGCACGAGGACGCCCATGGCGATCGGGTCCTGGCCGACGAAGGGCTCGTCGTACATGAGGATCTGCGGGTCGAGGGCTATGGCACGCGCCAGGGCCACACGCCGCTTCATGCCGCCGGACAGTTCATCGGGCATCAGGTCGATGGCACCGCGAAGGCCTACGGCCTGCAGTTTCAGCAACACAATGTCACGAATCATTTCATCAGACAGCTGGGTATGCACCCGCAGCGGGAAAGCTACGTTTTCGAAAACGTCGAGGTCGGTGAACAGCGCGCCACTCTGGAACAGCACGCCCATGTGCTTGCGCGCATCGAACAGATCACTGCGCGACAGCGTCGGCAAATTCTGGCCGTTGACCCACACTTCGCCGGCGCTGGGGCGCAACTGCATGCCCATTAGCCGCAACAGGGTGGTCTTGCCGCAACCGGAAGGCCCCATGATGCCCGTGACCTTGCCGCGGGGAATGCGAATATCGACGTTATTGAAGATGCTGCGCGTCCCGCGCTTGAAGGTCAGTCCCTTCAGCTCGACCGCGTAGGCGTTATCGGCACTCATCTAATCTCCTTGGGATGCAGCCTCTCGCTCAGACACCACGCTTGCGACAAACGTTTGCAATGCTTGTGCATAACCGCGCAATAAATAGCCACATGGGCAGAGCGGACCGAACTGGCGGCGAACTATATCACTGCTGGTACAACGCGCCCAAGGCCGGAACGGTGCTTGTTCAGATTGGAGACAGGGAAAAAACGTTGCTGAGCATGAATCTCACGCACCCACCGAATAAAGGCTGACGAACTTACGTGAGGGAATTGATCATTACCGCTATAATCGCCGACTTTTCGTCAGGCTATACGATTTCAGACATGAGCCAATCCAGCGACCTTATTCAATCCGCACAACGCACCATCCGCCTTGAGCTTGAAGCCGTGGAAGGCTTGCTGGCGCATATCGACGCAGATTTCGTACGCGCCTGCGAGATAATTCTGGCCAGCAAAGGCCGCGTTGTCGTGGTAGGCATGGGCAAGTCGGGCCACGTCGGCAACAAGATCGCCGCCACCCTGGCCAGCACCGGAACCACCGCTTTTTTTGTACACCCCGCCGAAGCCAGCCACGGCGACATGGGCATGATCACCAAGGATGACATCATCCTGGCGCTGTCCAACTCCGGCACCACCAACGAAATTGTGACCCTGCTGCCGTTGATCAAGCGCCTGGGTATCAAGATGATCAGCGTAACCGGCAACCCGGAGTCGACACTGGCCAAGGCCGCCGAGGTGAACCTGAATGTTCACGTCGCCCATGAGGCTTGCCCGCTGAACCTGGCCCCGACCTCCTCCACCACCGCTGCCTTGGTCATGGGTGATGCCCTGGCCGTCGCGTTGCTGGAAGCACGTGGATTTACCGCTGAAGACTTCGCGTTTTCCCACCCGGGTGGCGCCCTGGGCCGCCGCCTGCTGCTGAAAGTGGAAAACGTCATGCACTCGGGCGATGAACTGCCTCACGTCCAGCGCGGCACTTTGCTGAAGGAAGCGCTGATGGAAATGACCCGCAAGGGGCTGGGCATGACCGTCATTCTGGAAGCCGACGGCACCCTGGCCGGGGTGTTCACCGACGGCGATCTGCGCCGCACCCTGGATCGCACCATTGATATCCACACCGCAACCATTGATGCGGTAATGACGCCTCACGGCAAGACTGCACGCCCTGAAATGCTGGCAGCCGAAGCCTTGAAAATCATGGAAGACCACAAGATCGGCGCGCTGGTGGTGGTCGATAGCGGCAACCACCCGATTGGCGCCCTGAACATGCACGACTTGCTGCGTGCGGGAGTGATGTAAATGACAGGCGATCTGCTAAAACGCGGCAAGCACATCAAACTGGCAATCTTTGACGTCGACGGCGTACTGACCGATGGCCGCCTGTACTTCCTGGAAGACGGCAGTGAATTCAAGACCTTCAACACCCTCGATGGCCAGGGCATCAAGATGCTGATGGCGGCGGGCGTGCAAACGGCGATTATCAGCGGCAGAAAAACCCCCGTTGTGGAACGTCGCGCACAAAACCTGGGGATTCCTCACCTGTATCAGGGCCGCGAGGATAAACTGGTGGTTCTGGACGAGCTTCTTGGCCAACTCAACCTAAGCTATGAGCAGGTCGCTTATTTAGGCGATGACCTGCCCGACTTGCCGGTGATTCGTCGAGTAGGACTGGGCATGGCCGTCGCCAATGCGGCGTCGTTTGTTCGCGAGCACGCCCATGGCATCACCACCGCCCGTGGCGGCGAAGGTGCCGCCCGCGAGTTCTGCGAACTGATCCTGCGCGCCCAAGGCAGCCTTGAAGCGGCCCACGCCGCCTACCTATAGAGCGTTTTATGCTGAGCAAAAGATTCGCAACTTCCTGTTATTCGGGGTCATTGCCGCGCTGTTCCTGGCGGTGGGCTACTGGAATATCAGCCCGGAGCGCTTCCTCGACCAACCGGCTGCACAGGTTGATGAGGGCGCTATCGACTATTACGCGATCAACGCCAAAAGCGTGCAATTCCTGCCCGACGGCAAGGTGCAGTACGAAATGACCTCGGACAAGGTTGAACACCTGAAGGCTACCGAAGTCACTCTACTGACCAACCCGGACATGAACATCTACCGTGGCACCGAGTTCCCGTGGCACGTCACCAGCAAGCGTGGCGAGGTCAACCCGGACGGCACCGAGGTCGAACTGATCGACTCCGTGCGCGTTGCGCGCACCGACGACAAGAATCGCGACACCGTGATTACCAGCAGTCGCATGACCGTATTCCCGCAGAAGCAATATGCGCAGACCGAGCAAGACGTTAGAATCGACGGCGCTGGCGGTGTATCGACTGGCAAAGGAATGAAAGCGTATTTGAAAGAAAGCAGGATACACCTGCTATCGAACGTAAGAGGACAGTATGAGGCTCGTTAAAACTCTCCCTATTTTGCTCGGTCTGGGCGCAGCACTGGGAAGCGTGAGCGCCTGGGCTCTGCCGAACGATAGCCAGCAGCCGATCCACATCTCCGCTGACGATGCGCAACTGGACGACAAGCAAGGCGTTGCCACTTACACAGGCGGCGTGATCATCACCCAGGGCTCGATGAAGATCACCGGCAACACGGTTACGCTGACTCGCACGCAGTCCGGCGACATCGACGTGGTGACCTCGGTGGGCAACCTGGCTTACTTCGAGCAAAAGCAGGCGGCTACCGATACAGCGCCAATGAAGGGCTACGGCAAGACTATCCAGTATCACGCCCAGCAAAACCGCATTGTCCTGATCGACCAAGCCAAGGTCCTCAGCCCCGATGGCAACTCCACGGAAGGTGAAAAAATCACCTATGACACCGTGAAACAGGTCGCCAACGCCGGCCGTGCCAATGGCAGCAAGGTGACAGCACCACGCCCACGTATCGACATGGTTATCCAGCCGAAGAAGAAGGCCGAGTAATGGCAACCCTGAAAGCCCAGCATCTGGCCAAGGCCTATAAAAGCCGTCAGGTCGTGCGCGACGTCAGCCTGTCGATCGACAGCGGCCAGATCGTCGGCTTGCTCGGCCCTAACGGCGCCGGCAAGACCACTTGCTTCTACATGATCGTCGGCCTGGTCCAGGCCGACCAGGGTCGTGTATTGATCGACGACCTGGACGTCAGCCACCAGCCGATGCACGGTCGTGCTCGTGCGGGTATCGGCTATCTGCCCCAAGAAGCGTCGATCTTCCGCAAACTATCGGTTGCCGACAACATCATGGCGATCCTCGAGACCCGCAAGGAACTCGACCGTGACGGCCGCCGCAAAGAGCTGGAAAGCCTGCTGCAGGAATTCCACATCAACCACATCCGCGACAACCTCGGCATGAGCCTGTCCGGTGGTGAGCGCCGTCGCGTGGAAATCGCCCGGGCCCTGGCCACTGCGCCCAAGTTCATCCTGCTGGACGAACCGTTTGCCGGCGTCGACCCCATTTCGGTCGGCGACATCAAGCAGATCATCCATCACCTCAAGGCCAAGGGCATCGGTGTACTGATCACCGACCACAACGTGCGTGAAACCCTCGATATCTGCGAAACCGCCTATATCGTCAACGACGGCCAGCTGATCGCCGAAGGTGACTCCGCCACCATCCTGGCCAACGAACTGGTCAAGGAAGTGTACCTGGGTCACGAGTTCCGCCTGTAAACACCGTGGTGTCACGGCCGCTCGCCAAGGCGCGCGGGAGTCAATGAAAACCTCCGGATTTTTATTGTTACCGCGCTCTAGGCAAAGCCCCGATATCAGGCATATAATTTGCTTATGTTTGGCGCTCACGCGCCCTGTCGTGGATGGCGCATTGCGCCGGCGAATAAGGTGTTAAGCCCCTGCCATGAAACCATCGCTAGTCCTGAGAATGGGCCAGCAGCTGACGATGACACCGCAGCTGCAACAGGCCATCCGCCTGCTTCAATTGTCGACCCTGGACCTGCAACAGGAAATCCAGGAGGCCTTGGAGTCCAATCCGATGCTCGAACGCCAGGAAGAAGGCGACGACTTCGATAATGCAGACCCGCTGGCCGACAACATCGAGCAAAAACCCAATTCCGACGTGCAGGAACCTTCCTATCAGGAAACCGCCCCTACGGTGGACAACCTAGAGGAAGGCGAATGGAACGAACGCATTCCCAACGAGCTTCCGGTCGACACCGCCTGGGAAGACGTCTACCAGACCAGCGCCAGCAGCCTGCCCAGCAACGACGATGACGAGTGGGACTTCACCACCCGCACCTCCGCTGGCGAGAGCCTGCAGAGCCATCTGCTGTGGCAACTGAACCTTGCGCCGATGTCGGACACCGATCGGCTGATCGCTGTAACCCTCATCGATTGCATCAACAACCAGGGCTACCTGGACGAGACCCTTGAAGAGATTCTTGAGGCGTTCGACCCGGAACTGGACATTGAGCTGGACGAAATCGAAGCCGTCCTGCACCGCATCCAGCAATTCGAGCCGGCCGGCATTGGCGCTCGCACCCTTAGTGAATGCCTGCTGCTGCAATTGCGCCAACTGCCAGCCAAGACGCCGTGGCTCAGCGAAGCTCAGCGCTTGGTCACCGACTACATCGACCTGCTGGGCAGCCGCGACTACAGCCAGTTGATGCGTCGCATGAAGCTCAAGGAAGACGACCTGCGCCAGGTCATCGAGCTGGTACAAAGCCTGAACCCACGCCCGGGCTCGCAGATCGAGTCCAGCGAAGCCGAATACGTCGTCCCCGACGTCATCGTACGCAAGGACAACGAGCGCTGGCTGGTAGAACTGAACCAGGAGTCGGTGCCACGCCTACGGGTCAATCCGCAATACGCCGGATTTGTGCGTCGCGCCGACACCAGCGCCGACAACACCTTCATGCGCAACCAGTTGCAGGAAGCCCGCTGGTTCATCAAGAGCCTGCAGAGCCGTAACGAAACCCTGATGAAAGTCGCCACCCAGATCGTCGAGCACCAACGCGGCTTCCTGGAATACGGCGATGAAGCAATGAAACCCTTGGTTCTGCATGACATCGCCGAGGCGGTGGGTATGCACGAATCGACGATTTCCCGGGTAACCACGCAAAAGTTCATGCATACCCCACGAGGGATATATGAACTGAAATACTTTTTCTCCAGCCATGTCAGCACCTCCGAAGGCGGCGAATGCTCGTCCACGGCGATCCGCGCGATCATCAAAAAACTGGTTGCCGCGGAAAATCAGAAAAAAGCCGTTGAGTGACAGCAAGATCGCTGGTTTACTGGAGGCACAAGGCATTCAGGTCGCCCGTCGAACCGTCGCCAAGTACCGCGAATCCCTTGGGATCGCGCCTTCCAGCGAGCGCAAGCGTTTGATGTGACGGGCGGGCCATAGCGTTCCAGTGGCAGGCACCCCGGCCTGCCGCTTTATGCACTGGCAACGAAGGAGAAGCTGTATGCAAGTCAACATCAGTGGACACCATGTAGAAGTCACCCCTCCACTGCGCGACTACGTCGAGCAGAAGCTGAAAAGGCTTGAGGGTCATTTTGACAAGATCACCAATGTGCAAGTGATCATGAAGGTCGACAAACTTCAGCAGAAAATCGAAGCGACCCTACAGATTCCCGGTGGCGAAGTAGTCGCCAATGCCGAGCATGAAGACATGTATGCATCGATCGATGCCTTGACTGACAAGCTTGACCGCCAACTTAAAAAGCATAAGGAAAAGCAGCAGAGCCTTCTTCAGGGCACAGGCCGCTAACACTTCCCACCCATGATTCGACTTGAAACCATCCTGACCCCCGGCCGTTCCCTTGTGAACGTGCCGGGCGGCAGTAAAAAGAAAGCCCTCGAACAAATTGCCAACCTGATCGCGCGCGAAGTGCCAGATCTGGAGATGCAAGATGTCTTCGACGCTCTGATTGCTCGTGAAAACTTGGATCAACCGGTTTTGGTAACGGCATCGCCATTCCTCACTGCCGCCTCAAAGGCTGCGAGACACCCGTCAGCGCATTGCTGCACCTGGAAGCTCCCATCGATTTCGACGCCATCGACGGCGCCCCGGTAGACCTGCTGTTTGTATTGCTGGTCCCGCAGGCTGCCACCGATGCGCACCTGGAACTGCTTCGGCAGATCGCCAGCATGCTCGACCGCAAGGAAGTACGCGACAAACTGCGCAGTGCCAGCAGCAATGAGGCGCTGTACCAGGTTGTCCTGGATGAACAGAACGGGCAGTAATCATGCGTTTGATCATCGTCAGCGGCCGCTCCGGCTCGGGTAAAAGTACCGCCCTCAACGTTCTTGAGGACAACGGTTTCTATTGCATCGACAACCTGCCTGCTGGCCTGCTGCCTGAACTGGCGGAACGCGCGCTGATCCATACTGAACTGGCCCAGCCCCTAGTCGCCGTTTCGATCGATGCCCGCAACCTGCCCAGCCATCTTGAACGTTTCCCGATATTGCTTGAGGAAGTCAGGGCCAAGCATATCCATTGTGATGTGCTGTACCTGGATGCCGACGAAGAGACCTTGCTCAAGCGTTTCTCCGAAACACGTCGACGCCACCCCTCAGCAGCCCGCATCGCTCCCTGGCCGAAGCCATCGAAGATGAAACCAAGCTGCTGGGCCCGATCATTGACCTCGCCGACCTCAAGATCAACACCACCAGCCTCAACCTGTACCAGTTGCGCGATGCCATTAAGCTACGCCTGCTGAATCAGCCGGAACCCGGCACTGCGTTTCTCGTGGAGTCTTTTGGGTTCAAGCGAGGCATGCCGGTGGATGCCGACCTGGTGTTCGACGTGCGCTGCCTGCCCAACCCCTATTGGAAGCCGGAGCTGCGCGAGCAATCCGGGCTGGATCAACCGGTGGCCGAGTATTTGGCGGCACAACCGGACGTAGAGGAGATGTTCCAGGACATTTCCAGCTACCTGCTCAAGTGGCTGCCGCGTTTTGCCGCCAGCAACCGGGCCTATGTCACCATCGCTATCGGCTGCACCGGCGGCCATCACCGTTCGGTCTACCTGACCGAACGCCTGGGCCAGGTGCTACAAAAAACCCTCAAGAACGTCCAGGTTCGCCACCGCGACCTTAGCTGAAAGGAACACCTGCGCGATGCCCGCTCTGGAAATTGAAATCATCAACAAGCTGGGCCTGCACGCCCGTGCCTCGGCCAAATTCGTCGGGGTTGCCGGGCAGTTTCCCTGCCAGATTCGCGCCGGGCGCACGCCGGAATCCATGGTCGATGGCAAAAGCATCATGGCCATGATGATGTTAGCCGCCGGCAAGGGCACCAAGATTCATTTGAAAACCGAAGGCGAGCAAGAAGACGAAGCAATGAACGCGCTTGTGGCGCTGATCAATAACTTCTTTGATGAGGGTGAGTAAACTCACCCTTTGAGACGGGCGTGAAGCCGCAACGGCTTCACCCCAACGCGGTATCCATCACCATCATCAAGCAAAAACCGATGCACAACCCCAGGCTAGCCAGCTTTTCGTGACCGTTGCGCCGCGACTCGGGGATTACCTCATGCGTCACCACAAGCAGCATTGCACCAGCAGCCAGGGCCAACCCCAGTGGCAACAGCACCTCGGCAAGGCTCACTAGCCAAGCGCAAAGTACGGCGAACACTGGCTCGACCAAGCCTGACGCAGCACCGATCAGGAACGCCTTGACCCGCGACATCCCTGCCCCGGCCAATACCAAAGCAATCACCAGCCCTTCCGGCACGTCCTGCAAGGCAATACCCATGGCCAGGCTATCTGCGTCGGGCATGCCACCGCCCGCCGAAACACCCACCGCCATGCCTTCCGGGATGTTGTGGGCGATGATGGCGAACACGAACAGCCAGATGCGCGGCGGGATCACCGGATTATCTGGCGTGCCCACGAGCATTTCCGGGCTGGCGCCGGATACCTTACGGTCGACCAGATACAGCCCGAATGCTCCGAGCATGATGCCGAAGCTGATCAACCCACTGGCGCCCCAGGGCGAGAGCCCGAGGGTTTCAGCGGCGGCAATGCCCGGCACGATCAACGAAAAAGCGGTTGCCGCCAGCATCACTCCGGCCCCAAAGCCCAGCAAAGTGTCGCTCAGCGCCACCGGCATCCGCCGAATCACCAACACTGGCACCGCGCCAAGCGCCGTACCGAGCGCACAAATCGCGCCGCCTTGCAGGGCGCGTAAAATGCGCGGTTCCAGGTTCAGCCACTCCAGCCCGTGGGCCACCAGCAATGCAGTACCTGCCAATAGCAGCAGCGAGCCAAACGCATAACGAAACATTCGCCCACTGCTGATCGCCAGTGTTTCAGTGCCCATAGTCGGCCTTAGATCTTGTTATAGGGTGGGTATCAGGCCAGCGCGGCCTGGTAGCGCGCAGCGACTTCCGGCCAATTGATGACGCTGTAGAAGGCATTGATATATTCCGGGCGACGGTTCTGGTACAGCAGGTAGTAGGCGTGCTCCCAGACGTCCAGACCCAGGATCGGCGTGTTGCCGTTCATCAGCGGGCTGTCCTGGTTGCCACTGCTTTCCACTACAAGGGTCTTTTGCGGGGTCACGCTCAGCCATGCCCAGCCACTGCCGAAGCGAGTAAGCGCGGCTTTGGTGAAGGCCTCTTTGAAACTATCGAAACCACCCAACTGTTCATCGATGGCCTTGCCAAGCGCACCCTCTGGCTTGCCGCCACCTTTAGGCGACATCACCGCCCAGAACAGCGAATGGTTGGCGTGGCCGCCACCTTGATTGATCACTGCCGCGCGCAGTTTTTCCGGCAATTGCTGAACACTGGACACCAGCTTCTCGACCGGCCAGCCCGCGAACTCGGTGCCCTCGACCGCGGCATTGAGGTTGTTGATATAGGTCTGATGGTGTTTGGTGTAGTGGATCTCCATGGTTTGCGCATCGATATGCGGCTCCAGGGCGTCGTAGGCGTAAGGCAAGGCAGGCAAGGTGTAAGACATTTCAATGAGCTCCGTAATAGGGACTGTTGCGGGTCGACGCATCCGTTTGCGCCGCAGTGCCGCCCAGCAAGCGATGGGTGCGTGGGTACTCGCCGTGATCGCTGATGAAATTCAACAGTTCGACGTAGGTCTTGCTGCTCTGACGTAGTGCCGCCTCCCGCAATTGCGGGCTCAGGCGTGGGTCCTGCATGGTCTGCAACAGACGCTGGTGAATGGCGCAGAGGTATTCCGCGCTTTCTTCCGGCTGGTTCAGACGCAGGTGCAGGTCCGCCAGGTTGTGATGGGAAATGACGCAGGCCGCCACCGCTTCGTCGGCATCCGCCCAGCGTTCAAATAACACTTGGGCCAAGGCTAGGGCTTGCAAATAGGCCTCGCGAGCGTCAACCAATTCGCCTGCCATAAAGCAGCGATTGGCCCGTTCAATCGTGCGTTTCCAGTGCTCCATGGTGAGCCTCCAAAGCAGAGTCGGTGATTACACGCCGCCAGCTGTAAGCTTTTCCGGGTCCAGCAGGATTTCCAGTTGGCTACGGGGCAAGTCGGTGTGCTCAAGGGCGACATCAATCACCGGACGACCTTGTTGATAGGCCTTCTTGGCGATTTCAGCAGCCTTCTGGTAACCAATGATCGGGTTGAGTGCGGTGACCAGGATCGGGTTGCGGGACAGCGCTTCCTTGAGCTTGGCTTCGTTGACCTTGAAACTGGCGATCGCCTTGTCCGCCAGCAAACGGCCGGAGTTCGCCAACAGCTCCAGACTACTGAGCAGGTTCTGGGCGATGATCGGCAGCATCACGTTGAGCTCAAAATTGCCCGATTGACCCGCAACGGTGATCACCGTGTCATTGCCAATGACTTGTGCAGCCACCATGGCAGTCGCTTCCGGAATCACCGGGTTGACCTTGCCAGGCATGATCGAGGACCCAGGCTGCAGCCCTTCCAACTCGATTTCACCGAGGCCGGCCAAAGGGCCGGAGTTCATCCAACGCAGGTCGTTGGCGATTTTCATCAGTGAGACGGCAACGGCTTTCAGCTGGCCGGAAACCGCGACGGCGGTGTCTTGGGAGCCGATCAGCGCGAACAGGTTCTTGCCCGGGGTGAATTTCACATCTGTCAGGCTGCTCAATTGCTGGCTGAAGCGCGCGGCAAATTCCGGGTGGGCATTGATCCCAGTACCGACGGCGGTGCCACCCTGTGCAAGGGACTGCAGGCTGGGCAGCAGGTCCTGGAGGTGACCGATATTGGCCTTGAGTTGCTGCGCCCACCCATTGAGCACCTGGCTCATGCGCACCGGCATGGCATCCATCAAGTGAGTGCGGCCGGTCTTGATGAACGGATGGACTTCCTCGGCCTTCTGCTCGATTACCTGAACCAGATGCAACAGGGCCGGCAAGGTTTGCTCGTGCAGGACTAGCGCGGCGCTGACGTGGATAGTGGTCGGGATGATGTCATTACTGCTCTGCCCGCAGTTCACGTGATCGTTGGGGTTGATCGCCTCGCCGAGCAAACGCGTGGCGAGTGTGGCAATGACTTCGTTGGCGTTCATGTTGGAACTGGTGCCAGAACCGGTCTGGAAGATATCCACCGGGAAGTGCTGCATGAAATCGCCTTCCAGCAAACCCTGGGCAGCATCGACAATGGCTTTGCCCTGCCCTTCGCTGATCTGCTTGAGGTCGACGTTGACCTTGGCTGCAGCGGCCTTGGCCAGGATCAGCGCGCGAATGAACTGCGCCGGCATGCGTTGGTTGCTGATCGGGAAGTTGTTCACCGCGCGCTGGGTTTGCGCGCCATACAAGGCCTCGGCCGGCACTTGCAGCTCGCCCATGCTGTCGCGTTCGATACGGGTGTTACTCATCGTTAGATCCTTGCACCAGGTCGGAGTGAGAAATAGACGGCAGCAATTCGCAGGTCGCCAATCGCCACGCAAAACTCTGCCAGCGCTTGAGGCGGCAGGCACAGTGAGAGAGTTTTTCCAGGTCACGCAGGGGACGCCAGGCTTGGTCCAGGCACATCGAGCGCCAATGCCAGGGCAGCGCGATATCGTTGGCGGTGTCGAGCAGCAGACGGAATGAGGTTTCAGCGATCGTCCACGGATGGGTGGCGGTGCAGCACGCCAGGTATCGACCCTCACTGAGGTAATGTTCGATCAGGCGCGGCTCGTTGGGATTGAGGCCGCAGCGAATCTGGCGACTCATCCAACGCCAGCTTTCCAGATAAGGATCCTCATGCAGGACAGAACTCATGATCCACACTCATTCGGTAATGATATTTATTATTAAATGATATTGAGAATCAAAACAAGGGTAACGCATTAATACACCTTTAGCACAGCCACAAAAAAGCGCGCCATCCGTGAGATGGCGCGCCTTTTGTTAAAACGATGGAAGAGTCAGCTACCGGCGACGGTCATCCGCTCGATCAGTACCGACCCCGTGCGAATGTTGCTACGCAGTTCCAAGTCATTACCCACGGCAACAATCTGCTTGAACATGTCGCGCATATTGCCGGCAATCGTCACTTCCTGGACGGCAAATTGAATCTCGCCGTTCTCAACCCAGAAACCCGCCGCACCACGGGAATAATCACCGGTGACCATGTTCAGGCCATGGCCCATCAACTCCGTCACCAGCAGGCCACGGCCCATGCGCCGCAACAGCGCTGCCTGATCTTCATCGCCATGGGTGACGAACAGGTTATGCACGCCGCCAGAGTTGGCGGTGCTCGGAAGGCCGAGCTTACGGCCGGAGTAAGTGCCCAGCACGTAGGACACCAACTCACCCTTTTCGACAAACGGCTTGGCATAGGTCGCCAGGCCATCACCGTCGAACGCTGAACTGCCCATGGCACGCATCAAGTGCGGGCGCTCATCGATGGTCAGCCACTCAGGGAACAGCTTCTGACCAATCGAGCCTTCCAGGAACGACGATTTACGATAGAGGTTCCCACCGGAAATCGCCCCCAGGAAACTGCCGAACAAACCGCCGGCCAGTTCCGCCGAGAACAGCACCGGCACCTCGCAGGTCGGCACCGGACGCGCACCCAAACGGCTCGCGGCACGTTGCGCGGCGCGCTGGCCAATGCTGGCTGGGTCTGCCAGCAATTCACCCTGGCGATTCACGTCGTACCAGTAATCGCGCTGCATCTGACCATTGGCTTCGGCGATCATCACGCAACTCAAGCTATGGCGCGTAGACGCATAACCGCCGATAAAACCATGGCTGTTGCCATACACGCGGCAACCCTGATGTGTGCTCAACGTGGTGCCATCAGCGTTCTTGATGCGGGCATCGGCGTCGAACGCAGCCGCTTCGCAGGCCAGCGCCTGTTCGATGGCCTGCTCGGGGGTGATGTCCCACGCGTGGAATAGATCGAAGTCTTTCAAGTCCTTGGCCATCAAGGCCTTGTCAGCCAAACCCGAGCTTTCGTCTTCAGAGGTGTGCTTGGCAATTGCCAGCGCGGCGGCAACCGTTTCACGAATCGCCTCTGGGCCGCTGGCCGATGTGCTGGCCGAACCTTTGCGCTGTCCCACGTACAAGGTGATGCCAAACCCTTGGTCACGGTTGAATTCGACGGTTTCCACTTCCCGCTGACGTACCGAAGTCGACAGCCCCTGCTCCAGCGACACCGCCACTTCACAGGCACTGGCCCCCTGGCGCCTGGCCTCGGCAAGGATCTGCTCGACTTGTTCCTGCAGTGCCGGTAACGCTTGCGGACCGACGCTTTGGGCTGCACTCATGGTTTTCTCCACTCAAATTCTGCTTTCGGTTAAGGCCATCGAGCGACCGGGCCGGACAAGCGGCCCCCGACTGGTTATCATGGCGGCGTTTCTTTGCGGACTGCCACCATGGTTGATTCTTACGACGACTCCCTCGATGGGGAGAAAAGCAAAACCCAGGTCAAACGTGAGCTGCATGCTCTGGTTGACCTCGGCGAGCGCCTTACAACGCTCAAGAAGGATTTGATTGCAAAACTGCCACTGACCGACGAAATGCGTCGAGCCTTGGCCGATGCGCCCAAGCACACCGCGAATATCGCGCGTAAACGGCACATCTCGTTTATCGGCAAACTGATGCGCGACCAAGACATTGACGCCATTCTGACCTTGCTCGACCAAACCGATGCCTCCACTCGCCAGTACAACGAACGTTTCCACAACCTGGAACGTTGGCGTGACCGCCTGATCTCGGGCGATGACGCTGTGCTGGAGAAATTCGTGGTGGACTACCCGGACGCGGACCGCCAGCAACTGCGCTCCCTGATCCGTCAGGCCCAGCACGAGCTGGCGCATAACAAAGCGCCGGCCACCAGCCGTAAAATCTTCAAGTACATCCGTGAGCTGGACGAGACCCAACGCGGCCTGCGTTGATCCCTTCCCCCGGGTGGCGACTTTCGCCACCCGAAGCTCCACATCCCTTACGAGCCCGTGCCACCCACGGTAATCGCATCAATTTTCAGCGTTGGCTGGCCGACACCCACCGGCACCGACTGCCCATCTTTCCCGCACGTGCCCACGCCGCTATCCAGCGACAGGTCGTTGCCGACCATCGACACCTTGCTCATCGCCTCCGGCCCGTTGCCGATCAACGTTGCGCCTTTGACTGGCGCAGTGATCTTGCCGTCTTCGATCAGGTACGCCTCGCTGGTGGAGAACACAAACTTGCCGCTGGTGATATCCACCTGGCCGCCGCCGAGGTTGGCGCAATAGATCCCGCGCTTGACCGAGGCAATGATTTCCGCCGGATCGCTTTCGCCACCGAGCATGTAGGTATTGGTCATACGCGGCATCGGCAGGTGCGCGTAGGATTCACGGCGGCCGTTGCCGGTACGCGCGACGCCCATCAGGCGCGCATTGAGCTTGTCTTGCATGTAGCCCTTGAGCACGCCGTTTTCGATCAGGGTGGTGCACTCGGTTGGCGTGCCTTCATCGTCCACACTCAACGAGCCCCGGCGACCGGCCAAGGTGCCGTCATCGACAATGGTGCACAGCTTGGACGCAACCATCTCGCCCATGCGCCCGCTGTAGGCTGAACTGCCTTTGCGGTTGAAATCGCCTTCCAGGCCATGGCCGACCGCTTCGTGCAACAACACGCCGGACCAACCCGAACCCAGCACCACCGGCAAGGTACCGGCCGGCGCAGGAATGGCTTCCAGGTTGACCAGTGCCTGGCGCAGCGCCTCACGGGCATAACCCATGGCGCGGTCTTCAGCGAGGAAATAGCGGTAGTCGGTACGCCCGCCACCCCCATGGCCACCGCGCTCGCGGCGACCGTTCTGCTCGACGATCACACTGACGTTGAACCGCACCAACGGCCGTACGTCTGCCGCCAAGCCACCATCGGTGGACGCCACCAGAATGCGTTCCCACACACCGGCCATGCTCACGGTGACCTGCTGGATACGCGGGTCCAGGGCACGAGTGGCGGCGTCGACACGCTTGAGCAACTCGACCTTCTCAGCGCGGCTGATCACTTCCAGAGGGTTATCCGGCGCATATAACTGGGCCACATCCTGGGTGCTGAACGCCTGCACCGTGCCATTTTGACCGGCTCGGGAGATCGAACGCGCAGCACGCGCCGCAAGGCCCAAGGCTTCCAGCGTGATTGCGTTGCTGTAGGCAAAGCCGGTTTTCTCACCGGACTGCGCACGTACGCCTACACCCTGGTCAAGGTTGAAGCTGCCTTCCTTGACGATGCCATCTTCCAGCGCCCAGGACTCGGAGATCTGCCCCTGGAAATACAGGTCAGCCGCATCGATGCCGGGCCCGGCGAGGTCGCCCAGCACGGTTTGCAAACTTTCGATGGTCACGCCACCGGGTGCCAGGAGGTGTTCACTGACTGAGGACAACAACTCGCTCATAGGTTTGGCCTTAAATTCATCGTTCCGAAGCAGGCCGCTGTGCGCCCTGCGAGAAAAAAGCGCCGATGGTTGACCACCGGCATGCGCGCCCGTATCGACGCCTGTTCACTGCTATCGCGCTCGGCCAACAACACCGCTTCGCCTTGATCCTGCTGCGTCAGTACACGCCCCCATGGGTCGACAATCGCCGCATGCCCATGGGTTTCCCGTGGCCCCGGATGCACTCCACCCTGGGCGGCCGCCAGCAGATAGCACTGGGTCTCGATGGCCCTGGCGCGAATCAGCACGTCCCAGTGCGCGGCACCGGTCACTGCCGTAAAGGCCGAAGGTGCAGTAATCAACTCGGCCCCCGCTGCGCGCAGCTCGCTGTACAGCTCGGGAAAGCGCAGGTCGTAACACACCGTCAGGCCCAAACGGCCAACGGGTGTATCCGCCACCACCACATTGCTCCCGAAAGCATAGTCGTCAGATTCCCGATAACGACCGCGTGTATCTGCAACATCGACATCGAACAGGTGCAATTTGTCGTAGCGGGCAACGATTTCACCGCGATCATCGACCAACAACGAGCAGGCATTGGACTTGGCGTTCGGCTGGCCTTCTGGGGGCAGCGGTAAAGTACCGGCCACTATCCATAAGGTGAGGTCGCGGGCGGTCTGTTTCAACCACGGCAGGATCGGGCCTTCGCCCAAGGCCTCGGCGCGGCCGATGTCGGCGACGTCGCGACGGCCCATGGCGGCGAAGTTTTCCGGGAGTACCGCAAGCTTTGCTCCGGCCGCTGCCGCTTGTTCCAGCAGGCGTCGGGCCTGAGCCAGATTGGCCAGCACATCGCTCTGGCTGACCATTTGAATTACCGCAAAGGACATGGGCCGACACTCCGTAATAGGCATGCGGCCATGCTACTCCACAGGCTCTCAGTTTGGTTTTTCAAATGGCTTGTCGAAGGTGATTTTCGGGTCCTTCCAAGGGCCTTCCACTTTGTACTGCACGCTGGCAAAACGCGACACCCGATCACCGATCAACTTGTCGATCAGGAACAAAGCACCACCAATGGCCGGCGCACCGACGATCAGCGCAGCAATCGGCAGATTGTTGGTGACCGGCAACGTAACGAGCAACTTGGCGTCGACACGGTCGGCCACCAAGTCGAGGGTGCCATTGAGCTCCAGGTTGGTCGACGGCCCGGTCATGGTGATCGGCTCACGGGTGACGAACACGCCATTACTGGCGGCCAACAAACCTTTACCCGATCGTAGCTCAAGCCCTTGCCGAGCAAGTCAGAGAAATCGAGGCGCAGTCGGCGACCAATGGAGTTGAAGTTAAGCAGCCCGAACACTCGCAGGGCCTGGGCCCCACCCTCCACTTCCACAAACTGGCCGTTGCGGAACGCCGCATCCAGGCTGCCAGAGAAACGCTTGGGCCCGACATACGCCGGTGAACCGGGCCAGCGCCCGTCTACGTCCAGGTGGAAATCCTGGCTGGTGACGGTAGGGGCATAACCCCAGCCCTTGAGCACATCGCCAATATTCTTGCCATCCAGGCGGCCCTTGTACCAGCTGCTGCTATCGCCTGCCGTGCCTTCCCAACCACCGGCGCCTTTGAGCTGCATGCCCTTGAGCCCCAAGTCCAGGTTATTGAAGGCCATGCCCTTGGCGGTTGGTCGGATCTTCAGCGACCAGGCCCCCACCAGGTCAGGCCCCTGGAACAGCTGAGCAATCGAGATATCCAACGCCGGAATGTCCTTGGGGTCGATATCCGCCAGTGGGTCGGGCGCGTTCTCGTTAGCCTGCACCGTCGGGTCCGGAGCGGGCAACTTCACGTATTGCAGGTTGACCACAATCGGTGCGCCTTTGGCGTCCGGCAGGTTCACGCTGCCCTTGGCTTGCAGGCTGTCGAGTTGCAAGCCCCACGCCGCCGGTTTGCGGTCCAGTTGCAGGTTGACCTGGTCGAATTGGGTGCCAAAACCGGTCAGTTTGCCTACCTTGAAATCAGCGCTATTGAGCAATTGCTTGGCGCTGCCGCCTGGGTCATTGCCTGCGTATCGGTCGACCAGTTTCTTCCAGGGGTCGATATCCAGCTCCGACAACACGCCACGAATGCGCAACCCCTTGCTCGTCGGCAGCAGCGCATCGCCATCACCGAGGAACAACTCGCCTCGGCCCTCATTGAACTTGTCTGGCGGTGCGGCGAAGGTGAAGTTCGCCAGCTCGCCGTAATCGAACCAATAACGGCGCTCGGCGCCCTGCAGGGTCATGCGGAATACGCTATCGCGACCTTGGCTGGCCGGCATGCCGAACGGAGCCGGCAAGTCCACCGCAACGCCCTTGAGGCTGGAGCTGACCATCAACTGGCTGTCCGCGCCGTCCAGGTTCAGCTGCAACTGGTACGGAATGTCGCCAGACACCGGCAATGGCTGAGTAATTTTCAGCCAGTCGGTCAGCCGCTTGACGGTGACCTGGCCCTTGGCCGTCACCCGAGTGCTGATTTTGCCCGGCTTACCGTCGGCAGTTATTTGCGCAGTGATGGGCCGATCAAACGCTTGGGCCGAGATGTTTTGGCCGCTGAGGCCCTTGGCACTGTCAAAGCGGAAATCCCCCTTGAGCTGGGTCAGGTCCAGCGTCGGCTCAGCCAATTGCAGGCGCGACTTGTCGGTCTTGAAGTCCACCACGATTTTCGGCTCGGCGTCCTTGGCCAGCGGGATATCCAGGTCAAGGCTGCCTTGCAGGTCGCCATCGCCCTTCCAGCCGGCAAACGTCGATGCCGTTCCGATCGGCGCTTCCTGAAGGATTTTCAAGCCATCACCCAGTCCACCGGCAAACCCGCCGGTCAGCAACAGATGACTGTCCTTGCCCGCAGGTGCATGGGGAATGTTGACGTAGATGTCCTTGACCTTGGTATCGAGCAACTGGCCCTTGCTGGCCAGGATGCGCACGCCGCTCTCCTCGACGAACACTTCGCCCTTGACCTTACTGACATGGGGCCAGCCTGGCTGGAACGCGAGTTCAGCGTCATGCACCTTGAAGAACAGGCTGATATTGCGCGAAGCCGGCAACGCATCGTGGTTAAGCGAGCCTTGGTATTGGAAGAAACCCTCATCCACCGCGCCCTTGAGGATCGCGGTGCGCAGCCATTCATCCAACGCCGGGCTCAACACTGCCGGCAGGTATTTAGGGGTAAAACGCCCATCGCCATCGACCATGCCGACCCGCAGGTCCATATAGTCTTCTTGCGCCTCATCAAAATGCAGGCGGATCAAGAAGTCGGCAGCGACCTTGCCCTCTTCACCCAGCACCTTGATATACGGGGCGATCAGGGTGAAACCTTCCTTGTCCAGCTTCCACGTCAGTCGCGCATTGGCCTGGATGTACTGCCACGGCTTGGCGAAGATCGGGTCGAGATGCAGGGAAAAGTCCTTGCTGTCCATGCGAAGCTCACCGTGACCCAAGTCGCCGCTGATGCTACCGGACACATTTCGCGCCGCCGGCGCACCGAAGTAGGCGTCAAAGCCGATGCGCTCCAGGTTGGCGGCGAAACTGACTTTTTGATCGCTGTTGTCTTGAGGGCGAAAATCCACCAGCACATTACGCAGCATGCCGGTGGCTTTCAGGTGTTCGATGGTTTTGGCGACGCCTTCCGGTAACGGCGCCAGGGCATTCAGCAACGGCGTGATGGGCGTCAGGTCCAGGCGGTCGGCCTGCAGTTTCCAGACCTCCAGGTCCTTGTCGGTAGCCAGGGTTTGCTGCAATTGCAGACGCGACTCCCAGCGAGTTTCTCCGAGGTTCATTGCCAGCGAATCGAACAGCACCTTAAGACCCGTCTCACTGCGTTGCAGGTAGGCTGTCAGTGCGAGATTTTCGATATGCACCGGCTTACGGTCGGCGTAGCTGCCCGCCACCTGTGGCGAGTTGAGGCGCACCACCGCGCTTTGCACAGTCCCCTTGGCCCATGTCAGCCAGAACTCGCCGCCGGCCTTGAGTTGGGTAAGCTTCCACTGTTGAGTCAGCTTGGCCGGAACCCACTTGGCCCAATCACTCTGCGGCAAGCTGAGGTAGGCCTGAACCTCACCGTCCTTCCACTGGCTTGCGCGAATGCGGGTACGCAGGCTGACAGCCAAAGGCTGGCCATCAGGCAGGGTCAAGCGTGCGTCCAGCCGTTGGCGCGTCATGCCGGTGTGCAGGCTCAAGCCTACATACGTCAGCGTCATCGGGGCCTGGTCGAATGGCTGCAGGGTAACCTGGCTGTCGAGCAGCGATACGCGCTTGACCATCTGCATACGCGTGAGCAACTGCTCCGGGTCCAGCGGCTGGTCGTCCTGTACTGGCACCCCTTGCAGCGCCCAGTGGCCGTCCTTGTCTTCCTTCACGCTGAGTTGCAGACCGCTGACTTCCAAATGGGCAATGCGCACTTCGCGCGCCATCAGACTGGCCCAGATGTCCGGTACTACTTCGACCTGGTCCAGGCGCAATGCGCTGTTGCCCTCGCCGACCATCACGTCGTGGGCCAGCAATATGGGGGCGAAACCACTCCAACGGCCTTCAAGGCTGCCGATGTGCAGGGGCATATCCACTGCGGCCTGGGCCTTGGCTTCAATTTCAGCGCGGTATTCAGCCACCAGCGGCGTCAATTCCCGCCCCAGGCTTACATACAACGCAGCAAACACCAGCAACAAGGCACAGAGGCCCAGGCCCCAGCGGGTCAAAGCGGCAAAAAAGCGTGTCAGACGCTCCATGTCAGGCGACCCTCAAAGCAATAGTCGGACAGCAGATCAACGCCTGCCGGTCTCGTAAATAAAAGCGAATGGGGATCAGAGCAGCACCACGTCGTATTGTTCCTGGGAATACATGGTTTCGACCTGGAAGCGAATCGTGCGGCCGATAAACCCCTCCAGCTCGGCGACGTTACCGGACTCTTCGTCCAGCAGGCGATCGACCACCTTCTGGTTGGCAAGCACTCTATAGCCTTCAGCCTGGTAAGCCCGCGCCTCCCGTAGGATTTCCCGGAAAATCTCGTAGCAAACCGTTTCCGGGGTCTTCAACTTGCCGCGCCCCTGGCAACTGCTGCACGGCTCGCACAGCACCTGCTCAAGGCTTTCGCGCGTGCGTTTGCGCGTCATCTGCACCAAGCCCAATTCGGTGATGCCAATGATATTGGTCTTGGCGTGATCACGTTCCAGCTGTTTTTCGAGGGTGCGCAGCACCTGGCGTTGGTGCTCTTCATCTTCCATGTCGATGAAGTCGATGATGATGATGCCGCCCAGGTTGCGCAGGCGCAGTTGGCGAGCAATTGCAGTGGCCGCTTCGAGGTTGGTCTTGAAGATCGTTTCTTCGAGGTTGCGATGCCCTACGAAAGCGCCGGTGTTGACGTCGATGGTGGTCATGGCTTCGGCCGGATCCACCACAAGATAGCCGCCGGACTTGAGCGGCACTTTGCGCTCAAGGGCTTTCTGGATCTCATCTTCGACGCCATACAGGTCAAAGATAGGCCGTTCGCCGGGATAGTGTTCCAGGCGATCAGCAATTTCCGGCATCAGTTCGGCCACGAATTGCGTGGTGCGCTGGAAGGTTTCCCGCGAGTCGATGCGAATTTTCTCAATCTTCGGGCTGACGAGGTCACGCAAGGTGCGCAGGGCCAGGCCCAAGTCTTCATAGATCACGCTCGGCGCGCCAATCGTCTTGATCTGCGCGCCGATCTGGTCCCACAGGCGCCGCAGGTAACGGATGTCCATAAGGATTTCGTCAGCGCCGGCCCCCTCGGCGGCGGTACGCAGGATAAACCCGCCCGCTTCCTTGATGCCTTCGGCAGCCACGCAGTCGCTGACGACTTTTTTCAGGCGTTCGCGCTCGGCTTCGTCTTCAATTTTCAGGGAAATCCCGACATGGGCAGTGCGCGGCATGTAGACCAGATAGCGCGACGGAATCGACAACTGAGTGGTCAGGCGTGCGCCCTTGGAGCCGATGGGGTCCTTGGTAACTTGCACCACCAGGCTCTGCCCTTCATGCACCAGGGCGCTGATGCTTTCCACCGCCGGACCTTCGCGCAGTGAAATTTCCGAAGCATGGATAAACGCAGCACGGTCCAAACCGATATCGACGAATGCCGCCTGCATCCCCGGCAATACGCGCACCACCTTGCCCTTGTAGATATTGCCGACGATCCCGCGCTTCTGGGTGCGCTCGACATGCACTTCTTGCAGAACACCGTTCTCTACCACCGCCACGCGCGATTCCATCGGCGTGATATTGATCAGAATCTCTTCACTCATGGCTGGGTCTCGTTCAGGCGTTTTCACAATAGTGACCAATCGCTTAAGGCTGGGCGCGCAAGTCAGGCGTTCAGCGCGCGGTAAGGTTTTGCCAACAGGGTATGCCGAATTGGCCCAGCAGTTCTGCGGTTTCGCACACCGGTAGGCCTACCACGGCGGAATAGCTGCCATTGAGACCGGCGACAAATACCGAACCCAACCCCTGGATAGCATAGCCGCCCGCCTTGTCCTGAGGCTCACCACTGTGCCAGTAGGTGGTCGCTTCCTCGATAGAAATTCCGCGAAAAAGCACCCGACTGCTTACACATCGAGTTACGCAACGCTGCCCGTCAGTAAGTGCAACAGCAGTGAGCACTTCATGTTCCCGCCCGCCAATGCCATCAGCATCGCCAGAGCATCGGCCTGGTCAACGGGTTTCCCGAGGATATTGCCATCGACAATCACGGCCGTATCGGCACCCAGTACACACATGCCGGTGGTGCTTTCAAGCGCAGCAAAACCCGCCGTTGCCTTGCCACGGGCAAGACGCTCGACGTACGAAACGGCGGATTCATTTGTAAGAGGAGTTTCATCAATAGTGGCGCTGACCACGGTGAAGGGCACACCGATCTGGGTCAGCAGTTCACGCCGCCTCGGGGAGCCCGAGGCCAGATAAAGCGAATTCATTGAAGACTCTCCCTGAGGGGCTCGATAACCAGGCAGAGCCTCGCAATCCATTCAATTGATTTTATAGCGACGACGTAACCCACGTAGACCGAAGCTGATCCAAGGCCACAGCAGCGCACTGACCAGGGCGGGCAGAACCAACGCCAGGGTCGGCTGGCGGTTGCCGGTCAAAGCACTGAGCCACAGTTGAACCAGCTGCGCCAGGCCGAAGATCACCAGGATCACCAGGCACTGCTGCCACATTGGAAACATGCGTAAACGCTGCTGCAATGACAGCACCAGGAAGGTGATCAGCGTCAGGATCAACGCGTTCTGACCCAGCAAGGTGCCATACAGCACATCTTCCGCCAAGCCCAGGAACATCGCCGTGACCATGCCGACTTTGTGCGGCAGGTTCAGTGACCAGAACGCTAGCAGCAGCGCCAGCCAGAGCGGGCGCAGGATTTCCATGAATTGCGGCAATGGCGAAACGCTGAGCAACAAGCCGATGGCAAAAGTCAGCCAGACGATCCAGCCATTGCGCGAATGAGTACCGGCCATTATTCCTCCCTCTGCCGTGTAGTGGCCGGGGCGGCCACCGGAGGCTTGGCTGCAGGCGTTGCGGCCGGTGGCTTGGTTGCGGCCGGTTTAGCAGCGCGCGCGCTGTGGGCCGCAGGCTTGACCGGTGTTGCGACGGGTGCCGCAGCAGCAGGCGCAGGCGCGGGTGGCCCGACGAATGCCGGCTTTGGCACCGTTGCAGGCACGATCGGCGCAATCCCGTTTTGCTTGTCTTCCGCCTCCTGTGCCTGAGCGGCGTCATTGGCGCGCTCTTCGGGAGTGCGGTTGTCGCTGAACACCAGCAACAGGTAGCGGCTGCGGTTCAGGGCGGCAGTCGGCACCGCACGCACAATGGCGAACGGCTGGCCGGAGTCGTGGATCACTTCCTTGACCGTGGCCACCGGGTAACCTGCCGGGAAACGCTGGCCGAGGCCGGAGCTGACCAGCAGGTCACCTTCCTTGATGTCGGCAGTGTCGGCGACGTGACGCAACTCCAGGCGCTCGGGGTTGCCAGTACCGCTGGCAATCGCCCGCAAGCCGTTGCGGTTCACCTGCACTGGAATGCTATGGGTGGTGTCCGTCAGCAGTAATACCCGCGAAGTGTAGGGCATCAACTCGACCACCTGCCCCATCAGGCCACGGGCATCGAGCACCGGCTGACCCAGCACCACGCCGTCGCGCTCACCCTTGTTGATGATGATGCGATGGGTGAAGGGGTTGGGGTCCATGCCGATCAACTCGGCCACTTCGACCTTTTCGTTGACCAATGCGGAAGAATTGAGCAACTCACGCAGCCGAACGTTCTGCTCGGTCAGGGCCGCCAGCTTTTGCATGCGCCCCTGCAGCAGCAGGTTCTCAGTCTTGAGTTTTTCGTTCTCGGCGACCAGTTCAGTGCGGCTGCCAAATTGGCTGGCCACGCCCTGGTAGAGACGTTGCGGCAGGTCGGTGATCCAGTAAGTCTGCATCAACACCAGCGACATCTGGCTGCGCACGGGCTTGAGCAGTGCAAAGCGGGCATCGACCACCATCAGCGCGACCGAAAGCACGACCAGCACCAACAGGCGCACGCCCAATGAGGGGCCTTTGGCGAAAAGCGGTTTAATAAGCCGCTCCTCCCAGGCAAATGTTTTCTTTATTCATACGGCATCTAACCGGCCTGGATGCAGATTGAAGAAGATAAACGCCAACAGGCAGCACTGCAAAGTGCTGCCTGTTGGCCAAGCATGAACCGTTCAACCAGGCTTATTCGCTGGAGAGCAGGTCCATGGTGTGTTTATCCATCATTTCCAGTGCACGACCACCGCCACGGGCAACGCAGGTCAGCGGGTCTTCGGCGACGATCACCGGCAGGCCAGTTTCCTGGGCCAGCAGCTTGTCGAGGTCACGCAGCAAGGCGCCACCACCGGTCAGTACCAGGCCACGCTCGGCGATATCGGAAGCCAGTTCCGGCGGCGATTGCTCCAGGGCGCTCTTCACGGCCTGAACGATAGTTGCCAGGGACTCTTGCAGAGCCTCAAGCACTTCGTTGGAGTTCAGGGTGAAAGCACGTGGAACGCCTTCGGCCAGGTTGCGACCGCGCACATCGACTTCGCGCACTTCGCCGCCTGGGTAAGCGGTACCGATTTCCTGCTTGATACGCTCAGCGGTGGACTCACCGATCAAGCTGCCGTAGTTACGACGCACGTAAGTGATGATCGCTTCGTCGAAACGGTCGCCGCCAACGCGTACGGATTCGGCATACACCACACCGTTCAGGGAGATCAGGGCGATTTCAGTAGTACCACCACCGATATCCACCACCATCGAACCGCGCGCTTCTTCAACCGGCAGGCCGGCACCGATCGCAGCAGCCATTGGCTCTTCGATCAGGAACACTTCACGGGCACCGGCACCAAGGGCCGATTCACGGATGGCACGACGCTCAACCTGGGTGGACTTGCATGGAACGCAGATCAGCACTCGAGGGCTAGGCTGCAGGAAACTGTTTTCGTGAACCTTGTTGATGAAGTACTGCAGCATCTTCTCGCAGACGCTGAAGTCGGCGATCACGCCGTCTTTCATCGGACGAATGGCAGCAATATTGCCTGGTGTACGGCCGAGCATGCGCTTGGCCTCGGTGCCAACGGCAACGACACTTTTCTGATTACCATGGGTCCGAATAGCCACAACCGATGGCTCATTCAGGACGATACCGCGCTCGCGCACGTAAATAAGGGTGTTGGCAGTGCCCAGGTCAATGGAGAGATCGCTGGAAAACATGCCACGCAGTTTCTTGAACATGGGGAAAGGACCCTAGGCAACGCGTGGGTAAAAAAGTGCGGCAAACTCTAACAACGACAGGGATTTTGGGCAAGGCGCCAATGTGCTAAATTGGCCGACTTTCTGTGCACCAACCCCCACAATCGCGGCCATATGACCGTAGAAATGCGGTAGTGTTCCGACAATCTAACACACGGACGCCCTCCGTTCTGTTTTCCACTGGAGAATCCCATGGCGCTTGAACGCTCCGACGTGGAAAAAATCGCGCATCTGGCCTCGCTTGGCCTGAATGAAGCCGATCTTCCACAGACCACCGCAGCCCTGAACAGCATTCTCGGGCTGGTTGACCAAATGCAGGCCGTGAATACCGACGGCATCGAGCCCCTGGCGCACCCGCTGGAAGCCAGCCAGCGCCTGCGTGCAGACGTCGTGACCGAACGCAATAATCGCGAGGCCTACCAGTCCATCGCGCCAGCGGTCGAAAACGGCCTGTACCTGGTTCCGAAAGTCATCGACTAAAGGGAAAGAGCCTTTCATGCATCACATGACTCTGGCCGAGATCGCCCGCGGTCTCGCCGACAAAAAGTTTTCGTCCGAAGAGCTGACCAAGACCCTGCTTGAGCGCATCGCCGAGCACGATTCAAAGGTCAACAGCTTCATCAGCCTCACCGAAGAGCTGGCCCTGAGCCAGGCCAAGGCCGCCGACGTGCGTCGCGCCAACGGTGAAAATGGCGCATTGCTGGGTGCTCCAATCGCCCACAAGGACTTGTTCTGCACCCAGGGCATTCGCACCAGTTGCGGCTCCAAGATGCTCGACAACTTCAAGGCGCCCTACGACGCTACCGTGGTGTCCAAGCTGGCTGCTGCCGGGGCTGTGACCCTGGGCAAGACCAACATGGACGAATTCGCCATGGGTTCGGCCAACGAGTCGAGCTACTACGGCGCGGTGAAAAACCCGTGGAACCTGGAACACGTGCCTGGCGGTTCGTCCGGCGGTTCGGCTGCTGCCGTTGCGGCGCGCTTCCTGCCGGCGGCCACGGCCACCGACACCGGCGGTTCCATCCGCCAGCCAGCGGCCTTCACTAACCTCACCGGTTTGAAGCCGACCTACGGTCGCGTTTTCCCGCTGGGGCATGATCGCCTATGCATCCAGCCTCGATCAGGGCGGCCCTTTGGCACGCACCGCCGAAGACTGCGCAATTTTGTTACAAGGCATGGCCGGATTCGATAAACAGGACTCCACCAGCATCGATGAGCCGGTGCCGGACTACAGCGCCAGCCTCAACACCTCGATCAAAGGCCTGCGCATCGGTGTGCCGAAGGAATACTTCAGCGCCGGTCTCGACCCGCGCATCGCCCAGCTTGTGCACAACAGCGTCAAGGAGCTGGAAAAGCTCGGCGCCGTGATCAAGAAAGTCAGCCTGCCGAACAACGGGCACGCCATTCCTGCGTACTACGTGATCGCACCGGCCGAGGCCTCTTCGAACCTGTCGCGTTTCGACGGTGTGCGTTTCGGCTACCGCTGCGAAAACCCGAAAGACCTCACCGACCTGTACAAGCGCTCCCGTGGCGAAGGCTTCGGCGTGGAAGTACAACGCCGCATCATGGTCGGTGCCTACGCACTGTCGGCCGGTTACTACGATGCGTACTACCTCAAGGCGCAAAAAATCCGTCGCCTGGTCAAAAACGACTTCATGGCGGCCTTTGAAGAAGTCGACGTGATCCTCGGCCCAACCACGCCGAACCCGGCCTGGAAGCTCGGCGCCAAGAATGGCGACCCGGTGGCTGCGTACCTCGAAGACCTGTACACCATCACCGCCAACCTCGCGGGCTTGCCGGGCTTGTCCATGCCAGCGGGTTTCGTCGATGGCCTGCCGGTCGGCGTGCAACTGCTCGCCCCGTATTTCCAGGAAGGCCGCCTGCTCAATGTGGCGCACCAGTACCAGTTGCACACCGACTGGCACACTCGCACCCCTACCGGCTTCTGAGGAGAACACTATGCAATGGGAAGTTGTGATCGGGCTGGAGATTCATACCCAGCTCGCCACCCAATCGAAGATTTTCTCCGGTAGCGCCACCACGTTCGGTTCAGAGCCGAACACCCAGGCCAGCCTGGTAGACCTGGGCATGCCCGGCGTTCTGCCGGTGCTGAACCAGGAAGCGGTGCGCATGGCGGTGATGTTTGGCCTGGCGATTGACGCCGAGATCGGCCAGCACAACGTGTTCGCGCGCAAGAACTACTTCTATCCGGACCTGCCCAAGGGCTACCAGATCAGCCAGATGGAACTGCCAATTGTCGGCAAGGGCCACCTGGATATCCCGCTGGAAGACGGCACCATCAAGCGTGTCGGCGTCACCCGCGCCCACCTGGAAGAAGACGCCGGCAAGAGCCTGCACGAAGAATTCCCGGGCGCGACCGGTATCGACCTGAACCGCGCTGGCACACCGCTGCTGGAAATCGTCTCCGAGCCTGACATGCGCAGCGCCAAGGAAGCCGTGGCCTACGTCAAGACCATCCACGCGCTGGTGCGCTACCTGGGCATCTGCGACGGCAACATGGCCGAAGGCTCGCTGCGTTGCGACTGCAACGTGTCGATCCGCCCAAAGGGCCAGGCCGAATACGGCACCCGCTGCGAGATCAAGAACGTCAACTCGTTCCGTTTCATCGAGAAGGCGATCAACAGCGAAGTGCGTCGCCAGATCGAGCTGATCGAAGACGGCGGCAAGGTCATCCAGCAGACCCGCCTGTACGACCCGAACAAAGACGAAACCCGCGCCATGCGCAGCAAAGAGGAAGCCAACGACTACCGTTACTTCCCCGACCCGGACCTGTTGCCGGTGGTCATCGAGGACTCGTTCCTGAATGACGTGCGCGCCACCCTGCCGGAATTGCCGCAGCAAAAACGCGAGCGCTTCCAGGAGCAGTTCGGCCTGTCGGTCTACGATGCCAGCGTCTTGGCTTCCAGCCGTGAGCAAGCCAACTACTTCGAAAAAGTCGTGAGCATTGCCGGTGACGCCAAGCTGGCGGCCAACTGGGTGATGGTTGAGCTGGGCAGCCTGTTGAACAAACAGGGCCTGGAAATCGACGAAGCTCCGGTCACTGCCGAGCAGTTGGGCGGCATGCTGCTGCGCATCAAGGACAACACCATTTCCGGCAAAATCGCCAAGACCGTGTTCGAAGCCATGGCCAGCGGTGAAGGCAGCAGCGACGAGATCATCGAGAAGCGCGGCCTCAAGCAAGTCACCGACAGCGGCGCCATTTCGGCCGTTCTGGATGAAATGCTTGCGGCCAATGCCGAGCAGGTCGAGCAATACCGCGCGGCAGACGAAGCCAAGCGCGGCAAGATGTTCGGCTTCTTTGTGGGCCAGGCGATGAAAGCCTCCAAAGGCAAGGCCAACCCGCAACAGGTGAACGAATTGCTGAAAAGCAAGCTCGAAGGCTGACAGCGATGAATGGTCCGGGTGCAGATTTGACTTGCCACCCGGATCCCCTGTGGGAGCTGGCTTGCCTGCGATTGCATCACCTCGGTGTTATTGAGACACCGAGTCGTCTGCATCGCAGGCAAGCCAGCTCCCACATTGGTTATGGGGCACCTTAGAAAATGAAGCGTCTACTCGGCCTCCTGGCCCTGTTCTCCCTGTTGGCCGGTTGCGCCAGCGGCCTCATCAACCCCAACGGCTACGACGAAACCGGCACCGCCTCGTATTACGGCGCCAAGCACCATGGCAACAAGACCGCCAGTGGTGAACCTTTCAACCAGAACGCCCTGACCGCCGCCCACCGGCAATTGCCGTTCGGCACCCAGGTCAAGGTCACCAATCTCGACAACGATAAATCCGTGGTTGTCCGCATCAATGATCGCGGCCCGCATACCCGTGGGCGCTTGATTGATTTGTCACGCAAGGCTGCCGAGCAGTTGGGCATGATCAGCAGCGGCACGGCGCGAGTGCGCGTGCAAGCCTTGGGCAACTAACCATGGAGGACCGGTCATTTTCGGATTAACCGCCCTCTCACCCTGGAGCCTGCTGGAGTTGGTCAGCGGCCTTGTACTGCTGATCATCGGCGCAGAAATCCTGGTGCGCGCTGCCGTGCGCCTGGCCGCCAGCCTTAAGGTGCGGCCATTGATCATCGGCCTGACCGTCGTGGCCTTCGGCAGCAGCGCGCCGCAGATGACCGTCAGCCTGCAAGCCACCCTGGCCGGCAATACCGATATTGCGGTGGGCAGCGTGATTGGCAGCAGTATCTTCAACATCCTGGTGACCCTGGGCCTGTCGGCGCTGATTATTCCGCTACGGGTCTCACGTCAGTTGGTGCGCCTGGATATCCCGGTGATGATCCTCGCGGGGCTGTTGGTGTTTGTGCTGGCGGCGAATGAAGAACTCACGCCCGCCAATGGCTTGGTGCTGCTGGTTGCCCTGCTCGCTTATCTCGGCGTGCTGCACTACCAGACTCGCCACTCGCGTCGCCCACGCACGCTGGACACTGTGGCCCGCGCTCCGTGGCTGAGCAGTGTGCTGCTGATGCTGGGCGGGTTGCTGATCCTGGTGCTGGCCGGTCATCTGCTGCTGGGCGCTGCGGTGGATGTGGCGGGGGACCTGGGCCTGTCGGAACGCATTATCGGCCTGACCCTGATCGGCGTCGGCACCTCACTGCCTTGCCTGGCCACCTCGCTTATCGCCGCTCTGCGTGGCGAGCGGGAAATCGCCGTCGGCAACGTGATCGGCAGCAACCTTTTCAACCTGCTGGGGGTGCTGGGCTTTACCGCCCTGGTGGCGCCTTCACCGCTGTCGGTGTCGCCCAACGCCCTGGACTTTGACCTGCCGGTGATGCTCGCTGCCTTGGTGCTGTGCCTGCCGGTGTTCTACATCGGCTACCGCGTGACCCGCGCCGAGGGCCTGGTCTTTTTGGGGTTGTACCTGGCCTATGGGCTGCACGTGATGGCCTTTACCACTGGCATGCCCTTGGCCAACAAGCTTGAACACCTGATGCTGTATTACGTCCTGCCAGTGCTGGTGGCTTTCCTGTTGTTCAGCACGCTGCAAGCCTGGCGCCGCCAACACAAGAGGGAATCGAAATGACCGATCAGAAAAAGCCCGGGGTTGAAATGCGTCGCCAGGTCATGGGCGATGCGTTCGTCGACCGCGCCCTGGGCAATGCCACCGAGTTCACCCAGCCGCTGCAGGACTTCGTCAACGAGCACGCCTGGGGCAGTGTGTGGAACCGCGAAGGTCTGCCGCTAAAGACCCGCAGCCTGATCACCCTCGCCGCCCTCACCGCCCTCAAGTGCCCGCAGGAACTCAAGGGGCATGTGCGCGGCGCTTTGAACAATGGCTGTACCGTGGAAGAGATTCGTGAGGCGTTGCTGCATTGCGCGGTGTATGCCGGCGTGCCGGCGGCGATTGATGCGTTTCGGGCGGCGCAGGAAGTGATCGAGGCGTATCAGGCGGATCAGTAGTGACTGTTATATAGCCTTCGCGAGCAAGCCCGCTCCCACATTTGACCGAGTTCCAGCATGAGAATGCAGTCAAATGTGGGAGCGGGCTTGCTCGCGAATGGCCCTCACAGACACCGCAACACTCAGATCCACCCCCCGCCTGCAACACAAAAATCCCGATATTGGTGGTCACCGCCGCCATCAGCGTGGTGATCACAATAATCGCCGCCGCCAGCTCATGATTGCCCTCTGCAGCCCTGGCCATCACAAAACTCGCCGCCGCCGTCGGCGCGCCGAAGCACAAGAACAAAATCCCCAACTCCGGCCCCCGGAACCCCAGCAGCCAAGCACCGAGCGTGGCCACCAGCGGCAACCCGATCATCTTCACCAGGCTCGCACTCAGCGCCATGCTGCCGCTTTTACGCAACGCCGCCAGTGACAAGGTGCCTCCGATGCAGATCAGCGCCAGGGGCAAGGTCATGTCCGCCAGGTACCGGCCGGAAGACTCCAGCCAACCGGGCAAGCCAATCTGGAACACCGCAAACGGCGTAGCGACGATGACGCTGATAATCAGCGGGTTGGCCACCACGCTCTTGAAGATGCTCCACGGGTCCGACTTGATCACCGGGCTGTACACCGCCAGTACAATCGTCGACAGGGTGTTGTAGAACAGGATCACCAGCGCTGCCAGGATCGCGCCGAGAGAGATGCCGTAGTCGCCGTACATGCTGGCCGCCAGCGCCAGGCCGATCACCCCGTTGTTACCGCGAAATGAACCCTGGGTGTAGATACCCCGGTCTTCACGTGGGCACCGGAAAATCGCCCAGCCCCAGGCCAGCGCAAAGCTGAGCAACGTGGCGACGGCGAAGTAGATCAGCAAACCCGGCTTGAGCGCCGAGTGCAGGTCGGCATGCAAGATGCCCAGGAACAGCAGCGCCGGCATGGTGACGTTGAACACCAGCGAGGAAGCCGTGTGGATAAAGTTGTCGTTGATCCAGTTGATGCGCTTGAGCAGCACCCCCAGGAACAACATGGCAAACACCGGCGCGGTGATGGTGAGGGTGGTGAGGAAAATTGCCAGCATGCCGGGGAGAACCTTGGTGAGCGTCGTTAGGTGGCTAATGATAAGCCATGCTGCCCTGCGGCGTCTGTTAGGACGCCTTCGCGAGTAAGCCCGCTCCCACATTCGACCGCATTCTCATGTTGGAAATCGGTTAAATGTGGGAGCGGGCTTGCTCGCGAAGCAGGCGACTCGGTCTCAAGTAATAGGCGCAGGGTTAAACAACGTGATGTCGTTATGCAGCTTATGCTGCTCCGCCCACGTCTGCTTCCTTGCCGCTGGCCACATCCAGGTAGAAGTGGAACAACTCCCAGCCCAGCTCCTCGATGCTCGCGCGCCCGGTAGCAATACGCCCGGCGTCGATATCAATAAGGTCTGGCCAGCGCTGTGCCAGCTCTGTGCGCGTCGACACCTTCACCACCGGCGCCATCGCCAGCCCGTAAGGCGTTCCGCGCCCAGTGGTGAACACATGCAGGTTCATCCCGGCCGCCAGTTGCAAGGTGCCACACACAAAGTCACTGGCTGGCGTGGCGCAAAAGATCAGACCCTTGCCCTTGAAGCGTTCGCCCGGGCCGAGCACGCCGTTGATCGCGCTGCTGCCAGACTTGACGATGGAGCCCAGCGACTTCTCGACAATATTCGACAACCCACCCTTCTTGTTGCCCGGCGTGGTGTTGGCGCTACGGTCCGCTTCGCCCTTGGCCAGGTAACGGTCGTACCAGTCCATTTCCCTGACCAGTTCCTGGGCAACTTCCTTGCTCTCGGCCCGTGAAGTCAGCAGGTAGATGGCATCGCGCACTTCCGTGACTTCCGAAAACATCACCGTCGCCCCCGCCCGCAACAGCAAGTCCGAGGCATAGCCCAGCGCCGGGTTGGCGGTGATGCCGGAAAACGCATCGCTGCCGCCACACTGCATGCCCAGGATCAGCTCCGAGGCCGGCACGGTTTCGCGCCGACGTTGGTCGAGCTTCTTCAAGCGCGTCTCGGCCAGTTCCATGATCTGCTCGATCATTTCGGTAAAGCCGTGACTGGAGTCTTGCAGCCGATACAGCCACGGCTCGCTCAGGTCGACCGAGCTGTCGTTGTCGTGCATCACCTGTCCGGCCTGCAATTTCTCGCAGCCCAGACTAATCACCAAGGCTTCGCCGCCCAGGTTCGGGTTACGCGCCAGGTTGCGCACGGTGCGGATCGGAATATAGGCATCCGTCGCAGTAATCGCCACGCCGCAGCCGTAGCTGTGGGTCAACGCCACCACGTCATCGACGTGCGGGTACTTGGGCAGCAATTCGTCCTTGATACGCTTGACTGCATGGTCCAGCACGCCGGTGACGCACTGCACCGTGGTGGTGATGCCGAGGATATTGCGCGTGCCCACGGTGCCGTCGGCGTTGCGATACCCCTCAAAGGTAAACCCCTCCAACGGCGCCTGGGTTTCGGGCACCTCGGTGGACAACGGCAAGCTGTCCAGCGGCGGCGCGGTGGGCATGCGCAGTTGATCCTCCTGCACCCAACTGCCGCGCGGAATCGGCGCCAAGGCGTAACCGATGGTCTGGCCGTAGCGAATAATCTGACCGCCTTCGGGAATATCCTCCAGCGTCACCTTGTGGCTCTGCGGGATGAAATCCACGGTCACCAGGCCGTCGGGGAATTCGGTGCCGGCCGGTACACCCTGGTCATTGACCACGATCACTACGTTGTCACGCTCGTGCAAACGAATGGAGCGCGGCGAGTCGGCATGTTCAATCAACTGCATTACATCGCCCCTCAGGAGTGCGCTTGGGTAAGGTTGGTCAGCTCGGGGCCTTTGGTTGGCGGCTCTTTGAGTACGACACGTTTGATCGGACCGACGATGACCAGGTAGCTGAACACCGCCACCAGCGCGTTGGCGCCGACGAACACCAGCGCCCATTTGAACGAGCCGGTGGTGCTGATGATGTAGCCGATGACAATCGGCGTGGTAATCGACGCCAGGTTACCGAAGGTGTTGAACAGACCACCACTGAGGCCGGCGATTTGTTTCGGCGAGGTGTCGGACACCACCGCCCAACCCAGTGCGCCAACGCCTTTGCCAAAGAAGGCCAACGCCATGAAACCCACCACCATCCATTCGATATCCACGTAGTTGCAGGCCACGATGCTGCTGGAAATCAGCAATCCACCAATGATCGGCGCCTTGCGTGCAAAGGTCAGGGAATGCCCTTTGCGCAGCAGGTAGTCGGAAATCACCCCACCGAGCACGCCGCCGATAAAGCCGCAGATCGCCGGTAATGAAGCAATGAAGCCTGCCTTGAGGATGGTCATGCCACGGTCTTGCACCAGGTACACCGGAAACCACGTCAGGAAAAAGTAGGTGATGCCGTTGATGCAGTACTGCCCCAGATAGACACCAAGCATCATGCGGTTGGTCAGCAACTGACGGATGTAATCCCACTTCGGACCGTCGGTTTTCTTACCCTTGCCCTTGTCTTGATCCATATCGACCATCGCGCCATTGGCTGCGATGTGGTTGAGCTCGGCTTCGTTGATCATGGGGTGCTGGCGAGGGCTGTGGATAACTTTCAGCCAGATCAGCGAGAACAGGATGCCGATCACGCCCATCACGATAAACACATGCTGCCAGCCGAAGCTGTAGACGATCCATCCCATCAGCGGCGCAAACAGCACCGTGGCGAAGTATTGCGCCGAGTTGAAGATCGCCGAGGCAGTGCCGCGCTCAGCCGTAGGAAACCACGCCGCAACAATACGGGCATTTCCGGGAAACGAGGGCGCTTCGGCCAGGCCCACCATGAAGCGCAGCATAAACAGCGCAACCACAGCAGTGGAGACACCGAACTCACCGACATAGCCTTGCAGCACGGTGAACAGTGACCAGGTGAAGATGCTCAGGGCATAGACTTTTTTCGAGCCGAACCGGTCGAGCAGCCAGCCGCCGGGAATTTGCCCGGCCACGTAGGCCCAACCGAATGCAGAGAAGATATAACCGAGGGTGACCGCGTCGATACCGAGGTCTTTTTGCAGGCTGGAGCCCGCGATGGCGATGGTGGCCCGGTCGGCGTAGTTGATCGTGGTCACCAAAAACAGCATGAGCAGGATCAAATAGCGGACGTGGGTCGGCTTGGTCGCTTGCATGAAGAAGTACTCCCACTAATTATTTTTTTTGCGGGTAATGGTTTTCTATTTTTCAGTGTGGGGGACCAGCAGGCATCCGGCCCCCACAGGTGTTGCGTGTTACGAGCCGATGTAGCTGGTCTTCACCACGGTGTAGAACTCTTGCGCATAGCGACCTTGCTCACGCGAACCATAGGATGAACCCTTACGGCCACCGAACGGAACGTGATAGTCCACGCCGGCGGTCGGCAGGTTGACCATCACCATCCCGGCCTGGGAATGGCGCTTGAAGTGGTTGGCGTACTTGAGCGACGTCGTGGCAATGCCCGCCGACAGACCGAACTCCGTGTCGTTGGCCATGGCCAGGGCTGCCTCGTAATCCGCTACGCGCACCACGTTGGCCACTGGGCCGAAGATCTCTTCACGGCTGATACGCATGGCCGCTTCGCTGTCGGCAAACAGCGTCGGTGCCAGGTAGTAGCCCTCGGTGTCGCAGGTCACCAGGCCACCACCACTCACTAGCCGCGCACCTTCGCTTTGGCCGATGTCGATGTACTTCAAGTCCTGGTCCAACTGAGCCTGGGAAACCACCGGGCCGATGTCGGTGCCGCTTTTCAACGCGTGACCGACCTTGATCGACTTCATGCGCTCAGCCATCGCCGCAACGAACTGGTCGTGAATGCCGGCGGTAACAATCAAGCGGCTGGAAGCGGTGCAACGCTGGCCAGTGGAGTAAAACGCGCTCTGTACCGACAGCTCGACAGCCTGCTTGAGGTCGGCGTCGTCGAGAATGATCTGCGGGTTCTTGCCGCCCATTTCCAACTGCACTTTGGCCTGACGCGACACGCAACTGACCGCAATCTGGCGCCCTACACCCACCGAGCCGGTGAAGCTGATGCCATCGACTTTCGGGCTGTTGACCAACACGTCGCCAACCACACGGCCGCTGCCCATCACCAGGTTGAACACACCGGCGGGGAAGCCTGCGCGGGAGATGATTTCTGCCAGTGCCCAGGCGCAGCCCGGGACCAGCTCGGCAGGCTTGATCACCACGCAGTTGCCGTAGGCCAGGGCCGGGGCGATTTTCCAGGCGGGGATGGCAATCGGGAAGTTCCACGGCGTGATCAGGCCGACCACACCCAGGGCTTCGCGAGTCACTTCAACGTTAACGCCAGGGCGCACCGACGGCACGTAGTCGCCGGACAAGCGCAGGCATTCACCGGCGAAGAACTTGAAGATGTTACCGGCGCGGGTCACTTCACCGATGGCTTCGGGCAGGGTCTTGCCCTCTTCCCGGGCCAGCAGGGTGCCGAGCTCTTCGCGGCGGGCGAGGATTTCACTGCCGACTTTATCCAGGGCGTCATGGCGAGCCTGAATGCCCGAGGTGGACCAGGCCGGGAACGCGGCGCGGGCGGCGTCAATGGCGGCGTTGACCTGGGCGACATCCGCCTTGGCGTATTCGCCAATGACATCAGACAACTCCGACGGGTTGAGGTTGACGCAATAGTCGGCACCGGCCACCCACTGGCCATTGATGTAGTTTTCATAACGCTGGGCTTGGGACACGAATTCTCTCCTGACGCAAAAGGCCGCTGATCTCTCAGCGGCCTTGTAGATAAGTTATTGCGCGCCTTGCTTGTCGATCAGCGCGGCGAGGGCTTCGTATTCTTCCGGCAACAGGTCGGTCAGCGGGGTGCGTACCGGGCCTGCGTCGTAGCCGGCGATTTTTGCACCGGCCTTGACGATGCTCACCGCGTAACCGGCCTTGCGGTTACGGATGTCCAGGTATGGCAGGAAGAAGTCGTCGATGATCTTGGCAACGGTGGCGTGATCGTCCTTGGCAATCGCGTGGTAGAAGTCCATCGCGGTTTTCGGGATGAAGTTGAACACCGCCGAGGAGTACACCGGCACGCCCAAGGCTTTGTAGGCCGCAGCGTAAACCTCTGCAGTCGGCAGGCCGCCGAGGTAGCTGAAACGATCACCGAGGCGACGGCGAATCGAGACCATCAGTTCGATATCGCCCAGGCCATCCTTGTAGCCGATCAGGTTCGGGCAGCGCTCGGCCAGGCGTTCCAGCAATGGCGCGGTCAGGCGGCAGACGTTGCGGTTGTACACCACCACACCGATCTTTACCGATTTGCACACCGCTTCAACGTGGGCGGCAACGCCGTCCTGGCTGGCTTCGGTCAAGTAATGCGGCAGCAGCAGCAGGCCTTTGGCACCCAGGCGCTCGGCTTCTTGGGCGTACTCGATGGCCTGGCGGGTCGAACCACCGACACCGGCGAGAATCGGCACGCTGGTAGCGCAGGTATCAACAGCGGTCTTCACCACTTGGGAATATTCGCTGGCCGCCAGGGAGAAAAACTCACCGGTGCCGCCTGCGGCGAACAACGCGGTGGCGCCGTAAGGGGCCAGCCATTCCAGACGCTTGATGTAACCCGCCTGGTGGAAGTCACCCTGGGCGTTGAAATCGGTCACCGGGAAAGACAGCAGACCGTGGGAGAGGATGGACTTCAGTTCTTGTGGATTCATTATTCGAACACCCTGGGCGAAGACTTTCTATTGAAAGGTTGTTGTTGGTATTGGTGATGTCGTACGTCATCGTACAACTATAAATAATTTCGTCAACTGCAATTCGTCGAGGTCGTTCCGAGGCTCGCTGTTTTTCTTGCCTTCTTGACGTAGGAAATTATTCCTCTACTCTGGCCATAGCTGTATATGCATACAGTTATTACGGAAGATTCCTACGACATAGCAAGGAGCTAGCATGTCAGGTCTTGAACTCGCGACACCCGAAAAGAAATCACCCGTCCTGCGCTTCGAAGGCGGCGAACACACCGCCATTGGCGATGACACCCTCTTGCGTTTCGCCAAGGACGCCCCGGCGATTCCCGCACGCCAAGTCGAATTGCACCTGCCTAACGGACTGGCATTGACCTACGGCCAAGTGATCGCCCTGGGCGGTGACTTCTATGGCATCCCTGGCCAGCCCATCAGCGATGGCGCCTCGCCTGCCGAGCGCGTGCAACGCTTTAGCGCTGCGTTCAACACGCTGGCGGTGTTGCCCGCTTCACGAGCGGAAGCGCAGAAGATCCTTGCGGTGATGCAGAAGGAGATCAACGCGGTCAACCAGGCGATAAAGGAGGGCAAGCACGCTCACGAAGCTTATGACGCGCTAGGTGATACGTTGTCCGAGGAATGGAACCGCATCACCGGTGGTGGCAGCGTGGTTTCTGCGCTGGTTCCCTTGGGCCGCTACTTGAAACTGGCGGCGGACAATACCGACCACTTTGGTGAATGGGCACTGTCGGCGTATCTGGCCGGACATACGGCAGCACTGCAACAGGCCCTGGCGGCGCATCAAACTGGGACCGACCAGGCATTGGAATTGGCGTATGCCATGAACAGCTTCGCCGATCACTTTTTGACCGACTTGTTTTCTGCCGGGCACTTGCGGGTTCCGCGCAAACAATTGGCCGCCTTGGTGACGCCGGGCGAACTGGGCTCGCTGATCAGTCGCTTCATGCACGACGAAGACAGCAAGTTCGGGCTCAAGGTGCGCAATGCCCTGGGGGACGAATGGCATGCCTATGGGGATAAACGCTACTTCGACGTTATCGACGCGGACAATCGGGCGCAGGTCAAACGCGCGGTGCAAGCGTCGGCCGATGAGATCTTCGAAACGTTTATCAGCGGCGTGGCGCCCTCCCCGGCCAACTTCAAGGCGCCGCTGTATGTACCGGATTTGAACGCAGTGCAGAGCCCGGGGAGCAACTTCTCGCCGCTGTTCAAGATGAACGGAGAGAAGGTGCTGCGGCGCAAGGAAGTGAATGACTTGAACGACAAGCGCTGGACGGATGATTGGTGGGGGTGGAGTACGTATTTGTTGTTGAAGGACTATAAGCCGAATACGCCGCAGCCTTGATAATGGCCCAAATCTCAGCTGATTAAGCGGTTCCGACACCCTATCCGCTCGTCGCTACTGTCAATTCTGTCAGTAGCGATTGGGTCGTTGCGCTCGTAACGTAGATTCGACTTCCCGAAAGCTCGCTGCAGAATGTGTTTAGAGCGCAGCGAAATCGGGCGGGGCGCTACTTCTTACAACTTTAGAGGTGAACCATGTCGAAGAATCTGAAAGTAATAATCGCGCAAAAGGAAAAGCCCCACGCTCACTGGATTATGAACCAGAAATTGGTGATGAAATTTTCAGTACTGTGTATGGCCTACAACAAGTCGTGCGCAAGGTTTTTGATGAGGACGCAGACGAAGTTGTTATTTACTTGGAACCATCCTCAAACCCTTATCCTTAACCCTACCCACGCTGCGCCTCCACTTCTTCATGGGCATGGCGCAGCCGCTCACGGCTGTTGGTCAGGTGCAAGCGCATGGCCGCACGCGCCGCATCTGAATCCTTACGGGCAATCGCCTCGTAAATCTCTTCATGCTCACGACTCAAGCGTCCCATGTAGTGTTGCTGGTCATCATGGGCCAGGCGCGCCGAATTCAACCGCGTGCGCGGAATGATGCTGGTGCCCAGGTGGGTCATGATGTCGGTGAAATAGCGGTTACCGGTGGACAGCGCAATTTCCAGGTGGAACGCGAAGTCGGACGCCACCGCGTCGCCGGCGTGTGCCGCACTTTCATTCAAGGCGTCGAGGGCGGCGCGCATGGCCGCCAGTTGCTCATCACTGCGGCGCATCGCTGCCAGGCCGGCGGACTCCACTTCCAGGCTGATACGCAGCTCCAATATCGCCAGCACATCACGCAGGGTGACCACCGTGGCCGGGTCGATACGGAAGCCGCTGGGGCTTGGCGTGTCCAGCACGAAGGTGCCGATGCCGTGACGGGTTTCCACCTGCCCTGCCGCTTGCAAGCGCGAGATGGCCTCACGCACCACGGTGCGACTGACCCCATGGGCTTCCATGATCGCCGACTCGGTGGGCAGTTTGTCGCCACGCTTGAGTTCACCGTCGCGGATCTGCTCGGACAACACCGTGACCAATTCCTGGGCAAGGCTGCGGCGCTTGCGGGGAAGACGAGGGGCGGTGTTGGCGTTTTCCATGATGGATCATCTTTCTCGGTGAACTTGAGCACGCATCATAGCCCATGGCGGTTGTACGATCACCGTCCGGGCGCGACTTTCATCTACATCCTGCGCGCAAAAAATGCCCCGGCACAGGCCGAGGCATTTTTCAGGCTTGCCCGAAGGCGATAGCCGCTTACTTCACCACTTTCAGGCTCGGCCGGCCGCTTGGGCGCGGTGGCTCGGCATCCGGTGGCGGCAGGTCATCGCCGTCTTCGTTTTCGATCGCTTCGTCATCCTCGAAAGGCGACTCCAGATCGAACACCATGCCTTGGCCATTCTCACGGGCGTAGATCCCGAGAATGGCACCAATCGGCACGAACAGCGTATGCGGCACGCCGCCAAAACGCCCTTCGAAGCTGACCGCTTCGTTGTCCATGTGCAGGTGGCGCACGGCACTGGGAGATACGTTCAGCACAATCTGTCCGTCACTGGCAAAACCCTGCGGTACCTGAACCGCAGGAAATTCGGAATTGACCAGCATGTGCGGGGTGCAATCGTTGTCCACAATCCACTCATAGAGCGCGCGGACCAGGTAGGGTCGACTGGAGTTCATCAGCGGCTCCTTAAGCCTTAGCGCATATCGCGTTCGACACCAGACAGACTCGCCTGGAAAGCCTCACGCGCAAACTGGCGCTCCATGTAATCAAGCAGCGGCTTGGCAGGCCGCGGCAGTTCAATACCGAGAATCGGCAAACGCCAGAGTATCGGTAATAGGCAGCAATCCACCAAACTTTGTTCCTCACTGAGGAAAAAGGCTTATCGGCGAACAATGGCGAAACGCCGGTCAGGCTTTCGCGCAATTCCTTGCGCGCCTGTACGCGAACGGCTTCTTTTGTACGCGAATCCAGAATCACATCCACCAACCCGCACCAGTCGCGCTGGATACGATGGATCAGCAGACGGCTGTTGGCACGCGCCACCGGGTACACCGGCAGCAACGGCGGATGCGGGTAACGCTCATCCAGGTATTCCATCACCACGGTCGACTCCCACAACGCCAGGTCACGATCGACCAGGGTGGGCAAGCTGCCGTAGGGGTTCACTTCGATCAGTTTCGGCGGCTGACGGCCCGCCTCCACACTGATGATCTCGGCGCTGACACCCTTCTCTGCGAGTACGATACGCACTCGGTGGGAATAGTGGTCGGCGGGGTCGGAGTAACAGGCCAACCGATTGGTCACGCCCATGGCGGTCCTCCTCGCTTGTTGAAATTATCGAAAGCTCAAAACGAGCGCGCCCAGAGAGCATCTCTGTAACGGCAGGTGTTACCTGGTCGCTACGTGTTCAGAGATGCCGCTGGGCGCGCAAGATTAACAGCAATTGCTTACGGTTGGATCAATGCACATCCTTCCAGTATTCGCGTTTGAGCAGATAGGCGAATACGAAGAAGAAGGCCAGGTACAGCAATACATAGGTACCGATGCGCTGGTGCTGCAGTTTGACCGGGTTGGCCGAGTAGGCCAGGAAGGTCACGAGATTTTTTACCTTCTCGTCGAACTGCTCTTCATTCAGCGCGCCGGTCTTGGGCACGATGGTCAGTTGATCGCATGCCTCGTGAGTCAAAGGCGTACCGGTCAACGGATCATATTGCTTCTTGCCGTCTTCAACGACCTGAACCTGCTTGCATCCTACCACTTGGCGACCCTGCAGGCCGACCAGAACGTTGGGCATGCCGACGTTCGGGAAGACTTTGTTGTTCACGCCATAAGGACGCGCTGGGTCTTCGTAGAAGGATTTCAGGTAGCCATACAGCCAGTCGGTGCCGCGCACACGCGCCACCAGGGTCAGGTCAGGCGGTGCTGCGCCGAACCAGGTCTTGGCGTCAGCGGGTTGCATACCGATGTTCATGTGGTCGCCGATCTTGGCGCCGGTGAACACCGAATGGCTGAGCATCACGTCATGCGGGATCCCCAAGTCATCGGCAACACGCTCGTAGCGCTGGAACTTGGCGCTGTGGCAACCCATGCAGTAGTTGGTGAACGTACGCAGCCCGTCCTGCATGGCGGCCTTGTCGGACACGTCGATATCGACTTTTTCCAGCTCGGGGCCATGCTCGGCAGCGAAGGACAGTAGCGGCAGCGCCGCAAGCATCAATGCAACGAATAATTTTTTCATCAGCCAGTCACCCTTTCCGGTACCGGTTTGGTCTTCTCAAGCCGGGTATAGAACGGCATCAGAATGAAGTAGGCGAAGTACAGGAAGGTGCAGACCTGCGACAGCAACGTACGCTCAGGAGTCGGCGCCAGAACGCCCAACACGCCGAGAATCACGAACGAAATGCAGAACACCCACAGCCAGATCTTGCTCAGCCAGCCCTTGTAGCGCATGGACTTGACCGGGCTACGGTCGAGCCAAGGCAACACGAACAGCACCGCGATGGCCGCACCCATGGCGATTACGCCCATGAGCTTGTCGGGAATCGCCCGCAAGATCGCGTAGAACGGCGTGAAGTACCAGACCGGGGCAATGTGCTCAGGCGTCTTGAAGGCGTTGGCCTGTTCGAAGTTGGGTTTCTCCAGGAAATAACCGCCCATCTCCGGGAAAAAGAACACGATCGAGCAGAACACGAACAGGAAGACGACTACGCCGACAATGTCTTTTACGGTGTAGTACGGGTGGAACGGAATGCCATCCAGCGGGATGCCGTTCTCGTCCTTGTGCTTCTTGATATCCACGCCATCCGGGTTGTTGGAACCCACTTCGTGCAGTGCCAGGATGTGCAGCACCACCAGGCCCAGGATCACGATTGGCAAGGCCACTACGTGCAAGGCGAAGAAGCGGTTCAGGGTGATGCCGGAGATCAGATAGTCACCACGGATCCACTGGGTCAGGTCGTTACCGATGACCGGAATCGCACCGAACAGCGAAATGATCACCTGTGCGCCCCAGTACGACATCTGGCCCCATGGCAGCAGGTAGCCCATGAAGGCTTCGGCCATCAGCGCCAGGTAGATCAGCATGCCGAAGACCCACACCAATTCGCGCGGCTTCTGGTACGACCCGTAGAGCAGGCCGCGGAACATGTGCATGTAGACGACGATGAAGAACGCCGAAGCGCCTGTAGAGTGCAGCAGGCGCAGGATCGAGCCGTACTCGACGTCACGCATGATGTATTCGACGGAGGCGAACGCCTCTTCCGCCGACGGGGTGTAGCTCATCGTCAGCCAGACACCGGTGACGATCTGGTTGACCAGCACCAGCAGCGCCAGGGAGCCAAAGAAGTAGAAGAAGTTGAAGTTTTTTGGTGCGTAATATTTGCTGAGATGGTCTTCCCACATTTTTGTGGCAGGGAAGCGCGCATCGACCCAATCCATGAACTTGCTCATCAGGCTTTCTCCCCCTCGTCGACGCCAATGACAATGACACTGTCAGTCTCGTAGTGATGTGGCGGAACTGGCAGGTTCAAGGGTGCGGGCTGGGACTTGTAGACGCGACCGGCCAGGTCGTAATGAGAGCCGTGGCACGGGCAGAAGTAGCCACCGACCCAATCCTTGCCAAGGTCGGCAGGAGCAACTTCCGGGCGGAAGGTAGGCGAGCAGCCCAAGTGGGTGCAGATACCGATCAGCAGCAGAATCTCTGGCTTGATCGAGCGAATTTCCTTATGGACGTAAGCGGGTTGGTCGGAATTCTTCGAGTCGGGGTCAGACAGCTGACCTTCGATTTTCTTCAGATTCCCCAGGATTTCCTCGGTACGACGAACGATGAATACTGGCTGACCGCGCCACTCAGCAATCATTTGCTGGCCTGGGTCGATCTTGCTGACATTCACCTTCACCGGTGCACCTGCGGCTTTCGCCTTGGCACTGGGAAACCATGACCCCACGAACGGGACCGCAGCCCCCACCGCTCCTGCAGCACCCACCACGGATGTGGCTGCTACCAAGAAGCGACGCCGGCCTGCATTCACGCCGTCATTGCTCATTCAGTCCTCTCCCATCAGCTTTTTGGCCTGTTAAATCAGGCGTCTACTAAGTGTTGAAACTTTACTTATAAAAATTTTGCCGAATGGTAATGAAAAGCCCCACGTATGACAGGGAATTGCCCGGGGCTCCGCCTCCAGGCCTTGTAGTATAGGGGGTCTACGGATGTGGCAAGTTGTCACGGCGATTTTTCTGCATAAATTGCAGGCAATAAAAAACGCCCAACTCCGTGAGGAGCTGGGCGTTTTTGTGGAACGTAAAGCGAATTAACGCTTCGAGTACTGCGGACGCTTACGCGCTTTACGCAGACCGACTTTCTTACGTTCAACTTCACGAGCATCGCGAGTAACGAAGCCAGCTTTGCGCAGAGCGCCACGCAAGGTTTCGTCGTACTGCATCAGAGCGCGAGTGATACCGTGGCGGATTGCGCCAGCTTGACCACTACACCGCCACCGATAACGGTGACGTAGATGTCGAACTTTTCAACGGTCTCGGTCAGTTCCAGCGGCTGACGAACTACCATGCGGGCAGTTTCGCGGCCGAAGAAGTTGTCCAGGGAGCGGTTGTTGATCGAGATGTTACCAGTACCCGGACGCAGGAAAACGCGAGCGGTTGCGGTTTTGCGACGGCCAGTGCCGTAATTTTGAGTCGCCGACATAATGAACTATTCCGTTAAAACTTCAGTTCTTGGGGCTGCTGAGCAGCATGAGGGTGTACAGCGCCCGCATAGACTTTCAGCTTGCGAAACATATCGCGACCCAGTGGGCCCTTAGGCAGCATGCCTTTGACCGCGATTTCGATCGGGGCTTCAGGCTTCTTGGCAATCAGGCCTTCGAAGTTGGAAGACTTGATACCGCCTGGGAAACCGGAGTGACGGTAGTACATTTTGTCGCTTGCTTTGTTGCCGGTTACACGAACCTGCTCAGCGTTGATGATCACGATGTAGTCACCGGTGTCAACGTGAGGGGTGTACTCAGGCTTGTGCTTGCCACGCAGACGGCTGGCGACTTCAGTGGCCAGACGACCCAGGGTCTGACCAGCGGCGTCGACGACAAACCAGTCGCGCTGAACTGTTTCCGGTTTTGCAGTAAAAGTTGTCATTCTTTAATAGCCTCAGGGGCCGCCCTGTAAATTAGACGGCGGATCTTACTGAATAGTGCGTACTTTGACAAGTCAAAGGCAGCCGGATACAGACGCTATCGGGGGCTCGGGTCGGCGCGTCCGTTCAACGGCAAGATTCTTCGGCAGGCGGCGCATCACTTCCACTGCAGAAAGAGGTGGGCAATTATGCAGATTGCGAAAAAAATTCAACCTGCTTTTATGATTGTTTTCCCCGAAGGAGTACCCGATGGATTATCGACAGCTGGGCCGTACGGATCTGAACGTGAGCGCGATAGCCTTGGGCACCATGACCTGGGGCGAGCAGAACAGCGAGGCAGAGGCCTTCGCACAGATCGAGCGGGCCAAGGCGGCGGGGATCAACTTCCTCGACACCGCCGAAATGTACCCGGTGCCGCCGAAGGCCGACACCTACGCCACCACCGAGCGTTATATCGGTAATTACTTCAAGAGCCGCGGCGACCGTGCCGACTGGGTCCTGGCCAGCAAGATCGCCGGCCCGGGCAACACCATCGACTACATCCGCGACGGCCACCTGCGCCACAACCGCAAACATATCGTCGATGCGCTGGATGCCAGCCTCAAGCGCCTGCAGACCGACTGGATCGACCTCTACCAGCTGCACTGGCCCGAGCGCAGCACCAACTTCTTTGGCCAGCTGAGCTACAAGCACAAGGACGAAGAAGACCTCACCCCGCTGGAAGAAACCCTCGAAGCGCTGGATGAGCAAGTGAAGGCCGGCAAGATCCGCCACATTGGCCTGTCCAACGAAACCCCGTGGGGCACCATGAAATTCCTCGCCCTGGCCGAGGCCCGTGGCTGGACCCGCGCCGTGTCGATCCAGAACCCCTACAACCTGCTCAACCGCAGCTTTGAAGTGGGCCTGGCGGAAATCGCCATTCGCGAACAATGCGGCCTGCTGGCCTACTCGCCGCTGGCGTTCGGCATGCTCAGCGGCAAATACGAGAACGGCGCCCGCCCGGCCAAGGCACGCCTGACCGAGTACAGCCGCTTCAGCCGTTACTTCAACCCACAGTCGGAGGCGGCGTGCAGCCGTTATGTGGCATTGGCGCGTGAACATGGCCTGGACCCGGCGCAGATGGCGTTGGCGTTTGTGACGCAACAACCGTTTGTGACCAGCAATATCATCGGCGCCACGTCGCTTGCGCAACTGGACAGCAACATTGCCAGTGCTGAGCTTAAGCTGTCGAAAGAGGTGCTGGAGGGGATTGAGGCGATTCAGAAGGATCATCCGAACCCTGCGCCTTGATTGATCTGTAGGCCGCCTTCGCGAGCAAGCCCGCTCCCACAGTTGACCGAGTTCGAACATGAGAATGCGGTCGAATGTGGGAGCGGGCTGCTCGCGAAGAGGCTCTTAGCAGCACTACAAAATCATCAAAGCGCCCGCGCAATAATCTCCTTCATGATCTCATTGGTCCCCGCATAAATGCGCTGCACCCGCGCGTCCGCCCAGGCCCGCGCAATCGGATATTCCCACATGAAGCCGTAGCCGCCGTGCAACTGCACGCACTCATCAAGCACCTTGCATTGCAGGTCCGTGGCCCAGTACTTGGCCATCGCGGCCGTAGGCACGTCCAGCTTGCCTTCCAGGTGCAATGCCATGCACTTATCAACAAACACCCGGCCGATCTGAATCTCGGTCGCCATCTCCGCCAACTTGAAACGGGTATTCTGGAAATCGGCAATCGCCTTGCCGAACGCCTTGCGTTCACGGGTGTATTCCAGCGTCCACTCCAGCGCCGCCTCAGCGGATGACAGCGCACCGATCGCCACGGTCAAGCGCTCCTGGGGCAGCTCCTGCATCAAGTATGCGAAGCCCATTCCGGCCTGGCCCAGCAGATTTTCCTTGGGCACACGCACGTCCTGGAAGAACAGCTCGGACGTGTCCTGGGCCTTCATGCCGACCTTCTCCAGGCGCTTGCCCTTGTCGAAGCCCGGCGTATCAGCCTCCACCAGAAACAGGCTGGTACCCTTGGCGCCGGCCTTGGGATCGGTCTTGGCGACCACGATCACCAACTCCGCAAGGTAGCCGTTGGTGATGAAGGTCTTGGAGCCGTTGATCACGTACTCATCACCGTCCAACACGGCGCTGGTCTTCACGCCTTGCAGGTCGGACCCCGCCCCGGCTCGGTCATCGCAATCGCCGTGACCATCTCGCCGCAGATCAACTTGGGCAGGTACTTGTGCTTTAGCGCTTCGCTGCCGTAATGCAGGATGTACGGCGCGACGATGTCCGAATGCAGGGAAAAACCGATGCCGGTGAGACCCAGCCGACTGATCTCCTCGATCACCACCGCACTGTAGAGAAAATCCGCGCCCAACCCGCCGTACTCCTCCGGCAGGTGTGAACACAGCATCCCCGCCTCCCCTGCCTTGCTCCACAGGCGACGGTCGATATAACCCTGCTTCTCCCATTGCCCATGGTACGGCGCGGCGTCTTTTTCGAGGAAGGTACGCACGCTCTCGCGAAAGAGTTCGTGCTCGGGGCTGAACAAGGTTCTGGGGATCATGGCTCACCTGCGGGGATTGTCGGACAAAAACAAGCCCACAGAGACTATGCCGCGAAGGCATCACGGGACACTGGACACATGCGACAAAAAAATAAGACGATCCAGCCGTCTGGTGACCACTTTCCCCTATAAGAATAAATGAAATTATGTCTAACCAAATCTCCACGCCCCTGCGGCGCGTCAGCATTTTGGCCATTGATCGGGTATTCGCTTCAACCCTCATGCAAGCCAAGGATTTCTTCCACCTCGCCAGCCTGCGTTACGGCAAGCAACAAGGCCTGGGCCTGACCCCAGCGTTCGAGTCACGCCTGGTCAGCCCCGATGGGCAATCGGTGCGCAGTTTCAGTAATGTGATCATGCCGGTGGACGGCGGCCTGGAAGACGCCGACATCATCGTGTTACCTGCCTTCTGGGATGATTTCGATGCCCTGTGCAGCCGGTACCCGCAAGTGCTGCCGTGGTTGCGCGAGCAACACGCCCGCGGCGCGGTGCTCTGCGGCGAAGCCACCGGGGTGTTCTGGCTGGCCGAAGCTGGGCTGCTTGATGGCAAGGAGGCGACCACCTACTGGCGTTTCTTCAATGCCTTCAGCGAGCGTTTCCCCAAGGTTCAGCTCAACCAGGACAAGCACCTGACCGACGCCGATAACCTGTACTGCGCGGGCGGCACGACCTCGGCATGCGACCTTTATATCTACCTGATCGAACGCTTCTGCGGTGCCAACATCGCCCAGGCCGTGGCCCGCGACATCCTCTACGAAGTACAGCGCAGCTATTCACCTGGACGTATTGGATTTGGCGGGCAGAAGCTGCACCAGGACGTGATCATCCTGCAGATCCAGCACTGGCTCGAAGAGCACTTCGCCGACAAGTTCCGCTTCGAAGACGTCGCCCGCGAACACGGCATGAGCATCCGCAACTTCATGCGTCGCTTCCAGACCGCCACCGGTGACAAGCCGCTGCATTACCTGCAGCGCCTGCGTATCGAGACCGCCAAGGGCCTGCTCTCGGGTAGCCGCAAGAGCATCAAGACCATCAGCTATGAGGTGGGGTATGACGATGCGAGTTTCTTTGCGCGGCTGTTCAGGCAGCACACGGAGCTGTCGCCGAACCAGTATCGCCAGCAATTTCAGCAGGCTGCATAACCCGAGCTAAACACTAAACCAATGTGGGAGCTGGCTTGCCTGCGATGGCGGTCTGTCAGTCAGCTTATGTGCTGGCTGATACACCGCCATCGCAGGCAAGCCAGCTCCCACAGTTGATCTCCATTGTTTTAGAGATTGGCTTACGGCTTATGCCCGCGCGACAGAAACTCGTGGGATTGCATCTCTAGCAAACGGCTGAGCGTGCGCTGGAATTCGAAATTCAAACGACCGCCGGTGTACAAGTCCTTCAACTCGACTTCCGCCGAGATGATCAGCTTCACGTTCCGATCGTAGAACTCGTCGACCATGTTGATAAACCGCCGCGCGATGTCGTCGGTGGTCACGCTCATCTGTTCCACACCGCTCAAAATCACGGCGTGGAAGATCTTGCCCAGCTCGATGTAGTCGTTCTGGCTGCGCGGGCCGTCGCACAGGGCGCGGAAGTCGAACCAGGCCACGTCATCGCAGGTGCGCAGGGCGATGATTTCGCGGTTCTCGATCATGAGCTTGTCGTTTTCCACCGCCTGGGTGCATTCCGGCGTCAGCGCACGGAAGCTCTTTTTCAAGCTTTCGTGGGCCGCTTCGTTCAGCGGGAAGTGGAACAGCTCCGCTTGCTCCAGGTGGCGCAGGCGGTAGTCCACGCCGCTATCGACGTTGACGATCTCGGTGTTCTGCTTGATCAGCGCAATGGCCGGCAGGAAACGCGCACGCTGCAGGCCGTCCTTGTATAGGCCATCAGGCACGATGTTCGAGGTCGCGACCAGGGTCACGCCGTTCTTGAACAGTTCTTCCATCAGCGTGCCGAGGATCATGGCGTCGGTGATGTCGGAGACAAAGAATTCATCGAAGCAGATCACCCGCGCTTCGTCGGAGAAGCGCTTGGCGATGATGGTCAGCGGGTTTTTCTCGCCCGGCAGGGTCTTCATTTCTTCGTGCACACGCTTCATGAAGCGGTGAAAGTGCGTCCGGACTTTTTCCTTGAACGGCAGCGCTTCGAAGAAGGTGTCTACCAGGTAAGTCTTGCCCCGGCCCACGCCGCCCCAGAAATACAAGCCTTTGACCGGCGTGTGGTCCTTCTTGCCAAACAGCTTGCTGAGCATCCCTGGCTTGTTTTGCGAGGCCGCGATGAGGTCATCGTACAGGCGCTGCAAATGACGCACCGCCGTTTCCTGGGCCGCGTCATGGAAGAATTCAGGGCGTTTCAGATCAGCTTGATATCGTTCTAGGGGCGTCATAATTTCGTTAGCAAGGCAACAAAAACGGGCCGTCACTGTAACGACGGCCCTGATTAATGGCAATCAACCCTTGGTCGGGTCAATCCTCGATAGGGGTCAACGCGATGCGCAGTGCGGCGATGGCGGCATCGCGGGCGCCACTGTCGGCGAACTCGGCGCTGTCCGCCACCGCCGCACCGTCCAGCCATACGCTGAAGCCCAGGGCTTCAGTGCGTACGTCCAGCGCGTCACCGTTTTGCAACTGCTTGGTCACAGCGCCTGCGGCTTTACCGTCGGCAAAGTTGCGCGACAGCAGCAGTTGCTCACCATCAGCCGCCAGCAGGCGAAAACGGAAGCTGCCGTCAGCTTCACGGAAGCTTACGAAACGCGCAGCCTTTGCAGCTTTCTTTTTGGTCGCGACCGGCGCCGCAGCCTGCTCGACGAACGAACGCAGGCCAACCGCTTCACGCAGCTCTGCCAGAAACGGAGCAGCCACAGCACGGGCCTTCTTGGCACCGATCAGCAGCAGGTCTTCCATGTCCGACGGGCGCGACATCAGTTGATGATAACGCTCGCGGGCTTCGCCCAATTGGCCGTCCAGCAGTTGGAACAGACGGTTCTTCGCCTCGCCCCAGCCCAGGCCTTGCAGCAGTTCGGCGCGGAACTCTTCTTCCTGGGCCTTGCTGGCAAACGCCTGGAACAAGGTGAACAGGTGCGAGTTGTCCGGGTCCTTGGCTTCGCCGGGTGCGCGCGAGTCGGTGACGATCCGCGAGATCGCGTCCTTCATGTCCTTGGCGCTGGTGAACAAAGGAATGGTGTTGTCGTAGCTCTTGGACATCTTGCGGCCATCCAGGCCCGGCAAGGTGGCGACGCTTTCTTCGATCAGCGCTTCGGGCATGGTGAAGAATTCTTTACCGTTGCCGAACAGGTGGTTGAAGCGCTGGCCGATATCGCGGGCCATTTCCACGTGCTGGATCTGGTCGCGGCCGACCGGCACCTTGTGTGCGTTGAACATCAGGATGTCCGCCGCCATCAGTACCGGGTAGCTGTACAAACCCATGCTGATGCCCGCATCCGGGTCTTCGCCGGCTTCCACGTTCTTGTCCACCGAGGCCTTGTACGCATGGGCGCGGTTGAGCAGGCCCTTGGCAGCAACGCAGGTGAGCAGCCAGGTCAGCTCGGGGATTTCCGGGATGTCGGACTGGCGGTAGAAGGTCACCCGGTTCACATCCAGGCCACCGGCCAGCCAGGTCGCGGCAATTTCCATGCGCGAGCGCTGGATGCGCTGCGGGTCATCGCATTTGATCAGGGCGTGGTAGTCGGCCAGGAAGTAGAAGGAGTCGGCGTTGGCGTCTTGACTGGCGAGGATCGCCGGGCGGATCGCACCGGCGTAGTTGCCCAGGTGCGGCGTGCCGGTGGTGGTGATGCCGGTGAGGATACGGGTACGAGTCGTCATGGGTAATCGCTTATCAGACTGCTATCAATTCGAGAGGCGTGGCAGCACCAGATCCTTGAGATCGGTGAGCTTGCCATGAAAAAAGTGCCCGCATTCTGCCACTTTCAGCAGCTCATGGGGGCGTTTCAGGGCGGCAGACCACTCGTAAACGGTTTGCGGGTCGACCACTTCGTCGGTTTCCGGCTGGATCAGCGTCAGCGGGCAGCCCTGTGGCAGCACGTCGGTGTCACGCAGGCGCATCACCGCAGCGGCAACCATGAACAGGTGCGCAAGTGTTTCACCCTTGGCTTCCAAGCGGCCGCCGAGGCTGGCGGCGACATAGCCACCGAAGGAAAATCCGAGCAGCGTGATCGGCAGATCCGGGTGTTTTTCCCGCAACCAGGTGGCGGCCGCTTCGGCATCGTCCACTTCGCCCGTGCTCATGTCGTGGGTACCGGCGCTCGCGCCGACGCCACGGTAATTGAATCGCAATGTAATCAAACCCGCATCGCGGGCGGTACGTTGCAAGGTCGATACGACTTTATTGAGCATGGTCCCACCCTGCACCGGGTTGGGGTGACAGATCAGCGCCAGGCCCCGTGGTTCGGGGTGATCCAGGTACAGGCCTTCCAATTGGCCTACCGGGCCATCGATCAAAACGGGGGTTTCACGCATGAGCAAGGAATGAACTCCGTGACCTCTCAATGGGTCGACTCGTCTAGCTAAAAGTCTGTGCTTGGCATCATTGCGAGCTTAATCGCGGTATACAGCGCAGGTTTGAGCCGTTAACGTAAAGCAAAGCCGTTTATAGAGGAAGGACTCGTGGAACACTCGCTCTTAGTTTGGTTGTTGCCGACTCTTGCCCTGGTTGCCGGTGTCGCCATTGGATTCCTGGTTGCTCGCCTGCTGCCGAATGCCGCGCCTAACCGCACGCAGCGTCAGCTGGATGACATTCAGGAACGTTTTGACAGTTATCAGAACGAGGTTGTTACCCACTTCAACAGCACCGCCAACCTGGTCAAGAAGCTCACCCAGAGCTACCAGGAAGTACAAGACCACCTCGCCGATGGCGCCAACCGCCTGGCCCTCGACGACATCACCCGTCAGCGTCTGCTGGCCGCGCTGCATTCCGATGCACCGCAAACTCCACGGGAGCGCCTGACCCCACCCCGGGAAAATCAGGAGCCACCACGGGACTACGCGCCAAAAACGCCAAACGCCCCGGGTATGCTGGATGAGCATTACGGTTTGAAGAAGTAAGCTTTCTTCAAGCAATAGAAAAGCCCGGCTGATCGATGATCAGCCGGGCTTTTGTTGGGTGCACATTCGTAAGAACACCCGATATCGAAGGTGGGAGCTGGCTTGCCTGCGATAGCGGTCTACCCGTTACTACACCGGTTGCTGACACACCGCCATCGCGGGCAAGCCCGGCTCCCACACTGATTGAGTACACCATTAGGCGGGTTGTCGTTCCAGAAGCCTCCCACCCTCAATCCGCACATGCCGCCCATGGAAGCGCTTGAGGCTGCTGCGATGGCCCACGCTGACGATGCTCAAACCCGGCAGCTCATCAATCAGCGCTTGATACAACGTCGCCTCATCCTCTTCGTCCATCGCCGAAGTCGCTTCGTCCATGTACAGCCATTGCGGCGCGAACAACAACGCACGGGCAAACGCCAGGCGCTGCTGCTCACCCGGCGAGAGCATGCGTTGCCAGTGATTCGCCTCATCCAGGCGGTTGACCAGGTGTGGCAAACGGCACGTCTCCAACACCTGTGCATAACGCTCGGCCGAGTACACGCTGTCGTCCTGTGGATAACTCAGCACGGCTTTCAAAGTACCAATCGGCAGATACGGTTTTTGCGGCAGGAACAAGTAGCGCGCCGCCGGCAGGCGAATGCTGCCGTGGCCCGCCGGCCACAGGTGGCCCATCGCACGCAACAGGGTACTCTTGCCGCTGCCGGAGCGGCCACTGAGCATCACGCGCTGCCCAGGCTCTACACTCATATCGGCATTGGCCAGCAAGTGACGGCCATCTGCCAGGTCCAGGCCCAAGCCCTGCACAACCAAGCGTTCGCCTTCCGGTCGCACATCAATCGCCGCAGGACGTTGCTCGTTATCACTCATCGCCTGATGAAAGCTGAGCAGACGATCACTGGTGGCGCGCCACGAAGCCAGGTCCGAATACGCGCTGATAAACCAGCTGAAGTTCTCCTGCACGTTGCCGAACGCCGAGTTGATTTGCATCAGCTCGCCCAGTTCGATCTTGCCGGTGAAGTAGCGCGGCGCGGCGACGATGAAGGGGAAGATGATAGCGATCTGGCTGTAGCCCGCCGTGAAAAAGGTCAGGCGCTTGGACACTTTCATGATGTCCCAGAAGTTGTGCCAGACCTTGCCGAACCGGGTGCTCAAGCGCTGCTTTTCATTCGGCTCACCGTTGTACAGCGCGATGCTTTCGGCGTTCTCACGTACCCGCACCATGGAGAATCGCAGGTCCGCTTCGAAGCGTTGTTGTTGGTTACTCAGGCCGATCAAGCGACGACCGATCAGGTGCGTCAGCCAACTGCCCACGGCGGCATACAGCAGCGCGCACCAGAACATATAGCCGGGAATGGTGATACCAAACACTTCGATGCTGCCGGAAACACCCCACAAGATGATGGAGAACGACACCAGGCTGACAACGTTACGCAGCAAACCGAGGCCCAGGCTCAGGGTACTGGAGGTGAAGTTATTGAGGTCTTCGGAAATCCGCTGGTCCGGGTTATCGGTGTAGCCGCCCTGCTCCAGCTGGTAATAGTTTTTGTCGGCAAGCCAACGTGCGAAGTGCTTTTCGGTAAGCCAGGCACGCCAGCGGATGGTGAGCATCTGGGTCAGGTACAGCCGATACACGGCGCCCAGGATGGCCACGGCGGCGATCCCACCGAAATAGCCGATCAGTTGCCAGAAGGCATCGGTGTCCTTCTTTTCCAGAGCGTTGTAGAAGTCCTTGTACCAGTGGTTGATCCACACGGAGATCGCCACGCTGAACAGCGACAGGCCAATCACTGCGGCCAGTAGCAACCAAGCCTTGCCCTTCTCTTCACTGCGCCAATAGGGCGTGATCATCGCCCAGGTTCGGCGAAAGAATTGCCCACGTACCGCGTCATTGACCGCGGAGTACTCAGCGTTCTGATTCATCGTTCAGGCTCTGTAAGAAAATGTGACAGGCGTTTGAACCGATCATAGACGATCGGTTCAAGACCCCGCGCAGCCTGAAGCAGATTGTTCAGACTTTGTTCAGCGCCGTATCGGACGTAGCCGAAGATGGCAGGGTTCCTCGCGTAAGGCCTGGTCCTACTTCAGAGCGCACAAAAGCTCGTACCGACAGTGGAACCCTGCTTACTCAGCAGCCACATAAAGGACGACTGGTATCCCAATAAACGTCGAGACATCCCTTATGCAAATCACGCCCTCACCCATGGATTCTTATCGCCTGCCAATTCAGTCAGAGCTACCGCCCGACAGTAACGACCATCAGGTAATCAGCACGCATCAGCGCCATAAACGTACAACCGACGCCCACCTTCCCAGCCGTCTAGCACCCGCCACGGGCACCGCCACTAAAGAGGTCCGCCACACATACGATCCCGGCAAAGGGGTCGACGTCGGACAAAAAGCCCCCGTACTGGTCAATCTAGGCGCAAACCCCAGCATCGACTCCATCGCAGAGCAAATCTGCGGCGAATTCAACAGCGTCGAACAAGAAGCCTCAAACTTTCTCAGCAACTTGTTTGCTGAAAAAAAGGCAAAGGCAAAAAACCCAGCAGAGAAAGATAAGTGGAGTGTCGACCCCGACAATACTTACCTCGTCACGTTCGATTACAACACCAGCGGAGACAGGCCTTACCCCGCGAAGATCATCCAAAAGATCTCACTGACACAAGCTCTCATAAAGAATGCTCAAGACACTCCAGCGGGCAAAGGGTACGCCGTGCCCTTTTACGCGGGCGGCCCAGAGGTCATCCTCAAGCCCGAGCTGCAAACCCTAAAGCCTTCGACATTCGACTTCTCAAGCCGCATTAACCCCTACAGTGAACAGGCTGACATTACGCACACCTACCAAGGTATCTACGTCGAATCGGAAGATGAGCCTGCACCGGTTTACAACGGAGGAAACCAGAGCCTGATCACACCGGATGAGTTCAAGGCGTTAATTTGGAAGGCTGACTACCAAAAGCCGTACAAGGCGTTCCTGGATAGTTTCTGGAGCAGTCATAAAGAAAAATACCCTGCGGTGGCCAAGGCATCCTTTATCAAATCAGCCATCACACAACAGCTGGAAGGCAGCCTGAGCCCAGAGGGTCGCAACTTGATCATGCGGGCGGCAGGCGTGCCAGATGTGCAGGCGTCATGGCCAGACATCAACGCTGAAGACTTACAAAAGAACCCACCCAAAGATCCCACTATCGACATGGGGCTGCTGAAACTCGGCAGCTATCAATCCACCGACCTTATGTACATAACGGACACCAAGAAAACCCCAGCGCTCACCCTGCTTTACATACCCGGAAACTCTTCCCCCATTCACAGCTTCAGCAGTCAGGCTGAAATGAAGGCATGGCTCGCCAGAGAAATGGCCGACCCAGTCAAACTCAATGCCTTGGCCTCGCACTTTGCACTGAAAGACAAGCCCAATGGCTTCACGGAGGCCGGGATAGATGAGACGTTGGCCGGGCTCGGTACATGGCCTCAAAAACGGGAACCCCCAGGCGGACGATTTAGCTACGACCATCTGGCGTTTAGTGGCTCTTGGGACCCGCAGCAATACATCAAGCTTGAAGCTAACAACTTACCGTTCGATGAAATCGCCAAACGTCAAAAGATCGTTCCTATGCCGATGCCGACGTAAAGATCACCAGCGATGCAGACCTGACCAGAGACGAGGTCCTCTCAGGCCTGGAAAAGACAACAAAGGCGGCACTGTTTCTCACCCCCCTGGCACTGGTAGTGCCTGAAGTCGCATTGGCGCTGGATGCTTTCTATCTGGTGGACGGCGCCGTGACGACCGTTATCGGTATCGACGACACCGTACAGGGCAAACCGAATGGCACCGAACGGATTGTGTTTGGCGCCCTCAATGCGGCTCAGGTGATGACTCCCCTTGTTGTGCGCAACTTCGTGAAATCTGGCGAACCCGGCATTGAGGCATTCTTGCCGAACAAGTCCGGCCTTCATGAGGAACCCGCACCAGGCAGTACAAACCGAAGTGAAGAGCCCGATTCGAACGCGGCTTTCGATACCTCATACAGCCAGCGCCAACTACCCGACTACAGCGCCCATGCAATGCCTGATGACTTTCTTGAGGGCAAGACAAGAAGAGGAGACGGCACTTACCAAGTCGGCGATGACTTCTATGTCAAGTTCACCGACGGTACGGGTGTGAGCAGAGCATTTGAGGTCGAACGGTTTTACAAGGGCAACGGCAGTCCTATCCGCGTGATTGACCCCGCTAGCAAGACGCAGGTGATGATGTTGGTGCCGACCGAAAACGGCGAATGGCGATTGGCCAATCTAGAGGGAGGGGTGAAGAGCAAGGTGCCTTCGGTTGCAACCAAACCACCCTTGGTCAATCACCCGGATTGGCAGAACATACTGGATTCGGGTGAACACAACGGACAGCCCGTTTACATTCACTACACCAGCAAGGCTGGCGCAGAAGCGATCGCCAAGGAACACAGCATCAATGATTTGGCCCGTGGCGAGAGGCGAGCGGGCTCAAAGGGCGGGGTGTATGTAAATCCCCCCGGCCAGCAATTCAACGGGGACAACGTTGAAAACCTCTTGTTTCTGGGGAATGAGCGTTACAAAGACAGTGGCAATTATAGGGTGATATTCAGCACCGATCAGCCGCCGACGAACCTGGGCCCAGTCACGCAAGGCAGCCCGTTCGTAGAGCTTAAAATGCAAAGGGAAATCAAACTGACCGCGTCGAACTTGCTGTATTTAGGGCCCAATACGTTCCCTGACTACTTCGCCTGAGCGCGGCCGCGATAAATGAGGCAATGATCAAGGAAAATGCCGCAAGAGCCAGCCCTTTCCGGCGAAGGCGGCTTGAGGCAAAGGCGCTCGAACGCCCCTTGATCATGCCCACACTGCAACCCTGTTCAGCGCCGTACCGGGCGCTTCTGCAATTGCGCTGCAAGGTGCGGCGGTGCATACCCAGGGCGCGGGCAGTGGCGGAGATGTTGCCTTCGTGCTCAGTGAGTACGCGCTGGATGTGCTCCCACTGCAAGCGGTCCACCGACATCGGGTTTTCCGGCACCAGGGTGTCGAGGTCGGCGTGCTCGGAAAGCAAAGCGGCCAACACGTCATCGGCATCTGCCGGCTTGCACAGGTAATTGCACGCGCCGCGCTTGATCGCCTCGACGGCGGTGGCGATGCTGGAATAGCCGGTGAGGATCACCACGCGCATTTCCGGGTCCAGTTCCAGCAGCTTGGGCAACAGCACCAGGCCCGAGTCCCCGTCCATTTTCAGGTCAAGGGCGGCGTAGTCCGGCAGGTCGGCCTGGGCGATGGTCAGGCCTTCTTCGGCGGAGCCTGCGGTGCTCACGCGGAAACCGCGACGGCTCATGGCACGCGCCATCACGCGGGTAAAGGTGGCGTCGTCATCTACCAGCAACAGGTGCGGCAGTTCTTCGCCTTCGACTTGGATCTCGTCACTCATCGATATCTCCTCGTGCGACACGGGGCAGGCGCAGCTCGGTAAGCGTGCCACCTTCCTCATGACTATAGAGCTTCACTGAGCCGCCCGCGCGGGTCACGCTGGCCTTGCTCAAAAACAGGCCGAGGCCGAAGCCTTTGCCCTTGGTGGTAAAGAATGGTTTGCCGATCTGCTCGGCAATGGCCAACGGCACGCCCGCGCCGTGGTCACGAATGCTGATGGTCACGTCTTCCGCATCCCAATCCAACTGTACGCCCAAACTTTCCGGGCAAGCGTCAGCAGCGTTGTTCAGCAGGTTGAGCAATGCCTGGGTCAAGTCGGGTGGCGGCGCCATGCGAGGCACGGTGCCCTGGCCCAACAGATTGAAGCGGTAGCTGGCTTCGGGCCGCATCAGGTGCCAGCGGTTCAGGGCTTCATCGAGCCACTGGGTCACGTCCTGCATTTCCACCGCCAGTCGGCGATTGGCTTCGGCTGCGCGCACCAGTTGCTGCAAGGTTTGTTTGCACTGCTTGACCTGTTCGCGCAGCACGCCGAGGTCTTCCTGCAGCGCAGGGTCGTGATGGTCCTGGGTCATTTCGTTGAGCAATACGCTCATGGTCGCCAGTGGTGTGCCCAACTCATGAGCCGCGCCGGCGGCCTGGGTGGCGACGGCCAGCAGTTGTTGGTCGCGCAGGCCCTCTTCACGGCGGATGGCGCGTAGTTCTTCCTGGCGGCGCAGCTCTTCGGCCATGCGTGCGGCGAAAAAGGTAATGACGGCGGCAGACAGGGCAAAGCTCAGCCACATCCCGTAGATCTGCAGGTTTTCCCTGGCGATGGGGAAGGTTTGCAGCGGATAGAAGCGCGCCAGCAACAGGGTATACAACGTCAGGGCGATACCCGACAGCACCACCGAGTAACGCCACGGCAAGGTCACCGCCGCAATGGTCAGCGGCACCAGGTAATACGAAACGAACGGATTGGTGGAACCACCGGAGAAGTACAGCAACACACTGTGGATAAACAGGTCGCAGGCCAATTGCAGCGCGTATTCCAGCTCGGTCACCGGCCAGGTGGTGCGCAGCCGAATGGCGGTGAACACACACAGCACGATGGAAAACCCGAGGGTCACGCCCAATTGCAGCCAGGGCAGCGGCAGCAGGTCGAACCAATAGGCGAGCCCAACGGAGCCAGCCTGTGCGGCCAGGACCAGGGTGCGGATAAACGTCAGGCGCCAGAGGTTCTGGCGGGTGGCGGAAGTCAGTTTTACGGCGGCGAGCATGAGCTCTCCCGATGAGCGCTGCAGGCGGATCGGCAGGAGTATAAACGATGCAAGCAGGCTGGCACGGCGTGTGGCTCTTTGCCGCAGGCCGGACGAATGACCGTTCGTCGGCACCGCCACAACTTGTAGGTAATGTGTAAACCCGAAGAACCCAATACCACCGTCTACAGTCTTACCGAACACGAACACCTTAAGGAGCTTACATGTCTCGTTTCACTCGCAGTGCAGCTGTTATCACCCTCGGCGTCGCCACCCTTGCCAGCCTCCCGGCCCTGGCTGCCGAAGGACTGAACTACAACCAGATTTCCCTGCGCGCCGAGGTCAGCCAGGAGGTGGCCCGCGACAAGATGATCGTGACCCTCTACACCGAATCCCAGAACAGCGACCCGGCCAAGCTCGCTGCCGAAATCACCACCACCATGAACAAAGCCCTGGGCGAGGCCCGTGAAGTCAAAGGCGTGACCCTGCGCCAGGGCAGCCGCAACAGCTACCCGATCTACGACAGCAAGAACCAGAAGATCACCGGCTGGCGTGAGCGCGCCGAGTTGCGCCTTGAAAGCGCGGACTTCCCGGCGCTGTCCAAGCTTACCGGTGAACTGCTGAACACCCTGAAAATGGAAAATATGGACTTCGCCATCGCCGACGCCACGCGCAAGGCCAGCGAAGACTCGCTGCTCAAGGACGCCGTCGCGGCCTTCAAGGCGCGCGCACAACTGGCCACCGACGCACTGGGTGGCAAGGGCTACAAGATCGTCAACCTGAACTTCAACACCAACGGTTACCCAATGCCCTACGCGCGTAATGGCGGGATGATGATGAAAGCCGCCATGGCCGATTCGGCGCCCACGCCGGAAGTGGAGGCTGGCACAAGCCAAGTGAACATGAGCGCCGATGGTGTAATCGAAGTATTGCAGTAGGTTTTTATACGGCAGAAGACGGCGCAGCCTTGAAAGGCTTGCGCCGTTTTTTGTGTGCCGTTCTACGAACTGATCTGATTCAGCAGCATGTCCGGAACAATCCAAACATCCAGCGCTCATCACCCTTCAAAAGAACAAAGCGCGCATGCTATGCCTAAACTCTGTAGGCTTTTCTTCAAACTCTTTTCTTGCCTGGCGCTAACCGACCTCAAAGTGGAACTGTCCCTCCCCACATGACCACAAATAATCGCAATTAAACTTTCTTGAACTGACAACTCATGCGCTTAACCTGCCCTGAGTGCTGCCTTTAATTCTTGAAACTTAATTACAACCAAAGCAACTGATTGAGGATGACCTCCCACACCTATAGTCCAGTGACGACTGGCACATAGTCAGACGTGGGCCAGCAGGACGCACAGGGAATGGCGCGACCACGTTATTCGCACATCTGATGCCACTGCCATTACGCGAATAGCGACTATGAAACCCATGAATTCAGTGAGTCGATTATGAGTATACATTCGTACATCCCGCCCAGCCATTTAGCGCCGAATTCCCCACTCGCACATGGTCATTACACTACGGCGACTAACGAGTCGCATCCCCCCAACATACAACGTCGGGAGCAGCGGGTGCCCAAGAAAACAACGCATTCAGTCTTGGACAAAAACGCCTTCTGCCACGTCACCTGATACTGTGGCGGATAGTTACAAAACAATAATTTTTGGGTCAAACACCGCCTCCGGCCCCACCTCGAGCTACACCAAAGAGGAGCGGGTGCAGCATGTCGATGACTACGCCAAACGCGTTAAATCTCAAATAGCAAATATAGAAAATGGTCGAGAAAGTGAACGGAATGTCAAGTTCCAAAGCGCTCGCCAATTCATGGAGCCCGCAGGGTATTTCAGTGGCGGGTTGCTGGCAGCAGGCTATGATCCACATGAAAAAGTCAAGGTTACATTCAACACCTACGTAGGCATGGGAGTCGGTAAAACGCTGACACGTTCCGACGTGCAAATTTACTGCGCGTGGGAAATTGCAGCAGGAGCTTTGGCTCACGATAAAGTACCGCGAGGGGGGTGGTCAACTTCCACTCGATGGTTATAGACAAAGAGTGCAAGGCATTGATCAACGCACTCGAACCCCTTGGTCAGAAACTTCAGAATCACTGGGAAGAGAGATAGCCGCGCCAATGCGCGATGCCTCAGGAGAACTGGAGCGGCGCTCGGGGAAGGCAGACACCTACGTTATTCGTGGCACCTTGCAAAGCCTGGCCAGCAATAAGGATAGCTTTGAACAGTTAAGCCCGGACGCTAAAGAAGCCATCAATCGCACACTGAAACATAACGGCCAAGTTATCATCCCCAACGTCTATGGTTACCCATTATCCGGGTACACTTTCATTCCCTACACCCCGTATGATGGTAATTATGAAAATCGCCCCAACCAGGGATTGATGATCGACCTGAAACACGGAGCCGTCCATGAAATCAAAGGTGACAAGGCGTTCGCCGGCTGGGCAAAAAACAATCGAGAGAACCTGAAGGTCAGTTTCAACGCTGGTGATCGGCAAGGCGGAAAAGATGCACACTGGCCAAAGACTGGCGATGTTCTCGACACATTGATTAGAGGCAACAACGCGACTTATCCGGGTTATCAAAACCTCCTAAAAGATAAAGCAATACCGGTTCAGGAATTATTCAATTATACGCGCGCACGGGATGAAGACTATCAGTTGAAGTATGGCAGCTTGGATAACATTTCCTCGACGTACCAGGAGCAAAACGCAAAAAATTCAATATGGACCGACCAAACCGAAGTGTTCGGCTCTTCTCAAAAAAGTTGGAAGTCTGCCAAAGATTTTTGGGGTAATACGTTCGGTTATGTACCCATTGTGGGCAACGCCGGCAACATTGTCTTCGGCGTCCATGACGGTATCTATGGCAAGACAGCAGATGATCGCGTTGGCGGCAACGCAGGAGCCGTTATATCAGGCCTGCAACTGGCACATGAACTTGCCACCAGTGGGTTATCGGCGGGGCTGGAGGAGCCAACTGCCAATTTCAACTCAACCGCTACTGGAAACTACAGCTGGAGATACAACTCGCCAACCAACGAATTTGAGCTGGTACGTACACCAAAGGCTTCGAACGCCAGTGACTCAATCCCCGCTATCAAAGAGGGAACGGCTGAAATAACACCGACTACCGAGCAACACGTAGCCTTCCCTGGCATGCGAGAAATCGAATTCAAGGGTAGAAAATACTTCGTCGCCGATAAACCAGATACCGGGGACGGGCAACATTATCTGTTGCGTGTTAGACATCCGGAAGACCCCTCCAAGCTGGCAAGTGCCGGCATCATTGCCAAGCCTGACGACACGGGAGTTTGGCAAAGAAGGGGGTAGAGGGCGGTGCGAAGTGGCCATGGCAACGCAACCCATCTCCCACGCCTAGCGACGACGCCAAGACCCCACCAAAAATCTCAGACGGTTTCGAAATCTTGGGTGACCCAAAAACCAGCGGCGCTGAAAGACTTGATGAGGTCTTGAATTACAACAGCAAGACGCACTACCAAGAGTCAGTGAGCAACTTCGAGAAGGCGGTACCGCTAAGCAGAAGCTCACTGTCACCTGGAGCGTTGAAGAGAACAACTTCAATGTTTCCCCCACAGAGGCGGCGGGGCCCAATGAGTACGGGACAACCCCTTATTCGCAAAACTTCCTGAAGGACCTGAATCGTGACCGCTTTACCGTCGTTACAAAGGGAAATGCCGGCGATACCAGAGTCGAACTCGACGCCACGGGAACTGCTTCGGGTGAAACGCTACAAAAGCGGCTGCAACAATTTGAGAACGCCATCCCCAATTCAGCAATGCGTGCCCGTACTTCTGAAATCGCGCATCAAGGCAGTGTTGCGCCCGCTTCGGTCGAGCTGGCAATGAATCAATTGAAAGATCACGTCGGCTTCAGGGGCGCAGACACTCACTACACCATCATCTACGACCCCGCCAACAACACGGCTGAAGTCAGAGTCACCGCGCAAATTAAACTGCTCGACCTGGACAAAGATGCCGCTGTTATCCCCGATATGGAGGTCACAGCGCAGCGAACGTTGAAGATCCGTGAAAGCAACGAACTTGTCGATGACGGCAACCCCTATGTCGTCGAAAAGAAGCACCGTTTACCTTGAGCGTATCCAGTATCTCCGATCTGGGATAACGCAGCGGCAAGCATTGGCCAACGCCGGTGCCAGCCACACCCCCTACCTAGCAAACCAGAACGGCGGTAACCTCGGTTCCGCCGTTTCGTTTGGGCGGCTTTTATATGCCTGCCACTTCAGGGGTCTCCATGGATAGAATTGCCTTCAAACCGCTCCTCCTGGCTGCAGGCCTGCTGGCTTTTATGCCGATGGCCCACGCGGCCACTACCCTGGTCTACTGCTCCGAAGCCAGCCCCGCCGGTTTCGACCCCAGCCAGTACACCAGCGGCACCGATTTCGATGCGTCTGCCGAAACCGTGTTCAACCGCCTGACCCAGTTCAAGCGCGGCGGCACCGAAGTCGAACCTGGCCTGGCGACAAGCTGGGACGTATCCAAAGACGGCCTGACCTACACTTTCCACCTGCGCGATGACGTCAAGTTCCACACCACCGATTTCTTTACCCCTACCCGCGACTTCAACGCGGATGACGTGCTGTTCACCTTCAATCGCCTGCTGGATGCCGACAGTCCGTTCCGCAAGGCCTACCCTTCCGAGTCGCCGTACTTCACCGACATGGGCTTGAACACCACGATCAAGAGCGTCGACAAACTCGACGACCACACCGTGCAATTCAACCTCAATAACGTTGACGCCTCGTTCGTGCAGAACCTGGCCATGAGCTTTGCCTCGGTACAGTCCGCCGAGTACGCCGCTCAACTGTTGAAGCAGGGCAAGGCGGAAGACATCAACCAGAAGCCGGTAGGCACCGGGCCGTTTGTGTTCAAGCGTTACCAGAAGGATTCGCAGATTCGCTACGTGGCCAACAAGCAGTATTGGAAGCCCGAGGATGTGAAGCTCGACAACCTGGTATTCGCGATCACCCCGGACGCGGCGTCGCGACTGCAGAAACTCAAGGCCGGCGAATGTCAGGTCAGCGGTTACCCACGCCCCGCCGATATCGAAGTGATGAAGCAGGATCCGAATCTGCGCGTGCTGCAACAGGCAGGTTTCAACCTGGGTTTCCTGGCCTACAACGTGACCCATCCTCCGCTGGACCAACTCAAGGTCCGCCAGGCCCTGGACATGGCCATCGACAAACCGGCGATTATCAAGGCGGTGTACCAGGGCGCCGGGCAATTGGCGCAGAACGCCTTGCCGCCAGCGCAGTGGTCTTATGACCCCAACATCAAGGATGCGCCCTACGATCCCACCAAGGCCAAGGCGCTACTAAAAGAAGCAGGCGTCGCACCAGGCACCACCATCAACCTGTGGGCAATGACCGTCCAGCGTGCATCCAATCCGAATGCGCGAATGTCGGCACAAATGATCCAGCAGGATTGGGAAAAAGTTGGCATCAAGGCCAACATCGTCAGCTATGAGTGGGGCGAATACATCAAGCGCGCCAAAAATGGCGAGCACGACGCGATGATTTACGGCTGGACCGGCGACAACGGCGACCCGGATAACTGGCTGGGCGTGCTCTACAGTTGTGCTGCAGTGAAGGGCAGCAACTACGCCAAATGGTGTAACCCGGCCTACGACAAACTGGTGCAGCAGGCCAAACTCAGCAGCGACCGTGAGCAGCGCATCAAGTGGTATCAACAGGCGCAAAAAATCCTTAAGGAACAGGTACCTATAACGCCTATTGCGAACTCGACGGTTTTCCAGCCGCTGCGCAAGGAAGTCAAAGATTTCAAGATCAGCCCGTTTGGGCTAACGCCCTTCTACGGCGTGAGTCTAGATAAGTAACAGCACCGCCCCAACCGGGTGCGCTAGACGCCTCGGTTGGTCTTTTTTGGTGCGCCACATGCACCGAAAAAACCCTCCAAATGTACGCAATTGTGTAGAAACTTTCATAATTGCGACATTCCTGTACGTTCGTACCACTGTTTCAGCCTCCTAACGGTTCTGCATCTTGCATTGGGTATGGCCCCTGCATAAGTATCCGCAGGCCGACTCACGAGGTCGCCCTCACCACCAAAAATGACAACAAATCATGAGGCCAACATGCTTAAACACGCAGTCATTCCGTTAATTGTTAGCGCTGGCCTTATGGCCGCAGCCCCTTTCGCCCAAGCGGCGACTAACCTGGTGTTCTGCTCCGAAGGGAGCCCGGCCGGTTTTGACCCAGGCCAGTACACCACCGGAACAGACTTCGATGCTTCGGCCGAAACCATGTTCAACCGTCTGACCCAGTTCGAGCGCGGCGGCACCGCTGTGATTCCTGGGCTGGCCACCAACTGGGACGTTTCCCCGGATGGCCTGACGTACACCTTTCATTTGCGCGACGGCGTGAAGTTCCACACCACCGCGTACTTCAAACCGACCCGTACCTTCAATGCCGATGACGTGCTGTTCACGTTCAACCGCATGATCAACAAGGACGATCCGTTCCGCAAAGCCTACCCCACCGAGTTCCCGTACTTCACGGACATGGGGATGGACACCAACATCAAGAACATCGAGAAAGTCGATGACCACACCGTCAAGTTCACCCTTGGCACCGTGGACGCGGCTTTCATCCAGAACCTGGCCATGAGCTTCGCCTCGATCCAGTCTGCCGAATACGCAGCCCAACTGTTGAAAGAAGGCAAGCCTGCGGACATCAACCAGAAGCCGATCGGCACTGGTCCGTTCGTGTTCAAGAGCTACCAGAAAGACTCGAACATTCGCTACACCGGCAACAAGGACTACTGGAAACCTGAAGACGTGAAGATCGACAACCTGATCTTCGCCATCACTACCGACCCGTCGGTACGCATCCAGAAGCTCAAGAAAAACGAATGCCAGGTCACCCTGTTCCCACGTCCGGCCGACCTCAAGGCACTGGGCGACGACAAAGACCTGAAACTGCCGCACCAGGCCGGTTTCAACCTGGGCTACATCGCCTACAACGTCATGCCGGTGCTCAAGGGCCAGACCGCGGCTAACCCGCTGTCCGACCTGCGTGTACGTGAAGCGCTGGACATGTCGGTGAACAAGCAGCAGATCATCGACTCCGTGTACCAGGGCGCCGGTCAACTGGCGGTCAACGCCATGCCGCCGACCCAATGGTCCTACGACACCACCATCAAGGATGCGCCGTACGACGTCACCAAAGCCAAGGCTTTGCTGAAGGAAGCAGGCGTCAAGGAAGGCACCGAGATCACCCTGTGGGCGATGCCGGTCCAGCGTCCGTACAACCCGAATGCCAAGCTGATGGCCGAGATGCTGCAGAACGACTGGAAACAGATCGGCCTGAAGGTCAACATCGTCAGCTACGAGTGGGGCGAGTACATCAAGCGTTCCAAAGGTGGCGAGAACCAGGCCATGATCATTGGTTGGAGCGGTGACAATGGTGACCCGGACAACTGGCTGAACGTGCTGTTCGGCTGCGACTCGCTGGCCGGTAACAACTTCTCCAAATGGTGCGACAAGAAATTCGACGGCATCGTAAAGAAGCCAAGGCCACCTCGGATGTCGCCAAACGCACCGAGCTGTACAAGCAGGCGCAACATATCCTCAAAGATGCAGTCCCGATGACACCTATCGCGCACTCGACGGTGTATCAACCCATGCGCAACACCGTGCAGGACTTCAAGATCAGCCCGTTCGGCTTGAACTCCTTCTACGGCGTGAGCGTCAGCGGCAAGTAAGGATCATTGACGGCGACGTTTCATAACGTCGCCGTTATTGCATCCGCCCGGACCGTAGGACACAGACCACATTCGAAATCGTTGCTTCCTACAGCAATGAGCTGCGATGTGCGCCTCCGTTGCCTACAAGGTCAATCCGATTTTGCGCATTTACTGCGAAGCCCGCGGCCCATAACGTCGTAGGACTGCAGAGCCGCCAATCTAGGAAGGGCAGTTGCTGTATGTGGGATCAGTGATGTCTCCCTGTCCGAAAGACAGGGCGATTGCTCGCTGATGACAACTACAAACAAGGATCGGGATCGTCATGCGCCATACCACCGTTCTATCCGCTATTTTTGCCACCAGCCTGCTGGCTGTGGCTACGATGAGCCAAGCCGCCGACAAGAAGAGCCTGGTGTTCTGCTCTGAAGGCAGCCCGGCAGGCTTTGATACCGCGCAGTACACCACCGCCACCGACAACGATGCGGCTGAACCGCTGTACAACCGCCTGGTTGAGTTTGAAAAAGGCGAGACCAACGTGGTACCTGCACTGGCGACCAAGTGGGATATTTCGCCAGACGGCCTGACCTACACCTTTCACTTGCGTGAAGGGGTGAAATTCCACAGCAGCAAGGAGTTCAAGCCGACGCGGGACTTCAACGCCGACGACGTGCTGTTCACCTTCAACCGCATGCTTGACCCCGAGCACCCGTTTCGCAAGGCCTACCCCACCGAGTTTCCGTACTTCAACGGGATGAGCCTGAACAAGAACATCGCCAAGGTCGAGAAGACCGGCCCGCACACCGTGGTGATGACCCTGAACTCGGTCGACGCCGCGTTCGTGCAGAACATTGCCATGAGCTTCGCCGCGATCCTGTCGGCCGAATACGCTGAGCAGTTGCTCAAGACGGGTAAGCCCAGCGACATCAACCAGAAGCCGATCGGCACTGGCCCGTTCGTGTTCCAGCGCTACCAGAAGGACTCGCAGGTCCGCTACGTGGCCAACAAACAGTACTGGGACCCGAGCAAGGTCAAGCTGGACCAACTGATCTTCGCCATCAACACCGACGCATCGGTGCGGGTGCAGAAACTCAAGGCCGGCGAATGCCAGGTGACCCTGCATCCACGTCCGGCGGATGTCGATGCCCTCAAGGCCGACCCGAACCTGCAACTGCTGACCAAGCCAGGCTTCAACCTCGGCTACATCGCCTACAACGTGCGCCACAAGCCGTTCGACCAGCTCGAAGTGCGCCAGGCGCTGGACATGGCGGTGAACAAGCAGAGCATCTTGAACGCCGTGTACCAGGGCGCCGGCCAACTGGCGGTCAACGCCATGCCGCCGACCCAATGGTCCTACGACGACACCATCAAGGACGCCGCCTACAACCCGGAAAAAGCCAAGGAATTGCTCAAGGCTGCCGGCGTGAAGGAAGGCACCGAGATCACCCTGTGGGCGATGCCGGTGCAACGGCCGTACAACCCCAACGCCAAGCTGATGGCCGAGATGCTGCAAAGCGACTGGGCCAAGATCGGCCTCAAGGTCAAGATCGTCAGCTACGAGTGGGGCGAATACATCAAGCGCACCAAGAACGGTGAGCACGATGTCAGCCTGATCGGCTGGACCGGTGACAACGGTGACCCGGACAACTGGCTGGGCACCCTGTACAGCTGCGATGCCATCGGCGGGAACAACTACTCCATGTGGTGTGACCCGGCGTACGACAAGCTGATCAAGCAAGCCAAGGTAGTGACCGACCACGAACAAAGGACTGTTCTGTACAAACAGGCGCAGCAACTGCTTAAAGCGCAGGTGCCGATCACGCCAGTCGCCCACTCGACGGTCAACCAGCCGTTAAGCGCCAAAGTCGAAGGTTTCAAAGTGAGCCCCTTCGGCCGCAACGTGTTCTCGGGCGTCAGTATCAACCCCTAAAAAAATAACCGGATGACGCAGAGCGTGAACAACTCTGCGGCAAACGTGCGGCCTTCTATTAGGAATTTTCCTACGGCAAACGTTTGCAACAGCTTGAACGAGTTACACACCCAATAGCCGGCTCATCTAATAAGGCCGGCATAAAAAAGAGAACCAAAGGAGCTTCACCCATGAAACTGAGCAGCAAAGCGCTTCTGGCCCTGGCCATCAGCACCATCACGGCAACCGCCTACGCTGAAACCCAGAGCCAGGACTTCGTTCCAACCACATTGGCCGGCTCCAGCGCCCAAAGCGAGGCCAAAGGCTTTATCGAAGGGTCGAGCCTGGGCGGTACCACGCGTAACTGGTACTCCAACGAAATGAAGTTTCGTGGCGACCGTTTCGGCTACTACAAAAACGCCGCCGACAAGGCTGCCGACGTAAAAACCAACGTTTCCCGCCGCTATAACTGGGCCCAGGGCACCATCGTCAACTACTCCTCGGGCTTCACCCAAGGCACCGTTGGCGTAGCGACTGAAGTTGCAGCCTACAACGCGATCGCGCTGATCCGTGACCAGAAAGACATCGCCGGCGGCTCCAACCGCACCCTGGCCCACACCTACGGCGACGCCGTGGACCAGTGGAGCAAATTGGGCCTGGCCAACGTCAAGTTCCGTGTTTCGAACACCACCTTGACCGCCGGTCGCCAAAACTTCAGCAGCGGCATTATCGACACCATCGGTAACCGTGCACTGCCTTCGAGCTTCGAAGGTTTTGCCATCAACAGCGAAGAATTCAACAACCTGTCGTTCCAAGGCGCGTACTTCGATCGCGTATCGCCACGTACCGAACAGAGCCTGTCGAAATTCCGTACCGAATACGGCAATGGCGCAGAAACCGACCACGTCTACACCGCCGGTGTGAACTGGCAGCCGTTCAAGAGCCTGAAAACCAGCTTCTTCGGCGCACAGGTCAAGGACTTCTGGAACCAGTACTACTTCGGCGCTACCCATGAGCTGGGCGACAGCCAAGTACTGGCCCTGACCACTGGCCTGAACTACTACAAAACCGTCGACGAAGGCAAAAAGTTGATGGGCAAGATCGACAACGACACCTACTCGCTGTCGCTTGGCCTGACCCACCAGGCTCACAGCCTGACCTTCTCGTACCAGGAAGTGAACGGTAACGAGTACTTCGACTACCTGCACGAAACCAACGGAATCTACCTGGCCAACTCCCTGACTTCCGACTTCAACGGTCCGAACGAGAAGTCCTTCCAGGTTGCCTACGGTATCAACATGGCTGAATACGGCGTGCCAGGCCTGAAATTCAACATCTACTCGGCACGCGGCTGGGGCATCGACGGTACTCACTACCGTGGCGACAACGGCGTGAAAGACTTCGCCTACAACGGCATCCAGAAACAAAACGGCGAACACCACCAGGAATACGGTATCGGTACTTCCTATGCCATCCAGAGCGGCCCTCTGAAAGCCTCCACCGTTCGCGCCACCTACGTGACACACCGCGCCAGCGAGAACCAGGCTGACGGCAACCTGCGCGAATTCCGCCTGGTTACCACCATCCCGTTCAACATTCTTTAATTAGCACCAGGTAAACGGCGGGCTCAGGACGAGCCTGCCGTCTACGCTTGTCTGGTCCCACCGATTGCAGAGGGCTCCGAATGAAAATGCTCCCACTACAAGCCGCCATGGCAGCCGCGCTGTTGAGCGTGGCCGTCGGCATTCGGCCAAACCGTTGGTAGTCTGCACCGAAGCCAGCCCGGAAGGCTTCGATCCTGTCCTGTACACCACGGCCGTCACCGCTGACGCCGCCGCGGAAACCATGTTCAACCGCCTGGTTGACTTCAAGCCAGGGACTACCGAAGTGGTTCCGGCATTGGCCAAGGCCCTGCCTGAAATCAGCGCCGACGGCCTGACCTACACCTTCCACCTGCGTGACGACATCAAGTTCCACACCACCGACTACTTCAAACCCACGCGCAACCTGAATGCCGACGACGTACTTTGGAGCTTCCAGCGCCAGTTGGACCCGAATCACCCGTGGCATAAGAAGTCCAGCGTGGGCTACCCGTACTTTGAGAGCATGGGCTTCAAGGAGCTGCTCAAGAGCGTAGAGAAGACCGATGATCACACTGTCGTCTTTACCCTGACCCGTCCTGAAGCACCGTTCCTGGCCGACCTGGCCATGGCGTTCTCTTCGATTCATTCCGCCGAATACGCTGACCAGTTGCTCAAGTCCGGCAAGACCGACGACCTGAACGCCAAGCCCATCGGCACCGGGCCGTTTGTTTTCACCCGCTACCAGAAAGATGCCCAGGTTCGCTTCAAGGCCAACCCGGAGTATTTCCGTGGCAAGCCGCCAGCCGACCCGCTGATCCTGGCCATCACGGTGGACAACAACGTGCGCCTGCAGAAGCTCAAGGCCAACGAGTGCCAGGTCGCGCTGTATCCCAAGCCCGATGACATCCCGAGCATCAAGGCCGATCCGAACCTGAAAGTGGATGAGCTGGCAGCGATGACTACTGCCTACACCGCCATGAACACCACCCACAAGTACATGAGCGACGCACGGGTGCGTCACGCGATCAACATCGCGTTCGACAAAAAAGGCTACAACGAGTCCCTGTACGGCAAAGGCAATGCAGTCGATGCCACCGGCCCGTACCCACCGACCCTGCTGGGTTTCAACGACACGCTGAAAAACCCGTCGCGTGATCTCGACAAAGCCCGCGCGCTGCTCAAGGAAGCCGGCGTACCGGAAGGCACCGAGCTCACCCTGTTCACCCGAAATGGCGGTGGCCCGACCAACCCTAACCCGTTGCTCGGTGCCCAACGCATGCAGGCGGATCTCGCCCAGATTGGCTTGAAGGTCAATATCAAAGTCATGGAATGGGGCGAGATGCTCAAGCGTGCTAAAAACGGCGAGCACGACATGGTTTCCGCCGGCTGGGCCGGTGATAACGGTGACCCGGATAACTTCCTCACCCCGAACCTGAGTTGCGATGCTGCAAAAAACGGCGAAAACTACGCGCGCTGGTGTAACAAAGAGTTTCAAGACTTGATCGACAAGGCACGCGCGGATGCTGAACCCACCCGACGCGCTGCACTCTATGAACAAGCACTGGACGTTTTCGACAAGGACCAACCGTGGATCCCCATAGCTTATCCGAAGATGTTCACCGCACTGCGCAAGAACGTCGAGGGTTATACCAAAGCCCGCTGACGACCAATAACTTCGCCACAACCCAGGTGAAGTAAATAAGAGAAACGCTCGGCACCGCCCACCAGGGCGGTGCCGGACTTGCCTAACCGGCTGATTGAGGTACACAACAAGATGTTTAGTTTTATTGCCCGCCGATTGGGACTATTGATCCCGACGTTTTTCGGCATCACTTTGTTGACGTTTGCGTTAATTCGCATGATCCCTGGCGACCCCGTCGAAGTCATGATGGGCGAAAGGCGCGTCGACCCCGAGATGCACGCACAGGCAATGGAACGCCTTGGCCTTAACAAGCCGCTGTATGCGCAATACCTGGACTACGTCGGCAAGCTCGCCCAGGGCGACCTTGGCGAATCACTGCGTACCCGTACCAGCGTGTGGACCGAATTCACCGCCCTTTTCCCCGCGACCCTGGAACTGTCCATGGCCGCCCTGTTGTTCGCCGGTATCCTGGGCCTGTTGGCCGGGGTGATCGCGGCCTTGAAGCGAGGGTCCCTGTTCGACCATGGGGTGATGGGCATCTCCCTCGCGGGATACTCGATGCCGATCTTCTGGTGGGGCCTGATCCTGATCATGTTCTTCTCGGTAAGCCTGGGCTGGACCCCGGTTTCCGGGCGGATCGACCTGCTCTACGACATCGAGCCGCGCACCGGCTTCATGCTGATCGACACCCTGCTGGCTGACGAGCCGGATGCGTTCTTCGACGCCCTGCACCACCTGATCCTGCCGGCCATCGTGCTCGGCACCATCCCGCTGGCAGTGATCGCGCGGATGACCCGTTCGTCGATGCTCGAAGTGCTGCGCGAAGACTACATCCGTACCGCCAAGGCCAAAGGCCTGTCGCCAGCACGCGTGGTATTCGTCCACGGCCTGCGTAACGCGCTGATTCCGGTACTGACCGTGGTTGGCCTGCAAGTCGGCACGCTGCTGGCCGGTGCGGTCCTGACCGAAACCATCTTCTCGTGGCCCGGCATCGGCAAATGGCTGATCGAAGCCATTGGCGCGCGGGACTACCCGGTGGTGCAAAACGGCATTTTGCTGATCGCCTGCCTGGTGATCCTGGTGAACTTCGTGGTGGATATCCTCTACGGCTTCGCCAACCCACGCATCCGTCACCAGCGCTGAGATCAAGACCATGACCACACCTACTCAAGTGTCAGCAGTCGATCAAAGCCTGCTGTATCCGTCCCCGTACAAAGAATTCTGGCAAGCCTTCTCCAAGAACAAAGGCGCGGTTGCCGGCCTGGCGTTCATGTTGCTGATCGTGTTCTGCGCGCTCTTTGCCCCCTGGGTTGCACCGCATAACCCCAGCGAACAATACCGCGACTTCCTGCTGACCCCGCCAGCCTGGCTGGAAGGTGGGCAAATGCAGTTCCTGCTGGGCACCGACGAACTGGGCCGTGACTTGCTCTCGCGCCTGATCCAGGGCTCGCGCCTGTCGCTGCTGATCGGTTTGTCGTCGGTGGTGATGTCGCTGATTCCGGGCATCCTGTTGGGCCTGTTCGCCGGGTTCTTCCCGCGTATGCTCGGCCCGACCATCATGCGCTTGATGGACATCATGCTGGCCCTGCCGTCGCTGCTGCTGGCGGTTGCCATCGTCGCCATCCTCGGCCCTGGCCTGATCAACACCGTGATCGCCATCGCTATCGTTTCGCTGCCGTCCTACGTCCGTCTGACCCGCGCTGCGGTAATGGGCGAACTGAACCGCGACTACGTGACCGCTGCTCGCCTCGCCGGCGCCGGCCTGCCACGCCTGATGTTCATCACCGTGTTGCCTAACTGCATGGCGCCGCTGATCGTTCAGGCGACCTTGAGCTTCTCCTCGGCGATTCTCGATGCCGCGGCCCTGGGCTTCCTGGGCCTTGGCGTACAACCGCCAACCCCTGAGTGGGGCACCATGCTGGCTTCGGCCCGTGACTACATCGAACGCGCCTGGTGGGTGGTGAGCCTGCCCGGTTTGACCATTTTGCTCAGCGTGCTGGCAATCAACTTGATGGGCGACGGCCTGCGCGATGCGCTGGACCCGAAACTCAAGAACGCCGCCTGAGGAGATTCCCATGTCACTGTTAGAAATCAAGAATCTCAACGTCCGCTTCGGCGACAAGACCGCCGTGCCGGTGGTCGATGGCCTGGACCTGTCGGTCGACAAAGGCGAAGTCCTGGCAATCGTTGGCGAGTCGGGCTCGGGTAAATCCGTGACCATGATGGCGCTGATGGGCCTGATCGAGCACCCCGGCATCGTCACCGCCGACTCGCTGACCTTCGACGGCAAGGACATGCTCAAGCTGAGCAACCGTCAACGCCGCCAGATCGTCGGCAAAGACCTGGCGATGGTGTTCCAAGACCCGATGACCGCGCTAAACCCCAGCTATACCGTGGGTTTCCAGATTGAAGAAGTGCTGCGCCTGCACCTGAAAATGTCCGGCAAACAAGCACGCAAGCGCGCCATCGAACTGTTGGAAAAGTGGAGATCCCGGGCGCTGCCAGCCGTATGGATGCCTACCCGCACCAACTGTCCGGCGGTATGAGCCAGCGCGTGGCGATCGCGATGGCGATTGCTGGCGAGCCCAAACTGCTGATCGCGGACGAGCCAACCACGGCGTTGGACGTAACGATCCAGGCGCAAATCATGGAACTGCTGCTGGCCCTGCAGAAAGAGCAGAACATGGGCCTGGTGTTGATCACCCACGACTTGGCCGTGGTGGCCGAAACCGCCCAGCGCGTGTGCGTGATGTATGCCGGCCAAGCGGTGGAAGTGGGCCAAGTGCCGCAGTTGTTCGATATTCCGGCGCACCCCTACAGCGAGGCGCTGCTCAAGGCGATTCCCGAGCACAGCCTGGGCGCCTCTCGCCTGGCCACGCTGCCGGGTATCGTTCCAGGCCGTTATGACCGGCCGCAAGGTTGCCTGCTGTCACCGCGCTGCCCGTACGTACAGGAAAGCTGCCGTGCCCAACGCCCAGGCCTTGATCCGAAAACCAACAGCCTTGCGCGCTGCTTCTACCCCTTGAACCAGGAGGTGGCGTAATGGCCGTCGTTCTTACCGCCCGCGACCTCACCCGTCACTACGAAGTGTCCCGTGGCCTGTTCAAAGGCCACGCGTTGGTACGTGCGCTTAATGGCGTGTCGTTCGAGTTGGAAGCCGGCAAGACCCTCGCCGTGGTGGGCGAATCGGGTTGCGGCAAGTCCACCCTGGCCCGTGCGCTCACGCTGATTGAAGAGCCGTCGTCGGGCTCGCTGAAAATCGCCGGCCAGGAAGTCGCCGGCGCCGACAAGGCCCAGCGCAAGCAACTGCGCAAAGACGTGCAGATGGTGTTCCAAAGCCCGTACGCATCGTTGAACCCACGACAGAAAGTTGGTGATCAACTCGGCGAGCCGCTGCTGATCAACACAGACCTGTCTGCCGCCGAACGCCGCGAGAAAGTGCAGGCAATGATGAAGCAGGTGGGCCTGCGCCCTGAGCATTATCAGCGCTACCCGCACATGTTCTCCGGTGGCCAGCGCCAGCGTATCGCGCTGGCACGCGCCATGATGCTGCAACCCAAAGTGCTGGTGGCGGACGAACCGACCTCAGCGCTGGACGTGTCGATCCAGGCCCAGGTGCTCAACCTGTTCATGGACCTGCAGCAGGAATTCAACACGGCCTACGTGTTCATTTCCCACAACCTGGCGGTGGTGCAACACGTTGCCGATGACGTGATGGTGATGTACCTCGGTCGCCCGGTGGAAGTGGGCCCCAAGGAAGACATTTACGCGCGTCCCTTGCACCCCTACACCCAGGCGCTGCTGTCGGCCACCCCGACCATTCACCCGGACCCGAACAAGCCGAAGATCAAGATCGTCGGCGAACTGCCCAACCCGCTGAACCCGCCGCCTGGCTGCGCGTTCCACAAGCGCTGCCCTTACGCGACAGCACGCTGCAGCACCGAGGAGCCGCAACTGCGGGCCTTGGATAACCGCCAAGTGGCCTGCCACTACGCGGAGCAGTTCGTGGCGTAACCCGCAACAAAAATGCCCTGGGTGATTAAGCCCAGGGCATTGCACGCGTTCTACCGCCCCATTCGTCGGATTGCGCATCAGTCCTGCAGATGGGGCGTTTTTTACCGAAAATCAGGTATCGCTGTCGCCATCACTGTCATCGTCATCCGGTGGTGCCTGTTGGTCGTCATCATCCTTGGAGCCGCCCTGGTCTTCATCTCCGGGCTCTGACTCGCTCTTGGCCAACTGCAAACCACCCACCTGCGCCGTCTTCGCCGCCACAAACCCCGGCGCCTGGCTCTGCACAGCGGTATTGGCCCATGCAGACGAAATTCCCAGCGATAACATCACCAGCACTTTTAGCATCAGCACCAAACGTTGAAAGATAGTCATGGTCGATTTCCGTCCAGTCAGTGGATCACATGCGCCGGCGTTCGACCGTCGCTGTCAATCAAGCTAGTTCCAATCCAGGGTTTGCGCCACTCGCCGATCAGGTATCGCCGTCGTCATAGGTTTCGCTGTCTTCGCCTTCGTTGTAGGGGTTTTCGGCGTCTTCCTTGGGCGCGGGCTGGGCCTGGGGCTTCCAACTGCCGGAGTTGACCTCGTTCTGCTTGCGCTTGGTGACGGGGCCGGTGTCTTTCCACTGGGGCGTGCCGGCGTCGGCCAGGGCGGGGAGAGTTGGTAGCAATAGGCCAGCTAGCAGCATTAGATGGATGGCGTGTTTGAAACTCCGCACAGCGGTCTCCTTTTCAATCGTTGGGTAAAAACTAGACTCGATGCCAAGTTATTGCCAATCCCTCGCCTACTGGAGATCAAAATGTGGGAGCGGGCTTGCCGGTCACAACGGCGCTCTTGTAGTGAGCGGGCTTGCCCCGCGCTGGGTGGCGAAGCCGCCCCAAACAGAATGCCGGGGAGTTACAGGTAGACCGAGGTGTCGGGATTTAGGGTGGCTTCGCCACCCAGCGCGGGTGTAGAACCGTAGACATCCTTTACATCTGAAACCGGAGACATCGTTTACATTTGAGGCTTGGACGCGGCTCATTCCTCGTCCAAGCCTCCCCAGGGATAATCACACAGGTACAGATCCCAAACATCTTCTTCAACTTCCTTGAGCGCGATCCGTTCTCCTGATAGCGCTTCGCTAACAAACACCAACTTTCCTTTCCACATGATCGAGCCGTTCTTCCTTACGCTTCGTACTTTCATTTCCGCCGCATATTCCACATCCGGCAAGCATCCTGGATAAGGTCGATTAGACGGCACATACAGCTCTCCTGGGCGCTTCATGCCGAGCGCCTCGTGGGGGCGTATGTAATTGAATTCATGTCGAAAGTGCTCTAGAAAAAGCTGCTGCTCAACCAGGTTTTTCCCAATCGGCAGCTCCAACTTCATACTGCGATGCATCCGTTCATGCCGGCCATTTTGGTCCGGTCTTCCCGGCATGGTTCGCTCCGGATATATACCCAAACGGATCCACCAAACGGCCAGTGTGGACATTCTTGCCAGGCCTGGAGACGCAAAAGGAACGCCGTTGTCAGAGCGAATGACTTCAGGCATTCCGTACTCATGGAAAAGCCTCTCAAATGCTTGTTTTACAGGCTTGGTCATGATCCTGGAGTGAGCTCTGCACGCCAAAAATCATACGAGAGGCATGGTCTGTAACAGTTAAGGGATAGCACATATGGGCGTTGAGCATCTTGAACTGCCCTTTGTAGTCAGCGCACCACGTATTGTTGGGCTCGTTGGCTTCGCGCATTTCCCTGTGACCGGTACTGTGCCGTCGTTTGAAACGTCGTTTTTGACCAGCCCAAGACGGTCAAGCCATTGGCCTGCCGTGCTTGGAGATGGCCAGGCGACCGACGAATCATCGATTCCTAATAGCCTGACAAGCTTCTTCGGCCCCCATTCATAGTGGGCTTCTTTCATCGCCACTATGCGAGCCAAGATCTCATCGTCAGTCTTGTTTGGGCTGTTATGGGGTCGTCGAGATAGCTCTGCCAACGACTTTAAATCTCCTTCAACGTGACGGGAGATCCATTTATCTACAGTCGGCCGACTGACGCCGAAGCGCCGAGCTAACTGGCTTTTGGTGAAGTCACCAGAAAGCCAGTCGATGACCAGTTTGATTCGTTGATCCATGGGAGACTCTTGGTTCCAGGGCATGATCAGTTACCTCCTGATCATGCGTAATAACCTGTAAACCATGTCCCCGGTTAGAAATGTAAACGATGTCCCCGGTCTGTACCGGGGCAAGCCCGCTCACTACAAAGGCAGTCTTGGGAAAGACTCCAACAGTCTTGCAGTCAGACCGACCAATAAAAAAAGGGTGAAGCCATTACAGCTTCACCCTTCTCTTTACCGCTCAGACCTTAATGGTGCTCGCGGGTCGCGCGGAATTTCACATCCGGCCAACGCTCTTCCATCAGCGCCAGGTTCACCCGCGTCGGGGCCAGGTAGGTCAGGTGACCGCCGCCGTCCACCGCGAGGTTTTCCACGGCCTTGTTGGAGAACTCTTCCAGCTTCTTCTTATCGCTGCAATCGATCCAGCGCGCGGAGTACACGGTGATCGGCTCGTAGGAGCATTCAACCTTGTATTCCTCTTTCAAGCGGCTGGCCACCACATCGAACTGCAGCACACCCACGGCGCCGAGGATGATGTCGTTGCTGCGCTCCGGGAAGAACACCTGGGTGGCGCCCTCTTCCGCCAGTTGCTGCAAACCTTGGCGCAGTTGCTTGGATTTCAGCGGGTCGCGCAGGCGTACGCGGCGGAACAGTTCCGGGGCGAAGTGCGGGATGCCGGTAAAGCCCAGGGCTTCGCCTTCGGTGAAGGTGTCGCCGATCTGGATGGTGCCGTGGTTGTGCAGGCCGATGATGTCGCCGGCGTAGGCTTCTTCGAGCTGTTCACGCTCGGAGGAGAAGAACGTCAGGGCGTCGCCGATGCGCACGTCCTTGCCGGTGCGCACGTGGCGCATCTTCATGCCTTTTTCGTATTTGCCGGAGCAGATACGCATGAAGGCGATACGGTCGCGGTGTTTGGGGTCCATGTTCGCCTGGATCTTGAACACGAAGCCGGTGAACTTCTCTTCCACCGGTTCAACGGTACGTTCGTTGGCCACACGTGGCAGTGGGCGCGGAGCCCAATCAACGACGGCGTCGAGTACATGGTCCACGCCGAAGTTGCCCAGGGCCGTACCGAAGAACACCGGGGTCAGTTGGCCGTCGAGGAATTCCTGCTGGTTGAACTCGTGGCAGGCGCCCTGCACCAGTTCCAACTGGTCGACAAAACGGTCGTACTCGTCACCCAGGTGGGCGCGGGCTTCGTCGGAGTCGAGTTTTTCGATGATCTTGGTTTCGGTGCGCTCGTGACCGTGGCCGGCGGTGTAGACAATGATGTAGTCGTCGGCCAGGTGGTACACACCCTTGAAGTCGCGGTAGCAACCAATCGGCCACGTGATCGGCGCGGCCTTGATCTTCAGGACGGCTTCGATTTCATCCAACAGCTCGATCGGGTCGCGGATGTCGCGGTCGAGTTTGTTGATGAAGCTGACAATCGGCGTATCACGCAGACGGCACACGTCCATCAGCGCGATGGTACGTGGCTCGACGCCCTTACCGCCGTCGAGGACCATCAGCGCCGAGTCAACTGCCGTCAGGGTGCGGTAGGTGTCTTCGGAGAAGTCTTCGTGGCCCGGGGTGTCGAGCAGGTTGACCATGTGGTCGCGATACGGGAACTGCATGACCGACGTGGTAATGGAAATACCCCGTTGTTTTTCCATTTCCATCCAGTCGGAGGTGGCATGGCGGTCGGATTTGCGGGATTTCACCGTGCCGGCCACCGCGATTGCCTTGCCCATCAGCAAGAGTTTCTCGGTGATGGTGGTTTTACCGGCATCGGGGTGGGAAATAATGGCGAAAGTGCGGCGTTTCGCGACTTCGGCGGCCTGGTGGGTCATGGGAAATCGCCTGGCAGGTGAGTCAAAAAGGGCGGCGAGTATAGCGTAATCCCAGGCCCCCAGACCACCGTTCACCCGATTAGGGGTGGCTAAATGCTGCCAAGTATGGAACCTTTTAAAAGGTCGAGACGTCCACTCCCCTGCTATCGCACTCGGAACAGGGGCTGATAAATCAGCAAGTTAGCCTGACGAGGCTGCGCTCATGGCTCGAACTTTTACCGCGTTGCCGGTAGAGACGAGCTGCTTTTCGCGAACACATTCAGAGACAGCCAGGAATGGCATGCCACGAAGGAATGTGCTCGCCGACAGAAGAAAAAAGGAGTCCGCCTGTGGCTATTCGCTATGGCAAAGGGCTGATAGGAGGCGCGGTTGTCGTCGCGCTCCTGGCCCTGCTGGTCCACTGGATCGGCATCAACACGATCGAACTGTACCGCGACGATTTGTTGTTTTACCTGCAAGCACATCTGATCCTCGTTCTAGTCTCCATGCTGGCGGCCCTCGTTGTGGGCATCCCCGCCGGTATCCTGCTCAGCCGACCGCACATGGTCGGGCGCGCAGAACGCTTCATGCAGATCTTCAACATCGGCAACACCGTCCCTCCCCTGGCCGTACTGGCCATCGCCCTTGGCGTCCTCGGCATCGGCAGTGGCCCGGCCATCTTCGCGCTGTTCCTCGCCTCCCTCCTGCCTATCGTGCGCAACACCTACGAAGGCCTTAAAAACGTTCAGGGCTCCCTGAAAGAAGCCGCCACCGGCATCGGCATGACGCCGCGCCAGGTGCTGTTTCGCGTGGAGTTGCCCAACGCCGTGCCGATCATCATAGGCGGTGTGCGTGTTGCCTTGGCGATCAACGTGGGTACCGCCCCGCTGGCGTTCCTGATTGGAGCCAATAGCCTGGGCAGCCTGATCTTCCCCGGCATCGCCCTGAACAACCAGCCGCAATTGCTGCTTGGCGCCGCGTGTACCGCGTTGCTGGCCTTGCTGCTTGACGGCCTGGTGACCATGGCCAGCCGCCTCTGGCTGGAACGCGGGTTGCGTCCGTCTTAAGGCTTGGCAAAGGAATCGACATGAAAAAGTTAAGCTTGATACTAGGCTGCGTCCTGCTGTTTGCAGGCATTGCGCAAGCCGCCGAAAAACCAGTGATCCGCATCGGCGCCCGGGTGTTCACCGAACAGACCCTGCTCGCCGAAATCACCTCCCAATACTTGCGCACCAAGGGCTATGACACCCGCGTAACCGGCGGCCTGGGCAGCAACCTGGCGCGCAGTGCCCAGGAAAGCGGGCAGCTGGATTTGATCTGGGAATACACCGGCGTGTCGCTGGTGGCCTACAACCACGTGGACGAGAAGCTCGACAGCGAACAGTCCTACGCCAGGGTGAAAGAACTCGACGCGAAAAAAGGCCTGATCTGGCTCTCGCCATCGCGCTTCAGCAACACCTATGCGCTGGCGCTGCCTGAGAAGGTTGCCCAGGAACATCCTGAGATCAATAGCATCAGCGACCTGACTCAAGCCGTCGCGTCCAAGGCCGACGCCCACCGCCTGGTGGCCCTGGACACCGAGTTCGCCAACCGGTCCGACGGTCTGGCCGGCATGGTCAAGCTGTACGACATGAACCTGACCCGCAAAAACACCCGGCAGATGGACGCCGGCCTGGTCTACACCGCCCTGCGTAACGGCCAAGTGTTTGCCGGTTTGGTCTACACCACTGACGGTCGTCTGAATGCCTTCAAGTTAAAGCTGCTGGAAGACGACAAGCACTACTTCCCGGACTACACCGCAGCGCCCGTAGTGCGTCAGGTTTATCTCGACGCCCACCCGCAATTGGCCGACGACCTCAAGCCGCTCGCCGCCCTGTTCGACGACGAAACCATGCGCCAGCTGAACGCGCGGGTCGACGTCGACCATGAAAGCCCTTCCGCTGTTGCCGCCGACTTCCTGCGCCAACATCCGATCAACCAATAAGAGGAGAAGACATGGAATTTTTGAACGCCTTTTCCCATCTTGATTGGGCCCAAGTCCTGCACCTGACCGGGCAGCACATCACCCTGGTCGGCATCGCCGTGATCCTTGCGATCCTGATTGGCGTGCCCCTGGGCATCCTGATGACCCGCTTCCCAACGTTGGCCGGCCCGCTACAAGCCAGCGCCACGGTGCTGCTGACCGTGCCGTCCATCGCCTTGTTCGGCCTGCTGCTGCCGTTCTACTCCAAATTCGGCCAGGGCCTGGGGCCAATGCCGGCGATTACCGCCGTGTTCCTCTACTCCCTCTTGCCGATCATGCGTAACACCTACCTGGCCCTGACCGGCGTAGAGCCCGGTATTCGCGAGGCCGCACGCGGCATCGGCATGACCTTCGGCCAGCGTCTGCGCATGGTCGAGTTGCCCATCGCCGTGCCGGTGATCCTCGCCGGTGTACGCACCGCCGTGGTGATGAACATTGGTGTGATGACCATCGCCGCCACCATCGGCGCCGGTGGCCTGGGTGTACTTATTCTGGCTTCCATCAGCCGCAGCGACATGTCGATGCTGATCGTCGGCGCAGTGCTGGTCAGTCTCCTGGCCATCTTCGCCGACCTGCTTTTGCAATGGCTGCAACGCTCGCTGACTCCAAAAGGATTGCTCAAATGATCGAACTTCAAAACCTGTCCAAGACCTTCCAAAGCAACGGCAAGACTGTCACCGCCGTGAACGATGTAAGCCTGACCGTCAACGAAGGCGAAATTTGCGTATTCCTCGGCCCATCGGGTTGCGGCAAGAGCACCACGCTGAAAATGATCAACCGCCTGATCAAACCGACCTCGGGCAAGATTTTGATCAACGGCGAAGACACCACCGACCTGGATGAAGTGACCCTGCGCCGCAACATCGGCTATGTGATCCAGCAGATCGGCCTGTTCCCCAACATGACCATCGAGGAAAACATCGTGGTCGTGCCGAAACTGCTCGGCTGGGACAAACAGAAATGCCACGACCGCGCCCGCGAGTTGATGAGCATGATCAAGCTGGAACCCAAGCAGTACCTGCATCGCTACCCGCGTGAACTGTCGGGCGGCCAGCAACAGCGTATCGGTGTGATCCGTGCGTTGGCGGCCGACGCGCCGTTGCTGTTGATGGATGAGCCGTTCGGCGCGGTCGACCCGATCAACCGCGAAATGATCCAGAACGAGTTCTTCGAGATGCAACGCGCGCTGAACAAGACCGTGATCATGGTCAGCCACGACATCGACGAAGCCATCAAGCTGGGTGACAAGATCGCCATCTTCCGTGCTGGCAAGCTGCTGCAGATCGACCACCCGGACACGCTACTGGCGCACCCAGCCGACGAATTCGTCAGCAACTTCGTGGGCCAGGACAGCACCCTCAAGCGCCTGCTGCTGGTGAAGGCCGAGGATGCGGCGGACAACGCGCCGTCGGTGAGCCCGGAAACCCCGGTGGCCGATGCGCTGGAACTGATGGACGAACATGACCGCCGCTATGTGGTGGTGACCTGCGCCGAGAATAAGGCGCTGGGTTACGTACGACGTCGCGACTTGCACCGTCAGACCGGCACCTGCGGCCAGTACCTGCGTGAGTTCAACGCCACGGCGGCGTATGACGAGCATTTGCGCATACTGCTGTCGCGCATGTACGAGTTCAACCGTTCGTGGTTGCCGGTGATGGACGCGGAGCGGGTGTTCTTGGGTGAGGTGACGCAGGAGTCGATTGCTGAATACTTGAGTTCGGGTAAGTCGCGTGGGGGTAAGACCAGTATCGTTTCGCCTGCGGAAACCGCCCTGGCCTGATCTGACACCACTCGGTCAAAACTGTGGGAGGGGCTTGCCCCCGATAGCGGTGTGCCAGCTACAGATAAGCTGACTGACACACTGTAATCGGGGGCAAGCCCCTCCCACATTTGCTCTATGGTGTATCAGGGAAATCCAGCCAATTCTCCCCATCCGGGGAACATCAATCCGTCACACCTGTCGGTTACATAAGTAACTGCACGGGTCCTCGCGACGAACGCGTGCAAAAACGCGACATTTTTAGTTGATCTCAAGCCCCTCACGCCCTAAAGTTCGCGCCGAACGTCCATGCTGGAAACGATCCATCCGGCTCAAGTACTGACGACGAGACAGCAAGGCCAAGGGAAGCGGTAGATCCCATGGCCTTTTGCTTTCGGCGACATGCCTTGGGAAGTAGGCGAACCAAAGTGGGGATACGGAGGACGTTCATTTGCACCCATTGACTAAAACAGTTTGCCCTTAGGAGTTCCCAGCATGTCGATCCAGGTCGAAGATTATTTCGCGCGCGCCACTTTTGACAAAATGAAGGCGTTCGCCGACAAGCAAGAAACCCCGTTCGTGGTGATCGACACCGCAATGATCAGCCAGGCCTACGATGACCTGCGCGCCGGTTTCGAATTCGCCAAGGTCTATTACGCGGTCAAGGCCAACCCGGCGGTCGAGATCATCGACCTGCTCAAAGAGAAAGGTTCGAGCTTCGACATCGCCTCGATCTACGAGCTGGACAAGGTGATGGACCGTGGTGTCAGCGCCGACCGCATCAGCTACGGCAACACCATCAAGAAATCCAAGGACATCCGTTACTTCTACGAGAAAGGCGTGCGCCTGTTCTCCACCGACTCCGAAGCCGACCTGCGCAACATCGCCAAGGCCGCGCCGGGTTCGAAAGTGTATGTACGTATCCTCACCGAAGGCTCGACCACGGCTGACTGGCCTCTGTCGCGCAAATTCGGCTGCCAGACCGACATGGCCATGGACCTGCTGATCCTGGCCCGTGACCTGGGCCTGGTGCCGTACGGCATCTCGTTCCACGTTGGCTCGCAACAGCGCGACATCAGCGTATGGGACGCAGCGATCGCCAAGGTCAAAGTGATCTTCGAGCGCTTGAAAGAAGAAGACGGCATCCACCTCAAGCTGATCAACATGGGCGGCGGCTTCCCGGCCAACTACATCACCCGTACCAACAGCCTGGAAACCTACGCCGAAGAAATCATCCGCTTCCTCAAGGAAGACTTCGGCGACGACCTGCCGGAAATCATCCTGGAACCGGGCCGTTCGCTGATCGCCAACGCCGGTATCCTGGTCAGCGAAGTGGTATTGGTTGCACGTAAATCCCGCACCGCCGTCGAGCGTTGGGTGTACACGGATGTGGGCAAATTCTCCGGCCTGATCGAAACCATGGACGAAGCCATCAAGTTCCCGATCTGGACTGAGAAGAAAGGCGAGATGGAAGAAGTGGTTATCGCCGGTCCTACCTGCGACAGCGCCGACATCATGTACGAAAACTACAAGTACGGCCTGCCGCTGAACCTGGCGATCGGTGATCGTTTGTACTGGTTGTCGACGGGTGCGTACACCACCAGCTACAGCGCGGTTGAGTTCAATGGATTTCCGCCGTTGAAGTCGTTTTACGTGTAAGAGCAGCGGTTAGTTTTTAGCTGCAGGTGCAAGAAGAAGCCCATGACGTGTCCTGGGCTTCTTTGTTTTGCATTACGCAGATAGCTCGCGCAATGCCGCAGTCGCCAAAAAGCCTGACCGCGATGTGTAGCGATGATCCTTTTGTACGCGCTCATCGATGCGCTGCAACAAGTGTTCCGGCAAAGAGGCGTTGAAGCGCACTGACTTACCTAAGTAGGGTGTGAGATCAAAGTCCACGATCGCCCATACCCCCCGAAAAATCAGGGTTATCCAGATGAGCATCGACTTCCTGCGCTTGGGGAAGCTGCTCCTGATCGGCAACCAATCCTTCCAGATGCAACGAAAGCGCCTCACGGATGTTGTCCAATGCCTCGGAAAAGGTCCCACCTGCCGAGAAGCAGCCCGGCACATCGGGGACAGTCACGCTGTAATCCGAGTCAGCGTCTTTGTGTACCACCACTGGAAATTTCATTGTTCCTCCTTTGGACGTGCCACTGGGACCCCATCCAATTCATCAAGCGGGGTCGTCACTTGATACCTGCTGATTTGAAAATGCTATGCAGCGTGCCCTTGGCGATCTCTGACTTTGGATGAGGAACGGTAACTCGCCCCTGCTTCACCGGATGCTTGAATTGATGATGACTGCCCTTCACCGCCACTTCAAACCACCCATCCGCCACCAACCGCTCTATCACCTCTCGACTTCTCATCGCTCCACCCTCTAGTGTGTATATTACACACCGCCGAATGGCAATGGTTTTTACACACAAGACACACCCATAAAAAAGCCCGCTTAACCTTCAAGCGGGCTTGTGTGGCGCGATAATGACTAAGCACGAATTGCTTTCGCCAGAGAACTAATGTCAGTTTTTGTGCCCAATCCTGTCAGAGGGTAATGGCTTCAGAAAGGCTTCTGGCGCGCCGTTGATAGGCATCGGCCATCGCCCGAACCTGTGGATCATTCGCCGCGGCCAACGCCTTATACGCCGTACGCAGGAACTTCAAATTCCCTCCCACCAACGCCTTGCGCAACCACCCAAGCGCCACGTCGACCTGGCCTTTGTCCGCCAGTACTGCGGCATAGCTGAACTGCCCGCGAAAATCCCCGCCTTCGGCTGAACGTCGATACCAATCTACGGCCGCCTCCAAATCCCGTTGGCAGAACCGGCCGTCTTCCAGATAACGCCCCACCAGGTTCATCGACTTGGCGTGGCCTTGTTCAGCGGCCAAGCGATAAAAGGTCAAGGCTTGCGGTTGGTCTTCTGCAACACCGCGCCCAGTGGCAAGCAGATTGGCGTAGTTGTACTGCGACCAATCCAACCCCGCCTCAGCCGCCACGCGGTATTCCCGTGCAGCCGCCGCCTCATCGGTGGCGCAACCCCAGCCATGCTCCAAGCACCGCCCCGCCATATTGCGTGCCATCAGGTGCCCGCTTTGAGCCGCGATCTGGAACCAGCGCAGTGCCAAGGCTTCATCCCGTGCAATGCCACGGCCTTCCAGCAGGATTTGCCCGAGCAGCGCCTGTGCGTCGACCACGCCCTCCTTCGCCGCCATCAAGATCGCCTGGGCAGCGCGCACCGGGGACTCATCCAGCATGCTTTGCAACTGCTCGACGTTGAGCACTTCTTCACGACGCAGCAAAAAGCCCATGTCAGACCTCAGCCCAGCGGCGCAGCAGGGTTGTGGTAAGTGCCGGTGAGCTGGATCAACGCCGGGTGGTCGGGCACGTCGGCGGTCAATTGCTGGATCGCACCGTCCATTTCGAACAGCAGGGTACGCTGGCTGTCTTCGCGTACCAGGCTTTGGGTCCAGAAAAATGAGGCATAGCGTGCGCCACGGGTCACGGCGTTGACTTTGTGCAGGCTGGAGCCGGGGTACAGCACCATGTCGCCGGCGGGCAACTTGACCCGCTGCAGGCCGAAAGTGTCCTGGATCTCCAGTTCGCCGCCGTCGTATTCATCGGGGTCGCTGAAGAACAGGGTGGACGACAGGTCGGTACGCACCCGCTCAAAGCTGCCCCGTGCCTGGCGCACGGCGTTGTCGATGTGGAAATCGAAACTGCCACCGGCGGTGTAGCAATTGAACAGCGGCGGGAAGACCTTGTTCGGTAACGCCGCTGACATAAACAGCGGATTTTTCCACAACCGTTCGAGCATCGCTGCGCCGATTTCCTTGGCCAGTGGGTGGCCTTCGGGCAATTGCAGGTTGTGCTTGGCTTTCGCGGATTGGTGCCCGGCGGTGATTTTGCCGTCGGCCCATTCGGTGGTTTCCAGCGCTTGGCGAATGCGCTGCACTTCCTCACGAGAGAACAGGCCGGGAATATGCAGCAGCATGGGGCGATACCACCTGAATTCAGAGAGGTGCCAATGGTATTGATTCTTATCAAGCCTGTAAAACATCGTGGACGGATGAGATCGTAAAAACCGTAAGCTGAAAGTGTAAAGAATGTAAATTCAATGCAATTAGCAATGTATCGCAATTGATATGAATACTTGTTCACCCTATATTCCGCGGCCTCACATCCTTGGGGAAAGGACACGTCATGTCGCGCACTTCAATAAAAACACCTGCCAGTTCACCACGCATGCTGGCTTCGGCCATCGGCGTTGCTCTCACTGCAAGCTCTGCTGCCCAACTGGCGCAAGCGGCTGAAGACACCGAACAAAAGGCGAGCGCAACAGCATTTCTCTGGGCGCCACCAGCATCACCGGCCAGGAACAGGACAACACGTCCTACCAGGTGGAAAAAGCCTCGTCGCAGAAGTACACCGCGCCGCTGGTTGACACTCCGCGCTCGGTCACTGTGGTGCCGCAGCAGGTTCTCAAGGACACCGCCGCCACCTCGTTGCAAGATGCCTTGCGCACCGTACCGGGGATCACGTTCGGCGCCGGCGAAGGCGGCAACCCACAGGGCGACCGTCCGTTCATCCGTGGTTTTGACGCTCAGGGCGACACGTACCTGGACGGCGTGCGCGACACCGGCGGCCAGAGCCGCGAGATCTTCGACATCGAGTCCATCGAAGTCAGCAAAGGCCCGAACTCTTCTTTTGGTGGTCGTGGTTCGGCCGGTGGCAGCATCAACCTGGTGAGCAAGACCCCACAAGCGCGGGACTTCACCAACGGCGGCTTTACCTATGGCTCCGACCAGACCCGCCGCTACGTGCTCGACGTGAACCGTCAGTTCCTCGACGACAGCGCTGCGTTCCGCTTGAACCTGATGAGCCACGAACAGAACGTCGCTGGTCGTGACGCAATCAATTACGACCGTTGGGGCGTGGCCCCGTCGCTGACCTTTGGCCTGGGCACCCCGACCCGCGTTAACCTCAGCTACTACCACATGGAAAGTAACGATCTGCCGGATTCGGGGATTCCTTACGGCTATGGCTCGTCGACCGCGACTGCACACGTGCATGACAAACCCAACGATGGCGGTGACAGCAACAACTTCTACGGCCTCAAGAGCCGCGACTTCCGCAAGACCCGCGCCGACATCAGCACCCTTTCCGTCGAGCACGACTTGAACGACAACATGACGCTGAAGAACACCCTGCGTCATGGCAGCACCGGCCAGGACTACATCCTCACTCAGCCGGATGACAGCAAGCTCAACGTGAACAAATACGGCACCGTATGGCGTCGTGCCAACTCCCGCGTATCGACCACCACCACGACCACCAACCAGACCGATCTGTTTGGCAGTTTCCAGGCGCTGGGTTTCAAGCACAGCTATTCCACTGGACTGGAATTTACCGGTGAAGAGACTCGCGTGAGCGGTTATACCGTCACGCCAAATGCCAACCCAACTCCTAACGGTTGCACGCCTGGAATGGTCGGTAACAGCGGCGGCAGCTGTACATCCCTGGGCAACCCAAACCCAGATGATGCCTGGAATGGCACCATCGCACGCAACTACATGGGTACCAACACCAAGGCCACCAGCCGCGCCGCCTATGTGTTCGACACCATCGAGCTGGACCCGAAATGGCTGCTGAACGTCGGCCTGCGCTATGACACCTTCGACACCGAAGCCAACACCAATGCGGCCACCGGGCGTACCAAGGTCAAGGACGACAGCCAGTTCTTCAACTGGCAGGCCGGCCTGGTCTGGAAGCCGCTGGATAACGGCAGTATCTACACCTCCTACGCGACCTCGGCTTCGCCAGCAGGCGGACTGGTAGGTGAAGGCGTGGACAACAACGCGATCCCGACTGGCATCAACACCAGCGACCTGAAACCGGAAGAGACCGTCAACTACGAGCTGGGCACCAAGTGGGACCTGTTTCACAACCGCCTGTCCCTGACGGCTGCTGTGTTCCGTACCGAGAAGAAAAATACCCGCATTCTGGTGAGTAACAACACCTACGAAACAGCCGGCGAATCCCGTGTCGACGGTTTGGAGTTATCGGCCAGCGGCAAAATCACCGATCAATGGCAAGTCTTCGCTGGCTATAGCTACCTGAAAAGCGAGCTGGTTGACCCAGGTAAGAACGCGACCCGCAGCGGCACAGTCGACGTAGGCTCCAATAAAGGCAACCAGATGCCCAACACACCAGAAGAATCGTTCAGCCTGTGGACCAGCTATGACGTGACGCCCAAGCTGACCATCGGTGGCGGCGCGTTCTATGTCGACCAGGTTTACGGCGATGCAGCCAACAAAGTGTACGTACCGTCCTACACCCGCTACGACGCCATGGCCAGCTACAAGCTGACCAAGAACGTCGACCTGCAACTGAACGTGCAGAACCTGACCGACAAGACCTATTACGACAAAGCCTACGGGGCGCACTTCGCCAACCAGGCGGCCGGTCGTACGGCCCTGCTGTCCACCAACTTCCACTTCTAAAAGCGGACAGCAAACAGCAAAAGCCCCACGCATCGGATGCGTGGGGCTTTTGCGTAAAACAGAATATTTCTCGATAACTCACGGCATAATGCGCGCCGTGGCATTCACATCCAGATAGACGAGGCGGTCAGACGTGTTGAAGAAAACCCTGTTCCAGTTGCACTGGTTCTTCGGCATTACCGCCGGGCTGGTGCTGGCCTTGATGGGGATCACCGGGGCTGCGGTCTCGTTTCAGGATGAGATTCTGCGGGCACTCAACCCCACGGTACTCAGCGTCGAAAAACGCGAAGCCGGCGTGCTGCCACCCGCCGAACTGGTGCGCAAACTGGAAGCCACCGAAGGCAAGACCGTGTCCATGCTCTGGGTAGAAAGCGAAAGCGGCAACGCCGCGCGCGTGTTCTTCACCCCGCCGCCCGGCGAGCGCCGTGGCCAGATGCGCTACTTCGACCCCTACACGGGCGACTACATGGGCGACGCCGTCGGCCAGGATGTGTTCGGTTTTATCCTGCAACTGCACCGCTTCCTCGCCATGGGCGAAACCGGGCGCAACATCACCGGCGCTTGCACGCTGATCCTGGTGTTCTTCTGCCTCTCCGGCTTGTACCTGCGCTGGCCGCGCCAGGTGGCGAGCTGGCGCGCCTGGTTGGCAGTGGACTGGCGCAAAAGGGCCGCAGCTTCAACTGGGATTTGCACTCCGTATTCGGCACCTGGTGCTTGCTGGCCTACCTGTTGGCGGCGCTCACCGGCTTGACCTGGTCCTATGACTGGTACAGCCAGGGCGTGACCAAACTGCTCTCCGACGCCCCGCAAAATGAACGCATGCGCAAACGCGGCCCGCCACCGGCCGGTCCGGCGCCCGTGGCCAACTACGACGCTATGTGGAGCAGCATCTACAGCAACGCTGGCCCCGGCTTGAGCGCCTACAACATCCGCATGCCAGCCGTCGCCGGCCAACCGGCCACCGTCTATTACCTGTTGAAAGATTCGCCCCACGACCGTGCGCTGAACCAAATCAACCTGGACCCGGCCACCGGCGAGGTGAAATCCCACGCCCAGTACGCCAGCAAAGCTTCAAGGCGCAGTTGCTGACCAGCATCTACGCACTGCACACCGGCAGTTATTTTGGTTTGGCGGGACGCATCATCCTCACCGTCAGCTCCCTGCTGATGCCACTGTTCTTCATCACCGGCTGGCTGCTGTACCTGGACCGACGCCGCAAAAAACGTCAGGTCCGCGATGCGCGTAAAGGTCTTGGCGCCAACCACAGCGATGCTCCGGCGTGGCTGATCGGTTTTGCCAGCCAGAGCGGTTTTGCCGAGCAACTGGCCTGGCAGACCGCCGGCCAATTACAGGCCGCCGGGTTGCCGGTGAAGGTGCAGGCACTGGGCAGCGTCAGCCAGGACGACCTGCGCCAATCGCACAATGCGCTGTTTGTGGTCAGCACCTTCGGCGACGGTGAAGCCCCCGACAGCGCACGTGGTTTCGAGCGCAGCGTGCTTGGCCAGGACCTGTCCCTCAAGGGTCTGAACTACTCGGTGCTGGCGTTGGGTGATCGTCAATACGAACACTTCTGCGGCTTTGCCCGCCGCCTGCATTTCTGGTTGACCAACCAGGGCGGCAACCCGCTGTTCGCCCCGATTGAAGTGGACAGCGGCGACAGCGCCGCCCTGCTGCACTGGCAACAACAACTCGGCCAGCTCACCGGTCACGCCCCTACGGCTGCATGGCCGACGGCCCAGTACGAAAACTGGACGCTGACCCAGCGTACCCTGCTCAACCGCGACAGCAGCGGCTCCGACGTCTACTTGCTGGGCCTGACAGCGACCTCGCCCCAGACCTGGCAAGCCGGCGACCTGGTGGAAGTGCTGCCACGCAATTGCCCCTGGGCCATCGAGCACTTCCTCGAAGGGTTGGGTTTGGCCAACAGCGAGGGTGTGCTGATCGACGGCATGGCGCACACCCTTGACCAGGCCCTGGCTACCCGCCAGTTGCCGACTCATCGTGCACACCTGGTCGGCCTGCATGCCCAGGCGCTGGTGGACGCACTCGTACCCTTGGGCATGCGCGAATACTCCATTGCCTCGATTGCCAGCGACGGCGTGCTGGAGTTGATCGTGCGCCAGGAACGCCACCCCGACGGCAGCCTGGGCTTGGGCTCAGGCTGGCTCACCGAATACGCCGCCATCGGCTCCGCTATCAGCCTGCGCTTGCGCCGCAACAGTGGTTTCCATCTGCCGGAGGCACCGTGCCGCTGATCCTGCTGGGCAACGGCACGGGACTCGCCGGCCTGCGCAGCCTGCTCAAAGCCCGCGTCGCCGATGGCCAGCAACGCAACTGGCTGCTGTTCGGCGAGCGCAATATCGCCCACGACTTCCTCTGCCAGGACGAACTGCAAGGCTGGTTGGCCAGCGGGGATCTGGCACTGTTGGACCTGGCGTTCTCCCGCGACCAGGACGAAAAAATCTACGTGCAGGACCGCCTGCGCGAGTCGGCGGATGTGCTGCGTAAGTGGCTGGCTGACGGCGCTGCGATTTATGTGTGCGGCAGCTTGCAGGGGATGGCCGCTGGGGTGGACAAGGCGTTGGTGGATATTTTGGGCAGTGAGGCGGTGGAGCGACTTATCGAACAAGGCCGCTACCGCCGGGATGTGTACTGATCCTCCATAGCCAATGGATATCAAAATGTGGGAGCTGGCTTGCCTGCTCCCACAGGTTTTAACTGCATTCCAAATCAGGTGGGTTGGAGTTTTTGCTGGAACACTGACACCCCATCCAGGTCCCGCAGAATCACGGTCAACTCCGCCGTTTGCCCATCAATCTGCACCTCGCCAAAAAACTGAAAGCCGGCAAGCGGCGAGGTGTTTTGTGCAGGCGGAGCCTTCTCGAACACCACCTCTGGCCCAAACGTCTTATCCAGCGCATTCGGGCCAAAGCTCCCCGCGTTCAAAGGCCCGGCCACAAACTCCCAGAACGGCTCAAAGTCCTGAAACGCCGCCCGATCCGGGTGATAGTGATGCGCTGCGCAGTAATGCACATCCGCCGTCAGCCACACGTGGTTGCGTACCTTATGCGCTCGCAGGAAGCCCAACAGTTCGGCAATTTCCAACTCACGGCCTTGGGGTGCCCCCGGATCATTATTGGCGATGGCCTCCCAGCGCGGCACACCAGGGCTCACCTCGCCATCGGGCACGCCAAGGCCGATTGGCATATCAGCGGCAATCACTTTCCACTGTGCCTGGGAGCCCTTGAGTTCACGCTTGAGCCACTCCAGTTGCTCACGCCCGAGGAAGGGTTTTTCGCCGCCCAGGTTGTCATCGTTGGGCCCGCGATAGCTGCGCATATCCAGCACAAATACATCCAGCAGCGGGCCGTAGCTGAGCTTGCGGTAAATGCGTCCACCACCGTCGGCGGCCTGGCGACGCATCGGTGAATATTCCAGCCAGGCCTGACGTGCACGGCCCACCAAGGTGTTGATGTCCTTGGTCTGGTAACGCTCATCGAGCTGCTTGCTCGGCGACCAGTTATTTACCACTTCGTGGTCGTCCCACTGCCAGATCTGCGGCACCTCGGCATTGAAGCGGCGCACGTTTTCATCCAGCAAGTTGTAGCGGTAATTGCCGCGATATTCGTCGAGGGTTTCAGCGACTTTGCTCTTGGCTTCGGTGGTGATGTTGCGCCAGATGCGACCGTCCTCAACCGTGAGTTGCGCGGGCACCGGGCCGTCGGCGTAGATGGTGTCGCCGCTGTGGATAAAGAAGTCTGGCAAGCGCAGGCGCATGGCTTCGTAGATGCGCATGCCGCCGATGTCCGGGTTGATGCCGAAGCCTTGGCCGACGGTGTCGCCGCTCCACACAAAACGGATATCGCGACGCTGTTGCGGCACGCTGCGCAGGTGGCCAAACCAGGGCTCGCTGGCGACGCCGGTCTGCGCGTCTTCAAAATGCACGCGGTAGAAGATCGCCTGGTCGGCGGGCAAGCCGGTGAGTTCGACGCGGGCAGTGAAGTCGCTGCGGTTGTCGGCCAGAGGCGAGACGAATTTACGTGGGTTACTGAACACGCTGCGGGTGTCCCACTCCACCACCATCCGTGCCGGGCGGTCGCTGCGGCTCCAGATCATGGCGCGGTCGCCGAGCAGGTCACCGGACTGCACACCGTCGGTGAGTTGCGGGCGGTCCTTGACCGAGGCAATGACCGCCGGGGCCAGGCCCGGCAGCAACAGCCCGGCGCCGACGGCTTGCATCACACGGCGACGGCCGAGATCGAAGTGGCTCATGCGGGTGCCCTCTTGAGGATCAAAGGGAGACTTAAGCACGCGGGGATGAATCAGAGATGACACCGCCCCGCATCCAATGAAGTTCGAATGTGGGAGCTGGCTTGCCTGCGATAGCGGTGCATCAGTAACAAATATGCAAGCTGACAGCCCGCTATCGCAGGCAAGCCAGCTCCCACATTTTCAGACCGTGTCAGGCTTTGGCGGGTGCGACCGACAGCTCGACCACCTCAGGCCGCTTGATCAGCGCATACACCAACCCCGTCAGCACACTCCCTGCCACAATCGCCAGCAAATACAAGAGCGCATGGTTCATCGCATTCGGGATGACCAGCACAAACAACCCACCATGGGGCGCCGCCAGCACGCAGCCGAAATACATCGACAACGCACCGGTCAACGCGCCACCGGCGATGCTCGCCGGGATCACCCGCAGTGGGTCCTTGGCGGCAAACGGGATTGCGCCTTCGGAGATAAAGCACATGCCCAGGATCATTGCCGCCTTGCCCGCCTCACGCTCGGTTTGGGCAAACTTGCGTCGCGCCAGGAACGTGGCGATGCCCATGCCAATCGGCGGCACCATGCCGGCGGCCATTGTCGCGGCCATGGGTGCGCCGCTGTGCGCTGCCAGCAGGCCAACGGAAAACGCATACGCCGCCTTGTTGATCGGCCCGCCCAGGTCCACACATCATGCCGCCCAGCAGGATGCCCAGCAGCACCGCGTTGGTAGTGCCCATGGTGCTCAGGAAGTCGGTAAGGCCCACCAGCATGCGCGCCACCGGCGGGCCGACCAGATAGATCATCGCCAGGCCGGTGAACAAACTGGCCAACAACGGGATGATCAGGATCGGCTTGAGTGCCTCCAGGCTCTGGGGCAATTTCACCGCGCGGGTGATCAGCTTGACGCAGTAACCGGCCAGGAAACCGGCGAATATGCCGCCGATAAAACCCGCCCCTAAGGTTCCTGCCAACAAGCCGCCGATCATGCCCGGCGCAATGCCCGGACGGTCGGCAATCGAGTAGGCGATGTACCCCGCCAGCAGCGGCACCATCAGCATAAAGGCGCGATCGCCGACGGTTTTCAGTGCGGCGGCCAGGGTGCCTTCCTGTTCGAATGCGTGAATACCGAACACAAAGGACAAGGCGATCAACAACCCGCCTGCCACCACCATCGGCAACATGAACGACACACCGGTGAGCAGGTGTTTGTACACGCCGGTTTTTTCCGACTTGGTCACCGCGCCGGTCGCAGCGCTTTCCACCGTGCCTTCGGCCAGGGCCTTGTTGAGGGTCGCTTCGGATTGCTTGAGGGCAATGCCGGTGCCGCAGCGATAAATCTTCTTGCCAGCGAAACGCTCGGTGGCGACCTCGATATCAGCGGCCAACAACACCACGTCGGCATCGGCAATCGCTTGCGGGCTCAACGGCGTGCGTGCACCCACTGAGCCCTGAGTCTCGACCTGCAAGTCGTAGCCCAGGCGCTTGGCGGTTTGCTGCAAGGCTTCGGCCGCCATGAAGGTATGGGCGACGCCCGTTGGGCAAGCGGTGACGGCGACGATACGCGGTGCGCTCTTGGCAGCACTCTCAGTGACGGCATACTCCAGCGCTTCCTCGGCACCTCGACGCAACACCGCTTCCACATCCGCCAGCGCCTGGGCTGGCGTGCTCTGGAAACACACGTTTGCCAACAAACCGCGCCATATCCACCGGCGTGCTGCTGACCAGCAATACCCATTCGGCGGCATCGATGGTGGCCTGGGACAACTGGCGTTCAGGGCGCTGCACATCCACCACTTCGACACTGGTGCTCCAGCCCTGGCGCTGCGCAGCGGCGTCCAACAAGCGAGCGCACAGCACACTGGTGACCATGCCGTTCGGGCAGGCAGTAACAATGGCTAACTTCATCACAAACCCTCTTATTGTTCTGTCAGCGTGCGCACATCGACGCCGCTTTGCAGATGCGCCAACTGCGCATCGTCGCTGATGCCGAAACCGATTTGCGTCACCGCCATGGCGGCAATTGCCGTGGCCCGGCGCAGGGTGTGCTCCGGCGTATCGCCACTGAGCAACCCGTGGAGCATCCCGGCCAGCAATGAGTCGCCAGCACCTACCGTGCTTGCCACACTGACCTTAGGCGGCGTGGCGTGCAGCGCCCTACCCGGGCTGAACCAACTCACACCTGCGGCGCCATCGGACACCACCACATGCTCCACACCCTGTTGATGCAGCTGGCTGACAGCATCCGCGCTATGCCCCAGGGCTTCGGCCAGCTCTTCAGTGTTGGGCTTGACCAACCAGGGGCCAGCTTTCAAACCGGCAATCAAGGCTTCGCCGCTGGTGTCCAGGGCGACTTTCAAACCGAGGTTTTTCAACGTTTCCAACAACCCCTGAAACCACTGTGGGCTGACGCCGTTTGGCAGGCTGCCGGCGACCACCACCGCATCGAATTCAGGGCCGATTGCCTCAACGCTCTTGAGGAGTTCTTTTGCGCCTGCTCCCCCACCCAAGGCCCCGGCGCATTGATGTCGGTGACCCGGCCATCGTATTCGGCAATCTTGATATTGCTGCGGGTTTCGCCCGGAACGCGAACGAACGCATCACCGAATCCACGGCTGGCAATCAGCGCCTCGAAGGCCTGCGGGTTGTCTTCACCCAGGAAGCCGCCCACGGTCACGTGATGGCCCAGGTCCGCCAACACCTGGGCCACATTCACGCCTTTGCCGGCGGCATGGGTGAGCATGGTTTCACTGCGATTGACTTCACCCGGTTCCAGGCGCGGCAGGCGCACCGTCAGGTCCAACGCCGGGTTCAGCGTCAGGGTCAGAATCCTTGCCATTTACACGGCCTCCACAGGGCACGCACGTCGGCGGGCGAGCCCACCGCCAGTGCTTTTTGCGCCAGGCCCTGGGCCTCGCTCAAGCTGAATTCACGCACCCGCGCCTTCACTTCGGGGATGCTGCGGGCCGACACACTCAACTCATCCACACCCAGGCCGATCAGCACCGGTACCGCCAGCGGATCGGCGGCCAATTCGCCGCACACGCCAACCCACTTGCCATGGGCATGGGCGGCACGCACGGTGATGTCGATCAGTTGCAGCACCGCCGGGTGCAGGCCATCGGCTTGGGCCGACAGGGTCGGGTGGCCACGGTCGATGGCCAGGGTGTATTGGGTCAGGTCGTTGGTGCCGACGCTGAAAAAGTCGACTTCCTTGGCCAGTACCGGCGCGAGCAAAGCCGCCGATGGGACTTCGATCATGATGCCCAGTTGCAGGTCGGCCACCGGGATTTCCTGGCGCAGGCGTTCAGTCATGTCACGGGCGGCACGCCATTCATCGACGCTGCCGACCATGGGAAACATCATGCGCAGCGGACGGTTGTCTGCCGAGCGCAGAAGCGCGCGCAGTTGCGCTTCCATGATCTGTGGGCGCTGCAGGGTCAGGCGAATGCCGCGCACGCCGAGGAAGGGGTTTTCTTCCTGAGCAATCGGCCAATACGGCAGCGGCTTGTCACCGCCCACATCCAGGGTGCGCACCACCAGCGGACGCCCTCCGAGGCCGTCAAGCACGCGGCGGTATTCGGCTTCCTGGGTGGCTTCATCCGGGGCTTGCGGGTGAGCCATGAAGATCAGTTCGGTGCGCAACAAGCCGATGCCTTCGGCGCCCTGCTCTACTGCGCTGGCGACGCCGGCGCTTTCGCCGATGTTGGCGAACACTTCTACCGAGTGGCCGTCGCGGGTCAATGCCGGCTCATGACGCTGGGCCGAAGCGGCTTGCAGGCGCTGCTCGCGGGTGTCGCGCTCGACGGTGGCGCGGTGCAGGGTCGCGGCATCGGCGTCCACGTGCAGGCGGCCGCGCTGGCCATCGAGCAACAATGGCGTACCAGAGGCCAACAGCAACACACCAGGCCCCGCGCCGACCAACGCAGGAATGCCGAGGGCACGGGCGACGATGGCGCTGTGGGCCGTGGCGCCACCACGCGCCGTGAGAATGCCGGCGACACGCGCCGGGTCCAGGCGTGCGACGTCGGATGGACCGACTTCGTCCATCACCAGGATGTAGGGTTCACTGGGTTCCTGAGCCGTTTCGACACCGCACAGTTGCGCCAATACACGACGACCAATGTCACGCAGGTCGGCGGCGCGCTCGGCGAGCAAGGCGTCCTGCAACGACTCTTGCTGTTTGGCGGCGGCTTCGATCACGCTCATCCACGCGGCTTCGGCGCTTTCGCCTTGCTTGAGGCGGGTGTCGACTTCGTCGGTCAATTCCGGGTCGTCGAGCATTTCCTGGTGGGTGATGAAAATCTCGCGGATGGCCTTGGACGGATTGCGCTCGATCAAACCCTGAATGTCACCGCGCACATCGTTCAAGGCGGTTTGCAGGCGTTGACGTTCGATCACGGCGGACTCGCCGCGCAGTGGGTATTCGAACACCTGTTGAACCTGGATGTGCGCAGGGCCAATGGCAATGCCCGGCGCAGCGGCGATGGCCTGGATCTGGCTGCCGGCCAAGGGCGCGTTGATCACCGGCTCGATATCGAGGACTGCGGGCTGGGCACTCACGGTCGGCAGCGGCTCGACTTCTTCGCCAAGGCCTTCTTCCACTGCGGCCAACAAGGCGGGCAGCGCGTCGCCGGCAATCGTCGGTTCGGCGACAAATTCCAACACCTGGCCGCGCCGTGCCCCCAGGCTCAGCAGCTTGCTCAGGCTTTTCACCGACACGGCGCCCACCGGGCCATCGACGATGCGCACGCGGAGGTCGCCATCAAAGTTCTTTGCCAATTGCGCGAGGATCTTTGCCGGGCGCGCGTGCAGGCCATGGGCGTTGGCCAGCGTGATGCGGGCGCTGGGCCAATCGGGCGGCAACTCGCCACCGAGTACCTCCAACACGGCACGGCTGCTCGTAGCGCGGCCCAGTTCCTGACCACGCCCTTCGATCAGCAAGGCGCACAGGCGCTCCAGCAGAGCTTGATGGGCTTCGCCGAGGCTGGCCAGGCAGAACAGACCGTTGAGCGGCTGGCCGAGATAACGCATGGGCTTGTCCGGCGTGACAAATGCCAGGCCCGGTCGCTTGACGGTCTGCTCACTGTGAAGCCACCACAGGCCATCGCCCAGGGGCAGCGCATCGACTTGTTGCAAGACGGCGGCAAAACCATTGCTGACGCAATCGGCCTGACGTAGCAGGCGTGCACCGCGCCAGACCAGCTCTTCAAAGTCATCGGCAGACACGCCGAGGCTGATCATCTGCGCGTCCAGCGCCAGTTCCTGCGGCGCACCTTGCAGCAGTTTCAGCAACGCCTCTGCGGACCCGGCTCGGCGCAACGCCTGGCCCAGGTCGGTTTCGCCGAGGGCGCGGGTGAGCAGTTGCAGCAGGCGCAGGTGTTCATCGGATTTGGCGGCGATGCCGATAGCCAGGTAGACGATCTGGCCATCGCCCCAGTCCACCCCTTCGGGGAACTGCAGCAGGCGCACGCCGGTGGAAAACACCTGGTCACGGGTTTCGGGGGTGCCGTGGGGGATGGCAATACCCTGGCCGAGAAAGGTCGAGCCTTGGGCTTCACGGGCTTGCAAGCCGCTGAGGTAACCCTCGGCGACCAGGCCATCGGCCACCAGTTTTTCAGCGAGCAGGTGCAAGGCAGCAGATTTATCCACAGCCACCTGGCCCATGGAAATCTGCTCTACAGTGAGCTCAAGCATGCCGTTCTCCTAGTTAGTGCGGTGGGCGCACTAGGTATTGTTTTGAATTAACAGTGTATGGCGTTGCGAAATAACTGACTGAGTAGTCAATTGGCAGTAGCCACTCAGTAGCGAATATCGTAAAAATACGCTTGCTGAAACGTTTAATCTAGAATTTATGGCAGATTACGCGTTAATTGCGCAACCTTGAAGAACCACTCGGCGTTTGAGCTTGGACCTTGGTCGTGTGCTGGAATCGGTTACGATTGGACAAAATGTCGGGGCAAGCTCAAAAAACAAGGAAATCCCGGTTTGAAACTCAGTGATATCGCACGTCTCGCCGGTGTGTCCGTGACCACCGCCAGCTACGTCATCAATGGCAAGGCCGAACAACAACGGATCAGTAGCGCAACCGTCGAACGGGTGCGTGCCGTGGTTGAAGCCCATGGCTTTACCCCCAACCCCCAGGCCGCCGGGCTGCGCAGTCGGCACACGCGCACCTTGGGCTTTATCCTGCCCGACCTGGAAAACCCCAGTTACGCACGCATCGCCAAGCTCTTGGAGCAAGGTGCGCGGGCACGCGGCTATCAATTGCTGATCGCCAGTTCCGACGATGAGGCAGACAGCGAGCGCCAGTTGCTGCAACTGTTCCGCGCCCGGCGCTGTGATGCGTTGTTTGTGGCCAGTTGCCTGCCGCCCAGCGACGACAGTTACCGCGAGCTGCAAGCCAAGGGCCTGCCGGTGATTGCCATCGACCGGGAAATGGACCCGACGCAGTTTTGCTCGGTGGTCAGCGATGACCGCCAGGCCAGCCAGCAATTGACCGCCAGCCTGCTGCAACTCAAACCCAAGCAAATTGTGCTGCTGGGTGCACGGGCCGAATTGAGCATCAGCCAGGAGCGTACAAGGGGATTCTCGTTGGCCCTGCGCGACGCCGACGTGGAGAACAGCATCGAGCACGGCCTGGCCTTCAGCCGCGAGTGCGGCAAAAGATGATGGAAGAACTCCTGCAACGCCTGGGGCATTTGCCTGATGCGCTGATCACTACGTCCTACGTGCTGCTGCAAGGCGTGTTTGACGCACTGCATGAGGTGCCGCTCAAGCAACGGCAAATGCATCTGGGTACCTTTGGTGACACCCAGTTGCTGGATTTCTTGCCACTCCCCGTCAATGCCATGGCCCAGCAGCATCAACTGATTGCCGATACCGCCCTGAAACTGGCGTTAGCGGCGATTGAAGAACAGCACTACCAGCCTGGCGTGCACGCCATCGGCCGCACGTTCAAGCAGCGTATCCACGAGGCCTGAGCGTGGAACTGATCGACACCCACACCCACCTCGACTTCCCCGACTTCGACAGCGATCGACGGAAGTCCTCGCCCACAGCCGTGAACTCGGCGTGCGGCGCATGGTGGTGCTAGGGGTTTATCAGCAGAATTGGCAGCGGCTGTGGGACCTGGTGCAAGCCGATGCAGCCTTGTTCGCCGCCTTTGGCCTACACCCGGTGTATCTGGACGGCCACCGGCCCGCCGACCTGACGGAGCTGGGCGACTGGCTGACGCGCCTGCACGGCAATCGGCAACTCTGCGCGGTGGGTGAGATCGGCCTGGACTACTTTCTTGAAGATCTGGACCGCGAACGCCAGCAAAGCCTGTTTGAAGCCCAGCTTAAGCTGGCGGTGGACTTCCAACTGCCGGCGCTGCTGCACGTACGCCGCAGTCACGCGGCGGTGATCGCTACCCTAAAGCGCATACGCGTGCCACGGGGCGGCATCATCCACGCCTTCGCCGGCAGCCGCGAAGAAGCCCGCGAGTACATCAAGCTCGGCTTCAAACTGGGACTGGGCGGCGCTGCCACCTGGCCTCAGGCCCTGCGCATGCACAAGGTGCTGGCACAGTTGCCGTTGGACGCCGTGGTGTTGGAAACCGACTCACCGGATATGGCACCCGCCATGTACCCCGGCCAGCGCAACAGCCCGCAACACTTGCCGGACATCTGCAACGCCCTTGCCGAACGCATGGGCATCAGCCCCTATTGCTGGCCGAGGCGAGCACACGCAATGCGTGCGAGCTGTTCAATTGGTAATGTCGGCGTAACCACTTGCAGGTCCAGCGTTATCCGCTGGCGGTAGCGGACATATCGCAGTACCAAAAAGTGCACCAGCAGCACGACCAGCGATACGTTGAACTGCCCGATCACGCTGATCAACCCCACCCACTCCGCCACCAAGGCCACGAGGAGCACCACGCAGGTCAGCACCAGCATGCTGGGGCGTACCATCGCCCAATGATCCAGTGCCTTGAACTCGCGCAATTGCCGTGGGCAATTCAGTTGCAGGACCCGTTGGCAGTAAGGGCAATCGAACGGTTCCTCAATGGCGATAGCATTCAGTTGCCAAGGTTTGAGTTCGAAGGTGATATCGCAGTGGGCGCAGTGCCCTTTGATGCCGATTGCAGTGGTCATCGCTGTGCTCCCTTGGAAGTCGACTTGAGTGAAACAAATTCTGACTTATTCAGGTGAACAGAAAAGGTCCGTAGAGAAATCAGGACATACACCACATCCGCCACAGGCAATTCCTACACCCTTGACCTACACACGAAACGCGCCAATCAATTGCTTCAGCTCGATGACCTGCATCGACAGCTGTCGACTTGCTGCTTCGGTCTGATGAGCGCCGTCGGCTGCGTGCTCGCCTGCACGGTTGATTTCGACGATGTTCTGGTCGATATCGTGGGCGACCGCCGTCTGTTGTTCCACGGCTGCGGCGATCTGTTGGTTCTGATCGACGATCATGCCTACCGCTCCGAGGATATTTTCCAACGCCTGCTGGACCTTTTCCGACTGCCCCACCGTGCCGTTGGCCATTTCATGGCTGGTGCCCATGGCCTTCACAGCGGCAGCTACGCCGCTGTGCAGCCGACTGATCATCTGATCGATTTCCTCGGTTGAGCGCTGGGTGCGCCGCGCCAGGGTGCGCACTTCATCGGCCACCACCGCAAAACCACGCCCTTGCTCACCGGCCCGGGCGGCTTCGATGGCGGCATTGAGCGCCAGCAGGTTGGTTTGTTCGGCAATGCTTTTGATCACTTCCAATACGCTGCTGATGGACTGGCTGTCGGTAGCCAACTGGTTGATCACGTGCACCGACTGCTCAATCTCCAGGGCCAGCCGGGCAATACTGCCCTGCTGGGATTGCACCAACCCACGACCGCTGACGGTTTCGTCGTTGACACTGTGGGCGCTGCTGACCGCCGCCGCCGCGCTGCGCGCCACTTCCTGGGCGGTAGACGACATCTGGTTCATGGCGGTAGCCACTTGTTCGATCTGGGTGCGCTGGCCGGAAACGGCCTGATTACTGTGGGCCGACACCGTTTCCACTTGGCTGGCCTGCCATTCAACTTGGCCTACGGTATGCCCGACGCGCTCGATCAAGTCATGGATCTTCGCCACGGTGCCGTTGAACACCTGGCCCAAATCGCCCAGCTCATCGCGGCTGTGGGAAACAAAGGTGACGGTCATATCCCCAGCCGCCACCTTGTCCATCATCAAGCCCAGGCGCCGCAACGTGGTGCGCGTGGAGGCGTAGAAGCCGCCATACAAATAAAAGATCAGCAAAAATACCGCCGTCAGGGCCGAGACCAACACCACCATGTGTGTACGGTTTTGCGCCAGGCGCTGCTCCAGCTGTTGCCCGATGAACGCCAGGGTCGCCTCATTGAGCTGGTAGGTCTGGGCCATCAATTGGCTGACGTTGTCATAAAAACCCTGCCATGGGGTGTCGAGGGTTTCGGCCATCACCACCTGTTCTTCAAACAACTCGCTGCCTTTTTTGAGGCTGGCGTTGCTGGCCGTGGCCAGGCTGTCGAGCGCAGTGTGTGCGGCTTTGCTGGCGCCGAGGGCATCCTGCAGTTTCAAGCCATATTCGGCCTGGAGTTTTTCCAGCTGCTGCAGCAATTCGTCAAAGCGCGTGCTGGAAGACGAGTTGAGAAAGCCCTGGCCCAGGGAATAGGCGCCCATCGCCCGGCCCTCACCCAGGGTCTGGGTAATGTGCGGGGTGACGCTGGTGATCAGTTCACTGAGTTGGCGCAGGTCGCTTTGAGGATCGCGGCTCAGGCCGGATTGGCTGGCGATGATCTGGCTGAGCATTTGCGCCTTGTTCAGTAATTTGCCGATCAATGCGCTTTTGCTCAGTAGAGAGGTTTCCTGTTGCTGGGCTTTGAAGGCCGCGATCAACTCATCGCGCTTGCCGTCAAAAGCAGCAATCTGCTCAGGCTCGGTGGCCATGGCGGTGAGGCTTTGCAGGCGGCTCAGAACACTCTGTTCCAGGGCGCTGATCTTGTTCTCAAGGTCGCCAGCCTTGCCGGATTGGCCGAGGGTTGCGTTGATCTGCACCTGGTTGTTGAGGGTTTCCAGGTCGCGCCGCAGGGCCAGGCTGCTGCCGAGCAAATCGAGGCTTTGCAATTCGATACGGGTGCCCTGGAATTCGCGCCAGGAGTCGCGCACCAGGTAATAGTTGGTCGCCAGCATCGGCAGCAGGAACAGCACGCTGATCAGGCTGAACTTCATGCCGAAACTCAGACGGTTCATCAGCGCGACGGCGGGATAGAGCAAGCTCTTCACAGGTGAACTCCCTTTCTTTTATTTTTATTGAGGCGCAGGGCGGCAGTTAGCCATCACCTGTATAGCTCAATTTGAAAGGGAGTTTTGTAACTTAAGGTTAACAACACGTACGCGGCGAGGGGCAAGCCCCCACTGCATTGAGCTAAGGCAATACCGTCCAGATCGCAAACCCGGCATACCACAACACCGCCGCGCGCAGCAGCAGTTCCCACAAGCGGTCCAGGCTGTTGATGCCATCGGCGCCCACTACCGGCGGCGGGATTTCAGCGGCCACCAGGCCGACTTTTTCCACCAGTTGAGCGGCGCTGATGTCCCAGCTCAACAGCTCGTGAAGCATCACACGACTGACCGCGACGAAATTGCCCACCAGCGCAAAACTCGCCGCCAGCAAGCGTACTGGCAACCAGTCGAAAGCATGGCGCAGTTGCCCGGCGCGCTCGGCCACCAGCGGGTTCTGGCTGTGTTCACTGGCCAATGCCAGCAGGCGATAGGCAAGCGCTGCAACCGGCCCCAACAGGAAGTACCAGAAGATCACCGCGAAAAAGCTCTGGTATGCCTGCCACAGCAGATGAGCCTGGACACGTTCGAGCAGTTGCTCGCCGCTGTCGGCGCTCAGGCTCAGGTCACGTTCAGCCACATGCTCGGCGGCTTGCAGATCACCCCGGCGCCAGGCATCCCGAAAGGGGCCGAGCCCGGCCAACAGGTCGCCCCGGCCCAAGCTGTAGATCACCACCAGCAGGTGCACCGGCAGTGCCAGCAGGCCATAGGCCACGGGTTCCAGCACCAGCAGCAACAACGCCAGCAAGGCCACTGGCAACAACACCAACAGCGCCAAAATCAGCCAGGGTTGTTTGCCCGTACGTGGGCTCGACTCCAACTTCGCCAGCTCGCGCAACCATCCACCGTCACGTTGCAACCGCTGACGCAGGGCCGAGAACTTCTCGATCCACACGGCCAGCACCAACACCAAGAAACTCATCGTGCGTGTCCTCCATCCTGCAGGGCGCTGAGAAAGCGCGTCCAATCAAAAGCCGGGCCTGGATCGGTCTTGCGTCCCGGCGCGATATCACTGTGACCACAAATGCGCTGGGGGTGATGCCTGGGTAGGCCGCCAGCAACTGACGAGTCAGGTCGGTCAGCGACGCGTATTGGGCGTCAGTGAACGGCAGGTCATCGGTGCCCTCCAGTTCTATCCCCAAGGAAAAATCGTTGCAGGTTTCGCGACCTTCGAAACGCGAGACGCCGGCGTGCCAGGCCCGGTCGATACAGGACACAAACTGCGTCACAATGCCGTCACGTTCAATCAGAAAATGCGCGGACACGCGTAGGTCAGCGATCCCTTCAAAGTAGGGATGCTCCGTGACATCCAGACGATTCTGGAAAAACTCCTGCACTTTACCGGTGGCGAACTGCGCCGGCGGCAAGCTGATGTTGTGCACCACCAACAGCGAGATCTCGCCTGCGGGGCGCTCGTTGAAGTTGGGAGAAGGGCAATGACGAATGCCCTGGCACCAACCGCTGGCGGGATCCAACTGCATACCGGTTCCTTGAACGAGACAAAGTGTTACCAGTATGCCGCGTTCGGCCCTGCGGTTGCGATCACTTGCCGCGATTGAGTTGACGCAGCCTGCCAACCACCGCCGCCAGCGCCCGCTCGAACAATGGCCCGTCGTCCAAGCTATGCAGCGCGCCTCGCTTGAACGCCAGCGCCAGTTGGCCGGCACTCCGTTCCAGGACCTTGAGCCCCATGCGGCTGACGAAAATATAAGTGTTGGCCGGTGCCATGATCGCGGTGAGCTTGCAGCGCTGGGTGCTGGCTTCGTGGTCGTCGAACTCCACCCAACCACCGAGCCGCAATTGATGAACCTTGAGCAGGTCCGGATCACTGTCTGGCAGGTCTACGGCGAGTTCGGGCGACATGGCGCTGAGCAAAAAGGCTCGCGTATTTCGACCAACTCGTCGACACCCTCTGGCGCCTGGATGTGCAGGGCCTGCAAACGCAGAAAAAACTCACGGGTGCTGAAAGGGTCGAACGCGGCGCTGGTCAGGCCGTCACGCAGCGCCTTGAGTAACTTCGGTACCTGCTCAATCAGCTCGGTGTTGCCCTGCTGGCTGACACTCCAGACCAACTCATCCATGGTGCGCAACCCCGTTTGCCATTGCACCGACTGCTCACCGTACTTGAGGTTGGCGAGCAAGAGCACCTGGCTCCAGGCCTGCTGCAGAAACTGCAAGACCGAGCGCGGCAAGACCTTCCCCAACAAACGTCGATTGAGCACATCGGCTACTCGCTGGCGCACCGCCTCAGTACGCAAGCGCGCCTCCTCAGTGTCGCGGGTATGCTGCTCAAGCAACTCGCTACGCCGCCACTCTTCAGCGGTGAACACGCGGAACTCCGCCAACAGTTGGGCAAATATCGCTGGGTCATCGACAAACTCGTTGAGCAAACGCTGGACTGCCTGCTCGATGCGCAGGTACAGGGTGTCGCGCTGATAGTCATCGCGCGGGCTCCACGTCATGGCGGCAGCCGCGACCTCGTTGAGCAGGCGCCGCGCCGGGTGGCTGGCGCAGCTGAGAATACTCTTGTCCAACACCGCGACTTTCAACACCGGGATCTGCAGGCGGGCGATCAACGCCTTGAAGGCGTTCGGCACCGTGCGGTCGTTACGGATAAATTCGAACAGCATCGCGATCAGGTTGATCACGTCTTCGTCCGCAGCCTCTACAACCCGTGACTTACCGCTCTTGACGCTGACTCGGGTGAGCAACTGCTCAAGTTGGTTGCGCAGGTCAAAATCGTCTTCGGCGTCCGGCTCCGGCACATATTGCTGCAAATGCGAGAGCAGACGTAACAAGTCGCGAGAGGAAATCGGCAGGGTTTCGGCGCCAGGCTCAAGGGTCGGCGCAACACTGCCGCGTACTGCAGTGAGCAACCCTTGCAGGGCAGCAAACGCTTGCTGGCCGCTCTCACCGACAGCCTGATCAGCGTTCGACGCTGCCTCTTCACGCGGAAGTTCACGGGCCGCACGCCCACCCGGGCGTCGCGACGGCACAGCCTTGAGCCCAGGCAACACGCCAGTCGCAACCAGCAATTGATTGGCTTCGCCGTACAGTTGGTCCGCGTCGCTGAGCACGTATCTCTCAAAGAGCTTGAGCATGATCAGCTTGACGCGGATTTCTACGCCTAGACTGCGCCCTGCCCGCAGGAAGCATTCGCACAGCAACGCGGGCCCAAGGGGATTCTCACGGTCATCCAGGCGATTACCCAGCAGGGTACTCAAGCGCGTGGTGAGTTGCCCCAGGGCCAGACCGTCGCGGTGGCGCACACGGCCCAGCATGGCCTCAAGGGCTACGGCTTTTTCCAGCTCATCCTTGGAAGTGCCTGGCGCCGTTTCGTACGACACCACCGGCACCAGTTGCCGCTCGCCACGCCCGGCCAGGCTCAGGCTGGCGAAGGCTTCGAAAAGCCGTTCCATGAACACGCGCTCGAAATTCTTGCGCTTGAGGCGCAAGTCACGCATGGCTTCGAAGAAAATATGATGGTCAACGTTGCTGCGAGCCTTATCCGCCATTTCGAACAACGTGTCGTCGGCGTTATCGAACAGCTCCTGCAAACCTTGCTGCAACTGTTGCGCCGCTTTGTCGCGAACCTGCAGCAACACCACCGGCAGTCGGGCGAGCGGCGATGGCGTGGCGTGTGCCTTGTTGATCGGCACCACCTTTCCGTCATTGTGCATCCTGGCCTCCTGAAACGGCGGTATTGGCAGACGTCAAAGCTATGACGCCAATTGCAAGGCGCGGGATTATCTTGCAAACGGGGGTCGTTACGCCAGTGCACTCTGCCATTTGGTCGTAAATGAGCAGGCCGCTGGGTTCAAACGCGCACTGCCCCTATAATCGAGGCACTTTGTTTGTGGAGCCTGTTATGCCGAATCTCCGTCTTGCCGACCTCACCGCCGAAATCGAAGCCAACGTGCGCCGTGCACTGCTGGAAGACATCGGCAGCGGCGACATCACCGCGCAATTGATCCCGGCCGAACGGCTGGCCACAGCCACGATCATCACCCGTGATGCGGCTGTTATCAGCGGTACGGCCTGGGTGGATGCCGTGTTCCGCCAACTGGACCCGCGGGTTGCCGTGCATTGGCAGGTGGCCGACGGCGAACGCGTCAGCCCCAACCAGGCGTTGTTCCAACTCGAAGGCCCGGCGCGATCGCTGCTGAGTGGCGAACGTTGCGCGCTGAATTTTCTGCAACTGCTGTCCGGCGTTGCGACTCGCGCCCAGTACTTGGCGGATTTCGTCGGCAGCACTCAAGTCAAGCTGCTGGACACCCGCAAAACCCTGCCCGGCCTGCGCCTGGCGCAGAAGTACGCCGTAACCTGCGGCGGTTGCCACAACCATCGCATCGGGTTGTATGACGCGTTCCTGATCAAGGAAAACCATATTGCTGCTTGCGGTGGCATCGCCCAAGCCATCAGCGCCGCGCACAAGATCGCACCAGGCAAGCCGGTTGAAATTGAAGTGGAAAGCCTGGAAGAACTGCGCGAAGCACTGGCGGCGGGCGCCGACATCATCATGCTCGATGAGCTGAGCCTGGAAGACATGCGTGAAGCCGTGCGCCTGAACGGTGGCAAGGCCAAGCTGGAAGCCAGCGGCGGAATCAATGAAAGCACCCTGCTGCCCATTGCTGAAACCGGGGTGGACTACATCTCCATCGGTGCAATGACCAAGGACGTGAAGGCAGTGGATTTGTCGATGCGCCTAAGCATCTAAAGCCTTGTAGTGAGCGGGCTTGCCCCGCGCTGGGCAAACCCGCTCACTCATTCAGACGACGAGATCATTCATCTCGCAATACTCGTCCCATTCAACCCCCAGCACCTCCGCTGCCTCTTTGTGCAAGGCCAGCCGTGCCGCTTCGAACTCTTCCGGTGTCGAGGTGTACTTGAGGGTCAGTTCCCAAGGCTGATAGCCCTGGCTTTCGGCCTCGTCCTCGAATGCCCACTGGATCTGGTCACGCTGATCATCAGCGCTTAGATCCTTGATCTCTTCTTTAAGCTGCGGCGATTCCTCGAGGTATTTTTCGAGGGCTGCTTGATGCCGAACTTCCTGGGTCATTTCAGTCGTGGTCATGTTGTTCTCTTTGGATCGAGGAATGGGGATGCATCTGGGTCATCAAGGTTGCGCAGATACAAAGAGCAGGCACGAATGCCGGCACGTCTGGCCTTCAGAACCATTCTGGGATCATCTGAAAACATTGCCTTTGGAACAGTGTTGCCTCTTTGCCCGAGACAGGAATCGAACCTGCGACCTTCGCGTTACGAGTGCGCTGCTCTACCGGCTGAGCTACACGGGCGGTGGGCTAAAGCTAGCACCGCATTGGGCGTCCGGCAACTTGCGGCCTTCAGCGGGCAATCACGCCCTGGGCCCAGAAACGCGGCTGCAGTAAGTTGTCATGGGTGTTGAGGTACTGCTGCTGGGCTTGATTGATCTGAGGCAGGTCGCGAACGACAATAAAGACCAGCAGACCAACGGACACTACCGTCAGCGCTTTCCACACGCCCCAAGCCAACGGCAACGCCGTCGGTGCCGGGGTTCGCCATACATGCAGCGCCATCAGCCAGCCCACCACCAACGCCAGCCATACCTGGGAATTGGGCATCACGATCACGCCATCGACCATCGACTGCACCAACGCCGCGATCAATGCGGCAAGCAGGCATAGCCGCAACAGGTCTGCACGCTCGGTAGACAACATCCGTTTACGCACCTGAGCCACCGTGCCCCAACCGCCCCGCCACGCCAAAACCGCAACGCACAACGCCGATGGCACACCCCATTCGCTGGCCCATTGCAGAATGGCCTGATGTGGATGAGCGGCAATCTTGTTGGCAATATCGGCAAAGTGCATCGGTCCGAAGCCCATCCAAGGACGCTCCACGAGCATATGCCACGCCTGCCACCAGATCGGACCACGACCCGACAGCGAGGTGGTAAGGCGGTCACTGGCAGCGCTGGCGATCTCGACCCCCAAGTAGTCCGCCAGCACCGTGAATACCGCCCCGTACAACAACACCCCGCCGACCACCGCAGCCAGTTGCCACCCCAACCAGCGTCGCCCCCAAGGCCCCAGCGCCGCCAAGACCACACCCGCGACGACCATGCCAAGCCAGGTGCCACGCGTACCACCACTGATAGCGATCAACCACCAGACGCACAGCAACGCAAACACCGCGCCTCGCCAGGCGCGTGAGACATTGGGGATCAGCAAGGGCAGCGCCAGCAGTGGCAAGGTGAATGTCTGGAACTGGCCGTAGAAGCGCTTGTTGGAAAAGCCGGACAGCAGCGAGTCAGGGTCGAGCGTCGACGCGCCACTGGTGAATGCGAGCCCGCCTGCGTGCAGGTATTGAATCGACTTGATCAGGCACAGTCCCGTCACCACCAGTATCAGGGTCCGGTCCAACGCTTCGCCGCCGTGACGACGAAGCAGGGCAAACGCCACCGCGATCGCCCCACAACTGATAAACACCGCCACCTCGGTGAACGCCCAAAGGGGTTGGTGGGCCAGCACCGAGGACAGCAACCCCAGCACGATAATCAGCGCCAGGCCAAGGGCGGTCGGCCGGTCCACCAACCGCTCACTGGGGGCGACCGACAGTCCATACAGCACTGCGCAAAACCCGATGGCAATCTGCATCACCCGCTGCAGGTCGTGCCCACTGAACGGAACACACACCCCAACGACCAACAGGCACACCGTTACTACCAGGAAAACTTTGCCACGTTGCTGTACGGATAACGCCATCGGCCACCTCTACGTCCATGCAGATGGTTTAGCAGTTATGCGCCGTTGGTGCCGCACCCCTTGGCAACATATTTTTCTTCAGCGGTCGTGGTGCAGGCCCAGCCGGTGGTGGCGCTGCGCGTGAGGGTGATGGTTTTGTTCAGCACCGGCGCCGGGGCGTCGATAATTTCGCAACTGATCGCGCCGGCGCCGGTGACCACGTCGCCTGTCACGGCGATCTTGCAGTTGGCGGTGGTGTCGCTGGTGCCACCGATCAACGCCAGGGTCGGCACGGTGCCTTGGTTGATAGTGGATTCGTACCCGGCTTTGAGCGCCGTAATTTCTGCCAGGCCGGCGGTGAACTTGGCCTTGGCCTGATGGGTGGTGTACATCGGCAGGCCAATGGTGGCCAAAATGCCGATGATTGCAACGACAATCAACAACTCGATCAGGGTAAAACCTTTTGACGTATCACATTCACTCTCCAGGATAGAACTCATGACGAGGCGCGTCCTGCGCCCCGCGTTGTGCAGCGGCGCCAGTGTACTCATCCACAAGCGCCCCAGCGCCTGCAAGACGCACATTCTGACATTTTATCCTCCGTTACCGGCCAGCCCAAAGTCGTCACCTGACTAAGCTATAAATCTTCGACGACCTCTGTGCGGAACCATGAGATGGATAACGCTTCGACGCTGTACGCCTGGGAAGGCACCAACCGCAAAGGCCGCCGGGTAACCGGGCAAACCCGCGGGCACAACCCCGCCCTGATCAAGGCCCAACTGCGCCAACAAGGCATCAACCCCGGGCGTGTGCGCAGGCAGCTCGCGGCGCTACCGAGCCTTGCCCCAGCAATCAAAGCCGCGGACATTACCCTGCTCACTCGCCAATTGGCCACCTTGCTTCGGGCAGGGATCCCTCTGCTGCAAGCGTTCGACATCATCAGCGAAGGCTTCGACAACCGCCTCGTACGCGCACTGGTGCTGGGCCTGAAACAGGAAATCGCCAGCGGCAGCAGCCTTGCCGGCGCCTTACGTAAACAACCGCGCCATTTCGATCCGTTGTATTGCAACCTGGTGGCCGCTGGCGAACAGTCCGGAGCACTTGAAACGCTGTTGGAGCGTGTGGCGGTCCACCGGGAGAAGGGTGAGCAGCTCAGGGCCAAAATCAAAAAAGCCATGACCTACCCGGTGGCGGTACTGGTGGTTGCAAGCGTGGTTACTGGCGTGTTGTTGATCCATGTGGTGCCGCAGTTCCAGCATCTTTTCGCCGGGGTGGACAGCAAGTTGCCCAGTTTCACCTTGCAGGTCATCGCGCTCTCCGAGTTCATGCAGCACGCCTGGTGGATGATGGCGCTTGGGCTGGTCGGAGCGGGCATGGGGTTGCGCAAGACTTATCAAACCTGTCCAGATTTCCGCCACTGGACGGACGCCAGTTTGTTGAAAATGCCCTGGCAGGCAAACTGCTGAAAAATTCGGCCGTGGCCCGCTATGCCCGCACGCTGTCCACCACCTTTGCGGCTGGCGTGCCGCTGGTGCAGGCGCTGGATTCAGTGGCGGGGGCAGCGGGAAATGAGCCGTTCAAACAGGCAATCGAGCATATGCGTCACGATGTATCCACTGGCATGCAGTTAAATCAATCCATGGCCAGCAGCGGCCTGTTTCCCGGCATGGCGATCCAGATGACGGCAATCGGCGAAGAGTCAGGCACCCTGGACCACATGCTGGATAAAGTCGCCAGTCATTACGAGACTGAGGTAGACAACCAGGTCGACACCCTCACCAGCCTGATGGAGCCTCTGATCATGGTGGTATTGGGCGGGATCGTCGGGGCACTTGTCATCGCCATGTACCTGCCGGTGTTTCAGTTGGGGAGCGCATTTTGAGTGCGCTGCTGAGTGAACACCCGCTGGCCTTCGTGCTGCTCGCGTTGGCATTGGGATTGATCGTCGGCAGTTTTCTCAACGTGCTGGTGTGGCGCCTGCCAAAGATGCTTGAGCGCGAATGGCGCGCCCAGGCCCACGAAGTACTCGGCCTACCTGCAGAGCCTGCCGGGCCGACCTACAACCTCATGCATCCCAACTCTTGCTGCCCGCACTGCAATCACCCCATTCGGCCCTGGGAAAACATCCCACTGCTCAGTTATCTGATACTTCGGGGTCGTTGCGCCCATTGCCGGGCGGCGATCAGCCCGCGCTACCCACTCACGGAACTGGCGTGCGGGCTGATCTCGGCATTCGTGGCCTGGCATTTCGGCTTCGGCTGGCAGGCAGGTGCGGTCATGCTGCTGAGCTGGGGGTTGCTGGCGATGAGCCTGATCGATGCCGACCATCAATTGCTGCCCGATGTACTGGTGCTGCCGCTGCTGTGGCTGGGCTTGATCGTCAATGGGTTCGGCTTGCTGACCACGCTGTCCGACGCCTTGTGGGGCGCCGTGATCGGATACATGAGCCTGTGGAGCGTGTTCTGGCTATTCAAGCTGGCCACCGGCAAGGACGGCATGGGCCACGGTGACTTCAAGTTGATGGCGTTGCTGGGGGCCTGGGGCGGCTGGCAGATCCTCCCAATGACGCTGTTGATGTCGTCGTTGGTTGGGGTGTTTGTCGGGTTGATACTGATGCGGATACGCAAGACGCAGGCGTCGACTCCGATGCCATTTGGTCCGTATCTGGCGATTGCCGGCTGGATTGCATTGCTCTGGGGTGGTCAAATAACCGACTTCTATTTGCAGTCTGTCGGTTTCAGATGACCACTTCTGTTGCAACACCCTGGATTCTTGGCCTCACCGGCGGCATTGGCAGCGGTAAAAGCGCGGCGGCCCAGCACTTTATCGACCTGGGCATCGACCTGGTGGATGCCGACCATGCCGCCCGCTGGGTCGTCGAGCCTGGTCGCCCGGCACTGGCCAGCATTGCCGAACATTTTGGTGCCAGCGTGCTGCAGCCTGACGGCCAGCTGGACCGTGCTGCGCTGCGCAAACTGATCTTTGAAGTACCCGAAGAGCGCCGCTGGCTGGAAGCCCTGTTGCATCCGTTGATTGGCGAGGAGATTCGCAGCCACCTGGCGCGCGCTCGTTCGCCTTACGCCATCCTGGTGTCGCCATTGCTGGTCGAGTCCGGCCAGCACAGCATGACCAGCGCATCCTGGTGATCGACGTGCCGCAATCACTGCAGATTCAGCGTACCCTGCAGCGCGACGGCATCAGCGAACAGCAGGTGCAGGCGATTCTCAAGGCCCAGTCCAGCCGCGAAGACCGCCTGAAACATGCCGATGATGTGCTGGTCAATGACCAGGACCTTGCCTGGCTGCACAGCGAGGTCGAACGACTGCACCACTTTTACCTTACTTTGCGTGGAGGCCGATCATGAGCCAACCCTTGACCGTCGAATGCCCAACCTGCGGTGCACCCGTGGAATGGAAAGCGACCAATCTCAACCGGCCGTTCTGCTCGGACCGTTGCAAACTCATCGACCTGGGCGCCTGGGCGGCTGAAGAACACAAGATTCCGGTGGCTCCGGATGCCGAAGACGAGCTGTTTTCCGAAGACCTGCCGCCACGCCACTAAGGGCGCATAAAGGCATATTCCTGCTGGTCGTCGAGGTTCTCTGCAAGGTATTGCAGCTCGTCGGCCAGGTCTTCGAAACTGCGCACACCCTTGCTCTGCTGCACCACCGCACTGAGCATCGCGCGCAGGGTCAAGCCTGGGTCAAAACCGATTTCCTGTGCTGCATCCTGGCTTCTGCGCAACTCCTGCCGTGCCCACTCGTACACACTCATGATCCGTGCTCCTGGAAGAATGTTGCAGAGCATGGGCTTGCCGGGGTGCGCGGGATTTGATCTGGATCAACGCTGCGATTCGTCATCCTTCCAGGGTGCCGAGAGGTAGCGAGTGCGGTTGAACGTCTCCAGCCATTCAGGGCAAAACACCACCAGGGCACTGATCACCATGCCGTTGATGAAGGCCTCTGGAAATATGATCAGCCACAGGTAGCCGACGAAATCTTCTAGCCACTCCGGCATCGCAAAAATACCGTCAAACCACAGCAACCCCAGCCCGGCCAATAGGCAGAGCAACGCCGACAGCGCAGCAGCAAAAAAGCCGGAGCAGAAGATATACACAAAGGGATTGCGCGGCTGTGCACGCTCTACCAACAGTGCGCAGCCTTCAGTAACCAGCACCGGCAGCCCGATCAGCAACAAGCCGTTGACGCCGAGCGCTGCCAGATCCTGGCGTCCCAGCAACATCAAGCCCAGTTGGGCAGCAAAGCCTCCAACAATCGCCAGGGGCCAATCAAGCAGCAGGGTGACGGCAGTCATGCCAATGAAGTGGTAGGACACACCCGTATCGAAATCCCGTCGCACCAACCACAGCATGAACAACGCGAATACTGTGCCGAACAACAGGTGCTGGCGTCGGCGGTCGGCGAACAGCTCCACCCACGGCGAACGCAGAATCGCCCACACCAGTACCGGCGCATACAACACCCAGCCGATGCCGAGGGTTTGCGGCGCCAGCACCGCGGCACTGATCACGGCTTCACCTGCTCCAGGGCTTGGCGCAGATCAGCGGCGGAGCTGTACTCACGTTGTGCAACCAGCTTGCCGTTATCCAATTGCAGCCATAGCACTTTATCCACAGGCCCCGGATAACGCGGTGCGATACGCGCATCACGGTCCAGCATTACCCGATAGTTGTAGGACTGCATGGCCGGCACCGCGAACAGCTTGGCGATCAAGCGGGGCATGCGCTGGATGTCGGCAACAAATACACCGTGCTTCGATTCCAGGTACCCCTTGGGTTGACCTTGCAAGGCAGCATCCACTTGTTTGGCCGCATCCATGCTGCGCGCAACCAACAGAACCCGAGCCTGATCATCCAAGGTGTAAGCCTGGTCGAATTGATCCAGCAAGGTCCAGGGCGCAATCCGCTCACCTACCTCTATCGCCTGGGCCCACAAGGGCAAAAGGCTGAGCACTGCCACCGCTAGAAACTTCACTGCACACTCCTTAATGCCTGTTCGCTATCGAGTGGCCAGTCTACACCGCAGCTTTACCACAGGTAGCGATAACCCAGGTTCACGCCCCACGGTTGCTCGATGGAGTTGCCTTTCGCGTACTCGGCATCCAGGGATATCTTGCTCTTTTCGCTGACCTGCAACACACCGCCAAAGCCCAGCTCTACGCGATTACCCGGCAACTCTGCATCGAGCTTGTTGCCATTGACGCTGACCTTAGTGCTACCAGCATGCTCAGTGATGTAGGACGCTTTGACGTAGGGTTGGGCCTTCATGCCATTGCTCAACGCCAAGCTGCGGCCAAACAGCGAGCCCACACGACTTTGCAGTGAGTCCATATCGTCGGCGTTGACTTTCAGGCCGTTGCTTGCGGTGTAGTTGGCGCCTTGAGTACGGGTCGCCGTGAGTTCGAGTTGAGGCTCGACGAACCAGCCATCACCAAGCTTGATGTGTTTACCCACTTCGATATCTGCGCCCACACCATTAGTTGTGTAGGAACCTTTTACCGACTGCCCCAGATTGGTCGGCATCTTGATGTCGTTGTCAAAGCGGCTGTACTTCAACACGCTGTCGACATAAATACCGTTGTCATTGAGGTAGGTGGCGTAGACGCCAAACATTTTGCTGTCAGTGGTGCCGGAGGCGCCTTCACCAAAATCCTGGTCCGACCGTGCCGCACCGACCATTGCACCGACGTATACCTTGCCAGCGTTCACAGCGAAGGCTTTATCGGCGCCGACCTCAACGCCGGAAATATCTTGGGTGTAAGCGCGGCTGGAGTGCTCACTCACGTCGAATCGCTTGCTGATGGCGCGGGTCCACACCCCGCCCTCATCCTTGCCCATGCGCAACTCGCCCAGGCGTTTGACCAGCGCATTCATCTGCGCACTCCACAGCGTCGCGCTGGCGGTCTGTGCCGCGATAGCCGCATTGGCCCCCCGAAGAAAGACGCTCTGCCGCCGAGCTTTTGCCGGTACTGGCCAACACCCAATCGTCGCCTTCCTGCTGCAAGCCATAGCGAAATGCACCGGCATCCACATGCCCGCCATACAGGTCGAATTTTGCGCTGCCCCCGTTGGTGTCCACCAGCAGCAAGCGACCGTCCGCCGCGCTCGGCTCATGCCCGGAGTCCGCCACGATCAAGGTGTGATTACCGCTCGCCAACCCAGCCCCTCCACCACCAACACGTCGTTTTGCGCGCTGGCCACATCGGTGTTCATCAGGATGCTACCGCTGCCGGACAGGGCGTTGACGGTGAACGTCTTGAAGCTGCCATCGGTGCTTGGCACAAAGGCTAGGCGGCCGCCGTTGAGCGTCAGGGAATCTACGGTTTTAACACCGTTTTCCATGATATTGACGGTACCGCCCGCGTCGGCGACCAAGCCATTGGCCTGGGCACCCTCGAAAAGATTGACCTGGCCACCGTTGCTAACCGTACTGTTGTTGGCAGTGCCGTAGCTGGAAACGTTTTGAACCCCACCGTCGATCCGCGTATTGGTCGCAACCACCCCGCCCAACGCATTGCGTTCGAGAGTCTGCACACCGCCGGCCAGGACCAGGGTATTCAGTGCCGACCCCATATTGTTCAAGCTTTGCGTTCCACCGCTATTGATGACGGTATCGACCGCCGCGCCGCCAAATGTGACTGTTTGCAGGCTGCCCGCATTGATCTCTGTACCAATCGCGCGGCTATTGGAGTTTTGCACGGTCTGTGTTCCGCCATTGAGGATGGTGCCGTTGGACGTGCCGACGGCGCTCACGACTTGTGAGCCGCCCGCGTTGACGACAGTGCGATTGGACACACCGCTTTGCACCAATTGGCTGCCATTGACCGTCGCATCATTTGAGATGCCATTCTGAAACACCACCTGGGTTCCCGTTTCCTCGATTAACGTAGTGTTGGCCGTACCGTTGGCCCTGATGGTTTGCTGTCCAGCCGTCACCGTCTCGCCATCCACCACTGCACCGGCGTTGACAATCGACGTAAACGCTTGCGCGTGCATGGGTTGCAACATGAGAACCGCCAGCGCCAGGGGCGACAGGGCAAATATCGACGCTCGTTTCGGGTGAAGGGTGTGCATGTTCTGTACCTCAGACTAACCGCCAACTCGGCGATGAAGATGCCAATGGCATCCTGGTCGAGCTGTGGCTGACCTCAGGTCAGTGGCTCGGTGAGGTCTTAAATCTAGGGATCTGGGAGGAACAAAGAGTAGGAAATTTCCTTGTGCTTGTAGGAAATTTCCCAGTCGTTCATTCGATAGCGCACTCTTTAGAGGAGAAATGCGCCCGACTTTGTTTTTTTCATCACATTTGAGCGCTAAGCTGCTAGCTATGGATGACTCAGATTACTTGCGCCTGCTCACCGTAGCGGCCGAACAAGCCAATGCATTCCTGTCCAATGCCCGCAAATGGGAGCGTGAGCGTTGGGTGTGCCAGCGCCTGCTACAAGGCTTGAATGTGCCTTACCGTGCCGAAGAGTTTCACGCCGCCGGGCAAGAGCCGCCGGACGTGTTGTTTCGCGATGCCAGCTTCGAGGTTTTTTTCGTCCTGGACGAAGGTCGGCGCCTGAACGACGAATGGCGCGACGAACTGCTGCGCCGGCGCAGCGCATTCTCTCTGAGCCAACTGGTGCGGCGCGAGGCCAAGCCCCGGCGCATTCCGGCCCATGAGTTCCTGCTGCGCCTGGCGCCAACACTGCGCAAAAAGGCGCACAACTATAAAGAGCGCGGGATGGACCTGGGAGAGTTGGATCTCATCGCCTTCACCAGCCTCAAGCGTGAAGTGCTCGACCTCAACAGCCACTTCCACCACCGACCGAATACCTGCGCCAGGGCTGGCGCTCGCTATCGCTAGTGGGGCCGACGTTTGCACGGGTGCTGTTCGCGCATCCGGATGCGCCGGATTTCTTGCGCAACAACCTGGGCCGCAGCATAGTATTCGACGTGGGCATCAGCCTCTGATCCCCCCGGACTGTAACGTGGCGCCCTTTTGCAACGTCTACCTGACGAGGCTTTATATGACCAGCCGCCTGAACCCCGATGACCAGCAGCATGTCGAAGAGTACCTGCAACTCTCCCAAAACCGAGTCGAGCGCAAGCCTTTCCGGCCGTGGCTGCTCCTCGGTGTGGTGCTGGTGGCAGTGGTCGGGCTCGGCTTGCTGAGCCGCCTTTTGAGTTACCTGACGCTATGAGCTGCCTGGCGCTCGCGGGGGTAACTGCTCCGATTTCTTTTAGCCTTGCGAGATATCCCCATGACCCATCGTATTATTATCGTCGGCGGCGGCGCCGGCGGCCTGGAGTTGGCTACCCGCCTGGGTAAGACTCTGGGCAAGCGCGGTACCGCCAGCATCACGCTGGTGGATGCCAACCTGACCCATATCTGGAAGCCCCTGCTGCACGAAGTGGCCGCCGGTTCGCTGAATTCTTCGGAAGACGAGCTCAATTACGTCGCCCAGGCCAAATGGAACCACTTCGAGTTCCAACTGGGGCGCATGAGCGGGCTCGACCGCGAACAGAAGAAAATCCAGTTGGCTGCCACCCTTGATGAAGAAGGCCGTGAGCTGGTGCCCGCACGCGTACTGGGCTACGACAGCCTGGTGATCGCAGTCGGCAGCACCACCAACGACTTCGGCACCGAAGGCGCGGCACAACACTGCTTGTTCCTCGACACCCGCAAACAGGCCGAGCGTTTCCACCAACAGTTGCTCAACCACTACCTGCGCGCGCATGCCGGGCAGACCGATGTGGAAGAGAAAATCAGCGTCGCTATCGTTGGTGCCGGTGCCACCGGTGTCGAACTGGCCGCCGAGTTGCACAACGCAGCCCATGAACTGGCAGCCTATGGCCTGGACCGCATCAAGCCGGAAAACATGCACATCACCCTGATCGAAGCCGGCCCACGGGTGCTCCCTGCCCTGCCAGAACGTATCGGCGGGCCTGTGCATAAAACCCTGGAGAAACTCGGGGTGACGGTGTTGACCAACTCGGCAGTGAGCGAAGTGACGGCCGACGCGCTGATCACCAGCAGCGGCCAGGTAATCCCCGCCAGCCTCAAGGTTTGGGCCGCAGGGATTCGCGCACCGGGTTTCCTCAAGGACATCGATGGCCTAGAAACCAACCGCATCAACCAACTGCAAGTGCTGCCGACGCTGCAAACCACCCGCGATGAAAACATCTTCGCTTTTGGCGACTGCGCCGCCTGCCCGCAACCGGGCACTGACCGCAACGTACCGCCACGGGCTCAGGCGGCTCACCAGCAGGCTTCGTTGTTAGCCAAGTCGTTGAAGCTGCGCATCGAAGGCAAGGACCTGCCGAGCTACAAGTACACCGACTACGGTTCGCTGATCTCGCTGTCGCGTTTTTCCGCTGTGGGTAACTTGATGGGTAACCTCACTGGCAGCGTGATGCTGGAGGGTTGGCTGGCGCGGATGTTCTACGTGTCGCTGTACCGTATGCACCAGATGGCGCTGTATGGGTTCTTCCGTACGGCGATGCTGATGTTGGGTAGCAAGATCGGGCGCGGGACCGAGCCACGCCTCAAGCTTCACTAACAGCACAAAACCTTGTGGGAGCGGGCTTGCCCGCGATAGCGGTGGTTCAGCAGCGAATAGGCTAGCTACCAGACCGCTATCGCAGGCAAGCCAGCTCCACATTTTTGCGTCATATTTGAGATATTCACAGGCAAAAAAATCCCCGTATCTTTCGATACGAGGATTTTTAATATGGTCGGGGTAGGGGATTCGAACTCCCGACATCCTGCTCCCAAAGCAGGCGCGCTACCGGACTGCGCTATACCCCGGTAATAAAAAGGCGACCTTTCAGTCGCCTTCTTCGATCAGCGCTTTTGGCCTCTGATCTTAAGATTCGATTCCAGCCTGAACTGGTCTCAAAATGGTGGGTCGTGTGGGATTCGAACCTACGACCAATTGGTTAAAAGCCAACTGCTCTACCAACTGAGCTAACGACCCAAATATGGTCGGGGTAGGGGGATTCGAACTCCCGACATCCTGCTCCCAAAGCAGGCGCGCTACCGGACTGCGCTATACCCCGGTTTGAAATGGCTCCGTGACCAGGACTCGAACCTGGGACCCAATGATTAACAGTCATTTGCTCTACCGACTGAGCTATCACGGAACTACATATTTCAAAGTACAACTTCTACTGCGGTGTAACCTTCTCTTCGAGTCTCCCGTATCGCTACGTTGTCATGTCTGAGGCGCGCTATTCTACAATCTTAAAAACCCCTGTCAACCCTTTAAATTGCTTTTAAGACAATGATTTGCGCTTGTTTCTGATTTCTTCTTGGGGAGAAGAAACCCGTGGGCTGACGTTGTTGCGGGGCGCACTTTACAAGCCTTTTCCTTACAGTTCAACGCCCTATCGAGAAAAAAAGGCCCCGCAGTGCGGGGCCTTCTTTATTGCGCCAGTTTCAAGTCTCAGTGAAAGACGATTTCGTCGTTCTCCACGGTCGCCTCGACGCTGGTGCCAGGCATAAAGCTGCCCGACAGGATCAGCTGTGCCAGCGGGTTCTCGATCCAGCGCTGAATCGCACGTTTCAGAGGCCGTGCGCCATACACTGGGTCGTAACCGACCGCGATCAGCTTGTCCAACGCCTCGCTGCTCAACACCAGGTCCAGCTCACGCTCGGCCAGGCGACTACGCAGGCGACCCAACTGGATCTCGGTGATGCCCGCGATCTGATCCCGTGCCAGAGGCTCGAAGATCACCACTTCATCGACCCGGTTGATGAATTCCGGGCGGAAGTGACTGGTCAGCGCATCCATTACAGCAGCTCGCTGGCCTTCACGGTCCCCTACCAGTTCCTGGATCTGCGCCGAGCCCAGGTTGGAGGTCATCACGATCACCGTGTTACGGAAGTCCACCGTACGTCCGTGGCTGTCCGTCAGGCGGCCGTCTTCAAGCACTTGCAGCAGGATGTTGAACACATCCGGGTGCGCCTTCTCGACCTCATCCAACAGGATGACCGAGTAAGGCTTACGCCGCACGGCTTCGGTCAGGTAACCGCCCTCTTCGTAACCCACATAGCCTGGTGGTGCACCGATCAAGCGCGCCACCGAGTGTTTCTCCATGAACTCGGACATATCGATCCGCACCATGGCCTCTTCAGTATCAAAGAGGAACTCGGCCAAGGCCTTGCACAGCTCGGTCTTACCCACACCGGTCGGGCCGAGGAACATGAACGAGCCGCTCGGGCGATTTGGGTCGGACAAACCGGCCCGCGAACGCCGCACCGCGTTAGACACCGCCACCACGGCCTCTTCCTGACCGATCACACGTTCGTGCAACAGGCTTTCCATTTTCAACAGTTTGTCGCGCTCACCTTCGAGCATTTTCGACACCGGAATGCCGGTCCACTTCGAGACGACTTCGGCAATTTCTTCCTCGGTCACCTTGCTGCGCAGCAACTGGTTCTCAGGCTTGCCATGCTGATCGACCATCTGCAGGCTGCGCTCCAGGTCCGGGATCACCCCGTACTGCAACTCGGCCATGCGGTTCAGGTCGCCTTTACGGCGCGCTGCTTCCAGTTCCTGGCGGGACTGCTCGATTTTCTGCTGGATCTGGGCAGAGCCCTGTACTTCGGCTTTTCCGAAGTCCAGATTTCTTCCAGGTCCGAATACTCGCGTTCCAGGCGGACGATTTCTTCCTGGAGTTTTTCCAGGCGTTTCTTCGCCGCGTCGTCTTCTTCTTTCTTCAGGGCCTGGGACTCAACTTTAAGCTGAATCAGGCGCCGATCCAGACGGTCGAGCACTTCCGGCTTGGAGTCGATCTCCATGCGAATACGGCTGGCCGCTTCGTCGATCAGGTCGATGGCCTTGTCGGGCAACTGCCGGTCAGTGATGTAGCGATGGCTCAATTTGGCCGCCGCAATGATCGCACCGTCAGTAATCGCCACCTTATGGTGGACCTCATAACGCTCTTTCAGGCCACGCAGGATCGCGATGGTGTCCTCTTCGCTCGGTTCTTCCACCAGCACTTTCTGGAAGCGACGCTCAAGGGCCGCGTCCTTTTCAATGTACTGGCGATACTCATTGAGCGTAGTAGCACCGACGCAGTGCAACTCACCCCGCGCCAAGGCCGGCTTGAGCATATTGCCCGCATCCATCGAACCTTCGCCTTTACCGGCGCCGACCATGGTGTGCAGTTCGTCGATAAACAGAATGATCTGCCCTTCCTGCTTCGACAGTTCATTAAGCAGGGATTTCAGGCGCTCTTCGAACTCACCACGGAATTTGGCACCCGCAATCAATGCCCCCATGTCCAGGGACAACAGACGCTTGCCTTTAAGGCCGTCCGGCACTTCACCATTGATGATGCGCTGGGCCAAACCTTCGGCAATCGCGGTTTTACCCACGCCCGGCTCACCGATCAGCACCGGGTTGTTCTTGGTGCGACGTTGCAGCACTTGGATGGTGCGACGAATTTCGTCGTCACGGCCGATCACCGGGTCAAGCTTGCCGTCTTCGGCGCGCTTGGTCAGGTCGACGGTGTATTTATCCAGGGCCTGGCGCGACTCCTCATGGTTGGGGTCGTTCACCGCGTCGCCGCCGCGCAGGTTGTTGATGGCATTTTCCAGGGCTTTCTTGCTCACGCCCTGGCCCAGCAACAATTTGCCGAGCTTGCTGTTTTCGTCCATGGCGGCGAGCAGTACCAGCTCGCTGGAGATGAACTGGTCACCTTTCTGCTGGGCCAGGCGATCCGCCTGGTTGAGCAGACGCGCCAAGTCCTGCGACATATTCACGTCGCCAGTTGGATTTTGGATTTTCGGCAGTTGGTCGAGCTCTTTGCTCAACTCCTTGCGCAGGCTGTTGACGTCGAAGCCCACCTGCATCAGCAAGGGTTTGATAGAACCACCTTGCTGTTCCAGGAGCGCCTGCATCAAGTGCGCAGGCTCGATGGCCGGGTGGTCGAGACCCACCGCCAAGGATTGAGAATCAGACAATGCCAACTGCAATTTGCTGGTTAAACGATCAATACGCATTAGTCACCTTCCTTTTGAGCAGGCCGGAGCTATAAAACATCCTGAATGAAGAAACCTGCCAGATACCCTTATAGATGGGGTGGATTCTGGGAGTTTCAAGCGTCGGACAGTTGACGCAAGTCAGAAGAGTCTAGCGTTCGAGCCAGATAAGGGAGGCAAACCGACCAGTGCGAGGGCTGCGACGGTAAGAAAAGAAGCGGGCATCGGTCACGGTGCAGAAACCGCCACCATAAACGGCGGTGACACCGCGTGCGGCGAGGCGCAAGCGGGCCAGCTTATAGATGTCAGCCATGAACTTGCCGGGATTGCGGCTGGGCACAAAGGCTTCGGCGGTGATCGGCAGTTGCTGCATGAAGGCTTCACGCACTTCCGGGCCGACTTCAAAGGCTTGCGGGCCAATGGCTGGCCCCAGCCAGACCAGTACATCGGCAGGCTCGGCGTCGAGGCTTTCGTACGCAGCTTCCAGCACGCCAGCCGCCAGCCCCCGCCAACCGGCATGCGCCGCAGCCACACGAGTGCCGGCACGGTTACAAAACAATGCTGGCAGGCAATCGGCGGTCATTGACGTGCAGGCGACGCCAGGGGTACTTGTCCAAGTGCCGTCGGCTTCAACCGTGCGGCCAGGGTCGGCCTCAACCACGGCCACGCCGTGGACCTGACGCAGCCAGGCAGGTTGAATATCGAAGGCATCGCGGAGACGGCGGCGATTTTCGAGAACGGCTTCCAGGCTGTCCTCGACATGATCGCCCAAATTGAGGCTGTCGAACGGCGCCAGACTGACGCCGCCCGCACGGGTGGTAACGCAGGCTTTCACCTGAGCCGGCGCAGGCCAGTCAGGAATCAGCCAGTCACTCATCCGACAAATGCCTCGCGATCTTGCTTGAGCAGCGTCAGCAACCAGACCAGATCGTCCGGCAACGGCGATTCCCAGCTCATCCGCTTACCGCTCGTCGGATGATCCAGTTCCAGGAAGCGTGCGTGCAGTGCCTGGCGCGGGAAGTTTTTCAGCGATTCAACCATGGTCTGGCTCGCCGCCGGTGGAATACGGAAGCGGCCGCCGTAGGCCGGATCGCCGACCAACGGGAAGTTGATGTGGGCCATGTGCACCCGAATCTGGTGGGTACGGCCGGTTTCCAGCTTGACCCGCACATGGGTATGAGAGCGGAAACGCTCCAGTACACGGTAGTGGCTCACGGCCTGCTTGCCGCCCTCCATCACCGCCATACGCTGGCGCTGCTGGCCGTGACGACCGATCGGCGCGTTGATCTTGCCACCTGCCACCACCACGCCGATCACGATGCACTCGTAGATCCGGCTGACGCTGCGGCTCTGCAGCTGTGTGACCAACTGCGTCTGTGCCTGAATGGTCTTGGCCACCACCATCAAGCCGGTGGTGTCCTTGTCCAGACGGTGCACGATGCCGCAGCGCGGGACATTAATGATGTCCGGCACGTGGTGCAGCAAGGCATTGAGCAAGGTGCCATCAGCGTGCCCTGCAGCCGGGTGAACCACCAGGCCTGCAGGTTTGTTGATCACCAGGATGTCGTCATCTTCATAGACGATGTCCAGCTCGATGTCTTGGGCGACCCATTCTCCTTGGGCTTCCTGCTCGGCAGTCAGCTCAAGAATCGCACCGCCATGGACTATGTCTCGCGGGCGGATAACCGCTCCATCCACAGTCAGGCGGCCGTCTTTGATCCAGGCGGAAAGGCGCGAGCGCGAGTGCTCAGCGAATAATTGTGCGGCGACTTGATCGAGGCGTTGGCCGCCCAATTCGGACGGCACCTCTGCGCGAAGTTCAATTTTATCGGACATGCTCAGACTAGGCGTGGCACAGCCTTTGGTTTCGGCTGCGCGCTTGTGGTTAAATACGGCGTCTTTTGCCCCGAGGCTTTCAACGGGGCGCTCATCATAACAGGACGGCCCCGCCCAAGACAGCGGCCGTCATAGGGACGCAAGCCGCCATGCAAGTGAAACACCTGCTGCTGATCGCCATCCTCGCCATGACTGCTGCTTGCTCGTCAACAAAGGAAGTCGTCGACGAAAACCTGAGCGAAGTCGAGTTGTACCAACTGGCTCAGAAAGACTTGGACAACAATAGCTACACCAGCGCCACAGCGAAGCTGAAGGCCCTGGAGTCGCGCTACCCGTTCGGCCGTTACGCCGACCAGGCCCAGCTTGAGTTGATCTACGCCAACTACAAGAACGCCGAGCCGGAAGCCGCCAAGTCCGCCGCCGAGCGTTTTATCCGCTTGCACCCGCAGCACCCGAACGTGGACTACGCCTACTACATGAAGGGCCTGACGTCGTTCGACCGGGACGTTGGCCTGCTGGCCCGCTTCCTGCCGCTGGACATGACCAAGCGTGACCCAGGCGCTGCCCGCGACTCCTACAACGAGTTCGCCCAGCTGACCAGCCGCTACCCCAACAGCCGCTACGCGCCGGACGCCAAGCAGCGCATGATCTACCTGCGCAACCTGCTGGCCTCCTACGAGATTCACGTTGCCCACTACTACCTGACCCGTCAGGCCTATGTAGCTGCCGCCAACCGTGGCCGCTATGTAGTGGAAAACTTCCAGGAAACTCCTTCGGTGGGTGACGGCCTAGCCGTAATGACCGAGGCTTACCAGCGCCTGCACCTGGACGCCCTGGCGGCCACCAGCCTGGAAACCTTGAAGCTCAACTACCCGGATCACCCAAGCTTGAAAGACGGCCAGTTCGTACCGCAGGTCGCCGAAGCGGACAACCGCTCGTGGCTGAGCAAGTACACCCTGGGTCTGATCGAGTCCCGTCCACCGCTGCCGCCGGGCGAAACCCGCGCCAACCAGGACGTGATCAAGCAGTTCCAGGATGCGAAGGACGCCATTCCTTCGGACCTCAAGCCGCACGACGAGAACGGCGATGTGATCGAAGAAGAAGCACCGCAGGCCCTGGGCAACAACCAGGACCGTTCGTGGTTCAGCTACATGACCTTCGGTGTGTTCGACTGATAGCTGTCGACACAACGCAAAAGAGCCCCTCGGGGCTCCCTTTTTGTAAGCCAAGCATTATTGCGCTGTGCGCCTGCAATGTCCTTGGCTAAACTGGCGCATTCCTTGTCGAGAAACTCACCATCATGGTTCGTCTACTGTTCTGGATTGCCGTTATTGCCGCCGCGGTATGGTTCTGGCGCAAATTCAAAAGCCCGGCCGCCAAACAACAACGCGCCAGCGAGCCCGACGCAGCCTTGATGGTGCGCTGCGCCCACTGCGGCGTGCACCTGCCGCAGGACCGCGCCTTGAGCTCGCGCCAGGAGTGGTACTGCACCCAGGCGCACCTGGAGCAGGGGCCGAAGTCTATCCAGCGGTGATCCGACCTTCCGGTGCATAAGGCGCAGGGTCAATAATCGGTGTACGTTCCAGCAACAAGTCAGCAAACAACTGACAGGATGCCGGCGCAAGCACCAGGCCATTGCGGTAATGCCCGCAGTTGAGCCACAGACCTTCAAAGCCCGGTACGGTGCCAATGTAGGGAATGCCCTCCGGCGAGCCGGGGCGCAAGCCGGCCCAATGCCCCACTACCTCGGCGTCTGCCAGGGCCGGGATCAGCTCTACCGCCGAGGCCTTGAGACTTTCCAGGGCCGACTCGGTTGGCGTCTTGTCGTAGCCCTCATGCTCCAGGGTGCTACCGATCAGGATGTGCCCATCACGTCGCGGGATCGCATAACGCCCCTTCGCCAGGACCATGCTCGACAAAAAGTCGGAGGCGCACTTGTACAGGATCATCTGGCCTTTGACCGGCTCCACCGGCAACGCCAGCCCTAGCGTGCCGAGCAAGTCACCACTCCATGCGCCTGCAGCCAGCACGACCTGATCGCCGAAGATCGGCCCCTCTGCGGTATTTACACCCACCACACGAGCGCCATCCAGGGCGAACCCGGTTACCGCGCATTGCTCATGAATGGTCACGCCCGGCAACGCCAACAGCGCTGCCTTGAGGGATTTGACCAGGCGCGGGTTGCGTACATTGGCCACGTTGGCCATGTAGATCGCCTGGCTGTAGCCACCACCCAACACCGGCACCGCATCATGGGCGGCCGAGACATCCACTTTGCTCAGGGGTCGGCCTTCACGCGCGGCCCAGGCCAATGCATCTGCCTCATCGTCCAGATCGAGCCAGTACAACCCTGTGGTGTGAACCTCCGGGTCGACCCCCGTCGCGGCGAACAGACGCTCAGCCAGCTGTGGATAAAAATCCTGCGACCAATGGGCCAGCGCAGTCACTGCGGGGCTGTAGCGCCACGGGTACAACGGCGAAACAATGCCGCCACCGGCCCACGAAGACTCTTGCCCCAGCCCCGCACGCTCCAGCAGCACAACTGACTGCCCCTGGGTGGCGAGGTTGAACGCCGTCAACAAGCCGATGACTCCGCCACCGACAATCACTACCTGCTGCTTTGCCATCATTTGATCCAGCCGAAAAATAGGAACAGGCACTCTCGGCGCCCAGTCATCCAGCACCCTCATCATTGCCCCCAGCACAGCTTGCGCGACATTTCTGGCGCCGCACCTGGGTTGCTCCGTGCGCCAACGCTGGTAAGGCTGAACTCACCGCAAGCATCGCTCGCCATCATCGACTCAGCGACCGGGGTGGCTACAAGATGGAAATCCTGAGGGTTCAATGCAGCGGTGATTCTATAGCGATCATTGCCCGCACTGACGCCGCTTGCATCAATAAAAGTGCCGTTCCTCGTATAAAAGCGCTCCAAGTGCTGAGCCTGCTCGGTCAACAGCGCGATAATTTCTGCGCGATACACCTTTTTCATGTGGCCCGCGTAACCGGGGTAAGCGATCCCGGCCAAAGCCCGATGATCGCCACTGCGATCAGTAACTCGACAAGAGTAAAACCTTGGCTGTCCATGCTCATCCCACTGCTCCTTATTGAAGTTGCCGCCATGTCACTCGCACAAACCGCGCACCACCCTCCACCTCCACCCGCGCGTACATGCTTTCCAGCACCGTACGCGACTGACCACTAAGCCCAACCGCCGTCACTCGATAAAGCACGGCAGGGGTTTGTGCCGGTAAACGGGCCACCCCCAAGGCAGGCCCCAGAAATTGAATGCCATAGAGCCCTCCCTTAAGCGCAACCCAGTTAACTCTCGAAATAGGATTAATCCCGCTGCCGACCACCGCATACGCTTCATCAGGGGGCGCACAGGCGCGGGCCGATTGGCATAACGGCAATGCTGCTGGTGTTCGTCTAACACCCTCCTCTCCAAACCTCAGGCCACTTTCGGCACTTTGAAACGACTGGTTGCGATGCCAAATGCTGCCGGCGATCTTTTGTTGGGCGACAGCACCTTGCATCGACGACAGGCCAACCAATGACAACAACAGCAAGAACACCAGGCTGATCAGCAGAACCATGCCGCGCTGATGTGCATAACCGCCGACTAAAAGCATCATGTCCTCGCTACCCCAAACGATTTCGTAGCGCTGCTACGACGCTGTAGGTCTGATCCTTTACCCGACCTGAAGGGTCTCGCAGCGTCATCTGGATTCTCACGCTACGTATCAGTGATTCGTCGGAAGGGTGGGCGTCGTAGCGCACCACGGCAACCGACGCAGACTTGGCGGCCACACCAAAACTGATGTCGAACGCCTCAACGTTATCTACCAACACAGCCTTGGCCGGTGCTGTGGGCGTACTCAGCTTCAACTGGCCCGCTTCAAAGGTGTAAGTCAGCTGGCGTATGGCAAAACGCGTCTGCCCAGGCGCTGGCACTGGGGAGTTTCCTGCATAGGCCTGGGCCTCGCTCGAACAGTCGGACAACACCGTCCAGTCAGGCGTGCCACGTCCGCCGACATCGGCAGTCACCAATGTCAACGCCCTTGAGCTACTCCCCCGCCCCCCAATAAACCGGCCGATCAAAGGCCAGCGGGGCATTGTCGATATAGGCCGTGGCCAGGCAACCAAACATCCCCGCCTGACGGATGTCCTGCATCAGCTTGCCAAGGACAAACCGAGCGTCGTCCTGCAGCAGCATGGCGGCCTGCTGGCTGGCCTGGGTCTCTCGGGAGCTGGTGACCACCTGGCTGACACCCAGTACCAGCAGCAGGCCCAGGGCAAGGGCCAATAGCAATTCCACCAGGCTAAATCCCAGAGCACGGCGGTTCATTGCACGCCCTCCATACGACTGGTCAGCGTGAAGGTTTCCCTGGCAGCCAACGTGCTGGAGCCCCGGTGGTCATCCCAACTCACACTGACAGTCACCTCTCCCCACTGATTGCCACCGAACCTTCGGCACTCTCCCCGCAAAACCGAGGATATTCGCTTCAAAATCATGCAAGTCCACATCACGCACGCTAGCGGTCGCAGCGCTGGCAGGAGCGCGCTCGGCACGGCCCCACGAATAGTCTGCGTCAGGGTTGGCGCGAATTCGGTCGAGCATGTCGTAGGCGATGAAGCTGGCTTGGCTGGTCATCCTGGAACTGTCAGTGTGCTTGAGCGCATTCAGTTGGATTCCCGCAGCACCCAGCAAGCCGGTGGCCAGAATCAGCACCGTTACCAGTACCTCAATCAGCGTCATGCCAACTTGGTGCAGAGGTGAAAGGCGGGGAAAAGTCGTTTTCAGGCAAACAAGCATTACCGTCGTCATCCATGTCGAGGGCCGGAAAGGGCAGAAAGATCTGCTGTGCGGCCCAAGACTAGCGCCGGTTTTTCGTCCGTGCTGCTCCAGGAATAAAGGGAAATACTTTGGACACAAAGGCCATCATTCACCTCCGCAGGTAGAGCGCTATACCTAGGTCAGCGCCCTATTCCACGGACGGAGTTTCCATGAAACAGCACGGTTTCACCCTGATCGAACTTCTGCTCGGACTGATCATGAGCGGCATCCTGGCGCACCTGGCAGTGCCAAGCTTCAAGCGCTTGCTGGATTCACAGCAACAGCAAAGCGCAGCGCAAGCGCTGGCGCAGGGGCTGCGTTACGCGCGCACTGAGGCTGTTGCACGCAACCAGGCAGTGGTCATTCATGCGCTGGGCGACGACTGGGGCCAGGGCTGGCGAGTGATTTTGGATGTGAGTGGACGCGGCCGACCGGACGACGACAATCCGGTGCTACTGATGCGTCAGGACAGTGGGCGTGTTCCAGTCGTGGGCAACGGGCCGGTTAAGAGTGAGATCCGCTTCAGCGGGCTGGGCGATCCGGTATTTTCGGGAGGGGGATTTCGCGCAGGTACCGTGCACATTTGCGCCACGGGCGAGCCGCACAGCGTGTATCAAATAGTACTGGCACCCAGTGGGCGCATCAGCCTGCGCAGCGATAAAGCCGAGCAGGCGTTGTGCCGGGGCTAACCGGCACTCTGGCACTCAGAGCAACGAGCGAACCCGCAATTCCTTGGGCATCGAGAAGGTGATGTTTTCTTCACGACCGGCCAGTTCATCGGCGCCCGTTGCGCCCCAGGCGTGCAACTGCTGGATCACGCCGCGCACCAAGACTTCCGGGGCCGATGCGCCGGCCGTGATGCCGATACGTTCGACGCCATCGAACCAGCTGCGCTGCAGGTCCTCGGCACCATCGATCAGGTACGCCGGCGTCGCCATGCGCTCGGCCAACTCACGCAGGCGGTTGGAGTTGGAGCTGTTAGGGCTGCCGACCACCAGGACCACATCGCATTCATCAGCCAGTTGCTTGACCGCATCCTGGCGGTTTTGCGTGGCATAGCAGATGTCATCCTTGCGCGGGCCACCAATAGCCGGGAAGCGACTACGCAGCGCGTCGATAACGCGGCTGGTGTCGTCCATGGACAAGGTAGTCTGGGTCACGAATGCCAGGCGCTCGGGGTTGTGCACCTGCAGGTTGGCGACGTCTTTTCGTCTTCCACCAGGTAGATGGCGCCGCCATTGCTGGCGTCGTACTGACCCATGGTGCCTTCTACTTCGGGGTGGCCGGCGTGGCCGATCAGGATGCACTCACGGCCATCGCGACTGTAGCGCGCGACTTCGATATGCACCTTGGTTACCAAGGGGCAGGTGGCATCGAAGACTTTCAGGCCACGGCCTGCCGCTTCCGTACGCACTGCCTGGGAAACACCGTGCGCACTGAAGATAACGATAACGTCGTCCGGCACCTGGTCCAGTTCTTCAACGAAAATGGCGCCGCGTGCACGCAGGTCCTCGACCACGAATTTGTTGTGGACGACTTCATGGCGCACGTAAATCGGCGGCCCGAAGACTTCCAGGGCGCGGTTGACGATTTCGATCGCCCGGTCCACGCCGGCGCAGAAGCCACGGGGGTTGGCGAGTTTGATTTGCATGCTGTGCCTCGTGTCTTGCAGCCACTTGGGTTCAAGCTAGACGCTAACCCACCTGACAATAGAGATCAAGGTGGGGCGGGCTTGCTCGCGAATGCGGTGAGTCAGTAAATAATTCTATCGACTGACACTCAGCATTCGCGAGCAAGCCCGCTCCCACATTTTTAACCGCGTTGCTGATCAGAGCGCTTTAACGTCGATGATTTCAACGTCAAAGGTCAAGGTTTTACCGGCCAACGGGTGGTTGAAGTCGATGGTCACTTGCGCGTCATCGAAGGTTTTCACCACGCCAGGCAATTCGGTGTTCGCCGCATCATTGAAGATCACCAGCAAGCCTTCCGACAGGTCCATGCCTTCGAACTGCGAACGCGGGATGATCTGCACGTTTTGCGGGTTAGGCTGGCCAAAAGCGTTTTCCGGCAGGATCTGCAGTGTGCGCTTGTCGCCGGCCTTGAAACCGAACAGGGCCGCTTCGAAACCCGGCAGCAAGTTGCCGTCGCCGACCTTGAAGGTCGCCGGGGCTTTGTCGAACGTGCTGTCGACCGTGTCGCCGTTTTCCAGGCGCAGTGCGAAATGCAAGGTGACTTCCGTGTTCTGGCCGATGCGTTGCTCAGCCAATACCTGATCAGTCATTGACGGTCTCTCCGGTTTTCTTACTTTTGAACATATCCAACGCCAGCATGATTGCACCGACGGTGATGGCGCTGTCGGCAAAGTTGAACGCCGGGAAGTACCAGCGGTTCTGCCAATGCACCAGAATAAAGTCGATCACATGGCCCAATGCAATGCGGTCGTAGAGGTTGCCCAGCGCGCCACCCAGCACCAAGGCCAAGGCAATCGCCAGCCAGGTGTCATCGCGGCCCAGGCGTTTAAGCCACACCACCAATACCGCACTGACCACCACGGCGATCAGGGCGAACAACCAACGCTGCCAGCCGGAGCTGTCAGCCAGGAAGCTGAACGCAGCGCCGGTGTTATAGGCCAAGGTCCAGCTGAAGTAGTCGGGAATGACCACGATCTGCTGGTACATCTGCAAGGCGCCCTCGAAATGAACCTTGCTGACCTGGTCGATGACCAGGACCAGCACGCTCAGTACGAGCCAGCCCAGACGTCCGAAACGACTGGCTTTAGGCATAGTGGCGAACCTCGCCAGCACCGCTGATGTTGTCGACGCAACGACCGCAGATTTCTGGATGCTCAGGGTTCACGCCGACATCTTCACGGCAGTGCCAGCAACGGGCGCACTTGGCAAAGGCCGACTTGACCACTTTGAGCTTGAGGCCCGGTACTTCGGTAGCCACGGCGTCTGCCGGTGCCTGGGCAAAAGGAGCCAGGCTGGCGGTTGAAGTGATCAACACGAAGCGCAGTTCGTTGCTCAGTTTGGCCAGGTCGGCGGTTAGGCCTTCCTCGGCAAACAGGGTGACTTCGGCTTGCAGGTTGCCACCGACGGCCTTGGCCGCACGCTGAACTTCCAGCTCCTTGTTCACCGCAACCTTGACGGCCATCACGCCTTCCCAGTACTCGCGGCCCAGTTCGAAGTCGGCCGGCAGTTCGGTCAAGCCTTCGTACCAAGTGTTGAGCATCACGGACTCGTTGCGCTCACCCGGCAGGTATTCCCACAGTTCGTCGGCGGTGAAGGCCAGGATCGGGGCGATCCAGCGTACCAGCGCTTCAGAGATGTGGTACAGCGCGGTCTGCGCCGAACGGCGTGCCTTGCTGTTGGCGCCGGTGGTGTACTGGCGGTCCTTGATGATGTCGAGGTAGAAGCCGCCCAACTCCTGCACGCAGAAGTTGTGGATCTTCGAGTAGACGTTCCAGAAGCGGTATTCGCCGTAGTTTTCCTGCAACTCGCGTTGCAGCAACAGGGTACGGTCCACGGCCCAACGGTCCAGGGCGAGCATGTCCTCGGCCAGCAGGATGTCGGTGGCCGGGTTGAAACCGGTGAGGTTCGACAGCAGGAAGCGTGCAGTATTGCGGATGCGGCGATAGGCATCGGCGCTACGGGCCAGGATCTGGTCGGAAACTGCGATTTCGCCCGAATAGTCAGTCGACGCTACCCACAGACGCATGATGTCGGCGCCCAAGGTGTCGTTGATCTTTTCGGCTCGATCACGTTTTTCAGCGACTTGGACATCTTGCGGCCCGTCTCGTCGACGGTGAAGCCGTGGGTCAGCAGTTCGCGGTACGGCGCGTGGTTGTCGATAGCGCAACCGGTCAGAAGCGACGAGTGGAACCAGCCACGGTGTTGGTCCGAGCCTTCCAGGTACAGGTCGGCACGCGGGCCGGTCTCGTGGCCCATCGGGTGCGAGCCACGCAGGACGTGCCAGTGGGTGGTACCCGAATCGAACCATACGTCGAGGGTGTCGCTGATCTTGTCGTACTGCGGTGCTTCATCGCCCAGCAGTTCGGCAGCGTCCATCTTGAACCAGGCTTCGATGCCTTCCTGCTCGACGCGCAGGGCCACTTCTTCCATCAGTTCGACGGTACGTGGGTGCAACTCGCCGCTTTCCTTGTTCAGGAAGAACGGGATCGGCACGCCCCAGTTACGCTGACGGGAGATGCACCAGTCTGGACGATTGGCGATCATCGAGTGCAGGCGCGCCTGGCCCCAGGCCGGGACGAACTTGGTGTCTTCGATGGCTTTGAGCGAACGCACGCGCAGCGTGTCGCCGCTGGTTGGCTCTTTGTCCATGCCGATGAACCACTGCGCAGTGGCGCGGTAGATCAGCGGGGTCTTGTGGCGCCAGCAGTGCATGTAGCTGTGTTGGATGGTGGCGATTTGCATCAGCGCACCGACTTCGCGCAGCTTTTCGATGATCGGCTGGTCGGCCTTGAAGACGAACTGGCCGCCGAAAAACTCCAGCGAAGAGGCATAAACGCCGTTGCTTTGCACCGGGTTGATGATGTCGTCGTTGACCAGGCCGTACTTCTTGCAGATCACAAAGTCGTCTACGCCGTAGGCAGGCGAGCAGTGAACGATACCGGTACCTGAACCCAGCTCAACGTAGTCAGCCAGATACACCGGCGACAGGCGGTCATAGAACGGGTGACGGAAGTTGATCAGCTCCAGCGCGGTACCGGTGGTGGTAGCGATGACCGAACCTTGCAGCTCGTAACGCGCCAGGCAAGCCTCGACCATTTCCTCGGCCAGCACCAGCAGGCGATCACCGACGTCCACCAGGGCGTAGGTGAACTCCGGGTGCACGTTCAGCGCCTGGTTGGCGGGGATGGTCCACGGGGTGGTGGTCCAGATCACGATGACAGCGGGTTTGGCCAGCGACGCCAGGCCAAAAGCCTCGGCCAGCTTGGCGTCGTCGGCGATCGGGAAAGCCACGTCGATGGTCGACGATTCTTTGTTTTCGTACTCGACTTCCGCTTCGGCCAGGGCCGAACCGCAGTTGAAGCACCAGTTCACGGGCTTGAGGCCCTTGAACACAAAACCGCCCTTGACGATTTCGGCCAAGGCACGGATTTCACCTGCCTCGTTCGTGAAGTTCATGGTCTTGTACGGGTTGTCCCATTCGCCCAACACGCCCAGGCGGATGAATTCGGACTTCTGGCCTTCGATCTGCTCGGTGGCGTAGGCACGGCACAGTTCGCGGGTTTTATCCGCGTCCAGGTTCTTGCCGTAGGTCACTTCGACTTTATGTTCGATCGGCAAGCCGTGGCAGTCCCAACCCGGGACATACGGCGCGTCGAAACCCGACAGGGTTTTCGAGCGCAGGATCATGTCCTTGAGAATCTTGTTCAGCGCATGACCGATGTGAATCGTGCCGTTGGCATAAGGAGGGCCGTCGTGCAGGACGAATTTCGGACGATCCTTGCCAATTTCGCGCAACTTTCCGTACAGGCCAATACTGTCCCAGCGCTGCAAGATCTGCGGTTCGCGCTGTGGCAGGCCGGCCTTCATTGGGAAGGCGGTGTCCGGAAGGTTTAGCGTGGCTTTATAGTCGGTCATTTAAGGCTCTTCGGTTAGCGATGGGCGCTAGGTGCGGCTAGTGCACGGGCGGCGGCGACATCCGCATTGATCGCCGTTTTCAACGCCTCAAGGGAGGCGAAACGCTGCTCTTCACGCAGCTTCTGGTGGAAAACCACCGTCAAACGCCGGTCATACAGATCACCGGCAAAATCCAAAGGTGAACTTCCAGGTGGGCCTTGCCATCACCTGCAACCGTGGGCCTGACGCCTATGTTGGCGACTCCCGGCCACGGTTGGCCGTCGATATCGACGCTGACCAGGTAAACCCCAGTCAGCGGCACCCGACGGCGCTTGAGTTGCACGTTGGCGGTTGGCGTGCCCAATTGGCGCGCCAGCTTCTGGCCGTGCAGTACCCGACCGGCGATGCGGAACGGGCGACCGAGCAAGCGCTCGGCCAAGGCGAAGTCGGCAGCGGCCAGGGCGTTACGCACCTGGGTACTGCTCACACGCAGGCCGTCCAGTTCGACGGTTTGCGCGGCTTCGACGGTAAAACCCTGGCTGACGCCGGCGTGTTGCAGGAAATCGAAATCCCCAACGCGGTCGCAACCAAACCGGAAGTCGTCGCCGACTTCCAAATGCTGCACGCCAAGGCCATCCACAAGGATACGGTCGACGAACTCGGCAGCGCTGAGGCTTTGCAGGCGCTGGTTGAAGGCCAGGCAGAGGACTCGGTCCACGCCTTCTTCGGCCAACAGTTGCAGTTTGTCCCGCAGGCGGGCCAGGCGCGCCGGCGCCGTCTCGGGGGTAAAGTATTCCCGCGGCTGTGGCTCAAAAATCACCACGCAGCTGGGCACGCCCAACTCGACCGCGCGCTCGCGCAGCCGGGCCAGGATAGCCTGGTGGCCACGGTGAACACCGTCAAAGTTGCCAATAGTGGCGACGCAGCCCCGATGCTGGGGGCGCAGGTTGTGGAGACCTCGAACCAGCTGCATAACGCGCTTCTTGCTCATAAAGTGGTCGATTATAACCACACCCGGCCCCGGGCGACAGGCAACAGGACGGGCCAAATGGATCGAATCGATAAAACAACGGTTTTATCGCGGCAAACGCTCTAGCTGATCGACTTGCGATTGAAATCCCGCAGGCGGAAACCCTGCAACAGCAACATCCCGAAGTACACCACCACGCCTGCCACGACCAATACCCCCAAACGCATGAAGCGCTCCAGCATATGGCCTTGGTCCCAGGCCGGCATAAAGTGCATCAGCCCCAGCAATACCGCCGACATTGCCGCCACCGCCACCAGCAACTTGAGCGCAAACATGCCCCAGCCCGGTTGCGGCTGGAACATCTGCTGCTTGCGTAGCTGATAAAACAGCAGGCCCGCGTTGATGCACGCACCCGCGCTGATCGCCAGCGCCAGGCCGGCATGGGCCAACGGGCCGATAAACACCAGGTTGAGCAGTTGCGTGACCACCAGCGTGAAGATCGCAATCTTCACTGGCGTACGAATGTTCTGCTGCGCATAGAAGCCCGGGGCCAGCACCTTGATCACGATGATACCGAGCAGGCCAACCGAGTAGGCGACCAACGCATGCTGGGTCATCAGCGCGTCATGCGCGTCAAACTGGCCGTATTGGAACAGTGAAACCGTTAGCGGCTCGGCCAGGATCCCCAGAGCCAGAGAGCACGGCAGCACCAGCACAAAGCACAGGCGCAGGCCCCAGTCGAGAATCCGCGAGTATTCCTGGCGGTCCTTGCTGGCGTAGGTACGCGCCAGAGTCGGTAGCAAGATCGTGCCCAACGCCACGCCCAGCACGCCGGACGGCAACTCCATCAGGCGGTCGGCGTAGTACATCCACGACACGGAGCCCGAGACCAGCAGCGAGGCAAACGCCGTGTTGATGATCAGGGAGATCTGACTGACCGACACGCCGAGGATCGCCGGCAACATGTTGCGCATCACGCGCCATACGCCGGTGTCCTTGAGGTTAAGACGCGGCAACACGAGCATGCCGATTTTTTTCAGGTGCGGCAGTTGGTAGAGCAATTGCGCCAAGCCACCGGCCAGCACGGCCCAGCCAAGCGCCATCACCGGCGGATCGAAATAAGGTGTCAGGAACAGCGCGAAGATGATCATGCTGACGTTAAGAAGGGTCGGCACAAAGGCGGGCACCGAGAAACGGTTCCACGTATTGAGGATCGCCCCGGCCAAGGATGACAGCGAGATCAGCAATATATAAGGAAAGGTCACGCGCAGCAGGTCGGTGGTCAGCGCGAACTTTTCCGGGGTGTTGGCAAAACCGGGGGCCGTGGCCCAGATCACCCAGGGGGCGGCGAGCATGCCGAGAATGGTCACCAGCATCAGCACCAGGGTCAGCAGGCCCGAGACATAGGCAATAAAGGTGCGCGTCGCCTCCTCGCCCTGCTGGGTCTTGTATTCGGCCAGAATCGGTACGAAGGCCTGGGAAAATGCGCCCTCGGCGAAGATCCGCCGCAGCAGGTTGGGCAGTTTAAAGGCAATAAAGAACGCATCCGTGGCCATGCTTGCGCCAAAAATGCGTGCCAGCAGGGTGTCACGCACAAACCCCAAAACCCGGGAGATCATCGTGATAGAGCTGACGGCGGCCAACGATTTGAGGAGGTTCATTGAAAGAGTTTGCGCCTATTAGATAAACAGCAGGCGAACAACGCGCCTACTTATGCGATACTGCGCGCCTGCAACAGCACAGAGCCAAAGCTCGCGAGTTTACAGGTCAAGCGCCGGAAATAAATCACCCGCCTCTTCAGATCGACCACTCAGCAGTTCGCATCAGCCGCTCTTGACAACCCATCAAGTCATCGGCATGATTCGCGGCCTATTTTGTTTGCTATTTCCTAAAAAGTCTTTCGAGGAGCTCGACGGTGGCCAACACACCTTCCGCCAAAAAACGTGCAAAACAGGCTGAGAAGCGTCGCAGCCACAACGCCAGCCTGCGTTCCATGGTTCGTACCTACATCAAGAATGTAGTTAAAGCCATCGACACCAAAGACGCTGAAAAAGCTCAAGCTGCTTACGTTCTGGCTGTGCCTGTTATCGACCGTATGGCCGATAAAGGCATCATCCACAAGAACAAGGCTGCTCGTCATAAGAGCCGTCTGAATGGCCACATCAAGGCTCTGAGCGTCGCTGCTGCAGCCTAAGTGGTAACAACTGAATCGCAACCCAGGTTGCGTAACAGTTAAAAAATGCCCCGTACCGAAAGGTCCGGGGCATTTTTGTTTGTGCGTGAAAATGCAGACAAAAAAACGCCCCGAACCAGTCGGGGCGTTTTTGCTACCAGCCGATCAACGCATCAATCAGTGGTGGTGACCGCCTTCACCGTGGACGTGGCCGTGAGCCACTTCTTCCTGGGAAGCATCGCGGATCGCAACGATCTTCACTTGGAAGTTCAGGCGCTGGCCTGCCAGAGGGTGGTTGCCGTCAACGGTAACGTCGTCGCCGTCCAGGTCACGGATGGTCACGATCTGCATTTGGCCGTCCGGCGCGGAAGCGTGGAACTGCATGCCCACTTCCAGCTCGTCGACGCCTTCGAACATGCTGCGGCTCAGGGTGCTGACCAGCTCAGCCGAGTATTCGCCGTAGGCATCTTCAGGTTCTACGGCAACAGTCAGTTCATCACCGACGTTCTTGCCTTCCAGAGCCTTCTCCAGGCCTGGGATGATGTTACCTGCGCCTTGCAGGTAGACCAGCGGCGCGCCGCCGGCGGAGCTGTCGATGACCTCACCAGCGTCGTTGGTCAGGGTATAGTCGATGGAGACAGCCTTGTTAGCGGCGATCGTCATGGGGCGAGACCTTTTGCATAAGAATGAAGAACGGACAAGTCTAAACAAGGATTTGCCCGAAAGCGAACAGAACCCGGACGGACGGGACCGATCAACGGCATCCTTCATCATTGGGTTCCACCAGGACGACGATCAGCACTGGGTTGCCGAGCTTTCCTGCGGCCACACCCAGCACCTGCGCCACCAGCCGCCATGGCAATCCCGCGCCTGGGTGCTCGACCCCGCGCAGCGCCTGGAAAAAATAGGCCAGCCCTTTGCCTGCGGCTGGTGTGCGCAAGCACTCGAATAACGATAACCTTGGCGCCTGATTCCCGGTAGACGCTCAGCCATAGAGCGCCACCGAAGCCATGCACCTCCAGAGAATTCGCATGCAGACTTTTTTTATCGCACCCACCGATTTTTGGTGTGGGTCTGACCTCCATCAGCCTTGGGCTGGTGCGCACCCTGAACGCGCCGGGCTGAAAGTCGGCTTCTTCAAACCGATTGCCCAACCGCACCCCGGCGACACCGGCCCCGAGCGCTCCACCGAACTGGTGGCGCGCACTCACGGACTCAAGCCGCCACAGCCGCTAGGCCTGGCCCACGTAGAGCGCATGCTCGGCGACGGCCAGCTCGATGAGTTGCTGGAAGAAATCATCACGCTGTATCAACAGGCAGCTGTAGGCAAGGACGTGCTGATCGTTGAAGGCATGGTGCCGACGCGCAATGCCAGCTATGCCGCACGGGTCAACCTGCACCTGGCCAAGAGCCTGGATGCGGAAGTGATCCTGGTCTCGGCCCCGGAAAACGAAGTGCTCACTGAGCTTTCCGGTCGCGTGGAATTGCAGGCCCAGCTGTTTGGCGGCCCGAAAGACCCAAAAGTGCTGGGCGTAATCCTCAACAAGGTGCGCACCGAAGAAAGCATGGAAGCCTTTTCCGCGCGCCTGAAAGAACATTCGCCATTGCTGCGCAGTGGCGACTTCCGCCTGCTCGGTTGCATTCCCTACCAACCGGAACTCAACGCCCCGCGCACCCGTGACGTCGCCGACCTGATGGGCGCGCAGATCCTCAACGCCGGCGACTACGAAACCCGGCGCATGACCAAGATCATCATCTGCGCCCGTACCATGCGTAACACCGTGGAGCTGCTAAAGCCCGGCGTGCTGGTGGTAACCCCAGGCGATCGTGACGACATTATCCTCGCCGTCAGCCTGGCCGCGATCAACGGCGTGCCACTGGCCGGCCTGTTGCTGACCAGCGACACCCTGCCCGACCCACGCATCATGGATTTGTGCCGTGGCGCGTTCCAAGCGGGGCTGCCTGTGTTGTCGGTGAGCACCGGCTCCTACGACACGGCCAACCAACTCAACAGCCTGAACAAAGAAATCCCCATCGATGACCGCGAGCGCGCAGAGATCATCACCGACTTCGTCGCCAGCCACCTCGATGCGCGCTGGCTGCACCAACGCTGCGGCACGCCGCGGGAGATGCGTCTGTCGCCGGCGGTGTTCCGCTACCAATTGATCCAGCGCGCCCAGGCCGCCAACAAACGCATCGTGCTGCCGGAAGGCAGCGAACCGCTGACCGTGCAAGCCGCCGCCATCTGCCAGGCACGCGGGATTGCCCGCTGCGTATTGCTGGCCAAGCCGGCGGATGTGGAAGCCGTCGCGCGTGCCCAAGGCATCGAATTACCCGACGGCCTGGAGATTCTCGACCCAGACCTGATTCGCCAGCGCTATGTCGAACCAATGGTCGCCTTGCGCAAGAGCAAGAGCCTCAACGCGCCAATGGCCGAGCAGCAACTGGAAGACACCGTGGTGATCGCCACCATGATGCTCGCCCTGGATGAAGTGGACGGGCTGGTGTCCGGTGTCATCCACTCCACTGCCAACACCATCCGCCCTGCCCTGCAGCTTATTAAAACGGCGCCGGGCTGCACGCTGGTGTCGTCGGTGTTCTTCATGCTGTTCCCCGAGCAGGTGCTGGTGTACGGCGACTGCGTGATGAACCCGCACCCAAGTGCGGCAGAACTGGCGGAGATTGCCCTGCAAAGCGCCGACTCGGCGGCAGCGTTCGGTATTACGCCGCGCGTGGCGATGATCAGCTACTCCAGCGGCGACTCGGCCAGCGGCGAAGAGGTGGAGAAGGTTCGCGAAGCCACCTTGCTCGCCCACGAACAGCAAAGCTCACTGCTGATTGACGGCCCGCTGCAATACGACGCTGCCGCCAACGAAACCGTGGCCCGCCAACTGGCGCCCAACAGCCAGGTCGCTGGCAAGGCTACCGTGTTCGTGTTCCCGGACCTGAATACTGGCAATACCACGCACAAGGCCGTGCAGCGCAGCGCCGACTGCGTCAGCCTGGGGCCAATGCTCCAGGGCCTGCGCAAACCGGTCAACGACCTGCCGCGCGGCGCCCAGGTAGACGACATCGTGTACACCATCGCGCTCACAGCGATCCAAGCCGCCAACCGACCTATGGATATCTAAATGCTGGATTTTCTACCTGCCCCCGTGCGTGGGGTGATCGCGTCGTTGCTGTTGGCGCTGAACACGATCCTGCTGTGCTCGTTCCTGTTTATCGTGGCGCTGTTCAAGGCGCTGCCGTTTGCCAAGCGCTTCAGCGAATGGCTGATGAACCACACGCATGAAGCGTGGGTCACCAACAACAAAGGCTGGATGAACCTGGTGCGTCGCACGCGCTGGCACATCACTGGCCTGGAAGGGTTGGATTATCAGCACTCGTACCTGGTGACCAGCAACCACCAGAGTTGGGTCGACATCATGGTGCTGCAATATGTGCTCAACCGCCGCATTCGCCCGCTTAAGTTCTTCCTCAAGCAGGAGCTGATCTGGGTGCCGGTGATCGGCCTGGCGTGGTGGGCTTTGGGTTTTCCGTTCATGAAGCGCTACACCAAGGCTTATCTGGAAAAACACCCGGAGAAGAAAGGCAAAGACCTGGAAACTACTCGCAAGACCTGTGCGAAGTTTCGCGACAACCCGGTGGGCATTTTCAACTTTGCCGAGGGCACGCGGTTTACCCCAGGCAAACATGCGCAGCAGAAGTCGCCATTTCGCTACCTGCTCAAGCCTAAGGCGGGCGGGATTGCGTTTGTGCTGGATGCGATGGGTGAGCAGTTGAAGTCATTGGTCAATGTGACCATTCACTACCCTGCCGGGCGCCCTGGTTATTGGGATTTGTTGTGCGGGAATGTGAAGGACGTTGTTGTGCAGTTTGAAGAGGTGCAAATCCCGGCTGAGTTCATTGGCAAGAATTATGAGCAGGATGGGGAGTATCGGGCGGCGTTCCAGGGCTGGATCAACAAGTTTTGGGAAGACAAGGATGCGCTGCTAGGCACGCTGCACACACAGTTTCCAGGCAAACAGTGATCAAAATGTGGGAGCGGGCTTGCTCGCGAAAGCGGTGGTTCAGCCCACACATTCGGCGACTGACACGCCGCCTTCGCGAGCAAGCCCGCTCCCACATTTGACCGAGCTGTCTTCAATACTGCATAAAAGCCCGGCACCGAGTGATCGGTGCCGGGCTTTTATGATCGCGAGGTTTAGATCGCGCCGCGCTGACGCAACAACTCCAGCACTTGCTTGACGCTCTCTTCCAACGACAACGCCTGGGTGTCGATCACCAGGTCGGCATTCAACGGCACGTCGTACGGGAACGACTCGCCAGGGATGTTATCCCCACCCGCCGCGTACAAACCTTGCGGGTCACGCTCGGCGCACACCAACGGCGACGCTTGCACGTAGACGGTCAACAGGCGGTCGCCACCGATCAGCGCCTTGGCCTGTTCACGGCCTTCGGCATCCGGTGCGACGAACGCCGCCAAGGTCAGCAGGCCCGCTTCGTTGAATTGGCGCGCCACGTGAGCGGCACGACGCCAGTTCTCGGTGCGGCCGGCACGATCCTGCGGCAACCCTTTGTTCAGGTCGTGACGCAGGTTCTGGCCATCCAGTACGAACACCGCACGGCCCATGTCGAACAGCTTGCGCTCAACCGCGTAGGCCAAGGTGCTCTTGCCCGCGCCCGACAGGCCGCTGAACAACACGGTGGCCGGCTGCTGGCCGAAGCGCTGGGCACGTTCTTCGGTGGCCACGTGGGCCAGCTTGCCGTGCTGCGCCGAGCTGCCGTGGGTAACCGGCGGCGCGATGATCATGCCCGCTGCCACGGTGCCGTTGGTCAAACGGTCGATAACAATGAACGCGCCGGTGGTGCGGTTGCTGTCGTAACCATCCAGGGCGATAGCGGCATCAAGGCTGACCTTGACCCGGCCAATCTCGTTCAACTGCAAGGAGCTCGCCGGGCCTTCGGCCAGGGTGTTCACGTCCACACGGTGCACGATGCTGGTGATGGAACCGGGCACATAGCTGGTGGCGCGCTTGATGTCGTATTTCTTGCCCGGCAGCATGGGCTCTTCGGCCATCCACACCAGCATGGCGTCGAAGGCGTCAGTCACTTGCGGCACGTTGTCGGCGTGGACCAGCAGGTCGCCACGGGAGATGTCGATCTCGTCTTCCATGGTCAGGGTCACGGCCTGGCCTGGGCCTGCGTGCTCCAGTTCACCTTCGAAGGTGACGATGGATTTGACGCGACTGCTCTTGCCCGACGGCAGCACCACGACTTCGTCGCCCTTGTGCACGATGCCGCTGGCCAGGGTACCGGCGAAACCACGGAAGTTCAGGTTTGGACGGTTGACGTACTGCACCGGGAAACGCAGGTCGGTGTAGTTGCGGTCGTTGGCGATCTCGACGGTTTCGAGGATCTCCATCAGCGACTGGCCGGTGTACCAAGGCGAACGCTCGCTCTTGTTCACCACGTTGTCGCCCTTGAGCGCCGACATCGGCACAAAGGCCATGGTGCTCGGCTTGAACGCGATGCCTTCGGCAAACTTCAGGTAATCGGCCTTGATCGACTCGAAGACGCTTTGGTCAAAGCCATTGATGTCCATCTTGTTGACGGCAATCACGATGTGCTTGATGCCCAGCAACGAGGCGATGTAGCTGTGACGACGGGTCTGGGTCTGCACGCCGTAGCGGGCGTCGATCAGGATGATCGCCAGGTCACAGGTGGACGCACCGGTGGCCATGTTGCGGGTGTACTGCTCATGGCCGGGGGTGTCGGCGATGATGAATTTGCGCTTGGCGGTGGAGAAGTAGCGGTAGGCAACATCGATGGTGATGCCCTGCTCACGCTCGGCCTGCAGGCCGTCGACCAGCAAGGCCAGGTCGATGTCGTCACCGGTGGTGCCGACTTTCTTCGAATCGCGGGTGATGGCTTCCAGGTGATCTTCGTAGATCATCTTGGAGTCGTGCAGCAGGCGCCCGATCAGGGTGCTCTTGCCGTCGTCGACGTTGCCACAGGTCAGGAAGCGCAACATTTCCTTGCGCTCATGCTGGCCCAGGTAGGCGAGGATGTCCTCGCTGATCAAATCAGATACGTGCGACATGACAACCCCTTAGAAATAACCCTGACGTTTTTTGTCTTCCATCGAGCCTGCACCATCGTGGTCGATGACACGGCCCTGGCGCTCGGAAGTTCGCGTGAGGAGCATTTCCTGAATGATGTCCGTGAGCGTCTCGGCTTCGGACTCCACCGCACCCGTCAACGGGTAGCAGCCAAGGGTACGGAAACGTACTTTCTTTTTGACGATTCGGGCTTTGTCTTCGTCGGACAAGTGCTCAAGAATGCGGTCGTCGTCGATCATGATCAACGTGCCGTTCTTCTCGATCACTTCACGTTCGGCGGCGAAGTACAGCGGAACGATCGGGATGCCTTCCAGGTAGATGTACTGCCAGATGTCCAGCTCGGTCCAGTTGGACAGCGGGAACACGCGGATCGACTCACCCTTGTTGACGTTGCCGTTGTAGACGTTCCACAGCTCCGGGCGCTGGTTCTTCGGGTCCCAGCGGTGTTTGCTGTCGCGGAACGAGTACACGCGCTCTTTGGCGCGGGATTTCTCTTCATCACGACGGGCACCGCCGAACGCTGCGTCGAAACCATGCTTGTCCAGGGCCTGCTTGAGGCCTTCGGTCTTCATGATGTCGGTGTGCTTGGCGCTACCGTGGGTGAACGGGTTTATGCCCTGCGCCACGCCGTCCGGGTTGACGTGGGTAATCAAGTCCAGGCCAAGCTCTTCGACCATCTTGTCGCGGAACTTGTACATCTCCTGGAATTTCCACTGGGTGTCGACATGCATCACCGGGAACGGAAGCTTGCCCGGGAAGAAGGCCTTGCGTGCCAGGTGCAGCATCACGGCGGAGTCTTTACCGATCGAGTAGAGCATCACCGGGTTGTCGAACTCGGCGGCGACCTCGCGGATGATGTGGATGCTTTCCGCCTCCAGCTGTTTCAGATGCGTCAGTTTGTCGACCATGGTTACTCACGGAAAAACGATCTTATGGACGGCCTGCGGGCCGTGTTCGAGCGGGGCATGCTAGCACAGCACCTTCTTCTATTCAGGGAGCGGGCTAGATCGAAACGGTATATGAATATGCCCCCAAGTTTGGGCTTCCTGTGGGAGCTGGCTTGCCTGCGATGCAGACACCTCGGTGTATCAGTTACACCCCAGTGATGCTATCGCAGGCAAGCCAGCTCCCACATTTGTTCGGCGGTGTTTGTCAGATGGGGTTGGGGCAGTCGATGAACAGGTGTTCCAGGGCAAAGCGCCGCGCCAGGTAGTCCCCCAGCGCCTGCACGCCATAACGCTCAGTCGCATGATGGCCGGCGGCAATAAAGCTGATGTCGTTTTCGCGGGCGCTGTGGAAGGTCTGCTCGGAGGCTTCGCCGCTCAGGAACAGGTCGACGCCGGCCGCGATCCCGTGGTCGATGTAGCCCTGGCCACCGCCGGTGCACCAGCCGACGCGACGGATCATTTCACTGCCTTCGATCAGCAGCGGCTCGCGGCCCATGACCTCCTGAACGCGGCGGGCAAAGTCACGCGGCGACAACGGTTCGGCGAGTGAGCCGATCAGGCCGACGATCTTGGGGTTGCTCGGGTCCAACGGGCCTTCGACCGTAATGTCCAACTGACGTGCGAGCTGCACGTTGTTGCCGACCTCGGGGTGCAGGTCCAGCGGCAGGTGGTAGGCCAGCAGGCTGATGTCGTGCTTGAGCAGCGTCTTGAGGCGACGCTGCTTCATGCCGGTGATGCAAGGGTTTTCGCCTTTCCAGAAATAGCCGTGGTGCACCAGCACCAGGTCGGCCTGCGCTTCGACCGCCGCATCCAGCAGGGCTTGGCTGGCGGTCACGCCGCTGACGATGCGCATCACCTGCGGACGGCCCTCCACTTGCAGGCCGTTGGGGCAGTAGTCGGCTATTTTGGCGCTGCCGAGGTAGCGGTCCGCTTCCTCGACGAGGGTGGTAAGGGCAACGGCCATAAAAGACTCCTAAATATCCCGTTCGAAGGCGCTCGCAGCCTCGTATAATGCGCGACATTATGGGCGCTCTCCCGCCCCCTGCAACCTGTCAGGACTTACTTGATGCTCAAGGCGCTGCGTTTTTTGGATGGCCATTGTTGGCTGGCGTGCTGATCGCGATGTTGATCATTCAGCGATACCCTGAGCTGGTGGGTCTACCCAGCCTGGATGTGAACCTGCAACAGGCCCCGCAAACCAACTCGGTGGTGCAAGGTCCAGTCACCTATGCCGACGCGGTAGTCATCGCCGCCCCTGCCGTGGTCAACCTGTACACCACCAAGGTCATCAACAAACCCGCGCATCCGCTGTTTGAAGACCCGCAGTTCCGCCGCTATTTCGGTGACAACGGGCCCAAGCAGCGCCGCATGGAATCCAGCCTGGGTTCCGGGGTGATCATGAGCCCCGAGGGTTATATCCTCACCAACAACCACGTGACTACTGGCGCCGACCAGATTGTGGTGGCATTGCGTGACGGTCGCGAAACCCTGGCCCGCGTGGTGGGTAGCGATCCAGAAACCGACCTCGCAGTGCTCAAGATCGATTTGAAAAGCCTGCCGTCGATCACCATCGGCCGCTCCGAAGGGCTGCGCGTGGGTGATGTGGCACTGGCCATCGGCAACCCGTTTGGCGTTGGCCAAACTGTCACCATGGGCATCATCAGTGCCACCGGGCGTAACCAGCTCGGCCTGAACAGCTACGAAGACTTCATCCAGACTGACGCGGCGATCAACCCGGGCAACTCCGGCGGGGCGTTGGTGGATGCCAATGGCAACCTGACCGGGATCAATACCGCCATTTTCTCCAAGTCCGGCGGCTCCCAGGGCATTGGCTTTGCGATCCCGGTGAAGCTGGCGATGGAAGTGATGAAGTCCATCATCGAGCACGGCCAGGTCATTCGTGGCTGGCTGGGGATTGAAGTGCAGCCGTTGACCAAGGATCTGGCGGAATCGTTCGGCCTGACCGGACGCCCAGGCATCGTAGTGGCCGGGATCTTCCGTGACGGCCCCGCGCAGAAAGCCGGCCTGCAACTGGGCGACGTAATCCTGAGCATCGACGGTGAACCGGCCGGCGATGGCCGCAAGTCGATGAACCAGGTGGCGCGGATCAAGCCCACCGACAAGGTGGCGATCCAGGTAATGCGCAATGGCAAAGAGATCAAGCTGATGGCGGAGATCGGCCTGCGTCCACCGCCTGCCCCGGTAAAAGAAGAGGAATAAGCGCCTCGTTCAGGTACCCGTTCGCGGGTACCTGTAAGGTAATATTTCAAAGCGATTCATTCTCATTGGTCATGTTATATTGTTTCAATATCGCTATTGGAACGCTCTATCATGCAGTCTCGAAAAATCGCCCCCTTGGCTGGCCTGGCCTTGGGCTTGTTGCTCGACCCCGCCTTCGCCGAAGAAAACACCCTAGAGCTAGACGCCATCAGCGTCACCACCGACGCTTACGAATCCGCCACCGGACCGGTCAAGGGCTACCGCGCTACCCGTTCCGCCAGCGCGACCAAGACTGACACCGCCCTGCGCGACATCCCACAATCCATCAGCGTAATTCCCGCCACTGTCCTCACGGACCTGGGCAGCACCAACGTGGAACGCGCCCTGGAATTTGCCGGCGGCGTGTCCAAGCAAAACAATTTCGGCGGCCTGACCTTGTACGAATACAGCGTGCGGGGCTTCACAACGTCGGAGTTCTACCAGGACGGCTTTAGCGCAAATCGCGGTTACCCGAGCACTCCGGACGCCGCCAATATCGAGCGCATCGAAGTGCTCAAGGGCCCCGCCGCGAGCCTGTATGGCCGTGGTGACCCTGGCGGCACCGTAAACATCGTCACCAAAAAGCCCCAGCCGGAGGCTTTCACCACCTTGCAAACCAGCGCCGGCAGTTGGGATCGTTACCGCACCGCGCTGGATATCAACACCCGCTGGACAGTGAGGGTACCGTGCTCTCGCGGGTCAACCTGGCGGTGGAAGACAACCACAGCTTCCGCGACCACGTGCAGAGCAAGCGGGTGTTTGTCGCGCCTTCGTTCAGTTGGCAATTGGACCCGGACACCAGCCTGCTGGTGGAGAGCGAATTCGTGCGCCACAGCTCAACCTTTGACCGTGGCATCGTCGACGCCTCCGGCGTATCGCGCTCAACCTTCCTCGGCGAGCCCAACGATGGCGACATCAGCAACCACAACAACCGCATCCAAGCCGCACTTGAGCATCATCTAACTGACGCCTGGAAACTGCGCCTCGCCAGCCATTACAAACAAGGCAGCCTGTGGGGCGACGCCTCGGAAAACCGTGCGTTGAATGCCGATGGGCATACCCTCAACCGACGTTATCGCGAACGCTCCACCGGCTGGCATGACAGCATTACCCAGCTTGAGCTGCGGGGAATGTTCGACATCGGCATCTGGCAGCATGAACTGCTGATCGGCACCGAATACGAGGACTACCGCAAGAAGGAACGTGTGACCGCTATCGCTGGCAGCCCCTACGCTATCGATATCTACAACCCGGTCTACGGTCAGCCCAAACCCAACGGCACGCGCTCCGGCACCGATTTCTTCGAACAGACCAAAAGCCACGCCCTGAACCTGCAAGACCAGATCATCTTCACCGACCGCCTGCGCGGCATGCTCGGCGCACGCTTTGAGCATTTCGACCAAAGCATCGAAGACTTCAACGGCGCGCCCAAGAGCCATCAGACCCACGACGCCCTTACCCATCGCGCCGGCCTGCTGTATCAACTGACGCCGCAAGTGGGGGTATTCGCTAACGCGTCCACCTCGTTCAAGCCCAATAGCGGCCTGGATGCCAACAGCAAATCCTTCAAGCCGGAAGAAGGCGTGGGTTATGAAGTGGGGCTCAAGACCGAGTTGTTCGACGACCGCCTCAGCGCCACCGTCGCCGCGTTCCATATCGAAAAGGAAAATGTGCTCACCCTGGACCCGGCCACCAACCTCAACCGCGCCATGGGCAAGGCGCGTAGCCAGGGTGTTGACCTGCAACTGACCGGGCAAGTGACCGATGCCGTACGGGTGATCGGCGCCTTTGCCTACATCGACGCCGAGGTCACTAAAGGCGACAAAGCCATTCCCGCCGGCAGCCGGATTCTCGGCGTGGCCAAGCGCAGCGGCAGTCTGTTGGGGGTGTATGAATTCCAGGATGGCGCGTTGCGCGGATCTGACCTGGGGGCGGCGTTTACGTATGTGGGGGATCGCTCGGGTGAAGCGGGCACGCGCTTCGAATTGCCGGCCTATCACACGGTGGATTTGTTGGCGCATTACAAGGCCACGGAAAATGTCACGGTAGGCCTGAACCTCAACAACCTGTTCGATGAAAAGTATTACGAGCGGTCTTACAGCAGTTATTGGATAAACCCCGGCGAACCGAGAAACCTCACCGTCAGCCTTACGTTAAACCTGTAACACGACCAAAAAATGTGGGAGCGGGCTTGCTCGCGATTGCGGTATATCAGCCAACCAATCTATCGACTGACACACCCTCATCGCGGGCAAGCCCGCTCCCACAGTTTGATCTCTATCCGGCAGCTTTTTCGCACAAGGTATTCAGCGCCGCCGCCCACTGCGGATCATCATTCAGGCACGGCACCAGCACCAACTCCTCGCCTCCCGCCTCGCGGAACTGCTCCAGCCCGCGATCCCCGATCTCTTCCAGTGTCTCGATGCAATCGGCCACAAACGCCGGGCACATCACCAGCAGCTTTTTTCACACCTTGCTGGGCCAGGCTTTCCAAGCGGGCTTCGGTATAGGGTTCGATCCACTTTGCCCGGCCCAAGCGTGATTGGAACGCCACCGACCACTTGTCCTCCGGCAGGCCCATGCGCGCCGCAAAGTCCCGCGCCACGCTGAAGCACTGCCCGCGATAACAGGTGGCGCGCACCTCAGGCGATGCGTTCACGCAGCAATCGGTCGCACCGTCGAAGGTATGCCCAGGGTTGAGCTTTTGCAGGTGCCGTTCCGGCAACCCGTGGAAGCTGAACAGCAGGTGATCATAGTCCTGCTGCAGGTGCGGCTTGGCACTGGCCACCAGGGCGTCGAGGTACTCGGGTTGATCGTAGAACGGTTGCAGAATGGCAAATTGCAGATCGAGTTTTTTGTCGCGGACCACACGTCGTGCTTCTTCGACCACGGTGGTCACGGTGCTGTCGGCAAACTGCGGATACAACGGCGCCAGGGTGACCTTGCGAATGCCTTGGGCAGCGAGGCGGGTCAGCACGCTTTCAATGGACGGCTCGCCATAACGCATCGCCAACTCCACCGGGCCGTGGGTCCACTGCGCGGTCATCTGCTGTTGCAGTCGACGGCTGAGCACCACCAGCGGCGAACCTTCGTCCCACCAGATCGACGCATAGGCGTGGGCTGACTGCTCGGGGCGCTTGATCAGGATCAGCGACACCAACAAGCGTCGCACTGGCCAAGGCAGGTCGATCACGTAAGGGTCCATCAAAAACTGATTGAGGTAGCTGCGCACATCGGCCACCGAAGTGGACTTGGGCGAGCCCAGGTTGACCAGTAACAACGCGTGATCCGTCATGCAACATCCTATCTCTAGAGGCGGCTGGACAAGTCGTCCAAAGCCGCACGCAACTCAGTGAACTGGAAAGTGAAACCCGCCGCCAACAACCGCTCGGGCAGCGCCTTCTGCCCGCCCAGCAACAAACCGGACAACTCACCCAGGCCCACCTTCAACGCAAAGGCCGGCATCGGCATGAACGCCGGGCGGTGCAGCACTTGGCCCAGGGTTTTGGCGAACTCGCGATTACGTACCGGGTGTGGCGCGCAGGCATTATAAGGACCGTTGGCATCAGGCTTGTGCAGAAGAAAATCAATCAGGGCGATTTGGTCCTTGATATGCACCCAAGGCATCCATTGCCGACCATCGCCGATCGGCCCGCCCAGCGCCAGCTTGAACGGCAATAGCAGCCGCGACAAAAGCCACCCTCGGCTGCCAGCACCAGGCCCGTGCGCACCAGCACCACACGCACACCCAAGGCTTCAGCGCGCTGGGCGGTTTCTTCCCAGGCAACACACAGTTGGCTCGGAAAGTCGTCCCGTACGGGGCCACTGGCTTCGGTCAACTCGCGCTCGCCACCGTCGCCGTACCAGCCCACGGCCGAACCGGAAATCAGCACCGCCGGTTTCTGCTCAAGCCCTTCAAGCCACGCCAGCAGGGTTTCGGTAAGGCTGATGCGACTGCTCCACAACAACGCCTTGCGCTTGTGTGTCCAAGGCCGATCCGCGATGGGCGCACCGGCGAGGTTAATGACCGCGTCCACCGGGCCGACAACCTGTTGTAGGCGGTCAACTCCCGACACCTGAGCGCCGCATACCTTGGCGACGTGTTCCGGGTGGCGGCTCCATACGGTCAGGCGATGGCCCTGCGCAAGCCAGTGTTGGCAAAGTTGGCGGCCGATCAGGCCAGTACCGCCGGTCAGCAAAATATGCATGGGACGCTCCTCATGTAACGTTCGCCGCCGATCACTGGTCTATTTTATATGCAGGGATCATTTGTAACCGGGCGTGGCATTTGTTTAAGCATCTGGCTTAAGCCTCAGCTTTAACCATAGGTCACGCCGTAAGAACTGGTACGCCAAAACTTATACCAAAAAACAATATTGTACAGCTATTGGTGTCGGCGTAGTCTGTGCACAACGGTAAAACGAGGCCTCCCATGACTGTTCCCATCGCGATCATCGGCACCGGCATCGCCGGTCTCTCCGCCGCCCGAGCGTTACGAGACGCGGGGCACGTTGTACAACTCTTCGATAAAAGCCGTGGCAGTGGCGGCCGCATGTCCAGCAAGCGCAGCGATGCCGGCCTCACTGGACATGGGCGCACAATACTTCACCGCCCGCGACCGTCGCTTCGTCAATGAAGTGCAGCGCTGGCAAAGCAACGGCTGGGCCGAGCAGTGGAAACCCCAGCTGTACAACTTCAAGTCCGGCCAACTCACGCCCTCCCCCGATGAACAGATCCGCTGGGTCGGCACGCCGCGCATGAGCGCCATCACCCGCGCCCTGCTTGATGACCTGCCGGTGGAGTTCGGTTGCCGCATCACCGAAGTTTTCCAGGGCACCCAGCACTGGAACCTGCTGGACGCCGACGGCGGCAACCACGGCCCGTTCAGCCACGTGATCATTGCCACCCCAGCGCCCCAAGCCACTGCCCTGCTGGCCGCCGCGCCGAAGCTGGCGAGTGCCGCCGCCGGCGTGAAGATGGACCCCACCTGGGCCATCGCCCTGGCCTTCGACACCCCGCTGGACACCCCCATGGAAGGCTGCTTCGTGCAGGACAGCCCCTCGACTGGCTGGCGCGCAACCGCAGCAAACCGGGACGCGACACGGCCCTCGACACTTGGGTGCTGCACGCCACCAGCGCCTGGAGCAGGGCCCACCTGGACCTGCCCAAGGAAGCAGTGATCGAACACCTGCACGGCGCATTTGCCGAACTGCTGCACAGCGCCATGCCTGCGCCGTCGTTCAGCCTGGCGCACCGCTGGCTCTACGCGCGCCCCTCCAGCAGCCATGAATTCGGTGTGCTGGCCGACGCCGACCTGGGCCTGTACGTGTGTGGCGATTGGTGCCTGTCAGGCCGAGTCGAGGGTGCGTGGCTCAGCGGCCAGGAAGCCGCGCGACGCTTGATCGAACACCTGCAATGAACCGCATCAATCCCGCCAAATTGCTGCTGTCGAAGTGGACAGCAGCACGCCCCCAGAACAAGGAAAAACATTTCCTGGTCACAGAACTGTTCCGTGACGAAGAAGGCACCGTGCTGGAAATTGAACTGCAGGCCGTCATGACCCGACGCGTCGAACGCCTCGCCTGGCAAACCCTGCAAAATGCCGAAGACTGGAAAATCGGCTGGCAGTAGCCCCCTCGCAAAACTTGTACAAATAATTTGACTTGTACAGGATCAAACCTATGATGAGATTTAGTTGTACAAGCTTTCGATCTTGTACAGGAATCTTGCAGAGGTTCGAACATGTCCAGCACCCACAAACCGAAGATCGCGATCAGCGCCTGCCTGCTGGGCGAGAACGTGCGCTTCAACGGCGGACATAAACAATCCCTGCTGTGCAGCCAGACCCTCGCCGACTACTTCGACTTTGTACCGCTGTGCCCAGAAGTCGCCATTGGCCTGGGCATTCCCCGTGAGCCGATACGCCTGGTGGGCGATCCGGCGCATCCGCAAGCCGTGGGTACTGTGCACCGCGAACTGAACGTGACCCAGCCACTGGATGATTACGGCCAGCAGATGGCCTCGGAACACACCGACCTGTGCGGCTATATCTTCATGCAGAAATCGCCGTCCTGCGGCCTGGAACGGGTCAAGGTCTACCGCGACAACGGCACCCTGGTGGACGGCGGCGGGCGCGGCATCTACGCCCAGGCCTTTTGCACACGCCACCCCAACCTGCCCGTCGAAGAAGACGGCCGGCTGAATGACCCGGTGCTGCGCGAAAATTTCCTGACCCGCGTTTTTGTCTACGCCAGTTGGCAACAGCTGCTCGCCGAAGGCCTGACCCGCCACCGACTGCTGGCCTTTCACTCGCGCTACAAATACCTGCTGATGGCCCACAGCCCGGCGCATTACAAAAGCCTCGGCCACTTGTTGGGCAGCATGGGCAAGGATGCCAACCTCGATGAGCTGGCCGCCTGTTATTTCAGCGAGCTGATGACCGGCCTCAGCAAGTGCGCCACCCGTGGCACCCACACCAACGTGCTGCAACACATCAGCGGCTACCTCAAGCAGGTCATCAGCGCCGACGACAAACAGGAAATGCAGACCGTCATCGGCCAGTACCGCCACGGCATCGTGCCGCTGGTGGTGCCGTTGACCTTGCTTAAACACCACTTTCGCCAACACCCGGACCGCTACATCGCGCAGCAGGCCTACCTGCAACCGCACCCGGAAAATCTCAGCCTGCGTAACGCGATCTAACCCATGAAAGCAGCCCTGCAAGAAGACCTCACCCAAGCCATCGAAGACGGCTGGCTGCCGATTCGCGAAGTGGCGCGCCAGACCGGCGTCAACGCCGTGACCCTGCGCGCCTGGGAACGCCGCTATGGCCTGATCGTGCCCCAGCGCACGCCCAAGGGCCATCGACTGTTCAGCGATGAACATGTGCAACGCATCCACACCATCCTCACCTGGCTCAATCGCGGCGTGCCGGTCAGCCAAGTCAAAGGCTTGATCGATTCCGCCCAGCCGATTCCCGATGCGGTAGAGAACGAGTGGCACACCTTGCGCCAAAACCTGGTGCAAGCCATCAGCGAACTGGCCGAACGCCGGGTCGACGATGCCTTCAACCAAGCCATGGCGCTCTATCCGCCACGCACCCTGTGCGAGCAACTGCTGATGCCGTTGCTGCATGAACTGGAACAACGCTGGCAGGGCCAGTTTGGCGCGCAGATGGAACGGGTATTTTTCCTGTCCTGGCTGCGCAGCAAGTTTGGGGCGCGCATCTATCACAACAACCGCCAATTGCAGGGGCCGGCGTTGCTGCTGGTCAACCAGTCCGATCTCCCCCTGGAGCCGCATTTGTGGCTGAGCGCCTGGCTGGCCAGCAGCGCCAACTGCCCGGTGGAAGTGTTCGACTGGCCGCTGCCCGCCGGCGAGCTGGGCCTGGCAGTGGAACACCTGCAACCGCGCGCCGTGCTGATGTATTCAAGCAAGGCGCTCCACCTGTCGGCATTCGCAAAATTTCTGGGCGGCGTCAGTTGCCCAAAGTTGATCGTCGGACCAACGGTATGCATCCACCAGGCCGAGTTGGCCGTATTAACCCGTGACACCCCTGAATTGTTCGTGGCCGAAGACCCACTGTCGGCCCACCAGATACTGATCCAGCGTGGACTTCTTTAAATGCATTTGATCTGGCTGCGCACCGATCTGCGCCTACACGACAACACCGCCCTGGCCGCCGCGAGCCAGCGAGGCCCGATCGCGGCCGTTTACCTGATCACGCCTGAGCAGTGGCGAGCCCACGATGATGCGCCGTGCAAAGTGGATTTCTGGCTGCGTAATGTGCAGCACCTGAGCCAAGCGCTGGCTGAACTGAATATTCCATTGCTGATTCGCAATGCCGCGACCTGGGACCAGGCGCCAGCCGTGTTGAGCCAGTTGTGCCGCGAGCTGTCGGTGGAGTCGGTACACGTCAACGAGGAATACGGCATCCACGAAAGCCGTCGTGATGTAGCCGTGTCCAAGGCATTGGAAGCTGACGGTGTGAGCTTCCACAGCTACCTGGACCAGTTGTTTTTCCAACCCGGCAGCGTGCTGACCAAGACCGGCACGTACTTCCAGGTGTTCAGCCAGTTCCGCAAGGTTTGCTACACCCGCCTGCACAGCAGCTTGCCGCGTCTGGTGGCTACGCCGAAGGCCCAGGCAAAACTCGCGATAAAGGGCGACACCGTACCGCAAACCGTCGAGGGCTTCGAACCGCCCAGCGACACCCTGCGCGCCCTCTGGCCAGCCGGTGAGGACGAAGCCCGCCGCCGTCTCGAGGCCTTCGCCGACCAGCAGATCAGCTATTACAAGGACGTACGCGACTTCCCCGCCAAGCCCGGCACCAGCCAGCTCTCGGCGTACCTTGCCGCCGGCGTAGTTTCACCGCGCCAGTGCCTGCATGCCGCCCTGCAAACCAATCAGGGTGAATTCGAAAGCGGTGACATGGGCGCCATCACCTGGATCAACGAGCTGCTGTGGCGCGAGTTCTACAAACATATCTTGGTGGGCTACCCACGGGTCTCTCGCCACCGCGCATTCCGCCCCGAAACCGAAGCCGTCGCCTGGCGCGATGCCCCTAAGGATCTCGCCGCCTGGCAGGAGGCCCGCACCGGCTTGCCGATCATTGACGCGGCCATGCGCCAATTGCTCGAAACCGGCTGGATGCACAACCGCCTGCGCATGGTGGTGGCGATGTTCCTCACCAAGAATTTGCTGATCGACTGGCGCGAAGGCGAGCGCTTCTTCATGCGTCACCTGATCGACGGCGACCTGGCCGCCAACAACGGCGGTTGGCAGTGGAGCTCATCCACCGGCACCGACTCGGCACCGTATTTCCGGATTTTCAGCCCGCTGAGCCAATCGGAAAAATTCGACAGCGAAGGCGTCTTCATCAAGCACTGGCTGCCGGAACTGGCCGCGCTGAATAAAAAGGACGTGCACAACCCCGAAGCGGTCGGCGGATTGTTTGGCGTGGCCGATTACCCACGTGCCATCGTCGACCTGAAAAAATCCCGCGAACGCGCCTTGGCCGCCTTCCGCAGCCTGCCATCGCGCGAAGCCGCCGGAGGCATTCATGAGTGACTTCCTGCGCCGGTTCGCCCAGGCCTTCGCCACGCTGGACAAGCACAACCTGCACCTGCTCGACAGCTTGTACAGTCAGGACATCGCCTTTGCCGACCCGCTGCATGAAGTGCATGGCCTGCCTGCCATGCACCGCTACTTCGCCGAGCTGTACAGCAATGTCAGCCAGCTACGCTTCGACTTCTACAGTTTTGACCAGGTGGCCGAAGGCGAAGGTTACCTACGTTGGAAGATGAGTTTTTGCCACCCGCGCCTGGCCAACGGCAAAGTGATCCGGGTGGAAGGTTGTTCTCACTTGATGTGGCGCGACAAGGTCTACCGCCACCGCGACTATTTCGATGCCGGCGCCATGTTGTACGAACACTTGCCCGTGTTGGGCAATGTCGTCGGCTGGCTGAAAAGGAGAATGGCATGAACGCACCGACGCCCCGTCGTTATTGGCTGACCGGCGCCAGCAGTGGTATCGGTGCCGCGCTGGCCATCGAGCTGCTCAACAGCGGCGCTCATGTTGCCGTGAGTTCACGCTCCAAAGGCCCTTTGGACACGCTAACCGCACACTATCCGGGCCAGGTGCTGGTGGTGGCCGGCGACCTGACCAACAGCCAGACCGTGCGTGAAATCGGCGAACAGATCGAGGCGGCCTGGGGCGCGCTGGACACCGTGATCCTGAACGCCGGCACCTGTGAATATGTCGACGCCAAGCAATTTGATTCATCGATCATCGAGCACGTGGTGCGTACCAATCTGCTGGCCAGCAGTTACTGCATCGAGGCCGCCTTGCCGTTGCTGCGCGCAGGTTGCACGCCTCATCTGGTAGGCGTCGCAAGTGCGGTGACCTACCTGCCGATGCCGCGCGCCGAAGCCTACGGCGCATCGAAGGCAGGCCTGCGCTACCTGTTCGAATCCCTGCGTATCAGCCTGTCACCGGAAAACATCGACGTGACGGTGATCAGCCCGGGGTTTGTCGACACGCCGCTGACCGAACGCAACGACTTCCCGATGCCCTTGAGTTGGCCGGCGGACAAGGCTGCGCGGCATATCTTCGCCAAGCTGGAAAAGCGTCCGCTGGAAATCGCCTTTCCCGCGCTGTTCATCGCCACCCTGTGGCCGCTGTCGAAGTTGCCCAACCGCGCCCAACTGATCATCGGCAAACGCATGCTGCGTAGCCCGCCACCGAAAAAGGACGACCTGTGAAGATCGCCATTATCGGCAGCGGCATCGCCGGACTGACCAGCGCCTACCTGCTCAGCCGCCAGCATGAGATCACGCTGTTCGAGGCGGGCGACCGTATCGGCGGACATACCCACACGGTCAATGTCACGGTCGAGGGTAAACGCTATGCGGTGGACACCGGTTTTATCGTGTTCAACGACTGGACCTACCCCAACTTCATCCGTCTGCTGGGGCAGATCGGGGTCAAGTTCAAACCCACCGAAATGAGCTTTTCGGTGTGCGACGAACAGACCGGGCTTGAGTACAACGGCAACAATCTCAACAGCCTGTTTGCCCAGCGTCGCAATATCCTGTCGCCGGGGTTTTGGGGCATGCTGCGCGACATCCTGCGCTTCAACCGCCAGGCGCCGCTGGACCTGCAAGAGCAGCGCATCAGCGCCGAGATGACCCTGGGCGATTACCTCAACGCGGGCGGCTACGGCGAACGGTTTATCCGGCATTACATCGTGCCGATGGGCGCGGCGATCTGGTCGATGTCCCTGGCGGACATGCTCGGCTTTCCATTGCAGTTCTTTGTGCGTTTCTTCAAGAACCACGGCTTGCTCTCGGTGAGCAATCGGCCGCAGTGGTGCGTGATCGAGGGCGGATCCAGCAGTTATATCGAGCCGCTGACCCGCCGCTTTCGCGAACAGATCCGCCTCAACTGCCCTGTGGATAAAGTCGAACGCATCGGCGACGGCGTGGTTATCCACAGCCCAGCTGGCAGCGAGGCCTTTGACCGCGTGGTGTTTGCCTGCCACAGCGACCAGGCCCTGGCGTTGCTCGCCGACCCCAGCCAGGCCGAGCAAGAGATCCTTGGCGCCCTCCCCTATGCCGACAACGACGTGGTGCTGCACACCGACACCCGCCTGCTGCCCGACCGCAAACTGGCCTGGGCCAGCTGGAATTACCGGCTGAGCGGCAACGCCCAAACCCAGGCTGTGGTCACCTATGACATGAACATCCTGCAAGGCATCGACAGCGACACTACCTTTTGCGTCAGCCTCAACCAAACGCCGGCGATCAACCCGCTGAAAGTGCTGGCTCGCTACACCTACGCCCACCCGCAATACAGCCTTGCGGCGGTGGCGGCCCAAGCACGTTGGGAGGAATTGCTCGGCACCCGCAACACCTTTTACTGCGGCGCTTACTGGGCTAACGGCTTTCACGAAGACGGCGTGGTCAGCGCCCTGCGCGTGGCCCAAGCGTTCGGGGAAAGCCTGTGAACAGCGCCCTGTACAGCGGCTGGATTGCCCATCGCCGGTTTGCGCCCAAGGCTCATGCCTTTCGCTACCGCATCGGCCTGCTGTATTTGGATTTGAGCGAGGAACATGAGGTACTTGGGCTATCGCCCCTGGCCGGACCCAGCCGCTTTGCGCCGTTCGGTTTTCGCCAGCAGGACTACCTGCGTGAATTGACGCGTACCGGCATGAGCTTGAGCGATGCCGTGCGCCAAGAAGTCGGCAAGGCGCTGGGGCGTACGCCCCAGGGCGTTATCTGCCTACTGACCCAGGCCCGCAGTTGGGGCCTGGCCTTTAACCGTGAGTTTCTTCTACTGCTTCGAGGCCGACGGGCAACTGGCCGCGATCCTGTGTGAAGTGACCAACACCCCATGGCGCGAGCGCTATCACTACGTGCTGCCGGCCATGGCACTGGGCGCCGATGAGCACCAGCATTTCGCCGTGGCCAAGGCCTTTCATGTGTCACCGTTCCTGCCGCGCGACCTGGAATACCGCATGAGCTTCAGCCCGCCCGCCGCCAGGCTTGGCGTGCATATGGCCGACTGGCAGGGCGCGCAAAAAGTCTTCGATGCCACCTTGAGCCTGCAAAGGAAGCCCTCAACCGCGCCAGCTTGCATCGCTACCTGTGGCGTTTTCCGTGGATGACCGCCAAGACCTGCCTCGCCATTTACTGGCAGGCCCTGCGCCTGTTGCTCAAACGCACACCGATTTTCCCCCACCGGGCCGCCGATGGCGACGCTCGTATTGCAGTCGGGTATCCCAAGGATCGCCGCCATGAAAACCCCTAGCTTATCGGTCAAGGCCAACCGCCTGAACGTCAACGGCATGACCAGCGCACTGCTGCGCAAGGCCGTACTGCGTCAACTCAGCCAACTGCGCCACGGCCAGTTGGTGGTGATTGAGGAGGGCGAACGCCAAGTATTCGGCGCACGCGAGGCGCACCTGCTGGGGGAAATCCAGATCCTCGATCCGGCGGTGTGGGGCCTGGTGGCGGCCAACGGTTCCATCGGCGCCGGCGAGGCGTTTATCCATGGTTACTGGAGCAGCCCGGACCTGACCGCGGTGGTGCGCGTGATGGTCAGCAACCTGGACGTGCTCGACGCGATGGAAGGCGGCCTGGCACGCCTGGCTCGGCCACTCACCCAGGGTTTGCACTGGCTCAACCGCAACACGCGCAAAGGCTCGCAAAAAACATAGCCGCCCACTACGACCTGGGCAACGACCTGTTCGAGGAATTCCTCGACCCGACCATGATGTACTCGGCGGCGCAGTTCCTCACACCGACGACACCCTGGAACAGGCGCAGTTGAACAAGCTGGAACGTATCTGCCAGAAGCTCGCGCTCAAGCCCGACGACCATCTGCTGGAAATCGGCACCGGCTGGGGCAGCATGGCGTTGTATGCCGCGCAGCACTACGGCTGCAAGGTCACCACCACGACCTTGTCCAAGGAACAGTTCGCCTATACCGAAAAACGTATCGAGGCCCTGGGGCTGCAAGGCCAGGTCACCCTGCTGTTGCAGGACTACCGCGACCTCACTGGCCAGTACGACAAATTGGTGTCCATCGAAATGATCGAAGCGGTGGGCCATCGCTTCCTGCCGACCTACTTCAAACAGTGCGCGCACCTGCTCAAGGACAATGGCCTGATGTTGCTGCAAGCCATCACCATCCGCGACCAACGCTACGAACAAGCCAAGAGCAACGTCGACTTTATCCAGCGTTACATCTTCCCCGGCGGCGCCCTGCCCTGTGTGCAAAAGATGCTGGAGATCGTCAGCCGCGACACCGACATGAACCTGATGCACATGGAGGATTTCGGCCTGCACTACGCGCGAACCCTGCGCCTGTGGCATGAGAACTTTCGCCGCGCCCATGGCCGTCTGGCAGAGTTGGGCTACGATGAGTACTTCCTGCGCTTGTGGGAGTTCTACTTGTGCTACTGCGAGGGTGGGTTTATGGAACGCACGATTGGTACCGCACAATTACTGTTGGCCAAGCCGGCCGCGCTCAACCCGCCATTGCTCGGGCGTTTCAGTGCTTAAACCGTTGGCGAATGCCGTACTGTTCCAGTGTGGCTGGTTTGCCTGTGTACTCGGCGGGGATAGTCGATGGTTGCTGTTGGGGCTGGCGGTTCTGGCCATCCACCTGCTGTGGATAAGCGCCTGGTCCAAGGACGGCCAAGTGATCCTCGCCGTGACCTTGCTGGGAACAGTGATAGACACCTCGCTGCGCACCTTCGGCGTGTTTCATTTCAGCCTGCCGGGGCCGTTGATTCCGTTTTGGTTGATCCTGTTGTGGGCATTGTTGGCGACCACGTTGCGCCATTGCCTGGGCTGGAGTGCACGGCCCTGGTGGCGATGCAGCCTGTTGGGCGCGGTGGGTGGACCGCTGTCGTATTACGCGGGCAGCCAATTGGCCGGGGTCAGTTTCGGCTATGGCACCGCCACCACGCTGATCGGCCTGGCCCTGCTTTGGGCGCTGCTGTTTCCCGTGCTGCATTGGGTTGCGGACCAACTCGGACACTGACGCCCGTCAGAGCATTCATACGCACGACACCGGCTTGCCTTACACTGCGCGCCTATGACCAACATCCCCCACACCCAAATCACCGAACCCGCCGTTACCTGCTCGACGTGCGCAGCCTGCTGCTGCCAATTGGAAGTGATGCTGATCACCGACACGGGCGTGCCGGAGCGCTATATCGATACCGACGATTGGGGCGGCGAAGTGATGCTGCGCCTGGACGACGGCTGGTGCGCCGCGCTGGACCGCGACACCATGATGTGCACGATCTATGAACGACGGCCGTTGATTTGCCGGGAGTTCGAGATGGGTGCGCCGGAGTGCCTGGAAGAGCGGCAGGGGATTGCGACGGCGTATCGCTGACTTTCAGATAAGAGCAGAACCAAATGTGGGAGCGGGCTTGCCCGCTCCCACATTGTTATGCGGTGTTTTGAAGGGTTACATCGGCAAGGTGTAGTGCAGCGAGTAGCTTTCTACCCCATCGTTGTTGCTGCTGATGCCCGCGTTGGAATAGTGAGTGGCACGAATCCCCACTTCATGCCCACCGGCAAAGCGCAGGCCGAAACCCAAACGGTCTTCGAACTGAAAGGCCTGGCCGATATTGTTGTCCTCGACCTGCGTGCGCGAGAACACCGCCACGCCAATCCCCGCCTCGATGTAGGGCTTGACCTTTTCCCCGGCAAATTCGTACACAAACACCGGCGAGAACGACAGGCTGCTCACGCTCGCGCGCTTGTCACCGTCCCAGTAGGTGTAGGCGCCACTCCAATAGCCGGTCAGACGACCTGTTTCGCTCTGCCACCAGCTTTTGTCCCAGTCCGACGTCAGCCCCAGCCGATAGGTCATGGTCGAATCACTGGTACTCCCCACCCCCAATTCCAGGCCAGCGGCCTGGGCTGAAAACAGAGTGTCCTACAACAACGGCCGCAATCGCAGCCAAACAGAACAAGCGCTTCATAAGAAACATCCCTTCCGAACAAAGTTTATGGTTTTTGTACAGACTAACTGGCTATAGAAGCTGGCGCGTAGACAGAAGTTCCAGCTTATTCCCCCGGTATTTCACGAATTTTTCACGCATCGAAGCTTCGCACAACGCCTGGGTATTTCCATAGTGTTGGTAGGATATTTCTTAGGTGATACACGTTGCCGCTGGTCCAGAACTGTGCCGGTTCAGGATTGCCGTCGGCCAACAGGTCACGCTCGCCCAGCAAACGCTTGAGCTGACGCGCCACGGCCGCGCCGGTGTCGATGAGGATGATGCTGGGTGGCAGCATCTGCGCCAAAAGCGGCTTGAGGAAGGGATAGTGGGTGCAGCCGAGGATGATGGTGTCGCAGCCGGCGCTGAGCAACGGCGCCAGATAGCCCTGCAGCATGTGGCGCAAAGCCGGGCTGTTCAGGTCGCCGGTTTCGATCAACTCCACAAGACCCGGGCAGGGCTGGGTGATGACCCGGACATCAGTGGCAAACCGATCGAGCAAGGCGGCAAATTTTGCGCTTTGCAGCGTGCCGGTGGTAGCGAGTACACCGACCACGCCACTGCGAGTTGCGGCAGCCGCCGGTTTGACGGCAGGCTCCATGCCCACCAGTGGCCAGTCCGGGTAGTCCTGCCTCAGGTCCGCAACCGCCGCGACCGTCGCGGTGTTACACGCAATTACAAATGCCTTGGCGCCTTTTTCGCGAAAAAATTCAGCAACCCTTCGCGAGCGCTCAAGAATGAATGCAGGGCTTTTTTCGCCGTAAGGGATATGCCCGCAATCGGCCATGTACAGCAGCGATTCGTGGGGCAGCAGTTGCTGGATTTCATCCAGCACCGACAACCCGCCGACGCCGGAATCGAACACACCGATGGGCGCGTCCTTAACCATGTTGCGTCCCGCACACGCTGCAACCGGGATCACGCTTGACGCGCAGCTCGCGAAAACGCGTGGTCAAGGCATCGATCAGCAGCAAGCGCCCCACCAGCGGCTCGCCGAAACCGGCCAGCAACTTCAAGGCTTCCAAAGCTTGCAGGCTACCGACCAGGCCCACCAGCGGCCCCACCACACCGGCTTCGCTGCAGGTGAGTTCGGTGTCGCTGCCGTGCCCGTAGATACAGTGGTAGCAGGGGCTTTCGGAGCGGCGCGGATCAAACACCGACAACTGCCCTTCCAGGCGAATCGCGGCGCCGCTGATCAAGGGCTTGGTGGCGGCCACACGCGGCGTTGACCGCTTCGCGGGTAGAAAAGTTGTCACTGCAATCAAGCACCACATCTACCGCTTCGACCGCCGCCGCCAGTGAATCCGCGTCCAGCGCGCTGCGATGGGTAACCAGCGTGATCTCGGGATTGATCGCAGTCAGCCGGCGCAGGGCAGAGTCAACCTTGCTCTGCCCGACGCTGTCGGTGTCGTGAATGATCTGGCGTTGCAGGTTGGTCAGGTCGACGGTATCGAAATCGGCCAGATGCAGTTCACCCACCCCCGCCGCTGCCAGATACAGTGCTACCGGTGCACCCAGCCCGCCGAGGCCGATGATCAGGGCGCGGCCGTTTTTCAGGCGCAACTGCCCATCGATGTCGACCTGCTGCAACAGGATCTGCCGGCTATAGCGCAACAGCTCCTGGTCGGTCAGCACGGGCGGCGTCCCAACGTGATGCGTTCGTGACCGCCGAGGTCGATACGGCTGTGCACGTCTTCAAAACCCTGGCTTTGCAACAGGTCGCGCACAGCGGGGGCCTGGTCGTAACCGTGTTCAAGCAGCAGCCACCCACCGGCATTCAAATGCGCGGGGGCTTCCTTGATGATCTGGCGCAAGTCGTCCAGGCCGTCATGGCCCGCCACCAGCGCACTGGCCGGTTCAAAACGCACGTCACCGGCCACCAAGTGTGGGTCGTTGGCGGCGATGTACGGCGGGTTGCTGATGATCAGGTCGAAGCTGTGGCCTTGCAGGGCGCTGAACCAATGACTGTTCAACACTGTGGCGTTCTTGAGGTGCAGGCGCTGGCGGTTGCGTTCGGCCAGGGCCACGGCTTCCAACACGCGGTCGACGGCGGTAACGTGCCAGGCCGGGCGTTCGCTGGCCAGGGCCAAGGCGATGGCGCCGCTGCCGGTGCCCAAGTCCAGGACCTGGGTGGGCGTAGCCGGCAACAACTCCAAGGCGGCTTCCACCAGCAATTCAGTGTCTGGGCGCGGGATCAGTGTGTGGGGCGCTACTTCCAGGTCGAGCTTCCAGAAGCCCTGCTGGCCGAGGATGTACGCGACCGGCTCACCGCCGCGACGGCGTTGCAGGTAGCCCGCAAAGGTCAATGCGTCTTCGCTGCTGACAATTTTTTCCGGCCAGGTGTGCAAGTAACTTCGGGACTTGCCCAAGGACGCGGCCAGCAACAATTCGGCATCCAGGCGCGCGGTGGGCGAGTCGGGCAGGTCGGCGGCGCGTAGCAAGCTGGCAATGATGGTCATTTATTCACCTATCGCTGCCAGTTGGTCAGCCTGGTATTCGGCGAGCAACGGCTCGATCACCGCGTCAACGCCACCGGCAAGAATCTCGTCGAGGGAATAGAGGGTGAGGTTGACCCGGTGGTCGGTGACCCGGCCCTGGGCAAAGTTGTAGGTACGGATGCGCTCGGAACGGTCGCCCGAGCCCACCAGCAACTTACGCTCGCTGGCAATCGCGTTGGCAGCGGCGCTGGTTTGCTGGTCGTTGAGCTTGGCCGACAGCCAGGACATGGCCCGCGCCCGGTTCTTGTGCTGGGAACGTTCTTCCTGGCACTCCACCACGATGCCCGACGGCAAGTGAGTAATGCGGATTGCCGAGTCGGTCTTGTTGACGTGCTGGCCGCCGGCGCCCGACGAACGGTACGTGTCGACTCGCAGGTCTGCCGGGTTGATCTCGATGGCTTCCTGCTCGTCCGGCTCGGGCAACACGGCCACGGTGCAGGCGGAGGTGTGGATACGCCCCTGCGATTCAGTCGCCGGAACACGCTGCACGCGATGGGCACCGGACTCGAACTTGAGCTTGCCGTAAACGTTGTCGCCTTCAACCCGCGCGATGACTTCTTTATAGCCGCCGTGCTCGCCCTCGTTCTCCGAGAGGATTTCCACGCGCCAGCCACGACGCTCGGCATAGCGCGAATACATGCGGAACAGGTCGCCGGAGAAGATCGCCGCTTCGTCACCGCCGGTGCCCGCGCGGATTTCGAGGAACACGTTACGGCCGTCATTCGGGTCTTTAGGCAGCAGCATGCGTTGCAGGTCGCTTTCCAGCTCCGCAAGCTTTTCCTTGGCCTTGCGGACTTCTTCCACGGCCATTTCACGCATGTCCGGGTCGCTGTCCTTGAGTAACGCCTGGGCGCCTTCAAGGTCGGCCTGTACTTTCAGCAGGTTTTTATAGGTGGCCACCACGGGTTCAACTTCGGCGTATTCCTTGGAATAGGCACGGAACTTGGTCTGATCGGCAATGACTTCGCCATCGCCAAGCAAGGCGGTCAGTTCTTCGAAACGGTCCTGGAGCACGTCCAGTTTATTGAGCAGTGACGCTTTCATTGCGGTTTTTTATCCGAAGAGCTATCTGACGCGCCCTCACCGAGGGCAAAAGTTCTTGGGCCATGGCCAGCGCATCGAGGCGGCCTTCGGCAGTCAATTTTTTAAGCTGTACGCTAGGCGCGTGGAGCAATTTGTTGGTGAGGCCTCGGGCCAGTTGCATCAGCACTTCTTCAGCGCTGCTGCCATTGGCCAGCATGCGCTGGGCCTTGCTCAACTCCTCGTCGCGCAGGCGTTCGCCCTGCTGACGATACGCCTTGAGCACATCCACCGCCGCCAGTTCGCGCAGGCGCACCATGAAGTCTTCGGCGCCGGTGCTGACCATTTCTTCGGCGGCCTGGGCTGCACCCTGGCGGCTCTTGAGGTTTTCGGCGACCACTTCATGCAGATCGTCGACGCTATAGAGGTAAACGTCGTCCAACTCGCCGACTTCGGGCTCGATATCCCGTGGGACGGCGATATCCACCATGAAGATCGGCTTGTGCTTGCGCAGCTTCAACGCGCTCTCCACCGCGCCTTTGCCCAGGATCGGCAATTGACTGGCGGTGGAGCTGATGACGATGTCGCTGCGCACCAATTCAGCCGGAATATCCGAGAGCAGCACGGCATGGGCGCCGAACTGTTCGGCGAGGATGCTGGCGCGCTCAAGCGTGCGATTGGCCACCACAATGCGCTTCACACCCAGGTCATGCAGATGGCGGGCGACCAGGGTAATGGTCTCGCCGGCGCCGATCAGCAGGGCCTGGCTGCGCTGCAAGTCACTGAAAATCTGTTTGGCCAAGCTGACGGCGGCAAATGCCACGGACACCGGGTTTTCACCGATGGCGGTGTCGGTGCGCACCTGCTTGGCGGAATTGAATGTGGCCTGGAACAAACGGCCCAGCAGTGGGCCGACGGTACCGGCCTCACGCGCCACAGCGTAGGCGGATTTCATCTGGCCCAGGATCTGCGGCTCGCCCAATACCAGCGAGTCGAGACCGGCGGCCACACGCATCATGTGACGAACTGCCGCATCCTCTTCGTGCACATATGCGCTTGCGCGCAGGTCGTCGAGGCTCAAATGGTGGTAATCAGCCAGCCAGCGCAGCACCACATCCGCTGAAAGATGTTCCTGCTCTATATAAAGCTCGCTGCGATTGCAGGTCGAAAGGATCGCAGCTTCGCGGCTGTCGGTGAGCCGGCAGAGCTGCTGCAAGGCCTCAACCAACTGCTCCGGCGTAAACGCCACGCGCTCGCGCACGTCCACGGTGGCAGTTTTATGGTTAATACCGAGTGCGAGGAAGGCCATTCAATATCGCTGATGATGTCGGGAAGCCGACAATTGTCCTACTTCGAATGATTCAGAACAACCACCGTAGGCTATTGTCCTAATGCCTTGTGTCTATAAAGGCACCAACTGAGACTCGGTTATGTTTGGCCGAAGGCTTGTGTCATGATGATCCGACCGCAGGTTAGTCGTCCTCTTCCTATATGAATAGATCTTCCGCGTTGCTCCTTGCTTTTGTCTTCCTTAGCGGCTGCCAGGCCATGGCCCCCGTGTCGCCGGACGGTACGCCGCCGGTGGAAGACAGCACCCCGCCCTGAAAAGCCCAAGGTTTATTCTTCGTTCAGTGAAGAAACGATCTACAGCCTATTGTCGGCAGAACTCGCCGGCCAGCGTAATCGTTTCGATATTGCCCTGGATAACTACGTGACCCAGGCCATCAACACTCAGGATCCAGGGATCTCGGAGCGGGCATTCCGCATTGCCGAATACCTGGGGGCCGACCAGGCAGCATTGGACACGTCGCTGATCTGGGCGAAAAACGCGCCGGACGACCTGGAAGCGCAGCGGGCTGCGGCCATTCAATTGGCGCGCGCCGGGCGCTATGACGACTCCATGGTTTATATGGAGAAGGTCCTGCAGGGCAAGGGTGACACGCATTTCGACTTCCTCGCGTTGTCGGCCGCCGACACCGACCAGGACACCCGCAATGGCCTGATGAAGAGCTTCGACCGCCTGCTGCAAAAGCACCCCAAGAACAGCCAGCTGATTTTCGGCAAGGCCTTGCTGCTGCAACAGGACGATGAGACCGACGCCGCGCTCAAGTTGCTGGAGCAGAATCCGCCGGAAGAAGGCGAAATCGCCCCGATCCTGCTGCGTGCGCGCCTGCTGCAAAACCTCAATCGCGGCAAGGAAGCGATTCCGCTGCTGGAAAAAAGCATCAAGAAGTACCCGGACGACAAACGCCTGCGCCTGACTTACGCACGCATGCTGGTAGAGCAGGACCGTATGGAGGACGCCAAAGTGCAGTTCGCCAACCTGGTCCAGCAGTACCCGGATGACGACGAACTGCGTTACTCCCTGGCGCTGGTGTGCCTGGAAGCCAAGGCCTGGGACGAGGCCAAGGGGTACCTTGAAGAACTGATCCAGCGCGAAAGCCATGTGGATTCAGCGCACCTGAACCTCGGCCGCATTGCCGAAGAGCGCAATGACCCACAAGCAGCCTTGCTTGAATACGCTCAGGTCGGCCCCGGCAATGACTATCTGCCAGCCCAACTTCGCCAAGCCGATATCCTGATGAGCAACGGCCGCACCGACGAGGCAGAAAAACGCCTGGCGGCGGCACGGGATGCCGAACCGGACTACGCGATCCAGCTCTATTTGATCCAGGCCGAAACATTGTCGGCCAACAATCAAGGCGAGCGTGCCTGGAAACTGCTGCAACAAGCCTTGCTGCAGTACCCCGACGACCTCAACTTGCTGTACACCCGCGCCATGCAGGCGGAAAAACGCAATGACCTGGCGCAGATGGAAAAGACCTGCGCCTGATCATCAAGCGCGACCCGGACAACGCCATGGCGCTCAATGCCTTGGGCTACACCCTGTCGGACCGCACTACGCGCTACGCCGAAGCCAAGGTGCTGATCGAACAAGCCCACAAGCTCAACCCGGAAGACCCGGCCGTGCTCGACAGTCTGGGCTGGGTGAATTACCGCCTGGGCAACCTGGACGAGGCCGAACGTTTGCTGCGCCAAGCGCTGGAGCGCTTCCCCGACCAGGAAGTCGCCGCCCACCTGGGCGAAGTGCTATGGGCCAATGGCAAGCAGCGCGAAGCGCGACAAATCTGGGAAAAATTCCTCAAGGAACAACCCGAAAGCCCCATCCTGCGCGGCACCATCAAGCGCCTGACCGGATCCGAGACCCTTTAATCTTATGTTCTTGCGCCACGTTGTAGTGTTCAGTCTCATCGCCCTGCTCGCCGGTTGCGCGGGCATAGGCAGCCGTGAATCCGTCGAAGGCCAGGGCAACCCGGCGCAATGGAAACAGCACAAAGACCAGCTCAGCAGCATCGACGGCTGGCAGATCGAAGGCAAAGTCGGCGTTCGCGCACCAAAGGATTCGGGCAGCGGAACGCTGTTCTGGCTGCAACGGCAGGACTACTACGACATTCGCTTGTCTGGGCCGCTGGGCCGTGGTGCAGCACGCCTGACGGGCCGACCGGGGCAAGTCAGCCTCGAAGTCGCCAACCAGGGACGCTATGAAGCGACCTCTCCGGAAGCGCTACTGGAAGAACAGATTGGCTGGAAATTGCCGGTATCTCACTTGGTCTGGTGGGTGCGCGGGTTACCTGCGCCTGACAGCAAGAGCCGCTTGAGCCTCAACGGCGATAGCCGCCTGGCCACCCTGGAGCAGGATGGCTGGCAAGTCGAATACCTGAGCTACGTAGAACAAGGCGGTTACTGGTTGCCCGAGCGCATCAAGCTGCATGGTACCGACCTTGACGTCACGCTAGTGATCAAGGACTGGCAACCGCGCAAGCTGGGGCAATAACGTGACCGTAGAACGCCTGACCCTGCCCTCCCCGCAAAACTCAATCTGATGTTGCATATTCTGGGTCGCCGTGAAGACGGCTACCACGAGTTGCAGACGCTGTTTCAATTTCTCGACTACGGCGATGAACTGACCTTCGCCGTTCGCGACGATGGTGTGATCAAGCTGCACACAGAATTCGAAGGCGTACCCCACGACAGTAATTTGATCGTGAAGGCGGCGAAAAAACTTCAGGAGCAATCCGGCAGTTCGCTCGGCATCGACATCTGGATCGAAAAAATCTTGCCTATGGGCGGCGGCATCGGTGGTGGCAGTTCGAATGCGGCGACCACGTTGCTGGGCCTGAATCACTTGTGGAAGCTGGGCTGGGACCACGATCGCCTCGCGGCGCTGGGCCTTTCGCTGGGGGCTGACGTCCCGGTTTTCGTGCGTGGACACGCCGCATTTGCTGAGGGCGTCGGCGAGAAACTGACCCCTGTAGAGCCCGAAGAGCCCTGGTATCTCGTGCTTGTGCCGCAAGTATCTGTAAGTACAGCAGAAATTTTTTCAGATCCGTTATTGACACGTAACTCTTCTCCCATTAAAGTGCGCCCCGTTCCCAAGGGAAACAGTCGAAATGACTGCTTACCGGTTGTAGCAAGGCGTTATCCAGAGGTACGTAACGCTTTGAATTTGTTAGGTAAATTTACCGAAGCAAAATTAACCGGAACTGGAAGTTGTGTGTTTGGGGGCTTCCCAAGCAAAGCTGAAGCTGATAAAGTCTCGGCCCTTCTTACAGAGACCCTTACAGGGTTTGTAGCAAAGGGAAGCAACGTTTCGATGTTGCATCGCAAGCTGCAAAGTCTGCTCTAAAAGGAACCGAGTGTTAGGCACTCGTTGCAACAGATACAGGGGCGTCGCCAAGCGGTAAGGCAGCAGGTTTTGATCCTGCCATGCGTTGGTTCGAATCCAGCCGCCCCTGCCATTTTCTAATACTCATCCAGGTTACCCTCAGCCTCTAGGTACTGCGCGTGTCCAAGATGATGGTCTTTACGGGGAATGCTAACCCCGATCTGGCTCGACGTGTCGTACGTCAGCTGCATATCCCTCTCGGTGACATCTCTGTCGGTAAGTTCTCCGACGGCGAAATTACAGCCGAGATCAATGAAAACGTCCGCGGTAAAGACGTCTTCATTATTCAGCCGACTTGCGCTCCGACCAACGATAACCTGATGGAACTCGTCGTGATGGCTGATGCCTTCCGCCGCTCCTCAGCGACTCGAATCACAGCTGTAATCCCTTACTTTGGTTATGCCCGTCAGGACCGCCGTCCGCGTTCCGCACGTGTAGCTATCAGCGCGAAAGTCGTTGCTGACATGCTGACCGTGGTAGGTATCGACCGTGTTCTCACGGTTGACCTGCACGCTGACCAAATCCAGGGGTTCTTCGATATTCCGGTAGATAACATCTACGGCTCCCCCGTATTGGTGGATGACATCGAAGACCAGCGCTTTGAAAACCTGATGATCGTGTCCCCGGACATTGGTGGCGTCGTGCGTGCACGGGCTGTTGCCAAATCCTTGGGCGTGGACCTCGGGATCATCGACAAACGCCGTGAAAAAGCTAATCACTCTGAAGTGATGCATATCATCGGTGATGTCGAAGGGCGTACCTGTATTCTGGTTGATGACATGGTCGACACCGCCGGCACCCTGTGCCACGCGGCGAAAGCCTTGAAAGAGCACGGTGCAGCAAAAGTCTTCGCCTACTGCACACACCCTGTGCTGTCGGGCCGAGCGATCGAGAACATCGAGAACTCCATGCTGGACGAACTGGTGGTGACCAACACCATCCCGTTGTCCGCTGCAGCTCAAGCCTGTTCGCGTATCCGTCAACTGGATATCGCACCGGTAGTTGCCGAGGCGGTTCGCCGCATCAGCAATGAAGAATCGATCAGCGCGATGTTCCGTTAAGGGTCAAACCTTCGGATTATCCCACTGACGAAAAGCGCCCCGCCCCGACATTTTGTTGGGGCGGGGCTTTATATCGAGCCAGGCGCTGGTCGCAAACGCCACTCGATGATGGCTATTTTGGAGATACAAAATGACTGACTTTACTCTGAACGCTCAAGCGCGTACTGACCTGGGGAAAGGTGCGAGCCGCCGCCTGCGTCACGCCGCCAACATCCCTGCTGTTGTTTACGGTGGCAACAAGCCTGCTGAATCCGTAACCATCCTGGCCAAAGAAATCGCCAAACTGTTCGAAAACGAAGCTGCCTACAGCCACGTTATCGAGCTGAATGTCGATGGTGCCAAGCAGAACGTCATCGTTAAAGCGATGCAGCGTCACCCGTCCAAGCAGTTCATCATGCACGCTGACTTCATTCGCGTTGTAGCTGGCCAGAAACTGACCGCTACCGTGCCTGTGCACTTCATCGGTGAAGAAGCACCGATCAAGAAAGGCGGCGAGATTTCTCACGTTGTGAACGAAATCGAAGTGACCTGCCTGCCAAAAGATCTGCCTGAGTTCATCGAAGTCGACCTGTCGGCCGCTGAAGTTGGCGCCATCATCCACCTGTCCGACCTCAAAGCCCCTAAAGGCGTTGAGTTTGTCGCACTGGCTCACGGTGATGACAAAGCTGTTGCCAACGTTCACGCTCCACGCGTTGCTCCAGAAGCTGAAGAAGGCGCTGCAGAGTAATTCACTCTGTAATGTCGGAGCTTGAGGAAACATCGCGGACCGAAACGTAGCGAGAAAGCGGGCGATAACGCGGCGTTTACTCTTGAGTAAATGAGCTACTGTTGTCCACTTTCGCCGCAGCTAGGTCGGGCGATGTTATCCACAACTCAAAGGAAGGGCCCCTGTCGTGACTGCCATTAAACTGATCGTTGGCCTGGGAAATCCAGGCGCCGAATACGAACAGACCCGGCATAACGCGGGGGCCCTTTTTGTTGAGCGCATCGCCCACGCGCAAGGTGTGAACCTTGTGGCCGATCGCAAATATTTCGGCCTGACCGGGCGCTTTTCGCACCAGGGTCAGGATGTTCGTCTATTGATTCCCACCACCTACATGAACCGCAGCGGCCAGGCTGTCGCGGCGCTTGCGGGTTTCTTTCGGATCAAACCCGAGGAAATCCTGGTGGCCCATGACGAACTGGATCTGCCACCCGGTGTTGCCAAGCTCAAGCTTGGTGGCGGGCATGGTGGGCACAACGGCCTGCGCGACATCATCGCGCAGTTGGGTAATCAGAATAATTTCTACCGTCTGCGGCTCGGCATTGGCCACCCAGGCGTTGCCAGTATGGTTTCAAATTTCGTCCTGGGTCGTGCGCCACGCGCCGAACAGGAAAAAACTCGATGCCAGCATCGACTTTGCCCTCGGCGTGCTGCCGGATATCTTCGCCGGTGAATGGAACCGCGCGATGAAAAACCTGCACAGCCAGAAGGCCTGACTCTTACCGAGGGGAAACACCATGGGATTCAATTGCGGCATCGTCGGCCTGCCCAACGTCGGCAAATCCACCCTGTTCAACGCCCTGACCAAGTCCGGTATTGCGGCGGAGAACTTCCCCTTCTGCACCATCGAACCCAACAGCGGTATCGTGCCGATGCCGGATCCGCGTCTGGACGCCCTGGCGGCCATCGTCAATCCAAAGCGCATCCTGCCGACCACCATGGAATTCGTCGATATCGCGGGCCTGGTTGCCGGCGCGTCGAAAGGTGAAGGCCTGGGTAACAAGTTCCTGGCCAACATCCGTGAGACCGATGCTATCGCCCACGTAGTCCGCTGCTTTGAAGACGAGAACGTAATTCACGTCTCCAACAGCGTCGACCCGAAACGCGACATCGAGATCATCGACCTGGAACTGATCTTCGCCGACCTCGACAGCTGCGAGAAGCAACTGCAGAAAGTCGCGCGTAACGCCAAGGGCGGCGACAAGGATGCAGTGGTCCAGAAAGGCCTGCTGGAGCAATTGATCGCACACTTCACCGAAGGCAAGCCTGCACGCAGCCTGATGAAGAACATGGGCGCCGATGAGAAGGCCGTGATCAAGGGCTTCCACCTGCTGACCACCAAGCCTGTGATGTACATCGCCAACGTGGCCGAAGATGGCTTCGAGAACAACCCGCTGCTGGACGTGGTCAAGGCCATCGCCGACGAAGAAGGCGCAATCGTCGTTCCGGTGTGCAACAAGATCGAAGCGGAAATCGCCGAGCTGGATGACGGCGAAGAAAAAGACATGTTCCTTGAGGCCCTGGGCCTGGAAGAGCCTGGCCTGAACCGTGTGATCCGTGCCGGTTACGAAATGCTCAACCTGCAAACCTACTTCACCGCCGGTGTTGAAGAAGTCCGTGCATGGACCGTCAAGGTCGGCGCCACCGCGCCACAGGCCGCCGGCGTGATCCACACCGACTTCGAAAAAGGCTTTATCCGCGCCGAAGTAATCGCCTACAACGACTTCATCCAATACAAGGGTGAAGCCGGTGCCAAGGAAGCCGGTAAGTGGCGTCTGGAGGGCAAGGAATACATCGTCAAAGATGGCGACGTGATGCACTTCCGTTTCAACGTGTAATCCACACCGCTGCGAATAAAAAGCCGATGCTCTGCATCGGCTTTTTCTTTTAATCCAGACATACTCGCATACACTGTCGACCTCATCTTATAAAACAACTTCCTGCTTAACACCTCGCCCATTCGAACAATTCGCCAAGTCTTTAAGACTTGCCTTACGCCAAGTAGAACGTATACGACAAACTTCCTCTTGCACTTCCTAAAAGCTTACTCATTCAGGCATTTCGTCACCCCTGCCTTTGCGCAAACTCAATGACAACTTCGATATTTTCCGTTTTACTTAGCCCTCCATCAAGTGGCAACAGTATTGGAGTGACAACAATATGTCGGCCCTTAATCAAAACATAAACATGCCTGCTACCGATCTATCTTTCATTGACTGCCCTCTTATCGAGTCCACTGTCAACAATACTGCAGCGCTTAATATTGACGTTCTGTTACTCGGCGAAACCGGCACAGGCAAAGACACTTTGGCGCAACGTATACATTGTTTATCCGGGCGCAAAGGAAACTTCGTTGCGGTCAACTGTGCTGCCATACCGGAAACCCTTGCCGAAAGTCAGCTGTTCGGCGTCAACAGTGGCGCCTATACCGGCGCAATGCAATCGCGAGCCGGATTTGTAGAAGCCGCTCACTTGGGCACCTTGTACCTCGACGAAATCGACAGCATGCCATTGCCCCTGCAGGCCAAGCTGCTTCGGGTTTTGGAGTGCCGCGGAATCGAGCGCCTGGGTTCGACCCGTTTCATCCAGGTGGATATGCGCGTCATCGCTTCCGCCCAGCACTCCTTGCAGGACATGGTGGAGCGAGGGGCCTTCCGACGTGACCTGTATTTCCGTCTCAATGTTGTCAGCATCCAACTTCCCCACTGCGCGAGCGGAGGGAGCGCATCATTCCGTTGTTTCTCGACATGATCAAACAAGAGGCCGACGCCTTTAGATGCCCGACGTTGAAGCCTGCGGGCACACTGCTGCAGCAACTGCTTTGCCACCGCTGGCATGGCAACGTTCGCGAACTTCGCTCAGCCGCCAAGCGCTTCGTATTGGGCTTGACCCCGATCCCCTTGAACCACGAGCCACAAACGAAAGTAAATTTAAAGGCGCAGCTGCAACAAATAGAAAGAGCATTGATTGAAGAGTCCTTGCATCGTCACGAACATAATGTTGACAAAGCGGCAACAGAGTTGGGCGTTGCCAGGCGCACGCTCTATTATCGAATGAAACAGCTCGAAATACGCTGCAACTAACTTCATAAATACCAGCACACACCGAGCCAGCAATCATAGACACACACTAACTTAACAATCTGCGAAACATCCAAAAACAAATGCCGACGTATAACTCGGAACGCTCCCAACAAAATTAACCACGCACAGAACGAGCACTTTGACGATTGCTCAAGACGCTGCAGGTGCCTAACAAGCGCTGTCAGCATTCCCATCGAGACGTATACAAAGGTGACCCTATGTCTTCTATTCCTTCTGGCGGTGGCATGAGCAGCGGTGCTCAAGCACAACTGGACCAAATCAACGCCAACAAAGAAAAGAAAGTTGTCGAAGAAGCTGCAAAAACAGCGGAGCAAGAGCTCACCACAGCAAAAGCAGGCCGCGTGAAATCTCTGCGATTCGCCTAAGTAACAGCGACCTCCTCGGCAGATCAGGTTGAGGGGGTCATCACGGTCATCGGGCGCAGCAACCGACAGATGTTCGAGGGAGGTTTATATGTACATCACCCACACAGGGCTTTCGGAAAACGGCACCTTTGCGACTCAGGCTCAAACGCCTGCAGCTCTAAGCGGAACTTCCGACATCAACTTCTTCAACGCCCAACTGGGTAACACCGGACAGGCCGGTAACGGCGTCGCGTCCTCCACGGCCACGAATCTGTTTACCGTGAGCGCACCTGAATCGATGGCAGCGTCCAAGCGCGTGAAAAGAGGCATGCGCGATACGATGCTCAACAAGCAGTCCAAGGAAGCCCACGCACTGCCCGAATCGCTTGCCGCTGCGAATCTTGGCGTGGTGCTACAGGTCAAGGTTGCCGGTTTGCTGGTGAAAGGCGTCGATAAAATTTCCACCATGGGATAGCCGCATGTATCGCTATCTATCCATCGCATTAATGTGTTTATCGGCGTTGATATTGGCTGGCTGCGGCGAGAGCGTGGAACTTCATCGCCAACTGTCAGAGCAGGAAGCCAACGAAGTCATTGCCGAGTTGGCAGACAAGCAGATCCGCGCACAGAAGATTCCGGCAAAGATGGTGTGGTCGTTCGCGTACGGGCCAATGACATCAGTCGCGCCGTTCGCACGCTGGAAGCCGTTGGACTGCCCAAAGTGGCCCGTTCGACCTTGGGCGACATTTTCCGCAAGGAGGGAGTGATCTCCACCCCTTGGAAGAACGCGCACGCTACATCTATGCGCTGTCGCAGGAGCTGGAAGCCACCTTGTCGAACATCGACGGCGTGATCGTCGCGCGCGTGCATGTGGTCTTGCCTGAGCGTGTCGCACCCGGCGAACCGGTGCAGCCAGCGTCCGCGTCCGTGTTCATCAAGCATGACCCGCGCTTGGACCCTGACAATATTCAACCGCGTGTACGCAGAATGGTCGCCAGCAGCATCCCCGGCATGGCTTCAGCCATAGAAAATACGCAGAAGTTGACCGTTGTTTTCGTGCCCGCGACGGCCTATCAGGAGCAGCAGCAACTCACCTATCTGGGCCCATTCCTGGTACCGGAGAAAGACCTTGGCTTCTGGCGCACCAGCATCATGGCCCCCATGATTGCGATCGTGCTGGCAGGCACTTCCTGGCTGTTCTGGCGCCGACGAATCACAACCCCCATTTGGTAGAACCCGCTGTCTTACGCGCCCATGAGTAAAGATCTCAAATGGGTCCAATGGTGGGCCTGCCCTTGGAAAAGTGCCCACCCTGACTGGCCTGCACCGTCGGGTTTTGTGGACATAGCGGCACTTTCTCACAGCCAGCATCACCAGGTAGGTCAGCTTTTTGGCATCACGCCTGAGCTCCCTCCTCGCCCTTCTGCCCCCGTGTTGCAATTGGTTCTGAGTCGCGCCCAACAACGAGACCTCGTACTTATGCTGGTCAACGAGGTGTGCAACCCCACCCCCGACAGCCGACTGAGTGAGGATCAACGCCTGTGGTGCCAGCGTCTAGCCAAGGCACTGGCACCCGATTCGACTCCACTGGAGTTCGAGGACCCACTGCACTGCCTACGCGCCTGGGTTTCACCTGCTACATGGCAGCGGTTGCGCCTCAGCTTTGCCCGTCCCAGGGTGCTTGAGCTGGAGAAGTTTCCCAGGCTCGTCGGCCCCCAAGGCCGCTTGGATACCTTGTGGCAAGCGGCACTCTGGCGCGCAACGTCCACCCTGTTTAATGCCCCCCACGCCAGCCCCCGTGAGAAATCCAACCATGTTCTGCGCCAAGAAAATCGAACTGCAAAGCATTGCCCCCAACCAGCCGACAACGCTGATCCCCCGGGAAGTGCTCGCCGATTACTCCCAGGCCCGTCAGTTGCTCGAACAGGCCCAAGCCCAGGCACAGGTGCTCATACGCCAAGCCGAAGCACAGTGCGCAAGTGTGCTGGAAACCGCGAGTGAACAATTCTGGGAACGTGCCAACGCCCAGTTGCAGCGCTGGGAGTCGGAGCGCCAAGCGATGCATGACAACCTGGAGCAGGTTGCCACCTCAGTGATTAATACAACCCTTAGAAGCTTTCTGGATGAAGCGCTGCCCGCTCAACGTCTCACAGCATTGCTCAACCAACTGCTGGACGCTCAATTGCCACCGATCAAGGCGACCCTTGTGTGCCATCCACTGGACCGTGAACACGTCGAGCAATGGCTCGCTTGCGTTGGTGATGTGCCCTGGACACTGCGAGTCGAAAACGACGCCGCCGCCCAGTCGCTGATGCTTGAAACGGAAGACGGCGGATTTCATATCAATTGGGGCGACGCCCTCGACCAGCTTATTCCCGTCTCGCCCTGCGCTGTCTTCAAGTAATCGGCGGCGTTGATATGCACCACTTTTTAACAAATGCGTCAGCCAGTGGAACCCGTCACACACAAGCGGCCACACATGAAGTAGCAACCAACTGGAGAAAACCCATGAGTGGTGATTACCGCGTACTTCCAAAGCTATACCGCCAAATGGCCCACACTGAAAAACGCTTAGATGAAATCAGCGCTGGCGCTTTGAACGCCGAAGACAGCGACGAGAGAGCGATGCTCTTCCAACAGATGATCGAGACAAAATCCAGTCTCGTTTCTGATATGGCGCTGAGCTCGACCTATCAAAGCTACCTGCAAGAGACATTGAAGTTTGCCATCACTAACAGCGCCTGACCGTTGGCGCCAACGAGTGAGCGACTGTTTGAATCGCCGCGAACAGCAAGTCCAACTGTTTGAACAGGATGACGAGATTAGCCTGCATTGCCATGAGCATCAGGTAGTGCTGCGTGTTCAATTGACTCACCCCGGCCTCGAAATCTACCCCCTCCAGGCCTGGCAACGACTCGGGCAAGCCAGCTTGGCGCACTTCACGGGCGCACTGGCGCTTTCCCCGTAACCGGCCATCTCTGGCTGGTGCAAAGCCTGGCGCGGGACATTAGCCAGGAGCATCTGCTGAGCGCTCTCGAAGCACTTCTCAACCAGCGCGACACCTGGCGCCGCGTCGTCGCTCGTTTGGCAAGGCCTGGGCGCAAGTTCCAGGCCATACCGTTACGTAAGCCCCTGTACTGAAACAGAGAATCTGCCATGCATAACAAAATCCACAAGCGTTCTGGCTTGCACTCAAGCTCGTCCGTTAAGGTTACAAAATGCGCTAATTGGTACAGCCTGATCGCTCTGCCCCTATTGTTGTTACCGCTGCATAGCAGCCTCGCTGCCATTCCTGCCGAATGGAAAAACACCGCATACGCCTATGAGGCCGAACACAAACCGCTGCGGGAAGTCCTCGACGATTTCGCCCAGACCTTTGGTACCCAGTTGCAGATCGAAGGCCTGCTGGACGGCAACGTCCACGGCAAAATCCGCGCAAACACCCCGCAGTCGCTGCTCGATCGTCTGGGCATGGAACACCGCTTCCAGTGGTTCCTGTACAACAACACGCTCTACATCAGTGCCCTGGACCAACAAGAGTCCGCACGCCTGGAAGTGTCGAGCGAAACCGTGGCGGACCTCAAGCAGGCGCTCACCGACATCGGGCTGCTCGACAGCCGCTTCGGCTGGGGAGAATTACCCGAGGACGGCGTGGTGCTGGTCTCCGGCCCCAAGCGCTACATCGAGCAGATCAAGCAGTTCAGCAGCCAGCGCCGCTCGGTCGACGAAAAGCAAAGCATACTCACGTACCCCCTGAAATTCGCGAACGCAGCCGATCGCCAGATCGATTATCGGGGTGAAAAATGATCATCCCCGGGGTTACCAGCATGCTGCGCGGGCTGCTCGAACCTCGCTCGCCTTCGGCCACCGCACAGGCTACTCAGGCGCCTTCATCAGGTGCAGCGGTGATTTCACCCATGGCCCAGGGTTTTCCCCGCCTTGGCAACCCGCTGCTGGGCCAGATGCTCGCCCCACCCAGCAGCCAGGTGCCACTCAACAACGGAATGTCGCTGACGCCCCGCGCGCCGGTGTCGGCGGGGCGCATTCGGGTTGAAGCCGATGTGCGCAACAACGCGGTAATGATCTATGACTTGCCGGAGCGCCACGGCATGTACCGCGACCTGATCACCCAACTCGACGTGGCACGCAAACTGGTGGAAATCGACGCCATCATCCTTGATATAGAGCGTACCCAGCTGCGCGAGTTTGGCGTTAACTGGGGCTTCCAGAACGGCAATTTCCGGGGTGGGGTCAATAACATTGCGCCGGGGACTTCATCGCAATTGTCCATTTCCAACCGGGACGGCTTTTTTGCCGATGTGCGGGCGCTGGAGCGGCGCGGCCTGGCAACCCTGGTATCGAACCCTACGGTACTGACCCTGGAAAACCAACCGGCGGTGATTGACTTCAACCGCACGCAATACCTCACTGCCGGTACCGAGGTCGCAACTATTTTGCCGATCACCGTCGGTACCAGCTTCCAAGTGATTCCACGGGTGATCACCTCGCGGGGCAGTCATCAGATCCACCTGGCGATCGATATCGAAGACGGTAATTTCGATGAATCCAACCCTAACCGTATCGGGCCCGATGTACGCAAGGGCGCGGTCAGCACTCAAGCCGTGATGGCGGAAAAACGCTCGCTTGTCGTGGGCGGCTTCCATGTGACGGAAAACGCGGACACCCTCAACAAGATCCCCCTTCTGGGTGATATTCCCTTGCTGGGCAAGGCACTGTTTTCGTCAACCGAACGCAAGAACAATCGCCGCGAGCGCCTGTTCATCATCACCCCCGCGTTATTGGCGATCAGGCCGATCCTTCGCGCTACTTGCCGCAGGCCGACCAGGCAGAACTGCAGGCGGCCCTCAAGCCCCTGGCCCGCCGCGTGGCGCCTCACGCGCCCGAAATCAAACGCAACGACCTGATCCACGCGTTGGCCACCCTGGTCAGCGGGCAAGTGCCGACGGCCTTTAAACCAGGCCCGATGCCCCTGGGCCTGGACACCCTGTGTACAACCCGTGACCTGCTTGCGCTTAACACCGAACGTAGCCAGTGGTACGCCGGTCCTCAATTCAACGTCGCGGTCGTCGTACTGCGCAACCAGTACAACCGTCACGTGCGTATCGATGAAAAAGAGTGCAGCAACTCACAAACCCTGGCGGTGACTGCCTGGCCACGCGCCTGGCTCAAGCCGGGTGAAGAAGCGGAAGTACTGATCGCCATGCGGCCGTTGGTGAAAGACGAACACATCGGCGTCTCACGCCCCTCCTTGATCGCACCCACCGGGAAGCAACCAGAATGACCCGCGTACTGTCGAGCGTCACCCTGATAAGCCTGCTGCTGGCGGTGGCCGGCTGTACAGCCACCTGCCGGGGCGACTCCTGCTCACGCCCACAATCGAGCGCCGACAAGATGGTGATCTGGTGGCCCGAGCACATGCGCACGCAGCCCGGTCCCTCCGGAGAACGTTCAGATCACCAGACCATTTCACTGGAACGATGACCTATAACCTGAACGACCTAGTGAGTGGCGCCACCACTCACGTGGCCCTGTCGAAAGGGGTTGATCTGCTCACAATGACGGCAGGAGCACAACGTGGCCTGGCGTTGCAGATCAACCGTGGGGCGCTGCAAGCCAGGCAAGTAGAGCGTGTGCTGGAACGCCGTTTTGAACAGGCATTGGTGTACGACGGTTGTTACGTGTTTGCCAATGCCGACGGCGCGCTGGTGCTCTGGCATAGCGTTGTGCCGGGCGACAGGCCACTGGAGGACGTCCTAAACCGCTTGCTGTCGCTGGCGGGGCTTGATGCATTGCATCGTCTATAAATCTCAACGTTGATCCAGTTCAGGCAACTCCAGGGTTTCGCGCTTTGACTCATCATCCAGCTCACGCAAGGTGCGGTAGATAAATGCAACCGCCTGCAATGTATCGCGAGGAATATTCGCGCCCAGCTTATGTGTGTAGAGCGTGCGCGCCAACCACACGCACTGGATCACTGGGATGTCTGCAGCCTTGGCCCGGTCGATCAATTTCCGAGCCTGGGCGTCAGTGCCCTTCTCCACCAACATGGGCAGTGGTGTCTTGCCTGGGCGGTAGTACAAGGCGACCGCAAAGTGGGTCGGGTTGACCACCAACATGTCGGACTCTTCCAACTTGGGCAACTTGACCTTGGGTTCCTCATTCGCCATCTCGTAAGCCAGTTGGCGGCGCTGACCCTTGACGTGAGGGTCGCCCTCCATGTCCTTGTACTCCTTGACCACTTCCACCTGAGTCATGCGCATGCGCTTGGCAAAGAAGTATTTTGCAGCGCCAGGTCGATCAGTGCCAACACCAGCAATAGCCCAAGGCACACGTGCAGCAAGTGTCGAAACAACGCGATCAAGGCCAGGATATAGCTCTGTAGATCGCTGCTTGCAAGGCTGATCAACACCCCTAACTCCGGCCCTATCACTGCGTACAGAATCAGGCTCAGCAGCACCGCCTTGGCCAATCCCATGAGGAGGGTCATCAAGGATTGGCCAGAGAGCATCTGCTTGGCCTGCTTCAACGGATTGAGCCGATTGAGATCAGGCTTCAAGGTTTCCGGGGCGAACAGCAACCCGAATTGCAGCCAGCTGCTGATCAGTTTGACGGCAATCGCCACCCCGGCCATCAACAACGCAAAGGAGAAGAAAACCAGCAGGCTTTCCAGCAAGACTTCCTCCAACGCGCGCACAAACGGTTGGTCCATGCGGCTCATTGGCAGCACCAACAGTTGTTGAAAACGCTGCATGCTCGGTTCGGCAGTGAATAGGGCAATCTCGCTCAGCGCCGTCAGCACCAGTAGCTTGCCAACGTCCTGGCTCTGCGCAACCTGGCCTTTCTTGCGTTGATCACGCAGCTTCTTGGGCGTGGCCGCGTGTTTTTTCTCGCCGGAATCACTCACGCTCCCATCCCTCGAAACATCATGCCAAGGGAATGCTTAAGGTCACCCAGCAAGCTCATGCGGCCGACGATCAGGTCTTGCAGCAACGGCATGTACAGCAGTAAAAACGCCAAGCCGGCCAGACACTTCACCGGCATCGCCAACGACGACACCTGTAATTGCGGGCTGTACAAGCTCAGCAGCGCCACGCCGAATTCCAGCAACAGCAACACCGCGATAAAGGGCGCCGCGTACAGCATCATATGGGTGAAGGTATCGCCCACCAGCCCCAGGAACACGCTGAAGCCGTCCGCCGCCGGCAGGGGCAGCCAGGTCGTGGCAGGCCAGATCAGGTAGCTGTCCCAAATCACCTGGGTCAGAACACCCAGCCCCAAGGTCACCATCAACAGGAAAATCGCCAACTGCTTGAACATGTGGCCGATGGGGGTTGCATCCGGGCCGAGGGAAGGGTTGATCTGACCGCCCGTCAACGCCCCACGTTGGTTATCCAGCAATGCCCCTACCGACTCGAACAACCAGAAAGGCATGGACAGTAATACGCCGAGCAGAACGCCCAGGGCGGTCTCCTTCAGCACCAACCCGACGATCATCAATGCCGAATGCTCCTCGCCTTGCAGGGCCGCATGAATACTCGGCATTGGCATCAATGCCAAGACCATCACGATCACGTGCCGAGGCAGGCCGCGAATATGTTGGAAGCAGAACGCCGGCACCAGGATTGCGCAGGGATAGATACGCGCCATGCCGATCACCAGGCTGGGCAGATAATCAAGATAGACCTGCAAGCGCGTTACCTCAGGTCGATGCCGAACGGGCGATCATGTCAAAGGTCAGGTTGATCAACTGGATCAACTCCACGCCAATCCAGCGCCCCGTCATCACCAACGTGATGCCTACCGCCACCAGCTTGATGCCGAAGGGCAGGGTCTGGTCCTGGATCTGCATCAAGGCCTGCACCAGGGAGGTCAGCACGCCAACGATCACCGCCACGATCAACGGCGGCGCCGACAGCACGACTACCAGCAACATGCCCTGCTTGAACAGCACGATCGGGTCCATAGGCGCCTCAGAGGTAAGACAGGAACAGGCTGTCGAGCAACCGCGACCACCCGGAAACCAGCACAAACAAGAGGAGCTTGAGAGGCAGCGAAATCGTCATGGGCGAGACCATCTGCATGCCCAACGCCAGCAGCAGGTTGGAGACAATCAGGTCGATCACAATAAACGGAATGTAGATCAGGAACCCGATCTCGAACCCCGATTGCAGCTGTGATAGCACGTAGGCGGGGACCAGCAGGATCAGGTCGTCACGGTGGGTGGACTGGGACATTTCCGGCGGCCACATGCGCACACTGTTTTCCACCAGGTGCGTCAAGATGTCAGGGTCGGTATTGCGCCCCATAAAGGCCCGCAGCGGTTGGATCGCGTGGCTGCTGGTGTCCTGAAACGCTTGCACGCTGCTCATGTCCACCGGGGTCACCTTGACAGCCTGCGCGATCTCATACCCCACCGGTGCCATGATGAAGAGCGTGGCCGCCAGGGCAATACCATTGATCGCCATGCTCGGCGGCACCTGCTGTACGCCGAGGGCATTGCGCGTAATCATCAGCACGATGACGATTTTCAGGAACGCGGTGCACACGATCAATAGCATCGGCATCAACGACACGCCACCGAGAAACAGCGCTAGCAGGAAAGGGTCGATACCTTGGAAACTCATCGAGAAAAAATCACTCGGGACAGTTGCAAGCCCAATCGCCCATCCACATCCACCAGTTTTCCATGGCCAATAGGGCGGTCACCGTAATACAGGCCAGCCATCCCCGGCGCGTATCCCGACACCCCCACCACCGCGCCGGGAGCGAGCTGGCGCAGTTCCCCAAGGGATAACTGCAAGGTGCCGCAACGAACGCTCAGCCCCATTGCCAATTCGTCAAACGGTTCATGCCCGAATACATCGACCGGGGCCTGCTCATCAGAAGGTGAAGGCTCAACCCAATCGTAGCCCTGGCTCTGGTCTGTTGACGCGTCATCCACACGTAGGTCCTCGATAGAAAAAACAGTAAAACGCAAAGTGCCGTTGTCATCGTCAAGACGCCCTCGCAGGTGATGGCGCCCCAAACACACGTGACCGTCACCACCGGGATTGAACATCGGCTGTTCCAGCATCAACACGTCACCGGGCCGTATGCTGCTCACCTTGCTGATGGACAACTGCGAACGCCCAAGCAGCAGCGACACCGACAGCGGTAACGACGAGGGCAGCGGCTGCGCCAGCGGTTGCCAGGGGCCCGCAGCACAGAGCGCCAGGAACGTCTCCGGAGTCATCCTCAGGCAATCGACGACCCGCGATTGCCCCAGCGTTACCGTCAGCCGACAACTGAACGGGGCTGGCCGCATACCTTCTTGCAATCGCAAGAAGCCAAGCAACGATTGCACTTGAGGACTGAGTTGATGCTGAAACAATGCCCAGAACCAGGCATCGGCGGCATTGCCCTGTGCCGCCAGCGTCACCGGGCAATCGCCGAGCAAACTGAGCACCGGCCCGGGCTCTGCGAACGTCAGCACGCCACACGCGGTTTCGAAGCCCAAGGCGCTTTGCCCGATAGGCGCATTACCTGGTTCAACGATCAGTTCGCCGCGCTGGCCGGCGGCCTGGAACGGCATGCGCAGGCCACGTCCCAGCCGACGAGAGGCGGCTACCGTCGCGCTGTCGACCACAGGCAATGTGAGCGGTGAAATCATCATGCGCAGTCCGATGCAGCCAGCGACAGGTAAACAGGCTGCCTCAGGTCGGTGCTCAAACGGTCCTGGCAGCGCTGGCGCACGTCGCCAAGCCACGCGCGCGTGCGCTCTTCCTCGGCATCCAGTTCAACGTGCCAGGCCCTTGCTCGCGCCGCGCGCTGACGTCAACCCGGCCAAGGCGCGGCAGGAAAAAAGCCGCCTGCAGCGGCCATTGGCTGACAGCGTTGAGACGGGGTACCAGTTGCTCAGCGAAGGCCTCGACCAGTGCCTGGTCGGCCTGCGTCATTGATGCGCCCAAGGAGTTGCTGAAGCCCTCCCCGTCGCCCTCGCCACGAAAAAGTTGCGAAAAAAACCGTCCCTGCTCCCACGGCAGCACGGTGCCTGGCGTCGACTCGCGCTCGTCACGCAACGAGCGCGAGCGTTCAGGTTTGCTGGACGGGACCTGAGTCATGGCAATTCCTGCGCCAGCAGGACCGACAGTTCCTGCAGCTTTTCCACTTGACGCAGGCATTGGCTGGCTTGCTTTTGCGCGTGTTGTACCTCGATCACCTGGGCTTGCGTCTGCTCATGCAGCGCCTGCAAACCGTCTTCCTCTCGACGCGTGTCGGCAGACAAGGTGTGTTCCTTGGCGGTCCAGGATTTGAGTACCTGCAGCGTGACCACTTGCCCCTGGTGCTCGCTCAGTAACTGCGCGCTTTGCAGGACTTGCTGTTGGCGCGTCTGCTCCAGCGCGGCCTGGGCGTGATCGATGTGTGCCAATAACGCTTGCTGCTCGCGCTTGGCCTCACGCAACGCGCGCTCGGCACGGTCGGCACGGTACCTGCGCAACCGTCGCAGGGTCTCCAGTTCAGAAAGGGACATAAGCCGTCAGCTCCGTCAGTTGTTCGAGGGTGGAGGCCAGTGGCGAGGGCTCACGCAAGTCCTGGCGCAGGAAGTTGTCGACGGCCTGCCGGCTCTCCACGGCCCTGTCGGTAAGGGCATCGTTGCCCGCCTGGTATTCCCCCAGCTTGAGCATCAGTTCTATCTGCTGGTAAGCCGACAACAGCCGTCGCAGCGCGGTACCCGCCTGTATATGCCCGGGCTCGGCCACATTGCTCAGGATCCGCGAGAGGCTGGCCAGGATATCCACGGCCGGGTAGTGCCCACGCTCGGCGAGCTTGCGCGACAACACGATGTGACCGTCGAGCAGCGAGCGCACTTCATCGGCCACCGGGTCGCTCATGGAGTCTTGTTCGATCAGCACGGTGTAGATCGCGGTGATCACGCCCTCCCGGGTCACACCGGCGCGCTCCACCAGCCGTGGCAACAAGCTGTAGACCGAGGGCGGCAACCCACCCCGGCCCAACGGTTCACCCGCCGCCAGGCCGATTTCACGCTGGGCACGTGCAAAGCGAGTCAGGGAATCGATCAGCAGCAGCACGCGCTGCCCCTTGCGACGAAACCCTTCGGCAAGGGCCGTGGCTGTAAACGCGGCACGTGCCCGCTCCATGCTGGAGCGATCCGATGTAGCGCACACCAGCACGGCCTTGGCACGCAGTTGGTCGTCGAGTTCATGGTCCAGAAACTCACGCAGTTCACGCCCCCGCTCACCAATCAGGCCGAATACGATCACATCGCACTCCACGTTGCGGGCGATCTCGGCCAGCAAGGTGGTCTTGCCGCAGCCGGCGCCGGCAAATAGACCAACCCGCTGGCCTTCGCCCAAGGTCAGCAAGCCATCAATCGAACGCACCCCCGTGGCCAGTGCCCGGCTGATGCGGGGACGCTCGGTGGGCAGCGGCGCTTCACACAGCACGTTGGTCGCCGCCTGTGTGTCAGCATCGACAAACGCGCCAGGGCCGTCACCCGCAATCGGGCGCCCGAAACCATCCAGCACCTGCCCCAGTAAATCATCCCCCACACGCACGCGATGAGGCACGCCCAGGCGCTCCACGCTAGCCCCCACCTGCACCCCTTCAAGGTTGCCCAAGGCACTGAGCACGGCATCCTGATGGTCGAAGCCGATGATCTCGGCAAGCATGCTGTCACCGCCGGTTTTATCCACCTTGCACAGGTCGCCAATGCGCGCCTGGGGTAACCGGCATTGCAGCAACATACCGTTGACGCGCTGGATACGGCCCCGCACCGCCACCGGCGCAAATGCGGCCAAGTGGCTGGCTTGGCGCAATTGCCAAGCATCGAGGCGGCCCTGCAAATCCTGGGTCACCAACGCACCTCATAGCGCTGCCGGCCGTCGAAGATCAGCCGGCCGTTGTCAATGGAGACCAGGCGCAACCCCTCCACCTCGTCCCCCAGAAACAAGCGCTGGCCACCTTCCAGGACTACATGCCCATTCGCTCCGCCGACGATCTGCGTGATCTTGAATGGCGGCTGGCTGCTGCCCTCGCGCACCCGGCTCATGACCGGCACCGGGCTCTCGAACTGCTCGCCAAACCGGACGAGCATGCGCGACAGCAGCGCCATCTGCTCCTGGGTCACCTCACCATTGAGCGAAACCTGCCCGTTGATCATCTCCAACTTGACCCGCTGCGCCAGGTCTCGTTCGTTAAGCATCTTGAGCAACTGCTGGCGGACTTCGGGGGCGGTGGCCAGATCTATTTTTGGCGAGGCCGCCTGCATCAGCGAGGCTTGGGGCTGATGATCGTCGGTGTTCATCAAGCCCGCTGCCGTAACCAGAATGGCGACCACCAGCAACCCTCCCATCCAGCGTTTTTGTGTCACCTTCGGCATCGTGCTCAATGGCAGTTCCGGCGATGTCCCAGGAGACGTCTCCAGCGCCACGGGTTCAGGCTCAAGCGGCCATGGTTGATCGGCAAGTGACACACAGAGCCGAATACCACTGATGGAAAATGGCAGGTCCGCAGACAGGTCGGCAATCTGCGCGAGCAACTGCCCCGAGCCGTCTTGCACCAGCCCTTCCTCGGCCTGCACGCACCATCGCTCGACTATTCGGCGCAACCACACGTGGCGGCCCGCAATCGCCGGGTCATAAAGCACCAGGTCAGCCTCGGCACTGCTACCGATACACCATTGCTCGCCAAACAGCGGCAAGGCCGCACCCTGTTGCGAACCGTTGAGCACACGCAACTCAAACATCGCCAGTCCTCATCGCCGCTGAAAAACGATCGACTTTTCGCCACGCACTCATGCCACTGCCTCGTGCAGGTGGCCGTCGCCGTCCAAGTCAAAACGCCCCAGCACTTTGACTTTGGAAGCACTGCCCAACTCGGCAAAAGACAACACAGGTACGTGGTTGAATTCTTCCAGTAGAAGGGTCCGCAACGGGCTGCGTAGGTCCTGCGCCACTAGCAGCACAGTCTTGCTTTTGGCACGCAGGGGGAAAGCTTGTTTGAGCAGGCCGATAAGTACCGCACTGCTGTCGTTATCGAGAGCAAAGAACACCCCGGTCTGGGTCTGGCGCAAGGCTTCGCGCAGGGTGTTTTCGGCCTGGGGTGACAGTAACCAGGCATGCAAGCCATCGGCTTCGCTGTGCTGGTGAAAGATATGGGCCTTGAGGGCAATTCTGGCGTAATCCGCCAGCGCTTCCGGCTCGCGCTCATGCTGGCCGTACTCGACCAGTGACTCGACAATCAAGCGCACTGCACGCAGTGGCACGCCCTCACTTGCAAGGCGCTGCAGCACAGACGAAAAGCGCGACAGCGGCATGATGCGCTGCAACTCCTGCACCAACTCAGGCTGGGTTGACTCCAGCCAACTGAGGACCGACTTGCTTTCCTGCACGCCCAAAAACTGCGGGCCGCTGAGCATCATCGCCCGGCTCATGCGTTCAAGGATCAAGGCCTGCGCGGTGAACCGCTCTAGCAGTTCGTCATCAAGCAAGGGGTGGTCCGGTGCCAACCAGGTCCACTCGTCTTCCTCCCGTGATACCTGCCCCCGAGTGCCCTCTTCTATTTGCGCAGTCAGGGCAGCATGCGCCACCGCCACCCAAGGTCCGATCGTCGCCTTGAGGACCGGAATTTCATGCACACAAAAGCGCAATTCATCGTCCTCAAGCGTGGGCAAGAACTCGATTTCAAACGCCGGGAGGGTCAAGCCCAGGTTGGTCACCAGCCCGTTGCGGGTCTGGCGAATACGTTGCACCAACTCCGTTACGACGCGACTGCCGTGTAACCGTGTAGGGAATTGCAGCAGGTAAGGTCGCGAAGGGTCAAAGGCACGCAGGTCTTCATCGCCATTATCTTGCGGCGCCACGGCGTTGGTGTCCTGCCCTTCAGGCATGTCCTGTTTTTTACGCGCCTGCGCCAGGTAATAGCCCAGCGAACCGGTTACCAGCGCAATGAAAATAAACACCAGCGTAGGCATCCCCGGCAGCGCAGCGAACGCCAGCATGCCCACCGAGGCAATCATCCAGCTCTTGGGTTCGCTGGTCATTTGCCGGGCGATCTCAGCACCCATGTTAGTAACGCCCCGACGAGCATCCGGTGCGACGCGGGTGATGATCATGCCGGCGGTCAAAGAGATCAGCAGCGCCGGAATCTGTGCGATCAGGCCATCACCGATGGTCAATACCGAGTACAACGCCATGGAGTCGGCGGCGCTCATGCCGTGCTGGAACATACCGGTGGAGAAGCCGCCCAGCAGGTTGATCATCACGATCACCAAGCCGGCAATTGCATCGCCCTTGACGAATTTCATCGCCCCATCCATGGCGCCGAACAACTGGCTCTCGCGGGACAACTGCTCGCGCTTGTCTCGTGCCTGCGCGCCGTCGATCAAGCCGGCACGCAAATCGCTGTCGATGGACATCTGCTTGCCGGGCATCGCGTCCAGGCTGAAACGCGCAGCCACTTCCGCGACCCTTTCCGAACCCTTGGTGATCACCAGGAAGTTGACGATGGTGAGGATCATGAAGATCACCAGGCCCACCGCCAGGTTGCCGCCCACCACGAAATTACCGAACGCCTCGACGATATCGCCGGCGTCCTGTTCCAGCAGGATCAAACGCGTGGTAGCAATCGACAGCGCCAGGCGGAACATGGTGGTCAGCAACAAGATCGACGGGAACGACGAGAAGGCCAACGGCCCCGGCAGATACAGCGCCAGCACGATCAACAGGCAGGAAATGCAGATGTTGAGCGCGATCAGAATGTCCACCAACCAGGTGGGCAGCGGCACGATAAACATGAACACGATGGCCAGGACCACTACCGCGCCCAGCACTTCGGCGCGTTGCGCCACTTTGAGCAGCACGCGGTTGGCGGTCGCCAGCGCGGTCACACCTCGGCCCTCGAATCATCACCAGGGCGTGCGGGGAGTTTCTCCTGGCGAGTGAGCTCATCCATCACCAACAGAACGTTATGCAGCCCTTCCTGACGCCCACGATTATCGCGCCACAACGCCAACGGCAAACCTTTGAGCATCGGATAAATCCCGTTGAGCGAGACCAACTGACCTGCGGACGACTCATGGCTCAAGTCACCGGCCAACCGCTGGACTTCGGCACACGCAATGCCTCCACCGGCATACCCCAGCAAACGTTGCAACAGCACCACTGCGTCGTGCTCAACCTTGAGGCGCTGAATCAACGACTCACAACTGCTCAACACCCCGCTCAAATGCCCGCAGCTTTGCAGCCCCAGCAGCAACGTGCGCAACTTGGCGCCAGGAATCGATGAGGCCTGCGCCGCAATATCATCTGCCAGGGCCCGACGCATCACATTGAGCCCGGCTGCAAATTGCTCCCCACCGTACACCCCCAGCAGGGCCTGCATCATGGTCGCCAGGGATTGGCGTACCACCACGCTGGCGTAGTACAAAGCACGCATTGCCTGGCGCTCTTGAGGGTCATCCGTAGCAGACTGCAGCGCCATGGCGATGTTCAGCCCAGCCTGGATCTCCCGCCTGTAGCGCACCTCGAGCTTGGCCAGTGCATCGCGCGCCAGCGCCGCTTCGGTCTTGCGCACTTCGGCTTCGGCCTGGGCTGTCACCTGCCGGAGTATCACGTAGGTACGAGCCGGATCGTTGCCGGTGATTTCCAGGAGTTTGTCGACGCCGGGCTGCTGCAACAGTTGCAGGCGTACGCGACGAGAGATAGCCGCCAGACTCGCCTGGGCCGGGTGCCCCAATTGATCATAGAGTTGCGATAGCTGCTCGACCGGGGTGATGCGCACGCCCATCGAACGCTGGCTCAGGGCCTTACTGTTAAACGCCACTTCCTGGCTGAAAAGATTGGCAAGGTCATCGACAACCGGCGCCGCTACCTGCACTTGAGAGCGGGTCGTACCACCAACGACAGGCTGATCCAGGCTTTGCAGCGTTTGCACATCGGGAGTGGATTCAACTTTCATGGGCGGGCCAGGACAGGAAGTGTGTGCTTGTGTGGCAAGCCTTCCTGGTTCGGTTCCATGGATATCAACATTGCCTGAAATATTGAAAAGACCGGCACGGCCTCAGACGGCTGCGTGCAAGCCGCTGCACAAAAAGCACCCATTTCAAGATATTTAATTATATAAATCAGTTAGTTATGTATTTTTTCCGCTTGGCACAACCAGTGCTAAAGGGCTTTGCGTCGACACCATTTCGATAGCGTCTACCCTGAGGAAAAAATCATGGATATCCCTATTGGTGCTTTAGCTCACCTTGTTGGCGGCTCGCCTCAATTCATGCTCCACCTGACGGACGACTATCAGAAAAAACTCCGACGTTTTATCCACAAGCGCGTACTCAACCCCGAGGATGCCGACGACATCCTGCAATTGACCTACCTGGAAGCCTGGCGCAGCAGAGATCGCTTCAGCGGCCAGGCGACGCTCAGCACCTGGATGTGCGGCATTGCACAGAACCTGATTCGCAACCACTTCCGGCGGCTGTATGCCAAACCGGTGCACTGCGAATTCGATGAGGCCCTGTGGCATGGCCAGGAGGAAAACAACAACTTGGATTGGGAGTTCGAGATCAACCGCCGACTGGAAAAACCCTGATCGCTATCAAGGGCCTGCCAGTGGAAATGCGCAAAACGTTGTACGCATCGCTTGAGACCGACGGCAGCTACCAGGACACTGCCGACGTGTTGGACATCCCCATTGGTACCGTGCGCTCACGCCTGTCGCGGGCGCGCGAACAACTCAAGCGCGCCACCCACAACCCGTTGCATCCGTAAGCCAGGCCAACCGGCCATTGTTGGGCGGCAGGGATATCTGCCCAACTTGATGAAGCCGTCGCAACCCCCTCGCCCACCCCGCCACTCGTCGCCCAATCGCCTGTATTTCCTTAAACAGTTGAAAGCGTAGAAAAATTTCAATAAAAATGCTTGACGCATTGCCGTTCCAGGCGAATAATGCGCGCCACTTGGCTACATAGCTCAGTTGGTTAGAGCATAGCATTCATAATGCTGGGGTCCGGGGTTCAAGTCCCTGTGTAGCCACCAAGTACTAAAAACGGCTTACCGAAAGGTAGGCCGTTTTTTATGCCTGTAGAAAAGTGCTGAGGCATACTTCCTGCGGTTCAGCCCCTACAGGAACTCGCAATCATCATGTTCGGCGCTGCACGCCACGCCACCAGGAACGCGGTAGTCAAAGGCGGCGGCGAGCAGCAAGTTTCTACTGTCCGAGGGACAGAAAAAGAGCCTGATCCTGGCGCTGATCAACGCGCGGGGCAACGCCGCTAAGCCGAGCAGTGCATATGCGCTCAAAAAAACTGCCATCTGTATCGCGACGCTCCCCTACCCCACTGTTAGTGTCCTGCATCCCCTACACGGAGTGCCCCTGATGAAACTGGACATCTATCAAGTCGACGCTTTCAGCCAACACGTTTTCGGTGGCAACGCGGCTGCCGTCTGCCCACTCACCGAGTGGCTGCCCGCCGAGCAATTGCAGCGCATCGCCGCCGAAAATAACCTCTCGGAAACCGCGTTTTTCGTGCGCCGTGACGACATTTATGAATTGCGTTGGTTTACTCCGGAAGTCGAAGTGGACCTGTGCGGGCATGCGACGTTGGCAGCCGCCTGGGTGTTGATCCACAAGCTCGCGGATGCGCCGCAGGTGCTGCGCTTTGCAACCCGCAGCGGTGAGCTTCGGGTGACGCGCAACGGCGACGAACTGGCGATGGACTTCCCGGCCAAGCAACCCGAGCGTTGCGAGCCGCCGGCGGGAATGTTGACCGCCTTGGGCATCGAACGCGCCGACGTATATGGCACCGACGATTACATCGTGCTGGTAGACGATGAAGCGCAGGTCGCTGCGTTGAAACCCGACTTCGCACGCCTCAAGGGCCTGCCCAAGCGCGGGATCGCCGTCACCGCCAAGAGCACGCGCTTCGACTTTGTTTCCCGCTGGTTCGGCCCGAACGTGGGCGTCAATGAAGACCCGGTCACCGGCTCGGCCCACACATCGCTGGCACCGTTCTGGGCCGAACGCCTAGGCAAGTCGCAATTGACCGCCGAACAAGGCGGCGAGCGCCGTGGCCAGTTGCGTTGCGAGCTCAAGGGCGACCGCGTGATCATCTCCGGGCATGCCGTGCTCTATCTTCAAGGCACGATTTACCTGTAAAAAGTACGGCCCAAGGACAACAGATCATTTTCACAATGAACGGAGTTCAGCGCGTGCTTTTGATTTCCCGCCGACGGTTGTCGGTGATTGCGGCAGCCCTCACCCTGGCGGCGTGCCATACCCCGATCAACGAACAACCGCCGGCACCGGAGTTGGGCTCGGGCTATCGCACCGACCTCAGCACCCGCCACGCCGAGCGCCATATGGCCGCCGCCGCCAACCCGCTGGCGGCCGAAGCCGGGCGTGAGATGTTGCGCCAGGGCGGTTCGGCGATTGACGCAGCGATTGCGATGCAAGCCGTGCTGACCCTGGTGGAACCGCAATCGTCCGGTATTGGCGGCGGCGCGTTCATCATGCTGTGGGACGGGAAAAACGTGCACGCCTATGACGGCCGTGAAACGGCGCCCGCCGGTGCGACCGAGCGGTTGTTCTTGCGGGCCGACGGCACACCGATGACGTTTCCCGAAGCGCAGATCGGCGGGCGCTCGGTCGGCACGCCGGGCGTATTGCGCGCGCTGGAGATGGCGCACAAGAAGACTGGGCACCTGCAATGGGCCAAGCTGTTTGAACCGGCTATTCGCTTATCGGAACAGGGCTTCGCGATTTCCCCGCGCCTGCACGCGCTGATCGCCGCCGACCGCTATATCCCAACGTCGCCAGAAATGGCGGCGTACTTTTGAATGCCGATGGCACCGCCAAGGCCACCGGCACGCTGCTGAAAAACCCGGCGCTGGCCGCCGTGTTCAAACGTATCGCCATGGAGGGACCGGACGCGCTGTATCACGGGCCGATTGCCGACGAGATCGTGCGCAAGGTCCAGGGCAATCGCAATCCAGGCAGCCTGTCCCAGGCCGACCTTCAGGGCTACACCGTCAAGGAGCGTGCTCCGCTGTGCACCGACTACAAGCAATGGAAGGTGTGCGGCATGCCACCACCGTCGTCAGGCGGGATTGCCATCGCGCAGATCCTGGGGACATTGCAGGCGCTGGAGGCCCGCAACCCTCAATTGGCCCTCGCATCAATGCCGCCAGTGAAGAGCACCTCACCCGCCGGCCTTGAACCCACTCCCGAAGCGGTACACCTGCTCGCCGAAGCCGGCCGCCTGGCCTTTGCCGATCGCGGGCTGTACGTCGCCGACGCCGACTTCGTGCCGGTGCCGGTGGCAGGTCTTGTCGCCCCGACTACCTGGCCAAGCGTGCAGCCTTGATCGGCGAGCGCAGCATGGGCACCGCCAAGCCGGGCACCCCTGCGGGTATCCAGGTGGCGTACGCGCCGGACCGCTCGCCACTGCGTATTTCCACCTCGCAAGTGGTGGCGGTGGATGACTGGGGCGGCGCGATATCGATGACCACCACCGTGGAAGCGGCGTTCGGCGCCCATGTGATGGTCCAGGGCTTTTGCTCAACAACCAGATGACCGACTTTTCGTTCATCCCCGAAGAACACGGCCGGCCCGTCGCCAATCGTGTCGAGCCCGGCAAACGCCCACGCTCGGCCATGGCGCCGACACTGGTGTTCGACCGCCACAGCGGCGAGCTGCTGGCCACGGTGGGCTCGCCCGGCGGTTCGCAAATCATCGAGTACGTGAGCAAGTCACTGGTGGCGATGCTCGACTGGAACCTCGACCCGCAAGCCGCCATCAGCCTGCCCAACTTCGGCAGTCGCAATGGTGCGACCGAGCTGGAACAAGGGCTGTTCAGCCCGGCCTTGAAACAAGCCCTGAAAGACAAAGGCCACGTGCTCAACGAGATCGACATGACCAGCGGCATCCAAGCCATCGTCCGCACGCGTGATGCCAACGGCAAGGTGTCGCTGAACGGCGGCGCAGACCCTCGGCGCGAAGGCGAAGCCGTCGGCGACTGACCTTTGATCAACGGAGAAAGCCCTGTGCAGCAGGCAGACAATCTCGGCGCCATTCCCGGCGTCGAACACGGTTTTGCACGATCAATGATCCACTGTGCCCGGCTGATGTATTCATTGCCAAGCAGGTGCACAGTGCTTCAGTCATTGATTGGCAAGCGGGCCAGCAGACCAACACAATACCGGCCGACGGCGTTTTTACCGATGAGCATCAGCCGATCGCGGTGATCACGGCTGACTGCTTGCCCATTCTTATCGCCGCAAAAAACGGCGAGAAAGTCGCGGCGGTGCATGGCGGCTGGAAGGGTTTGCAAGGTGGCATCATCGCCAATGCCGTGCAGCGTTTTGCTGACGCGGGGATTGCCGTCGACCAACTGCGGGTGGCAATCGGGCCATCGGTCAAACCATGCTGCTATGAAGTGAGCGATGAGTTCATCGCCCAGTTCCAGGCGAACCAGGGGCACTTGTGGCAGGACGGGAAGGCGCCGTGGAGCGCTGTGCAACCGGCGCCATTGCTGGCACCGCAGATCACACCGCCCCATGCGCGGCAGGCAGGGAGCGCGTGGTTTGACTTGAGTGGGTATGGGTTGATCTTGCTGCAGGCGGCCGGCGTTTCGCGTGAGCAGATTGAGGTGAGTGAGGTATGTACTTACTGCACCTCGTCGGCATTTGCCAGCTATCGCCGAAGAACGCATAACCCGCAGGAAGCGAGGACGTTGATCTATTCGTGGATTGCGACCAAGCACTTGTAGTGAGCGGGCTTGTCGAATCGTCGCACCGCCCGCTCACTACAGGTCAGCGGCTGATCTTCAAGCCCATGCGCGCGGCATGCCGCTCCAGCGCCAGTTCGATCAAGCGGCTGACCAACTCGCTGTAACTCATCCCCGCCGCCTGCCACAGCTTGGGGTACATGCTGATACGGGTGAAGCCGGGCAGTGAGTTGATCTCGTTGATCAGCACTTCGCCGTCGTCGGTGAGGAACACGTCGACTCGCGCCAAGCCCGCGCAACCCAACACCTCAAACGCTTCGATGGCCAGGCGACGGATACGCTCGCTGGCCTCGCTGCTGATATCCGCCGGCACCACCACCTGGGCAGCCTGGCCGTCGATGTATTTGCTGTCGTAGGAATAAAAGCCACTGCTCACGACGATTTCACCGCAGCCGCTGGCGATAGGGTTGTCGTTGCCCAACACGGCGCATTCGATTTCACGGCCCCGAACGGCAGATTCCACCAGCACCTTTTCATCAAAGCCCAAGGCCAGTTCGACGGCGGCGTGGTACTCGGCTTCATCGGCGACTTTGCTCACGCCCACCGATGAACCCTGGTTGGCGGGTTTGACGAACATCGGCAAGCCGAGCGTGTTCACCGCCACCTCAAAGGTGGTGCGTGCAGCATTGCGGCGGGTCAGGGTGATAAACGGTGTGACGCCAATGCCCGCATCGCGCAGCAGGCGCTTGCTGATGTCCTTGTCCATGCACACCGCCGAGCCGAGGACATCGGAGCCGACGAAGGGCAAGTCGGCCATGCGCAGCAAGCCTTGCAGGCAGCCGTCTTCGCCGAGGGTGCCGTGGACGATCGGAAAGATCACGTCGATGTGTTCCAGCAGGCCGCTGCCGGCGGTTTCGACCACTTGCTGGCTGGCCTTGCCGGGCACGACCGCCAGTTCGCGGTTGGATTGGTTGAGCGCGATCAGGGCCGGGTTTTCCTGGTTGATCAGGAAGTTCGACGTGTCGTTGAGGTGCCAGTGGCCGGCCTTGTCGATGCCGATCAGCACGGGCTCGAAGCGTGTGCGGTCGAGGGCATCGACGATATTGCGCGCCGACTGCAACGAGACTTCGTGCTCAGCCGAACGGCCACCAAAAATAATCCCTACACGCACTTTGCTCATGACCCGGCCTCACTGTTGAAAGTAAGGCTTCTTACCACGGGCCGTCAGCGATTCGCTACCAGATGTGCGCCGAACAGCACATAGCAACCACCCGCAAAGCGGTCGAGCCACTGCGCGAACGGCTGTAGAGGTTGGCCATGCGCTCGCTGGAAAACACCAGGGCTACGCTGGAGTACCAACTGAAAGACAAGGTGGCCATGGTGATCACCGCCAAGGTCAGCAGCATCGGCGACGGCGAAGGTGGCATGGTGGAGGCAAAGATAGTGGCCACGAACAGCGCGGCCTTGGGGTTGGACAGGTTACCCAGCAACCCCAGGCGCCACGCAGAGAACAGTGAGCGACGAGGTTCGTCCGGCAGCAGGTTCTGGCCCATGGCCGGCGCGGAGCGTTTGAACAGTTTCAGCCCGAGGTAGATGAGGTAACAGCCACCGATGATCTTGAAGGCCAGGTACAGCATCGGCGCGGCAGTAAACAGCGACTTGATGCCCAGGCCGCCCGCCAGCCCCACAGGACAGTGCCGGTGGCTACGCCGGCCGACGCCACTACGCCATGGCGACGCGAACAACTGGCGGCCAATTGCGCCGTGTTGAAGAAGTTGGGGCCGGGTGTCACCACCGCCACGGTCCACAGCAGGGCCAGTGATACCAGGGGCGCCGCATAGGCAGGGTTGAAAAAAATCCATGGGGGCAACTCCATCAGCGCAGGGCACGAATGGCGATCATAGGCCCCGCCCCTGAGCTGCACAATCGTACAAGACACCGGCAGACAGGCAATGCAAGACTGGGTTACCGTATTTCCACCTCAATTTGTGACAAGCCACCATGGGCCATCCCACCTCGCCCCTCGATTGGATGCACCGCGCCCCGCACGCCAGCGGCATGGACCGCATCGAGGCGTACTTTGCCGGCTTCGCGTTCGACCCGCATCGCCATGACACCTACGCCATTGGCCGTACGTTGTTCGGCGTGCAGAGTTTTCATTATCGCGGCTGCATGACTCACAGCCTGCCCGGCACCACCATGGTGATTCATCCTGACGAGACCCATGACGGTCGCGCCAGCAGTGTGGAGGGCTTCCGGTATCGCATGATCTACGTGGAGCCGGCGCTGATCCAGCAGATCCTCGGCGGCAAGCCTTTACCGTTCATTCCCAATGGCCATACCACCGACCCGCGCCTGTTTCGCGCCAGTGAAGTGCTGTTGCAGAACCTGGATTGCCCGATTGATCCGCTGCAAGAACAGGATGCGATGTACGACGTTGCCCAAGCGCTGAGCGAAGCCTCGGGCGTCATCGTCAGCCGCAAGTCCTTCGACTACGTCGCCGCCGAACGTGCGCGGGAATTTATCCACAGCGCCCTGGGCCGCAGCATTACTTTGGATGAAATGGCCGACCACGCCGGGCGTGACCGCTGGGCGTTGTCGCGAGATTTTCGCTTGTTGTTCGGCACCAGCCCCTACCGCTACCTGACGATGCGCCGCCTGGACCTGGTACGCAGCCTGCTGGCCCAAGGCACATCGCTGGTAGACGCCGCGATGACCGCCGGTTTCACCGACCAGAGCCACATGACCCGGCAGTTTCGCAGCACCTACGGCATGCCGCCGTCGCGTTGGGTGAAGATGTTGGGGCGCTGAAGCTTTCAATTTGCACATTTGGACCTAGGTTGTTTCCAGGCTTGTGCTCGACTCGAGACTGTTTTCCTTCAGTCTCAATGCCAATAGCGCCCCCACCAACGCAACCCCCGCGCTCCACCACAACGCCCACTCAATCCCTCCGGCATTGGCCACCGACACCAGCACCGCCAGCCCCAGCGCCCCTCCAATCTGCTGGCTGGTGGACGCCATCCCTGCCGCCACCCCCTGCTCTCCAGGCCGAATACCCAGGCCCGCCGCTACCCACATTGCTGTCCACGTCATGCCTTGGCCGATGCTCAAGATGAATATCCCCGGCAGCAACGACCAAAATCCCACCCCAGTCGGCAATGCCCAGCACACCAGCGCAATACCCACCGCGCCCGCCAGTTGCCCGCTGACCAGCGTGTTACGCAGGCCAATCCTGACCAACGAACGCTCGGCCAGCCAGATCCCGAAGGTGCACACCAGCGTCGCCGGCAAAAACGCCAGGCCTGCCTGCAACACGCTGTAGCCGTAGACCTGCTGGTAATACAAGGCAAGGAAGTAGTACTGCACGCCAAAGCTGCTCATGAACACCGCCGTCAGCACCATGGCCATGCGCAGTTCGCGGTAGGCGAACAACCGCAACGGCATCAGCGGGTCGCGCCCGCGATGTTCGATCCAGGCGAACAGCCCCAGCAATGCTGCGGCAGAGGCGATGCACCCCAGGGTTCGCGGGGCCACCCAGCCCCACTCCGGGCCTTGCACCAAGGAGAACACCAGCAAGGTGCCACCGACGGTCACGGTCAACGCGCCGCTGATATCAAAGTTGCGCCCCCGCGCCCGTTCGCCATCGGCCGGAATCCAATAACGCGCCGCCCACGCACAACCACCGGCCAGCGGCACGTTCACCAGGAACACCGCTTCCCACCCCCACACCTGCGTCAGCACACCGCCGAGCAACGCGCCCAACGCCAGGCCCGCCGCCGAGGCCGCGCTCCACACCGCAAATGCACGGTTACGCTCTGGACCTTCGGCGTAGTGGGTGTTGATCAATGCCAAGGTTGCCGGAAACAACAACGCCCCACCCACGCCCTGCACCGCCCGCGCCAGCACTAGCAACATCGCGCTGCCACCGAGCACCGCCGCCAGGGACGACAGGGCATACAGCGACTGGCCCACCCGGTACAGCCGACGCTTGCCGAGCAGGTCCGTGGCCCTTCCACCCAATAACAGGAAACCGCCAAACGCCACGCTGTAGGCGCTGACCACCCACTGCAGTTGCTGGGCGGAAAAATCCAGGTGGCTGCCGATCTGCGGCAAGGCGACAAACACGATGGTCGCATCGAGGGCGATGATCAGTTGCGCAGTGGCCAGCAGCAACAGCATCAGGCCAGAGGGTCGAGAGGGAGACATCACAGCGTCCTGTCCGAAAATGAAGGGCGTCAGTGTCTTTCATGCCCAGCAGATGATAAATAGCTCTTTCACTCTTTCAGTAATGACTTTAATCATGGATCTGAATGCTGTTCGTTTGCTCGTCCGCGTAGCCGAAACCCGCAGCTTCACGCGCGCTGCAGGTGACCTTGGGCTGACCCAATCCGGCCTGTCCCGCGCTATTTCCCGCCTGGAAAGCGAGCTAGGTGTGCGCCTGCTGCAACGCAATACCCGCAGCGTCAGCCTCACGCCCGACGGGCAGATGCTCTACGAGCGCAGCGCGCCATTGCTGGCGGAACTGGCCGAAGCCGAAAAGCTCATGCTTGACCGACGCAGCACCCCGTCCGGCCTGTTGAAGATCAGCACGCCGTCACTGTTCGGGCGCAAAGTGGTGATGCCGGTGATCGGCGAGTTGACGTTGCGCTACCCCGAGTTGCGCATTGAAGCGGTGATGACCGACCGCCTGGTAGATATCGTCGACGAGGGCTTCGACGCCCTGCTGCGCACCGGCGAGATTCAGGACCAACGCCTGATCGCTCGCTCCCTGACGCCGCTGCGCTGGGTTACCGTCGCCGCCCCTGCCTACCTCGCCCGCTTCGGCACCCCGCACAGCGTCGATGACCTCCAGGACCACAACTGCCTCACCGTGCGTAACTTGCGCAGCGGGCGCATGGTGGATTGGCAGTTCATGCTGGAAGGCAAGGTGCAAGACGTGAGCGTCGAAGGACGGCTGATCTTTGATATAGGCGACGCGCTGGTGGACGGCGCCGTGGGCGGGTTTGGTATCGCCCAAGTGATGGATTTTGCGGTGCGCGACGATCTGGAGACCGGACGGCTGGTGCCGGTGCTGGAAGCCTTCGCCGGGCGCAGCCGAACGATCTCGTTGGTGTATCCGCCGTCGCGGCAGTACTCGCCAAAACTGATGGCGTTTGCCGACGCACTGGCAAACGCCCGCTGGTAAGGCTTACAACTGGCGCCCGGTAATCGGCTCGCCGATGGTCAGGAAGTTGCCGCCCGCGATGTGATGCAAGGTGCGCAATTGATCGTGGCCTTCGAAATGCCAGTGGCCCTCGCTGAACACGCGTTCGTCGGCATAGGCCGCGACCACTTCGCCGAGGAACAGGTCATAGGTCTGCTGGTTGTGAGGCTCGGGCAGCAGACGGCACTCCAGCCAAGCGACGCAACCTTCCAGTAGCGGTGCTTCGGTGTGCTCGCCGTTGAACGTCTGTAGGCCATAAGTGGCGAATTTGTCCGTCTCGGCACCGCTGGTGTTGCCCACCGTTTGCACCAGGTCGGCCTGGGCTACGCACGGCACTTGAAGCACAAAGGTGCCAGCGCCTTCCAGCAGTTGGCGGGTCCAGGTGGCCTTGTCCAGCACGACCGCGACTTTCGGCGGTTCGAAATCCAGTGGCATGGCCCAGGCGGCGGCCATGATATTGCGCCGGCCATTGTGCGCAGCGCTCACCAGCACGGTCGGGCCGTGATTGAGCAAACGGTAGGCCTTGGACAGCGGAACGGGGCGACGGTGGGTAGGGCTCATGGACAGTCGGCTCTTCAAGCGAGAAAAAACCTACGATACCTGAGCCCTACGCTCAGCTCGACAGTTGATTGGCGAACTGACCGACAGCGCTGACGACTTTTTGCGCGCCGTCCTGAATCTCCACGATGACCGTGCCCGCCTCGGCCGCCAGGGCCAGGCCTTGCTCGGCTTGCAGACGCCCGTCGGTCATCAGGGTGACCGCATCGCGCGCCATGTCCTGGTTCTGACGCACCACGCCAACAATCTCCTCGGTCGCCTTGCTGGTCCGTGAGGCCAGTTGGCGAACCTCATCGGCCACCACCGCAAAACCTCGGCCCTGCTCACCGGCACGCGCGGCCTCGATGGCGGCGTTGAGCGCCAGCAAGTTGGTCTGCTCGGCAATCCCGCTGATGGTCTTGACGATGGTGCCGATCACTTGGGATTGAGCATTCAGTGCCTCAATGCCTTCACCGGCCTGTTGCATGTGCTTGGCCAGGTCGCGCATCACATCCACCGCCTGCGTCACCACAGTGGTGCCGCGCTGGGCGCAGTTATCGGTTTGCAGCGAGGTGCTGTAGGCAATGTTCGCGGCTTCGGCGACGGCTTGCTCCTGGTTGACCTGGTCGGTGATCACGGTGGCGAACTTGACCACTTTGTACAGGCGATCCGTGGCGTCCAGTACCGGGTTATACGTCGCCTCCAACCACACCACGCGGCCGTGGCTATCCACGCGCTTGAAGCGTGCGGCCACAAACTCGCCGTTATTCAACCGTTTCCAGAACTCCTGGTACTCGGTGCTGTTGGACTCTTGCGGGTCACAGAACATGCGGTGATGTTTGCCTTGGATCTGCGCCAGGCTGTAACCCATGCCACTCAAAAAGCGGTCGTTGGCGGTAAGCACATGCCCCGCCAGGTCAAACTCGATCACCGCCGTGGAACGCACCAGTGCCGTGATCAGGTTTTCATGCTCACGCGAGGCTTCAATCGTGCGGGTGAGGTCACTGGAGAAAATCGAAAACTGCTTGATGCGCCCATCGGAACCGCGCACCGGCTGCACGATGGAGCGCAGCCAGGCTTCCTGACCATTGCCGCGCATCAGGCGCACGGTCCCGGCAAAGTGTTCACCGCGCACCAAGGCGTTCTTGAAGCGCTGCTGGAACTCATCCTTGCGCACATGAGCCGGCGCCAGGTCTTCGATAGGGCGCCCCAGCAGTTGAGTGCTCTGGTAGGCCAACTCCTGCAGGAAATTGCTGTTGGCCCATTCAACACGGCCTTCGGCATCCAGCGTCAGGCACAGCATTTCGCTTTCCAGGCTCTCCTTCACCTGTTGCATGCTGGACAATTCTTCGCGAAGAGCCGACAGCTCCTGCTTCAAACGGGTGTTGAACATTGGGCACCGATGGTCAATTAGGCAGAGTGATCTGACCTGCATCGGCCCTGCGGGCGTTTTCTGAAGAGCACTTTAGCGCTGCGCCCAACTCTTTTTTGGATCCATCAACCCCCGTTGTTTCGGCATACACCCATCACTTGATACTCCAGGGTATTGAGCTTGCCGTTGGAGTCTTCATACGTCATGCGCGACGGCACCGGATTGCACGAGCGAATCGGCGGGGTGACGTTGACCACCTTGGCAATGTCCAGCTTCATGCCGTAGCGATAGGTCTGGACCACCGGCGCAGGCCGCCCGTTCTTTTCGGCATACGCCTCCATCGCTCGCTGATTGCGCTCCATCATCTGCGCAAACGTGCGATCGCCACCGCCCTCGGCCAATGCACCGAATGACAAGACGGCCGTTAATACACCCAGGCTAAGTTTATAAAAGTTCATCACAGGTTCCTCGACTGAAAGTTCAGTGCCGAGAGTAACCAGCGAACCCTGACGCGATGTTCACCAGAACATTACTTATTTGTTAGGTGGGCATAACGTTCCAGAATTGTAATGTTCGTGCAACGAACGCGTTACCTGCCATTTGCAACTATCGGCCCGGGCCATATCAATAAGAACGCCCACCTCATAAGAAGCTGATCACTGCCAATACCGAGGAGCGCAACATGCACACTGTTTATTACACCCTTCCCTTTTCATTGATTGCCGCACTGCCACTGGCCGCTGCCGCGCTGGAAGACAAGCCCGAAGGGTTTATCGAAGGCAGCAGCGTGAACGTGCTGGCGCGCAATTTCTATTTCAACCGCGATGACCGCAAAGGCCAGTCCAGCCCTACCGGCAACGGCTACTCCGAAGCCTGGGCGCAGGGGCTGATCGGCAGGTTCGAATCCGGCTTCACCCAGGGCACCGTCGGTTTTGGCCTGGATGCGTTTGCCATGTACGGCCTGAAACTCGACTCTGGCACCGGCCGCAGCGGCGGCAAGGGTTCGTTCGGCGTACTGCCGGTGGACAGCGACAACCACCCCGAAAGCAGCTACAGCAAAATTGGCGGCGCCGCGAAACTGCGCGTGCTCGACACCGTCATCAAGGCGGGCGACGTATTCCCACTGACGCCTGTGGTGGCCTACGGTGACTCGCGCCTGTTGCCGGAAAGCTTTCGTGGTGTGACCGCGCAAAACACCAGCCTGGAAGGGTTGAGCCTGCAAGGCGGGCGCCTGAGCGGCATGAGCCAGCCCACCGAGAGCGGCATGAACAAAGGGTTTGCGACGTTTTACGCAGGCAAGGTCGACTCGCCCTGGATCGGCTATTTCGGCGGCGACTACACGGTAAACAAACACCTCAGCGTGAGCCTCTACAGCAGCCGTTTGAAGAATGCGTGGGATCAGTATTACTTCGGCAGCGCCGCCAGCTACCCGCTGAACGACGACGTCTCGCTGTTCGGCGATTTCAACTATTACAAGGCCGTGGACGAAGGCAAAAAACTGCTCGGCGAGTTCGACAACAACATCTGGAGCGCCCGCTTCGGCGTGAAGGTCGGCGCCCACAGCGTGGCCGTGTCGCACCAGCGCAACAATGGCGATGACGACTTCGACTACCTGCGCCAGTCGGACTCGATCTTCCTCAACAACTCGATCCAGTACAGCGACTTCAACTCGCCCAAGGAGCGTTCCTGGATGGTGCGCTACGACCTGGACATGCAGCCGTTCGGCATTCCCGGCCTGTCGTTCATGACCCGCTACGGCAAGGGCACCGGCGCGGACTACAGCAACGCCAATGCGGTGTACATGCGCCGGGACGCTGCCGGCGACCCGCTCATCGATCAACGTCGCTGGGAGCGCGATATCGAGGCCAAGTATGTGGTGCAAAGTGGCCACTTGAAGGATTTGTCCCTGCGCTTGCGCCAGGCCACGGTGCGCTCCAGCGCGTTTGAGTCAGACCTTGAAGAAGTGCGCCTGATTGCCGAATACCCGCTGGCAGTTTTGTGAGTCATTACATTCGGTCGCGTTTAACTAACATCTGTTCACAAATAGCCTGTTATCAAAACTGTAATATTCGCCTCACCTTCTCGTTAAGTTGAACTTCGTACACTGGTTTCAACTTGCAACACCGAGCACATTCATCTCTGAAGCTTTTGTGTAGCTCCTTTGGAAAGAGATGGATTTTTAACGCCCCATTGGGGCGTTTTTTGTGCTCGCTTAGTTGCGACCGATGGTCGCAGTTGACCCTGAAGTCACTTCACGGTTCAGACTTTCCCGACTCCCCCGGCAACACCTTCCATAAGGAAATGGATCCCCCTTCTCTTTTCGAAAAAGGTAAATCCCCATGCGTATCCTTGTGGTCGAGGACGAGCAAAAACCGCGGCCTACCTGCAACAGGGCCTCAGTGAAAGCGGCTATGTGGTCGACTGCGCTGCCAACGGTATCGACGGCCTGCACCTGGCCGGGCAACACGCCTACGAACTGGTGATCCTTGACGTCAACCTGCCCGGCAAGGATGGCTGGGAAGTGCTGGACCACTTGCGCCGCACCGGCAGCCAACGCGTGATGATGCTCACCGCGCGTGGCCGCCTGGACGACAAGATCAAGGGCCTGGACATGGGCGCCGATGATTACCTGGTCAAGCCCTTCGAGTTTCCCGAACTGCTGGCGCGGGTGCGCACCCTGCTGCGCCGCAGTGAACATATTCCGCAGCCGGATGTGTTCCGTGTCTCGGACCTGGAGCTGGACCCGCGCCGCCATCGCGCCTATCGCGGCAGCCGGCGGATCGACCTGACCACCAAGGAATTCGCCCTGCTCCAGGTGTTGATGCGCCAGGCCGGCGAAGTGATGACCCGCACGCAGATCATCTCCCTGGTGTGGGACATGAATTTCGATTGCGACACCAATGTGGTGGAAGTCTCCATCAGCCGCCTGCGGGCCAAGGTGGATGACCAGAGCGAGGTCAAGTTGATCCACACCATTCGCGGCGTAGGCTATGTGCTGGAGGCACGCCCATGAAGACCAGCAGCTTGTCGATGCGCCTGGGGCTGACCGTCAGCCTGATGGGCGCCGGCCTGGTGGTGTTGCTGGCGACCCTGGCCTACCTGGCCCTGACCTTTGAGCTGGAAAAACTCGCGCGCAAGGGCCTGGAAAGCAAAATGGAGCAGATCCAGCACAGCTTGGCGCAAGGCCTCGACACCCGCGCCATTCGTGCGCGCCCGCATGCGCTGATGGACCTGGTGATGGGCCACGACAACTTCTACCTGACCATCGTCGCCACTGCGCCCGATGACAGGGTGTTGCTGAGCGTTGGCGCTAAACCACAAGAGCCGTTGCTCACCACTTATGCCCACCGGGAAACCCTGGGTTACCTCAATTGGGAAGACAGTTTCGGCAATCAGGTGCTCAGCGCCTCCAGCCTGATGCGCCTGGCCAGTGGCGAGCGGGTGCGCGTGTTGCTGTCCCTCGACCGCATGGACGACCAGGCATTGCTCAGTGCCTACCTGCGCGCCACGGTGATCGCCTTGCCGATGCTGTTGATCCTGATCGGCATGGGCGCCTGGTGGCTGGTGCAACGCGGCTTGGCGCCGTTGAAGCAGTTCAGCCAAGTGGCGGCCAAAGTCACCACCCAGGACCTGACCCATCGCTTGGCGGTCGAAAACCTGCCCTTTGAACTGGGCGAACTGGCGCAAGGTTTCAACGTAATGCTCAAGCGCCTGGACGCGGGGGTGCAGCAGCTTTCGCAGTTTTCCGACGACCTCGCCCACGAATTGCGCGCGCCCCTGACCAACCTGATGGGCAAGGCGCAGGTGACGCTTTCGCGCCAGCGACCGCCCGATGAATACAAGGCCGTGCTGGAGTCCAACACCGAGGAGCTGGAGCGCCTGGCGCGCATCGTCTCCGACATGTTGTTCCTGGCCCAGGTCAGCCACCCGGCGGCACGGGCTTCGTTCATGCCTGTGTCGCTGGCAGATGAAGCGCAGCGGGTGATGGAACTGTTCGCCCTGAGCGCCGAGGACAAACAACTGAGCCTGACCCTCAGTGGCGATGCCCAGGTGCACGGTGACCGCCTGATGATCCAGCGCGCCCTCTCCAACCTGCTGTCCAATGCCATCCGCCACAGCCCGCAGGGCGCGCATATTCGCTGCTGGTGGAAGCCTATGACGGCCACGCCTCGATATCGGTCAGCAACCCCGGCGCCGGTATCGAAGCGCACCACCTGCCGCACCTGTTCGAGCGCTTCTACCGCGTCGACAGCAGCCGCGCCCGCACCGAAGGCGGCACCGGCCTGGGGCTGGCCATCGTGCGTTCGATCATGATCCTGCACCAGGGACAGGCCGAAGTACGCAGCCTGCCCGGTGGGTTCACGTTGTTTCGGTTGGTGTTTCCTCTTCCTTGCGATGCGCCCACTGGTATAGCGCCGGCAGCACCAGCAAGGTCAGCAGCGTCGAGGAAATAATCCCACCGATCACCACCGTCGCCAGCGGCCGTTGCACTTCGGCGCCGGTGCCGGTAGCGAGCGCCATGGGGATAAACCCGAGGGAGGCCACCAGCGCCGTCATCAACACCGGACGCAGCCGGGTCAGCGCGCCTTCGTTGATTGCCACCGTTAACGAACGCCCCTCCTCACGCAGGTTGCGGATAAACGCGATCATCACCAGGCCGTTGAGCACTGCCACGCCGGACAGTGCAATAAACCCCACCCCCGCCGAGATCGACAGCGGAATATCCCGCAGCCACAGCGCCATGATCCCACCGGTCAACGCGAACGGAATGCCGGTGAACACTAGCAACCCGTCCTTGAGGTTGTTGAACATCATGAACAACAGCCCAAACACCAGCAGCAACGCCACCGGCACCACGATGCGCAGGCGCTCGGAGGCTTCCTTCAACTGTTCGAACTGACCGCCCCAGGTGGTCCAGTAACCGGCCGGCACGTTTACTTGCGCGATGATGGCAGCCTCGGCCTCGTCCACGAACGAGCCGATATCACGCCCCCGCACGTTAGCGCTGACGATGACCAAGCGCTTGCCGTTTTCGCGGCTGATCTGGTTCGGCCCGAGCACCAGATCCAGGCTGGCCACTTGCGACAAGGCGATAAAGCCCAACTCGCCGGACGCATTACCGGGCACCGGGATCAACAGGCGTGACAGCCCGTCGATGTCGGTACGCAACGCGTCGGACAACCGCACGACCATATCGAAACGCCGGTCACCTTCGTACAACGTACCGGCCTGACGGCCACCGACCGCGACGGCAATGGTGTCCTGCACATCGCCGACATTCAGGCCAAACCGTGCGGCCTTGTCACGGTCAATATTGATCGTCAGTACCGGCAGGCCGGACGTTTGCTCCACCTTCACTTCCGATGCGCCGTTGAGCTTTTGCAACGTTTCGGCGATCTCTCCCGCTGTCTTGTTCAGCACCGCCATGTCATCGCCAAACACCTTCACCGCCACATCGCTGCGTACACCGGAAATCAACTCGTTGAAGCGCAGCTGGATCGGTTGCGACAGTTCATACGCGCTGCCCGGCACAATCGCACTGGCGCGCTGGATATCGGCGATCAACGTCTCACGGGACTTTTTCGGATCGGGCCACTGGTCCTTCGGCTTGAGCATCACGTAGCTGTCGGAAATATTCGGCGGCATGGGGTCGGACGCAATTTCCGCCGTGCCGGTACGCGCGAACACCCGCTGGATTTCCGGCACCTGTGCCATCAAGTTTTTTCCAGCTGCTGCTGCATCTGCACCGATTGCGTCAGGCTGGTGCCGGGCACGCGCAACGCCTGTTGGGCGAAGTCGCCTTCACTGAGGCTGGGGATAAACTCACTGCCCATGCGGCTGGCGACTAAACCCGAGCCGACGATGGTCAACACCGCCAAGCCAAACACCATCGGTCGGCGCGCCATCACCCAATCCAGCACCGGCGCATAGGCGCAACGCGCGGTGCGCATCACCAGGTTTTCTTCTTCCTTGACCTTGCCAGTGACGAACAGCGCAATCGCCGCCGGCACGAAGGTCACCGACAGGATCATCGCCCCCAGCAAGGCGATCACCACGGTGAACGCCATCGGGTGGAACATCTTCCCGGCCACCCCGGTGAGGGCGAAGATCGGCAGGTACACCACCATGATGATCAGTTGCCCGAAGATCAGTGCCCGCCGCGCTTCCTTGGCCGCCGAAAACACTTCGTGCAGGCGCTCGCTGCGGGTCAATAATCGGCCGTGACGCTGTTGCGCATGGGCCAGCCGGCGAATGGCGTTCTCGACGATGACCACTGCGCCGTCGACGATAATGCCGAAGTCCAACGCGCCTAGACTCATCAGGTTGGCGCTGACCTTGTTGGTGAACATGCCGGTAAAGGTGAACAGCATCGCCAGCGGAATCACCATCGCCGTGATCAACGCGGCGCGGATATTGCCGAGGAACAGGAACAGCACCGCGACCACCAGCAGAGCGCCTTCGAAGAGGTTTTTCTTCACCGTGGCGATGGCTTTTTCCACCAGGTTGGTACGGTCGTAAACCGTGACCGCCACCACACCCTCTGGCAGCGAACGGTTGATATCTTCAAGTTTTTTGCCACCGCCTGGGACACGCTTCGGCTGTTTTCACCGATCAACATGAACACCGTTCCCAGCACCACCTCACGACCGTTTTCGGTGGCCGCGCCGGTCCGCAGTTCACGACCGATCTCGACCTGGGCCACATTGCGCACGCGAATCGGCGTGCCGTCCGAGGAGGTGATGACGATATTGGCGATGTCATCGATAGACGCCACCTGGCCTGGTGCGCGGATCAACAACTGTTCACCGCTACGCTCGATATACCCGGCGCCGACGTTGGCGTTGTTGCGCTCAAGCGCCGTGACCAGATCATTCAAGGTCAGCTTGTAGGCCGCCAGACGCTTGGGGTCGGGGGCAATCTGGTATTCCTTGGCGAAGCCACCGATGGTGTTGATCTCAGCCACACCGGGCACGTTGCGCAGCTGCGGTTTGATGATCCAGTCCTGGATTACGCGCAGGTCGGTCGGCGTATAGGGCGTGCCATCCTCCTTGAGCGCGCCGTCTTCGGCTTCGACGGTCCACAGGAAAATTTCCCCGAGACCGGTGGAAATCGGTCCCATCGCGGTTTCGATACCCGGCGGCAATTGTTCGCGGGCCACTTGCAGGCGTTCGTTGACCAATTGACGGGCGAAGAACAGGTCGGTGCCGTCCTTGAAGATCACCGTGACCTGGGACAAACCCGAGCGCGACAGGGAACGGGTTTGCTGTAACCCCGGTAACCCGGCCATCGCGGTCTCGATGGGAAAGGTGATGCGCTGCTCGGTTTCCAGCGGCGAAAAACCGGCCGCTGCCGAGTTGATCTGCACCTGCACATTGGTAATGTCGGGCACCGCGTCGATGGGCAACTTTTGATAGCTGGCAATGCCGACTCCGGCCATCAACAGCACCGCCAGCAGCACGATGATGCGCTGCTCGATGGCGAATTGGATAAGGCGCTCAAACATGGGGAATCACTCGCAGGATCAATGGGCGTGCTCGGCCGAGCCTTTACCCAGTTCGGACTTGAGGATGAAGCTGCCAACCGTGGCCACCTGCGCGCCGGCGTCGAGGCCCTGGCGCACTTCGACGTAGCCGTCTTCGCTCACGCCCAGTTCAAGATGGCGCGTGACAAAACCGTGCTCGGTGCGCTCGAACACCGAGGGTTTGTCCTCGACGGTCTGGATCGCGGCCTGGGGCACGGTGACCTTGGCCTGGTAGGTGTCGGTGGCCAGTTGCACGCTGACAAACAAGCCGGGGCGCCAGGCGTCATCGGGGTTGGCACCGTCACGCGCACCGTGGCGGTCCGCGTCTGTTCACCCAGCAGGCTGCCGACGTAGGCCACGCTGCCACGCACGTCGGTGCCCATTTCGGTGGAAGTGACTTTCACGGGTTTGCCGACGCGCACTTTGTTCAAGTCTTTGGGGAACACGCCAAAGGTGACCCACACCTGGGACAGGTCGGAGAGGGTGAAGGCGTTGCTGGTTTCGCTGACCACTTCGCCAACGCCGAGGTGTTTTTCCACCACGACACCGGCGAACGGTGCGCGCAGTTCATAGCGATTGCCGCCGACCAAGACGGCGCTGCCGCTGAGGGCGCTCATTTTCTGGCGCGCATTGTTCAGGGCGATTTCGGCTTCTTGCAGGGTTTGGCGCGCCAGCAGGTAATCCTGCTCGGCGGAGATCTTGTCCTGCCATAGCTGACGCTCACGCTGGAAGGTAGTGCGCGCCAGTTCGACCCGGCGTTCGCTGGCGGCCAACTCACTGCGCTGATCAGAAATCTGCTGGCTGGCGATCACCGCCAACAGCTCACCTTTCTTTACCGACTGGCCGAGATTGACCTTCACCACCTCCACCACACCGGCCGCACGGGGCACGATGTGCGAGGTGCGGTCTTCGTCGAACCGCACCTCTCCCGGCAGCGTCAGCATCGTGCTGAGCGTGCGCGGTTGGGCCTGGGCCAATTGAATGCCGGCGGCCTGGATCTGCTGTTCGGTGAGCTCAAGTTCGCCTTCATCTTCATCGGCCTTTGCAAAGCCAGACAGCATCAGGCTCAAGGCGATGGCAAGCGCCACGCCGTGTGGTTTATTCATGGGTCACTCCTGGAAAAATCAAAACCGGGCGAGGTCGCCGTAGATCCGTTCGATGCGCACCCAGGCGTCGGTGGCCTGGGCGGTCGCCGTGAGGTATTGGGTGCGGGCCGCGATCAGGGTGCGCTGGGCGTCGAGCACGTCGAGGAAGTTGAACTTGCCCATTTCGAAGCCACGGGTAGCGCTGTCGACTGCGTTTTGTGCCGCGGGCAGGATCTGCTGATTGAACGCACGCACCTCGGTATTGGCGGTTTGCCACAGGTCCAGTGCTTGTCGGGTTTCGGTACGCAGGCGCAGCTCGGCGGCATTGCGCAGGTCGCGCGCCTGGTCGGCGCGACGGCTGGCGGCGAGCACGTTGCCCTGGTTGCGGTTGAACAACGGGATGGGCATCGACACGCCCACCACGTTCACCCGCTCACGCACGCTGGCGTCGTATTGGCTGCCGATGGACACATCGAGATCGGGAATGCGCTGGGCTTTTTCCAGGCCTACGCTGGCCTCGTTCTGCAAGACCTGCAGTTCGGCCAGGCGCAACTCGGCAGTTTGTTCAAGGCGCGCCAACAGTAGCGCCGCCGCTGGCAGGACTGGAGTGGACTCACGTTGTGAGGCGACTGCCTGGAAGTCCGGCGTGGCGCTGCCGGTGCTGGCGGCCAGGCGACGATAGGCATCGGTGAGGCCAATCTGCGCACGGTTCAGTTCCAGGCGTATTTCCGAGAGTTGCACCTGAGCGCGTGTGGCCTCTACGGGCGATGACTTACCTGCGCTGACGCGACCGTTGGCAACGACCAGGCCGCGCTCGGCCAACGCCAGGGAGCGCTGCGCCAGATCAAGCCGTTCCTGGGCACGCAGGGCCGCGTAATAACTGTCGATTACGTCAGCGCGCAAGCCATTGCGGCGCTGCTCCAGGGTCAATGCGGCGGCATCCTGGGCGCGTGTGGCCACGTCGATGCGAGCCCCCGTTTGCCGCCCAGTTCAAGCGTTTGGCTGAGTTTGATCGTGGTAGTGCGGCTATCACGGCGAGTGTCTTCGGCATCCCAGGAGACCACCGGGTTGGGGATCAAACCGGCCTGCTGGCGACCGCCCTCAGCGATATCGATTTCCCAGCGGGCTGCGGCCAGCTCGGGGTTGTTGGCAAATGCGTTTTGCAGGGCTGTATCGAGGGTCAGTGTTTGTGCCTGAACGGCACTGGCGGTCACCCAGAGCAGCGTCGCCACAAGGAGGTTTCTAACGGAAATTGCCATAACGAGAGTTCCAGGCCATGAAGTCGAAGCCGGGGCAATGTAGCGTTCGCGACTTATCAGGGCGGTGGAGGGAAGATTACAAATACGACAGCAATGGCTCTGCGGCGGGCGTTGGCGACGACTACCGCTGATCGCACCAAAACGGTACACCGGCACTTGGCCAGTGCGGGATCAGGTATGCTTTTCGAGCAGGAAACAAAAAGAAACAATTTCCCCTACCTGTTCGATAAGGAGTCCCGCTTTGGAGTTATCGACTGCCGCGTGGATGGTTCACGACACCCGTCTCATGTTTTGCGTGTTGCTGGCCATCGCCAGCATCATCGTGCTGATCAGCGCGACCAAATTACCGCCATTTCTGTCGATCCTGATCGGCACCTTCATCGCCGGCGTCGGCGCCGGGCTGCCACCGGAAGAAGTGGCCAAGGCCTTCAGCAAAGGCGCGGGGCGATCCTCGGCGAGGCCGGGATCATCATTGCCCTGGGCTCGATGCTTGGCGCGCTGATGGCAGAGTCCGGTGCTGCCGACCGCATCGCCACCACGTTGCTCGGGCTGGGCAAGGGCAAGTCCTTGCCGTGGGTGATGGCGCTGGTGGCGATGGTGATCGGCCTGCCGCTGTTCTTCGAAGTGGGCCTGGTGATGATGGTGCCGATCATCTTTGTGATGGCCAAGCGCTCGAACCAACCGCTGCTGAAAATCGCCATTCCCGCACTGGCCGGCATGACCACGCTGCACGCCCTGATGCCTCCGCACCCAGGGCCGTTGATTGCGGTGGGCGCGTTGCACGCCGACCTGGGCCTGACCATGTTGCTGGGCTTCTGCCTGGCGGTGCCGGCGGTGATCCTGGCCGGCCCGATCTACGGCAACTGGCTGTCCAAGCGCCTGCACGTAGATGAACCAGCCGACATCGGCGCGCTGTTCAGCGCACCGCCCAAGGCACCGCGCCAGCCGAGTTTTGCGGTGTCGTTGCTGATCATCTTGCTGCCGGTGATTTTGATGCTCGGCAGCACCTTGGCCAAAGTCGCCATGTCGCCGGAAAGCCCAGTGGCGCTGACCTTGAAATTCCTTGGTGAACCGCTGATCGCCCTCGGCCTGGCCGTGATCGCTGCCGTGATCTGCCTGGGCTGGGCCGCCGGCATGCCGCGTAGCGACGTTGGCAACACCCTGCGCAAAGCCCTCGCCCCCATCGCCGTGTTGCTGCTGACCATCGGCGCCGGCGGCGGACTCAAGCAAACCCTGCTGGACGCGGGTGTGAGTCAAACCATCAGCAAAGTCGCCGAAGGCGCGCACATGCCGTACCTGCTGCTGGCGTGGCTGATCGCCGTCGCTCTGCGCCAGGCCACCGGCTCGGCCACCGTCGCCACCACCACGACCGCGGGCATCCTCGCGCCAATGATGATGGGGCTGGCCGCCACCCAAAGTTCATTGGTAGCGCTGGCCATTGGCGCAGGCTCGGTGTTCTTCTGCCACGTCAACGACGCCGGCTTCTGGATGGTGCGTGAGTACTTCGGCCTGCAGCTGAAGCAGACGATTTGGGTGTGGTCGGTGCTGCAGACCATCGTTTCAGTGGTCGGTTTGGTGGGTACGCTGCTGCTCTGGCACTTCCTGACGTAAACCTAGGCTGCCAAGGTGTGGCGCTTACCAAACAGCGCCACACTCATCACCCCCACCGCCCCCATCACCAGGCAATAGCCCACGCAAATCCACGGGCTGGTCGGCATCAGCGCAATCAACAGCAGTGGCGTGGTACTCGCCCACAGCGCGTACGCAATGTTGTAGGTAAAGGAAATTCCCGACACCCGCACCGGCGCCGGAAACAACCCGACCATCACCGACGGCACCGCGCCCACCACCCCACAACTCAAGCCCGCCACGGCATACGCCGCGCCCAGCCAGATACCGCCGCTGATCAGGCTGGCGTACAACACCGCAATTCCCACTGGCAGCAACAGGCTGTAGACCAACACTGCGCGCCACGCACCGATGCGATCCACCAGCAGGCCGGCAAGAACGCAGCCGATATTCAGGAACACAATGCCCAGCGCGCTCAAGGCGAAGGTGTGGCTGGGGCTCATGCCGAAGGTTTTTTGCATCATGGTTGGGGTGATGACGACGAGCACCACCACGGCGGAGGTGAGTACGCAGGTGAGGATCATCGCCGGTAGCAGCACGGCGCGGTGGTCGCGCAATACGGTGCGCAGTGGCATTTCGGCGGCGGCTTGGCGGCGGGCCTGCATTTCGAGGAACACCGGGGTTTCGCTGAGCCAGCGCCGCAGCCATACGCCGATCACGCCGAACACGCCGCCCAGCAGGAAAGGCAAGCGCCAGGCGTAGTCGAGAATCTCGGCAGGCGTAAAGACTTGCGCCAGCAGCGTGGCAGTCAGTGCCCCGAGCAGGTAGCCGAAAGTCAGCCCCGCCTGTAGGAAACCCAGCGCGTAACCGCGATGGCTCCTTGGCGCGTGCTCGGCGACGAAGGTCCAGGCGCTGGGCACTTCGCCGCCCACCGCGGCACCTTGCAATACACGCAGCACCAGCAGGATCAGCGGTGCGAAATAACCGATTTGCGCGTAGGTGGGCATGATCCCGATCAGCAGGCAGGGCAACGCCATCATCAGGATGCTCAGGCTGAATACGCGCTTGCGCCCAAGGTGATCGGCGAAGTGCGCCATCAGGATGCCGCCCAATGGGCGTGCCAGATAACCGGTGACGAAGATGCCGAAGCTTTGCAGCAAGCGCAGCCACTCGGGCATTTCCGGAGGGAAAAACAGTTGGCTGAGGGTCAGCGCAAAGAATACGAAGATGATGAAGTCGTAGATTTCCAGGGCGCCGCCCAGGGCGGCCAGGCCCAGGGTTTTGTAGTCGGAGCGGGAAAAACGCTGCGCCTGTGGGGAAAAGGTGGCAGTCATGGTGAGGCTCGGCAGACAAACAAAATGGCGTGCAGGTTATGAGCTGAGCCGGATGATGGCAATCGCGACAGATATATTTGTTTTCCTCATGGATCGATGAAGATAACTGCATTCCCATATCAAGGAGCGTAGCGGAACATGCCGGAAAACTGCCTGCCCCCTAACAACTATAAGAGGAATGACTCGTGGCCGATGCTATCGAAGAAAGCCGCTATGCCCGCTTTGCCCTGCGCTGCTCCAACTTCGCCGAACGCTGGTTTCCTGACTCCTGGGTGTTTGCCGCCCTCGCCGTGATCATTGTCGCCGTGGCGACCCTGGGCATGGGCGCAGCACCGACCGAGGCCGCCAAGGCTTTTGGTGATGGGTTCTGGAGCTTGATCCCGTTCACCATGCAGATGGCCTTTGTGGTGATCGGCGGTTATGTGGTCGCCAGCTCGCCGCCTGCGGTGAAACTGATTGATCGCCTGGCGCGTATCCCCAAGAACGGCCGCTCCGCCGTGGCGTGGGTGGCGTTGATCTCCATGGTCGCCTCCTTGCTGAACTGGGGCCTGTCGTTGGTGTTCGGCGGTTTGCTGGTGCGCGCGTTGGCGCGTCGTACGGATCTGCGCATGGATTACCGCGCTGCCGGTGCCGCAGCCTATTTGGGCCTCGGTGCGGTGTGGGCCTTGGGGTTGTCATCGTCGGCCGCGCAGTTGCAGGCCAACCCGGCCAGCCTGCCGCCGTCGATCCTGTCGATCACCGGGGTGATCCCGTTCACCGACACGATCTTCCTGTGGCAATCGGGCGTGCTGTTGCTGGCACTGATTGTGGTGTCGCTGATCATCGCCTACGCCACCGCGCCCGGCCCGAACAGCGCGCGTGATGCCAAGGCATGTGGCGTCGACCCGGCGTTCAACTTGCCCAAGATCCAAGCCCCGACTCGTCCTGGTGAATGGCTGGAGCACAGCCCGCTGCTGACGATCTTGCTGGCATTGCTGGCGGCCGGTTGGTTGTTCCACGAGTTCTCGACCAAACCGGCGATCAGCGCGATCTCGGGACTGAACACCTATAACTTCCTGTTCATCATGGTCGGCGCATTGCTGCACTGGCGCCCGCGCAGCTTCCTCGATGCGGTGGCCCGTGCGGTGCCAACCACCACCGGCGTGCTGATCCAGTTCCCGCTGTACGGCTCGATTGCCGCGCTGATGACCGTGGTCAAGGGCGGCGACGGCCAGACCCTGGCGCACCATATCTCAACCTTCTTTACCTCCATCGCCTCCCACGACACTTATGCGCTGTTGATGGGCGTGTACTCGGCGGTGCTGGGCTTCTTTATTCCATCGGGCGGCGGTAAGTGGATCATCGAAGCGCCGTACGTGATGCAAGTGGCCAATGACCTGCAATACCACCTGGGCTGGGCGGTGCAGATCTACAACGCCGCTGAAGCGTTGCCGAACCTGATCAACCCGTTCTATATGCTGCCGTTGCTGGGGGTACTGGGGTTGAAGGCGCGGGACTTGATCGGCTTTTCGTTTGTGCAGTTGCTAGTGCACACGCCGCTGGTGTTGTTCCTGCTGTGGGCGTTGGGGACGACGTTGAAGTATTTGCCGCCGGTGATGCCGTAATCAAAAAATGACGCATCTGTTGTTGCAGCAGATGCGTCATGCAGGAGAATCAGGAAGGCGTTTCAGCAAATCGGGTAATGCACTTTGAATGGTGTCCCAAACTACGTCGAGGTTGATATCAAAGTAACCATGTGCGATCCGATTGCGCATCCCACGCATGCTGCGCCAGGGTATCTGAACATGAACCGCGGTGAAATCCGGGTGCAGGTCCATGATTTTGGTCGATGCTTCACCAATAATGATCAGACTCATCACAACCGCTTGCTGAGTGCGCCTGTCTTCCAAAAACTCATCTTTGCTCAGCCCTTCGACAAAGCTGATCGCGTCACTGGCAGCCTGTCTGATGTGATCCAGATAATCCCCGAGCCGGCTCAACGTCATACAGGCCGAGCCTCTGCCAGTACATTTGCGCGAAACTTCAACGGTAAATCGGCGGGAGTCAGTAAGTCGACGTTGACGCCGAGCAAATCCTCAAGCTCGATCTGAAGCCCACCCAAATCAAAAAGAGTCGTCCCCGGAGGAGCATCAACCAAGAGGTCCAGATCACTGCCTTCTTGATCGGTACCCAGCAGGACAGATCCAAAAACTCTAGGATTTGAGATTCGAAAACGAGCCACGATTTCTCTGACAGCTGTTCGTTGTAAATCAAGGGCAGTCGAGGGTTTCACGGTTCACCTCAGCGATATCCATTATCGAAGCAGTCTAGCAGCGCTGGCCGCCTGTAGACACATGTGGCTCATCGCTTCACCGGCCTGATCTTCTACAACATCTGAGTATGTGAAATGCCGACCCGGTGAAAGCACTCATTCTGATCGAGCGCGTGGGCTTATCTCATCACAAACAACGACAACCCCTGACTCCCCCCACCCACACCTTTGATTAACCTGACTCGGATTGCCATCCACAGCACACCGAGGAAAATCCGATGACGCCCCTGTCCAAATCACTGGAAGACATGCTCACTGACATTTACAAGGACGACCGTGTTTCGTTCGTGGAGTACAGCACGTTGCGAGACGATGCCGACCACCGCATGGCCGCCGTTATCAAGGAGTTTGGCCTGCATAACAACGTGACGGCGTTCCAAAAAGCGATGGATGTCGCCATGCAGTTGTTGCAGACCAGCGTCATCGACGCGAAAAAAGCCGAGCTGACCGATACGGGCGAGGCAATCGTCAAAGATGCCCTCACGGCCCAGGTGGAGTACCTGCGTGCAGGCAGTCACTTGGCACTGCGTCTGCTCTAGATCAAACAACTGTCTTCGTTCCGTCACATTGCATTGCTACCGTCCTGCGAAATATCTTGCAACACCTCGCCAGGGACTCCCCGCAATGACCGATGAGCACGAAGACCGCCCTTCTCCCGATTCCGCATCCCAAGCGCCAGTAGATACCAGCCGTCGGCGTTTCCTGGGAGGCGCGGCGGTGCTGGGGGTCGGCGCGACCTTGAGTGCCTGCGGCAATGCCAATGAGACACCGGGCAAACCGGTGACGCGGCCGCTCACGCCCCAAGAGCTGGACAAGGCCCTGCACGACCAGGTCAAAACCGTGGTGGTGATCTACGCCGAGAACCGCAGTTTCAACAACCTGTTCGCGGATTTCCCTGGTGTTGAGAAACCGCTGTCGGCCCTTTCCGCAGCAGACGCCCAGCAACGTGACCGCGACGGCAGCCTATTGACCACCCTGCCTCCGGCCTGGGGCGGTGTATTGCAAGTCGGCCCGCAAAGCGTGGACGGGGTGACGTACCCCAGCGAAGTGCAATTCCAGGAAAACCTGCCCAACGCGCCGTTCGCCCTCAAGGGCCCGAACGCCGAGGACCTGCCCTTGAGCCTGGTCACCCGCGACTTGTGGCACGTGTTCTATCAGAACCAGATGCAGATCAACGGCGGCAAGAACGACAACTTTGTGGCCTGGGCGGATTCGGGTGGCCTGGTGATGGGCTATTACGCTCAGAGCCGTTATTCCCTGCGCCTGTGGGATGTGGCCAAGGAATTTGTGCTCTGCGATAACTTCTTCCAGGGTGCCTTCGGTGGCTCGTTTCTCAACCACCAGTACCTGATCAGCGCCACGGCGCCGTTTTACCCGAATGCCGCGCAGTCGGTGGCCAAGGCGCAGATCGCCACGCTGCAAAGCGATGACCCCACCGACCCACGCCTCAAACCACTGGAAAAATCCCCGGCCAGCGCCATGACGGGCGCGCCACAGTTCGGCCCCAGTGCGCTGACCCCGGATGGCTACGGCGTGAACACCCTGGCCCCGCCCTACTGGCCGACCTGGATCCGCGACCCGGAAAACCCGGACTACTCCAAGCCCGATCTGCCAAACGTGCTGGTGCCGCAAACCCACGAACATATCGGCGACAAGCTGTCGAAAAAGAACGTCGATTGGGCTTGGTACGCTGGCGCTTGGCAGGCCACGCTAGACCAGTTCAAGGATTCGGGCGGTATTCCGAAGATCCCGAACTTCCAGTACCACCACCAGCCGTTCAATTATTTCAAACAACAGGGCCCGGAGAACCGCGCTGAGCGTGACAAGCGCCTGCGTGATGGCGGCTTGGGTGATGAGGCAAGCACCAATAAATTCTTCGCCGATGCCCAGGCTGGCAAGCTGCCTGCGGTGAGCTTCTACAAACCGCAGGGTAACCTGAACATGCACGCCGGTTATGCCGACGTGGCCTCGGGTGACCGCCATATCGCTCGCGCCTTGAAGGTGCTGCAGGAAAGCCCGCAGTGGAAAAACATGGTGGTGGTCGTGACCGTCGATGAAAACGGCGGCTGGTGGGACCATGTGGCACCGCCAAAAGGCGACCGCTGGGGCCCTGGCACGCGGATTCCGGCGCTGGTGGTGTCGCCGTTTGCGCGCAAAGGGACAGTGGACCATACGGTCTACGACACCGCGTCGATCCTGCGCTTGATCACCCGCGTGTTCCAGCTTGAAAAGCTCGAGGGTCTCAAGCAGCGTGACGACGCCATGACCGCCCGCGGCCAGAAACCCATGGGCGACTTGAGCAATGCCTTGCAGTTCGACGTGTAGGTTTTCTTATCCAATAGCGACACGCCGGGCGATTTAGCACGCGGGTTCGCTGGTCAGACGCTACTGTGAAGGGGTGGGCTTTCACCCCGCGCAGACGGGCTTTCGCTGACAAGGAACCAAGCATGTTTATACCGACCAGGTTGTCCTTCACCCTGGCCGCACTTTTGGCCAGTGCGGTCGTACAGGCCAATATCGAGGTCCCCCTGGGTAGCACGCAACGTGTCACCCAGTTGTTCGCTTTCCCCAATAATTGCAACGTGATCTGCTTTCGAGCATGGACGCTGGAGCAGACCGCCGAGCACTATCTGAACCAGAGCCTGCAACGTGACGGCTACAGTCGTGCCAAGGTCAGCGTGAAGAGCCACGATGGCGAGGTCACGGCAACCTTCACAGGCGTCCCCGACAGCTATGGCCAGCCGCTGACCACCCTGCTGAACACCGCCGACCTGGCCTACCAAGGCGCGAGCAAACTCAACAGTGACGGCAAGTGGGCCTATAACTGGTACCTGTTCCTGCCGCTGGGCATGGCGCTGGAGAACCGTAAAAGCATCGAATTGCTGCACTTCCCGCCGGATTATTCGCTGACCCAGGCCCAGGATTACCTGGAATCGGCTACCACCGACCGCTGGGCCAGCCTGCTGACCGACAATGGCATTCCGGCCACCGAAACACCGGCCTTCCAGACTATCATCGATATCGCTCCCATCGCCGCGCCTTCCAACGCTGGCAAGGACCTGGAGAACGTCTACGGCTACTTCACCGACTACCAGACACGCATGGTCAAGGAGCTGAGCCTGCACCCCAAAGGTTCATTGCCGATGGTTGCGTTCGGCGCGCCGGTGCGCAGTTGGATCAAACAACACTATGGGCAGACCGTTGGCATACTCGGCCTGGCACAAATCAGCCCGGAAGATGGCAAGACTGTTTCGGTGTTGGGCGCCAACCACCCGAGTTACATCTGGTACGCCGCTGACCCCGCAACCTACGACGGTAATGAACAGAAAGCCGATGAGGCCGGTTTAAAAGTGATGAGCCAGGACTTGAGCGCCGCCTGCTGGCAGGCCGGGATGGGGCAGAAACCCGCAAGCGATCCAAATGTATTGCTCAAGGCGTGCATGAATACCTGGCAGGTCACACGCAAGGAACAGACTTGTGAGTTGTTCTACACCTCGGTGCGCAGCCTAACCCCGGAACAGGCAAACGCCAAATGCGCCATGCCGGCCATCAAAACGCAGCTCAAACAACTGAAGAACCCCGCCCCAGAACCTTCGGCCAGCGAACCGGCGCTTTGACGCCCACGTAAACCGATTGCTACTGTCATAGTTGACAGTAGCAATCGGTTTTGACATCAGCGAGTCTTTAGCCGGGCCCATCCGCTGCAAGACTGGCAGTAAGACACTATCGACAAGTCGATGCAGCCCAACCAGGACGAGTGATGAAAACTCAGGCCATGGATAAGGCTAACCACGACGCTGCGGTCTGTGTTTACCCTTTGCCACGACGTCGATTGATCGCGGTTACCCATCAACCGTTGATTTCCAGGCGGTCTATGATCAAAGCGGGCGCGCGACAGGCATTCGCTCGCGCTTGCCGTTCGACAGCAGGACGCGCATCAGCAAGGTGTCTGGCTTTGCGACCAGAAGCCAGCGCCAGCACACCTTTCAGATCTCGTCGCACATCCACTTATTCGACTGTTGGTTTTGCGGCCTGATCAGTCATTCGTGCGAGCCCAACACCCTGTTGGATGCCGATTACCTGGAATTGTGGTCGTTGTGTCGCATCCCGGCGGGCTCTTTATTGACGATCGATCACGCCGCCACAGCGGATGTGCTGCCCCGCCAATTTGCCTGCGAATGTCGCACGCGCAATTGCCGGGGCTGGATCAAAGGCCGATTGGAACAGATAAACGCAGAGGGCCTGCGCTACCTGGACCAGTGGCACCTGTACCACGACCGTTAAGCTTCGCCCAGCGGACGCAGGCGGTATTGCGGCGGCAATTGCTCGAAGCCACTGATGGTGGTGTTCAAGCTTTTCCAGCGGCCGTCCTTGATGCCATAGATGCAACCATGGATCGACAGGCTCTGCCCGCGGTGCCAGGCGTTTTGCACAATGCTGGTGTGGCCGACGTTGGCCACCTGTTGAATCACGTTCAGCTCGCACAGGCGGTCAACGCGCTCTTCTTCAGTCGGCAACTGGGCCAGTACATCGCGGTTTTCGTAATAAAGGTCACGGATGGTGCGCAGCCAGCCGTCAATCAGGCCGAACTGGCGATCCTGCATCGAGGCGCGTACGCCGCCGCAGCCATAGTGGCCGGTGACCAGGATGTGTTTGACCTTGAGCACGTCCACCGCGTACTGGATCACCGACAGGCAATTGAGGTCGGTGTGCAGCACCACGTTGGCCACGTTGCGGTGCACGAACAGATCACCCGGCAGCATGCCGACGATCTCGTTGGCCGGTACGCGGGCATCGGAGCAGCCGATCCACAGGTACTCGGGGGTTTGCTGGCGGGCGAGCTTGGCGAAGAATTCGGGATCTTCCTGTTTGATCGCATCCGCCCAGCGTTCGTTGTTATCTAGCAGGTCTTGTAATTCGTTCATCAGGGAAAGCCTCAGGAATGATGCGCAGTTTTGTGACTGACAACCGCCCGTCCGGGTCACGCCCAGCCTGCGAATAGACAAGCATTAATTAGCTTGAATCTTTGGGGTACGCAGCCGGTCCACACACTATAAGCCCCACAGTATGAGGATTGGCCATGACTGAATCACGACGTCCCTATGGTGCGACAGAACCCGAGCCCATTGATGACAATGAAGACCGCATGGGTTCGATGCGCGAGCTGGATTTTGACGAGCAGGAGCCGACGGCCGAGATTGGCGATGAGATCCCGCGTCGCGAGCGAGAGCATCTGATGCCCGACGAACGGGTGCGTGAAGCAGGGCTCACCGGCGCTTCGACGGATGATCACGAGTCGACTGATGATGACTTGAGCCCGGAAACGCTGATCCATGAAGACGGCGCGCGCGACGCGCGGGAAGAAGGCGAGGATAATCCGGCTGATTATGATCTCAGCATTGTAGATGAGGATGAGATTGGCGGGGGGAATGGGTTGGATGAGGCGGAATTGGCCGATATTGACCCGTTAGATGGCAACCGCTGACACACCACACAACGCATTGTGAAATTGCCCCTGTGGAGCTGGCTTGCCTGCGATGGCGGTGGTGAATGACACACCGTCATCGCGGGCAAGCCCGGCTCCCACAGGGATCGGCGTTCACATTGCGCTGTGTGTTCAATCGACTAGCGTGCAGGCCATGACGACCGCATCTTCGCGACCACCCACCGCTGGGTAGTAGTCACGGCGACGGCCAATCTCATTGAAGCCATAACGCTCATACAGGCGAAACGCACCGGTATTGCTGTCACGCACTTCCAGGAAGCATTCCCGCGCACTGGCGGCGTAGGCGCGGGACATCAGGTGTTCCAGCAGCGCCAGGCCCAAGCCACGACCCTGGTTTTCCGGCTTGACGGTGATGTTCAGCAAGTGCGCTTCATCCAGGATGATCTGCACTACGCCGTGCCCAACCTGTTGCTCGCCCTCGAACATCAACCAGATCTGGTACTTGCCCAGCCCATCGAGAAAAATCCCACGGGTCCAAGGGTGGCTGAACGCCGCGTATTCGATTTTCAGCACGGCGTCGAGGTCGGCCTCGGTCATCGGGCGAAACGATAAAGCCTCACTCATCAGTTGTTTTCCAGCGCGCCATCAGCCGGCGCATGGCTTGCCAGACATCAGCCTTACGCTGTGGCTCTTCCATTAATAATTCCAGGCCCGGCAGGGCCCATACCGAGCCCAGGCCTTCGACCTGCAGCTCGCGGTACCAGGCTTCGGCGTTGGCTTCGCCGGCAAAACGCACGGCGGGCAAGCCGATCAGCCACAGGCACACACAGGGTTCGTCTTCCAGGCGCGCCGAGACAAAACCTTGCACAAAATCACGCGCGGCTTCGGGGCCCTGGTCCATGTTGCCACGCACTAGCAACGGCCAGCGCACTGGCTCGCCGATGATCTGCGGGCTGTCGGGCAGGCCGGCGGCGCGCAGCATGTCCTTGAGCAGCAGGTAGGCGGGGTCGCGGGTCTGGAAACGCTCGCCGGTGGGCAATTCCACCAGCAGCAGGCAGCGCCCGGCACGCAGCAACTGCAGGGCAAAGCGCGGCGGCGGGACGACCGGGGCTTTGACCTCCGGGACCGCCTCTTTGGCAACCACGGCAGCCTTGGCCACCGGCGACGGGCGCGGCACTTCGATCTTGGCGCGCTCTACCACAGGGCGCACGGGCGCTTCGGTCTTGACCACTGCCACCGGCGCCGCCGCTTCCTCGCCCGAAGGCTCGAACGCATCATAGGGCTCAAGCGCGTCCAGCAGCTCAGGCCGCGACGGTGCGGCAAACGGCAGTTCGGTGCGGGGCAGCCAGTTGACCACCTGCATGGCGGTCAAGTAAGCGCGACGTCGGGACTCGATAAGCACAGCTCGGCCACTTGTGGATAACTAAAGAGCGGGGATTCTACCGCTGTTCGGTAACAATCGCCCACTGCGCACTGACCGGCTGTGGATAAATCCCGCGCCTGATGCAGTACAATCGCGACTTTTCATCGCCAACCAACCGGCCATTCCCATGATCGAACCCAAGCGCGTCCTACGCGCCCTCGCCGAACACTGGGCCTTACTTGAGCCACTGTGCGAACACTTCGACCAAGGCACCTTGAGCCTCGGCGAACTGCGCGCACAACTGGCCGCCCAACAACTGGACAGCACGCCACAGGACATCACCAGCCTGTTGGACGTGTGGATTCGCCTGGATATCCTGGTGCCTGTCGCCAAGAGCCCGAACCGTTTCGAGCTCAACGCACAGATCCACGACTTCCTGGCCTATCTTCGCAAGGAGCACCGGCTTGGCCTGTGCCTGGAAATCGAAGCCTACCTGCGCCACCTTGAGCGCCTGGCCGGGTATATCCAGGACGCCTTCGACATCCGTGATGGCCACGACCTGGCGCGCCAACTGCGCCTGCTGGATATGCGCGTGCGGGACGTGCTGAAAAAACTCGCTAACGACGAGCAAGCCCTCGCTGCCGTGGCCGACCGCGCCAAGACCAGCGACCGGCAGATCCCGTTGCGCCAGCGTTATGCCGAAGTACTGGCGACCTGGGACGAATACGTCGAACCGATGATCCAACTGGTGAACGCCGACGGCGCCTTCGAACAAGGCGTGCGCAAGGTGGAAAACGTGCTGCTGCGCCTGCTCACCGAGCAACAGCGCCTCGGCCACCTGGTGGACGACGACATGCTGCTGCGCACCCACGCGCGCATCCTCGAGATGCAGACCAGCGCCCAGCTGACCCTGCGCCATGCCCGCGAACTGCTGTTGCCGTTGCGTGAAGAAGCGCGCCGGCATAACGCCGTGACCCGTGGCGCGGCGCTGGCCCTGTCGGCAATCCGCCGCAAAGGCCTGGACGCGGTGCCACAGGCCGCAATGCCGATGTTTACCCGTCCGCAAAGCACCTTCCTCGGCAGTGCCAGCCAAGTGGAAGCTTATGTGTATGCATTGGCGAATTTCGAGCCGAAACCGGCACGTTTCCCCAAGGCGCACAAATCCCACAAGGGCGAAGCCCAGCGTGCGCCGCGCACGGTCAAGGAGATGCTCGAACGCTGCGAAGATGCGCTGCCGATGCCGGACCTCATGACTTGGCTGCTGGAGCAAGAGCCGGACGGCGCCACCGACGAATTGCTGTACTGGTTCTCGCGCTTGTCCCGCGAAAAACGCTTCAAGCGTGAACGCCTGGAACGTCGCGACTACCACACACGAGCATCAGGTCAGCCTGCGCTCCTTCGCCCTACTCCCTGCCAGCTCCGACGCGGCCGAGAATTCTGCGAGCATCCCTCATGCATCTTGATCTATCCGAACTGTCCCAGCTGGCGCCGATCTTTCGCGAGCTGTTCAAGGGTTATCACGTCAGCCGTCGCGACCCTGAGCTGTACGCGCAATTGTCGAATTTCAGGACCAGTACCGCACATTGTTCAAAGCCTTGGGTTTTGAACTGGTGTGCGATACGCGGGCTTCTACTACTTCGTACCGGACACCGCCGTGGCCGCAGCGCAAGTGAACAAGACGGCCCAGCGCCTGGCGTTGTTCACCTTCATCATCGTTGAGCATTTGGCCGATCAAGGCCGCGACCCGATAGCCGTGCTTGACGGCGGTAGCCTGGGCCGCGATGAACTGCCATCACTGCTGGAGAAGTACCGCGACCTGTTTATCCAGGCCGAAGTGCAGACCCAGGAAGAACTCGAAGAAAAGATCATGCGCCGCATGACCCAACTGGGTTTTGCCAGCGAGGACAACGGCGTGTATCGCTTCCTGCCGCCCATGCACCGCTTCCTCGATGTGTGCCTGTCGGTACAGCAGGACCGCGATTTGGCCGCCAGCGTGCACAGCGTGTTGCCACTGCCGGCACCGGTGATCATCGACGAAGACAGCGATGAGAAATTGCTGAAGACCGATGACCCGCTGGACTTGAGCGACTTTGAAGACGAAAGCGAAGAAGACGCCCTGACCCGTGCCATTGCCGAAGAACAGGAGACCGACGCATGAGTAAGGAACGCTACGGCATCCGCCGCTTCGCCCTATTGAACACTGCTGGCTACAGCCTGGGATTGTTCCCGCTGGAAGAGCCGCTGTCGGTATATGGCGCGAACAACCTGGGCAAGTCCGCGTCGATCAACGCCTTGCAGTTCCCGATTCTGGCGCGCATGTCGGACATGAGTTTCGGCAAGTACACCCTGGAACAGTCGCGTCGCTTCTACTTTGCCACCGACACCAGCTACATCCTCGTGGAAGTGTCCCTGCCCCACGGCCCGCACGTGATCGGCGTGGTTGGTCGCGGCCCGGGCGGCGGCTTTGGCCACCAGTTCTTTGCCTACGCCGGCAAGCTCGACCTGGCCCACTACCAGAAGAACGACACCTGCCTGCGCCAGAAAGAGCTGTTCACCAACTTGGAGCGCGAAGGCCTGAAAGCCTACGAACTAAAGCCGGATGAACTGCGTCGTTTGCTGGTGGGCGGCCACACGTCGATCCCGCTGGACCTGACGTTGATCCCGCTGCGCTCCACCAGCGAGCAGAGCCTGAAGACCTTCCGCGCGTTGTTTATCAACCTGCTGCACATGCGCGAAATCACCGCCGCCAAACTCAAGCAGTTGTTCCTCGACGCGTTCGAACACAGCCTGCGTTCCGGCAGCGTGGATTACATCGCCGCGTGTGAAGAAGCTTTCCGTGACGTACGACGCATGGAACAGGACTACAACTCGCTGGTGGCCGCTGGCCCGCTGGTCGAAGCCCTGTCCAATGGCGTGCGTCAGCGCGACGTATTGCGCGGCAAATTGCATCGCCTGTCGCCGTTGCTCGATTCGTTGCTGGGCACTTGGTCGGACTACGCCAGTGCACGCAAGGAAGAGCTGACCATCCAGGCCGAGCACTACCGCAATGAGCAGGACGCACTGCAGAACGATCAGCGTGGCGGCACCCAGGAGCTGATGCGCCTGGAGCGGGAAATCAGCGGCATTCAACGTTGGTTGGGCGAGTTGTCGGTACTCAAGCATCGCTTTGCGTTGGTGGATGACGTGAAGGTGCTGGAGCAGCAACTGCTGGCCGCCAAGGACGCGCACGATGAACTGGCGGGCGCCCTGGCGCAGTCGCGACAGTTCAGCGCCGAAGACTTGGACGAGCGCTTGCGCGACCTGGAAAAACGTTTGAAGTCGGTCAAGCAGCAACTTGATCACGCGGATAACAACAGCTACGCCAAACTGCGGGAAGAATTCTCACAGCAGGATGTCGAGCGTCTGATGCGTCTGTTCAACAGTTCGTTGTTCAGTCTGCCGTTGGGCGAGCATGGGATCTCGCTGGACGAAGATGGACAGTGGGTTAAATCCCTGGAGCAGATCCTCGATGGCTTCAAGGGCGAGCGTTTTGAAGTGCCAGGGCTGTCCATCGACATCTCCCACATCGAACCGCCGGCATTGCAGGCCCTGGCGGATCGCGCAGCATTGCGCGACCAGAAAGAGCGCCTGGAAAAGAACTCAAGCAGCTCAAGACTCAGCAGGCCGTAGCCTCTGACCGTGCGGCGAGCAAGACCCAGACCGAAGCGCTGTACCAGCAAGTGCTGGACGCGCAAAAGGCGCTGGAAGACTTCCGTCGTGCGCAAACCCTAAGTGCGGAAGAAGGCGAGAAGCTGGAAAACCTGGCACAGATGGAAGCGGCACAGGATGAGTTGAAACGCTCCAGCGATGCGTTTACTGAACGCGTCCAGCAGCTGTCAGCCAAGCTGCAACTGGTGGGCCGTCAGATCGGCGATATGGAAGCCAAGCAACGCACGCTGGATGACGCACTGCGCCGTCGCCAGCTGCTGCCGGCGGACTTGCCGTTCGGCACGCCGTTCATGGACCCGGTCGATGACTCCATGGAAAACCTGCTACCGCTGCTCAATGACTATCAGGACAGCTGGCAAGGTTTGCTGCGCGCTGATGGCCAGATCGAAGCGCTGTATGCCCAGGTGCGCCTCAAGGGCGTGGCCAAGTTCGATAGCGAGGATGACGTTGAGCGTCGCCTGCAACTGCTGATCAACGCCTACGCGCACCGTACCGATGAAGCGCTGACCTTGGGCAAGGCACGCCGTGCGGCGGTGACCGATATTGCGCGCACCCTGCGCAACATCCGCAGCGACTACGACAGCCTTGAGCATCAGCTGGCCTTGTTCAACCGCGAGATCAACAAGCGCCAGGTGTCCAACCTGCAGAGCTTTCGCATCGTGCTCGCGCCGAACAAGGAAGCCCTCAAGCATATCGACCAGATCATCCACAGTGCCGGTCAGTATGAAGAAGGCGAAACCCTGTCGGTGTTCGACCTAAGCCAAAGCGCCGAACAGGACAACAAGAACGAAGAGGCCAAGGAATACCTGGCCCGCCTCGTGGCCGCCAACCATAACCAGTTGGGCCTCAAGGACTTGTTCGAGCTGGCGTTTGAGATCACCAAGGTGCACGGGCAACCGGTGATTCACACCGACATCGACGGCGCCGCGTCCAACGGCACCACTATGACCATCAAAGCGCTGACCAACATGTACTTGTTGCTGCACTTGATGGACCGCGACCAAGCCGGGCGTGTGCGTTTGCCGTACTACCTCGACGAGGCAGCGGACATCGACGAGAAGAACCAGGCGGCGTTGCTGGAAACCAGTTTGCAGCTGGGTTTTGTGCCGATCCTGGCCAGTGTGAAGCCGCAGGTGTCTGCCCAAGTGGCGATCGATCTGGAAGGCGGCAGCGGGCCGAACGGGATCTACATCGATGAGGCGGATTGGAAGTACATTCGTCGTCATGATGTGGTGAAGGCGACGGTGAATGTGCAGGCGGATGAGCCGGAGTTGGATGAGGTCTGATTTTTTCGGCTGAAATGCAAAAGGCCCCTGGATGAGAATCCAGGGGCCTTTTTGTTGTTCCGGCCTCTTCGCGAGCAAGCCCGCTCCCACATTTGACCGCATTCCCCAGGATATACGCGGACTAATGTGGGAGCGGGCTTGCTCGCGAACGGCGCGACTCGGTTTACTTACCCAGTGGAATCTTGGGCGCCCAGGTCAGCCACTCATCTTCAAACTTGTCAAACAGTGGGAACGTCTGCTGCGGCCGTGCGGCATTACCCATGCGCTCACCGTCGGGGGTAGCGAAGGCAATACCACCGGCGACCAACGTCTCCAGGGATTCAGTGCGCACCGTCGCGCCTTTGAACAGGCCGAAGTCGAGACCAAAACCGCTGGTGTTCCAGAAGCGGCTGCCGCTTCGTACCAGCGGCGCGTATTTAGGCTCGATCAGGATGTGGATAAGCACACGGTCAGCCGTCTGGCCCAGCTCGTAGCCGGTGACTTTACCGACGGTGACTTCACGATAAGTCACCGGCACACCTTCCTTCAACGAACCGCGGCGTGCCGCGCTGAGTGTCAGGCTCAGGCCTTCCTCCTGATGAACGGCCTTCGGTGGCTCATCCAGTGCCACGAAGCTCTTTTGCGGACCGGCGTTTTTCACCGCTGGCTGCACTTCGATGTACTGGCCGGTGACCAGGGTTTCCAGGTTCGAGGTTTTCATCAGGCCCAGCTCCGGCTTGACCACCCAGAACTGGCTGCCGACGCGTGCAATGCGGTCCGCCACTTGGGTGATGCGGGCGCTGAGCAGCACTGATTGCATATCGGCACTGAGGTCGACACTTTCAATCTTGCCCACGTCCAGCCCTTTGAAACGCACTGGCGTGCCGGGGCGCATGCCGTCGGCACGATCAACCTTGATGGTCACCAGGGTGCCATGTTGGTTGGCCGCTTCGCGGTCGGTGAACAAACGGAAGCGTGGGATGCGTTTTTTCAGCGGTACGTTTGGCTCAGGCGTTTCGAAGGCGATACCGCCGGCCATCAAGCTGGCCAGGGATTCACTTTTCACCTGAATGCCACCGGTGAGGCCACCCGTGAGGGTAACGCCACTGGCATTCCAGAAGCGCGTCGAGCCGTTGACCAGGTTTTCGTATTCCTTCTCGATGTGCACGCCGATCACCAGTTGCTTGTTCTTGCGCGAGAACTGGTAGCTCTGCACCGAGCCGACCTTGACCTGTTTGTAGAGGATCGGGCTGCCCACATCCAGGGAGCCGAGGTTGTCGGTGAACAACACCATGTGCAGACCCGGGGAGCGCAGGTCCAGCGGTGGCGCCTTGGCTCGGGCGACGAATTCGCGTTGGGGCGCACTGCCTTTGTCACCAGGGCGGATGGCGATGTAGTTACCTTTGACCAAGGCTTCCAGGCCGGTGATGCCGGCGAGGGAGATGGACGGTTTGACCACCCAGAACTGGGTGTCTTGTACCAGGTAGTCTTCTGCCAATGGGTCGAGCGTCAATTCGGCGTTGGCGCTGGACAGGTCCGGATCGATCTTCAGGGTTTTCAAGCTGCCGACCTGGATGCCTTTGTACATCACAGGTGTGCGCCCGGCTTGCAGGCCTTCGAAATCAGTCAGTTTGACCTTGACCTTGATGCCCGCCGCTGCAGCATCGAAGTCCTCATAGAGGCGGAAAGGCAGGCTCGGGTCAGTCGGCGGGCTGTCCTTGCGGTTCTCGGGCGTGGCGAAGGCGATACCACCGGCGACAATGCTGGAAAGGGATTCGCTGCGCACCTTCACGCCGGAGAGGTTGGCGTCGATGCTGATGCCGCTGGCGTTCCAAAAACGCGTGTGTTTGCGCACCAGGCTGGCATAGGTCGGTTCGATATAGACCTTGATCTCGACAGTGCTCTGGTCTTCGGAGAGCAGGTAGCTTTTAACTTGGCCGACTTGAATTTGTTTGTAGAACACCGGACTGCCACGGTTGAGCGAGCCTAGGCGGTCGGCCTTGATGGTCAGGTGCAGGCCGGGCTTGGCGTCGGATAACGGTGGTTCTTCAGAAAGCGCCTTGAATTTGCGCGTGGGCTCGCCATCGCCGGGGCTGGCGGCGATGTAGTTACCCGAGACCAGCGTCTCCAGACCGGTGATACCGGCCAGGCTTACGCTGGGCTTGACCAACCAGAAGCGTGTGTTGGTCTTGAGGTATTGATCGACGTCCTTGTTCATCTCGATGGTGGCGATCACCCCGCGATTACTGCCTTCGTCGTCCAAGGCCAGCGCCTTGACCTTGCCCACGGTCATGCCTTTGTAGACCACTTCGGTCTTGTTGACCTGGATACCCTCACCACTTTCAAAGCGCACCTGGATCTCGATACCTTGCTGGGTATAGGCGCGCCATCCCAACCAGCCGCCGATAATCAGGGCAATCAGGGGCAATACCCAAATGGCCGACCAATTGGAGGCCGGGCGGGTTTTAGCTTTAGGCAAATCACTCATGGTCGTCGTCCGACTCCGTGTTATCCCAAATCAGTCGGGGATCGAAAGTTACTGCGGCAAGCATCGTCAAGATCACCACACTGGCGAACGCTGCAGCGCCGAGATTGGCCTCGACGCTGGCAAGCCGCCCAAAGTTTACAACCGCCACCAGGATGGCGATCACGAAGATATCCAGCATGGACCAGCGGCCAATGAATTCGATAAAGCGGTACATCACAATGCGTTGCTGCGCGGACAACGGCTGGTGGCGCTGCACCGAGAACAGTAGCAGACCAATGCCCACCAGCTTGAATGTCGGCACCAGGATACTGGCGATGAACACCACCGCGGCGATGGGGTACATCCCGTGCTGCACCAGTTGGATCACGCCGGCCATGATGGTGCTGGGATCACCCTGGCCAAGGCTGTTGATGGTCATGATGGGTAACAGGTTTGCTGGAATGTACAAAATGGCCGCCGTGATCAACAACGCCCAAGTGCGGGTGAGGCTATTGGGGCGGCGGGCATGAATCAATGCGCCGCAACGCGTGCAGACTTGCTCATTGCTGTCGGGATCTTGTCTGTTCAACTCATGGCATTCGGTACAAATCAAAATGCCTGCATCAATCGCCCGCATGGTCATCCTCCCCTGACAACGCTTGCCAGATCTGGTGAGGTGACATCACTACCTCAAGTAACACTTGAACCATTAAGAGGCTGATGAAACAGACTAGGCCCAGACCTATGGTGATGGAAGCCATGTCAGCGAGTTTCACGATCGCCACCAAGACGCCCATCAAGTAGACCTCCAACATCCCCCAATCCTTCATGTGATGGTAGATGCGGTACAGCAGCAGTCCGTAACTGCGCCCGATGTTCCAACGGATGCTGAGGAGCACTGCCAATTGGCAGATGAGCTTGAGCAAGGGGATGCCCATACTGCATAGGAAGACAACCGCTGCGACGCCTTGCATGCCCGTATCGAATAGACCGACAACGCCGCTCCACACGGTGTCTTCAGAGGACTGCCCAAGTAGATTGAGCTGCATGATGGGCAAAAAGTTCGCAGGGATATACAACAGCAGCGCAGCCAGCACCAAGGCGAGGCTTCGCTCAACGACGTTGTGGCGGTGAGCGTATAGCTCGTAACCGCAACGCGGGCATTGGGCTTTTTCGCCTAGGGAGAGCACTGGTTTACGCATCAGCAAGTCGCACTCATGGCATGCCACCAGGTCATCCAGTGGTAAATCCGACACCTCGATGGCATCAACCGGATCGGGCATAGATAGGGCTCAGACTCTAAAAATGATTAGGTGCCTATTCTAGTGGTCTGGTTCAGAAATAACTGTGCAAATTTGTCGGTGCTCGGCCCACTTTTCGATCGCCCAAACAAAACCCCTGATTGCGTTAGCAATCAGGGGTTCTAAATTTAATCTTGACGATGACCTACTCTCACATGGGGAAACCCCACACTACCATCGGCGATGCATCGTTTCACTGCTGAGTTCGGGATGGGATCAGGTGGTTCCAATGCTCTATGGTCGTCAAGAAATTCGGGTACTGAGTCGTGACCTGTTGGTCTCGCTTCAGCAAATTGGGTATGTGATAGCTTTCGGTGTTTTGTGAACGTCGAACTTTCGGTTCATTTCGTCTTCACACACCGCAATCTGGTGCCTTTTCAGGTCAGCAAATTGCTTGGGTGTTATATGGTCAAGCCTCACGGGCAATTAGTATTGGTTAGCTCAACGCCTCACAGCGCTTACACACCCAACCTATCAACGTCGTAGTCTTCGACGGCCCTTCAGGGAACTCAAGGTTCCAGTGAGATCTCATCTTGAGGCTAGTTTCCCGCTTAGATGCTTTCAGCGGTTATCTATTCCGAACATAGCTACCCGGCAATGCCACTGGCGTGACAACCGGAACACCAGAGGTTCGTCCACTCCGGTCCTCTCGTACTAGGAGCAGCCCCTCTCAAATCTCAAACGTCCACGGCAGATAGGGACCGAACTGTCTCACGACGTTCTAAACCCAGCTCGCGTACCACTTTAAATGGCGAACAGCCATACCCTTGGGACCGGCTTCAGCCCCAGGATGTGATGAGCCGACATCGAGGTGCCAAACACCGCCGTCGATATGAACTCTTGGGCGGTATCAGCCTGTTATCCCCGGAGTACCTTTTATCCGTTGAGCGATGGCCCTTCCATACAGAACCACCGGATCACTAAGACCTACTTTCGTACCTGCTCGACGTGTCTGTCTCGCAGTCAAGCGCGCTTTTGCCTTTATACTCTACGACCGATTTCCGACCGGTCTGAGCGCACCTTCGTACTCCTCCGTTACTCTTTAGGAGGAGACCGCCCCAGTCAAACTACCCACCATACACTGTCCTCGATCCGGATAACGGACCTGAGTTAGAACCTCAAAGTTGCCAGGGTGGTATTTCAAGGATGGCTCCACGCAGACTGGCGTCCACGCTTCAAAGCCTCCCACCTATCCTACACAAGCAAATTCAAAGTCCAGTGCAAAGCTATAGTAAAGGTTCACGGGGTCTTTCCGTCTAGCCGCGGATACACTGCATCTTCACAGCGATTTCAATTTCACTGAGTCTCGGGTGGAGACAGCGCCGCCATCGTTACGCCATTCGTGCAGGTCGGAACTTACCCGACAAGGAATTTCGCTACCTTAGGACCGTTATAGTTACGGCCGCCGTTTACCGGGGCTTCGATCAAGAGCTTCGCGTTAGCTAACCCCATCAATTAACCTTCCGGCACCGGGCAGGCGTCACACCCTATACGTCCACTTTCGTGTTTGCAGAGTGCTGTGTTTTTAATAAACAGTCGCAGCGGCCTGGTATCTTCGACCGGCATGAGCTTACGGAGCAAGTCCTTCACCCTCACCGGCGCACCTTCTCCCGAAGTTACGGTGCCATTTTGCCTAGTTCCTTCACCCGAGTTCTCTCAAGCGCCTTGGTATTCTCTACCCAACCACCTGTGTCGGTTTGGGGTACGGTTCCTGGTTACCTGAAGCTTAGAAGCTTTTCTTGGAAGCATGGCATCAACCACTTCGCTAACTAAAAGTTAGCTCGTCATCAGCTCTCGGCCTTAGAATCCCGGATTTACCTAAGATTCCAGCCTACCACCTTAAACTTGGACAACCAACGCCAAGCTGGCCTAGCCTTCTCCGTCCCTCCATCGCAATAACCAGAAGTACAGGAATATTAACCTGTTTTCCATCGACTACGCTTTTCAGCCTCGCCTTAGGGACCGACTAACCCTGCGTCGATTAACGTTGCGCAGGAAACCTTGGTCTTTCGGCGTGGGTGTTTTTCACACCATTGTCGTTACTCATGTCAGCATTCGCACTTCTGATACCTCCAGCAAGCTTCTCAACTCACCTTCACAGGCTTACAGAACGCTCCTCTACCGCATCACTTACGTGATACCCGTAGCTTCGGTGTATGGTTTGAGCCCCGTTACATCTTCCGCGCAGGCCGACTCGACTAGTGAGCTATTACGCTTTCTTTAAAGGGTGGCTGCTTCTAAGCCAACCTCCTAGCTGTCTAAGCCTTCCCACATCGTTTCCCACTTAACCATAACTTTGGGACCTTAGCTGACGGTCTGGGTTGTTTCCCTTTTCACGACGGACGTTAGCACCCGCCGTGTGTCTCCCATGCTCGGCACTTGTAGGTATTCGGAGTTTGCATCGGTTTGGTAAGTCGGGATGACCCCCTAGCCGAAACAGTGCTCTACCCCCTACAGTGATACATGAGGCGCTACCTAAATAGCTTTCGAGGAGAACCAGCTATCTCCGAGCTTGATTAGCCTTTCACTCCGATCCACAGGTCATCCGCTAACTTTTCAACGGTAGTCGGTTCGGTCCTCCAGTTAGTGTTACCCAACCTTCAACCTGCCCATGGATAGATCGCCCGGTTTCGGGTCTATTCCCAGCGACTAGACGCCCTATTAAGACTCGCTTTCGCTACGCCTCCCCTATTCGGTTAAGCTCGCCACTGAAAATAAGTCGCTGACCCATTATACAAAGGTACGCAGTCACCCAACAAAGTGGGCTCCCACTGCTTGTACGCATACGGTTTCAGGATCTATTTCACTCCCCTCTCCGGGGTTCTTTTCGCCTTTCCCTCACGGTACTAGTTCACTATCGGTCAGTCAGTAGTATTTAGCCTTGGAGGATGGTCCCCCATATTCAGACAAAGTTTCTCGTGCTCCGTCCTACTCGATTTCATGACTAAGAGATTTTCGCGTACAGGGCTATCACCCACTATGGCCGCACTTTCCAGAGCGTTCCGCTAATCTCAAAGCCACTTAAGGGCTAGTCCCCGTTCGCTCGCCACTACTAAGGGAATCTCGGTTGATTTCTTTTCCTCAGGGTACTTAGATGTTTCAGTTCCCCTGGTTCGCTTCTTGCACCTATGTATTCAGTACAAGATAACCATCTTATGATGGCTGGGTTCCCCCATTCAGACATCTCCGGATCAAAGTCTGTTTGCCGACTCCCCGAAGCTTTTCGCAGGCTACCACGTCTTTCATCGCCTCTGACTGCCAAGGCATCCACCGTATGCGCTTCTTCACTTGACCATATAACCCCAAGCAATCTGGTTATACTGTGAAGACGACATTCGCCGAAAATTCGAATTTCTCAATTAAGAGAACTCACAAATTTTACCTTAGCCTGATCCGTTACCAGTGAAAGTAACGTTCAGTCTATCTTTCTATCACATACCCAAATTTTTAAAGAACGATCTAATCAAAGACTAGAAATCAACATTCACCATCAACCTGATGGAATGCTCATTTCTAAGCTTTAAACTTTCAGAAGCAGTAGTGGTGGAGCCAAACGGGATCGAACCGTTGACCTCCTGCGTGCAAGGCAGGCGCTCTCCCAGCTGAGCTATGGCCCCGTATTTCTACAGGCGTTTCCCACACAAAATTGGTGGGTCTGGGCAGATTCGAACTGCCGACCTCACCCTTATCAGGGGTGCGCTCTAACCAACTGAGCTACAGACCCAATTTCGGGCTGCTTCTTTATCGTCTTCTTCAATGAATCAAGCAATTCGTGTGGGAACTTATGGAGCAGCTGATGTCGTCGATTAAGGAGGTGATCCAGCCGCAGGTTCCCCTACGGCTACCTTGTTACGACTTCACCCCAGTCATGAATCACACCGTGGTAACCGTCCTCCCGAAGGTTAGACTAGCTACTTCTGGTGCAACCCACTCCCATGGTGTGACGGGCGGTGTGTACAAGGCCCGGGAACGTATTCACCGCGACATTCTGATTCGCGATTACTAGCGATTCCGACTTCACGCAGTCGAGTTGCAGACTGCGATCCGGACTACGATCGGTTTTATGGGATTAGCTCCACCTCGCGGCTTGGCAACCCTCTGTACCGACCATTGTAGCACGTGTGTAGCCCAGGCCGTAAGGGCCATGATGACTTGACGTCATCCCCACCTTCCTCCGGTTTGTCACCGGCAGTCTCCTTAGAGTGCCCACCATAACGTGCTGGTAACTAAGGACAAGGGTTGCGCTCGTTACGGGACTTAACCCAACATCTCACGACACGAGCTGACGACAGCCATGCAGCACCTGTCTCAATGTTCCCGAAGGCACCAATCTATCTCTAGAAAGTTCATTGGATGTCAAGGCCTGGTAAGGTTCTTCGCGTTGCTTCGAATTAAACCACATGCTCCACCGCTTGTGCGGGCCCCCGTCAATTCATTTGAGTTTTAACCTTGCGGCCGTACTCCCCAGGCGGTCAACTTAATGCGTTAGCTGCGCCACTAAAAGCTCAAGGCTTCCAACGGCTAGTTGACATCGTTTACGGCGTGGACTACCAGGGTATCTAATCCTGTTTGCTCCCCACGCTTTCGCACCTCAGTGTCAGTATTAGTCCAGGTGGTCGCCTTCGCCACTGGTGTTCCTTCCTATATCTACGCATTTCACCGCTACACAGGAAATTCCACCACCCTCTACCATACTCTAGTCAGTCAGTTTTGAATGCAGTTCCCAGGTTGAGCCCGGGGATTTCACATCCAACTTAACAAACCACCTACGCGCGCTTTACGCCCAGTAATTCCGATTAACGCTTGCACCCTCTGTATTACCGCGGCTGCTGGCACAGAGTTAGCCGGTGCTTATTCTGTCGGTAACGTCAAAACAATTACGTATTAGGTAACTGCCCTTCCTCCCAACTTAAAGTGCTTTACAATCCGAAGACCTTCTTCACACACGCGGCATGGCTGGATCAGGCTTTCGCCCATTGTCCAATATTCCCCACTGCTGCCTCCCGTAGGAGTCTGGACCGTGTCTCAGTTCCAGTGTGACTGATCATCCTCTCAGACCAGTTACGGATCGTCGCCTTGGTGAGCCATTACCCCACCAACTAGCTAATCCGACCTAGGCTCATCTGATAGCGCAAGGCCCGAAGGTCCCCTGCTTTCTCCCGTAGGACGTATGCGGTATTAGCGTCCGTTTCCGAACGTTATCCCCCACTACCAGGCAGATTCCTAGGCATTACTCACCCGTCCGCCGCTCTCAAGAGAAGCAAGCTTCTCTCTACCGCTCGACTTGCATGTGTTAGGCCTGCCGCCAGCGTTCAATCTGAGCCATGATCAAACTCTTCAGTTCAAACATCTTTGGGTTTTTAAGAAACCCTAAACTTGGCTCAGCAATCGTTGGTTACATCTTTGATTTCTCGCGGAGTAACTTGTGATGCTGATAATCTTGTTGACTATCAGTCTGACTCCACAAGCACCCACACGAATTGCTTGATTCAGTTGTTAAAGAGCGGTTGGTTAAGATCTTTCGCCTCAACCGAGGCGCGCATTCTACAGCAGCCTCATTTGCTGTCAAGTGATTATTTTCAGAAATTTTCGAAGATTTCTTCAACAACTTCAACCACTTGCGCTTCCGATCACTCGTTAGCGGGAGGCGAATTCTACAGCGTTACACGCTGCTGTCAACACCTCTTTTTCAACTTCCTGCGGGCTTCGATGAACTGAAGCAACTGACTGCCGAAACCTACATAACTCATTGTTTACCAAGGAGTTTTCCGTTTCGACTGCGCCGGAAGTGGGGCGAATTATAGGCCTCCAGAATCTGCCGTCAACCTGTTTCTTCACATTTCTGTCATATAGGTCAGAAAAACCCCAAAAACACAAAAGCCGGCCCCAAGGGGCCGGCTTTCAAGTTACAAGCTAGGGAACGCGAACTGCGAGGCCTCATGGCTGGCCCGCTGCGGCCAACGCTGAGTGATCGCCTTGCGACGGGTATAGAAACGCACACCATCCGGCCCATAAGCGTGCAAGTCGCCAAACAGGGAGCGCTTCCAGCCACCGAAGCTGTGATAGGCCACCGGCACCGGCAGTGGAACGTTCACGCCCACCATGCCCACTTCAATCTCGTCACAGAACAGACGCGCCGCTTCACCGTCACGAGTAAAGATGCAAGTACCGTTGCCGTATTCATGATCGTTGATCAGCTGCATCGCCGCTTCCAGGCTATTCACCCGCACCACGCACAGCACTGGCCCGAAGATCTCTTCTTTATAGATGCGCATCTCAGGCGTTACGCGATCAAACAGGCTGCCACCCAGGAAGAAACCTTCCTCATGTCCGGCAATGCTCAAGCCACGCCCATCAACCACCAACTCAGCCCCCGCCGCCACACCGTCTTCGATATAGCCACTGACCTTGTCCCGCGCCTGCCCCGTCACCAACGGCCCCATATCCAGGCCGCAAGAAGTGCCGGCACCGATCTTCAGCGCCTTGACCTGCGGCACCAGCTTGGCGATCAACGCATCCGCTACCTGGTCGCCCACGCAGACGGCCACCGAGATCGCCATGCAACGCTCTCCGCACGAACCATAGGCTGCGCCCATCAAGGCACTGACCGCGTTATCGAGGTCTGCATCCGGCATCAACACCGCATGGTTCTTCGCACCGCCCAGGGCTTGCACGCGTTTGCCGCGCTTGGTGGCTTCGGAATAGATGTACTCGGCAATCGGTGTCGAGCCCACAAAACTCAGCGCCTTCACCTCCGGCGCTTCGATCAGCGCATCCACCGCGCCTTTGTCACCGTGCACCACGCTCAGCACACCCTTAGGCAGACCGGCTTCCTGCAACAGTTGTGCAATCAGCAGCGTCGAACTTGGATCGCGCTCCGAAGGTTTCAAGATGAAACAGTTACCGCAAACGATCGCCAGCGGGTACATCCACAGCGGCACCATCGCCGGGAAGTTGAACGGCGTAATACCGGCCACCACGCCCAGCGGCTGGAAATCCGACCACGCATCAATGTTCGGTCCTACGTTACGGCTGTATTCACCCTTCAGAATCTCCGGCGCCGAACACGCGTACTCAACGTTCTCGATCCCGCGCTTCAATTCACCCGCCGCGTCCTCCAGCGTCTTGCCGTGCTCTTCGCTGATCAACTGCGAGATACGCGCTTCGTTTTGCTCCAGCAATTGCTTGAAACGAAACATCACCTGGGCACGCTTGGCCGGCGGGGTATTACGCCACGCCGGAAACGCAGCCTTGGCCGAGTCGATAGCCTGCTGAATAGTTTCGCGACTGGCCAACGGCACCTGGTGAATCACTTGGCCGGTGGACGGGTTGTACACATCGGCACTACGGCCGCTGTCATTGACCAACTCACCGTTGATCAAATGCTGGATAAGGCTCATGCAGGGCTCCTGAAAAGTTGTTCTATATAGAAGGAGAAATCAGTCGATCTTGTTCAGCACTTCGCCGACCGCGTCGAACAGACGATCCAGGTCCTGCGGCTTGCTGTTGAAGGTTGGCCCAAACTGCAGCGTGTCGCCGCCAAAGCGCACGTAGAACCCGGCCTTCCACAAAGCCATGCCAGCCTCGAATGGACGCACGATGGCATCGCCGTCACGCGGGGCAATCTGGATCGCACCGGCCAGGCCATAGTTGCGAATGTCGATTACGTTCTTGCTGCCCTTCAAGCCATGCAGCGCATTCTCAAAGTGCGGCGCGACTTCGGCTACGCTCTGCACCAGGTTTTCCTTCTGCAACAGGTCCAATGCCGCCAGGCCAGCCGCGCACGCTACCGGGTGCGCCGAGTAGGTGTAGCCGTGTGGGAATTCCACCGCGTACTCAGGCGTGGCTTGGTTCATGAAGGTCTGATAGATCTCGCTGCTGGCAATGACCGCGCCCATCGGGATTGCACCGTTGGTGACTTGCTTGGCGATGCACATCAGGTCTGGGGTTACACCAAAGCTGTCAGCACCGAACATCGAGCCGGTACGGCCGAAACCGGTGATCACCTCATCGAACACCAGCAAAATGTTGTGCTGGTCGCAGATCTCGCGCAGACGCTTGAGGTAACCCTGTGGCGGCACCAGCACGCCAGCGGAACCCGCCATCGGTTCGACAAACACCGCAGCAATATTCGAAGCATCGTGCAACTCAATCAGCTTGAGCAATTCATCGGCCAAGGCAATACCACCCTGCTCCGGCATGCCACGAGAGAACGCATTGCTCGCCAGCAGGGTGTGGGGCAGATGGTCAACATCCATCATTGCCTGGCCAAAAATCTTACGGTTGCCGTTCACACCACCCAGGCTGGTACCGGCGATGTTTACACCGTGGTAGCCACGGGCGCGGCCGATCATCTTGGTCTTGGTGGCCTGGCCTTTTAGGCGCCAGTAGGCACGCACCATTTTCACCGCGGTATCAGCGCACTCGGAACCAGAGTCGGTGAAGAACACGTGATTCAGGTTGCCCGGGGTCAGGTCGGTAATCTTTTCTGCCAGTTGGAAGGACAGCGGATGACCGTATTGGAAGCCCGGCGAGTAATCCAGGGTGCCCAGTTGCTTGGCCACCGCCTCCTGGATTTCCTTACGGGTATGCCCGGCGCCGCAGGTCCAAAGGCCCGACAACGAGTCGTAGACCTTGCGCCCCTTGTCATCCGTCAACCAGCTGCCTTCGGCGGCCACGATCAGGCGCGGGTCACGCTGGAAGTTACGGTTGGCGGTGTACGGCATCCAGTGCGCGTCCAACTTCAGTTGGCTGGCCAGGGACGATGGGGCGTTTTCGGGCATGTTCATCAGCAAAACCTCGCAAGGCAAAAGGCAGCGTCGGGATTGAAAAGCGTTGTTGCAGCTAAATTGCCACGGCGATAAAGTCGGTGAAATTCAACTCTTCTAACCTTCAGTCAGGCCTTCACTAAACTATGAGCAGCCGTCGACCCGATCCACTGGCCCAAGTCAGCGACTTCGACATACGCCTGTTGCGCATCTTTCGCAGCGTGGTGGAGTGCGGTGGTTTCTCGGCGGCAGAAACCGTGCTTGGCATCGGTCGTTCGGCGATCAGCCAGCAAATGAGTGATCTTGAGCAACGCCTCGGCTTAAGACTCTGCCAACGCGGGCGCGCTGGGTTTTCCCTGACCGAAGAAGGCCGCGAGGTCTACCAATCCGCCCTGCAGCTATTAAGCGCCCTGGAAAGTTTCCGCACCGAGGTCAACGGCCTGCACCAGCATTTGCGCGGCGAGTTGATCATCGGCCTCACGGACAACCTCGTCACCCTGCCCCACATGCGCATCACTCACGCGTTGGCACAGTTGAAGGAGCGCGGCCCGGACGTGCAAATCCAGATCCGCATGATCGCCCCCAACGAAGTGGAACAAGGTGTGCTCGACGGTCGACTGCACGTCGGCGTGGTGCCGCAAGCCAGTGCCCTGTCAGGACTGGAATATCAACCGCTGTACAGCGAACGCTCATTGCTCTACTGCGCGGTCGGCCACCCTCTGTTTTATGCCGACAACAAACAACTGGACGACACGCGTATCGACAGCCAGGACGCCATCGCCCCCACCTTCCGCTTGCCAGCCGACATCCAGGCGCACTACCAGGCCCTCAACTGCACCGCCAGTGCATCTGACCGCGAAGGCATGGCGTTCCTGATCCTCACTGGCCGCTACATCGGCTACCTGCCCGATCACTACGCCAGCCTATGGGTGCAACAAGGCCGACTGCGTGCGCTGAAACCGGCTACACGTTTTTACGATTTAAGCCTCGCATCGGTCACACGCAAGGGCCGCCGCCCCCATTTGGTGCTGGAAAGTTTCCTGGAAAGCCTCGCGGCAACCCGCTAACGCGGCGTCGCGGCAAAAAGCTGAGCAGTTGGACAGTTTTTTGCAAGAGCACAAGGACATCGACCTTGAGCTTGCCCGCCATGCCACCAGAATCGTCCAGCAACAGCGACCTGATCTACGGACTCAACGACCGACCAAAACCCGCGCCTGCCTTATTGGCCGCACTGCAACATGTGCTGGCCGCTTTCGTGGGCATCATTACTCCGCCATTGATCATCGGCTCCACCTTGGGCCTCACCGCCCACTTACCCTACTTGATCAGCATGGCGCTGATGGTCTCCGGCGTCGGCACCTTCATCCAGGCGCGTAGGCCGTTTGGCATCGGCGCCGGGATGATCTGCCTGCAAGGCACCAGCTTCGCGTTCCTCGGCGCAGTATTGTCGGCGGGCTTCCTGGTGAAGCAACGTGGCGGCAGCCCGGAAGACATCATGGCGATGATCTTCGGCGTGTGCTTTTTCGGCGCTTTGGTGCAGATCGTGTTGAGCCGCTTCATCGGCCAACTGCGCCGGGTGATCACACCGTTGGTGACCGGGATTGTGATTACCCTCATCGGCATCAGCCTGATCAAAGTGGGCATCACTGACCTGGGCGGCGGTTTCAACGCGCCCGACTTTGGCGCGCCCACCAACCTGGCATTGGGCGTGTTCGTGGTGTTGACGATCATCCTGCTCAACCGCTCCAACACCCCCTGGGTACGGCTCTCGGCGATCATCATCGGCCTGGCCCTTGGCAGCCTGGCGGCTTGGTTCAGCGGCAAGCTCGTACCCCAAGCCCTGCCCGACCTGCCGCTGGTCAGCCTGCCAATCCCCTTTCGCTTCGGATTCAACTTCGACTGGAGCGCTTTCCTACCGATCGCACTGATTTACCTGATCAGCAGTATCGAAACCGTCGGCGACCTCACCGCCAATTGCATGATCGCCCGCCAGCCCATCAGCGGCCCCTCTTATATAAGCCGGCTCAAGGGTGGCGTATTGGGTGATGGCGTCAGTTGCATGATCGCCGCCACATTCAGCGCCTTCCCAAACACCACATTTGCCCAGAACAACGGCGTGATCCAACTCACCGGCGTGGCCAGCCGTTACGTCGGCTTATACATCGGCGTGGTGCTGTTTTGCCTCGGCTTGTTTCCGTTGATTGGCGCAGTGCTGCAGCAAATCCCCAAGCCCGTTCTGGGCGGCGCAACCCTGGTGATGTTCGGCAGTGTGGCCGCTGCCGGTGTGCGTATCCTGGCCCAGGCGCCGTTGGACCGTCGCAGCATGTTGATCATCGCCACTTCCTTTGGCGTCGGCCTGGGCATCGCCGCCCAACCGAACCTGCTGCACCTGATGCCAACCCTGGTGCAGAATCTGTTCGATTCGGCCATCACCAGCGGCGGCCTGACGGCCATTGTGCTGTGCCTGTTATTACCGGAGGCCAAGGCCAGCCCCATTGCCGCAAACCACACATCGGAAAGCGACACACTCGAACCGCTTTGACGGTTTTATTGCATCGGGACTTGTCTGAGGCTTGAGGGTGGGTTATCTGTGCACACGTCGTCTCTATCGATCAGCACGGAAACCTCCATGAGCCTCGAAGTTCCTGCCCACAGCAACCCCACCGGAAAACCCGCCAGCCGTATTCGGCAAAAGAACGAACAAGCGATCCTCCAGGCTGCTGAAGACGAATTCGCGCGCCATGGCTACAAAGGCACCAGCATGAACACCATTGCTGCCAGTGCCGGGCTGCCAAAAGCCAACTTGCATTACTACTTCACCAATAAGTTGGGGCTGTATATCGCGGTGCTCAGCAATATCCTCGAACTGTGGGACAGCACCTTCAACGCGCTGACCGCCGAGGACGATCCCGCCATCGCCTTGAGTCGCTATATCCGCACCAAGATGGAGTTTTCGCGACGTCATCCCCAAGCCTCGCGGATCTTCGCCATGGAGATCATCAGCGGCGGCGAATGCCTGACCGAATATTTCAGCCAGGACTATCGTGCCTGGTTCAGCGGCCGTGCCGCGGTGTTCCAAGCCTGGATAGAAGCCGGCAAGATGGACCCAGTCGACCCGGTGCACCTGATCTTCCTGTTGTGGGGCAGCACCCAGCATTACGCCGACTTCGCCACCCAAATCTGCCGCGTCACTGGCCGTACCAAGCTGACCAAGCAGGATATGGAAGACGCCGGCAACAACCTGATCCACATCATTCTCAAAGGCTGTGGCGTCAAGCCGGCCCTATAAACGAAGCGCCTTATGTCTTTCACGCTGACCGGCCTTTGCGAATTTCGTGAAGAAATACGCAAAAGCCGCTTTATCACCCTTGCCGCCCCGATCACCAGCCCGCAAGACGCCCAGGCGTTTTTCGAGCAGCACAGTGACCTGAACGCCACGCACAACTGCTGGGCTTGGAAACTCGCGGACCAATACCGCAGCAATGACGATGGAGAGCCCGGTGGCACGGCGGGTCGACCAATCCTGGCGGCCATCGAGGCGCAAGGTTTTGACCAGGTCGCGGTACTGGTCATTCGCTGGTACGGCGGCATCCAACTCGGCACCGGTGGCCTGGCCCGCGCCTACGGGGGTGGCGCGAACAAATGCCTGCAAAACGCTGAACGCATCGAACTGATCAGCCGGGTGCCGTTGAGCTGCGCCTGCAGTTTCTCCGAATTGAATCTGGTAAAACTGCGTGTCGCCGAACTGGGTGGGCTGGTGGTGGAGGAAACCTTTACCGCCAATGGCGTCGAACTGCAGCTTGCCTTGGGTGAAGCACATATCGACACCTTGCAAACTCAACTCGCCGACCTCAGCCGTGGGCGTATCCTGTTACAACGCTGAAACTGCTTACATTGAACTCCCTGAACCGCGACTCCAAAGGAAGCTTTTCATGTCTACGCCAAAAACCGCACTGATCATCGGCGCCTCGCGCGGGCTGGGCCTTGGCCTGGTCAAGCAATTGCTCCAGGACGGCTGGGACGTGACCGCCACCGTACGAGACCCGAGTAAAGCCGATGCCCTGAAAGCCGTCGGGCCAGTGAAGATCGAGAAACTCGACATGGACGATCAGCAAGCCGTGATCGCCCTGAGCCAGCGCCTCAAGGACCGCACCTTCGACCTGTTGTTCGTCAACGCCGGCGTCAAAGGCCCCGCGAATCAGGAACCTGGCCACGCCACCCTGGCGGAAGTCGGCCAACTGTTTTTCACCAACGCCGTGGCACCGATCAACCTGGCCCAGCGGTTCGTCGGGCAGATCCGCAAAGACAGCGGCGTGCTGGCGTTCATGAGTTCGGTACTGGGCAGCGTGACCATCCCCGATGGCTCGGACTTGGCGCTGTACAAGGCCAGCAAGGCCGCACTCAACTCCATGACCAACAGTTTCATTACCCAATTGGGTGATCAAAAATTGACCGTGTTGTCGCTGCATCCGGGCTGGGTGAAAACCGACATGGGCGGCGAAAACGCGCATATCGACGTGGACACCAGCGTGCGTGGCCTGGTAGATCAAGTGAATGCCTACACCGGTAAAGGCGGCCACCACTTCGTGGACTACAAGGGCGACACCATCGCCTGGTAACCACCTCCACACTGATCTCGTCCATCCTCCTACAGATGGACGAGATCTCGAACTACACGTAATCTACTCCCTCGCCTTAACCGGCGACCCTGGATCAGCAGACAGGGCAACACTGAGCTGGCAAACCTGAACCCATCATTCAGAGGAGCCGGCCAATGCCTGCGACCCGTATCTGGTTAAAAAACCCCCTCGCGATTTTCACTGCCAATGGTCTCGATGCCCGTGGTGGATTGGTGCTGCAAGACGGTGTGATCACTGAAGTGCTCGGCTGGGGACAAGAACCCTCGGTGCCTTGCGGGCAAATTTTCGACGCCCGCGAACATGTGATCCTGCCGGGCCTGATCAACACCCACCACCACTTCTACCAAACCCTGACCCGCGCCTGGGCGCCGGTGGTCAATCAGCCGCTGTTCCCCTGGCTGAAAACCCTGTACCCGGTCTGGGCGCGCCTCACCCCGGAAAAACTCGCCCTCGCCACCAAAGTCGCGCTGGCTGAACTGCTGCTTTCGGGCTGCACCACGGCCGCCGACCACCATTACTTGTTTCCCGATGGTTTGGAAAATGCGATCGATGTTCAGGTGCAAAGCGTGCGTGAACTGGGCATGCGCGCCATGCTTACCCGCGGCTCCATGAGCCTGGGCGAAGCCGATGGTGGCCTGCCGCCGCAACAAACCGTGCAGCAAGGCCAGGTGATCCTCGACGACAGCCAGCGTCTGATCCACGAATACCATCAACGTGGCAACGGCGCGCAAATCCAAATCGCGCTGGCGCCCTGCTCACCGTTTTCCGTCACCCCGGAAATCATGCGCGCCAGTGCCGAACTGGCCGAAAAACTCGACGTGCGCCTGCACACGCACCTGGCAGAGACCCTGGACGAAGAAGACTTCTGCCTGCAACGCTTCGGCCTGCGCACCGTCGACTACCTTGACAGCGTCGGCTGGCTCGGCCCACGCACTTGGCTGGCCCATGGCATTCACTTCAACCCGGACGAAATTGCGCGCCTGGGCGATGCCGGCACCGGTATCTGCCATTGCCCAAGCTCGAACATGCGCTTGGCCTCCGGCATCTGCCCGACCCTGGACCTGCTCGCCGCCGGTGCGCCTATCGGTTTGGGCGTGGACGGCTCAGCCTCCAACGATGCGTCGAACATGATCCTTGAAGCACGCCAGGCCCTGTACATCCAGCGCTTGCGCTACGGCGCAGAAAAGATCACCCCCGAAGGCGTGCTGGGCTGGGCAACGAAGGGCTCAGCGCAGTTACTGGGCCGTACGGACATCGGTGAGTTGGCTGTAGGAAAGCAAGCCGACTTGGCGCTGTTCAAGCTGGATGAGCTGCGCTTCTCGGGTAGCCATGATCCGATTTCTGCGCTGCTGCTGTGCGGTGCAGACCGGGCGGACCGGGTGATGGTGGCGGGTAAATGGCGGGTGATTGACGGCCAAGTGGAAGGCCTGGACCTGAAAGGCTTGATTGCTGATCACACCCAAGCGGCAAAAGCCTTGATCGCAGGAACTTGAGCCTGACGCAGCTCTAAATGTGGGAGCAGTCTTTTGTGGGAGCCGGGCTTGCCCGCGATGCAGACACCTCGGTTTTTCAGCTAATCCCAGGTGATGCTATCGCAGGCAAGCCAGCTCCCGCCCTCCCACATTAAGATCTACGGCGTTTAGAGCCCCAGCAACGACAACATGATAAAGGTGGCAAACAACACAAAATGCGTCATCCCTTCGATGGCATTGGTCTCGCCATCATTGAGGTTGATCGCACTGACAATCAGCGTGATAAACACCATCACCGTCTGCACCGGCGTCATCGCCATCTGGAACGGCTGGCCGGTATAGAGCGCCATGGCCTCCATCACGGGCACCGTCAGAATTACCGTCGACAGCGACGCGCCCAAGGCAATATTCACCACCGACTGCATACGGTTGGCCAACGCCGCCCGCAATGCCGTCAGAATTTCCGGCGCCGCCGAAATGGCTGCCACCACAATCGCCGTGATCACCGGCGGCGCGCCCGTGCCTTCCAGGCCCAGGTCCAGGGTCTTGGACATCACCTCGGCCAGTGCACCAATCACAATCACGCCAAACACCAACGTGCCGATGGAGAACGCCAGGTTCACCGGCGGCGACTCCTCTCCTCCGGCTGCTTCTTGCGACGCTTCTCCGGGTAGCTGTAGCTGAAGAAATAACTGTGGGGCCCCACCTGCATCCGCAAGAACAAGGTGTACAGCACCACCATCGCGCCGATGGTGAAGGCCGAGTAAATTTTCCAGTCGGCCTCGGGTATAAACTCCGGCACCACCATGGACACGCCCATGGCGGTGAGAATCATCACGCTGTAGCTGCGCGCCGAATCATCGTTGTAGGACTGTTCGCCATGCTTGATGCCGCCCATCAGCGCGGCCAGGCCGAGAATGCCGTTGATATCGAGCATCACCGCCGAATAGATCGTGTCGCGCACCAACGTAGGCGACGGCTCGTTGCTCATCATGATCGCCAGGATCACCACTTCCACCAGCACGGCGGCCAAGGTGAGGATCATGGTGCCGTAGGGGTCGCCGACCTTTTCGGCCAATTGCTCGGCATGATGGGCGACACGCATCGACGCCACCACGATAAACGCGATCAGCACCACGCCACCGAGCAGCGCCACGCCCTGTCCGCTGTTGAGCATCCAGTGTTCCAGCGGGTACGCGGCAATGGCGGCAATCAGCGCCAGCAGCATGAATTTTTCTTGCTTGAGGGATGTGAGCATTCCGGGCCTTATCGAACAGCAAATCAGTCATTGATGGGGTACAGACTACGGCACGCTGCTAACGTTTCGTTACACCTTAGTTCACGCGGCCCTTGTGCGAACGCAACAAAAACGATCCTGCTGGTCAGGTTTTGCCAATTATTTCAGCCATGGCCTGTAGAATGCCGCCATTGCACCTGATGAGAATTTAGAAATGTACGATTGGCTCAACGCCCTGCCCAAGGCTGAACTGCACCTGCACCTGGAAGGCTCGCTGGAGCCTGAGTTGCTGTTCGCCCTGGCTGAGCGCAACAAAATTGCGCTGCCGTGGAACGACGTCGAAACCCTGCGCAAGGCTTACGCCTTCAACAATCTGCAAGAGTTTCTCGACCTGTACTACAAGGGTGCTGATGTGCTGCGCACCTCCCAGGACTTCTACGACCTGACCTGGGCCTACCTGCTGCGCTGCAAAGAACAGAACGTGATCCACACCGAACCGTTCTTCGACCCGCAGACCCACACCGACCGTGGCATCCCCTTCGAAGTGGTGCTCAATGGCATCGCCGCTGCGCTCAAAGATGGCGAGCAGCAACTGGGCATCACCAGTGGTTTGATCTTGAGCTTCCTGCGTCACTTGAGCGAAGCCGAAGCCGAGAAAACCCTCGACCAGGCGCTGCCGTTCCGTGATGCGTTCGTGGCCGTGGGCCTGGACAGTTCGAAATGGGTCACCCGCCGAGCAAGTTCCAGCGCGTGTTCGATCGTGCCCGTCACGAAGGCTTCCTGACCGTGGCCCACGCCGGCGAAGAAGGCCCACCCGAGTACATCTGGGAGGCCATCGACCTGCTGAAAATCCAGCGAATCGACCATGGCGTACGCGCCATTGAAGACGAGCGTTTGATGCAGCGCATCATCGACGAGCAAATCCCGTTGACCGTGTGCCCACTGTCCAACACCAAGCTCTGCGTGTTCGACGACATGGCCCAGCACAACATTCTCGACATGCTTGAGCGTGGCGTGAAAGTCACGGTCAACTCGGACGACCCGGCGTACTTCGGCGGTTATGTCACCGAGAACTTCCACGCGCTGCACACTGCACTGGGCATGACCCAGGACCAGGCCAAACGCCTGGCGCAGAACAGTCTGGATGCGCGGTTGGTAAAGCCGTAACGGGATAAACACGGTCTAAAAATGTGGGAGCTGGCTTGCCTGCGATGACGATGCATCAGCCAGCCCTCTACTGCCTGACACACCGCCATCGCGGGCAAGCCCGGCTCCCACTTTGACCTCATTTGCTTCAAGCCTGGGTGAGCTCTTCCAACGTCTTGCCCTTCGTCTCCATCCCAAACACCCACACCACCAGCGCCGCGACCGCAAAACACAGCGCGCCCAGGGCAAACACGCCACCCTGCCCGGTAATCGGAAACACCAGCCCGGTCACCAACGGCCCCAGCAACGAACCGACCCGGCCAATCGCCGAGGCAAACCCGGACCCCGTCGCCCGCGCCGAGGTGGGATATAGCTCCGGCGTGTAGGTGTAGAGCACCGCCCACATGCCAAACAAAAGAACTGCATCAACAGGCCTGACGTGATCAGAAGGCCCACGTTGCCGCCAAATACCGCACTCTGCCCGTACAAAAACGCCATCACCCCGCCACCCAGCAACGTTACGACGCACACCGGCTTACGCCCCCACCGCTCCACCAGCCAAGCCGCCATCAAGAAACCGGGAATCCCGCCCAGCGAAATGATCACCGTGTAATACACCGACTGGGTGACCGCGAAACCCGACTGCTGCAACAGCGCGCTCAACCAAGACGTCAGCCCGTAAAAACCCAGCAAGGCAAAAAACCACACACTCCAGATCATCATCGTGCGTTGCCGATACTGCGCCGACCACAGCTGCTGGAATGCCGAGAAGAATGTCCCGGGCGTACTCTCCACCCGCGGCAGGCGGATGGGCTCCGGTAGGTCGTGGCGACCTATCGAATCGCGGACTTTTGCTCGATGCCCTGCAGTACCTTGTCTGCAGCCTCATGCCGCCCAGCCTGTTCCAGCCAGCGCGGCGACTCGGGGATAAAAAATCGGATCGCCAGTACAAACACCGCCGGCACCGCCAACACCAGGAAGATGTCGCGCCAGCCAATCACCGGCAGCAAAAGTAAGACAGCACCCCCGCTGCTACAAAACCCAGCGGCCAGAAGCCGTCCATCAGCGCGATATAGCGCCCACGCCCCTGGCCGGAATCAGCTCGGACAGCATTGACTGCGCAATCGGAAACTCCATGCCCATGCCAATCCCCAGCAGGATGCGAAACAGCGTCAGCGTCTCCACCGTCTGCGCCGTGGAGCACAGGTAACTGGCGATGCCCCACAACACAATGCTCCACTGGAACACGGGTTTGCGGCCAAAGCGATCGGCGAGCATCCCGGACAACGATGCCCCTACCACCATGCCAAAAAACTCGAACTGGCCAGCAACCCAGCCTGGGCTGTGCTCAGCCCGAACTCGGTTTTGATCGACCCCAACAGGAAGGTCATCATCGCCAGGTCCATGGAGTCGAAGAAAAACGCCAGGGCGATGATGATGAAAATGACTCGGTGGTAGCCGCTGATGGGCAACCGTTCCAGCCGTTCCGCTGCGCTATAGCCTTGCATACCCATGCCGCACCCCCTGTGTGAAGAATCCCCTCGGCGAGTGTGCGGCATGGTTTTTCCGGGTTATTGCTGGATGCGACCTGATTGAAACTCTGAACGACGCGACCGCTACTACGACTGCTCCGGCGCTGCCAATCGCGCGATTTCCGTCAGGCCGATGTCACTTACCGTCAACGCTTGGGAGTCGTGGGCCACGCTGATCCAGTTCGACTGCAAGAACAGTTGCAGCAACCCGGCGCCCAACGCACCTCCCAGGTGCGGATGCTGTTGACTCCAATCGCAGCAGTCACACACCAATGGCGTTGCCAGCGCCTGGGTGAAAATACCCAGGTGCGCCAAGTGCCGCGCTCCCTTTAGTGTGACCTCAGTCCGATGTTCATAGCGCTCGATCCATCGCCCCGCCAACATCTGTTGGTACAACTGCGCCGCCAACTCGCCACCGAGGTGGCCACGGCATAACCGGGCACGTCGCAGCGACAACGGCGCCGCCAATGCAGGCAGTGCAACCTCTGGCGCGTTGCGTGCCGCGCTGGCCACTGTTGTGCAGGCCAAGGCATCGATAGCGGCGCTGACGTCTGGCGCCGCCATGCGAAACAGGCGCTTGCCGCGCCCAACCTCGACCCGCAGCAACCCGCTACCGATCAACCGACCCAGATGGGCGTTGGCCGATGCCGCTGTCAGCCCGACAGACCTCGCCAGCTCCGAGGAGGATTTGGCCGAACCGTCCATCAAGGCCCAGAGCATCGCGGCACGTTTGGGATCGGCGAGCAAGCTGGCGATATGACTGATACAAGGTGATTCTTCCATCGGTTCACTCCCTGTTAAATCGTTTGACTGCTGCGATTGGCGTCAAAGTATAGGGGCGCAAACGGACGGTTCCGCCGCGTCCTACAGCGCAGATAGGGACAGCACTTGAGTGAAATGTCTGGAGAACTCGAAGGCTACTGGCCGGTGATCAATCGCTCCGGCAACTGCGCGCTTAATGTCGCACAGCGAGACACAAGCATTTCCCGCAGCAAGTTGATGGGTTTGCTCAACTGGGCGCGATGTGCGCACAACAAATTGAGCGGCGTTCGTTCACCACGCAACTCCGGCAGGATCAAACGCAAGCGCCCAGCCAGCACATCGGTGCTGACATCCAACCAGGATTTATAAGCAATGCCCACACCGGCTACCGCCCAGCGGCGCACCACATCTGCATCGTCGCTGAAACGATCACCGCTGACCGTCAGACTGACTTCGCGCCTGCCGTCGTGAAAGGTCCAGTGATCATGGACTCGGCTGCCGAGCATATAGAGCAGGCAATTGTGCTGGGCCAGTTGTTCCAAATATCTCGGCTCACCATGGCGCGCAAGGTAACTGGGCGCAGCGCACAACACCCGCACATTTTCTGCTGCGACCGGGAGTGCGATGAGACTCGAATCCTCCGGTTCGCCGTAGCGCAGGGCGATGTCCACCGGTTGGCGAAACAAGTCGGCAATGCGATCCCCCAACAGCAGGCGTACGGTCAGTTGCGGGTACTCGCGCTGGAACTCATCCAGCCACGGCAGCAGTTGGTTGCGGCCGAAGTCCGAAGGTGCCGACAGCTGCAGCACGCCGCTGACATGGTCTTGGCCACTGGCCAATAGACGTCGCCCTTCGTCCAAAGAACTCAACGCGGCGCGGGCATATTCCAGGAAACCTTCACCTTCGGCAGTCAGGCGCAAGCTGCGGGTGGAGCGGGCCAGCAAGCGCGCGCCCAGTTGCTGTTCGATACGCTTGAGCGCCGCACTGGCCACAGCAGGCGACAAATCCATCACCCGCGCCGCCGCCGACAAACTACCCAAGTCGGCGGCGCGCACAAACAACTGCAAATCATCAAAACGCAGCATGTATTTCCGCTCATTATCAATATTTTGTTGAAACAGACCTTTGTTTTAGCCGCTTTTATCTTCGTGGGAAATAGCCAATCATCTGTGCATCCCGTTTATCACGTGTCTGGAGTCGAATATGTCCACAGCCTTTAACGTCATCGCCACGCTGATCGCCAAACCCGGCCAACAGGCCGTCCTGGAACCCCTGCTGCGCGGCCTGCTGGAACCTACCCGTCTTGAAGCCGGGTGCGAGCAGTACGACCTGCACCAGGATCTGCAACATCCAGAGACTTTCTACATGCTTGAACGCTGGAGCGACGAGGCCGCGCTGGCTGACCACGACCAGAGTGCCCACATTCAGAATTTCCGCGCCAAGGCGGCCGATGTGATCGAACACTTCGAACTCAAGCGCCTGAAGTTTCTTGCCTGATCACCGCCCATTTTCCGGAGCTCCCATGAAAGCCATTGCCTACTACACATCCCTACCAATAAACGACCCAAACGCCCTGCAAGACATCGAATTGCCCGCACCGGTCGCCGGCCCCCGTGACCTGCTGGTGGAAGTCAAAGCCATCTCCGTGAACCCGGTGGACACCAAGGTGCGCCAGAACGTCGCCCCGGAAAACGGCGCCGCCAAGGTGCTGGGCTGGGACGTGGCCGGTGTGGTCAAGGCTGTCGGCAGCGAAGTCACGCTGTTCAAGGCTGGTGACAAGGTGTTCTACGCAGGCTCCCTGGTACGCCCGGGCGGCAACAGCGAATTGCACACCGTGGACGAGCGCATCGTGGGCCACATGCCGAAAAGCCTCGGCTTCGCAGAGGCCGCCGCACTGCCGCTCACGGCTATCACCGCCTGGGAACTGCTGTTTGAGCGCCTGCAAGTGCATGAAGGGAAACAGGATGAAGGCCAGAGCCTGCTCATCGTCGGCGCAGCCGGTGGTGTGGGCTCGATCCTGACCCAACTCGCCAGCCAACTCACCGCGTTGAAAGTGATCGGTACCGCCTCGCGCCCGGAAACCCAGGAATGGGCCAAGGCCTTGGGCGCCGACCTGGTGATCGACCACAGCCAACCGCTGAGCGAAGCGCTGAAAAATGCCGGCCAGGCACACGTTACCCACGTCGCCAGCCTGACCCAGACCGACCATCACTTGGACCAGCTTGTTGAAGCCCTGCAACCCCAAGGCAAGCTGGCGCTGATCGACGACCCAAAAGCGCTGGACGTGAGCAAGCTCAAGCGCAAGAGCCTGTCGCTGCATTGGGAGTTCATGTACACACGCTCGATGTTCGAGACGCCGGACATGATCGAGCAGCACAACCTACTCAATCGCGTGGCCGAGCTGATCGACGCCGGCACCTTGAAAACCACGGTGGGCGAGCACTTCGGCGTGATCAATGCGGCCAACCTGCGCCGTGCCCACGCATTGCTGGAAAGCGGCAAGGCCAAGGGCAAGATTGTGTTGGAAGGGTTCTGAAAGGAGCGCTTGGGTGACGTCCGTTATTCACCAAGGTGATGGACGTCACCATTAGTCCGAAGGTTGACCTTTGTCATATTTGTGAGCGTATTCGGGTTTATATTGGCCGCCTTTGCCGCGTTTCTTTTACGTAAGGAGGTCAGCAATGAAGATCCTGATAAAAGCGTTAGCAAAATCCCCAGGCAACAAATGGCAGGTTCGTCTCGACGGCGACGCCTTCACTTTCCGCACCGAGGCCGAGGCCCGCGCCTTTGCCGACACCCTGCAAGCCCGTATCCAGGCGCCTCACCGCTTCCCACCCAGCCAGCAACGCTCCGCCGCTGGCTGATCGGTTTCTAGACCTGCGCCTGCGCGGCCCTTGCCCGTTGCAGGCGCTGGGTCGACACCGCAATCGTCACGGCCAATACACCGCACAGGCTGATGACCATTGCCATCGGCATCGCGCTGCCATCGTGCAGGATCCCCACCAACGACGCCGCTCCCGCCGCTACGCCAAACTGAATGCACCCCAGCAGCGCCGATGCGCTACCGGCACGTGCACCCTGCCCGCTCATGGCACACGCTGACGTGTTGGGCAAAATGCAGCCCAGGCTGGCGATGCAGATAAACAACGGCACCAGCAATGGCCACAACGCATCGGTGCGCAATGCCGCAACACCGAGCAACGTCACCGCCGCCAACAGATAGACCCACACGCTGCGTGAGAGCAAAACGCTGGGCCGCGCTTGGAAAGCAACCGCGCATTGAGCTGCGCCACCAGGATAAAGCCCGCTGCGTTGGAGCCGAACAGCCAGCCGTAATGCTCGGCGGGCACGCCGTAGAGCTGGATAAAAACGAACGGGGAGCCGGCGATATAGGCAAACATCCCGGCAATCGAAATACCGCCGGTGAGGGCGTAGCCGAGGTAGACCCGGTCGGACAACAGCGCGCCGTAGCGACGCAGCGAGCCAGACAGCGGCTGGCGTGGCTGATGGGCGGGAAAGGTTTCCGGCAAACCCACCGCCACAGCGATGGCGGCCATTACGCTGAATACAGTGAGCGCGAGGAAGATCGACTGCCAGCCCCACAACCCGACCATCACCCCGCCCGCCAGCGGCGCCAGGATCGGCGCCAGGCCGGTCACCAGCATCAGTTGGGAAAACACCTTGGCCGAACCCACTGCGTCACATTTGTCGCTGACCACCGCACGGGAAATCACCATGCCCGCGCAACCGCCAAGGGCCTGCACAAAACGCGCGCCCGTCAGCCATTCCAGGGACGGCGCATAGGCACAGGCAAAAGAAGCCAAGGTGAACAAGGTGACGCCACTGAGCAGCGGCACGCGCCGGCCAAAGCGGTCGGCCAATGGGCCATAGATCAATTGGCCGATCGCCAGGCCCGCGAAGTACACCGCCAGCGTTCGCTGGATATGTTTTCGTCGGTGGCAAACGCGGCGGCCATCGCCGGGAAGCCCGGCAGGTAAAAATCGATCGCCAACGGCGCAAAGGCGCTCAAGGCACCCAGGATCAAAATTATGCGGAGGTTCATCAGGCACCCAAGTAGGACAGCAGCCCGACAGTCTAGCCGTGCTTGGGTGCCTTGAACATTACGATAGCTCGCTAACTATTAAAAATCAGGCGACGGTGTAGCCTTCTTCACGGATCAAGCCGGCGATCACTTCCGGGCTCAGCTGGCTTTGCACACTGACTTGCTTGGCCGCGAGGTCCACCTTCACTTCAGCGGCCGGGTCCTGGCTCTGCACCGCCTGGGTCACGGCCCGAACGCAATGGCCGCAGGTCATTCCTTCAACGTTGAATACTTGCATGACATGACTCCTTTGATGAGGTTGGTGTACTGTCGACCTTGCCATCGTGGCAAGGTCAAGTTCTGCAATCTTCGGCCGGGCTGGTATTCGCAGGCGTGGTCGGCCAAGCTTCACCCATCTTGGATATGAACCATGGAGCATTCGCCATGCGCTGGTCGTTTTTTGCCCTTGCGGGCCTGATGAGTTTGTCTGCCGCTGCGCCCCTGGCCTATGCCGCAGAAGACTACGCGGTGCTGATCATTTCCGCGAACGCCTGGAAGTGCCGACCAACTGCGAGATCGGCTTGTACCTCAATGACCAGTTGGCAGGCCGGCTGTTCCAGGAGCAAGCCACCTCGTTCAACTTGCCGGCGGGCAACCTGTCATTGCGCTTGAAACTGCTGCCGGGCCAATCCCCGGGCTGCCTGCCGGGCCTGTTGGCGCCGCCTGCACAGAACATCACGCTCAAGGCCGGTGACGTGCGCAAGTTGCGCATCGCCCAGGGCCCGGACGGTATGTACCTCAAAGCCGCCTCACTGGAATATTAAACGCGCTTGACCTTACCCATAGGTCAAGGTTGATGCTAGGGGCAACTTCTTCTGGAGGACTGCCCCATGAATGGATCGACCACGTTTGACCTGCCCATCAGCGGCATGACCTGTGCCAGCTGTGCCGGCCGTGTCGAGCGCGCGCTGGGCAAGGTGCCGGGGGTGCAAAGCGTCAGCGTCAACTTGGCCAATGAACGCGCCCACGTTGAAGTGGTGGGCCAGATGGACCCCGCCGTGTTGATCGCCGCCGTCGACAAGGCCGGCTATACCGCCAGCCTGCCCCAAAGTGAAACCACCACAGACGCAAACCAGGCACAACGCCTGCACCGCGAGCGTTGGTCGCTGCTGCTGGCCGTTGCGCTCGCGCTGCCGCTGGTGCTGCCGATGTTAGTAGAGCCCTTCGGCCTGCATTGGATGCTACCGGCCTGGGTGCAGTTCGCACTGGCCACGCCCGTGCAATTCATCTTTGGTGCGCGCTTCTATATAGCCGCCTGGAAAGCCGTACGGGCCGGTGCAGGCAATATGGACCTGCTGGTGGCCATCGGCACCAGCGCCGGGTATGGCCTAAGTATCTATGAATGGCTTACCGCGCCAGCAGGCAGCATGCCGCACCTTTACTTCGAAGCCTCGGCGGTGGTGATCGCCTTGGTGCTGCTGGGCAAATACCTGGAAAGCCGCGCCAAACGCCAGACTGCCAGCGCCATTCGCGCCCTTGAAGCGCTGCGCCCGGAGCGGGCAATTCGGGTCATTGAAGGCCGCGAAGAAGAGGTGGCCATCAATGCGCTGAAATTGGGCGACCTGGTCTTGGTCAAGCCCGGCGAGCGTTTCCCGGTGGACGGCGAAGTGGTCGAGGGTCAGAGCCACGCCGACGAAGCCTTGATCAGCGGTGAAAGCCTGCCAGTACCGAAACAACCGGGGGACAAGGTTACCGGCGGCGCCATCAACGGCGAAGGCCGCTTGCTGGTGCGCACCCAGGCCTTGGGCGCAGAAAGCGTGCTGGCGCGAATCATCCGCCTGGTGGAAGACGCACAAGCCGCCAAGGCACCGATCCAGAAGTTGGTGGATAAAGTCAGCCAAGTGTTCGTTCCAGCGGTTCTGGTGCTGGCGTTGATCACCCTGGTGGGCTGGTGGCTGTACGGCGCTTCGATGGAGACCGCGATCATCAACGCCGTCGCCGTACTGGTGATCGCCTGCCCTTGCGCCCTGGGCCTGGCCACACCCACCGCGATCATGGCCGGTACTGGCGTCGCCGCACGCTACGGCATCCTGATTAAAGACGCTGAGGCCCTGGAACGCGCCCATGAAGTAAGCGCCGTGGTGTTCGACAAGACCGGCACCCTTACCTCTGGCGCGCCGAAGATCGCCCATCTTGTGGCGGTGGATGGCAACGAAGCCCTGCTGTTGCAACAAGCCGGCGCATTGCAGCGCGGCAGTGAACACCCGTTGGCCAAGGCGGTGCTGGATGCCTGCAGCGAACAAGGGTTGAACGTGGCCGATGTAAGCGCCAGTCAATCCCTTACCGGTCGCGGCATTGCCGGCACACTCGACGGTCGGCCACTGGCCTTGGGCAATCGCCGGCTGTTGGAAGAAAACGGTTTGAGCACGGGCGACCTGGCCGAGTCGGCCAAGGCTTGGGAAGCCGAGGGACGCACGTTGTCCTGGCTGATTGAGCAAGGTGCACATCCGCGTGTGCTGGGCTTGTTCGCGTTTGGCGACACGCTCAAGCCCGGCGCACTGGAAGCGGTGGAGCAACTCAAGGCCCGGCACATCACCAGCCATTTGCTCACCGGCGACAATCGCGGCAGCGCCCGCGTGGTCGCCGAGGCGTTGGGCATCGATGATGTACACGCCGAAGTGCTGCCCGCCGACAAAGCCGCCACTGTCGCCGAGCTGAAAAAAACCGGCGTGGTGGCCATGGTCGGCGATGGCATCAACGACGCCCCGGCGCTGGCTGCCGCTGATATCGGTATCGCCATGGGCGGCGGCACCGACGTGGCCATGCACGCCGCCGGTATCACCTTGATGCGCGGCGACCCACGGCTGGTCCCGGCCGCCCTGGAGATCAGTCGCAAGACCTATGCGAAAATCCGCCAGAACCTGTTCTGGGCGTTTGTGTATAACTTGATCGGCATTCCCCTGGCGGCATTCGGCCTGCTCAACCCGGTTTTGGCCGGTGCAGCGATGGCCTTGTCCAGCGTCAGTGTGGTGAGCAATGCGTTACTGTTGAAGACTTGGAAACCCAAGGACCTGGAGGATCAACGCACATGAACATCGGCCAAGCCGCCCGCCAGAGCGGGTTGAGCGCCAAGATGATTCGCTACTACGAATCCATCGGCCTACTCAAAGCCGCCCACCGCACCGACAGCGGCTATCGGATCTATGGCGCGGACGACTTGCACACCCTGGCGTTTATCAAACGCTCGCGAGACTTGGGATTTTCGTTGGAAGAGGTCGGCAAGCTGCTAACGCTGTGGCAGGACCGGCAGCGCGCCAGCGCTGATGTGAAAGCGTTGGCGCGCCAGCATATCGAAGCGTTGAACCAGAAAATCCTGGAGCTGGGGCAATTGCGCGATACGTTGCAGGACCTGGTGGAGCACTGCCAGGGCGATCATCGGCCGGATTGTCCGATCCTCAAGGAACTGGCGTCGGGGAGTTGCTGCACCTGAAAGGGCATACACAAAACAACTGTGGGAGCTGGCTTGCCTGCGATGCAGACACCTCGGTGTGTCAGCCACACTGAGGTGATGCAATCGCAGGCAAGCCAGCTCCCACAGGAACCGCGCCAGCCTCGGGTTAACGAATCACTGCATCCAAGGCGGCGGCGGTTCTTCCGCCGTCTTGCTCGGTGGCGCATCATCCGCCGCACGAATCGCCTGCTTGCGCTCTTCATCCAGCCGCGCCGCTTCGATCTCGCGAATCACGCCGCCCACGTCCGCCAGTTCTTCCGGCTCGTCGAACTCGCCGGTCAATACACTGGCCGGGTGCAAGGTGCCGGCTTCGTACAATGCCCACATTTCCTTGGCGTACTTGGTCTTCTTCAACTCCGGGGCAAAGCGCCCGAAGTAGGAAGCCATGTTGCCAACATCCCGTTCCAGCATGCTGAACGCGTGGTTGTTGCCCGCCGCATCCACCGCCTGAGGCAGGTCGATGATCACCGGGCCGGTCGGCGTGAGCAGTACGTTGAACTCGGACAAGTCACCGTGCACCAGGCCGGTACACAGCATCAGCACAATCTGGGAGATCAGGAAGGCGTGGTATTCACGTGCCTGGTCCGGCTCCAGTACCACGTCGTTCAGACGCGGCGCCGCATCGCCGTACTCGTCAGCCACCAGTTCCATCAGCAGCACGCCTTCGAGGAAGTCGAACGGCTGGGGCACGCGAACGCCCGCGCCGGCCAGGCGGAACAACGCCGCCACTTCGGCGTTTTGCCAGGCATCTTCGGTTTCTTTCTTGCCGAACTTGGAGCCCTTGGCCATGGCCCGGGCCTGGCGGCTGTTGCGGACCTTACGGCCTTCCTGGTATTCGGACGCCTGACGAAAACTTCGTTTGTTCGCCTCCTTGTAAACCTTGGCGCAACGCAATTCATTGCCGCAGCGCACCACATAAACAGCTGCTTCTTTACCACTCATGAGTGGGCGCAGCACTTCGTCGACCAGACCGTCTTCGATCAGGGGTTCAATGCGTTTAGGAGTCTTCATCAGCTTTTATTGTGGGTCCTTTATTACCAAATACGCGTATGGCACTCGTTATACGGCAATCGGCTCGCCGGTGGGAGGGGCTACCGACCGTTGATCACTTAAGAATGCATCCAATATGCCAGTTTCAACGCTCAATGATCGCTGTAACCCCTGCCCACCCGCCGCGCAGATGGAAATCAGGCCACGCCCCTTACCTGCCGCATCCAGCAATTTGGCCAAGTTGGCGACGATACGCCCGCCGGTGGCGGCGAACGGGTGCCCGGCAGCCAGGGAGCTGCCCTTCACATTCAGGCGGCTGCGGTCGATAGACCCCAACGGCGCCTCCAGCCCCAGGCGCGTCTTGCAGTAGTCCGCATCCTCCCAGGCCTTGAGCGTGCACAACACCTGGGCGGCGAACGCCTCGTGAATCTCGTAGTAATCGAAGTCCTGCAGCGTCAGACCATTCCTAGCCAACAAACGCGGCACCGCGTACACCGGCGCCATCAACAAGCCTTCGGCACCGTTGACGAAATCCACCGCCGCGGCTTCGCCATCACGCAGGTAGGCAAGGATCGGCAGGCCACGCGCCTTGGCCCATTCTTCACTGCCCAGCAATACCAGCGATGCACCATCGGTGAGCGGCGTCGAATTGCCGGCGGTCAGCGTGCCCTTTCGCTGCGTTCAAAGGCGGGTTTGAGGGCGGCAAGTTTTTCCAGGGTCAGGTCGGGGCGCAGGTTGTTGTCGCGGGTCAGGCCCAGGAAGGGCGTGAGCAAATCGTTGTGCCAGCCTTCGGCGTAGGCAGCGGCCATTTTCTGATGGCTTTCGAGGGCCAACTGGTCCTGCTCGGCGCGGGGGATCTGCCAGGTTTGCGCCATCAACTCGCAATGCTGGCCCATGGACAACCCCGTGCGCGGTTCGCCATTGCGTGGCAGCTCCGGCTTGAGGTGATGAGGGCGAAGTTGTAACAAGACTTTTAACTTATCCGCCATGGATTTGCTGCGGTTGGCTTGCAGCAGGATCTTGCGCAGCCCTTCATTCACGCCAATCGGCGCGTCCGAGGTCGTGTCCACCCCGCCGGCAATACCGCATTCGATCTGGCCGAGCGCAATCTTGTTGGCTACCAACAATGCCGCCTCCAGCCCGGTGCCGCATGCCTGTTGAATGTCATAAGCCGGGGTTTGCGGCGACAGGCGCGAGCCCAACACACATTCGCGGGTCAGGTTGAAGTCACGGGAATGCTTGAGCACCGCCCCGCAGCCACCTCGCCAATGCGCAGGCCATGCAGGTTGTAGCGCTCGATCAGGCCTTCCAGCGCCGCCGTCAGCATCGCCTGGTTGCTTGCCGTGGCGTACGGGCCATTGGAGCGGGCGAAGGGAATGCGGTTACCGCCGATGATCGCTACGCGGCGCAATTGAGTCATGAAAAGCTCCCTGATGGTTGTAGGTGGAATCATTGAGCCTAGCCTAGGCTGATCGAACGACTACCGCCCCGGGGTGGTCAACCCTTTGAACCCCAGCCTTCGGAGAGCGTTCCATGTCTGACCGTTTTATCGACTTCGCCAACTCAAGCCTCGGCCATCGCCTGGTCGCCGCCATTGGCCTGCCGTCACCGGTACGCCTGGAACGCTGGCAAGCTGGACGCCTGCGCCCGGTGGAAGGTGCACTGTTGTTAGGCGGGGGCGCGCTGGCGAGAGAGGTGCAAGCGTTCGCCCACAAACTCACCGACGCGACTTATACCTACGGCAACGAGGCCTCGACCTGGATTCCCGGCCACGGCCCCAAACTCAAGGCCGTGGTATTCGACGCCAGTGAGCTGCAACACACCGATCAGCTCAAGCAACTGCGCGAATTCTTCCAACCGCTGCTGAAAAACCTGGATAACAGCGCGCACCTGGTGATCCTCGGCCGTGCCCCGGAAAGTCTCAGCGACCCGTTCGCCGCCAGCGCCCAACGCGCGCTTGAGGGATTCAGCCGTTCGCTGGCCAAGGAGTTGCGCAACGGCGGCGTGTTGCAATTGCTCTATGTGGGCGACGGCGCGGAGGATCAGTTGGAAGGCGCGTTGCGCTTTTTCCTCTCTCCGAAAAGTGCCTACATCAGCGGCCAGGTCATTCGCCTGCAAGCCTGCGCTACACCGGTCGAGGATTGGACACGCCCGCTGGCCGGGCGCAAGGCGCTGGTCACCGGTGCCGCCCGAGGTATCGGAGCGTCCATCGCCGAAACCCTGGCCCGCGACGGCGCTGACGTCATCCTGCTGGATGTGCCCCAAGCCAAGGCTGACCTCGAAGCCCTCTCCGCACGCTTGGGTGCGCGCACCGTGGTGTTGGATATCTGCGCCGAAGACGCCGCCGGCCAATTGGTCGAACACCTGCCCGATGGGCTCGACATTCTGGTGCACAACGCCGGCATCACCCGCGATAAAACCCTGGCCAACATGACGCCGGAATATTGGGACGCAGTGCTGGCGGTGAACCTGAATGCACCCCAGGTGTTGACCAAGGCCCTGCTGGACAGCGGCACCCTGCACGACAACGCACGCGTGGTGCTGCTGGCCTCCATCAGCGGTATTGCCGGCAACCGTGGGCAAACCAACTATGCGGCGAGCAAGGCCGGGTTGATTGGGCTCGCGCAAGCCTGGGCACCCTTGCTCAAGGCGCGCGGGATCAGCATCAACGCGGTAGCGCCGGGTTTTATTGAAACGCAGATGACTGCGCATATTCCGTTCGCCCTGCGTGAGGCCGGGCGCCGCATGAGTTCCTTGGGCCAGGGCGGTTTGCCACAGGACGTCGCCGAAGCCGTGGCCTGGCTCGGCCAACCGGGCAGCGGCGCGGTCAGCGGGCAAGCGCTGCGGGTCTGTGGGCAAAGTCTTTTGGGAGCGTAAGCATGGAATGGCAAACGTTAGGCGCACCTCCGTTGTTGCTGCCGCTGTATTGGCGCGCGGCACTCAAGCGCAAGATCACCGGCACCACATTGCCCGAGCGAGGTTTACGCTGCCGGGTGCGCATCAACCCCAAGGATGTGGCGGCGTATCGCAAGGTGTGTGGGTTTGCCGACAGCCCGATCCTGCCGGCGACGTATCCCCATATCCTGGCGTTTGGCTTGCAGATGCAACTGCTCACCGACAAAACCTTTCCCTTCCCACTGCTGGGTTTGATCCACCTGAGCAACCGCATCCGCATTCATCGCCCACTCGGCGGAGTGAATGACCTGACCGTCGGCGTGCACGCGCAGAACCTCAAGCCCCACCCCAAGGGTGCGACGTTTGACTTGGTGACCACGGCCGAAGATTCCCTCGGCCTGCTGTGGGAAGCCGAAAGCCGCATGCTGTGTCGTGGCGTGAAGCTGCCCGGTGACGCCACGGAAGACGCACAGCCCACGCCCACTCAGGTCAGCGAACTGACGCACTGGCCGGCCCCCGCCGATATCGGCCGGCGGTATGCACGGGTTTCTGGCGACTACAACCCGATCCACCTCAGTGCCCTCACCGCCAAGCTGTTCGGCTTTCCCCAGGCCATCGCCCACGGGCTGTGGAACACAGCGCATACCCTCGCCGCCTTGGGCGAACACCTTCCCGCGGCCAATATCGAAATTGCCGTGGAGTTTCGCAAGCCAGTGCGCCTGCCCAGTGAGGTCAGGTTATGGGCCAGCGCGGCTGGCTCCAGTGGCGAGTTACTGCTCAAAGGCGCCGGCGATATTGATCACATGGTAGGTAAATGGCAGCCGATCGCCTGAAATAAACTGATTAATTGTATATATACACCTAAGTTATAGCGGACCTTTTCAGGTCCGCTATTTTATTCAAGCCATTGATTTACAAGATATATACATCTTGATACATCCTCCCTTTATACCGTTGGTATTAGTCCCTAAGCCTTGACTGGCCGCCAGTATATAAATCGTTAATACCAAGTTGAGAATGGTGAGAAAGAGCGCCTGGGATTCTTATGACCTCACGGACAAACACATCGCTACCCCAAGAGAAGTAGGGAGTGTTTGAAGACAACCAAGGTTGTACAGGTGCAAGGAACTCACATCATGAAAACTCAAGTCGTGTTTTGGAAAGCAAGCAGCGTGCTGGCCCTGGCAATTGCATTGACGCTCGGCGGCTGCAGCAGCGGTGGTGGCGGACATCACAGTGGTGGCTCCTCTTCTTCCGATACAGCCGCAGGCGGCGGCACGGGTGGTGGCACTGGCGGAGGGACCGGTGGTGGCACTGGTGGCGGTACCGGCGGTGGCACAGGCGGCGGCACCACCACCCCACTGGTAACCGCAACCGTAGTCGACACCCTCGGCGACACCGTGACCGGCCTCGGCGGCACCGTCAGCAGCCTGGGCACTACCCTCGGCAGCCTGCCGATTGTTGGCGCAACCGCCGGCGGCCTGGTCACTGCCACCGGCAACGCGGTTGGCAGTATCGGCACTGGCCTGTCTGACGGCCTCGGCTCACTGGGTACCGACAGCAATGCACTGGGTAAAACCGTCGCTGGCGTGGCCAACGGCGTGGCAGACCTTGGCACTGGCGTTACCACCACCGGCACCAACGTCGCCACCCTGCTGGGCCAAGTGCCAGTAGTGGGCACCGCCGCACCGGTCGTGGGCAACGTCGTCGGCAAGGTCGGCAATGTGGTGACCATGCTTGGCGACACCTTGAGCACCGCCAGCACCACCGGCCCACTGGGCTCGGTCACCAACACAGTTGGCGCAAAGTCCTGGTGCCTGTGGTCTCGCTGGTCGAGAACACCACCGGCAAAGTCGGCAGCGCAACCGGCCTTGATGCACCTGTTGGCGGCCTGCTGCAAAAAGTCGGCGACACCGTTGACGGCCTGGGCGACAAAGTTGCCAGTGCAGGCGGCACCGGCAACCCTGTGACCGGCGCAGTGGGCAACGTACTCAATGGCGTCGGCACCGTAGTCGGCAAGGCCAGCGGTTACGTCGACCCGGCTTCGGACGGCAGCGGCAGCGGCGGTTCGGGTGGTAACACCAATCAACTGGGCCTGGCGGAACTGCTCGGCGGCATTATCGCCGGCGCCGGCAACGGCCTGGATGCAGGCAGCACCAATGGCGTGGTCAGCGCGACCGGTGTCACCGGTGGCAAAGCCGGCAGCACCGTGGCCTCCCTGGGCACTATCCTCGGCGGCAGCGGTGTGCCCAACACCGCAGCGGGTGCACCGGTTGGCCAAGTGACCAGCACCCTCGCCAACGCCCTCAACCCTGTCACCAGCGGCGTCGCCAGCCTGACCCAAAACGTCGGCAGCGCCACTGGCCTGGGCGGCCCGGTCAACGGTCTGGTGACTAACGTTGGCGGTGCCGTGAGCAACCTCGGCGGTGCCATCAGCGGCGCCAACGCCAACCCCGTCACCAATGCGTTGGGCGGTACCGTCAGCGCGGTCGGCGGCACCGTAGCCTCCATCGGCGGCCTGGTGACTGGCGGTACCAACACCGGTGGTGGCTTGCTCGGCGGCGGCCTGAACCTGGGGGTAGCGCATCTGCCTCCGCAGGTGCCAGTGCCGGCGCCAACGCCAGTGGCAACGGTGGTCTGCTGGGCGGCCTGCTCGGTGGCCTGACCGGCAAAAAATAGAATTGCACCTGGCCGATTAGACGGCCTCACCTACAGCGCCTACGCTTGGTTGAGACGAGAGACCTAATAAGCCTCTCGTCTTTTTTTATGGGCGACTGAAACGCCCTGGAGAACACCGAACCGCGCCCCCAGAGCCCGGCGGGAATCTGCGAAACGCTGCTGCAGTTTTGACCATGGAGTGTCCTATGCGCGCTTTGACGCCGTTGTTGTTGCTCACCCTCAGTACTTACGCTTGCGCCGATACCCTACCCAGCTTCCTTAATAGCAACGACACCATCCGCAACCTGCCGGTGCCCAACCTGCCCGCCGACGCTTACCGCCCGGTCGTCCCTCAAACCCAGTTACCGACGCCCGCTGCCACCGCGGCGCAACCCTTGTTGATGGACACCAAAGTCACCATCCGCAAACTGCAGATCGACGGCGGCACGGTGTACCCGCTCACCGAGCTGGCCCAGGTCTTCGAACCGCTGATTGGCCACGAGACCAACCTGGCGCAACTGATCGAGGCCACCCGCAGCATCACGCGGCGCTATCAGCAGGACGGCTACCTGCTGTCCTATGCGTTCCTGCCGGAGCAACGCTTCGACGATGGCCTTGTGCATGTGGTGCTGGTGGAGGGCTACATCCGCGATTACCAACTACAAGGCGACATCGGTTCGGTCTCATCCTACGTCGACAAGCTGGCGGAAAAGCTCAAGGCCGAACGCCCGCTGACCCGCAAGACTTTCGAGCGCTACACCACGCTGATGAGCGCGATTCCCGGGGTGACCTTGCAAGCCCAAGTGCCTCCGCCGGGTACCACCGATGGCGGCGCCCATATGCAGATCACTGCCAGCCGCAAGCCGTTCACCACCAGCATGAGCCTCACCGAAGCCAGTCGCGGCGGCACGCAGGCACTGCTCACCGCCACCAGTAACTCGTGGACGTCCATGGGCGAACAACTGAGCATCAGCGGTTTGTTCCCACCGGGAAATGACAAAGAACATTACTACCGCGCTGCCTACAGCCAGTTCATCAATGCCGAAGGCACACAAGTGGTGGTGTCGGGCGAACGTTATCGCGCCGATCCGCGTACCAGCCTGCAACTGGGCGATGGCCTGGAACTCACGCCGCACCAGGAGATCGACCGTTACTCCGTCGGCCTCAGCCACCCGTTTATCGCCTCGCCAAGCGAGTCGTTGAGCCTGGGTACACGCCTGTACGCGGTGGACCAAACCACCCGCTACAAACTGGAAGGCTTCCCGCAACGCTTCGACCTGGAAACCAACCTGCGCGCCCTCGCCGTCGAAGGAGACTGGCGCAAGGCCGACACCACTCAACTGCGCATTCTCAGTGCCGGTTTATACCAAGGCATCAACGGCATGGGCGCCAAGACCCGCACCGACTTCGGAGGCCTCAAGCCCGACCTGGATTTCTTCCGTGTGCGGCTGTCGGGTGTGCAAAGCAACAAGCTGTTCGATAACTGGCAGGGAGTGCTCTCTGGCGCGCTGTACTGGAGCAACGACAACCTGCCCGACAGCGAACGCGCCACCTTTGGCGGGCAGAACTTCGGCCGTGGCTACCCCGATGACCAGGGTTCGGGCGACAAAGGCTGGGGCGTGGCCTACGAGGTCAACTACAGCTACAACCGCGCCGGCGACTGGGTGAAGATCCTGCAACCGTACGTAGTCTTCGACCGTGCCAAGACCTGGTACAACGACCTGCCCGTCAAAGGCAACGACATGTCCTCGGCAGCGCTGGGGCTGCGCTTTGGCGATGCGAAGTACTACAACATTGCGCTGGAAGCGGCCAAGCCGATGTCGGACGTGGCGTTCGACAACTTTGACCGGCGGCCACGGTACTCGCTGAGCTTCAGCTATCAACTGTAACGAGGACGACACCCGTCCAATGTGGGAGCTGGCTTGCCTGCTCCCACGTTGATTTCAGGTGCACCTATGATCAGTAGCGGGATTTGGGGAGCGGGAAAAGGCTGTTGAGCGTATCGATCAACCGCACCAAGTAGATCGGCTTGCGAAACAGATCGAGCACCTGCAAGCGCAGCATGTCGCTCACATCATCCATTTCGGCATGACCCGACATCACGATCACCGGCAGGTGCGCGCGCTCGGTGTGTTCGCGCAAGCGCTTGATCAAGGAAATACCGCTTTCCTCGGGCATGCGCAGGTCGGTGATGATCAGGGCGATATCGGGGTTGAGTGTCAGTTCTTGTAATGCATCGGTTACAGAGGAGGCGGTGAAACACACGAATCCCTCATTTTCGAGGGATTCGGCGAGTTCGATCAGAGCGTCCTCTTCGTCGTCCACCAATAGAATTTGCTGGCGAGGAGAAGACGATTCGCTCATAGCCGTACCTGGATAAAGTAGTCAGCCTAAATGGGAACAACACGTTGAGCGACGTCAGCTCGCTGTCGTCATTTTAGTAGCCATTGTGTTGAACACCGAGGCTACCTTAGTGCCCAGCCCAGAACCGGCCGCGACAATAACAAGTGCAACCAGCGCAACGATAATTGCGTACTCAATACCCGACGCACCGTCTTTGCGTTGGAAGAATGTTTGCGTTTGGACATAAACTTTCAACATCAGGTCAAGGAACATAAGACTTCTCCCTAAGAACGCCACTGAAAGCCGAAAGGGCTCTAGTACCAGATGATCGCGGCGTGCCACTAGAGCATTGTCAACAAATCCCAGCCTCACAACTGTAAGAACGGATTAACCACAAAGTATTAGTCGTAAAGTTGGCGCCAAAAACCCAGCCACTAAAAGGCTGCCTTTAAAGTTCAGATAAATTTTTTCTGCGTTAATGGCATTTCGTCCTAGCTGGGCTACCTTCAAATAGCCAAATCGTTAGATGTTCATCACAGCCAGGTTGCGAATTAACTCGTTTGGATTAAACGGGCCTGTAGTGCAACGGGAAAGGGAGAGCCGTCATGAACAGTCGCATCAGCATGATCCTGGCCGGCCTGTTGCTTATCGGGGCGCTGATCGCCGGTTACTGGGGACTGGTGTTGAGTCGCCAACCGGAACCTGTCGCAGCACCTGTCATTTCTGTCGAACGTGCCACCGCCGTGATCGACGATCAAAACCGTCAACCCGTGGTCGTCCTGGCACATGACGCCCCAGCCTTTGTTCCCCTCACTGCTGCCGACCTGGTGATAGAAAAGCTGCGCACGGTGCCCGCCGGCAGCCTGACGCAACTGGATCAGGCCATCGGGCGGATGCCCCAGCGCACGCTGGGAGCCGGCACCTGGCTCACTGAAGAAAGCTTCAACGCCGGCGGCCCGCTGGCCCGCATGATCCGCCCGGACGAACGCGCGCTGGCCGTGTCAGTGGATGAAGTGATCGGTGCCGCCGGCCAGTTGAGCCCGGGCGATTACGTCGACGTCCTGCTGTTCCTGCGCCAAGACACAAGTAACGCCGAACAGTCAGCTCAGATCGTGATTCCGGCCATGCGCTTGCTGAGCGTCGGCGACCAGTTGGGCCTGGCCAATGATGGCAAACCCGCGGTACCACCGCCGGTCACACCGAAGAGCGCGCCCAAGCCGCCCAACGACGTGCTTCCGCCCGTACGGTAGTGCTGGCGGTGCCAGAGCCTTTATTAAGCCGTCTGATGCTCGCATCTCAAGCCGGTACCCTACGCCTGGCCGTACGCAGCGCCGATGAGCAACTGCTCAGTCGCTACTGGGCCGGCGAAAGCGATGCCCCGGAAAAACTCGAGAACGCCAACCGCGACCTTTATCAATTCGCCCAACTGGCTCTGACCGGCCCACCCAAAGAGTCGCACCGGCCGGCACCGCACCTGCCGCTCGCCGGGGCGTCGAGGTGATTCGCGGCGCACAGACCACTCAACAAACCCCGTGATTGAGCAAGGATGCCTTGAATGAGCCATCGCTACGCACTCATGTTCACTCAGCTGGCCTGGGCCTTGATGCTGTCGAGCTTGCCCGCAGGCGCGGCACTCGCGGCGTCGGGCAATTGCAGCGCCTTGGGCCAATTGCCCGCTGTGGTCGAAGTGGGAGAAGGCCTGCAACAAGAGCTGCAATCGCCGGTGGCAATCACACGCCTGGCCATTGGTGACCCCAAAATTGCCGACGTCCGGGTCAACGGCGACCGTAACTTCCTGCTGACCGGTGTCTCAAGCGGCGCCACCAGCCTCATGGTGTGGACGGCCTGCGCCAGCGCCCCGCGCCAGAGCATGGTGTTCGTCAAAGGCAAGGCGACTTCGGCGCTGACCAGCCTGTCGCTGTCGCCTTCGGAAGACCCAACGCTGCCCAGCCAGGTGCAAACCGATATCCGGTTTGTCGAAGTCAGCCGTACCAAGCTCAAGGAAGCCAGCACCAAATTCCTCGGCATGGGCACAAACTTTTTCCTCGGCAGCCCCAACCTGCTGTCTCCCTCGGAGAGCGTGTTCAAGCTGCCGGTTAGCACGAGCAATTTCAACGTTGGCTTCGGCGGTGGTCGTGTCAAAGCGATGATCAACGCGTTAGAACAAAGCGGTTTTGCCTACACCTTGGCGCGTCCGAGCCTGGTCGCCATGAGCGGTCAGAGCGCCACCTTCCTTGCCGGTGGTGAAGTACCGATCCCGGTGCCCAGCGCCGGTAGCGACACCATCTCCATCGAGTACAAGGAGTTCGGTATTCGCCTGACCCTCACGCCCACGGTGATCGATCGCAACCGCATCACCCTCAAGGTTGCGCCGGAGGTCAGCGAGCTCGACTACAGCAACGCGATCGCGATCCAAGGCATTCAGGTGCCGGCCCTGACCGTGCGCCGCACCGACACCAGCGTGTCCCTGGCCGACGGCGAAAGCTTCGTGATCAGCGGCCTGATCAGTACCAATAACACCTCCACCTTCAACAAATTTCCAGGCCTGGGCGATATCCCCATCCTGGGTGCGTTTTTCCGTGATTCCACCATCAGCCGCGAAGAAAAAGAACTGCTGATGATCGTCACCCCTCACCTGGTGCAGCCGTTGGCCGCCAACGCTCAACTGCCTTCCTTACCCGGCGAAAAACTGCGCAGCTACGACCCGAACTGGTACCGCATGTTTTTCCTGGAAAACGGTAATTTCGACCGCCGCACAGGACTGTCCCAATGAGCGATAGCCTGAGCCAAACCTTCCTCGCGATTACCCGCAACACCACCGACCTTGAGTGGCTGCAGGGCGCGCTCGCGCCCCTTGGCCAGGTTGTCAGCGTGGGTACCGGCAGCCTGGACGAACTGCTGGCGCTGGCAGATGTAACCTTCGCCAACCTGGTGTTCGTCGGCCTGGACCGTGAAAACGTCGTCGCCCAAAGCGCATTGATCGAAGGCGCGCTGGAGGCCAAGCCGATGCTCGCCGTGGTCGCCCTGGGCGATGGCATGGACAACCAGCTCGTACTGAACGCCATGCGCGCCGGCGCCCGAGATTTCGTGGCCTATGGTTCGCGTTCCAGCGAAGTCGCGGGCCTGGTACGACGCCTGAGCAAGCGCCTGCCTCCCGTCACCTCGAACGCGCACCTGGGTGGCCTGACGGTGCTGTATTGCACCCAAAGCAACGCCGATGGCGCAATGTTGGCAACCCACCTGGCCATGGTGGTGCAAAAAGCGGACAACAGACCCTGCTGCTGGACTTGGGTCTTCCGCGCAGCGACAGCCTTGCCCTGCTGGGCCTGGAGAGCACCTTCAATTTCGGCGATGCCCTGCGGCACTTGCGTCGCCTCGACACCACCCTGATCAACAGCGCCTTCACCACCGCCCAGGATGGCCTGCGTATCCTGGCGTACGCCACCGGTGACGAGCCACTCAAACTCACCAGTGCTGCCGAGCTGTTCATGTTGCTCAGCGCCCTGCGCCAACACTTCCAGCACATCGTCGTCAACATCACCGGGCAACCGGACAGCGAGGCTCTGCGCACGTTTGTCAGCCACTGCGACAAGCTGCTGTGGTGCACCGACCAGAGCGTGCTGGACTGCCGTCGCAACCTGGCCGTGCTTAACCGCTGGCGTGACAAAGGCATGAAGCTTGAGCACGCCAAGCTGGTGGTGGATCGCTACATCAAGTCCTGTGCGCCCGACACAGAGGCGCTGGAAAAAAGCTACGGCCTTGAATGCGTCGCCGTGCTTCCCCTGGCCGCCGAGCTGCGCCTGAACGTGAAGAACCAGGGCCAGACCTTGTTTGCCCTGGCCCCCGCGAGCCCTTGACCCAAGCCGTACGCACCTTGGGTGAGCGCCTGGCAAAACGCTCCGAAGGCATGGAGAAACCGTCCATGCGCTGGTTTGAACGCTTCCTGGGGTCAGGACGATGAACGGCGAAAAACTGTTTGGCGGCCCCGCCCGCACGGCGGGAGGCAATAGCGATCACGATGGCCTGAAACTGGTGCTGCATCGCTACATCATCGACGCCATCGAGGAGTCGGGTAAAAACCTGCTGGAAGGCACGCGCCAATCCCTCGCGCAATTTGTCATCGACAAAGTGTCCGAGTACATCACGCGCATGCGCCTGGCGATTTCGCGCTATGAAATGGAACGCCTGGCCGAGGAGATCGTCGACGAACTCACCGGTTTCGGCCCCTTGGAAGTGCTGCTGCGCGACCCGTCGGTGACCGAGATTCTGGTCAACGGCCCGCACCGGGTCTTTATCGAGCGCGATGGCCTGCTGCACCAAAGTGACCTGCGCTTTATCGACGACCACCATGTGGAACGCGTGATGCAACGCATCCTCGCGCCGCTGGGCCGACGCCTGGACGAGTCGTCGCCCATGGTGGATGCGCGCTTGCCTGACGGTAGCCGGGTCAACGCGATTATCCCGCCCATTGCCCTGGATGGGCCCTGCCTGTCGATTCGGAAGTTCCGCAAGGACATGCTCAAAAGCAGTGACCTGGTGGCCATGCAGACCATCGACCACAGCATTTTCGAATTCTTCCAGGAGGCCGTGGGCAAGCGCTGCAACATCCTGATCAGCGGCGGTACCGGCACTGGCAAGACCACCTTGCTCAATATCCTCAGCCAGTTGATCAACCCCCACGAACGGCTAGTGACCATCGAAGACGTTGCCGAACTGCAACTGGGCCACCCCCACGTGGTACGCCTGGAAACTCGCCCGCCGAATGCCGAGGGTCACGGTGAAGTAAGGTCCAGCGACCTGATCCGCAACGCCCTGCGGATGCGCCCCGACCGCATCATTCTCGGCGAGATCCGGGGCGTGGAAGTGCTCGACGTGATGACCGCCATGAACACCGGCCACGATGGTTCGATGAGCACTGTGCACGCCAACAATGCTCAAGACGCGCTGCTGCGCCTGGAAACCCTGGTGGGCCTGACCGGCCGAGTGATCGCGGAAAAAACCCTGCGCCAGATGATCTGCGCCGCACTGGACGTGGTGATCCAGCTGACACGCATGCCCGATGGCCGCCGTTGCGTCAGCGAAGTGGTGGAAGTGGTGGGCGTGCGTGACGACGTGTATGTCACCAACACCCTGTTCCGCCTGGACCGGCGTACCGGCTTCGGTTTCCTGCGGGAAGCGCTCAACCCGGCCGGCGACAAACTGCGCCGCGAATCGGCCTTGCAGTCATAGGGAGCGCCAGATGAAGGGACCGGTGCTGTTGCTCATCTGCCTGCTGCTGATCGGCCTGTCGTTCTGGCTGTTCCAAAATGGTCTGCGCAAGGCCCAGACCAACCGCGTGCTGGAGCGCCTGGGTGACGGTCAACCCGAAGCACATGAGCAGCAAACCACCTGGACCGGCCTTGAGCGCATGTTCCTGCGTGCCGGGCTGGGTAAACCCACCGAGCGCCTGGGCTTGTGGATCAGTGGTTGGTGGTCGGTGCCCTGTTCGGCTACCTGTTCGCCGACGGGCTGGGCCTGGTGGTGATGATCGTGTCGCCGCCTGTGGCCGTGCGCATGTACGTTGCCTGGCGTTACCAGCGCCGTGTGCAGCGCATGATTGAACAACTGCCGCAGTTGCTGGACCACAGCGTACGCAGCCTCAAGTCGGGCAGGACCCTGGCCGACGCAGTGCTGGGCGGTATCGAAAGTGTTGAAAACCCCCTCAAGGAAGCCATGGGCAGGGTGCAGCGCAACGTGCGCATGGGGGTGAGCCTGCCGGATTCGGTCAGCGACTTCGCCGAGTTCTATGAGCGCGACGAATTCCGTCTGTTTGCCCTGGGCCTGAAGGTCAACCACCGCTACGGCGGCAACGCCAGCGAGCTGCTGGAAAACCTGATCAAGATGATTCGCGAGCGCGAACAAGGCGCCCGCCAACTCAAGGCCATGACCGGTGAAACGCGTATGACAGCCTACGTGCTGGGCGGGCTGCCGATTCTGATTGTGGGGTACTTCATTGTCGTCAACCCGGGCTACCTGATGACCATGTGGAACGACGGCACGGGGCGCAATCTGTTGTTCGGCGCGTTGGCGATGGACGTGACAGGCACCGTCGCCATGTGGCGCATGCTGAGGAGTGTCTGAGATGGCCATTCTCGTCGCAGCCCTGTGCTTGCTTGCCGCTGCGGTGTTGGTAGCCGGCCAGTTGCTCGAACAGCGCCGTCGCGGGCGGCGCATCGCTGATCGCTTGCAAGGACAGATGGCCGGCACCGACAAATTCGGTTCGCTCATACGCCAACTGGGCAGCAGCAGCCTGGCACAGCGCTCAGTCAGCCTGGACAACGAGACCCAGATCCTGCTCAACCGGGTCGGTTGGCGCAAGGCCAGCCAGCGCTCGTTATTTGCCGCATTCCAGGTCGGCGTGCCCGTTGTGCTGATGGGGCTTACAGTCCTTGGCCAGCGAGTATTTTTCCCCGAGGTTGACCCTGCCTGGATCGCCCCGATCGCTGCGCTCGGCATCGGTTACCTGCTGCCCAAGCGCGTGCTTGCCGCCGCGGCCAAACATCGCCAACAGAGCATTGCCAAGGAAATTTCTACCTTCATTCCACTGCTGCGCATCCTGTTTGAATCAGGCATGGCAGTGGAGCAATCACTGCGTGTATTGGGCAACGAAGCGCAACGCTTGCTGCCCCACCTGACCCACGAGTTGCGCCTGATCCTGGCACGCGTCGACTCCGGGCTTGAGCTGGGCGAAGAGTTGGGCAAGACCGCCCGTTTGCTCGAAGTGGACGAACTGACCGACACCTGCGTCATCCTCCAACAACTGATCCTGCAGGGGGCGGCGCGATGAAATCGTTGCTGGCCCTCAAGCAATTGCTCGATGACCGCCGCCTGACCCGCTTGCAGGAATACATCTCGAAGATGTCGGCAAAAATGTCGGTGGTGATGATGGTGTTCCTGTTTCCAGCGTTGCTGATTGTGCTGGGCGGCCCGGCCTTTATCGGTATCGCCCGCGCGTTGAACCACTTTTAAGGAGATGTCGATGAAAGCATTGATTGCCGGCCTCGCCCTGCTGATGCTCGGCGGTTGCGCCACCAACGGCCAATCACCCTGGGCAGCCTTTGGCTCACCCGGCAGTTGCAGCAAGCCGAGCTCAGACCAGGATCTGGCACTGAACCTGGCCGACGACATGGCCAACGAAGGCAAGCTGCACGCCAGCCTGGCCAACCTGGAAAGCCTGCCGGACGCGTTGCCTCAGGTGCGCCAGCGCAAGGCGCGCGCCTATCGATTGCTGGGCCGCAGCGAGGCCGAGCCGTTGTACCGCAGCCTGCTGGGCACCTGCATGACCGCCGAGGGCGAGCATGGCCTGGGGCAACTGGCGGCCGCCAGGGGCGACAACGTCCAAGCCATGACCCATATGCAACGTGCGGCGCAGCTGGCCCCCACCGATGAAAAAAATCCGCAATGACCTGGGGGTGGTGTACCTCAATCAACTGCGCCTGGAAGACGCACGCTTCGAATTCATGACCGCCATCGAGCTCAAGCAGGACGACCCGCTGGCCGCCATCAACCTGGTCACTCTGCTGATCTATCAGAATGATTGGGGGCAGGCGGCAAAAGTGGTCAGCCAAGTGGGCCTGAGCCCGGCGCAAGTCACCGATGCCCAGTCACGCGCGGCGCAACTCAGGGGCACTCGTACTGCAACGCGCAAAGTGGCGGCGGTCAGCGATGCGCTGCCGGCGATGATGAAGTAAGGAGTCGATGATGAAAGCCCATTACCTTGTTTGCCTGGCGCTGTTGCCACTGTCGGCTTCGGCCATCGAGCCGGGGCCCTCGTCCCCGCAGCAAGCTCAAACGGAAAAATGGCTCACGCTGCAGATCAAAGGAGGTGCCGCCTCGCCAATCCCACAAAAACCACTCCCGCAGAGCGGGAGCAGGCATTGCAACGCTGGCTGAACAGCAATAAGTACCCTATCCCACAGTACTTTGAGCAGAAGGTCGGCGGAAACGCCTCAAGCGGTGGCAGTAGCAGCAGTAATTAATGCGCCGTCACCGCTGGCGCATCGCCGAGTTGCTGGGCGACAGCGCCAGCGCCAACTGGGTGCGGTTATGCATATGGGTCAGGCGCAGCACTTGGGACACATACAACTTGACCGTGTTCTCGGTGATCCCCAACTCACAGGCGATCTGGTAGTTGGTCTGGCCCTTGCCCACCAGGCGCGCGACGTCGAGCTGGCGTGGCGACAATTGATTGAAAATCGACGGTATTTCCAACGGCCCCGCATCGTCTGCCGATATGTCTGCGTCACTGTCCTGCAAAGGGCTGCGACGGACTTTGTCGAGGTCCTGGTACAAGTCGTTGATGGATTCGGACAGGTACTGCAATTTCTGGTTCAAATGCCCCAGTTGCAGCTCTTTTGCCGTTCTTCGAGTGCCGCTTCCTGGCGTTGCAGGCCTTCGAGCAATTCCTCGAGGTTGATGGGCTTCTGGTAGTAGTCCGAAATCCCTGCACGCAGCGCCTTGATCACGTCCTGTTTGTCGGCACGGCCAGTCAGCATGATCGCTTCGAAAGCGCGCTGCTTGCCCGCGACCTTCTGCATGGCCTGGACCAACTCGATACCGTCCATGTCCGGCATGTGCAGGTCACACAGCACCAGGCCGATCTCAGTGTCTTCACTGAAACGCTGCAAGGCGTGCCGGCTGGACTCACAAGGGACACAGCGGTAACCGCTGCCTTCGAGAAACTCACAGAGCTCTTCCACGATCAGGGGTTGATCGTCGACCACGAGCACTTTTACCGCCGATGTAAGCTTGTTCACTCGCTACTCCATGCCTGGCTAGCCAAAGATTTGACCGATCCTTTTGACGAAGAATCCTATACATCTACTCAATAAACGTAGACCTACTTTCCGACTATGTACATAGCGATAGAGGCCTTGTGCGACTAATGGATCCAAAGCCAGGACGCGATGAAACCTGTCAATAAATACGGCGCAAATGGCTGCTTTATTGACGCCTGATCGGGTTGATGTGCAACACGTGCGCTAAGCCCTTGACGCATAACAATCCACACGCACATCGCCACTGCAGAACCGATCAACGACCACAGCAAATACTCGGTATGAGTGGCCAACCCCAATGCGGCCAACAGCTTCACATCACCCGCGCCAAAGCGGCCCAGCGCATAGCCCGGCAAACCCAGCAGCAAGGCCAGGGCAAACGCCCAGCCGCCGTCGCTGGCAGGCGCGCCGATCCAGGTAACGCCCACCCACAACAGGTAGATCAAGGCGAGAAGGCCTCCACCAAGGGTGAGTACATTGGCGATTTGCCGCTGACGCATATCCTGCAACGCGCAGAGCGCCAGCCAGAACACGATTACCAAGCCTTGGGTCACGTAAAAAACATCCCTTTTCGCCGAATGATTCTATGCTGATATCAAGTAGTAGCCGTCAGGGTAGACGCAGTCATGAAAACAGGCCTCCCTAGAAAGCAGAAAGGTGCTGCGGCGATTGAATTCGCCCTGGTCTTCGGGATTTTTTTCGCCGTGTTCTATGGCCTCGTCAGCTATAGCCTGCCGCTGCTGCTGATGCAGTCGTTCAACCAGGCAGCGGCAGAGGCCGTGCGTCAGGCCATGTCGGTCGACCCGGTTACCGCGGGCACCGCGTACCCTACACAACTCACTGCGCGGGCGAAAAACACGGCAATCACTCAGTTGAGTTGGATTCCCACCAGCTTCCAGTTTTCTCCGGACTTCATCACCGCGACCTACGTTGGCACCACGTTGACCGTGGCCATCACCTACCCCTCCAGCAACCTCTACTCGGTGTTTCCGGCGCTGGTGATTCCCGGCGTAGGCACCGTACCGAACCTGCCAACCAACCTCGCCGCCCGTTCGAGTGTTCAATTTTGACTACTGGGGACAACCTCTTCGGACGCCTGCTGGGTCGCACCAGTGCCATGCCCGCTGATACGGCCGTGGCGAACCTCACTGGCCTGCAACTACAACTGGATCATCTGGGCCGGGTCGTGACTGTCAACGGTACCCTGCGCTCGCAACTTGCCTCGCACCTGGCGGGTGACGCTCGGCCATTATTGCGTGAGTTGTTGTGCGCCAGCAGCGCCCTGAGCGTCGAAGGGTCACCCGCTGACTGGCAGCGCCAAGGCCTGGACCTGGACTTTCGTGGCGCTGCTGATCAGGTGCTGCACACCCGTGGCTGGGTCGAGCCCGACGGCGACCACTGGACCCTGCGCCTGGTGGATGTCAGCGACCTGCTGGCGGGTCGGCAATTGGCGGGGCACCGCGAGCAGAACCATCAGCTGTCCAGCCAGATGAGCGAACAACTGCGCGTTTGCACCCTCAGTCGCCTGCCAGACGTTCTCAACGAACATCTCGCCAGCCTGGCCCAACGCTGGCGCATCCCCTGTGTGGCCATGGCGTTGCTCGATGAGGATGACCAGGGTTGGCGGATCTACGGCCAATACACCGCCCACGACGCTCCGGCCTTGTGGCAAACCGGCCAACGCCTGGGGACAGGCCTGGACAGCGTCAATGGAAACGCACCGCTGAGCCTCGCCCAAGGTCGCAGCGACAACCCGCGCCTGCAAAGCGTGTTCGGCAATGCCGACGGTTTTTGGTGCCCTACCGCGACGGCCAAGGCATCGCGGCCTGGCTGCTATGCGGCGTCTACAGCACGCAATCACAGACCAGTGAACGCGACTGGCTTAACCTCACCGCCGCCCTCGCCGCTCCGCTGCTGGGCCGCCTGCGCGAGCAACGCCATCATCAGCAACTGGAGCGGGTCGAGGCCTTGCAGGGCTTGCTCGGCACAGGGTGGTGGGAGTTGCTGCCGGCCACCCAGGAAATCCAGCTCGCACCGCAACTGCAGCGTAGCTTGAGCCAGGACGACGGCGCCACCCGCCAACCGCTGAGCCTTTGGCTGGAGTTGATCCACCCCGCCGACCGCCAGGAACTCAACAGCCGCCTGCAAGACCTTCAAGCCCTGGGCAAACCCTTGCTGACCAGCGTGCGCCTGCAACGCAGCGACGCCGACCACAACCCCATCTGGTACCGCGTGCAAGGCCAGGTACTGGGCGTTGGCGACAGCCGCCGTTGGATCGGCTTCATGCTCGACATCAGCGACATCAAGAACCAGCAACTGCAAGCTGCCGCCGCCCATGCCCGCCTGGCTAACCTGATCGCCAGCTCCCCGGCGGTTATCTATGTGCAGCGCTACGTCAGCGGCGCCCTGCACCCGGCTTTTTTCAGTGACAGCCTGCTGCCGTTATTGGGCTGGACCCTGGCCGATTGCGACCACGCCGGCCTGGCCTCACTGATCCACCCCGACGACCGCGACCTCTATTTTGAACGCACCCGCCAACTGCTGCGCGAAGGCAGCGTGCGCAGCCGCTACCGCGTGCGCGACAAACAAGGCAATTACCATTGGTTGCTGGACGAAGCCAAATTGCTGCGTGACGACCTCGGCTTGCCAGTGGAAGCCGTGGGGCTGTGGCTGGACGTCACCGACGCGACCCTGGCCGCCGAGCAGGTCAAGCAAAGCGAAGAGCGCTACCGCATCCTGGTAGAGGACTCGCCGGCGATGATCTGCCGTTACCAACCCGACCTCACGCTGACCTTTGGCAACACGCCGCTGGCCAATTACCTGGAATGCCTGCCCGCCCAACTTCCCGGCCTGAACCTGGGCCACTGGCTGTCGGACGAACAACGCCAGGCCTTTGTACAGCGCATCAGCCAACTGAGCGTGGAGTTTCCCGTCAGCACTGCCGAAATCAGCCTGCAGCTGCCCGGTCGCGAACATGCCTGGTGGGTGTGGTCGGATCGCGGCGTGTTCGACGAACACGGCGCGTTGGTGGAAGTGCAAGCCGTGGGCCGCGACAACACCGAAGTGCGTCGTTCCCAGCAGCAACTGACCCAAAGCGCCAAGATGGCCACCCTAGGAGAAATGGCGACCGGCCTCGCCCATGAGATCAACCAACCGCTAAACGTGATGCGCATGGCCATCGTCAATGTGCTCAAGCGCCTGAGCAACGGTGACGCGCAGATCGACTACCTCACCGAAAAGCTCCAACGCATCGATGCACAGGTCCAGCGCGCCGCACGGGTGGTGGACCATATGCGCGTGTTTGGCCGCCGCTCGGAAATCGAACGACACCCCTTCGACCCGGCCCAGGCAGTGGAAGGCACGCTGTCGCTGCTCAGCGAGGGCCTAAAGGGTAAAGGCGTGGAGGTGCGCCTGACGCCGGCGGACTTTTCGGTGCAGGTCATCGGTTACGCCGACCAGTTGGAACAAGTGCTGATCAACCTGATGGTCAACGCCCGCGACGCGCTGCTCAGCCAACGGGAAAAACAACCGGATTTGCGCCCATGGATCGCCGTCCACACCGAACACGACAGCCGCCACGTGCGCATCTGGGTCGAGGACAACGGTGGCGGCATCGACCCGCGCTTGCTGGAGCGGATATTCGAGCCGTTCTTCACCACCAAGCCGATTGGCGTGGGCACCGGGCTGGGGTTGTCGGTGAGCTACGGCATTGTGGAAAACATGGGCGGACGCCTGAGTGTCAGCAATGGAGAGGACGGCGCGCAGTTTTGTGTGGAGCTGCCCGTTAGCTAGATCACCAGATAAGCGCGCCCGGCTTGGCAACTGAGATTGGCACCAACGTCCACCTTATTCAGGTCAATTCCCAGCCCCAGTAAGATGTTATTGATTAGCGTATCAAGCAAGGGGGAAAGCGTGCTGTTTATCGCATTAAGCAAAGGGTTGTCACGGCACTCAAGATAGTGCCAAGCCCACCGATGATGTTACCCAACAAATTTGAATTACCCGGGGTGGGCCCATACATGTCGAGATTGATACCCGATACCAATCCCTTCGCAGGGTCCGTCAAACTGCTGACAATATTGGTGGTGGTGTAAGCGTAGTAAAACGGTTGCTGGGTAATAGCCGGCAAATCAGGGGAGTAATACGTGTGAGGAAGGTTGGTTTTCGCCGCTACCGCAATGTTGGCGGACAATCCGAGCCCGCCACCTACGGAAGGGATCGGCGCATCGCATAAGATGATCAACACGCAGTGCCGAGTTCCGATATCGACGACTTTCAGCGGGTTTACTACGACCGTTGGGGGAGCCGTATTAGATCCGAAAACACTATTATAGGGAATTTTACCCATTCTAAGATTGACCAGCGACGTATTGGTCGACGTCGTCAGGCTTTTATCGGTTGGGCTGGCGCAACTGTAGCCGGTGACCCAACTACTGGCACTGGCAGCGTCTAGCTCAATATCAATACCGACAGGAGGAGGAAGCACTTGCAAATATGGCGCAGTACATGAAACCGCACACGTTAGCTGATTGACCACGCCGACAAGATTGAGATGAACCAATGCATCCACCGCACCGACAAGAGGTCCCGCCAACCCTGCCACACCATTGACTAGATTGATGACTGTATTGAGCACCGGCAGGTTGACCGACGCCCGAGTGCGCAGTTGGGCGGTCTGAACGTATATTCGATTCGGCCCTGCCTGAGGATCCTGACCAGGAGCTATAGCATGAGCAGGATTGCCGATAGCTGACAGTTGAGGCGGCTGTAGCACTTGAACGCTCAAATCAATCGACGCTATACCCGGCAAGTTAATGGGCACACTAGCAACTAAGCCGTTTTTCTTGTTCGCTAATTGTACGAACCCTTGAATCAGATCGAACACTCGCATATTCACTGCAAGGCCAGCGATATTTGTCCCGCTTTCGATTTGAAGCGCCGTTCCCAAGACAACTGTGGTTGCGCCGGAGGCTACTTTCAAAGCGTTAAGACTGACGATTGTCGCCGAGGCACTTAACGTACCGTTCGGGTCCATGACATTGATTGCACTTTGAATCAATTGGCTGACATTTATGCTGTTGCTCAGAACTTCTGAATAACCGACTGCCGTAAGACCAAGATCAAGCTTCAAACGGTCAAGATAACTCAGCAGTGAGATGTTGGAGGTGAGCAAGCCATTCCACCCAGCCACCGAAACATTCAAGCTGCCGCCCAACAATCCGCCAAACAAACTACTCAGAATAGAAGCCTTATTGTCCGTATCTACCACTACGGCAGTGCTGCGAATAGTTAGCGCGGCCAGCGGTGGCGCAGAGGCGGCGACGGCGGTAGCCGTGAGGGTCGTCTGCACCGGTATCGGCGAGCCCGTGAACATGTTCCAGATGCCGCTGGCGATACCAGTTGCCACGTTGCTCGTCACGACCACACGTACGGCATCGTTTTTGGTCGCGTTAGCAGTAAACACACGAATATTGTTGGCGTTGGTCACTAAAGTGCCACAGGTCACGACTAAGCCACGGGTATTGTCTCCAGCAACCACGGTAAAGCCATTGCGCGTGGCGTTTTGCGTGGCGTAGTCGCTGGCAGTGGTCGTGGGCGTGCACACACCGCCACGACCGGCAGCCTCCAGGGCCGCGGTGTCGGCGATGGCCTGGACTTTGCGCTTTTCGAGGTACAGGCGCCCGCTATCAACGGCCAGCAACATGAACACCAAGGCCACCGCCATGGTTCCCGCCGCCATCAGGCCAATCGCACCACGCTGCCTGGAACGAAGTCGGGGAGACATCGAGCACTCCTTTAGCGCTTACTCTCCGTAGATGAGTTGGAGTGTAGACAAGGCTTGGGAGGTGCGCTGGCCAGTCGCCACATTAACGACTGACGGAGAAACCCCTTTGGGAGCAGGCTTGCCCGCTCCCACAGGGGGTTTGTGGTGTTTTTTAATGAGGTGGGTAGGTAGAGAGGATTCGGCTTACCGTGGTGCGAATGGCATTACTGCGATCCTGCGGGTTCGGCGTGCTGCTCATCATCTGCTCGTCACTGCCACGCCACACCAGCTTGCCGTCCTTGCCGTCAAGCAGGTCGATCTGGATGGTCGCCACTTTGTAGGTGATGTTGCGCGTTTCGTTGTACATCGGCGCGCCCCAGTAGCCATTCCATGGGCCGCCCCAGGCGCCGCCGTAGTTGGTGGTGACTTGTTGCTGGCGGTCCTCGACGATCAGGTAGGCCTGCACGTTCAAGTCAGCCTTGGTACCCGCCGCTGCCGGGCGCAGGCCACGCTGGTCGAGCTGTTCGCCCACCGCCTGGCGGATGCGTTGTTCGGTAAGGTCACTCTTGATGCGCGGATCATCCGGGCGGTACTGCAGCGCCGGGTCTTTCCAGGCCCAACTGCGGTAAGCGCCGAAATCTCGGCTGGCATCAAAATCGTGATTGACCTGGCTGGTCTGGCAACCGCCCAGCAGCATTACAAAAGCGAGGGTCGCGATACGACGAAACATGGTTTTTCTCCAAAGAGCGAACGGCGCTAGCGATGAGAATAGCGGTTAACTGGGCGGATAGGCGGTCATGGCCTTTTGCACGGCCTGGCGCAAGGCATCGGCGCGTTGACTGAGGCTGCCTTGGCTGGCGGTTTCGGCACTGGTGCTCCATACCGGCTGGCCACTGCGCGCGTCGAACAGGTTGACGCGCACCACCGCCACCGTGACTTCATAGGTGCGCACCACCGGCACCGAGTTGTACATGCCGTAGCCGTTGCCATACCGGTTGTAGCCGCCGTAACCGTAGCCGTAGTCATCCTGGACTTGCTTGAGACGCTTCTCCAGGCGCACATCGGCGCTCACCAACAAGTCCGGTGGACGGTTGTCATGCAATGGGCGCAGGCCGCGCTGGTCGAGGGCGCCGCTGACGGCTTCGGCAATTTGCGCCGAATCGGCCCATGCCGAACCTGCAGGCAGTTGACCGTTGCGCCAGGCCCAATTGCGGTAGGCACCGTAATCGCGCACCGGCGCAGGATAAGCGCTGGCATCGAAGGTGTTAGCCGCCTGAACAGGCGCGGGTGGGATTGGCGCAGAGGCGGCCACATAGGGGTTGGGGCTGGAGCACGCCCCCAAACCGAGAGACAACAGGATCAAACAGAGACGACGCATTTCGACCTCCGCAGACTGGGCCGCTTAAACCGGACGGCAGATCCAGTGCAAATAACGCCCAAGTCCGGCAAAGCTTGGGTGACGACGGTGAGCGAGCTCCATCTCCAAAAGGTCCTGCAAATCTGCACGGGCCTGGAATTCCACCGGCATATAGTCGTGGAACACCCGCACACCACTTTGGCTTTCGACCTGCCAAAGGCCTTCGAGTTGCGCCGCCAATTCCCGTGGGTCGAGGGGTTGCTGCGGCGTGAGGCTCTGTTTCTCGCCAGCCATGTCGTTCTTGCGCATTTTGCGGAAGTGGCCTTTGAGCAAATTACGGTAGATCAACGCATCCCGGTTGTAGAACGCCAGGGACAGCCAGCCACCGGGCACCGTGAGCTGATGCAACACGGGCAGGATCGCATGGGGCTCGGCCAGCCACTCCAGCACGGCGTGGCACAACACCAGGTCGTACGGCTCGGTGAGTTGGCCAAGCAGGTCCTGCCACGGCGCATGAATAAAAGTCGCCGTCTGACCAGCGTCGGCGAAACGTTGGCGGGCGCCTTCAAGCATCGGTTCGGCAGGCTCAGCCAGGGTGACTTGATGGCCTTGCTCGGCCAGCCACAGCGACATATGGCCCAGCCCCGCCCCGATATCCAACACGCGCAATGGGCGCTTCGGCAGGGCCTCGGTCAGGTCGGCCTGCAGCACCGCCAGGCGAATCGCACCCTTGGCCCCGCCATAGATTTTTTCGGCAAAACGCGTGGCCAACTGGTCGAAATGACGATCACTCATGGGCAAACCGCCGCTCGCTGTCGGCCAACTTGGCGCGCACCACTTCGTTCATGTCCAGGCCCAACTCACTGCACAACAACAGCAGGTACAACACGATATCGCCCACTTCCTGCCCGGCATGGGCGAGTTTGTCGGCGGGCAACTGACGGGATTGGTCTTCGGTGAGCCATTGGAAGATCTCCACCAACTCGGACATTTCCACGCTGGCGGCCATGGCCAGGTTTTTTGGGCTGTGGAACTGCTTCCAGTCGTTGGTATCGCGGATGCGGTGCAGGCGTTCGGTGAGGTGTTCGAGGTTCATGCGGGGGCTCCTGAAGGTGTATAGCTTCGGGGGGATCTGCCTTGAAGGCAAGTGAACCTTTAGACCGCTATCGCAGGCAAGCCAGCTCCCACAGGTGAGCGCATTCCCCTGTGGGAGCTGGCTTGCCTGCGATAGCGATTCAATCAACGACACTGAACTCAAGCCTGGCCGTCTGCCCGGCCTCATCCAGCACACTCAACTGATACCGGCCCAACTGCTCGAAACTGGCATTGATAAAGTCCTGGCTGGCACTGTCCCCCAGCGGCGCGCCATTGAGAAACCACCAACGCCGACCGCTGCCGCCGAGCGCAGACAGTTTCAGGCGCAGGGCTTGCTGGCTACCCGCCGGCAACCGCAGTTGATCGCCCTCACGCACGCCGACAATCGACAGTGGCGAGGACGCCGCCAGCGCCGGTGGCGGGCAATCGGGGTCAGCGGCCGGAATGCGTGCTTCGCGACGTTCGATCCTGGGCAACCACGGTTCCAACGGCGCAGGCCACAGGGCGATGTTCTTGAGCGCTGCGCCCGGGCAATGGGCATCGACTCGCAGGCCCTTGGCGTTGACCCACACGCTCTCCATCAACCCCACGCTCAACGGTTGATCCAACGCCTGCAACGTCGGTGGCGTAGTGTTATCCAGCGTCCAGGCAAAGCGTTGGCGACGGCAATTGGGATCGGTGCGGCTCATGGGCTGGCCCAGCGGCCAACAGATCGCCGCCACGCCGACATTCGCTGGAACCGGTTTGACGGGGGCACTGAAGCCGCGCTGGCTGTCGCGGTTGGTCAGCACATCGTGCACTTGCAGCATCAAGGGGGCCGCCGAGGCGAGGCCGAATTGCCCCGGCACCGGTGTGCCGTCCGGTCGGCCGATCCACACGCCGATCAAGTAACGCGGCCCCACGCCAATCGCCCAGGCATCGCGAAAGCCATAGCTGGTGCCGGTTTTCCACGCCAGCACTGGGCGCTGTACCAGCTCCGCACGCGGGTCACGGTCGGGCCGCGCCTGGCCACTGAGGATCCGCCGCACAATCCAGGCGGCACCTGGCGACAACATCGGAAGCTCCCTGAGTTCGTCGTCCGGCTGCAAGCGAATCGTCGCACTCTTGCCGTCGCGCGCGAAGGCGCTGTAGCCGCTTACCAAGTCTTCCAGGCGGCTGCCCGCACCGCCCAGGATCAACGCCAGGTTGGGCTCGGCCAAGGCAGGCAATGCCAACGGCACGCCGCCGATACGCATCTGCGCGGCAAAGCGTTTGGGCCCGTAGGCTTCCAGCAGTTGCACCGCCGGCAGGTTCAGCGAACTGGACAGCGCCGTACTCGCCGGCACGGCACCGGTAAAACCCATGGAGAAATTGCCCGGCCGGTAATCGCCATACCGCCGGGGTACGTCCTGTAGCAGGGATTCGGAGTGGATCAACCCATCGTCCAGGGCCATGCCATAGAGGAAGGGTTTCAAGGTGGAGCCCGGAGAACGCAGCGCGCTGACCATGTCCACATGGCCAAAGCGCTTGGCATCGTTGATGTCCACCGACCCGAGGTAGGCGCGCACGGCCATGGTTTCTTCTTCCACCACCAAAATAGCGGCAGAGGTGTGCTCCGGCAGGCGCGCGCGCCAACCAGCAGCAGGTCTTCAAGACGGCGCTGCAGGGTGGCATCCAAGGTGGTGCGGATCAGCGGCGGGCTGTCGGGACGGTTCAGACGGCGGGCAAGCAAAGGGGCCAGGCTCGGTTCCAGGCGCGGGGCGAGCAGCAGCGGCTCCTCCAGGGCTTCATCGACGGCAGCTTGCGGCCACACCTGGAATTCGGCCAGGCGGCGCAGCACTTTGTCGCGGGCTTCCTGCGCACGTTGCGGGTGGCGGTCGGGGCGCAGGCGGCTCGGCGCTTGGGGTAATACCGCGAGCAAGGCGGCTTCGGCATGGGTCAACTGGGCCGGGGACTTGCCCAGGTAGGCCCAACTGGCTGCGGCAACGCCCTGCAAGGTACCGCCAAAAGGCGCGCGGTTCAGGTACAGGTTGAGGATTTGCTCCTTGGACAAGTGCCATTCCAACTGCGCAGTACGCCACAACTGGCGCAACTTGCCGTGGAAGGTGCGCGAATGCGGATCCAGCAGGCGCGCCACCTGCATCGACAAGGTACTGCCGCCGGACACCACTCGTGCGCCGGTCAGGTTCTGCCAGGTCGCACGTACCAGCGCCAACGGATTTACGCCGGGGTGCTGATAGAACCAGCGGTCTTCGTAAGTGAGCAGTGCGTCGAGGTAATAGGGCGAGACCTCATTGGATTGTACCGGGTAGCGCCACACGCCGTTGGCATCGGCGAAACGCCACAATGGGGTGCCATCCTCGGCGAGGACTACGCGTGCCAGGTCGTCCTGGGGCAAGGGCAAAGGCCAGATGCGGTCGGCCAGCCACAGCAGCGCGATGACCAACACCACGGTTCCCACGGCCCAGCGCAGTAAATGTGGGAGCTGGCTTGCCTGCGATCGCGGTGGGTCAGTGGGTAGATGTGTCACCAAGCCACCGCTTTCGCAGGCAAGCCAGCTCCCACATTGAATCGAGTACAACCGTGATAAAGGAAACCCATGTTTAAACCTGCAAACCTCTATGCTTGTAGGGAACTAGCCTGTCGCAATAACAACCAAAGGCACAGATACGCCCACCTTCTCATCAGGACACACATATGCAGGTAGAAAGCTTTTTCGAATGGTTGGGCCAGGCACTTGGTTCCATCATCCGTTTTATCGTCGACGGGCTCAGCGGGTTGTTCGGTGCCTTGACCCATGCCGGCGGCAATTTTGTCGAAGGCCTGTCGCGTACGTTGGGCATGGATACTTCGATCATCAGCATCATTACCCTGATCGTTGGCCTGCTGTTCCTGTATTCGGCGGTGCGCGCCTTTATGCGGGCGTCGATCATCATCGGAGTTATCTGGTTGATGTTGGGCCTGTGGCTGCTGAGCTGGGTGGTGCACTGATCCCCTGTGGGAGCGGGCTTGCCCGCGATAGCGGTATATCAGTCAAAGACTCATCAACTGACAGATAGCTATCGCAGGCAAGCCAGCTCCCACATTTGGCCTGCATTTCAAATTGAGATATCAGCGCCCCTTGATCACCAGGTCCGCCGGGGTCTCGCCCACCGCCTGCCAGTTCGGCCGATACATCGACTCCACCTGCGGCGGCGGCACACGGTACGTGCCCGGTGTCACCGCACGCGCCAGGTACAGCAAGTGCGTGGTGCCATACCCATCCAGGTTCAGCGCCGCCATGTAACGATCATCCCGGAACTCCTGGTGCTTGAGCGAGGCGTTCTGCATCGATTCGCGCCATTCCTTCACCTGGCTGCTGGCGTTTTCCAGGCTGGCCGCGCTTTGGGCCAGGTTCTGGTTCTCCAGTTCCAGGCCGGCCGGCAACAGGTCGACTACCAACGCATCCGGCACACGCTGCTTGGCGCTCACCGCCAGGTGCACCAGCACCAGGTCGCCGCTATTGAGGTTGCGCAGGTTCAGCGGCTGGCCGTTCATGCCCAGGTAGTCGCGGCGGATGCTCAAGTTATCCCCACCCGCCGTCGGCGGCACTTGTGGATAACCCGAAACGGTCAGTTGCTGATACACCGGCGTCTCGCTTTGATTGGTCAGGCTCAAGTTGCCAGACAGCAGCTTGCCCTCCAGCTCCAGCGTCGACTGCTGGTTGTTCAGTTCATGCACGCCGCCACTGCCATCGAGCAGTACTTTCCAGTCTGTCTCAGGCTTGGCAAACCCCAAGCGCCCAGCCAGGAACAGCGAGTTACGCTCCTGGGTCGACAGGTACGGACTGGCCGCCAACTGGTCCGACAGCGTGAACAAACGCTCCTCGCGCTTGCCCTTGGCCAGGTCGTTCTCTTCCAGCAAGGCCAGGATCATCGCCTGATCGCGTAATGGACTGCCGTAGTCGGCCAGCCATTCATTGGCGTTACGTTGCGTCGCCAGACCGGCCTGCAACGCCTGATCCGCACGCGGTTGATCGCCCATCTTTTGCAGCGCGATAGCCAACTGCACCAACGGCAAACCGGAGCGTGCATCGGAGCGTCGTTCGAACAGGCTGCGCAACGCGCCCAGCGGCGCTTGCTGGCTGCGCGCCAATACCATGCCGGCGTAGGCCTGCACGGCAAAGCGGGTGTGGTCGGCGTTATCGCTGTAATCGACCTCGATCAGGTTGCGCTCCTGCACATAGCGCAGCAGGCGCTCGCTGGCCTTTTTCAGGGCCTCGGGCGGCACGGCAAAACCCTGGTCGCGGGCGCGCAGCAGGAAGTCAGTGACGTAAGCCGTCAGCCAATATTCTTCTTCGCCATCGGCGCCCCACAAGCCAAAGCTGCCGTTGTAGCGCTGCATGCCCAGCAGGCGCTCGATGCCGATTTCGATCTTGCGCTTGCGCTCGGCATCCGACTCACCCTTGATCGACAGGCGCTTGAGCAACGCGTCGTCGGCATACAGCGACGGATACAAGCCGCTGGCCGTCTGCTCCAGGCAACCGTAGGGATACGCCTTGAGCGCACTGATCTGCGCACCAAGGTTCAACGGTGGTCGGCTAGACAGGCTCAGCAATGCCTCACGTCCCGAGGCGTCGAATTGATCCAGCGCGCCCGGCGGCAGGTTCCACGGCTGATCCTTGAGCACCGCGCGGTAATGCTTGAGCAATGCCGGATACGCTGGGCGCACGCCCAGGGTCCACTCACGGCTGAACGGCGGCAGGTTCTCGCCCGGCAGGTCCAGGCCATTCACCGTGACCTTGACCTTACCCTGCCCCAAGCCGCCCCAGGCTTTCACCGGGATACGCAGCGTGGTGCGCTGGCCTTGTTTCAGCTCGACGCGCTGCCCACCTTCATCGACTGGTTCGAGCTGCCCTTCGACACTCACGCGCACATCGAGCGTCTGCGCCTTGCCCGACAGGTTGGACAGGTCCAGCGCCAACGTGGTCTGGTCGCCACCGGCAAGGAAGCGCGGTGCCGACAGTTCGGCAATCAACGGTGCAGCAATCACCGTCTTGGCTTCGGCCATGCCGTAGCGATCATCGCTCCAGGCCTGGGCCATCAAGCGCAGTTCGCCGTTGAAATCGGGAATGTTGACGCTGACTTCGCCCTCGCCTTGCTCATTCAAGGTCACCGGCGCGCTTTGCAGGGCGACGATGGTCACGCTGGTGTCCGGGCGTTTGCCGCCCTTGGCCAGCGCCGCATCGCCACCAAACGCCAGGCTGGCCAAACGGCCCTGCCCGGCTTCGATCAACTGGCCGTAGACGTCGAACTGGTCCACACCGTAGGCCTTACGGCCAAACAGGCTGGAGTACGGGTCGGGCGTCGGGTATTCGGTGATATTCAGGATGCCCACGTCCACCGCCGCCACCAGTACATGCACCTGTTTCGGCACGCTGCCGTCGGCATTCTTGGCGGCGATCTTCACCGTCAGTGGTTGTTTGGGGCGCATCTTCTCCGGTGCGGTGAGGGTCAGCCCAAGTTTGCGCTGGGTGCGATCCAGCGGCAGATGCAGCAGGCCGACCGCACGTTTGGGCGTGATATTGGCTTTGCGCTCACCGGGACGAATCACCAGGGCGCTCAGGTACAAATCATGACGCGACCATTTCGGGTCGAGCTTCACGGCGAAGGTCTTGCCCTCTGCCGGCACATCGATTTCCTGCCACCACAACGGGCCTTCGGCGGACTCCACCAGCAGGTAGCCTTTGCCGGCAGCGGGTGGGGTGACGGTGACGTTGGCAGTATCGCCATCGCCATACGCCGGTTTGTCCAGCGCCAGCTTGACCTGGTCGGGGCGCACGGCGCCGCCTTCGGTGTTGTCCTGGGCCTGGTAGCCAGCCCAGAAGCGCAGGCTGCTAACCAACCCGGTCTGCGGGTCTTCAACCTCGACACGGTACGGGCCCCACTCCACCTGGAAGCTGACCTTGGCGGTGTCGCCAGCCTTGATGTTCAGGGTCTGCTCATCGAGGTTGAGGAATTTTTCGTTGAAGTGGTAACTCCAGCCATCGCTCTCGGAGTAGTTCCAGTAGTAGTCACGACGCTCGCGTACCAGGCGCACCTTGAGGTTTTGTGCGGCGAGCTTCTGCCCATCCTGGTTGGCCAGCAACACTTCGAATTCCGCCGGGCCATCGCCATTGGTTTCCTTGCCGTCAAACAAGCCACGCAAGCCCGGCAGTTGTTTGGCCGGCCAGATCGGTTGCACCAGACGACGCGTGATCGGCCGCCCGCCCGACTCTTGCAGGCTGGCTTGCACGATCAGTTGCAGGGGCGACTTGGCGTCGGCCCATTTGCTTTCCAGGGTCAGAGCTTCCTGGCCCTTGGCGTCGAGGACGCTTTCGTCCAGTTCAAAATCCTGGCTCAGTTCTTCTTCCGTGACAGAGCCGAACTGATAACCCGGCAGGGATTTGACCGCCTCGCGCAACGGCCGCACGTAGACTTGGCCACTGACCCGGTTGCCGGACGCCGGTGCGCCGTAGAGGTAGCGACCGTTGACCTGAATCACCGGGTTATCCGCCGGGCTCAGCGGCGTATCGCTGCCCTTGAGCTCCAATGCGAGCCGCTCGGGCAGGAAGTCTTCGACAAGGAACTCATACAATTGCGGCTTGCCGTCACCCAGGTTGAACACCAACTGCCAGCGCCCGGTCGGCGCCTCGCCGGCCAGTTGCAGCGGATACTGATAGAGACCGGAGGCGTCGGCCTCCCACACAAACTTGCGACTCACCTGTTCATCCGGGCGACGCACTTCGACGCTCACCGGTTGCGGTTTGACGGCGTTGCCATCCTTGTCCCGCAGCAGCGCATTGAGCAGCACGGTTTCGCCAGGGCGATACAGGTCACGCGGGCCGAACACAAAGAACTGCAAGGGATGGGACGGTTGACCACCGATATCGAACTCCGCCAGGTCCAATGCGGCACTGTCCAGGCGCAGCATGCTGGTCTGTTCACCTTGCTTGGCCAGCAGCACCTGGGCATTTTTCGGCAACGGCAACTCGGCATGGCCGCCTTTTTCGGTCTTGCCTTGGCCGACCACTCGGCCATTGGCATCGAGCACTTCAAGGTCAACGCCATCCAGCGCCTTGCCGCCTTCCAGTGCCTGGGTGAAGACATCCAGGCGATGGGCATAGCGGTGCACCGACAGGCCGATATCACTCAGGGTGAACAACGTGGCCGGTTGTGAATAGTTGTAGGTGCCAGAGGCGCGCATCACTGCCAGGTACACGCCTGGCTGCTGCAATTGCTTGAGGCCGGCGATAGGCAGCAACAGGGTCTCGCGGGTATTGCGCGCCGGGTTCAAATCGAAACGGCCACCGTAGACCAGATCCGCCATGGGCAGCAGTTCGCGGGACTCATAGCTTTGCAGGCTGGTAGTGCGCCCCCACCGCGCCAGGAACGACGGCAGGGAGTCGGGCTTGATGCGGAAGAACTCGACGTCGATCTTGTCGACGTTCAACGCGATCACCGGCAGGCCTTCGGCCAGGCGCGTCGGCAACAAGGTGCCACGACTGGCGAAGCCGACGGTGGCTTGCAGATCACGGGTTTCCAGGCGGGCGATGTACTCGGCGGCGAGTGTGTTGCCATTGACGGCCTTCACGCCAGCGTCCACCGTCAGCACCAGCTTGCGCTGCGGCTCCAGGTGGCGCAGACGCAATTCCATGAGGTTGTCGGAGAGTTCCCAGGCGCCATCGACCTTGCCCGACTTGCTGTCCACCAAGTGGAGCTTGTCGGCAAATTTCTGATCGGGGTCCAACGGAACGGAAAAGCTCACCGACAGGGTACTGGCCCCGTCGAGTTGCACTTCGGACACATCCACCACACTCAACTCACGCCCGGCATAACGCTGCTTCAGCGCCGCCACATCCACCGCCGCTTTCGCAGGTTTGGGCGCAACCGTCGCCGCTGGGGCAGTCGGGGCAGCCGGTTTATCGGAAGAATCGCAGGCGCTCAGCAGGGCCAGCGCGCAGGCCAGGAACAATCCTTTGTTAAGCATGGGGCACTCGTAGTGAGAGGGGTCCGAGGGGTGAACTATATATCAGCCTGGGTGGGGCCGATGGGGTGCTGGTCACATTGACCGACGGAGGGTGGATTGGTTCTCAAGCCGAGCCGAATCCTACAAACACATTGGCTCTGCGGTGTTCTGAAGGGGCGGTTACAATGCCACTCCCCCTAGGAGCCTGCATGTCCACCCTACTCACCGACTGGCGTCACCGCCCCACCCACCGCAACGTATGGGCCCTGGCCGCGCCGATGATTCTGTCGAACATCTCGGTGCCCTTGGTGGCGTTGGTCGACAGCATGGTCATCGGCCATCTGCCCCATGCCCATCAGTTGGGCGCCGTTGCTGTCGGCGCCAGCTTGTACACATTTCTGGCCTGGGCCATGGGTTTCCTGCGCATGGGCTCCACCGGTTTTGCCGCCCAAGCGGCCGGGCGCAACGACGGCGCCGCGCTGCGGCAAATTCTGCTGCAAGGTCTGCTGTTGGCGCTGGGGCTGGCGATGCTACTGGGTACCGTGGGCATTCCGCTGAGCCATCTGGCCTTGGAATGGATGCAGCCCTCCCCGAACTCAATCAACTGACGCAGGATTTTTTCCACACCCGCCTGTTCGGCCTGCCTGCGGCCCTGGCAAGTTACGCGCTGGTGGGCTGGTTCCTCGGTACGCAAAACGCGCGCGCGCCGCTGGCGATTCTGCTGACCACCAACCTGGTCAACATCGCCCTGAACCTGTGGTTTGTACTCGGCCTGGATTGGGGTGTGGTGGGTTCGGCGCGGGCGTCCGTCGTGGCTGAATGGACCGGCGCCCTGCTCGGTCTTGCGCTCACGCAAAAGCCCTGCGCGCCTACCCCGGACATATCGCCTGGGCCGCACTGAAACGGTGGCAGAGCTGGCGCCCATTGTTGGCAGTGAACCGCGACATTTTTATCCGCAGCCTGGCGCTGCAATCGGTGTTCTTCATGATCACGGTGCAAGGCGCACACCTGGGCGATGCCACCGTGGCCGCCAATGCGCTGTTGCTCAACGGCCTGCTGCTGACGGCCCACGCCCTGGACGGTTTGGCCCACGCCGTCGAAGCACTGTGTGGCCACGCCATCGGCGCCCATGACCGCCAAGCTTTGCGCCGCTCACTGGTGGTGGCCGGCGGTTGGTCACTGATCGCCAGCGTCGGTTTTGCCTTGCTGTTCACCGTTGGCGGGCACCTGTTTATCGCCATGCAAACCGATATCCCCAGCGTGCGCGAAACCGCTGATATCTACCTGCCCTATCTGGCTGTGCTGCCGTTGATTGCGGTGTGGAGTTACCTGCTGGACGGCCTGTTCATCGGCGCCACCCGCGCGCGGGAAATGCGCAATGGCATGCTACTGACGGTGCTGCTGACGCTGCCCTTCGCCTGGGCGCTGCAAAGCGTGGGCAACCACGGCCTGTGGATAACCTTCCTGCTGTTCATGGCCCTGCGCAGCCTTACTCTGTGGGCGATTGCCTGGCGCTTGAATCGGCAGAACCAGTGGCTCGGATGAACCCGGTCACGCGATCCAATACCGGCGCCAGCCAACGTAGCGGCCTGGAGATCGAGGCCACCAGCGTCGCATGGCTGGTTTTGCTGAAGTAGAACACCTCAACCGGTACACCGGCTGCCCGCAACTTATTGGCCAAGCCACCGGTATTGCGCGTCGGGTTGACCAGATCATCATCCGTCGAGGCGATCAACAGCGTGGGCGGTGCTCCGGCGCTGACGTGATTGATTGGCTGGGACTCGGGCGGCGAATCCGGGAAGAAAAACACCGGCCGAACGTCGCGGTTTTCAATCGGCAGGAAGTCATACGGCCCGGCCAGGCCGATCCAGCCCTTGAAGAGTGAGGGCGACAAGCCCACCGCATTCAGCCAGCGTGCATCCAGTGCCAACATCGAAGCGTTGTAGGCGCCGGAGCTGTGGCCCATCACATAAAGCTGTTCAGGGTCTGCGCCGTAGTCGGCGATATGTTGATGTGTCCAGGCCACCGCCTGGGCGCCGTCCTGGAGAAAGGCGGGGTAACGCACCTGCGGGTAAAGCCGGTAGTCGGCGATCACCACCACGATTCCGCGAGAGGCGAGGGCTTCGCCGACGAAACCGTAATCTTCCTTGGAGCCTGAGTTCCAACTGCCACCGTAGAAAAACACCACCACGGGCGCGTTGGAGATAGCGGGGACAGGGCGGTAGATATCGAGTTTCTGGCGCGGGTCATCGCCGTAAGCGATGGCTGAAGTTTTGGTGAAGGTGCTGGAGGGGGTGAGTGCGTTGAGCACTTTGATGGGGGAGCAGGCCGCAAGGAATGCGGCGATTGCCAGGGTGAATGCTTGCAGCCATTTGCTCAACATCATCCAGACCCCACACAGAAGGTACTACCAGATGAAGATCCAAATGTGGGAGCTGGCTTGCCTGCGATAGCGATGTATCAGACAAAAATCCTGCACTGACACACCGCCATCGCGGGCAAGCCCGGCTCCCACATTAGAACCGGGTCACTTCACTTATGAGGACAGGTACGAAGACCGCGTCAGGCCCAGGCGCAACGCATCCAGGAACTGGGTACGCTCACTCGCACTGATCTTCGCGCTCGCGCACTTGTCACGGTAGTGAGTCATCAACTCCTCCGGCGACAAGTGCACATAGCGCAGCATGTCTTCGATGGTGTCGTGGGTCTCGATACCGGCGCTGTACACCGAACCGTCTTCACGCTGGTAGATGTTCACCGAGTCGGTGTCACCGAACAGGTTGTGCATGTCGCCGAGGATTTCCTGGTAGGCACCCACCAGGAAGATACCCAGCAAGTAGTCTTCACCTTCGTTCAAGGCGTGCACCGGCAAGCTGGTCTCGATGGACTGCTCGTCGACGTACTGCTTGATCTTGCCGTCGGAGTCGCAGGTCAGGTCCTGCAATACTGCACGACGCAACGGCTCTTCATCCAGACGGTGCAGCGGCAGGATCGGCAAGACCTGGCCGATGGCCCAGGTGTCTGGCAGGCTCTGGAAGACCGAGAAGTTGCAGATGTACTTGTCGGCCAGCTTGTCGTTGAGTTCGTCCAGCACTTGGCGGTGCGAACGCTGGCGGGCTTTCAAAGAGTTGTGCAGGCGACGGCACACGGCGAAGTAGCATTGCTCGGCCAGGGCTTTTTCCGCCAGGGTCAGCTTGCCATCGGCGTATTGGGTGGCCACGTCACTCATGTAGTGGGTGGCGCGCCAGTAGGTTTCGGTAACCATCTCGATGTCGGTCGGGCCCAGCAGGTCCACCAGCCATTGCACGGTTTCCGGCAGGGCTTCCTTGTTCTCGATCAACGGCACGTCGTCGTTGTGCTTCTCGACGTCGGTGACTTGCACCACCAGCATGGCGTGGTGGGCGGTCAGGGAACGGCCGCTTTCGGAGAAGATGTGCGGGTGCGGCAGGCTCTGCGCGTCGCAGAACTCCTTGAGCATGCCCACCACCACGCCGGCGTAGTCGTCCATGTCGTAGTTGATGGAGCTGGCGTTACGCGAGTGAGTACCGTCGTAGTCCACGCCCAGGCCGCCGCCGACGTCGATGTGGTCCACCGGCAGGCCGAGGTTGCGTAGTTCGCCGTAGTAACGAATGGCTTCCTTGAAGCCGTGCTGGTAGTCGGCCAGGTTGGCGATCTGCGAGCCCATGTGGAAGTGCAGCAGGCGAATGCCCTGGTCCAGGCCCGCAGCGCGGAAGCGCTCGACCACCGACAGCAACTGCGCCGCCGACAAACCGAACTTGGACTTCTCGCCACCGGTGTCCGCCCACTTGCTCGACGCCAGCGACGACAAACGCACACGCAGCCCGACCTGTGGCTTGACCTTGAGGCTGGCAGCCTCTTCGATCACCAGGCCGACTTCGGATTCTTTCTCGATCACGATGAACACGTTGTGGCCCAGCTTCTGGCCCATCAGCGCCAGGCGGATGAACTCACGGTCCTTGTAACCGTTGCAGACGATGGTGCCGCCCTTCGGCGCCAGGGCCAACACGGCCAGCAGCTCGGGCTTGGAACCGGCTTCGAGGCCGATGGACACGTTCTGGGTGGCGATGATGTTCTCGATCACCGCTTCCTGCTGGTTCACCTTGATCGGGTACAGCGCGGTGTACTTGCTCTGGTATTCCAGGCGTTCGATGTTCGCATCGAACGCGCCGGTCAGCTGGCGTACACGGTCTTGCAGGATATCGGGGAAGCGCACCAGCAATGGCAGCGACAGACCGCTTTTGCGCAGTTCGTCGACTTGTTCGTACAAATCAACGGGCGTGCTGTTCGGGCCGTTCGGACGGACTTCAACGCGACCGGCATCATTGATCGCGAAATACCCGGCCCCCAATGGCGAATCCCGTAAACACTGCGGCTGTCCGCAACTGTCCATTGGCTGCCATCGTCTTTGCGTGTGCGTCGTACGGACATCGAAGTCCCCTATAAATGAAGTCGAAGGCACCGCCCCCTATCAGAGGCTGGCGCAGTCTAAAGAATGAAAATGACGATTTGCCTGCGTGCAAGGTAGGACCCCACGCGCAGGACAGAGTTTAGACACAGGTCGGGAAGAGGCTTTCAGCCGCCGGACTTCTTGGCCTTGTACCCGAGCTTGATCAGCTCGGCCAACAGCAACTCGACGTGATCGCCCTGGATCTCGATGACGCCGTCTTTCAACGCGCCACCGGTGCCACAACGCTTTTTCAGCGTGGTAGCCAGCTCCTTCAGGGCATCTTCGGCCAACGGCACGCCGGTGATGGTGGTCACCGTCTTGCCGCCACGGCCTTTGCTCTCGCGTCGCACGCGGGCAATACCGTCGCCTTCAGGGATCAGGGTCTGTTTGCAGGTACACGAATCCACGGGCTGACGACAGTCCGGGCAGTGTCGACCTGCGTCGGTGGAAAATACCAGGCCACCAAGGGCGGCGAAGGATGCGGCTTTTTGGCCACCGGCAATCCTCTTGGGAGGACAAAGACTGATCGGCACCCGCGAAGGGAACACCGACCGCGAAGCCCCACTCAGGCAGGGCAGCGCTACCGGACCGGCCTGCTCCATAGCAGGACGGCTCGGGTGAAAAGTCGCGCAGTGTAACGGCAAAAAGCCGACTTGCTAAGGGCCAAATGGCGCCAATTTATGCAACTTTAGCGACGCGAGGCCAGATAGCGGCGCAAGCCCTCTTGGGCGTCGGGGCAGTAAGGCTTTTGCTGCGCTTCTTGCAGGACGCTTTCGATGGGCAAAAAGCGTGCTTCCATGACTTCTTCAGGCTGTAAATGCAGGGCGCCGTCCCACACGGCGGAGTAGGACGTACACCAGAGCCGGCTGTCGCCATCCTCAAAGTAGAAGTGGTCATGTTCGACCAGCTCCACCCCGCCTACCCCCAGTTCTTCTTCCAGTTCTCGAGCGGCCGAATCGGCATAACTCTCCCCGCCGCCACCATGCCCCCCGCCGCCGTGTCCCAAAAACCGGGGTACATGGCTTTGCTCAGGGTGCGCCGATGCACGCACAGCTCGCCGGCCGAGTTGAACAGGAAGATAAAGGTGCAGCGGCCGATCAAGCCGCGCTGGCGCAGGTCCGACCGGACCAGGGCGCCGAGCAGGTTGTCCTGTTCGTCGACCCAGCAGATCAGTTCAGCATCAGAGGCCGCACGGTGTGCAGCCTCTTTTTGAGTAGCGTCCATCATCAACCCTGGTTGAGGAGCTGACGCAAGTCGATCACTGCAGCGTTTGCCCGGGAAATATAGTTGGCCATTACCAGCGAATGGTTCGCCAGTACGCCGAAGCCACTGCCGTTAAGAATCATAGGACTCCATACCGGTTCCTGCGAGGCTTCCAGCTCACGAATGATCTGGCGCACGCTGACGGTGGCGTTCTTCTTGGCCAGTACATCGGCGAAGTCGACTTCAATGGCGCGCAACAGGTGGGACAAGGCCCACGCCTGGCCACGGGCTTCGTAGAACACGTTGTCGATCTGCATCCATGGGGTTTCCACCACTTCTTCATCAACCTGCGGCACTTCACCCGGCGCAAGCGCCTCGGTTTTCAGCGCGGTGTTCAACTTCACCCGGCCAACGCTCGCCGACAGGCGTTGCGACAGCGAGCCCAAGCGGGTAGCCACATCGCCCAGCCAGTTGTTCAGGTTGTCGGCGCGGGCATAGAACAGCGCGCCTTTCTGGTTCGGATCAGACAGGCGCGCTTCATAGCGGCTCAGGGAATTGATGCCTTCCTGATACTCCGATTCGCTAGACGGCAACACCCAGCTTTTATTATCAAAGTTGAAACGCGGCTCGGCCTTGGCCAAGTCGGCGTCTTCGGCCGACTGCGACTGCGAACGCGCGAAGTCTTTACGCAGGGCACGGGTCAAATCACGCACCTGCACCAGCACGCCATACTCCCAGCTCGGCATGTTGTCCATCCACAGGCCCGGCGGGAAACGGTCGTTGGAAATGTAGCCACCCGGCTTGTTCAGCAAGGTGCCCACGACAGTCTTGAGGGTTTCGACGGTGGTAAAGCCCACCACCATTTGCTTGCCGTCTTTCTCGGCAGCAATCTGCGCATTTTGCTGGACCGGAAACAGCGCCGGTTCTTCGCTCCAGTACCAACCCAGGGCACCGGTGACCAACAGGTACAAACCCAACACGCTGAGCAAGGCTTTGCTCATCAGCAGGTTGCGAAAGTAGCCACGGTTGGCCGACTTGGGCTCAGGGGCGGGGCCTTTGGCACTGCCTGCACGGTTTTTCCAGTCCAGCATGGCGATATCCTTTCAATCACTTGAGTTCATGCACATCAATTGTCCGGGTGCGTTCAAACACTCCGACCACAACCCTACCCCATCGTGCCCACAGGTGCGGGGCTTTTATAACGAAACGGGCCAGCATTGGCGTTCGACTATAAAGGATGCAGGTTTTTTACGCAGTTCGACCAGCCAGTCACTAACTGAATTAGGCTGACATGCAGTTTATTGACGTACGACACTCATCCTTTGGAAAAGAGGTGCTAGCATAGAGCCATCAGTTCGACCTCAGCATGCACCCTAACTAGTAGTCAGGATATGACCGAGCCAGAAGACCCCAGCCGTGAGCGCCTCAAGCACCATTTTGCCCAGCGGGTAATTCATCAGGCACGTCAAATTCTTGAGATCTGGCAGCGCCTGCAACGCAGTGAATGGTCCAACACCGACCTCGCCGAACTCAGCGAAGCCAACTTGCGCCTGCTGCGCTTTGCCGAGCGCTTCGAACAACCGGAACACGGCCAGTTGGCACGCAATATCGGTGAATCGCTCAAGGCGGTGGACGAAAACCGCGGGCGCCTCAGCAGCCACCTGATCACCGAGCTCAATCGCCTGATGCAACGCCTGTCCCGCACCGGCCTGCGCCAGGGCGACCAGCTTGAGCAAACCTTCCTGCCGCCAATGCGCAAGCCGATCTACGTGATGCTGGCCGATCACGACCGCGCCGAACGCCTGGCCAAGCAGCTCGAATTTTTTGGCATGAGCGCCCAATCCCTCGACAGTGTGCAGGCGTTTCAGGCTTCCATGGCCGAGCGGCTACCGTCAGCAATTGTCATGGATGTGGACTTCTGCGGCGCTGGCCTGGGCCTCAAGCTTGCAGCGCAAGCCCAGGAAGGCCTGGAGCAAAGGCTACCGCTGCTGTTTTTCAGCCTGCATGAAACCGATACTCCGACCCGCCTGGCCGCCGTGCGCGCCGGGGGGCAAGAGTTTCTGACCGGTACGCTGGAAGCTTCCAGCCTGCTGGAAAAAATCGAAGTACTGACCTGCGTCGCCCAGTACGACCCCTACAAAGTGCTGATCATCGACGACTCACGCGCCCAGGCGCTGCACACCGAGCGGCTGCTCAACAGCGCCGGCATCGTCACACGCACCTTGATCGAACCGATCCAGGCCATGGCCGAGCTGGCGGATTTCCAGCCCGACCTGATCATCCTCGACATGTATATGCCGGCCTGTACCGGTACCGAACTGGCCAAGGTGATTCGCCATAACGACCGCTACGTCAGTGTGCCGATCATCTACCTGTCGGCCGAAGACGACCTGGACAAGCAACTGGATGCCATGAGCGAAGGCGGCGACGACTTCCTCACCAAGCCGATCAAGCCACGTCACCTGATCACCACTGTGCGCAACCGTGCCGCCCGTGCACGCCATCTCAAGGCGCGGATGGTGCGCGACAGCCTGACCGGGCTGTACAACCACACCCATATCCTGCAATTGCTCGAAGACTGCAGCTTCCGCGCACGCCGCGAGAAAAAGCCATTGAGCTTTGCCATGCTCGACATCGACCATTTCAAGCGGGTCAATGACAGCCATGGCCACCCCATGGGCGATCGCGTGATCAAGAGCCTCGCGCTGTTCCTCAAGCAACGCTTGCGCAAGACCGACTATATCGGGCGCTACGGCGGTGAAGAGTTCGCCATCGTGATGCCCGACACGGACCTGGACGCAGCCTGCAAAGTGCTGGATGAAATTCGCGGGCGCTTTGCCGAGATTCACTACCCGCGCAGCCTCAGGATTTGTGGTGCACCTTCAGCGCTGGGCTGGTAGAGCTGTGCGACGGTTCCGACAGCCTGATGATGGCCGCCCAAGCCGACGAGGCGCTGTACCGCGCCAAGGATGCCGGACGCAACCGCGTACAAGCCGCGCGCACGTCAAAGCAAAGTGCCACCTTTTCACCGGAATCCACTGATTCCGTCATAACCCTGTAACGGAAACGCAATAACTTCAGGCACTTATCTTTTGCTGTCGGTTGAAACCACGCATGCGCCTGAAGCTGCTGACCAATCTCAACACCCTTCTTCTGGTGGCCGTGTGCCTGGCACTTGGGGCGACACTCTGGTGGTCGCAACAGGCGCTGGAACGGCCGTATCTGCTGATGGAGCGTTACCTGGGCCTGTCCCAGTCCTTCCAGAACCAAGCCGCGCGTAACATCGACGACTACCTGGCCAGCGGCGACGCCCTGCGTTTGAGCAGTGCCAGCCAGAGCCTGGAAAGCCTGCTGCAACACCTGGACGATCTGCCCGCCGAGCTGGCGCAAAACCTGCGCCCGAGCCTGGTGGACCTGGACACCTTCAGCAAGACCGACCTGCTGGCCGCCGGCAAGCTGGCCGGCGACCCGCAAGCGCTGCTGTTGCAGGCCGAGCGTGAGTTGGGCGCGAACCTGGAGCAACTGAGTCAGTACGCCCTAGGCGTGAATTCCGCTGATGCGGCACGTTATCTGCCGCCATTGCTGGCCGCCTCTCAACACTTGGGCAAGCTGTCCCTGGCCCGCGACAAATTGGTGAGCAGCGGCCGCGCGGAACTGGCCGACGATGTGGAACGCGAAGTCAGCAATATCCGCAGCCAGGCCGACCTGCTGGAACACCTGCCGCTGCTCGGCGTGAAGGCCAGCGCCGAATCCAGCGCCGATGATTTCTCCGCCCTGATGGGCCTGGAAAACAGCGAAAAAGCTGAAACCCAGGACACCGGCGTCGACCTCAAGCGCGAACTCAACAGCCTGCTGACCCGCTACCCCGCCGAACTCAAGCGCACCCGCGAGCAGATCCAGCAACGCGCCGACCTGGCCAACGCCACCCACCTGAAAATCAACGCCGTGCAACACGCCATCGCCGGCCTGGAGCCGGTGGTGCGCGCCCAGCACGGCAAGATCCAGGGCGAAGTGCGGGTGATGCAAGGGGTGATGATCGGCCTGATCCTGCTGATAGCGCTGCTCATCGACACCTTGCAACGCCGCCTGGCCCGCGTGCTGACCAACCTGGCACCCGCCCTGTCGACCTGGGCCGAAGGCGACTTCAGCCAGCCGATTGCCTTGGGCAAGACCAACCGTGAACTGCACGATATCGAAGCCTCCCTGAATCGCCTGCGCGCCTACCTGGTGGATCTGGTGGGCACCATTCGCGGCAATGCCGAAGAAGTCGCCGGCAGCAGCCGCGCCCTCGCCGAACTGAGCAGCGGCCTGCACGACGGCGCCGAGCGCCAGGCTGGGGACACTGCGCAGATCCGCGATTCACTCGGCGAACTGGAGGCGACCATCCAACAAGTGGCGGGCGACGCCAGCCAAGCCGCCGATGCCAGCCGCAGCGCGGGTGAGGCGGTTGAACAAGGCCAACGCGTGATAGGCCTGAGCCTGACCGGACTGCACGCACTGGTGGGTGAAGTTCAGCAAAATGCGCAGATGATCGAAAAGCTCGCCGAGGAATCCGCCACCATCGGCGGCGTGCTCACGGTGATTCGTTCGATTGCCGACCAAACCAACCTGCTGGCCCTCAACGCAGCGATTGAAGCCGCCCGCGCAGGCGAGGCAGGACGAGGGTTTGCGGTGGTTGCCGACGAAGTACGCTCGCTGGCGCAGCGCACTGCCGGTGCCACAGCGGAAATTCAGACGCTGATCGCCGGCCTGCAAAGCGCCGCGCACCAATCGGTGCAAGGCATGCGGGCGCAAGTCGAACACGCCGAAGCCACCGCCCAGCAGGCCCAGGCGGCGGACGGTGCGCTGGATGAGATCGTCGGTGCGATCCAGACCATCTCCGACACAGCAGTGCGGATTGCCGATGTGACCGCACAGCAAAGTGGCGCCGTCAGTGAGATTCGCGACAACAGCGAGCGGATTCATCAGTTGGGTGAAGACAACCTACTGCGTATTGGCCAGGGGCGAAACCAAGGCGAGCATCTGTTGGTGCTGGGCGGGCAGCTCAATACGGCGGTGCAGGCCTTCCGCGTCTGACCCACCGCAATCGCAGGCAAGCCAGCTCCCACACTGACCGAATCCAGCCTTGCAGTCACAAATTTTGCGCTATCCTCGCTAATCGTGCTGCCTACTGCATAGAACTGGACAGTCACAAAGGCTTTGCGGCATAGTCGCCGGGTTCTGCCGTACCCACATCAATAACAAGGAACAGCCGATGGCGACCTTTCTGGTTCTACACGGACCCAACCTGAACCTGCTCGGCACCCGTGAACCGGGCGTCTACGGGGCAGTCACCCTGGAACAGATCAACCTCGATCTGGAACGCAGGGCCCGTGAAGCCGGCCACCATCTGCTCTACCTGCAAAGCAATGCCGAGTACGAATTGATTGATCGCATCCATGCCGCGCGCGGCGAAGGTGTGGACTTTATTCTGATCAATCCCGCCGCTTTTACGCATACAAGCGTTGCATTACGTGACGCGCTGCTGGCGGTGAGCATCCCATTCATCGAAGTGCATTTGTCGAACGTGCACAAACGCGAAGCTTTCCGCCATCACTCCTACTTCTCCGATGTAGCGGTAGGTGTGATCTGCGGCCTTGGCGCCAGCGGTTACCGACTGGCCCTGGAGGCCGCCCTGGAACAACTTGAACAACCGGCCAAGCGCCCCTGACCGACCCTTGGGAGTTGATGATTCATGGATATCCGTAAAGTTAAGAAACTGATCGAACTGCTGGAAGAATCCGGTATCGACGAGCTGGAAATCAAGGAAGGCGAAGAGTCCGTACGGATCAGCCGCCACAGCAAGACCCCGGCCCAGCAGTTCTACGCGCCGCAAATGCAAGCTCCGGCGCCTGCTGCTGCCCCGGCCACTGCACCTGCCGCCGCCGCTGCTCCAGCCGCACCAGCTGCTCCAGTGCTGAACGGTTTCGTGGTCAAGTCGCCAATGGTCGGTACCTTCTACCGCACCCCGGCACCGACCTCGCCAGCCTTCGTAGAAGTTGGCCAGACCGTGAAAGTGGGCGACACCATCTGCATCGTTGAAGCGATGAAGATGATGAACCACATCACTGCTGAAAAAGCCGGCGTCATCGAATCCATCCTGGTAGAAAACGGTCAGCCGGTTGAGTACGACCAGCCGCTGTTCACCATCGTTTGAACCGCGGAGCGCCTTCGATGTTGAAACCTGCGAAGAAACTGCAAAAGTCCTGATCGCCAACCGCGGCGAGATCGCGCTGCGTATCCTGCGCGCCTGTAAGGAAGAGGGCATCAAGACCGTCGCTGTTTACTCGACGGCCGATACCGAATTGATGCACGTGAAACTGGCGGACGAAAGCATCTGCATCGGCCCGCCACTGGCGACGAACTCGTACCTGAAAGTCTCGAACATCATCGCGGCCGCAGAAGTGACCGGCGCTGATGGCATCCACCCGGGCTACGGCTTCCTCGCGGAAAACGCCGATTTCGCCGAACAGGTGGAAAAATCCGGTTTTGCCTTCATCGGCCCGAAAGCCGAGACCATTCGCCTGATGGGCGACAAGGTATCGGCCAAGGACGCGATGATCGCGGCCGGCGTGCCAACCGTTCCTGGTTCCGACGGCCCGCTGCCGGAAGACGAGGAAACCGCTCTGCGCATTGGTCGTGAAGTCGGTTACCCGGTGATCATCAAGGCCGCCGGTGGCGGCGGTGGTCGCGGCATGCGCGTTGTGCACAAGGAAGAAGACCTGATCGAAGCGGCCAAGCAGACGCGCTCCGAAGCGGGTGCCTGGTTTGGCAACCCGATGGTCTACCTGGAAAAGTACCTGACCAACCCACGTCACGTGGAAGTGCAGGTACTGTCCGACGGCCAAGGCCACGCCATCCACCTGGGCGACCGCGATTGCTCGCTGCAACGTCGTCACCAGAAGGTACTGGAAGAAGCACCGGCACCGGGCCTGGACGAAAAAGCACGCGCCGAAGTACTGGCTCGCTGCGTCAAGGCGTGCATCGACATCAACTACCGTGGCGCCGGTACCTTTGAGTTCCTCTACGAGAACGGTCGTTTCTACTTCATCGAGATGAACACTCGTGTGCAAGTAGAGCACCCGGTTTCGGAGATGGTCACCGGTATCGACATCGTCAAGGAGATGCTGAGCATCGCCGCTGGCAACCCGCTGTCCTTCACCCAGGACGACGTGAAGATGCACGGCCACTCTCTGGAGTGCCGCATCAACGCCGAAGACCCGAAAACCTTTATCCCAAGTCCAGGCCTGGTCAAGCATTTCCATGCTCCGGGCGGCAACGGCGTTCGCGTCGATTCGCACCTGTACAGCGGCTACAAGGTTCCGTCCAACTACGACTCGCTGATCGGCAAGCTGATCACCTGGGGCGCTACCCGTGACGAGGCCATGGCCCGCATGCGTAACGCCCTGGACGAAATCGTGGTCGACGGCATCAAGACCAACATCCCGCTGCACCGGGACCTGGTCCGTGATGAAGGCTTCTGCGAAGGTGGTGTGAACATTCACTACCTGGAACACAAGCTGGCCAACCAGTAAGTGCTCCACCCAACAAAGCCGCCTTCGGGCGGTTTTGTTGTTTGTGCGGCACTGACTTTGTTGGATGGATGTTTTCTGTGGGAGCGGGCTTGCTCGCGAATGCGGTGCATCAGCTAAGATATTATTCACTGACACAGCGCATTCGCGAGCAAGCCCGCTCCCACATTTGTTATGTGTACACCCCTCCCGCCGCTCGCGTAAACTTGCGCCCTTTCGCGACCTACCCGTCGCACATTCAATTTTTCAAAGGTGCCCGCCATGCCTTGGCTGCAAGTCCGTCTCGCCATCAGCCCAGAACAAGCCGAAACCTACGAAGACGCTTTCCTCGAAGTGGGCGCTGTGTCGGTGACCTTCATGGACGCCGAAGACCAGCCGATCTTCGAACCCGAACTCAACACCACCCCGCTGTGGTCCCATACCCATTTGTTGGCCCTGTTCGAAGACGGCACCGATGCCGCCAGCGTCCTGGCCCACATGGAACTGCTCACCGGCGGCCCGCTGCCAGAGCATCACAGCGAAGTCATCGAAGACCAGGACTGGGAACGCAGCTGGATGGACAACTTCCAGCCAATGCGTTTCGGCCAGCGCCTGTGGATCGTGCCGAGCTGGCACGCAGCGCCCGAGCCTGACGCGGTCAACCTGTTACTGGACCCAGGCCTGGCGTTCGGCACCGGCACCCACCCCACCACCGCCCTGTGCCTGGAATGGCTGGACGGCCAGGACCTGACCGACAGCCACGTGCTGGACTTCGGTTGCGGCTCGGGGATCCTCGCAATTGCTGCCCTGCTGCTAGGCGCCAAAGAAGCGGTCGGTACCGATATCGACGTGCAAGCTCTGGAAGCTTCCCGCGATAACGCCGGACGCAACAACATTCCTGAAGCCAAATTCCCACTCTACCTGCCGGAGCAACTGCCCCAGGTGCAGGCCGACGTGCTGGTGGCGAACATCCTCGCCGGGCCGCTAGTGTCCCTGGCACCGCAACTATCGAGCCTGGTCAAGCCGGGCGGCCGCCTGGCGCTGTCGGGCATCCTCGCCGAGCAAGGTGAAGACGTGGCCGCTGCCTACGCCAAGGATTTCGAGCTGGACCCGATCGCCAACCGCGATGGTTGGGTACGCATCAGCGGTCGTCGGCGCTAGAATGAGCGCTTGCCTGAATCGGATGGCCGCATGACCGACAGTTTCGTCACCCAGTGCCCGCATTGCCAAACCCGCTTCCGCGTCAGCCACGGTCAATTGAACGTGGCACGTGGCGTGGTGCGCTGCGGCTCGTGCCTGCAAGTCTTCAATGCCGTTCGCCAGTTGATGGAGCAACGTGCTGGCGAAGCAACAGCGCCGGAGCCTGAGCTGCCGCCGGCGATTGAGCCTGAGCCGCCACGGGCAATCAGCCAGAAGCAGTGGACTGCGCAAGAGCTGGACCTGGACAACCTGGACCTGGACGAAGAACTGGCCAAGCTGGAACGCCGTGAGATTCAGCACACGCTACCGGCAGGCGCGGAACGCCGCCAACCCGGCGCCGACCGTCGGCAAAAGGAAGAGTCATTCAGCGCGAGCCGCGACACGGTCAAGGCCGAAGAGGAAAAGTGGGCCGCCAGCCTCTTCAGCGAACCGCCTGAAGAGCGCGACCACATCGTCGCGGATGAACACGAGTCGACGAAAGCCCCTGCGACCAAGCAGCGCACCGAACCCTCGATGTCATTCCACATCGACGACATCGATGACGAACCGCCACTGCGCTCAACGCTGGAAGATGAAGAGATCGACCCGCCTTTCACGCCGCTGACCCAGGCGACGCAAGAAGCCGAGCCACAAGAGCGCACCCAGCCCCGCCGCAAGCGCGCCCGCGTCGAGGCCAACATTCACGACGATGTACTCCAGGACCTGGAAGACGACCCGCTGCACCTCTACGCGCAAAAACGCCCGCCGAGCTGGGGCCGTCGCCTGATCTGGATCCTGCTGGTGCTGGTCGCTGCCGCGGGTCTCGCTGGCCAATACATCGCCTATCAATTCGATGACCTGGCCCGCCAGGACGCCTATCGCCCGTGGTTCCAGCAACTGTGCCCGACACTAGGCTGCACCGTGCCATCACGGGTGGATATCGCGCACATCAAGAGCAGCAATCTGGTGGTGCGCAGCCACCCGGATTTCGCCGGGGCGCTGGTAGTGGATGCGATCATCTATAACCGCGCGACATTCTCCCAGCCATTTCCGCTGCTGGAGCTACGCTTTGCCGATCTGAACGGCAACCTGATCGCCAGTCGTCGCTTCAAACCTGCCGAATACCTCAGCGGTGAACTGGCCGGCGTGAGCGAAATGCCATCGCAAACGCCGATCCATATCTCGCTGGATATCCTCGATCCGGGCAATAAAGCCGTGAATTACAGCCTGAGCTTTCACTCGCCCGAGTGAATCAGCTGATGCATCAAGGTTTGACGGCGGATTCTTGACTGAGCCCCGCGCAACCAAACCGGCGGCGATAAAGAAATAACTGTTCAGATTTTATCCAATTCAGCCTTTATCCAGTCATCGAGAGCGGGTATCATGCCAACCCTTTTTCGAACTCTAATGATCCGGCCCCACAACAGGGAAGTCCTATGTCGGCGGTACGCATCGGCCCATACACATTGCAAAACGGCTTGATTCTCGCCCCGATGGCGGGCGTCACCGACCAGCCCTTTCGTCAGCTGTGCAAGCGTTTGGGCGCGGGTCTAGTAGTCTCGGAAATGGTCACCAGCGACATGAGCTTGTGGAACACCCGCAAATCGCGGATGCGCATGATCCACGAAGGTGATCCCGAGCCCCGCTCGGTACAGATCGCCGGGGGTGATGCACAGATGCTGGCGGATGCGGCCCGGGCCAACGTGGAGTTGGGGGCGCAGATCATCGACATCAACATGGGCTGCCCGGCCAAGAAGGTCTGCAACAAGGCCGCCGGTTCCGCCCTGCTGAAAGATGAGCAGTTGGTTGCCGAGATCCTGCAGGCCGTTGTCGCCGCAGTCGATGTGCCGGTCACCCTGAAGATCCGTACCGGTTGGGACCGGGACAACAAGAACGGCCTGACGGTGGCGAAGATCGCTGAACAGGCAGGAATTACAGCGCTGGCAGTGCATGGCCGCACCCGCGCCGACCTTTATACCGGTGAAGCCGAGTACGACACTATTGCTGCGATCAAGCAGGCAGTGTCGATGCCGGTGTTTGCCAATGGCGACATCGATTCAGCCGAGAAAGCCCGACGCGTACTGCACGCCACCGGTGCCGATGGCTTGTTGATTGGCCGGGCCGCCCAGGGGCGGCCGTGGATTTTCCGTGAGATCGAGCATTTTCTGCGTACCGGTGAAGTCATGCCGGCACCGGAGCTGATCGAGGTGGAACGTATTCTGCTAGAGCATCTGGCCGCCCTGCACGCTTTCTACGGAGACGTGATGGGAGTACGCATTGCTCGCAAGCATGTCGGCTGGTATCTCGCAACCCTGCCGGGCGCCAGGGAGTTTCGCGCCCACTTCAATCGTTTGGATGATACGGAAGCACAGTGCGCCAACGTTCGTGAGTTCTTCAGCGAGCGTTACAAGAGCCTGGGGACAGGGGACGGAGAGGGGGTGGCCGCATGACGATGATGACCGAGACTTTAGTGAGTGGAACAACACCCGTGAGCGACAACGTCAATTTGAAACAGCACCTCAACACGCCGAGCGAAGAAGGCCAGACCCTTCGCGGGAGTGTCGAGAAGGCGCTGCACAATTATTTCGCCCACCTAGAGGGCGCTTCCGTCACGGACGTGTACAACCTGGTGCTCTCCGAAGTCGAGGCGCCCTTGCTCGAAAAGCGTGATGAACTACGTCAAGGGCAACCAGACCAAAGCCAGTGAGCTGCTGGGCCTCAACCGTGGCACCTTGCGCAAAAAGCTCAAGCAGTACGATTTGTTGTAAGCATTCAATCAAACCAGAAAGGCGCCCGCGTAAAAAACGGTCGCCTTTTTTGCTGACTCCTTTGCTTTTGATGGAAATTGAAATGACCGACCAGACTACCCGCCTGCCGATCCGCCGCGCTTTGATCAGCGTCTCCGACAAGACCGGCATCCTCGAATTTGCCCGGGAGCTGGAAGCCCTGGGCGTGGAAATCCTCTCCACAGGCGGGACCTTCAAACTGCTGCAGGACAACGGCGTGGCCGCAGTAGAAGTGGCGGACTACACCGGTTTCGCAGAAATGATGGACGGTCGGGTCAAGACCCTGCACCCGAAAAATCCACGGCGGCATCCTTGGCCGTCGCGGTACCGACGACGCGATCATGGCCGAGCACGGCATCAAGCCAATCGACCTGGTAGCCGTTAACCTCTACCCGTTCGAAGCCACCATCAACAAGCCAGGCTGCGACCTGCCGACCGCCATCGAAAACATCGATATCGGTGGCCCGACCATGGTTCGCTCGGCAGCCAAGAACCACAAAGACGTGGCCATCGTGGTTAACGCCAGCGATTACGCCAATGTGCTGGAAGGCCTGAAAGCCGGCGGCCTGACCTACGCCCAGCGTTTCGACCTGATGCTCAAGGCGTTCGAACACACCGCCGCCTACGACGGCATGATCGCCAACTACATGGGCACCGTTAACCAAACGGCTGAAACCCTGAGCACCGAAGGCCGCAGCCAGTTCCCGCGCACCTTCAACAGCCAGTTCATCAAGGCCCAGGAAATGCGCTACGGCGAGAACCCGCACCAGAGCGCGGCGTTCTACGTAGAAGCCAAGCCCGCCGAAGTGGGCGTCGCCACCGCGACCCAACTGCAAGGCAAGGAACTGTCCTACAACAACGTGGCCGACACCGACGCCGCGCTGGAATGTGTGAAGAGCTTCGTCAAGCCGGCCTGCGTGATCGTCAAGCACGCCAACCCATGCGGCGTGGCCGTGAGCCCGGACGCTGAAGGCGGTATCCGCCAGGCGTACGAACTGGCCTACGCAACTGACACTGAATCGGCCTTCGGCGGCATCATCGCCTTCAACCGTGAACTGGATGCCGAGACCGCCAAGGCGATCGTCGAGCGTCAGTTCGTTGAAGTGATCATCGCGCCATCCGTAAGCGAAGAGGCTCGCGCCATCGTGGCGGCCAAAGCCAACGTGCGCCTGCTGGCCTGCGGCGAGTGGTCGGCTGACCGCGCTGCAGCCTGGGACTACAAGCGCGTCAATGGCGGCTTGCTGGTACAGAGCCGCGACATCGGCATGATCGGCAGCGAAGACCTGAAAGTGGTGACCAAGCGCGCCCCGACCGAGCAAGAGATCAACGACCTGATCTTTGCCTGGAAAGTGGCCAAGTACGTCAAATCCAACGCTATCGTCTACGCCAAGAACCGCCAGACCATCGGTGTCGGCGCCGGCCAGATGAGCCGCGTGAACTCGGCACGTATCGCCGCGATCAAGGCTGAGCACGCTGGTTTGCAGGTAGTGGGTTCGGTGATGGCTTCCGATGCGTTCTTCCCGTTCCGTGATGGTTTGGATAATGCCGCCAAAGCCGGCGTTACCGCCGTAATCCAACCGGGTGGTTCGATGCGCGACGCTGAAGTCATCGCTGCTGCTGATGAAGCCGGCATCGCCATGGTCTTCACCGGCATGCGCCACTTCCGCCACTGATCCAAATGTGGGAGGGGCTTTTTGTAGTGAGCGGGCTTGCCCCGCGCTGGGCTGCGCAGCAGCCCCACTGGATCTCCAGTGAACCTGGCGGGGGACAAGCCCCCTCATTACAAAGAACCTCCCACATTTAAAAGCGCTCCAGCAGCGCCAACAGAATTTGAGGTTTTTGAAATGAATGTTTTGATCATTGGCAGCGGTGGCCGTGAACACGCCCTGGCCTGGAAAGTTGCCCAGGACCCGCGCGTCCAAAAAGTATTCGTAGCACCCGGCAACGCCGGTACCGCCATTGAAGCCAAGTGCGAGAACGTCGCTATCGACGTGTTGGCCCTCGAGCAACTGGCAGATTTTGCTGAAAAGAATGTATCCCTGACCATCGTCGGCCCAGAAGTCCCACTGGTTGCCGGCGTCGTGGACCTGTTCCGCAGCCGTGGTCTGGACTGCTTCGGCCCAACCGCAGGCGCTGCCCAGCTGGAAGGTTCCAAGGCGTTCACCAAGGACTTCCTGGCGCGCCACAAGATCCCGACCGCCGACTATCAGAACTTCACCGAGATCGAGCCAGCCCTGGCTTACCTGCGTGAAAAAGGTGCGCCGATCGTGATCAAGGCCGATGGCCTGGCCGCCGGTAAAGGCGTGATCGTGGCGATGACCTTGCAGGAAGCCGAAGACGCGGTGCGCGACATGCTCGCTGGCAACGCTTTTGGTGATGCAGGTTCGCGCGTCGTGATCGAGGAATTCCTCGACGGCGAAGAAGCCAGCTTTATCGTGATGGTCGACGGCAAGAACGTGCTGCCGATGGCCACCAGCCAAGACCACAAACGCGTCGGCGACGCTGACACTGGCCCGAACACGGGCGGCATGGGTGCCTACTCCCCTGCCCCAGTCGTCACCAGCGACGTGCACAAGCGCGTGATGGACCTGGTGATCTGGCCGACCGTGCGTGGCATGGCCGACGAAGGCAATGTGTACACCGGTTTCCTGTACGCCGGCCTGATGATCGACAAAGCGGGTAACCCGAAAGTCATCGAGTTCAACTGCCGCTTCGGCGACCCGGAAACCCAACCGGTGATGCTGCGTCTGCAGTCGAGCCTGGTACTGCTGGTGGAAGCCGCGCTGGCCCAGGCCCTGGACAAGGTTGAAGCTCAATGGGACCCGCGTCCAAGCGTCGGCGTGGTGCTGGCAGCCGGTGGTTACCCTGCCGATTACGCCAAGGGCGATGTGATTGAAGGCCTGGATGCGGCTGCTACGCTGGAAGGCAAGGTGTTCCATGCAGGCACCGCGCTCAAGGATGGCAAGGTTGTGACCGCAGGTGGTCGTGTGCTGTGTGCCACCGCGATGGGTGCCAGCGTCGACGCCGCGCAACAACAGGCCTACAAGCTGGCCGCGAAAATCGACTGGAACGGCTGTTTCTACCGCAAGGACATCGGCTACCGCGCCATCGCCCGTGAACGTGGCGAGAACCAGTAAGTAGCAGGCGTCAGTAGCTATCCGTTCGGCTAGGCAAGGGCCTTGGGCCCTTGCCGTACACAAGCCTCCCCGCGCATAGTTAACCCGTGCATCAACCTACGAAGGGATTTCGCCGTGCGCTGGCTCAGGATCGCCATAGGTTTTACTGTCAGTCTGCTGACGCTGCTCTGCCTGTTCCCGGCCCAGGCCGCCGCGCAAGGCAGTGGCTGGGCAGTATTGCTTGATGAGCAGGCCGACCTGCAACTGAGCGACATCCGCTCCCCCCGCTACACAAATCAATTCAGCCCCATCGAACTGGACCGGATTACCGCCGCGCAACCGGACGGTGCGTTGTGGGTACGTTTCAAGCTGCAACCCGGCAAGCACGAACAAGTGCTGCGCGTGTTCGCCCCAGACCTGTCCAACCTGAGCCTGTACGTTCTGGACGGCGAAATGCTGGTAGAGCAACAAACCACCGGTACCCGCCAGCCCCAGGCTGAACGCCCGTTACCCAGCAGCGACTTCATGCTGCCGATGCCCCAGAGCCAGAGACCCCTTGAGGTCTACCTGCGCCTGGTTTCAGAGCACGAGTTGCGCCCCTATATCACCCTGGAGCCGGCCGTACTGGCGGCCGCCGACCAGACCCAGACGCTGATCTACGGCCTGCTGTTTGGCGTCTTGCTGATGCTGATCCTGCATAACCTCACACGCTTCGCCTACCATCGCTCGCGCAGCAGCCTGTGGCTGGCAGCCTGCGAGGTGCTGTTGATGCTCAGCCTAGCGCTGCTGCTCAACCTGGTGGGCCCGTGGCTGCCGAACTGGCACGCGATCCAGACCCCTGGCGCCTACCTGGCCCTGCTGCTCACCGCGCCGTGCGGGCTGATGTTTGCCTATCGTTTCTTCATGCCCCTGGGCCCGCACCCGCTGAACAAGCTGTTGATGGCCGATATCCTGATTACCGTGTTGTGTGGCCTGCTGCTGTTGTTCGTCAACACCTTGCCGCTGAACATCATCACCTACGCCTTGGTGGCATTGGCCGGCCTGAGCATGCTGTTCGTCTCGGCCTATCACTGGCAGAAAGGCTACCGCCCGGCGCGCTTGTTCGTGGCCGCGATGGTGGTGTTCAACATTGGTACCTTGATCATCCTGCCCGCCCTGCTCGGCCTCACGCTGTTGGCGCCACAAGGCTTGATCATGACCCTGCTGGGCTTTATCTGCCTCAGCGGCCTGTTGATGAGCCTGGCCCTTGGCGAGCGTCAGCGCGCGATTGTCGAGGCGCGTTTCAGCCTGAGTCGCGACCTGGCTGCCAGCAATGCCGAGATCGCGGCCAAGGCCGAGTTCCTGGCCAAGATCAGCCACGAAATCCGCACCCCCATGAACGGCGTGCTGGGCATGACCGAGTTGCTGCTGGGCACGCCGCTGTCGGTGAAACAACGCGACTATGTGCAGACCATCCACAGCGCCGGCAATGAATTACTCACGCTGATCAACGAAATCCTCGATATCTCCAAGCTCGAGTCCGGGCAGATCGAACTGGATGACGTGCAGTTCGACCTCAATGCACTGATCGAAGACTGCCTGAGCATCTTCCGCGCCAAGGCCGAGCAGCAGAACGTCGAACTGATCAGCTTTATCCAGCCGCAGGTACCGCGCGTCATCAGTGGCGACCCGACCCGCCTGCGTCAGACGCTGCTGAGCCTGCTGGAAAACGCTCTGCAAAAAAACCGATGAGGGCGAAGTCCTGATCGTGGTTGCCCTGGACGACCGCAGCAACAAGCCGCGCCTTCGCATCGCCGTACAAGACAGCGGCCTGCCGATGGAAGCGGCCGAGCGTGACGCGTTGCTGCACAGCGAACTGCACAGCAAGAACTTCCTCTCGGCCACCCGCTTGAGCGGTCACCTGGGCCTGGTCATCGCCCGGCAGTTGATCCTGTTGATGAACGGCGAGTTCGGCATCAAGAGCGGCAGCCATCAGGGCAGCACGTTATGGCTGACCTTGCCGCTGGACCCGGAACGCCTGGAGCACCCGACCTCCGACCTCGACGGCCCGCTCAAGGATGCACGCGTGTTGGTGGTGGACGACAACGACACCTGCCGCAAAGTGCTGGTGCAGCAATGCACCGCCTGGGGCCTGAATGTCAGTGCCGTGCCTTCGGGCAAGGAAGCCTTGGCGCTGCTGCGCACCAAGGCGCACCTGCGTGACTACTTCGACGTGGTGCTGCTGGACCAGAACATGCCCGGCATGACCGGCATGCAACTGGCGGCGAAGATCAAGGAAGACCCGAGCCTGAACCACGACATCCTGTTGATCATGCTAACCGGCATCAGCAATGCGCCGAGCAAGATCATCGCGCGCAACTGCGGGATCAAGCGCATCCTTGCCAAGCCGGTGGCCGGGTATACGCTCAAGACCACCCTGGCCGACGAGTTGACCCAGCGCAGCAAGGGCGGCGCCCCGCAACGCCCGGTCCTCACCGCACCGGCGGCCGTTGCCGTGCCCGCGGACTTCCGCATCCTGGTGGCCGAGGACAACAGCATCTCCACCAAAGTGATTCGCGGCATGCTCGGCAAGCTCAACCTCAACCCGGACACCGCCAGCAACGGCGAAGAAGCGTTGGAGGCGATGAAGGCCCAGCGTTACGACCTGGTGTTGATGGACTGTGAAATGCCGATCCTCGACGGCTTCTCGGCAACCCAGCAACTGCGGGCGTGGGAAGTCAGCCACCAGCGTATCCGCACGCCGATCGTGGCGCTGACCGCGCACATCCTCTCGGAACATAAAGAACGCGCGCGCCAGGCCGGGATGGACGGGCATATGGCCAAGCCGGTGGAGTTGTCGCAGTTGCGTGAGCTGGTGGAGTTTTGGGTGGCGCAGCGCCAACAGAAACAAGAGCACAGCCCCGTCTCCTGACCCGAAATATAAATCCCCTGTGGGAGCTGGCTTGCCTGCGATAGCGGTGTGTCAGCCACACACCCGTTGCCTGTCACGCCGCTATTGCAGGCAAGCCAGCTCCCACATTTGATCGGTTTCGCCTGATAGACTCTCCACACTTATCCCCCAACGAGCCGTCCCCATGCTCCACGTGTTATTCAGCGTCTACCTGAAAATGCTGGTGCTCTACAGCCCGTTCTTCGTGCTGTCCTGCTTTATCAGCCTCACCCGTGGCTACTCCAACAAAGAGCGGCGGCGGTTGGCCTGGAAGGTGGCATTGGCAACGCTGGTATCGAGCGTATTGCTCTACCTGTTTGGGCGGGTGATTTTCAGTGTGTTCGGCATCACGGTGGATGCCTTCCGCATCGGCGCCGGCAGCGTGCTGTTCATTTCCGCCCTGGGCATGGCCCAGGGCAAGTCGGCGGTGCAGTCCGACAACGTGCAGCAGGATGTGACCATCGTGCCGCTGACCATCCCCCTCACCGTTGGCCCCGGCACCATCGGTGCGCTATTGGTAATGGGCGTAAGCCAGCCACACTGGGATGACAAGCTTACTGCCATCCTCAGCATCGCCCTGGCCAGCTTTACGGTTGGCGTAGTGTTGTACTTGTCCAACCGTATCGAACGCATTCTCGGTGACCAGGGCTTGCAGATTGTCAGCCGCTTGATGGGCCTGTTCGTGTGCGCCCTCGCCGCGCAAATCATCTTCACCGGGGTGCGCGGCTACCTGGTCCCTTAGATGCGGTACTTGGCGATTGCCAACTGCACCTTGTCGCCGGCGCTCTCACGCATCAGCTGGATAGTTTTCTCGTTGACCACCGAGGTATTCAACACCAGGCAGGTTTGCCCGCTGAAGGCCTCGGAGGACGAGCTGTCCCACTCAAGAAACGGCAGGCCAACTTGCTTGCTCACCCCGTAGGTACTGTATGTCACCAGCACCATGGTGACTTCGCCCGCGCTTTCAGCACAGGAGGCCAGGCCAAAATCACCGCCTTGGTGCACCGTGCTATTTCGCTTGAACAACTCGAACGACGCAGGCTGCTGCTTCATGGCCTCCAACGCGTCCGCCGCCAGCTTGGGCAGCGCCGCAAGCACGTGCCCGGCCAGTGATGTCGAGGCGAGCATCGCCGTAATCATGTTCAGCACCGCCAATTGCACGGTCAGGCCCTTGCCGGAGCGCGAGACCCGCTCAAAACTGCTGCGTATTGGCAGCCAGCCCAAGCTGATCATGACCTTGATAAATTCGTCATACCACGCCTCGGTCCCTCGATGAATCTTCAGCACATCGCTGACGTAACTGCTCGCCAACAAATAACTCTTGCGAATGTATTCCCGGTTCAACGCCGACATGCCCTCGACGAACGAGATCACGCCGTTGTTGACCACCGCCGCATTAGAGTCATCCGCCATGTCCACCGGCATTGCGCTATTCAATCCCGGCGATCCTGGCAGCTTGTAGGCGGCAATCAACTTGCGCCGTTTCGCACTGATGATCCTTTTGTGATGTCGCTCCATTTTCAGTTCTCCACAAGCACCCCACATGGGGCTTGCTTCCACACTAGTCCAGTGGCCGCCGGGCTTTCCACGCGACAAACATGTCTTGACCGACCTTGCCAGAACCCGGCGCCCAGCAATCTCGCAGCACATCCATGGGCCTTCCGGTTTTCCTTGTAAAACAAAAAGCCCCGAATAACCATAGGTAAATCCCTGGGCTATTCGGAGCTTTCCGACTGCTGCGAGGCGGTTTTCAGGAGGCTGGTTTTTCGCCATACCAGCGCGGTGTGTACACCCACTCGCCACCACCGGCGCGCGGGAACACGCAGGTCGTGGACGAGCCGATCAATACCATGGTGCGCATGTCCACTTGGTCCGGGGTAAGCAACCCCAAGGTGGTGACACGCAAGGTCTGGCCTGGGCGACCGACATCACGGCCCAGCACTACCGGCGTTTCCGGCGTGCGGTGCAACGCGACAATTTCAGCGCGCGGCCCAACTGCCAGGGCCGCGAACGGGAGATCGGGTTATAGAACGCCAACGCCAGGTCCGCCTGGGACGCGAGGTCCAGGCGTTTTTCGATGATCGACCACGGTTTGAGGTTGTCCGACAGCGACATCACGCAGAAGTCATGCCCCAACGGTGCCCCCGCCTGGGCGGCGGTTGCCAGCGATGCCGAGACACCTGGCAGGATCTCCAGGTCAACCTGATGCCAGGCCGGGTCGCCGGACTCATGCAGCGCTTCGATCACCGCTGCAGCCATGGCGAACACACCCGGGTCGCCGGACGACACCACCACCACCGAACGGCCTTGGGCCGCCAACTCAAACGCGTGGCGTGCCCGCTGCATTTCTTCGCGGTTATCCGTGCAGTGTTGCACTTGATCATCGCGAAACGGCCCGGCCATGCGCACATAGGTTTCGTAACCCAGCACGTCAGTGCAGCGCGCCAGCTCGGCCTTCACCGCCGGCACCATCAGCTCGGCAGCGCCGGGTCCCAGGCCGATCACGGCGAGACGGCCACGTACACGCCCGACTTGTGACAGGTCCAACGGCTGCTCGGCCACATCGATGACGATATCGGCTTCCTGATTGACCTCGGTGAAACGCAGCGGCACACCCAGTGCCAACGCGGCTTCATGCAACGACGCTTCGGCCATTTGCGCATCACTGGCCAGCAGGCACGCCAGCGATTGCACGGCGATACCCGCCTCATGCAACGCCGTGCGTACACGCTCAGCCAATTGCGCACCTGGCTTGCAGGTCACGCTGACGTTTTTTGGGTAGATCAGCAATTCATTGGCCGCAGGCGCGCGTTCGGCACTGCCCACGTGAATCGCCAGGCGCGCCTGCTGATCCTGCGGCAGATTGGCCTGGTCCAGCCACGGCGCGGCCCCTTCAATGCGCACGCTTTCGCCAGCCAGCAGGTCGGAGACGAAGCGCTTGCCCAGTTCCAGATCCGCCAATTCATAACCATTCGGCGGGTTGAGCAGGCAAGTGCCAAAACGCAGCTCACCACTGGTAGTGATGGCAGCCGCCACGTCCAAGGCCGCAGCGATTTCCCGCGCCATGACGTTCACACCGCCCAGGCCGCCGAGCAGAGGCACCACGGCACTGCCGTCTTCGGCAACGGCCAACACAGCGGGTTCTTCGCCTTTCTCCAACAGCAGCGGCGCCAGCGTGCGAATGACGATGCCAGCCGCGCACAGGGCAATCAGCGGCGTGCCGTGTTGATACAGCTGACGCAGGGTCGCACCGAATTCGTTGTAGGCCAGGTCCGCGCCTTCCACACGGCCCGCCAGGCCATGGATCAACGCACCAGGGTAAACCTGCTGGATCCTGCGCGCAGTGGCCAGGCTGCCCTGGCCGAGGATGACAATCGCCGGGCTCATCAACCTTGCCACCGTTCACCTGGCACGATGATCAGCGAGAAGTACGGCGACGACGAAGGATCGACCTGATCCAGCGGCACGATTTTCTGGTTGGCCATGGTCGCGCGCTCCACATACAGCGCGCGTTCGGCCAGGCCAAGTTCTTCAAGTACCTGGCGCACCTTCGGGAAGTTGCGACCCAGCTTCATGATCACTGCCGCATCGGCATCCGCCAGGCGACGCTTGAGATCAACATGGGGCAACACGCCCGAGAGCACCGACAAGCTCTGGTTGCGATACACCAACGGCGCGCCCAGCACCGAGGCACCGCCGAGCATCGAGCACACACCGGGAATCACTTGGGCTTCATAGCGCTCGGCAAGACGGTCATGCAGGTACATGTAGGAGCCGTAGAAGAACGGGTCACCTTCGCAGATCACCGCCACATCGCGGCCTGCATCGAGGTGCGCTGCAACATCGACGCTGGCAGCGTCGTAGAAGTCGCTGATCACTTGCTCGTAGGACATCGGCGCCGGCAACACCTCGGTGGTCACCGGGTACACCAGCGGCATCAAGGTCTGTTGTGGTACCAGGTGGTCTTCGATGATGCCGAACGCGTTGCCCTTCTTGCCCTTGGCCACGAAGTACGCCACTACCGGCGACTCACGCAGCAGGCGCAGGGCCTTGAGGGTGATCAGTTCCGGGTCGCCGGGGCCTACGCCCAGGCCAATCAAACGTCCGCGAGCCTGCATTATTCGACCTCCGTGGCCAGGGCATTCACCGCAGCAGCGGCCATCGCACTGCCGCCCAGGCGGCCCTGCATGATCACGAACGGCACGCCACGGCTGTCGGCGGCCAGCATCGCCTTGGACTCGGCGGCGCCAACAAAACCGACGGGGAAACCGAGGATCAGCGCAGGTTTCGGCGCGCCCGCGTCGAGCATTTCCAGCAGGTAAAGAGTGCAGTCGGCGCGTTGCCGATCACCACCACGCTGCCTTCCAGGTGCGGACGCCACAGTTCAAGTGCGGCGGCGGAACGGGTGTTACCCAGTTCACGTGCCAACTCCGGCACGCTGTCGTCGCGCAGGGTGCAGATCACTTCGTTATTGGCCGGCAGGCGTGCGCGGGTCACGCCTTCGGAGACCATCCGCGCATCGCACAGGATCGGCGCGCCAGCGGCCAGCGCATCACGCCCGGCCTTGCCTGCACCTTCGGAGAACTGCAGGCCGTCGATGGCGTCGACCATGCCGCAAGCATGAATCACCCGCACCGCGAGTTTTTCCAAGTCGGCCGGAATACGGTCCAACTTGGCTTCCGCGCGAATAATGGCGAAGGAGTTGCGATAGATCTCCTGACCGTCGCGGATGTAATCAATCATCGGTGTTGCTCCGTGGGCGAGCGCGCAGCAAGGCGCCCGTCGCTTCAATAGAAGGGTGCGCGCGTGCAGCCGGCCAAAGCCTGGGTAGGCTGCATCGCGAAAATAGAGGTCGTAGTGGCCGGGGCTCACCGCCAGTAACGTGACCGGTGCGGTGTGTGCGGCGGCGCAGGAACGTGGGCAGCCCGATAAATGCACGTCTTCACCGGGTTGCAACGCGGCCAGTTGCACGGCGTCGGTCTTGGTGTCGGCCAGGGCCTTGCCACAACCGCTGGAACCGGTACAAGCCGTCATGCGTGCCAGCGGTTGGTCGATTGAACAAAGAAAACCAAGCTGCGCGAGGCGTTCGGTCACCGCGTGAGGTTTTTCGACGTTGGGCAGCAGCACACCCTGCCAAGGTGTAAAACGCAGCGTGCCGTCGCCGTACTCGCTGGCGAGGCGTGCGGCGCCCTTGAGCATCGTCGAATCCAGGCGGCCCAAGGGAGCAACGGCGGCGACGTAGAACTGATTTTTCTGGACCTGTGGATAAGTTCCGAGGTGCAGCAAAGCGTCGCTGGGCGGGCGTTTGAAGCCGTCGACCGGCAGCAGCGGCAGATTTAAACGGCTCAGTAAGTTATCCACAGGCAGCTGACGCATGCGGGTCTGATCAGGGGTGGCGAGGTCTAGAAACGCTTCCAGCACAGCCACCACCAAGGCATGGCCCTGCTCCAGTAGTACAGCCGCCAACGGTGCATCCAGCCCCGGGCAACCCGCCAGGCCAAACGCGAGGAGCGTCTGACCATTGCGTACGAACGCCGACAGCCACACGTCATGGTGATGTTCGAGCATCGCCAGGGCCTCGCCGCCATCCAGTTGCACGGCGAACTTGGCCGACAGCTCGTGGAAACGTGGATGGTTTTGCAGGGTGGCCAGGATCTGGTCTGCCAGCGGGCGGGTGTCGAACAGCATCTGCGGGTCGATGCCGGCGCTGGGGCTGAGCATCAGGTTGCGTACGTCGTCACCGGCGGCGTTGTTGGGGCCGAGGTCGGCTGCCAGCAGCATCGCAATCAGGGCATTTTCTTCGGTGCCGATGCCGCGAATCTGCAGGTTGGCCCGGTTGGTCGCCTCGATCACGCCGCCCGCATAGGCCTGGGCCGCGTCCGCGACCGCATGGGCCTGCACGGCGGTGATCGAACCACCGGCCAATTTGATCCGGCAAATGCCGCCATCCAACGCCTGGACAATACGCAGCAACCCCGGACAAGCCGAGGGGCGCAAGGTATTTACAGCGGGCGTCTGGTTCACGGGGCTACCGGTTGACGGGTAAAGGCGCGGTATTATGCCTGCTTTGTCCGGCGGCATGAAAAGCCTGCCCGTCGGATGTCGTTCAAGGAATTGATATGTCGCCCTGGCTGACGGTTGTAGGCATCGGTGAAGACGGCTTCAAGGGGCTGGGCAGGAATGCCCGGCACGCCCTGTTGCGCGCCACGCGGATTATAGGTGCTCAGCGCCAGTTGGACCTGTTGCCGGTGTGTATTCGTGGCGAGCGCGAGTTGTGGCCGAGCCCGTTCTCGCTGGAACCGGTGCTGTCGCGGCGCGGGGAGCCTGTGTGCGTGCTGGCCAGCGGCGATCCGATGTTCTATGGCGTGGGCGCCAGTTTGGCGCGGAAGGTGGCAGCGGATGAGTTGCTGATCTTGCCTGCGCCGTCGTCGGTGTCGTTGGCGGCAGCGCGGTTGGGTTGGCCGTTGCAGGAGGTCGTGACGCTGTCTGTGGTGGCTCGGCCGTTGGCGGCGTTGAATGCGCATCTGGCCAGTGGGGTGCGGTTGTTGGTCCTGAGCAACGACGGCAGCAGCCCCGTATCGATTGCCTCCCTGCTGACTGAATCCGGGTTCGGGCCGAGCCGGCTGAGCGTGTTTGAACATTTGGGCGGCGCGTACGAGCAGCGTATCGACGGGCTGGCGCAGGCGTGGGGAGATGTGAAGGTGGCCGATCTTAATCTGGTCGCCATCGAATGCGTGGCGGATGCGCAGACTGTGCGCCTATCCCGCCTGGCCGGGCTGCCAGACGCTGCCTTCAAACACGACGGCCAACTGACCAAACGCGATGTGCGCGCCATGACCCTGGCCCGCCTCGCGCCAATGCCCGGCGAATTGCTGTGGGATGTGGGCGCGGGCAGCGGCTCCATCGGTATCGAGTGGATGCGTGCTCATCCGAGTTGCCGTGCGTTGGCGATTGAAGCCGATGAAGGCCGCCAAGGCCTGATCGAACACAACCGTGATGTGCTCGGCGTGCCTGGGTTGCAACTGATTCGTGGCAAGGCGCCGGACGCGTTGCATGGCCTGGAGGCACCGGACGCCATCTTCATCGGCGGCGGCGTTACCCGCGACGGCGTGCTCGACACCTGCTGGCAACACCTGAAGCCGGGCGGCCGGTTGGTCGCCAACGCCGTGACCCTGCAAAGCGAAATGACCTTGATGGACTGGCGGGTGCGTTATGGCGGCGAACTGACGCGCATCCACGTGGCCCAGGCCCAGCCACTGGGGGACTTTTGATACGTGGCGCCAGGCGCTGCCGATTACCTTGCTGGAAGTGGTCAAGCCGCTATGAAACGCATCCTGCTGCTGGGCGGCGTGACCGAAGCCTTGGCCATCGCCCGCACCTTGGGCCCGGAACATATCTACAGCCTGGCTGGCGTTGGGCGAGTGCCGACTGACCTGACTTGCCAGGTGCGGGTGGGTGGTTATGGCGGGGCTGAGGGCCTGGCGCAGTTTGTTCGGGATGAAGGGATTGGCCTGATTCTCGACGCGACCCATCCGTATGCCGCGCAGATCAGTCGCAATGCGGCCGAAGCTGCGCAGTTGAGCGGCGTGCCGTGTTGGGCATTGCGCCGACCGGCGTGGCAACCGCAGGCGGGAGATGATTGGCGCGAGGTCAGCGATTGGACCTCGTTGATTGAAGCGCTCAAACCCTTCAAGCGTCCACTGTTCACGTTGGGGCGTGAGCCGTTGCAGCACCTGGATGAAATCCCACCAGAGCAATTCTGGACGCTGCGCGCGCTGGATGTGTATCCGGGGAATGCGCGGTGCGAAGTGATTGGCGCGCGGGGACCGTTCTTGATTGAAGATGAACGTGCGTTGTTTGCAAGGCGTGGCATTGATGTGTTGATCAGCAAGAACAGCGGCAGCACCGCGACGGAACCGAAGCTGGAAGTGGCGCGGGAGCTTGGTGTGCCAGTGTTGGTGTTGAAGCGGCCGGTGTTGGCAGCGGTGGATCAAGAGTTCGCCAGCGTGCCTGCGTTACTCAAGGCAATCACCACTCTCTAAACACTGCAAATCCAATGTGGGAGCGGGCTTGCTCGCGAATACGGAGTGTCAGTCACCAAACCTATTGGCTGACACTCCGTATTCGCGAGCAAGCCAATGCATTATCAGGCTGCGGTTGTCGCCGGTTCTACGCCAGCGTGCACACGATCAGCCAATAGCAGCGCCAGCTCAATCAATTGCGCAACGCCCATCAGCTCCTCTCGTTTCGAGCCTTCCAGGTTGAATGCGAGATCACAGCTCAACGCATTGGCCGAAGCGAGGGTTTCGCTGAGGTTGACCAGTAGGTCTTCGGTGCTGATGCCGTCGGCTACGGTGAATAGCCGGATGGGGGGATTGGGGGTAGGTTTGATCATTGTGAAGCTCCGGAGAAGTAGTAGAGGAGCTGCCACTGATCGCCGCGACGCGATGAGGGTGGCAGCTGTACGCAGGTTCGCGGACCGATTCTCCAGAACACCGGCATACCCGAAGGTATCCCACGCACAGCCGCCATAGCGCCGGACAGTAGACGATAAAAAAGCGCCAACTGAAAGGGAGACGATGACGCTTCTGCGTCTGGAGAAGTTCGGGCCGCGACGCCCGGCCGCTGCATTTGCAGCGGTGTACGGAGACTAGAGATCGAGCTTCCTAGGGACAACCTCAAAGACTTGTCGGAAATTTCTGAGAAGGTCCTCCAAATTTCCTAGGCGCAGATACCAATGGGAATCGGCCTACACACGCACCGGAGCCCGCTGACTTCCGAGACACATATGCCCTTGGCGATGATCCTCAACATTCGTCCACCGACGTAAACATGAGGTTCATCACATGACTGAAAAGTCCCATAGCCTGCATTCGACCCGCCCTGTCGAACAGACGATTATCGAACACATAATCGCTAATCCCGAGTTTGCGCACGCCTTAAGCCTTGAAGCCGAGGCCCTGGAATCAGATGAACCCGAAGTCGCAGCACGGTTGAACCAATGGCTGGAAAAAGCCCAATACCTACCTGATAGAAAGACAACGTTCACGGATTTCGACACTGCCGACTATCTATGCACACAAGAAGATATAGACGCCTACCTCGAAGCCTGCTTAGAGGAAGACCCTGGCGATGGCTCATTGATCAAAAGAGCCCAAGACGACATTGCCCGCGCAACCCACAGGATCAACACCAAGCAATAAGCGAACACAATCCAAAATGTGGGAGCGGGCTTGCTCGCGAATGCGGAGTATCAGGCTATACATTTGGTGACTGACACGCAGCCTTCGCGAGCAAGCCCGCTCCCACATTTAGAGCAGCGCTGTCTTTGATACCGGCAACTTATGAGTTCCCGTCTATCCTCAACCACAGCCACTGCGACACCAAACCACACACCCTCTTTTTACTTCTTCCCTACGATCAGGCTAAATACCCGTCTGATCGTTTAACCCTACGGATTGTCCGCCATGGCCCGTCAACGCTTTGCAATCGTCTGGATCGCCTGCTTTGCAGTGCTGTTCAACGCCTTTGCCATGCCGATGGCCAGTGCGATGCAACAGTCCCAGGACCCGGTGCAGCAATTGCTGTGGGGCAGTTTCTGCTCCTCCAATGGCGCCAGCCTGAAGACGATTGCCCTGGGCAAGCTGGAGATTCCGGCGCCGCAGCAGGACGACCATTCGGCCATGCAACATTGCTGGTGTTGCTCCGGCTCTGCGCCGTTGGTGGCGTTGCCGGGGCATGTGCCGCAGTTGTATGTCACACGGTTCGAAGCCCTGCAGAACTTGTCGCCCCCCTCACTACAAAACCCTACACCGCGCCAGCAATGGCCAAGCCTCAACCCCCGCGCCTCTCCAACGGTCTGATTTCTTCGCAAGTGAACTGCGTTTAGAACCGTTCTGGAGAACTGCCATGCTCAAATCTTCCCTGCTTCTGGCCGCGTTGTTGCTGCCGGTGTTCAGTGCTGCCAATGCCGATGACTACAAGGCCGGCGACCTGCTGGTCAGCGATCCCTGGTCCCAGGAGTTGCCGCCGAATGCGCCCACCGTCGCGGCGTATTTCGTGATTCACAACACCGGCGAAACGCCGGACCGCCTACTTAGCGTCGAAACGCCGGTGGCCGACAAGGCCGAGTTGCATGAGCATGTTATGCAGGGCGACCTGATGAAGATGCAGCAAGTGCCCAGCGTCGCCGTACCGGCCAAGGGAGACCTGACCTTCGCGCCCATGGCTTATCACGTGATGCTGCTGGGCCTCAAAGACCGCAGCCTGCTGGCCGATGGCAAGCAATTCCCGCTGACCCTCACCTTCGAAAAAAGCCGGCAAGGTCGAGGTCGAAGTGTCGGTGCAAAAGGTGCCGCCAATGGCCAGCCACGAGCATAAACACCCCCAATAGACTGACACTCGATGGGCGCCCCTCGCGCCAGGTTCTCTCCACCCGCCCGCTTAAGACGCGGCAGTTGGATCAGCCTGTTCGCCATGCTGATGATCTTTATCGGTCCGCTGATTTCCCAAGCGATGCCGATGGACCATCACGCCGGTATGTCGATGGACATGCCGATGGAGCACTGCGAACCGCATACCCCAAAAGCGCCTGACGAACACCACGCGCTCTGGTCCAAGTGCGGCTATTGCGACCTGCTCTACAGTTGCCCTGCCCTGCCTGGCGGCATTTCAACGTTCACCCTGAGCAGCCCACCGCCGGCCAACGCCCTCACCCCCGCCACACGCCTGGGCCATGCCCGGCAGAGCATCTTCCCCGGCGCCCGCAGCCGCGCGCCGCCCATCATCGCGTAAGCACTTCACAGCGTTACTTCACCCCGGCCGACTCTAGACAGACAGCCGCAGGCTGCTGGCCGTGTTGTTTACGATTGATTGATGGAATTTGTCATGTCCAGGTTTTCTGCTGACACCCGTTTAGCCGTATTGTGCGGCGCACTGTTGGTCCCTTTGGCCCACGCTGACGAGCACGACGAGCATGAACTGAGCCCCACGGTGATCACTGCGATCGCCCCCAGTTCACCGCTGACCGTGATCACCAACCCCAAAGACCCGCGCCAACCGGTGCCCGCCAGCGATGGCGGGGACTACCTCAAGACCATCCCCGGCTTTGCCCTGGTGCGCAACGGCGGCACCAATGGCGACCCGGTGCTGCGCGGCATGTTCGGCTCGCGCCTGAACATCCTCACCAATGGCAGCATGATGCTCGGCGCCTGCCCCGGCCGCATGGATGCGCCCACCTCGTACATTTCCCCGGAAACCTACGACAAGCTCACCGTAATCAAAGGCCCGCAAACCGTACTCTGGGGCCCCGGTGCGTCAGCTGGCACCATCCTGTTCGAGCGTGAGCCGGAGCAGTTCGGCGAGCTGGGTACACGCCTGAATGCCAGTGTGCTGGCGGGTTCCAACGGGCGCTTCGACAAAGTCATCGACGCCGCCGCCGGCGGGCCATTGGGCTACGTGCGCGTGATCGGCAACCAGGCCCATGCCGACGACTATAAGGACGGCAACAACGACACCGTGGCCTCGCGCTACGACAAGTGGAACGGCGACGTGGCCGTCGGGTTCACCCCGACGCCGACACCTTGCTGGAACTCACCGCCGGCCGTGGCGATGGCGAAGCGCGCTATGCCGGACGCGGCATGGACGGCTCGCAGTTCCTGCGCGAGAGCCTGGGGCTGCGCTTTGAAAAGTCCAACATCGGTGACGTGCTGGACAAGGTCGAAGCCCAGGTCTACTACAACTACGCCGACCACGTGATGGACAACTACAGCCTGCGCACGCCGTCCGGCACCGGGATGATGGCCGGGCCCATGGCCTCCAACGTCGACCGCCGTACCCTCGGCGCACGGATCAAGGCCACCTGGCGCTGGGCCGACGTGCAACTGATCGGCGGGCTCGACGCGCAAACCAACGAGCACCGCCAGCGCAGCAGCATGGGCATCGACACCTACAAGGACCTGCCCCGGGTCAAGGACGCCAACTTCCATAACTACGGCGTGTTCGGCGAACTCACCTGGTACGCCGCCGACCGCGAGCGCCTGATCACCGGCGCCCGCCTGGACCGCGCCTCGGCCAAGGATTTTCGCCAGACCACCGGTTCCGGGATGAGCGCCCGCGCAAACCCGACCGCCGATGAAACCCGCGCCGACACCTTGCCCTCAGGCTTTGTGCGTTATGAACACGACCTCGCCGACAGCCCCACCACGCTCTACGCGGGCTTGGGCCACTCGGAACGTTTCCCGGATTACTGGGAACTGTTTTCCCCAACTCCGGCGCAGTCGGTTCAGTGAATGCTTTCGACGGCGTTAAGCCCGAGAAGACCACCCAGTTCGACTTCGGCGCGCAGTACAAGGCAGAGGACCTTGAAGCCTGGGCCTCGGGCTACATCGGTCGCGTGCAGGACTTCATCCTGTTCGATTACAAGCCCGGGATGATGGGCACCACCTCCCAGGCGCGCAACGTCGACGCACGCATCATGGGCGGTGAATTGGGTGCGGCGTACAAGCTGACTCGCCACTGGAAAACCGACGCCACCCTCGCCTACGCCTGGGGCAAGAACAGCAGCGACGGCAAGGCCCTGCCACAAATCCCGCCGCTGGACGCCCGCCTGGGCCTCACCTACAGCGAAGACGACTGGAGTGCCGGCGCCTTGTGGCGGCTGGTCGCGGCGCAAAACCGCATCGACCAGAACAAAGGCAACGTGGTCGGCAAGGACTTCGACAAGAACGCGGGCTTTGGCGTGTTCTCGCTGAACGCGGCGTACCGCATCAACAAAAACTTCAAGGTCAGCACCGGCGTCGACAACCTGTTCGGCAAGGCCTACGCCGAGCACTTGAACCTGGCCGGCAACGCCGGGTTCGGCTACCGGCCAACGACCCGCAGGCCATCAAGGAGCCCGGGCGAACCCTGTGGACCAAAGTTGATATGAGCTTCTAAAAGCTTCGCGAGCAAGCCCGCTCCCACAGTTGGAATGCATTTCAAATGTGGGAGCGGGCTTGCTCGAAGGCGGCATAACAGACAAAAATTCTTAAAGCCTTGCGGAGCCCCTGATGAACACTCAAAAGTCTCTTTCTACAACCTGGCCTGGCGCTGGCACTTCTACGCCGGTCTCTTCGTCGCCCCTTTCATGGTGCTGCTGGCCCTGACCGGCATCATCTACCTGTTCAAACCACAACTCGATCCGCTGATGTACGGCGAGCTGCTCACCGTCCCGGCAGCCGAACACTCACTCACCGCCGACGAACTATTGCAACGCGCCCAGGCCGCTTACCCCCATGGCGCGATCAGTAAATACCTGCCACCGGCCACCGTCACCAGCAGTGCGCAATTCGTGATGCATAACGAAGGCCGTGAAGTGACGGTCTTCGTCGACCCGTATCGCGGCACCGTGCTCGGCGCGCAAGACGCCAAGTACAACCTGCAAGCCATCGCCCGCGCGCTGCACGGTGAACTGATGATCGGCACCGTGGGCGACCGACTGGTAGAACTCGCCGCCGGTTGGGGCGTGATGCTGGTGGTGTCCGGCGTGTACCTGTGGTGGCCGCGCGGCAAGTCATCGGCGGGAGTGTTGTGGCCACGCTTCAACACACGCGGCCGGGTGTTCTGGCGCGACCTGCATGCCGTCACCGGTTTCTGGGGCGCGGCACTGTTGCTGGTGATGCTGCTCAGCGGCATGACCTGGACCGGCTTCTGGGGCAAGCAGTACGCCGAGTTGTGGAATAAATTCCCAGCCGCCATGTGGAACAACGTGCCGCAGTCTGACCAACAGGCGCGCGTGCTCAACACGGCGAGCCAACAGACCGTGCCGTGGGCCATGGAAAACACGCCCATGCCGATGTCCGGCGACCATGCCGAGCACATGAACCACGGCGCCATGCATGCCGGCCCCGCAGCGCCCAACGTGCGCCTGCAACAGGTGGTGGACCTGGCCAGCGCACGCAACGTCGAACCCGGCTACAGCATCACCTTCCCCACCACCGCCACCGGCGTGTTCACCATCGCGGTATTCGCCGACGACCCGCGCAATGACGCCACCCTGCATGTGGACCAGTACACCGGCAAGGTCCTCGCCGATGTACGTTGGGAGCACTACAACCTCGTGGCGCGGGCCACCGAGACCGGCGTGATGCTGCACGAAGGCAAGATGTTCGGCGTGGTGAACCAGATTATCGTGCTGCTGATTTGCCTGATGATTTTGCTCAGCGCCGTCAGCGGCGTGGTGATCTGGTGGAAGCGCCGCCCCCAAGGCGGGCTTGGTGTACCGCCGTTGCGCCATGACCTGCCGAAGTGGAAAACCGCCATGGTGATCATGCTCGGCCTGGCGATCATTTTCCCTCTGGTGGGCGCGTCGCTGATCGCGGTGTGGGCGTTGGATCGCCTGATCCTATCGCGTTTTTTCCGCCAACATGAATCTGCCTCAGGTTCGGCATGAACGCAGTGAGATGCCCGATGCAGAAGCACTTCTGTAGCCTTGCGCGACTTTCGCCGCGCAGCGAATAAGTGTTAACTTATAACACTTTCTGCGTTATCGTTGCTCGCCGCCATCAGCGGCGAGCATCCCTCCAAGAAGACTGATTGCCCCATGAACAAGTACCTCGCGTCCGGGCTGTGCCTGCTCGCCTTGCATAACAACGCCCAGGCCCTGACCCTGCCCGCCAGCTCCGTCAACGCAGCGGCCGTGGATGACGAACGCGTCGACCCCAAGACCCCGACCACTGCGGGTTCACGCCTGAACCTCACGGCACTGCAAACCCCGGGGAGCGTCGAAAGCCTGACCGGCACGCAGATTCGCGAGCGTGGCGACGCCAGCGTGCAGGACGCTATTTCCCGCGCCACCGGCATCAGCCGCACCGGCACACCGGGCGATGGCGGTACCTCGTTGTCGGCCCGTGGTTTCACCGGCCAAGGCTCGGTGATGCAGTTGTATGACGGCAACCGCATGTACATGGGCATGGGCACCTCGACCTTCCCGGTGGACACCTGGTCGGTGGAACGCGTCGATGTGTTGCGCGGCCCGGCGTCGGTTCTGTACGGCGAAGGCGCCACCGGTGCGGTGGTCAACACGCTGCCGAAAAAAGCCGTTTGAAGGCGAAATCGAAAACCACATCCGCCTGGGCTACGGCTCCTACGATCGCCAACAGCAAGCCCTCGACAGCGGCGGCTCGCTGACCGACACCCTGAGCTATCGCCTGAACCTCAATCGCCTGCGCAGCAACGGTTTTATCGACCATAGCGACTCCAGCAGCGACTTCGTCAGCGGCGCCCTGCGCTGGCAAGCGGCCGATAACCTGAGCTTCACGTTGGCCAGTGACTACGGCGACCAGCGACCGCAAAACTACTTCGGCACACCGTTGATCAACGGCCAATTGCACAAGGGCCTGCGCGACAAGAACTACAACGTCAGCGACGACATCCAGCACTACAACGATCAATGGACACGCTTGACCAGCGAGTGGCAGATCAACGATAGCGTCAGCGCGACCAACGAGTTGTTCTACCTGAAAAACCAGCGCCGCTGGCAGAACGCCGAGAACTACAACTTCACCGACGGCCAGCTCACCCGCAGTGGCAACTTCGGCATCAAGCACAACCAGGAACAAGTGGGCGACCGCCAGACCTTCACCTTCAAGCACACCCTGTTCGGCCTCGACAGCCAGACGGTGACCGGCGTGGAATACAACCGTATCCGCTTCCGCCTGGCCAGCAACACGCCGTTCAAGGATGTGTTGGAAGATGGCCAGCCCATCGATATCAACCACCCGGCGCCCGCCGCGTTCGACAGCCAAAGTGCGTTCAGTCCGGTCTTCGCCACCACCACCAAAACCGTCGCAGGCTTCGCGGAAAACCGCCTGCAACTCACCGACCAGCTGTCGTTGATCACCGGTATCCGCCGCGACTACGCCCATGTCGACCGCGATGATTTGCGCACTGGCGCCCAGTCCGACAAGACCCTCACCGGCAACAACTGGAAGGCTGGGCTGGTGTATGCGATCACCCCTGACACCTCGCTATACGGCCAATACTCCACTAGCACCGATGGCGTCGGCGGCCTGATTTCCCTGAGCCCGGGCCAGCAACAATTCGACCTGTCCACCGCCAAGCAGACCGAAATCGGTATCAAGCAAGCGTTCTGGAACCAGCGTGGTGAATGGACGCTGGCCGCCTACCATATCGTTAAAAGAAACTGCTCACCGATGTTCCGGGTGACCCAGACCTCAAGCAGCAAGTCGGCCAGCAATCGTCCCGTGGCCTGGAAGCCAGCCTCGACCTGCAACTGCCCCATGCCTGGGAATTGCAAGCCAACGCAGCGATCGTGCATGCGCAGTACGACGACTTCAAACAGGACGTCGACGGCGTGCAAGTCTCTCGCGACGGCAATCGCCCGGTCGACGTTCCGCGCCGTACCGCCAACCTGTGGCTGAGCAAGGCCGTGACCGACGACATCCGCGCCGGTGCCGGCGTGCGTTATGTGGATGCGCGTTACGCCGACATGGCCAACCAGAACGAACTGCCAAGCTACACCGTGGTGGATGCAACGGTATCGTGGAAAGCGATGCGCAACACCACGCTGGGCCTGCAACTCAATAACCTGTTCGACCGCACGTACGCGGTCAGCCAATACAATGACGGCCAACAGTGGATCCTGGGCGAACCGCGCTCGTTCTTCGTCACGGCGGACTACACCTTCTAACCCAACAAAACACAGGCCCCCATGTGGGAGCGGTGTTGAACCTGAGAGTATTGATGACCTCACTCACCCTAAGCGACCTCAACTGGTCCCCCGTGGAGCACTGCCATCACCAGTTCCACCTGCGTGACGCCAGCCTGCAGGTCGGTGCGGGGGAGTTCGTCGGGCTGATCGGGCCCAACGGCAGCGGCAAGACCAGCCTGTTGCGCTGCGCCTATCGCTTCACCAAACCCGAAAAAGGCGACGTGCTGCTCGACCATCAGAACGTGTGGAAGCAAAGCGCCAAATGGTGCGCGCAACGCATCGCCGTGGTGCTGCAGGAGTTCCCCGATGCCTTCGGCCTGCGCGTGGATGAAGTCGTCGCCATGGGCCGTACGCCGCACAAGGGCTTGTTCGACAGCGACACCTTGCACGACCAGCAACTGATCCAGCAGGCGCTGGCGGCGGTGGGCATGCAGGGCTTCGAAGACCACGCCTTCGCCACCCTCTCCGGCGGTGAAAAACAACGCGTCATCCTCGCTCGCGCACTGGCCCAACAACCGCAATTGCTGATCCTCGACGAACCCACCAACCACCTCGACCCACGCTATCAGCTGGAGCTTTTAAGGCTGGTCAAACGCTTGAATATCGGCACCCTCGCCAGCATCCATGATCTCAACCTGGCCGCCGCCTTCTGTGATCGCCTGTACGTGATCAACCACGGGCGCATCGTCGCCAGCGGCTCGCCCCATGACGTGCTCACTGCCGAGCTGCTGCGCGATGTGTTCGGCGTCGAAGCTCTGATCGACACCCACCCCTTGTCCGGCTACCCCCGAATCACCTGGATAACCCAACCATGATCCTGCGCGCCCTGCTGCCCCTCACGTTGCTGTTCGGTACTTCCGTGGCCTTTGCCGAAGCGACTCATTACCCGGTCACTGTCAAAAGCTGCAACCGCAACGTGACCTTTCAGGAGGCGCCCAAGCACGCGGTCAGCCACGACATCAACATGACCCAAATGATGCTCGCCCTGGGCCTCAAGCCACGCATGGCCGGCTACAGCGGGGTCACGGGCTGGAAGTCGGTGTCCCCGGAAATGGCCAGCACCCTCGACGGCCTGCCGGAGCTGGCGAGCAAGTATCCCTCACCGGAAACCCTGCTCAACGCCAACGTGGATTTCTTCTTCGCCGGCTGGGACTACGGCATGCGCGTAGGCGGCGACCTCACGCCTGCCACCCTGCAACCCTTGGGCATCAACGTGTACGAGTTGACCGAGTCGTGTGCCTTCGTCATGAAGCGTCCGGCGGCAACCCTGGAAGACACCTATAACGACCTGCGCAACCTGGGCAAGATCTTCGACGTGCAAGACCGCGCCAATGCCCTGATCGCGCAGATGCAGGCGCAAGTCGCCGAGGTGCAAAAGGACCTGCCCGCCGACAAGCCACGAGTGTTCCTCTACGACAGCGGTGAAGACCGCGCGATGACATCCGGTCGGCTGGGCATGCCGCAAGCGCTGATCGAGGCAGCCGGCGGGCACAATATTCTCGATGACGTGGATGCCAGCTGGACCCGCGTCAACTGGGAGACGGTGGTGGAGCGCAATCCGCAGGTGATCGTGATTGTCGATTACAGCGAAATCACCGCTGAACAAAAACAGGCCTTCTTGATGAACAACCCGGCGCTGCAAGCCGTGGATGCCATCAAGAACCAACGCTTCATCGTGATCCCCTACGTGCAAGCCACGCCGGGCATCGACAACGTGTTGGCCGTCGAAACCCTGGCAAAGGGGTTCCACGGCGAATGATCACCCGTCGCTATGCCTTGCTGCTGGCCGCCCTGGCTGCGGTGTTGCTGGTCTCTTGCGTCATCTCGCTGGGCTTCGGCCCTGCGCGGGTGCCGGTGGATGTGGTGTGGCGGATCGTGGTGTACAAGGCCTTTGGAATTGGCGAGGTGAACTGGCTGGCCGGGCAGGAACATATCGTCTGGCTTATTCGTGTGCCGCGCATGTTGCTCGGCGCGTTGGTGGGGGCCGGGCTGGCGCTGATCGGCGCGGTATTGCAGGCTGTCACGCGCAACCCGCTGGCGGATCCACACCTGCTCGGCGTCACGTCCGGCGCCACGTTGGGCGCGGTGATCGTGGTGCTGCATGTGGGTGAAATCGTCGGCCTGCTGACCTTGCCCATCGCCGCCTTTATTGGCGCCTTGATGAGCATGCTGGTAGTGCTGGCGGTGGCCAGTCGTAATGGTCGGCTGGAGAGTGATCGCCTGTTGCTGTGCGGCGTGGCGGTATCGTTCGTGATGATGGCGGCGGCCAATCTGTTGCTGTTCATGGGCGATCATCGCGCAGCGTCGGCGGTGATGTTCTGGATGCTCGGCGGCCTGGGGCTGGCACGCTGGGAACTGCTGGCAATTCCCAGCGCAACGGTGCTGCTGGGATTGCTCGTGCTGGTAGGCATGGCGCGCCCGCTGAACGCGCTGATGGCCGGTGAACAGACCGCCGTGACCCTCGGTCTCAACGCACGCAACGTGCGCTTGAAGGTGTTTATGGTGGCCTCGCTGATGACCGGAGTACTGGTGTCCATCAGCGGCTCCATCGGCTTTGTCGGTCTGATGGTGCCGCATATCGCCCGACGCCTTGTCGGTGCCGAACACCGCCGGTTATTGCCCGTGTGCGCGCTGCTCGGCAGCCTGTTTTTAGTGTGGGTGGATGTGGCTGCCCGCACCTTGATCGCCCCCGAAGACTTGCCGATTGGCGTGGCCACGGCGGCGATTGGCGGGTTGTTTTTTATCGGGCTGATGCGCAAGCCGTGATCAGAATGAGGTGTTTTGGGCGGCTGCTTTGAGAGGGATTATCAAAGTTCATCCTTGTTGCGCCCATACCAGGGTTCACTTGCCCCAAGCCCCGTTGGGTCGGTTGTATCACCCAAAGGCCCTAGTGCGTTCCAGAATCTGTCGGTGACTAACACTGATAGGCGGCCCACGCGTCGTAACTGACTCACCAACATGCTGGGGCTGACCGCTGGCCGGGCACTGAGCATGGCGGTTTCCTCCCCTGTCATCGCAGGTATGTACTGAAGCATTCCTCCCCACGGCAAGACAGGTAGACGCTCTTGGCGTCAGGTAAATTGCTCCGTATGACAGAGAGGTAATTACCCAGATCAGCGCTGGAGACAAAATTAGCCAGCAGGTTTATGTCAACCCGGTTCAGGTTGGGAGTGCTGGGAATTGCCTTATAAAAGGCATGCACTGCTGCAATCTTGTAGCTGTGCAGCACATTGATCTCCGGCACGTCGAACCCGGCATGACCCTTCCAGAACAACTCTTCCAACGTACTGTCGCCGTAGCCGGGGCGGTCCTCCACGGGATCGATTGCGACAAACCCGGAAATGCGCGGCGGCACCAGTACAGCCCCCAGGTACGCTTTGTCGACAAAGGGGGCAATCGATCGCTGAGCGTACCGAGCGGCGTCGTCGGCGTAGAAATACAGCGGACCGCAGAATGAATGGTAATAAGGGTCGTCGGCGAAAGCATGTGGCGGGCGCTTGGGCGACCACTGGGCATCAACCTGCTCCTTGCGACTCCAGGTCGGGCTGGTGATCCGAATGTGCAACGTTCCGTTGCCCGCCATCAGACGCACATAATCCCGCACCGTTAGGGTGCCTTCACGCACTCGCTTAGCGTCGTCGTACAGCTTATTCAACCACGTCTGCAACACATCCGCCGTTTTCGGCGTGGTGTACCACAGCAATGCGCCGTCCGAACACAGCAGGTAAAGCGGCAGTGTCAGTCCATTTCGGGGGCTGGTCACGTATGTCAGTGCTCTCGCAATCGTGACAGGCGTGAAGAAGTAGCGGGCCATTTCGTCACTCGCCGGGGCGATCATTTCGGTCGATGCGCACACGTACAAGCCATACATCACGTAGCCCTGGGGTAACTGGCCGTCGACAAACACGGCTTTCAAGGCGTCAAACTCCTGCCTGACAAGGGGCAAAGTCGCCATGTACAGCTCCCTGCCGAATGCCTTTAGCACATAACCAAAAGCCACTTGAGCCTGTGGCGTCCAACCAAGCTGTACATGCCGGACGGCATCCAGCGCACGGGTAAAAATGGGAGTGCAGGGTGGGTCGGCCGCGACCTGGCGCACACTTAATGGGTTCGGGGTGTATGGGTTCAGCGCAAACCGAGGTTTGAGTGTCCTCGGTTGCCCCCACAACGCATCGCCCTTCACCACGCGCAACAGGCCGGCCTTGGCCACCGCATTGACAAAATCCTGCGGTGACAACGCTCCCGTGCGAAGTTGCTGCTCATATTCGTTGTCGGCCAAATCACCTTTAATAGGGTTAAGAGCGAGCAACTTGCCGCTCAGTAATTTTTCCTCTTCAGAGTCCGATAGGTCATAGCTGAGAATCGACCCGTTCGCCCCGAATACGTAGTCACGCTTGATGTGTACTTCTCTGTGCAGCAGCTCTGCCAGCACGGCACTGGGTATCATGCTTCGGTAGACCGCTTTTTGCAGGTTTGCCAATAAGATGGGCACCTCTTGAACCGGCATCGACCGATAGCGGGCAATGATCGTACTCCCCCCGGGTAGAGCCCTGTGGCAACGCTGGAGTCAGGGTAAATCCAGTTCAGCGTCACCCCCCGAGGCGGCAGTATCAAGGGCTCAGTGGCCACGCACAGCCCGTTGGCCAGCTTGAGGATGACGCCGCCATAAGCGCGCCGAAAGTGGTTGCCAATAGAGCTCAGGGCATGCCGTGCCGCGTCATCCGGCGAAGCAAACGCAGGGCTCAAGCGCCGCGACGTCAACGTTTTATAGCCAGCCCAGTCGTTACTCACCAGGCCGATCTCATCCCAGCACTGGCTGGTGCGCACTACCTGGAGCTCGCCCTTGGCTGCCCACTCCCTGACAAAGTCCATATGTGTCTTTATGCCAGAATCCAACTGCGTTCGTGCCAGCACCAACAACCGGTCCGCCTCGCCGCCGGCTTTCACTTCGATAGGAGAGGGTCGGTAACTCAGCAACGCACCGTCCAGGGTAGAAAAGAAGATCGGCAGGCTGCGTGTTCGATCGCGCTGAGCTTCATAAAGCGCGGAATACAGTACCTGCGGCGTGACGAAATACAACGTCAACCAATTGCTCACCGGTGCAGTCCACTGTGGCGACCACTGCTGTGACCTGAACAAGGCATGCAGCTCAAACCCCTCGGGCAGCTGGAACTTGTCACGGCTGGTTCTGGGAAACAATTTACTGAGATCGAACAAGTCGCTGGAGGAGACAGCGCCCACTACTTCAGTCGCAATGTACTGTTCCTGATCCCTACGCTTGAGGATGAATGCGAAGTATGCCTGCGCAGCGAAATTGCGCCCATGCACACGCTTGTGCAAGTCGCGGGCAGCCTCATTCAGGGTCGAGAACAAGGAACCATAGGTGACGTAGTCGGGTGGGCCGAGGCGGGGCGCATAGTCATAGTTGGGCGTCCAGTCACTGTAGACAACCCCACGAGGCCCCCACAACGGATTGCCCTGGATGATTTTGAACTCACCCGCAGACGCTAATCTCGTTACCCAATCGGCTGGTTTGATTTCCCCGTGACCGAGCCCGCGCACCAGCCCCTGCTCCCCGGCTGAGGGGCTGATATTAGCCCGTAGCAGTTCCTCAGCAGACGAGCGATTCGGGGAGTATTCCAGTAAACAGTCCTGCGCCCCGGAAAGGTAGGCTACCCGTCCTGCCAAGAGGATTGAGTACATTTCATCGCAGGAAAACACCTGCAGGTTGATTAACGCGTCATCCCGCGTCCAGTGTCGCTGCTTGACCCAATCGGAATCGACCATGGACAGTTCAGGATGGGAACCATAACGCGCATGGAGCTCGTAGTGCTCGGGAGGAATCAGTGCTCCTTCTCCGCTCGTGGGGAAAAACAACATGAAGGCAAATGTATTAGCGAAGCTTTCCTGAGGAAGCGTGATCACAAACTGACCGTCCGGCCTCTTGAGCACGTAACCGCTGTAGTAAACACTTCGTTGGTTGCCAATCAACTCATGGGCGTACAGCGCTGCATCCCGGGATGATAGAAACGAGCCAGACAAAGTCAGCGGGGTCTGCGCAGCCAACACCGCCGACCGCTTATCTACCGGCCCCACTTTCCGCCAGAACTGGCCTGCCCGGACCACCCGCAGGTCGGTGGCGTCGATCACCGGCGCAAAAAAATCGCGCGGCGTCAGGGTGCCAGCGGCCATCTCGGCCTGGGCGCCGCTGTCATTGATCTCACCATCGCTGCCTCGCTTGAACAACTCGGCAGCCAGACTCTCGGGAGGGACTTTGAGCTTGAGCAACGCCATATCCTGGGAATTTATGTAGAGGGAAAGCCCACGCTGAGGATCCTGCAGCGCTAACCTCTTGCTGCCCTCTCGGATAGCCGCACCCACCTGCTTCGGCGAAAAAAGCACACTGGCCAACCAGCTTTCTCTCGCAGCAATCTGGCTCACTTCAGGCCCGTCACCCAAGCACAGGGCTTCCAGGCGATACCCGGCGGGTAATTGCAGATCCCCATCCGGCCCCTTCGGAAACATCGCATCAAGCGAAAACAGCGGTTCACGACCAGGCGACGCGACGGTTGCAACGTAACGATCTTGATTAACGTGCTTCAGCACCACACACGTGTGCGATTCAACCGCCTCTGAAGGCTGCAAAGAAAACGCCGCCGTCACTGCCAGAGACGCTTCGGGAAAGATCGCAGTCAACAGCGGTTGCTCGGTCACCGTTGACGAGGAAAAAGGCTCGAAAACAACCCAGTCGGACGGCACTTTGCCGCGAGAGCCACCCCACAATGGGGTCGGCACAATCAAGCTGAGCGAGCCGAAGGTCGAAATCTTTTGATGAACTCATCAAACCCGCCGTACACACCCACCCGATTTCCGGGTGGTTTTCCGGCCTGCACCCACAAGGCAAAACTGCGTTCAGCCTCTGAGCCGGTTGGGGTATGGCGGATCAGCGATCCATCCGGTCCGGAAAGATAGGACGACGGGAAAAAATCACGATCATGCACATCCCGATAAAAGTCCGTACCGGACATGAACCCCAGAAACGCCTTGGCCATGCGCTCATCAAAGCTGCGGTTTCGCTGAAGAATTAATGCATGTTGCGCAGGGTGCGAGTGGTAGCTGGCAACGCAGGTATAGCCTTGTGGCTGAAGATAGTAGCCATCGGTGCCGATGCCCAACACCGCCCGCAAATCGAACTGCATTCCTTCGCCCGCCACCGGCACCGTCGAGAAATACTGGCCGGTGGGGTCTCGCACAATCACCCCGCCGTATTCAACGTCTCGTCGTTGACCAATTTCCTGGTGAGCCCAGTTCGCTGCGTCCACTTCATGCAAAAAAGCAGGGCTCAATGGCGGCAGTTGGGAAGCCCCCGGTTCGAACTGGCAGCCCGCTCTTCACGTGACAATCTGATAGCCATGACAACTCCTGGAAAAAATCCTGGGCACATCGCCCAGCACTTTCATTCTCGGAGTGAAGTCCCTTGTCCAGCCGGTAGATAAGTAGCGACAGCCCCCAGCACCACAACAGCACATCGCCGCGCCCCACAGGCGCAATTGGGCGCCACATTGGTGCAACCCACCCGGCTTGCACGTTTGCTTGGCCCTTGCCCATCAGGGTTGGATGACTTCGGCACACCCCTTGCTATCACCTTCGTAACGTCCCTCATCTGCCCCCTAACAAAACATCGGTCACGGAGATCGCACCATGAAGCGTCGCAGCTTGATCAAGGCTTTCACTCTTTCGGCATCCATTGCCGCCATGGGCATGACCTGGACGATCCAGGCCGCCGAGACCATCAAGGTCGGCATCCTGCACTCGCTGTCGGGCACCATGGCCATCTCCGAAACCTCGCTGAAAGACATGGCGCTGATGACCATCGACGAAATCAACGCCAAGGGCGGTGTGAACGGCAAGATGCTCGAACCGGTAGTCGTCGACCCTGCGTCGAACTGGCCGTTGTTTGCCGAGAAAGGCCGACAGTTGCTGACTCAGGACAAGGTCGCCGTGGTGTTCGGCTGCTGGACGTCGGTGTCACGCAAATCCGTGTTGCCGGTGTTCGAAGAACTCAACGGGCTGCTGTTCTACCCGGTGCAATACGAAGGCGAAGAAATGTCGCCGAACGTGTTCTATACCGGTGCGGCGCCGAACCAACAGGCGATCCCGGCGGTGGAATACCTGATGAGCGAAGAAGGTGGCGCCGCCAAGCGTTTCTTCCTGCTGGGCACCGACTACGTGTACCCGCGCACCACCAACAAGATCCTGCGCTCGTTCCTGCATTCCAAAGGCGTGGCGGATAAAGATATCGAAGAGGTCTACACCCCGTTCGGCCATGCCGATTACCAGACCATCGTCGCCAACATCAAGAAGTTCTCCGCCGGCGGCAAGACCGCTGTGATCTCCACCGTGAACGGCGACTCCAACGTGCCGTTCTACAAAGAGCTGGCTAACCAGGGCCTGAAAGCTACCGACGTACCCGTGGTAGCGTTCTCCGTGGGTGAAGAGGAACTGCGTGGCATCGACACCAAGCCGCTGGTGGGCAACCTGGCCGCCTGGAACTACTTCCAGTCGGTAGAGAACCCAGTGAACAAGAAGTTCGTGGCCGACTGGAAAGCCTACGCCAAGAAACACAACCTGCCGGGCGCGGACAAAGCCGTGACCAACGACCCAATGGAAGCCACCTACGTGGGCATCCACATGTGGGCTCAGGCGGCGGAGAAAGCCAAGTCCACCGACGTCGACAAAGTGCGTGAAGCCCTGGCCGGCCAAACCTTCGCTGCGCCGTCAGGCTTTACCTTGACCATGGACAAGACCAACCACCACCTGCACAAGCCCGTGATGATTGGCGAGATCCAGGCCGATGGGCAGTTCTCGGTGGTGTGGCAGACCCAGGAACCGATCCGTGCCCAGCCGTGGAGCCCGTACATTCCAGGCAATGACAAGAAGCCGGATTACGCCGTCAAGAGCAACTGATCCGAGGGGTGTCGGCACTTGAGGCCGACACAATCCCTGTGGGAGCTGGCTTGCCTGCGATAGCGATGCACCAGGTACACCAAGTCGCCGCTATCGCAGGCAAGCCAGCTCCCACCTTAGATTGAGCAAGGCCCAAGAATATGCCCACTGCCCTGTACCGTTTCATCCTCACAGCCCTGCTGTTGCTGCCCTTGGCCGCACACGCCAGCGACGCCGAAGACTTCCTGGCCGCCAACCCGAGCCAACAAGCCAAGCTGCTGCAGGACTGGGCTGCCCAGCCAAACCCGGCCCGCATCGAGTTGGTGGACGCCCTGCAACAAGGCCAGCTCACGGTCAACGGCGAGACCAAGACCGTGCGCCTGAACAACCGCTTGCGCGGCCTGATCGACAACGTCCAAGCCAGCCAGCAACTGCTCGCCGCCGACCCCAAGGTGCGTCTGGCCGCAGCGGTTACCCTGCAAAAAAGCGCACAACCTGCGCAGCTCAAATTCCTCGACCAACAGGTGGCCGCCGAGACCAACGAGGACGTACACACCGCCCTCAGCCTGGCCTTGGCCAACCTCCAATTGGTCGACCCGGACCCTGCGGTGCGCTTGGCCGCCGTCCGCTTGCTGGGCAGTACCGGCGACCCACTGGCCCGCACGCGCCTTGAGGCGTTGCTCGCTCCCGGTGCAGAAGCAGACGCCGCCGTGCACACCGCCGCCGAGACCAGCCTGGCCCAGGTCAAACGCAAATTGATGTTCGGTGAAATCCTCGGCCAAGCCTTCAGCGGCATGTCCCTGGGTTCCATCCTGCTGTTGGCGGCGCTGGGTTTGGCGATTACCTTCGGCCTGCTCGGTGTGATCAACATGGCCCACGGCGAGATGCTGATGCTCGGCGCCTACTCCACTTACGTGGTGCAGTTGTTGATGCAGCGTTATGTGCCGCAGGCCATCGAGTTCTACCCATTGATCGCGTTACCGGTGGCGTTTTTGTCACCGCCGCCATCGGCATGGCGTTGGAACGTACGGTGATCCGCCATTTGTATGGCCGCCCTCTAGAAACCCTGCTCGCCACCTGGGGCATCAGCTTGATGCTGATCCAGCTGGTGCGCCTGGTGTTCGGCGCACAGAACGTCGAAGTGTCCAACCCAGCGTGGTTGTCTGGCGGCATTCAAGTGCTGCCCAACCTGGTGCTGCCGTACAACCGCATCGTGATCATCGCCTTCGCGCTGTGCGTGGTGGTGCTCACCTGGCTGCTGCTGAACAAGACGCGCCTGGGCCTTAACGTGCGTGCTGTCACCCAGAACCGCAACATGGCCGCCTGCTGCGGTGTGCCCACCGGGCGCGTGGACATGCTCGCCTTTGGCCTCGGTTCCGGCATTGCCGGGTTAGGCGGCGTAGCGCTGAGCCAGATCGGCAACGTCGGCCCGGACCTGGGCCAGAGCTACATCATCGACTCGTTCCTGGTGGTGGTGCTTGGCGGCGTCGGCCAGTTGGCCGGTAGCGTGATGGCAGCCTTTGGCTTAGGGATCGCCAACAAGATTCTCGAACCGCAGATCGGTGCCGTGCTCGGCAAGATCCTGATCCTCGCGCTGATCATTCTGTTTATCCAGAAACGCCCGCAGGGACTCTTCGCACTGAAAGGACGGGTGATCGACTGATGAACCAACCATTGATGCTGACGGCCGCGCAAAAGGCCGGCCCCAAGGTGACGATTGCAGTGGGCGCGGTGATCCTGATCCTGCTGCTGGCGCTGCCATTGTTTTCGTTGTTGTCGCCGGAAAATCCGCTGCATGTGTCGGCCTACACGCTGACGCTGGTGGGCAAGATCCTTTGCTACGCCATCGTCGCCCTCGCGTTGGACCTGGTGTGGGGTTATGCGGGGATGTTGTCCCTCGGCCACGGTTTGTTCTTCGCCCTCGGCGGTTATGCGATGGGCATGTACCTGATGCGCCAGGCCTCGGGCGATGAGTTGCCGGCGTTCATGACCTTTTGTCGTGGACCGAATTGCCCTGGTATTGGGTGGGCACCGAGCATTTCCTTTGGGCCCTGTGCCTGGTGGTGCTCGCGCCAGGGTTGTTGGCGTTGGTGTTCGGCTTCTTCGCCTTCCGTTCGCGAATCAAGGGCGTGTATTTCTCGATCATGACCCAGGCCCTGACCTTTGCCGGCATGCTGTTGTTCTTTCGCAACGAGACCGGCTTTGGCGGCAATAACGGTTTCACCAACTTTCGCAGCATCCTCGGCTTTGGCATCACTGAGCCGGGCACGCGGGCGGTGCTGTTCGTGGCCACGGTATTGCTGTTGGTGGCGAGCCTGTACATCGGCTGGCGCCTGGCCCAGAGCAAATTCGGCCGCGTGCTGACAGCGCTGCGCGATGCGGAAAACCGCCTGATGTTCTGCGGTTACGACCCGCGCGGTTTCAAGCTGTTCGTGTGGGTGTTGAGCGCGGTGTTGTGCGGCTTGGCCGGGGCGCTGTATGTGCCACAGGTGGGCATTATCAACCCCAGCGAAATGTCGCCGACCAACTCGATTGAAGCGGCTGTGTGGGTCGCTCTCGGAGGGCGCGGCACGCTGATCGGCCCGCTGCTCGGCGCTGGCGTAGTGAACGGCATGAAGAGCTGGTTCACCGTGGCCTTCCCGGAATACTGGCTGTTCTTCCTTGGGGCGCTGTTCATCATCGTCACGCTGTACCTGCCCAAGGGCGTTATCGGCCTGCTGAAGAAATGAGGAACGTCATGCTTGAACCTATTTTCGACGCAGGCACCGGCCGCGATGCCATCGGCATTGGCCAGGCGGCGGGCAAGGGTCTCAATACCCGCCACGGCACCATCCTGACCCTGGAAGACATCAGCGTCAGCTTCGACGGCTTCAAGGCGCTCAACAACCTGAACCTGTACATCAGCGTCGGCGAACTGCGCTGCATCATCGGCCCCAACGGTGCGGGCAAGACCACGCTGATGGACGTGATCACCGGCAAGACCCGGCCCAGCCACGGCAGCGCCTGGTTTGGTGAAAACCTCGACCTCACAAGCATGAGTGAAGTGCAGATCGCCCAGGCCGGCATTGGCCGCAAGTTCCAGAAGCCCACGGTGTTCGAAGCCCTCAGCGTGTTCGAAAACCTGGAACTGGCGCAGAAGACCGACAAGTCCGTATGGGCCAGCCTGCGCGCACGCCTGAGCGGCGAGCAGAAGGACCGTATCGACGAGGTACTCGACACCATCCGCCTGACGGCTCGGTGCAGCGCCCGGCCGGGCTGCTGTCCCACGGGCAAAAACAGTTCCTGGAAATCGGCATGCTGCTGATGCAAGACCCACAGCTGCTGCTGCTGGACGAACCGGTGGCAGGCATGACCGACGCCGAGACCGAATTCACCGCCGAGCTGTTCAAGCGGCTGGCAGGCAAGCACTCGCTGATGGTGGTGGAACACGACATGGGCTTTGTCGGCTCGATTGCCGACCACGTCACCGTGCTGCACCAGGGCAGCGTGCTGGCCGAAGGGTCGCTGGAGCAGGTGCAGGACAATGAGCGGGTGATCGAAGTCTATCTCGGTCGCTGACCTAGACACGGACTTGCTTTATGTGGGAGCGGGCTTGCTCGCGAAGGCGGTGTGTCAGTCACTACATCTGTCACTGACCCACCGTCTTCGCGAGCAAGCCCGCTCCCACAAGGGATTTGAGGAGAATTTGGATATGTTGCAAGTTGAAAAATTGCACCAATACTACGGCGGTAGCCACATCCTGCGTGGGCTGTCTTTTGACGTGAAGGTCGGCGAAGTCACCTGTCTGCTCGGCCGTAACGGCGTGGGCAAGACCACTTTGCTCAAATGCCTGATGGGTTTATTGCCCTCCAAGGAAGGCGTGGTGAATTGGGAGGGCAAAGCTATTACCGGCTTCAAACCCCACCAGCGTGTGCATGCTGGTATTGCCTATGTGCCCCAGGGCCGGGAGATTTTCGGGCGGCTCACCGTTGAAGAAAACCTGCTGATGGGCTCGCCCGCTTCCCCCGGCTCCGAAGCCAAGGAAGTGCCTGCATTCATCTACGAACTGTTCCCGGTGCTGCTGCAAATGAAACACCGGCGCGGCGGCGACTTGTCCGGCGGCCAGCAACAGCAGTTGGCGATTGGCCGCGCCCTGGCCAGCCGCCCACGCCTGCTGATCCTCGATGAGCCCACCGAAGGCATCCAGCCCTCGGTGATCAAGGAGATCGGCGCGGTGATCAAGAAGCTCGCCGCCCGTGGCGACATGGCGATCCTGCTGGTGGAGCAGTTCTACGATTTTGCCGCCGAATTGGCCGACCAGTACCTGGTGATGTCACGTGGCGAGATCGTGCAGCAGGGCCGTGGAGAAAATATGGAAAGCGAAGGTGTACGCGGCCTCGTAACGATCTAATCTGTAGCGTCCTAACGATAAGCACAAACCATGAACCTGCCCGTTACCCCTGCCCTGTTCACCCCCAGCTGGCACGCCGAGCTGGAACTCGGCTACGCGCGTTTCGGCGACACCACACGCCCGGTGATGCGCCGCCACATCGGCCCGCTGCGGGTGCAAAAGCACCTGTACGCCGAAGGCCCCGAGGTGTGCCAGCACATCATCGTGCACCCGCCCGGCGGCATTGCCGGTGGTGATCGCCTGGACATCAGCGCCCATGTCGGCACCGGCGCATGGGCGCAATTGACCAGCCCCGGCGCGGCCAAGTGGTACCGCGCCAGCGGCCCGGCGTATCAGCAACTGGACCTCACGGTGGAAGCCGGCGCCACGCTGGAATGGCTGCCCCAGGAGACCATCGTGTTCAGTGCAGCCCAAGCCGAACTCAGCACACGCATCGAGCTGCAAGGCGATGCGCGACTGTTCTACTGGGACGTGATCGCCCTCGGCCGCCCCGCCAGTGGCGAGCGTTTTAACCTGGGCCACTTTCAATCCCACTTGGATATCCGCCGCGACGGCCAATTGCTCTGGCATGAACGCCAGCGCATTGTGGGTGCCGATGGCTTGCTCGACTCGCCCATCGGCCTGGACGGACAGCCGGTGTTTGCCACCTTGCTGCTGACCGGCGATATCGACCCTGATCTGCTCGAAAAATGCCGCGCCCTGCCCCATGCGGTGCGTGGCGACCTGAGCCAATTGCCGGGTTTGCTGGTGGCCCGTTGTCTGGCAGGTGAAGCGCTGTTGGCGAGGGCTTGGTTGATTGATTTATGGAAACTGCTGCGCCCTGCCGTACTCGGCAGAGAAGCGATACCACCCCGAATCTGGAGCACATGAAGATCAAAATGTGGGAGCTGGCTTGCCTGCGATAGCGGTGGGTCAGTGACAGATGTACTGCCTGAACCAGCGCTATCGCAGGCAAGCCAGCTCCCACATTTGATCTCTGTTGTTTATAAGAATGCTGTTTAAGAGAGACCTTGAACCATGGACCTGACCCCACGGGAAAAGACAAACTGCTGATCTTCACCGCAGGCCTGGTGGCCGAGCGTCGCCTTGCGCGGGGCGTGAAGCTCAATTACCCGGAAACCATCGCCTACATCTCCGCAGCGTTGATGGAAGGCGCTCGCGATGGCCGCACCGTGGCTGACCTAATGCACTTTGGCACCACCCTGCTCAGCCGTGAACAGGTGATGGAAGGCATTCCGGAGATGATCCCGGACATCCAGGTAGAAGCCACCTTCCCCGACGGCACCAAGCTGGTCACCGTCCACCAGCCGATTGCGTGAGGCCTGATGATGATTCGTGACGCAACCCAAAACGACTTGCCGGCGATCCGGGCGATCTACAACGACGCGGTGCTCAACACCACGGCGATCTGGAACGAGCAGCCGGTCGACCTGGGCAACCGCCAGGCCTGGTTCAGCGCACGCCATGCCCAGGGTTATCCGATCCTGGTGTCCGTGGAAAACGATGAAGTCACCGGCTATGCCTCGTTCGGCGACTGGCGCCCCTTCGAAGGTTTCCGCTACAGCGTCGAGCACTCGGTGTATGTGCGCAGCGACCAACGCGGCAAAGGTGTGGGGCCGCGCTTGATGGAGGCCTTGATCGAACGCGCACGCACCTGTGGCAAACACGTGATGGTCGCGGCCATCGAAAGCGGTAACCACGCCTCGATCCGCCTGCATGAACGCCAAGGTTTCATCACCACCGGGCAGATGCCGCAGGTCGGCATCAAGTTTGGCCGCTGGCTGGACCTGACCTTTATGCAACTGACCCTGAATCCGGGCGCAGAACCGCCCAAGGAGTGACGTTGATGAACACCGCGCAACTGCGTCGAGTCAATGCTGAAAGTTTTGCCCACTACCGCGTGGGCTTGATCGAGCTGTTGCTGGACGCGGTCAAGCACGGCGCGTCTGTCGGCTTCATGGCCGACTTCGACGAGGCCCAGGCCCGCGCGTACTTGGCGGGCGTGCAGGCGAGCATCGAAGACACCAGCCTGCTGCTGTGGGTGGTGGTGCGCGATGAGCAGGTGATCGCCAGCGTGCAATTGGCGCTTTGCCAGAAAGCCAACGGCCTGAACCGCGCCGAGGTGCAAAAGCTGCTGGTCCACACCCGCGCACGCCGCCATGGCCTGGGCCAGCAATTGATGAATGCCCTGGAACTCGCCGCACGTCAGCACAAACGCGGCCTGCTGTACCTGGACACCGAAGCCGGCTCACCCGCCGAAGCCTTCTACCAGTCGCTGCGCTACACCAAGATTGGTGAGCTGCCTGACTATTGCCAAAGCCCGGACGGGCGCTACACCCCGACCGCCATTTACTTCAAGACCCTGGGGCAACCCTCATGATTCCTGGTGAATATCAGATCCAGCCTGGCGACATCGAACTCAATGTGGGCCGTCGCACCCTCAGTTTGAGCGTGGCCAACAGCGGCGACCGGCCGATCCAGGTGGGCTCGCATTACCATTTTTTCGAGACCAATGACGCGCTGACCTTTGATCGCGCGGCGAGCCGGGGCATGCGCTTGAATATCCCGGCGGGGACGGCGGTGCGGTTTGAGCCGGGGCAGAGCCGGGAGGTTGAGTTGGTGGATTTGAGTGGGGGCAGGCGGGTATTCGGGTTTGCCGGGCGAATTATGGGCGACCTTTAGGGCCTCATCGCAGGCAAGCCAGCTCCCACAGGTGAACGCATTCCAAAGTGACAAATCGGTCAACTGTGGGAGCTGGCTTGCCTGCCATAGCTATTTCACATTCAACACAAATTTCTCAGGGCACACACATGAAAATCAGCCGCCAAGCCTACGCCGACATGTACGGCCCCACCGTCGGTGACAAGGTCCGCCTGGCCGACACCGAGCTGTTTGTCGAAGTGGAAAAAGACTTCACCATTTACGGCGAAGAAGTGAAATTCGGCGGCGGCAAGGTCATCCGCGACGGCCAGGGCCAAAGCCAATTGCTTGCCCATGAAGTAGTCGACACCCTGATCACGAACGCACTGATCATCGACCACTGGGGCATCGTCAAAGCCGACGTCGGCCTCAAGAACGGTCGCATCCACGCCATCGGCAAGGCCGGCAACCCAGACATCCAGCCCGGCGTGACCATGGCCATCGGCGCCAGCACCGAAGTGATCGCCGGCGAAGGCATGATCCTCACCGCCGGCGGTATCGACAGCCACGTGCATTTCATCTGTCCGCAGCAGATCGAAGAAGCGCTGACCAGCGGCGTCACCACCATGATCGGCGGTGGTACAGGACCTGCGACGGGCACCAACGCCACCACGTGCACTTCCGGCCCCTGGCACCTGGCGCGCATGCTCCAGGCCAGTGATTCGTTCCCGATGAACATCGGTTTCACCGGCAAGGGCAACGCCAGTTTGCCCGAGCCACTGATCGAACAGGTCAAGGCCGGCGCCATCGGTTTGAAGCTGCATGAGGATTGGGGCACCACCCCCGCCAGCATCGACAACTGCCTGAGCGTGGCCGATGAGTACGACGTGCAGGTGGCGATCCACAGCGACACCCTCAACGAATCGGGCTTCGTCGAAACCACCCTCGCCGCGCTCAAGGGCCGCACCATCCACACCTACCACACCGAAGGTGCCGGTGGCGGCCACGCGCCGGACATCATCAAGGCCTGCGGTTTCCCTAACGTGTTGCCCAGCTCAACCAACCCGACGCGCCCCTTCACCCGCAACACCATCGACGAACACCTCGACATGCTGATGGTCTGCCACCACCTGGACCCGAGCATTGCCGAAGACGTGGCCTTCGCCGAAAGCCGTATCCGCCGCGAAACCATCGCCGCCGAAGACATCCTGCACGACCTCGGCGCGTTCTCGATGATCAGCTCCGACAGCCAGGCCATGGGCCGCGTCGGCGAAGTGATCACACGCACCTGGCAAACCGCCGACAAGATGAAAAAACAGCGCGGCCCGCTGCCAGGCGACGGCCCCGGCAACGACAACTTTCGCGCCAAACGCTACATCGCCAAGTACACCATCAACCCGGCAATCACCCATGGCATCAGCCATATCGTAGGGTCGATAGAAGTGGGCAAGTGGGCCGACCTGGTGCTGTGGCGCCCCGCGTTTTTTGGCATCAAGCCGACCCTGATCCTCAAGGGCGGCGCCATTGCTTCAAGCCTGATGGGCGATGCCAACGCGTCGATCCCAACGCCACAGCCGGTGCATTACCGCCCGATGTTCGCCAGCTTCGGCAGCTCACTGCACGCCACCAGCCTGACCTTTATCAGCCAGGCGGCGCATGCAGCCGGGTTACCGGAAGCGCTGGGGTTGAAAAAGCAGATAGGCGTGGTGAAAGGCTGCCGTGACGTGCAGAAAACCGACCTGATCCACAACGACTACCTGCCCCAAATCGACGTCGACCCACAGACCTACCAGGTCAAGGCCGACGGGGTGTTGCTGTGGTGTGAACCGGCCGAATCATTGCCGATGGCGCAGCGTTACTTCCTGTTCTGATGCAGTTCACCGTTGCCCTGGGCAAGATGGAAAGAGATTTCCGTCCTCTGCAGTTTTGCGCGTTGCATCGCTTCGCTGGTTAGCTTAACGATCAGCGCTCGTTCATCTGCGATGAACGAGGGCAGGCCTGCCTCGTAACTGCCGGGTGACGTCTCATCCAGGTCCGTCTGTGCACTGAAGCTTGCGACAGCCGCATCACCCAGGGCCTTGCGTTGCGCCAGCGTGGCCTGCCGATACCAGTCAGGCAAGGGTGCATCGGCTTGTTTGAGTTGGGCACGTCGCGGTGCGGTAGCAGCAGTGACCCAGGCCGGTAGAGATTGCTCAATCAGCGGCGCATGGATGCTGCGGGAAACGGGGGTGTAATGGGAGTCTCGGGCATGCTGTCTCTCCTGTGAAATGGAGAGACAGCACACCATGCCCGAGCACACCGTCAGCGGTAGGTAGTTACCCACGACGCTGCGGTCAGAAGTTTTCGCGTGGGTTGAACGCAGCCTTGCGCGCCAGCTCCTGCCACAAGGCGATGGTTTCGTCGTCGGCGTGCTTTGGCATGACTGCCTTGAGCTGGATGTACAGGAAACCGCGCTCGCCGGCTTTGTTCGCCAAGCCATGGCCCTTGGCGCGCATGCGTTGGCCGTTCTGGCTGCCGGCAGGCACCTTGAGGTTGATCTTGCCGGTCAGGGTCGGCACTGCCACTTCCGCGCCCAACGCCAATTCCCACGGTGCCAGCGGCAACGTGATCACCAGGTTTTGGCCTTCGACTTCGAACTTCGAATGCGGCGCAAACTTGATGATCAGGTACAGGTCGCCATTGGCCCCTCCGCCAATACCTGGCGCACCCTGGCCTTTGAGGCGGATGCGCTCACCGTCGGCGACGCCGGCGGGGATCTTCACGTTCAGGCTCTTGGTGGTGTTGCTCACGTGACGGCCCGAGGCGTCGTATTGCGGCACCTGGAAGCTGATCTGCTTGGACTCGGTGGACAGCGTCTCTTCAAGCGACACGGTCAGCTGCATCTCCACGTCCTGGCCCTTGCGACCGGTTGGACGGCGCTGGCCGCCACCAAAGGCATCGCCACGCGAGCCGAAGATCGAGCTGAAAAAGTCCGAGAAGTCGCCCGCGTCCTGACCGCCGCCAAAGCCGCCACGGCTCTGCCAGCCCGGTGGCCCCTGGAACGGCTGGCCATGCTGGCCGTATTTGCGCAGTTCGTCGTATTCGGCGCGCTTGTCGGCACTTTTGAGCGCCTCGTAGGCTTCGGACGCGTCCTTGAATTTCTCTTCGGCGTCTTTTTCCTTGCTCACGTCCGGGTGATATTTGCGCGCGAGCTTGCGATAGGCCGCCTTGATTTCCTTGTCGTCGGCCGTCGGCTCTACGCCCAATATCTTGTAGTAGTCTTTGAAATCCATCGGCGGTTCACCATCCTTAATCGAGATCGCACAGCCCGGGGCACAACGTGCGCTGCTTTGCACCTGTTGAGTGATGTGGCCTGGGGGTGCGTCAAAGTGTTATCGGCACTTGCCGTATGCATCAGATGTGGGGGCGAATCGCCAGGTTTCAAGCAAGATTTAACGGATGGTCGGCCTACGCATCCGCTCTCGACTGGCATACACTGCGCGGCCGTTTTTCAACCGGAACCTGATTGTCATGGAAAACCCATCCCCAGCCCGTGCCTGCGGCATCGACTTTGGCACGTCCAACTCCACCGTCGGCTGGATCCGCCCCGGCGAGGAGACGCTTATTGCGCTGGAGGACGACAAAATCACGCTGCCGTCGGTGGTGTTCTTCAACTTCGAGGAACGCCGCCCGGTGTACGGTCGCCTGGCGCTGCACGAGTACCTGGAAAACTACGAAGGCCGGCTGATGCGCTCGCTCAAGAGCCTGCTGGGTTCCAAGCTGATCAAGCACGACACCAGCGTGCTCGGCACCGCAATGCCGTTCACCGACCTGCTGGCGCTGTTTATCGGCCAGCTCAAGAGCCGTGCCGAAGCCAACGCCGGCCGTGAGTTCGAAGAAGTGGTACTGGGCCGCCCAGTGTTTTTCGTCGATGACGACCCGCTGGCCGACCAGGAAGCCGAGAACACCCTCGTAGACGTAGCCCGCAAGATCGGCTTCAAGGACATCTCGTTCCAATACGAGCCGATTGCGGCAGCGTTCGACTACGAGTCGACCATTGAGAAAGAAGAGCTGGTACTGATCGTCGACATCGGCGGGGGTACCTCCGACTTCTCGCTGGTGCGCCTGTCGCCGGACCGTCGTCACAACGACAACCGCCACGATGACATCCTCGCCACTGGCGGCGTGCACATCGGCGGGACCGACTTCGACAAACAGCTCTCGCTGGCCGGCATGATGCCGCTGTTCGGCTACGGCAGCCGCATGAAAAGCGGCGCCTACATGCCCACCAGCCATCACATGAACCTGGCCACCTGGCACACCATCAACTCGGTGTACTCGCAAAAATCCCAGCTGGCCCTGGGCAGCATGCGCTACGACATCGAAGACACTGGCGGTATTGATCGCCTGTTCAAGCTGATCGAAGAACGCGCCGGGCACTGGTTGGCCATGGAAGTGGAAGAAACCAAGATCCAACTGACCCACGAAGACAACCGCCACGTGCCGCTGGACCGGATTGAAGCAGGCCTGAGCGTAGACCTGAGCCGGGCGCTGTTCGAGTCGTCCATCGATAACTTGCTTGAGCGCGTGCGCGGCAGTGTCACGCAGTTGCTCAACGACGCCTCGGTGAGCGTGGAGCAGGTGGACACGGTGTTCTTTACCGGCGGTTCCAGCGGGATCCCTGCACTGCGCCACAGCATTTCGGCGATGCTGCCGAAGGCGCGGCATGTGGAAGGGAATATCTTTGGCAGTATCGGCAGTGGTCTGGCGATTGAGGCCAGCAAGCGGTACGGCTACTGAGCGGTAAGTTTTTAGCTGCAAGCTGCAAGTAAGAGCACATCTGCTTTTACTTGCAACTTGCGGCTTGCAACTGAGAGCTGCCCTCTACACCATCCCGCCGAGCTTCAGCTCACTCTTGAGATACGCATAATAAATCGGCCCCGCCACCACGCCGGGCAAGCCAAATGCCGCCTCAAACACCAGCATCGCCAGCAACAATTCCCACGACTTGGCACTGATCTGCCCGCCCACGATCCGCGCGTTGAGGAAGTACTCGACCTTGTGGATAACAATCAAATACCCCAGTGCCGCCACCGCCACCCAGATCGACAGCGACAGCGCGACGATGGTGATCAGCGTGTTGGACATCAGGTTGCCGATCACCGGAAGCAGACCGAGCAGGAAGGTCAGCACGATCAGGGTTTTGGTCAGCGGCAAGTGAATCCCGCACAGCGGCAGCACCACGGCGAGGAACACGGCGGTGAAGGCGGTGTTGAGCGCGGCAATCTTGATCTGGGCGAAGACGATGTTGCGAAAGGCCTGGACCAGCAAGTGCAGGCGGTCGAACAGCGCGGCGGCCAGCGGTTTGCGTTTGGTCAGGTCGGGCACGCGCTGCAGGGCGATGATCGCGCCGAGCACCATACCGATCAGCAGGGTGACGAACATGTGGGCGGCATCTTTGCCCACCAGTTGCAACTCGCTCAGGTGCTTGCTCAGCCAGTCGCCAATGGCCACGCGGAACTCGGCAGCGCTGGCAGGCAGATAGGCGTCGAGGAACGGCGGCAATTGGCCGCGCGCGCGGTCGACCACGCCCATGAATTTGTCGAGGGAAGCCCCGGGGTTTTCAGCTTCGTGGAGCAGGAAGCTGATGGCACCGGCGAAGATCAGGGTCAGCACGCTGACGATCAACGTGCCGAGCAAGGCCACCGCCAGCCAACGCGCGCGCCGGCCTTCGATCAGCCGTTGCAGTTGGGGGGTGAGCATGTTGACCAGCTCAAAGACCAACAGGCCGGCCAGCAGGCTGGGCAGCAACTTGAGCGGCAGTACCAGCAGCAGTCCGCCGAAAATGATGATGTAGCTGGCCAGCAATATCACGTGACGCTGAGAAAACGTTGGCATACAGCCTCAAAACGAACGGCGTTAAAGGAAGGGCAGTCTGCCAGCCTTGAGGGAATCAAGCGAGTGGGTCGGTTGCGAATGCGATCAAGTGTGGGAGCTGGCTTACCTGCGATGCAGGCGACTCGGTGCCTTAGTCAGACCGAGGTGAGGCTATCGCAGGCAAGCCAGCTCCCACATTGAACTCAAGCGCTTGGGCAAGCGTGATCAGCCTTTGAGGCACGTACTCATAAAGGTCTTGCGTGCATCACCGGCCAGCGCTTTGGTTTTTGCCGAGGCATTGCAGTCTTTCATCTTCTGCTGCTGCGGCGTCAGGGTCTTGGCGGGAGCCGCCTTGAGGCACGTACTCATGAAGGCTTTGCGTTCATCGCCTTTGAGGGCCTTGGTGGTGGCGTCGGCATTGCAGGTGGTCATTTTATTTTGCTGGGCGGTGTCAGCGAAGCTTTGGGAACACAGCAGCAGGCCGACCATCAACAGCGGAATACGCAGCATCTTCATGGAGTTTTTCTCCCTGTTACCGTGCCGAAGGGGCACGGCCTGCCCAGAAGTGTAGTCAAAGCCTGTTACATCTTCACCGCCCGCGAATATTCGACCGACGGTATTGCTCCGGCGTGCAGCCGGCGTGGCGTTGGAACATGGCGATAAAGGCCGAGGCGGTGCTGTAGCCCAGGTCGAACGCCACATGCTGCACGCTGTGCTCACTGTCCAACGCTTCGATGGCCGCGAGGTAGCGCAGGCGCTGGCGCCATTCGCCGAAGCTCATGCCCAACTCGCGCACGAACTGGCGCGCGAGGGTTCGCTCACTCACGTGAACCTGCTCGGCCCAGTGCGCCAACGGGCGGTTGTCGGCTGGATCGGCCTGCATGCCTTCCAGCACACCGAGCAGGCCGGGGTGGCGGGCGTAAGGCAGAAAGCAATCGTGGATCGGCGCCTGTTTGAGTTGGTCCACCAGGACGTGGGCCAGGCGGATATCGGCTTCGGTCTGCGGGATATTAACGTCACGCTTGGCAAAGTCACTGAGGATGGCCTTGAGGATGTCACTGATGGCCAGGGTGCAGGGCTTCGGTGGCAGTTGCTCACACAGCTCCGGCGCCAGCCCTACCGAGTGGTAGACGATTGCCTCGGCGTTGTACGAGCTGTGCTCTGTATGAGGAGGCACCCACACCGCGTATTGCGGCGGCGACATGAAGCGGTTGCCGGCCACTTCCATGCGCATGACACCGCTGGCGGAATAATCCAGCGAGCCCCAGAAATGCTGGTGCGGCGTGCACTCGGTGTCGGGGGCAAAATCCGAATAACGAAAGTACACCGGGCTGGGCAGTTGGCGGAAATCCGGGAGGCGTACGTTGTGCTTGGCCATATTGTCTGGATACAACGGTCGTTTGTCTGGATCGCAGTATAGGCTTCGATCCAGACAATGGATAATCCTGCCTCAACAACACACCTGGTTCCTTGCGATGCAATACGCTTATCCCCTGCTGGCCATTCTTATCTGGGCTGGCAACACCGTCGTCAACAAGTTGGCCGTGGGGTCGATCTTCCCTGCAGAGATCGGTTTTTACCGCTGGCTGCTGGCGGCGCTGCTGTTTACGCCGTTCATGCTCAAGCCGGTGATCGCCAACTGGGCGCTGATTCGCCCGAACCTGGGCAAGATCATCCTCCTGGGTGTGCTGGGCATGGCGGTTTACCAAAGCCTGGCGTACTACGCCGCGTCACTGACCACCGCCACCAACATGGGCATCATCCTGTCGCTGATGCCGTTGATGGCGCTGACGGCCGCTATCATCAGCCTCGGCCAGCGCCTGACCTACGGCGCCCTCACCGGTGCGGTGCTGTCGTTTGGCGGCGTGGTCGTGGTGGTATCCGCCGGCAGCCTGGATGCGCTGTTGCAACACGGGGTCAACCTCGGCGACGGCATGATGCTGGTGGCCACCCTGGCCTACGCCGTCTACAGCACCCTGTTGAAAAAATGGCAGCTGCGCCTGCCACCGTTGGTGTTGCTGTATTTGCAGATACTGGTGGCGGTGGTGGTGCTGTTTCCGCTGTACCTGTTTTCGTCGAAGGCTGGCCTGGGTTGGGCGAATATCCCGCTGGTGCTGTATGCGTGCTTGCTGGCGTCGATGTTGGCACCGTTGGCGTGGATGCATTCGGTGAAGACCCTGGGGCCGAGCCGGACGACATTGTTTTTCAACTTGCTGCCGCTGATTACGGCGCTGATTGCTGCCGTGGTGTTGAAGGAAGAATTGGCGCTGTATCACCTGGTGGGCGGTTTGCTGACGTTGGGCGGGGTAATTCTTTCGGAGCGTTGGACTACACCCGTACGTGCGGGCTGAATGCAGTCCCTGTGGGAGCGCACCCGCCTCCTAAATACCTGCCGCCTTCAGCCTTTGCGCATGCTCGACAAACAGCCTGATCGGCTCGGCGCCCTTGCCCACCAGTCCCAAGGACTGGTTGACGATATCGAAGTGATCCAGCGGGTAGTCATCACCGATCACCAGCCCCAAGTGCGAACTGTAGCGCCCGACCATCCCGTCGCACTGGCCTTTCTCACGTACAAAGCTGCGGGCAAACAGACGGCAGCTGCGGTGCGTGCCGTCGAACAGGTTGCGACCGCGGTCGGTAATGCCCGGCTGCAAGGTGCCGGACCACGAGTAATAGCGCACGCCATTGACCTCTTCTGCGCCCTGCCCGCCCCACGTCTGTGGCAAGCCCTGCGGATAATCGCGATTGAACAGCGCAACCCCCTCGCTGGTCAGCGAGCGGTGGGAGGCATGCAAATCAGCCTTGAATCGCGGCCCACGATAGCCGGTTTCCAGCAGCCCCATCCCCCAGGCCGACAGATAAAACACCGCACTCATGATCCGGCCTTTCACACCGTCAGGCGGGTAGTGGGTGTGGATATGGTCGGCCAGCTCCGAGCCATGGTTGGGCCCGGCCACGGAGGTCACCGAGGCCACCCACTCCGGACGTTTTGCCGCCGCGTATCGCGCGGTGAGCGAGCCCTGGCTGTGGCCAATCAGATTGACCTTGTCGGCACCGGTCTCGCGGCGAATCCGTTCGATCTGCACCAGCAACTGCTCGCCGCGCACCTCGCTGGAGTCCAGCGGGGCCACCTGCACCGGAAATGCCTGTGCCCCGCCTTTGCGCAGCGCAGGGACGATACCGTACCAGTAGGGGAAGAACCCCAGGCGCACAAAGCCCAGCATGCCGGGCACCAGCACCAGGGGATAACGCGTGGCAAGGGATTGCGGCATGGCGCAAAGGTCCTGATCAGGAAAGCGATGAGCCCATCCTAGACCACCGTTTCACACATCGACATGACCACCCGGTGACAGCCTTATGACACCTTAAAAGCGCCCTGCAAAATCATGCAGTTGGCGCTCGGCTTCGTCGTATGAGCGCTGGAACACGCTTTTGTCCGACTCTTCACCCTCGGCGGCAATCACGCTGATATCGTCGATACCGATATACCCCAACGCCGTACGCAGGTGCGGGTCGGCATGGTTCATCCATTCGAACTCACCGCCCGGGCCGAACCCGCTGCCACCGCGGCTGGTGATGATCAGCGCCTTCTTGCCCTTGAGCAACGCTTGATATTGCGCGTTACCGTTGCTGTCCAGGGAGATGTCGAACGTGAGGCCCATGCGCACAATCTGATCGATCCAGGCCTTTAGCCCGCTGGGTACGCCAAAGTTATACAGCGGCATCGAAATCACCAGCAGTTCGTGTTCGATCAGCTCGCCCACCAGCTCGTCACTCAATTGCAGGTCGGCTTTCATCACCTTTGGCAGGGCTTGTGGCTCGGGGTAGAAATTGGCCGCCACAAATGCCTCGGTCACATGCGGGATAAAGGCCCGGCCGACTTCGCGACGGGTGACCTGTGCGCCCGGGTTGCCAGCCTGCCAGACATCGAGAAACGATTCGGCCAAGCGTCGGGAGTGGGAACGTTCGCCACGGGGACTGGCGTGGATAACTAGCATTTTTTCATCTGTATCACCTTCGCGAGTTAGACTCTGGCGATCTGAATGATCGCTGCTCTTGCTCGCAAATCTAGTGATGAGCGCGCCGAGCGACAAATGAGCAATAGTTGATCAAGATGAATAAAATTCATCCATAGAGCCAAGATGTTTGCTTCACTGCCTCTCACCTCCCTGCGCACCTTTGAATCGGCAGCACGCCTGTTGAGTTTCAAGGCAGCCGCCCTGGAGCTGTCGGTGACGCCCACGGCGGTGTCCCACCAGATACGTACCCTCGAAACCTGGCTGGGCGCGCCATTGTTCGAGCGACTGCCGCGCCAAGTACGCCTCACCGAAGGCGGTGAGCGGCTGTTTCGCAGCTTGCACGGCGCCCTGCTCGACGTGGCCCACAGCCTCAACACATTGCGCCCGCAACGCAGCGCCGGGCAGCTCACTGTCTCTACAACACCTGCGTTTGCCGCGTTATGGCTGGTGCCACGACTGGGGCGCTTTTATGCCGCTCACCCCGACATCAGCCTGCGTCTGGATACCAGATGCGACGTCGTCGACCTGCAACAGGACGCCAGCGTCGATCTGGTGATTCGCTACAGCCTCGGCGATTACCCGCACCTGTACGGCGAGTGCCTGCTCGATGAGCGCTTTGCGGTGTACGGCTCCCCCGAACACGTCGCCCGGGCAAGCACCCAGGTACCAACGCTGATCAGCGTGCGCTGGCACAACTCCGAGCTTTACGCCCTGGGCTGGCAAGCCTGGTGTGAGAAGGCCGGAGAAACGTGGCTGGTTCACACGGCGCTGCTGCGCGAATACGACGAGGAGCACTATGCGTTGCAGGCAGCGATCGCCGGGCAGGGCTTGGTATTGGCCAGCAATATCCTGGTGTCGGAAAGCGTCGCCGCCGGTTTGCTAGTGCCTTACAAACCGCAAGTCCACGTCGACGGCGCGGGCTACAGCGCCCTTTGCGTGCCAGGACGCGAGCGCCATCCGCCGGTGCGGGCGTTTTTCCAATGGGTACAGCAGGAAGCGAAGCTGTCCGGCCAAGCCCTTTGAAATCCGATAAAACTTTTTGTGTTGCGCGGCACTCACAACTTGGAGCGATCACGCCGGCAGAGCGTGGCGCAAAACCGGATTAGCACCAGGAGATTGAGATGACTGACGCACACCTGACTGACGTTGCAACCCTGCGCAGCCGCGCCCGCCAGAACGTCGAAAATGGCGCCGTGACCGAAGGTTATGACGCTGACCGAGAAGAAATCATCCGCTTGCTCAACGAGTCGCTGGCCACTGAGTTGGTCTGCGTGCTGCGCTACAAGCGCCACTACTTCATGGCCAGCGGCGTAAAGGCCCACGTTGCCGCTGAGGAGTTCCTTGAGCACGCCACACAGGAAGCCGAGCACGCCGACAAACTGGCTGAGCGTATCGTGCAGTTGGGCGGCGAGCCGGAGTTCAACCCGGACCTGCTGTCGAAGAACTCCCACGCTCAATACGTAGCGGGCAAAGATCTAAAGGAAATGGTCTACGAAGACCTGGTGGCCGAACGGATTGCGGTAGACAGCTATCGCGAGATCATCCAATACATCGGTGATAAAGACCCGACTACTCGCCGTCTCTTTGAAGAAATCCTGGCCCAGGAAGAAGAACACGCCGACGACATGGCGGACATCCTGGAAAGCCTGTAACAAATAACACCGCGAGCCCCATGTGGGAGCGGGCTTGCTCGCGAAAGCGGAGTTTCAGTCAACACATTCAATTGACTGATCCACCATTTTCGCGAGCAAGCCCGCTCCCACATTTCAGGCCCTGGTTTATTCAGTTAGCCTTTCACCGTTTTCGGCGCCTTGCCCTCACGCATCTGCTGCAACAACGGCGCACACTGGTTTGGCTCATCGCCACTTGGGGCCACCAACGCCAGCAACCCAGCTGCAGGCCCTGCTATCACACCCAGCGCCACCATCCCCGCACCCCGCAGCATCAACGGCACGGCTTTCACGCCCGCATTGGGCTTGATAAACGGCCCGTTGACGTACAACGGTGACCGTAGGGAGAACAACCGGAAGCCTTTCGATTCTGGCGTGATGGTCAGGTCCAATTGCTCCGTGGCCATGTTCGCCGTGCCATCGATGTAGATGATCGCGTTCTCGGTGTCGAACACAAACAACCGCGTCGTGGCCAAGCCAGTCTTGATCCCGAAGTCGGCCGCCGCGCAGTTGATCTTCACTTCCTTGTCGCCAAACAGGCGGCCCACCACGTAGTTACCCACGTTGAGCCCGGCGATTTCCATCAGGCCACGGCTGATGGCGCCGTCATTGATCAGCATCTTCAAGTCGCCGTTGGAGGTGCCCAGCAGCGCCGCCACAGAGTTGCCGCGACCGGAAATATCGGCATCACCATTGAGCTCACCGAAGCTGGTTTTCATCGGTTCGAAGGTCGGGAACAGCTGCTTGAGCTTGAAGTTGCGCGCCGTCAGTTTGGCGCGACCTTCCATCGGCGTGGTGCGACCGTTCAGGCGAATTTGCGCATCCAGCTTGCCACCTGCCACGCCAAAGCGCAGAGGCTCAAGGCTCAGCTCGCCGTCATTGAGCACCAGGTGGGTGTAAAGGTCGGTAAAGGGCAACTCGGCGCTGTGCACGATGCGTTTGCCGGTGAATTCCACATCGGCATCCATGTCACGCCAGCGCTCGGTACGAAACTCTTCCACCGGCAGCACTTTGGTCGCCGGCTGTTTGCTTTCACCGCCCCGCGCCTTTTGCTTGGCATTGGAGTCGGCGCCGATCAGCGGTGCGAGGTCGGTCATCAGCAGTTGGTTGGACACCAGCGCGCCGGTGAGTTTGGGCCGTGGCTGGCTGGCAACGTAACCCAGGTTGCCGTGGATATCACTGTTGCCGATCTTGCCGTTGAAGTTTTCATAGCTGAACGATGCGCCAGTGGGTTCGTGCAGCTTGGCGATCAAGTGACCATCGGTAGAGTAGGCCGGCGAATCCGGTAGGGTCACGCCGGTGAGCGGGTACAGGTTGCCAAGGCTGCTACCCGCAAGTTTCAGGCGCAGGTCGAGGGCGCCAAGATTAAGCGGATCGGTGAGGGTACCGGCGAGCGCAATGCTGGTGTCGGCGATCTTGACTTGGGCCTGCAACGGAAACGGCTTGGCCGCGTCCTGCAGGGCCAGCAGGCCGCCGATCTTGCCGGTGCCGTCGAGCTTCTGTCCGTGATACTGGCCTTTGACCTTGAGACCAAACGCGTAGTCCTGCGGCGCCGAGCCTTTTCCAGGGCCTTCTTGGCATCGGCATCGCCGACGATTTCACCAAACGGGATCGGTTTGCCGAGCGGATCAATGATCACGTCCAGCTGCGTCTTGAGGGTCTGGTCGTCGAGGGTCACGTGGCCTTTGTCGAAGCCAATGGCGCCGATGTCCACGACCCAGCTGGAAGGCTCGGCATTCGGGTCCTTGGGATCGAACTTGAAGGTCCAGTTGGCGCGTCCATCTGCCAGACGCTGCAACTGTGCACTCGGTTCGATGAGGTCGATACGCGGGATCACCACGCGCTGTACCAGCAAGGCCAGCGGCGAGATGCGCAGCTCCACCTTCTTGAGCGTGACCATTTGCGGGGTTTTCGACCAATCCGGATTGCCCAGTGTCAGGTCTTCAGCAATCACATGGGGCCACGGAACCCAGGCGCGCCAGCCACCTTCATCGGGCTCCCGTGCCCACACCACGGCCAGGTTGCCATTGATGGCAAACGGGCGATGCAGTTCTTCGGAGACCTTGGCGTTGAGGGGCGGCTTGATGCGGTTCCAGTCAAAGAACACCAGGACCAGCACCACCACGGCGATTAACAGAACGAAGCTGGCGCAGCTCCAAGCGACAATTTTACGAGTGCGCGTCATTGCACAGGACTCCTGAATACGACTACGTAGCTGAACTACAGCTCATATGGGTACGACTGGCAAACCGCCTGGGGGTTTAACCCGATCACCGATTTAACCGCAAAAATCTATTTTCCTGACCATCTCGACAGGTTAAAGCCATCGACGGCGCACCATTGTTACCCAGCTCCGTGTCGAAAATACCCACCACGGTGCAAAACCGCGGGCTTGAGAGGCGCGTGCTAGAGCCTCCGCAGCGAACAATCAATTCTGTTGATTATTACCATTGTATTTATGAACTTTTATATCGACTTATCGAGAGTAGCATTAGCCCTGTACCCACTTTATCGCCCTCCCAAGGAGCAACCATCATGAAACGCCAAATACTCGCTACCGTCCTCTTGTCTGTCCTGGCTTCCAGCGCTTTTGCCCTGCCAGCCGCCGAACAAGCGACCCCACAGAATAAAGCCCAAGCCGTTCAGTCCAGCCAAACCCTGGCTCGCAGCGGTTCGCAAGAAGAAGAGAACCGTGACTACGCCAAAGGCGTTGCTGAAAACGGTTCGGAACAAGCCAACAAACGCGCTTACACCGAAGGCGTTGCGGAAGGTGGCCGTGATCGCCTGGAACAGAAAGGCCTGGTTGAAGGCGGCGCTGAACAAGCCAACAAACGCGCCTACACCGAAGGTGTTGCCGAAGGTGGTGCTGACCGCCTGAAAGAACTGCACGAAGCACAGAGCTAAGCCTGTGGAGGCCGATAAAAAAGCCCGATCTGCCGATCGGGCTTTTGCTTTGCTGTAGACCCACTCACGCACATCCCCCGCCAAGTTCGACGCCGATGAAGCTGTTTTGCTAGAGTGCGTCGCTGTACTTGTCGACTAAGCCTGCCCGCCAATGCTGCCCCGTGCCGAACAGAAGCAACAGACTCGCCTCGCCCTGATGGACGCAGCCCGCCATCTGATGGAGTGTGGCCGTGGGTTTGGCAGCTTGAGCCTGCGGGAAGTGGCAAAGACTGCTGGTATCGTACCCACCGGTTTCTATCGTCATTTTGCCGACATGGACCAGTTGGGCCTGGTGCTGGTGAGTGAAGTCGGCCAGACCTTCCGCGCCACGATTCGCCTGGTACGCCACAACGAATTCGTGATGGGCGGCATCATCGATGCCTCGGTGCGGATCTTTCTCGATGTGGTCTCGGCCAACCGTTCACAGTTCCTGTTCCTGGCTCGCGAGCAATACGGCGGCTGCCTCGCCGTGCGTCAGGCCATCGGCGCCCTGCGCGAAGACATCACCCGCGACCTGGCGGCCGACCTGACATTGATGCCAAAGCTGCAACACCTGGATGCCGAAGGCTTGCACGTGATGGCCGACCTGATCGTCAAAAGCGTGTTTGCCACCCTCCCCGACATCATCGACCCTCCGGCTCAGGCCCTGCCTGCCCACCTTACGCCCCAGGCGAAAATCACCCAGCAACTGCGCTTTATCTTTATCGGCTTGAAGCACTGGCAAGGCCTGGGCAGCACCGAATAGGCCAATCAGCCCGCCGAATGAAAGCGCTTGGCGGTGGTGTAGTTTTGTTCCAGTAGGTATTGTTCAACGAGTCGATGCGCACGTTCTTGCCGGTACGCGGCGAGTGAATGAATTTGCCCTCGCCGATATAGAGCCCCACATGGCTGACCTGGCCGCGGCCATTGCCTTTGAAAAACACCGCGTCGCCAGGTTTCAGTGCGTTGCGCTTGATCGTTGCGGCCTTGGAGCGATGCATCGCCACCGTGGTGCGCGGAATGTGGATGTTGGCTTCGGTCTTGAACAGATAAACCAGGAAACTGCTGCAATCAAAGCCCTGGTCTTCTGAGGTCCCACCCCATTTATAAGGTGTGCCCAGCAACTCGTGGGCGCGGTCGATCACATCGGTGATCGCAGGCTCATTAAGCGACTCGATGAACATTGGACGGGGTTGCAGACTGGCCGAAGCCGATGAAATAACCAAAGACAGGCTGACAATGACTAAACAATAAAATGACTTGATCATGATGAACGTCGCAGTGAATTGAACACGGCGCAAAGCCTACTTTTCCTGCACGTAATGTAATGAACGGCAAATCCCCAGGTCGCGTAGGACAAATCCGAAAACGCCCACAGCGAGTGCGGCAGATGGAATTTCGCACCACATTGGCGCACACCAATCATCCTTCCTTGCCCTATTAAGTGGCGAAACCGTCCTAGCCGTCAGGCTATTCCTACACCCCTCGGGGTTGGCAAGCCCTTGCTCTAGCACTTGCATCGCTCATCGCTGGAAGCTTCCTCATGCTGGTGATCCACCGCCGAATCGCCCCCCAAGCCCTCTGGGCCGCCGAGTTGCTGCTGAATTTCGAAGCACGCAGCAAAAGCCGCCTGCGCTGTTTCAGTGCTGACGGTGAAGACGTCGGCCTTTTTCTGGAGCGCGGACAACCGCCGTTGCACGATGGCGAATTCCTACAAGCTGAAGACGGACGTGTCGTACGCGTCTGCGCCCGTCCTGAACAGTTGCTGCACGTCACCTGCAACAGCGCGTTTGAACTGACCCGCGCCGCTTATCACCTGGGCAATCGCCACGTTGCCTTGCAAGTCGGGGACGGCTGGCTGCGCCTGCTCGACGACTACGTACTCAAGGCCATGCTTGACCAGTTGGGCGCCACTACCGAGCCCCTCGAAGCGCCGTTCCAACCGGAACACGGTGCCTACGGTGGCGGCCATCATCATTCAAGGCATGGCGACGAAGACTTCAACTATCCGCCCAAGCTGCATCAATTCGGCGTCCGACTATGAACACAGCCTGGGCGCTGCTGCGTCTGGCCAGTCCGCAATTGCCGATTGGCGGCTATAGCTATTCACAGGGCCTGGAGATGGCCGTGGAGAATGGTCGCGTTAACGACGCAGCCACTGCCCGCCGTTGGATCAGCGATCAGTTGCTGCTCAACCTCGCCCGCTTCGAAGCACCGCTACTGCTCGCCCATTGCCGCGCTGCCGCTGACGAGGACTGGTCAGGCCTGGCGCAGTTGTGCGAAGAACACCGCGCCAGCCGCGAGACCCGTGAGCTGTATCAAGAGAGCCGCCAAATGGGCTACTCGTTGCAACAACTGCTCAACGGTCTGCCGGAATTGGACAGCGCCGCCCGTGCGTTTCTTGAACAGTGCAGCGAACCCCACCTTGCGCTGGGCTGGGCCCTCGCCGCACGCGCCTGGAACATCAACCCCGACGATGCGCTGGCCGCCTGGCTATGGAGTTGGCTGGAGAATCAACTCGCGGTGCTGATGAAAACCCTGCCCCTGGGCCAGCAAGCCGCCCAGCGCCTGACCAGCGAACTGCTGCCACTGCTGCAACAAGCCCAGCAGGACGCTGCTCGCATCGACCTCAACCACGTAGGCAGCGCCGCGTTTGGCCTGTCGCTGGCGTGCATGGCCCATGAGCGCCAGTACAGCCGCCTGTTCCGTTCCTAGGAGAAGAAGCACATGAACACTCAACCTCTGCGCGTAGGCATCGGCGGCCCGGTGGGTTCGGGCAAGACCGCCCTGACGCTGGCCCTGTGCCTCGCCCTGCGCGACCGCTACAACCTCGCCGTGGTCACCAACGACATCTACACCCGCGAAGATGCTGACTTCCTGGTGCGCAACCAGGCCCTCGCGCCAGAACGCATCATTGGCGTGGAGACCGGTGGTTGCCCGCACACCGCGATCCGCGAAGACGCCTCAATCAACCTCGAAGCGGTGGACCAACTCAACCGCCGCTTCCCCGGCCTGGACCTGATCCTGGTGGAGTCCGGCGGCGACAACCTGTCGGCAACCTTCAGCCCTGAACTCTCGGACCTGACCATCTACGTGATCGATGTGTCCGCCGGCGACAAGCTGCCGCGCAAAGGTGGGCCCGGCATTTGCAAATCCGACTTGCTGGTGATCAACAAGATCGACCTCGCGCCACTGGTGGGCGCCTCGCTGGAACTGATGAACAGCGACACCACCCGCATGCGCAACGGCAAACCCTTTGTGTTCAGCAACCAGAAAACTGGCGTCGGCCTGGATGAGATCGTCGCCTTCATCGAACGCCAAGGCCTGCTGACCGCTGCCTGATCAACCCATAAGGAACCTGTCCATGAGCCTCAAGAAACTCTTCGCCGCCGCCACGTTGTTGCTCGCCCCGGCCCTGGCCTTCGCGCATCCGGGCCATGGCGACAACGGCCTGGTGGCCGGCATCAGCCACCCACTCAGCGGCATCGACCACTTGCTGGCGATGGTTGCCGTCGGTTTGTGGGCTGCCCAACAGAAAGGCACCGCACGTTGGGCGCTGCCGTGCACGTTCGTCGGCACCATGCTGATCGGTGGTGTACTCGGTTTTGAAGGGATGCAATTGCCAGCGATGGAAAGCGGGATCGCTGCGTCGGTATTGGCTTTGGGCCTGGCGGTGGCACTGGCGGTACGTCCGCCGTTGTTCGTGGCGGTGGGTGCGACCGCATTGTTCGCGCTGTTCCACGGTGTGGCACATGGTCTGGAGCTGCCGGACATGTCCAGCCCTTGGGCGTATGCGGCTGGGTTTGTGGCGGCAACGGCGGTGTTGCACGCGGCCGGTTATGCAGTGGTGCGTTTCCTGCCGGCTGCGGCAGCACCGTTGGTGCGGATTGCCGGGGCAGCTTCGGCGGCGACTGGGGTTTGGTTGCTGGCGGGCTGAGTATTGCAGCGCCTGTGAGGGCTTCATCGCAGGCAAGCCAGCTCCCACATTTGATCGGGTTCGCAGGTCAAAAATGTGGGAGGGGCTTGCCCCGATAGCGGTAGACCAGACACCATATAACTCAAGCCTGCTACCATGCGCGCCTACACCCCTGCCGTGACGACGCCAGCCAATGCCCACCGCTCCAAACTCCGCCCTGAACGCCGTGCTCACGCACTTCCACAGCCTTATCGTGCCGCTCTGGCAGGGCCCGGGCTGGAATGCCGACTTGGCGTTGCCTTATGAAGCGCTGGACGCCGATCACCGCCCATTGCCCCCACAACGTTACCGCGCCATGGCTTGCGCCCGGCAGTTGTACCTGTTCGCCAGCCTGATCGGCGAGCCTGGTGCAGCCTTCGCCGAAGAGCGCGCAGCCGCGTTGTTCCGCTCCCTGCAGCGGCATTTCCACGACGCCGAGCACGGCGGCTGGTTCTACAGTATCGACCCGGCCGGGCAGCCGTTGGACAAGCGCAAAGACCTCTACACCCACGCCTTCATCATCTTCGCCTGCGCCCATTACTGGGCCAAAGTGCGCGAGCCGTTGGTGGAATCGGTGCTCAACGCAGCCCTTGAAGTGGTCGCCCAACGCTTTTCCACAGGCGACGGCCTGTTTGAGGCAGTACTGGAGCGCAACTGGTCATCCCTCAAGTCCGGCCCGCTGCAAAACCCGTTGATGCACCTGGCCGAAGGCTTCCTCGCCACCCTCGCGGTGCGCGAAGACGCTGACGTACAAGCGGCCCTGCTGGCCTTAGCGACAGCGATGCAACGGCGCTTCATCGACCGCCAGCACGGCGTGATGATGGAAAAACCGCTGGTGCTGTGGATAACTGGTTTGAGCCTGGGCACCAGTTTGAGTGGTTCTTTTGCTGGAGTCTTCGGATGTGTTGCGGGGTACGCCGTTGCATGCCTCGCTGACGCAGGCGTTTGCCTATGCCGAGCAACACGGTGTGGATAAGTCGAGCGGCGCGGTCAGCGGCATGCTGGCGTTGGACGGCAGCGTGCGCGATGGCACCCAGCGAATCTGGGCCCAGGCGGAATACCTGCGAGCACTGACCTTGCGGCCCAATAGCGAAGCCGTGTTGCAGCGCCAATTGCTGGCGCTGCAACAGCACTTCTGCATGAGAAAGGCTGGAATGAATGCCTGGATGCCAAGGGTGTGGTGAGCCGTCGGGATATGCCGTCGACTACGCCTTATCACTTGGCGACTTGCTATCAGGGTCTGATCCAGCACTTGGATTGACCTTTAGGGCCCCATCGCAGGCAAGCCAGCTCCCACAGTTGACCGCGTCCTAGCATTTGGAATGCGGTCGAATGTGGGAGCTGGCTTGCCTGCGATGGCTTCAACCCTGTCTAACTGCCTGTCACGCAATCCACTTTCGATCCCCGGTAAAGCTGATTGTCAGCCAGCGCGCCGCATCCGCTTTGCCCAGCCCTGTGGATATCTCCTCGCGCAACCCGTCCAGCGTCGCGACGCTGTCCACCGGGTAATCCGCCGGCAGCACCACATGAATCTCGATGAACCGCGCCCGTCCGTGCTTTTGCACGTAGGACACATAATCGTCGAACCCATGCTTGGCCTGGGCCGCGTCCATCACTTCGCGCACCTTGTCGTCCAACTGGTCCGGGGCAATCCCCAGCACCTCGCGCAACGCCGGGCGCAGGATCTTGAACGCCGGCGCCAGCATGCTCAGGGCCAACAGGATCAGGATCAATGGGTCGACATACACCGCCCACTCACCGTAGCCCTGGGACTTGAGCAACAGTGCCGCCAGAAAGCTGATCAGCAAGCCCACCGACAACATCGCATCCACCAGCCAACTGATGTTGTCGAACTGGATCAGCGATGACTTGAGCGTGCGATTGCGATAACGCACGTAGAAGAAGTAGGCGAACTCGACGACGGTAAACACCGCCGCATAAATGATCACCAGCCCCAACTCGATCTCGCGCCCGCCATTGATAATGCCGAACACACCGTTGAGGAACGCATAGATGGCGATCAGCAACAGGAAGCTGCCTTCGATCAGCAGCACCATGGGCTCCAGGTGCCAATAGCCGAACTGGAAACGCTCGTTGCTTTTCTTGGCGATCAGCTTGGCCGTGATCAGCATCAACACCTTGATGGCGGTGGCGATCAGCGAGAAAAAAGCCGTCGAACAGAATGGATTGGGCGCCGGATATCACGCCCGTGACAATCCCGGCGATCGCGACTGCGAACATCAGGATGGTCGATTGTTTGAGCAGGGACTGCTCACCTCGGTTACTCACATTTCCTCCCGTCAAAACCTTAAAACCGCACAGTGCGGAGGGGTTTTCAGGAGGAGAGTGTACCTTATGGCCTGTTTTGGCCGATCTGACGCCTTCGCGAGCAGCTCGCTCCCACATTTTGACCGAGTACATCCTTGAAATGCGGTCAAATGTGGGAGCGGGCTTGCTCGCGAAGCAGGCGACGCGGTTTAAAGCCTTACTTCCCACCACGCTCGATGGCAAACCCAGCCCAGGTCTGGCTCACCGGCATCAGCTCCAGGCGGTTGATGTTCACATGCGCCGGGGTGTTCATGACCCAGAAGATCGTGTCCGCAATGTCCTGCGGCTGGATCGGCTCGGCACCGGCATAGGTCGCGTCGTAACGCGCCTGGTCACCGCCAAAGCGCACCAGCGAGAACTCGCTCTCACACAGGCCTGGCTCGATGTTGGTCACACGTACGCCGGTACCTTGCAGGTCGCAACGCAGGTTCAGCGAGAACTGCTTCACGAACGCCTTGGAGCCGCCATACACGTGGCTGCCCGGGTACGGGTAGTTACCGGCAATGGAGCCCAGGTTGATGATGCCCGCGCCACGGCCGTGTGCGATCAGGCGTGGCAGCAGCAAGTTGGTGGTGGTCAGCAGGCCCTTGATGTTGGTGTCGACCATGGTTTCCCAATCGTCGAGGCTGCACTTGGGTGCTGGGTCGGTGCCGACGGCCAGGCCCGCGTTGTTGATCAGCCCGCGCAGCTTGGCAAACGATGGCGGCAGGTTGGCGATGGCCTCTTCCATGCCTTTGCGATCACGCACGTCCACTACCAGGCCGTGCACTTCGGTCTGCTTGGAGAGTTCTTCGACCAACGCATTCAGGCGGTCGGCACGACGGCCAGTGAGCACCAGTTTCCAGCCGGCTTCGGCAAAACGACGGGCGCAGGCTTCGCCGAAACCTGAGGTTGCGCCAGTAATAAACAGCGTGTCGGACATGGTGTTCTCCTTGCGGGCATCGGGAAAAAATCAGCCAGCAGAATGCCCGTACGCCGCGGTTGCAGCAACCGCTATGCGCAGAACTTCATGTGTTGCTGATCATTTTTTAACCATTGCGCGCTAAGCCTTGTAAACCGTGGCGTGCAGCCATATACACGCAGGTTATCCACAACTGCGCCCACAGTCTTTGGGGGCAACTGCAAAACACCTGAAGCCGCTGTATGCGGGGCTTGCAGGCGATTTTAGAAAGTTTTTTGCTTGACCTGCAGAGGGGCGTATGTAGCCCCATGGACCGGAGGAAAATCCAAACGATGGCTACAGGCCAGACATTCCGGCCTCTGCGGCAGTCTTTCCAGAGTTTAATCACAGACTTATCCACAGGCTGAAGCGACATAAATCAGTCATATACCTGTGTCTTTAAACAGGTTGACAAACCCCTTCGCCGGTCGTGAAAAACCCACTGCTCAAAAAACAACCACCTTGCTGTAAGCCACGGTTTTAAAGGCGTTCAGCCAGCTACTCCCACGTTACCCACAGCCGGTTCCACAGTGGATGGGGACAAGTCAAAACTGTGACAAAACAGGGATTTGCGGCGGCTATATGTCGCGCTTTGGGAGGTGGCTGGATTTGTTTTCCACAATTTGGTATCGCACTTGTGAACACCGCAAAAACAAATGTGGGAGCTGCTCTTTGTGGGAGCTGGCTTGCCTGCGATGCAGGCACCTCGGTCTATCTGATAAACCGAGGCGATGCTATCGCAGGCAAGCCAGCTCCCACACAAAGCCAGCTCCCACAGGGGTTTTGCGTCAAGCTTTAGATCAGTGCCCGCCCAGGTAGGCGTTGCGCACTTCCTCGTTCACCAACAGCTCTTTACCGGTACCTGTGAGGCGAATCTCCCCGTTGACCATCACATACGCCCGGTCCGACAGGCGCAACGCATGGTTGGCATTCTGCTCCACCAGGAAGATGGTCATCCCGGTAGCCGCCAGCTCACGCAGGGTCGAGAAGATCTGCTTCACCACAATCGGCGCCAGGCCCAGGCTGGGTTCGTCCAGCAGCAACAGCTTGGGCCGGCTCATCAGCGCGCGGGCGATGGCGAGCATTTGCTGCTCGCCACCGGACATGGTCATGGCCCGCTGGGTGCGCCGTTCCTTGAGCCGTGGGAACAGCTCGAACATGCGCTGCATATCTTCCTGGGCAAACTTGTCGCCAATGGGGATGGTGCCCATCAGCAGGTTTTCCTCAACAGTCATGTCGGGGAACACCCGCCGCCCTTCCGGCGACTGCGCAATGCCGTTGGAAGCGATGTAGTGGGACGATTTGTGGGTAATGTCGACACCGTTGTACAGAATCTGACCCGACTCGGCCCGTGGCTGGCCGAAGATCGACATCAGCAACGTGGACTTACCCGCGCCGTTGGAGCCGATCAGGCTCACCGTTTCGCCTTCGTTGATGTGCAGCGAGACCTTTTTCAGGGCCTGGATCGGGCCGTAGTACACGTCCAGGTCCTTCATTTCGAGGATAGGTGCACTCATACCAGCTCCTCTTCGTCCGCGCCCAGGTAGGCAGCAATCACTTTCGGGTCGTTGCGGATCGCGTCCGGCCCACCCTCGGCAATCACGTTGCCGTGGTCCAGCACCACAATGTGGTCGGAAATACTCATCACCATGCCCATGTCGTGTTCGATCAGCACCACCGTAAGGTCGTGTTCGTCGCGCAGCAGGCGAATCATCGCGCTGAGCGCTTCGGTTTCCTGGGGGTTGAGGCCGGCTGCCGGTTCGTCCAGGCAGATGATCTGCGGACGGGTGCACATGGCGCGGGCGATTTCCAGGCGGCGCTGTTGGCCGTAGGAAAGCTCACCGGCCAGGCGGTTGGCGCAGTCCACCAGGTCCACTACTTCCAGCCAGTAGAAGGCGTGGTCGAGGGCGTCGCTTTCGGCCTTGCGGTAGCCCTTGGTGTTGAGGATGCCCGCGAGCATGTTGCGGTTGACCCACATGTGTTGGGCTACCAGCAGGTTTTCCACCACGGACATTTCCTTGAACAGGCGAATGTTCTGGAACGTACGGGCCAAGCCTGCGCGGTTGACCAGGTGGGTGCCGCCGAACATCTTGTAGTACACCCGGCTGAGGAAGCTTTTGGGCGAGACAAAGTCGGTGGGCTGGAAACGCTCGCCGAGCAATTGGATCACGTCGGTCTGCTTGCCGCGTACGTTGAGATTGATCTTGCCGCCGCTGGCTTTATAGAAGCCGGTTAGGCAGTTGAACACCGTGGTCTTGCCCGCTCCATTCGGGCCAATCAACGCGAAGATCGAGTTGCGTTCGACCTTGAGGCTCACATCGCTCAGGGCCTTGATGCCACCGAAGTGCATCATCAGGTGTTCCACAGAGAGCACGACTTCCTTGCTCATGGCGCTACCCCCTTGCGTGGTGTCACACCGGTACGGCTGATGCGGATCAACCCGCGCGGTCGCCAGATCATCATCACTACCATCAACACGCCAAACAGCAGCACGCGGTACTCGGAGAAGCTGCGCAGCAGTTCCGGCGCAACGGTCAGCACGAACGCCGCGATCACCACGCCCACCGTCGAGCCCATGCCGCCCAAGACCACGATGGCCAGGATCAGCGCCGACTCGAAGAAGGTAAACGACGACGGGTTGACGAAGCCCTGGTAGCTGGCAAAAACACACCCGCCAAACCGGCGGTGGAGGCACCGATGGTGAACGCCGAAAGCTTGACCAGCACGTGGTTCAGGCCCATGGAGCGGCAGGCGATTTCATCTTCGCGCAACGCCTCCCAGGCACGGCCCACCGGCATGCGGGTCAGGCGATGCTTGATATACAACACGGCCAGCACCACCAGGAACAGCACGATGTAGATGAACATGAACTTGATGTTGGGGTTGTAATCGATGCCGAAGAACTCGTGGAAGGGGATCCCGCCGTCCTTGGCCTTGCGCCCGAATTCCAGGCCGAGGAAGGTCGGCGATGGCACTGGCATACCGTTCGGGCCGCCGGTAAACGACAGCCAGTTATTGAGCACCAGGCGGATGATTTCACCGAAACCCAGGGTCACGATGGCCAGGTAGTCACCGTGCATTCGCAACACCGGAAACCCGAGTATGCACCCCGCCAATGCCGCCGCGATGGCCGCCAGCGGCAGCACCGTCCAGAAGCCCAGGCCAAGGTATTGATAACCCAGCGCCAGGCCGTAGGCGCCGATGGCGTAGAACGCCACGTACCCCAGGTCGAGCAGGCCCGCCAGGCCGACCACGATGTTGAGGCCCAGGCCGAGCAACACGTAGATCAGCCCGAGGATCACCACGGTCAGCAGGTACTTGTTGGCGAAGATCGGGAACACGATGGCGATCACGATCAGCGCCGGGATGATCCAGCGCAGCCGCGACTTGTAGTCCGGCGCCAGCACGTGCACACCCGAGCCACTGCTCTCGAAGCCCTGCAGAATCTTCAGGCCCTTGGGGTTTGCAGGAACAGGCTCATGGCGAAGCGGCCGACCATCACGATGGCCACCAGCAGGCCTACACGGGCCGGTTCCAGGTTGAAGCTGTAGCCGTCGAGGACCACGCCGACGATCGGACCGAACACGATCAGCGAAATCAGCCCGGCGAGGACCGTATCGACCACACTTTTCTTGATATCGATGGGTTTGGCAGCAGACATGTTTACACCTTAGCCACGAGTGGGCGACCCAGCAGGCCCTGGGGACGGAAAATCAGAATCACCACCAGCAGGGAGAAACTGAACACGTCTTTGTAGTCAGAGTTGATCAACCCCGAGAACAGCGACTCGGAGATGCCGAGGATGATCCCGCCGAGCATCGCCCCAGGCAGGGATCCGATGCCACCGAGTACCGCCGCGGTAAATGCCTTGATGCCGATGATGAAGCCGGCATAGAAGTCGAAGGTGCCGTAGTTGAGGGTGATGAGCACGCCGGCCAATGCCGCCATGGCCGCACCGATGACGAATACGTAGGAGATCACCCGGTCGGTGTTGATACCGAGGATCGACGCCATCTTGCGGTCTTGTTGGGTCGCGCGGCACATGCGGCCGAGCTTGGTGTACTTGATCACGTAGGTCAGCAGGGCCATGCCCGCGAAGGCGGCGACCAGGATGAACACCTTGGTGTACGTCAACTGCACGAAGCCGCTGCCGATGTCGACACGCCAGGCCCCGGCCAGCAGGGTGGGAATACCTTGTTGCTTGGCGCCCTGGGCGATCTGCGCGTAGTTCTGCAGGATCAGCGAGATGCCGATGGCGCTGATCAGCGGTGCCAGGCGGGTGGAGTTGCGCAGCGGTTTGTAGGCGACCCGTTCGATGACCCAACCGTATACGCCGGTGACAACCACGGTGAAGATCAAGGTGCCGAGAATGAGCAGCGGGAAGGATTCGATGCCGAAGTAAGCCAGCAGTGCCAGACTGATCGCCGCGAGGTAAGCGGAAATCATATAAACCTCGCCGTGGGCGAAGTTGATCATGCCGATGATGCCATAGACCATTGTGTAGCCGATGGCGATCAGGCCATAGACCGACCCGAGGGTCAGGCCGTTGACCAGTTGCTGCAGGAAAATACCATCCATAACGCAATCTCACGCGGTGAGCACCTGCACACCTGTGGGTGTGCGGCGCTTCTGGAGGAAAAGACAGACGTGTTGCTGGACGCGATGGAGTCGACAACCGCGCCCTCTGTGGGAGCTGGCTTGCCTGCGATAACGGTTTCACATTCAACACAGGTGTCGACTGTCAGTTCGTCATCGCGGGCAAGCCCGACTCCCATAGGGGATCAGCGGCGATCAACCCAATGCGTTAATTACTTCTGTTTTTCCAGCTGATGGTATTTACCGTCTTTGTCCCACTGGTAAACCACGTAGTCGGAGACTTTCAGGTCGCCCTTGCCGTCCCAGGCTTTTTCACCCATGACGGTTTTCACCGGGTGAGCCTTGAGCCACTTGGCAGCGTCTTCGCCCTTGTTGGACTTGGCACCGTTGAAGCCAGCGGCCAGGGCCTGGATCGAGGCGTAGGCGTACAGGGTGTAGCCTTCCGGCTCGACGCCCGCCTTGCGGAATTGCTCAACGACGGCCTTGCTGTCTGGCAGCAGGCGCGGGTCGGCGCCGAAGGTCATGTAGACGCCGTCGACGTACTGCGCGCCGCCAGCGGTGGCAACCAGTTCGTCGGTGACGACGCCGTCATCGGACATGAACTTGACGTCTTTCAGACCGGCTTCACGGATCTGGCGAACCAGTGGACCGGCTTCGGGGTGCAGGCCGCCGAAGTACACCACGTCAGCACCGGTGGAACGGATCTTGGTGACCAGGGCGCTGAAGTCTTTTCGCCGCGGGTCAGGCCTTCTTCCAGCACCGGCTTCACGCCGCGCTTGGTCAACTGGGCAGCGGTGGCGTCGGCCAGGCCTTTGCCGTAGGTGTCCTTGTCGTTGATGACCGCGACTTTCTTGCCCTTGAGCACGTCGACGATGTAGTCGCCGGCGACGATGCCTTGCTGGTCGTCACGCCCACACATACGGAACACGGCGCCCAGGCCACGCTCGGTCACCTGTGGGTTGGTGGAGCCCGGGGTGATCATGATGATGCCCGCTTCGTCGTACACCTCGGAAGCCGGGATGGTGTTCGACGAGCAGAAGTGCCCGACTACGCCGATCACTTTGTCCTGGTCGGCCAGGCGGTTGGCCACGGCCACCGCTTGCTTGGTTCGCAGGCATCGTCACCGGCAACCAGCTTGATCTGCTCGCCGTTGACGCCACCGGCCTTGTTGATTACATCGGCTGCCGCCTGGGCACCCTTCATGTACTGCTCACCGAAAGCGGCGTTGGCACCCGTCATGGGCCCCGCGACGCCAATCTTCACATCAGCTTGAACAAACGTAGAAACACCCAGTGCCGCTGCAACGGCGAGGGCCAGAAAACCTTTCTTGTAAAACGTCTGGGACATGAGTGGTGCTCCGATATTTTTGATTTTAGGCACTACAACTTGCGTTCAAACTTTCCACTGAAAGCCCAGAGCAAGCCTCGTGCCATTACGTTTTTATTCTTCAAAAAGACACGGTGTCATTGTTATTACGGGCGTTTCGGCTCCGCTTGCCAGGACGTGCAACCCCCTAGCCTCAGGAGGTGCAACCAACAAGCCAAAAAAGTACAACCCTGGCAGGTCGCACCTGCAACCAGACGGAGAAACGACAGTTCCTACAGCTGTAACAGACTGCGTAACGGAACTGCACATTTACAGTGCGTGATTGCTACGACTTGCACCAATACAGATTAGTAGCCTGCTAAGAAAATGCAGGCTTTTGAAGGGTATTTCGCTGATCAGATCACGATCCTCAGGCATTGCCCGGCGTGATAGAGCGAGAATCCAGCCTCATAAAGACAGCTGCGCAGGCCAACGCCGGCCAACGGCTGCATCGGCGCGAAGGGAATCGGCAAGGCCTGGGGATTCTGGTGACACAAGTAGTCGGCAAACGCCTTGCCGACCACGCTTCCGGTGGTGACGCCACGTCCGTTATAGCCCGTAACGGCCACGAGGCCCGGCGCCGGTTCGAACAGACGCATCAGGTGATCGGGGGTAAAGGCAATGCAGCCAGTCCAGGTGTATTCCCACTGCACCGATTTGAGGTACGGGAAGTAATGCTGCTGCACCCGATCGGCCCACGCCTTGAGGAACCACGCCGGTTTCTGGTTGCCATTGCCCAGGCTGCCGAGCAACAGGCGTCCATCGGCGTCGCGGCGAATACTGCTCAACACTTGGCGTGTATCCCAAGAGCCTTGACCGCCAGGCAGGATCTGCTGGGCGGCGTCATCTGTCAGCGGGGCTGACGCGACTTGGTAGTAGTAACCGGGGAAGAAATTGCGCCGAAGCTCGGTCCACTCGCCTTCGGTGTAGGCGTTGGAGGCGATCACCACTTGTGCAGCCTGCACCGAACCCTGAGCGGTTTGCACCGACCACTGCGCGCCTTGGCGCTCCAGCTGAGTCACCGGTGAATGGTCAAACAACTGCCCGCCAAGGCCTGCGGCAGCGTTGGCCAAGCCACTGGTATAGGCCATCGGGTTCAGGGTGCCAGCACGCCGATCCAGCAAGGCCGCTGCAATTTTTTTTGTGCCCGTGGCGTGCTCGCATGCCTGGCCGGTGAGCAATTCAACCGGCGCGCCACGGCGCTTCCATTGTTCTTCACGGCTGCGTAAATCCGCCTCGCCACGCGCGTTGTGCGCCATGTGCAAGGTGCCCTCGCGGCGCAATTGGCAATCGATGGTGTATTTGTCGATCAGGCTGAACACCAACGAGGGTGCCGCGCCCAGCATCCGGTTGAGCTGGCTGCCCACCTCTGTGCCGAAACCGGCCTCGATGTCGTCCGGCGGGATCCACAGGCCGGCGTTCACCAAGCCGACATTGCGCCCCGAACCACCGTGGCCGGTGCGATGGGCTTCCAGCACGGCGACGCTTTTGCCCTGTTCCAGCAGATGAATGGCCGCCGACAAGCCGGTGATCCCGGCGCCGATCACGCACACATCCACCTTGAGTTCGCCTTTGAGTGCGGCGCGATCGGGGCGGCTTGGGGTGAGGTGTTCCCATAAACATGTTTCGCGTAGAGGCATTGCCAGACTCCAAGATGAAACCTAACAAACAACGAGTATTTGGACGTGCAAACCCAATCAAATGTGGGAGCTGGCTTGCCTGCGATAGCGGTGTATCAATCGCCACCGCTATCGCAGGCAAGCCAGCTCCCACATTGATCTCACCCGACTTTGAAGGATTCAGTCGAAGGTGATGCCCTGCGCCAGCGGCAACTCCAGCGAATAGTTCACGGTATTGGTCTGGCGACGCATATACCCGCGCCACGCATCCGACCCCGATTCACGCCCGCCACCGGTTTCTTTCTCGCCACCAAACGCACCGCCGATTTCCGCGCCACTCGGGCCGATGTTGACGTTGGCGATGCCACAATCACTGCCCACCGCCGACATGAACTGCTCGGCTTCGCGCACATCGGTGGTGAAGATGCACGACGACAAACCTTGAGGCACCGCGTTGTTCAGGCGCAGGGCTTCGGCGAAGTCGGTGTAGCCGACCACGTACAGGATCGGCGCGAAGGTTTCGGTACAAACCACGTCGCTTTGCTCGGGCATCTCCACGATGGCCGGCGACACGTAGTAGGCATTCGGGAACTTGTCTTCCAACTGGCGCTTGCCGCCGAACACCTGCCGCCTTCGCTCAAGGCTTGCTCCAGGGCATCCTGCATGTTTTCGAAACCATGCTTGTCGATCAGCGGGCCGATCAGGTTGCCTTCCAGCGGGTGGCCAATGCGCACCTTGGAATAGGCGGCCTTGAGGCGGGTGACGATCTCTTCTTTCACCGACTCATGGGCGATCAGGCGACGCAGGGTTGTGCAACGCTGGCCGGCGGTGCCGACCGCACTGAACAGGATGGCACGCACGGCCATGTCCAGGTCGGCGCTTGGGCCGAGGATCATCGCGTTGTTGCCGCCCAGTTCGAGGATGCTGCGGGCAAAACGCGCGGCGACTTTGGGCGCGACTTCGCGGCCCATGCGGGTACTGCCGGTGGCGCTGATCAGGGCCACACGCGGGTCATCGACCAACGCGGCGCCGGCATCGCGACCGCCGATGATCACTTGGCTGAGGTAGTGCGGGGCATCGTTGAAATTCTTCAACACACGCTCGAACAGCGCCTGACAGGCCAGGGCGGTGAGCGGGGTCTTTTCCGACGGTTTCCAGATCACCGCGTTGCCGCACACCAGCGCCAGGGTGGTGTTCCACGCCCACACGGCCACCGGGAAGTTGAAGGCGCTGATCACGCCGACCACGCCCAGCGGGTGCCAGGTTTCACGCATGTGGTGGCCTGGGCGCTCAGAGGCGATGGTCAAGCCGTAGAGCTGGCGGGACAGGCCGACGGCGAAGTCGCAGATGTCGATCATTTCCTGCACTTCGCCCAGGCCTTCCTGGGTGATCTTGCCGGCTTCCCACGACACCAGTTCGCCGAGATCAGCCTTGTATTCGCGTAGGACGTCGCCGAACTGGCGCACCAGCTCACCGCGACGCGGGGCCGGCACTTTGCGCCAGGCGTCGAATGCATGCTCGGCGCGACTGACCTGTTGCTCCACTTCGGCGGCACCTTCCCACTGCACACTGCCGATACGGCTGCCGTCAATCGGCGAATGCACGGGGTGTTTGCCCGACTGGTACAACGCTGGGTTTACCCCGAGACGATCAAGCAATGCGGCAACCATGGGTCACTCCTTCAATCTGCAAACAGAAAATTCGCGCCGCACGGCGATCCAGACCTTATTTGTAGCTGGCCCAAGACTTGCCAACAAACGACGATTAGGCGAGATATCATTCCGTTTATTCATGCAAAGCATAAAAAGAGGCACGCCGTGCTGAACAAAAGACATTTGCCCTCGATCACCGCCTTGCAGTGCTTCGAAGCCGCTACCCGCCACCTGAGCTTCACCCGCGCCGCGGAGGAGCTGAACCTCACGCAGAGCGCGGTGAGCAAGCAGGTGGCGCAGTTGGAAGAATTACTCCAGCACCTGCTGTTTCGCCGCGTGCGTCGCCGCTTGCAGATGACCCCTGCGGGCGATTTGTACTTGGTGGAAGTGAGAAAAATCCTCACGCAAGTGGAGATGTCCACCCACTACCTGCGCTCCTACGGTGGCGAGACCGAAGTGCTGCGGGTCTCCACGCCCTACACCTTCGGCGCACGTTGGCTGGTGCCGCGCCTCAAGGGCTGGCGGCTGCGCCACCCGCAAATCCACCTGGACCTGTGCAACGAACAGGAGCCGGACGAACTGCTGCAAGGCAAGGCCGACATGGCGTTCTACTTTGGCCAGGGCTCACGCCCCGGTACCGAGACCCTCAAGCTGTTCAGCGAAGAGCTGGTGCCGGTGTGTGCGCCGGAGAGCCTGCCTGCGCGGCCGTTTACGGACCCAACGCAACTGAGCGACCTGGTGCTGCTGCAAAATGCCTCGCGGCCTCAGGGCTGGCATGACTGGTTTGCCAGCCAGGGTTTCCAGACCGAGCACAGCTACCACGGGCCGCGTTTCGATACGTTCTATATGTGCATTCGTGCGGCGCAAGTGGGCTGTGGCGTGGCGCTGCTGCCGCGCTTCCTGGTGGAAGAGGAATTGGCGGACGGAAAGCTGGTGATCCCGTGGCAACATGCGATGCCGAGCCATGATGCGTATTACCTGGCTTACCCTGAGCATTCGGCGGAGGTGCCCAAGGTGCGCGAATTTGTGAAGTGGATGATGGAGCAGGTCTAGATTTATTCGGCCGCACCACCGCCATCGCAGGCAAACCAGCTCCCACATTTGAAATGCATTCCAAGTGTGGAGCTGGCTTGCCTGCGATGGGACAAGTGGCCATTCCAAAAAAATCACTGGCAAAACCCCACAGGTCTATGCGCCACTAGCCCCCTTCCTTAATTGTGCGTAAAGGTCGGCGCCCATCGCCGACTCGTCTGGAGATTCCCGTTATGAGCGAGAGTGTGTTTGCCGATCGCATCGTGCAGAACCTGCTCGACACCGACTTCTACAAGCTGACCATGATGCAGGCGGTGCTGCACAACTACCCGAACGTGGAAGTTGAATGGGAGTTTCGTTGCCGCAACAGTGAGGACCTGCGCCCGTACCTGGCGGAAATCCGCTACCAGATCGAGCGCCTTGCCGAGTTGAGCCTGAGCCCGGACCAACTGGGGTTCCTGGAGCGCATCAGCTTCATGAAGCCGGACTTTCTGCGCTTCCTCGGGCTGTTCCGCTTCAACCTGCGCTATGTGCAGGCCGGCATCGAGAACGGCGAATTATTTATCCGCCTGCGCGGGCCGTGGCTGCATGTGATCCTGTTTGAAGTGCCGATGCTGGCCATCGTCAGCGAAGTGCGTAACCGCTACCGCTACCAGACCGTGATCCTCGAACAGGCCCGCGAGCAGTTGTACCGCAAGTTCGATTGGCTGACGGCCAATGCCAGCAGCGAAGAACTGTCCGAGCTGCAAGTGGCCGACTTCGGCACCCGCCGACGCTTCTCGTACCGGGTGCAGGAAGAAGTGGTCAGCGTACTCAAGCACGACTTCCCCGGGCGTTTTGTCGGCACCAGCAACGTGCACCTGGCCCGAGAGCTGGACATGAAACCCCTGGGCACCATGGCCCACGAATGGATCATGGCCCACCAGCAACTCGGCCCGCGCCTGATCGACAGCCAGATCGCCGCCCTCGACTGCTGGGTCCGCGAATACCGTGGCCTGCTGGGCATCGCCCTGACCGATTGCATCACCACCGACGCGTTCCTCGGCGACTTCGACCTGTACTTCGCCAAGCTGTTCGACGGCCTGCGCCACGACTCCGGTGATCCGGTGCAGTGGGCAGAAAAAGCCATCGCCCACTACCATAAGCTCGGCATTGAGCCGATGAGCAAGACGTTGGTGTTCTCCGACAGCCTGTCGCTGCCCAAGGCCCTGGAGATCTTCCGGGCGCTGCGCGGTCGCATCAATGTGAGCTTCGGCATTGGCACCAACCTGACCTGCGATATCCCAGGTGTGGAGCCCATGAGCATCGTGCTTAAAATGACTGCCTGCAATGGCCAGCCTGTCGCCAAGATCTCCGACGAAGCGGGCAAGACCCATTGCACCGACCCGAATTTTGTCGCCTATTTGCGGCACGTTTTCAAAGTACCTGCCCTTTCCAGCAAGGAGTGAATCATGCAAGCCGTACAGCGTGAAATTGCGCAGCAGCTCAAGGTTCAAGCACCGTTCCAGGACCAGGCCGCCCTCGAAGCCGAGGTTGCCCGGCGCATCACCTTTATCCAGGATTGCCTGCGCAATTCCGGGCTCAAGACCTTGGTGCTGGGCATCAGCGGCGGTGTCGACTCCCTGACCGCAGGCCTGTTGGCCCAACGCGCGATGCAGGAACTGCGCGCCAGCACCGGCGACGAGGCCTACCGTTTTATCGCGGTGCGCCTGCCTTATGAAACTCAGTTCGATGAGATAGATGCCCAGGCCTCGGTGGACTTTATCGAGCCGGACGAGCGCCACACCGTGAATATCGGCCCGGCGGTCAAAGCCCTGGCCAGTGAAGTGGCGGCGTTTGAAGGCAAGGCGGCGGTGTCCCGTGATTTCGTGCTGGGCAACACCAAGGCACGCATGCGCATGGTGGCGCAGTACACCATCGCGGGCGCGGCCAGCGGCCTGGTGATTGGTACTGACCATGCGGCGGAAGCGGTGATGGGCTTTTTCACCAAGTTCGGTGATGGCGCGTGCGATCTGGCGCCGTTGAGCGGGCTGGTGAAGAACCAGGTGCGCTCGATTGCACGGCACTTTGGTGCACCGGAATCGCTGGTGGAGAAGGTGCCGACAGCGGATCTGGAAGACCTGTCGCCGGGCAAGCCGGACGAAGCGTCACATGGCGTGACCTATGCAGAGATCGATGCGTTTTTGCACGGAGAGCCGGTGCGCGAAGAGGCGTTCCGGATTATTTGCGAGACGTATCGCAAGACTGAGCACAAGCGGGTCATGCCGTTCGCGCCATGAGCTAGTCCGCCATCGCAGGCAAGCCAGCTCCCACATTTGAATGTGTTCACAAATCAAATGTGGGAGCTGGCTTGCCTGCGATGAACGATAACGCGGTCTTACTTAAGCACCACCGCGCCTTTCATCATCGAGTTGTGGCCTGGGAACGAGCAGAAGAACTCGTATTCAGTGCCCGCCGCCAGCTTGGACACATCGAAGGTCACCGAATCTTTCTCACCAGCACCAATGATCTTGGTGTGGGCGATCACGCGGGTGTCGCCTTCCTTCAGGTAGTTCTTGTCGATGCCAGCGGCCATGCCGTCGGTGGCAACGCCAGCCATGTCGGCTTTGGTGGTCAGCACCCAGTTATGGCCCATGACGTTTTTCGGCAAGCTGCCCGAGTGTTCCAGGTTCACGGTGAAGGTCTTGCAGCTCTTGTCGATCGTGATTTCCTTGGTGTTGAAGGACATCTGGTCGGTGGAGTCGACGGTGACTGCGCACTCTGCAGCAAGCAACTGGCCGCTAGCCAGAGTCAGCAGGGAAACAGCAACGAGTTTGGCGAACATGTGAATCTCCAAGGCAGGGTTTAGAAAACGCGTATTGCGACAAGGGTGCCCGATGCGGGCGTGAATTCTTATGATCTGAGTCAACGGATTGTATACAACTTTAGGCTATCAGACTTATCAACACAATCTAACAGCCAAAGTAGTACGACCTTCCTATGATCGGCCCATCCCCCACTGGAGTCCGAGCCATGCACCTCGACCAACTGTTCAACGGCCTGCTGGCCGCGTACGCCTGCGGTAAGTGAAGGCCAAGCGCGCTGCTAAGCTGCTACCATAGCGACCCAAGGCAGCTGCGCGCCGCCACCCTCACCTTCGACCCTAGAGGATCGCCCATGGCCAAACCTAATTACTCCTTCGCCAAACGTCAGAGAGACTTGGCCAAGGAGCAGAAGAAAGAGGAAAAACTGCAACGCAAGAAAGCCGCTGCAGAAGAAGAGGCCAATGGGCTGAACGCAGATGTTGATGGTGAAGAAACGAGCGACGAGACCGAAACACCAAAAGATCCGGCTGAATAATTTCCTTTGTGGTGAACCGGCTTGCCCGGTTCGCCACAATCTGCCGTTATTGCAGCGGCATCACCGTCACCCGAACCTCCGGGTCATGGTTCCCTCCCCCAGAATCACCCCCCGCAACGGCGACACATCAGAGAAATCCCGGCCCCAGGCCAAGGTGATGTGCTCCAGTGCCGGCTGCACATTATTCGTCGGATCAAAATCCACCCAACCCGACACCGGGCAATACACCGAGACCCACGCATGAGATGCATCGGCGCCGATCAGCCGTGGCTGGCCGGGCGGAGGCTGGGTAAGCAAGTAGCCGCTGATGTAACGCGCCGCCAGCCCGCGTGAGCGCAGGCAGGCGAGCATCAGGTGAGCGAAGTCCTGACACACGCCACGACGGCGCTCCAGCACTTCCACCAGCGGTGTGGCGACCTGGGTAGCCTCGGCATCAAAGGTGAACTCGTCAAAGATTTTCTCCATCAATGCCTGCACACCCAACAACAGCGGGCGTCCCGGCGGGAAGCAGTTTTCGGAGAATTCGACGAAGGTTTTTTCAGGTGTACATAGGGCGATTCGAAGCGGTAGCGACAGGCTTCGATCAGCTCATCGGACATCGGCTGGCTGCTGTAGGTCAGGCGGTCACGGGTCTGGTCCCAGGCTGGCGACTGTTGGAAGTCCAGCGCAGGCCGCGCCAGGACCTCAACGGTCAGCCCCGCATTCACCAATAATTCATTGTGGGGCCGTTCGAACGCCAGCCGCGTGATCGGGTTGCCAAACACGTCCAGCTCATCCCGCCGCGAGGACGGCTGCGGGCTGATATCCAGTTGCTGCGCGCTGCAGCGCTGCCAGGCACACGGCCGTGGCCACAGGTGCGCCAACTGCTGCGCCAGGGACACCGGGCTGTCGTAGTGATAATGGGTATCGTGGAAAATCTGGTAGCGCGCACTCATCACACCGACACCGTTTGCTGGCTGACATCATCCACATGGGCAAAATGGCGCAACGCCAGGCGATCCGACACTTGCCCACTCTCATCGGCCACCGCTTGCAGCAGGTCGGCCAGGCCGTCCAACGCGGCACGCACGCTGGACTCGCCAAACAGCGGGTTCTCCAAGCAACCGAGATCGAACCGCGCCAAGCGCTCCACCAACGGCCCAAGACCGGTTTCACGGGGCACGCCAAAATCATCGTTGAGACGGCGCAACGTACGGCTCACCAGTTTCAACTGGAACAACACCGCATGGGGGTTCTGCTCGTCCAACAGCAACAGGTCGAGCACCGGGATCAACTGCGGCACCGCCAAGTAGCGCGAGCGATAGGTGATGCTGCTGTTGCCCAGTTCCAGCAACCACTCCAGGCCCGCCTGATCGAACACCGCCACGCCACGCAGGAACGCCGCGAGGCTGCTGCTGAGAAATTGCAGGCGCTCGATGCGTCGCCCCATCATCAAAAAAGCGCCAGCCTTCATCGCGGGTCATGTCGTCCAGGGCAAACCCGGACAACGCCGCCAGGGACATCACCAGGCGGTTGAGGAAGTCCAGCAACTCGCCAAAATCCGGGGTTTCGCTTTCCAGCTCCATGGCTTCGCGCTGCAACTCCACCAGGGCCTGCCAGTTCTCGCGGGACAACTTGCCGCGCACTTGGGACGCTGCCCACTGCAAGCGCTGCAGGTTGGCGCGCAGGCTCGACGGCCAGTCATCGCCCAGCAGCGCTGCCAACAGGCGCTCGGGCAACTCGCCCTCCTCCGGGAGCAAGCGCAGGGTTTCGCCCAGCTCGACAGCGGCCTGCAACGCCAATGGGTCATCGCCATCGACATAGCGCGCCAGCACGATACGCAGCCAGCGCGCGCTGTCATCGCAGCGCTCGCAATAACGACCAAACCAGAACAGGTTCTCCACCACGCGGGACGGCAAGTACGGGTCGCGACGCACCAGGTCATGGGCGCCAATCGCGCGCTGAGCACGCCAATGCTCGCCACCGGCGGCGCGTTCGCCGAGCACCCAGGTGTCTTTGCTGGCCCCGCCGCGCTGCATCGACACCACTTCGGCATCGGCTTCGGCGGCTACGCGGGTAAGGCCGCCGGGCAGCACGCGATACCCTTCATCGCTGGCCACGGCGTACACGCGCATGCCAATGGCGCGGTGTTGCAGATGGTCTTCCACGGTGTGCCACACCGGCGCCTGGGACAACTGCGCCAGCTCCTGGGCAACATAGGCGTAAGGCCGTGCGCGCATGCGTTCAGCCAGGGCCTCGCGTTGTTTTTTCGTCCAGGTCGCGACCGAACACCGGGCTAAAGCTCTGCGACGGAAACGCTGGTTTGATCAGCAGTTCGGGCAGTTTTTCCAAGGCTTCGGCAAGCACCGGCGCTTCACCACACCACCAGGTGGCGATGGATGGCAGGATCAGCTCCTCGCCAAACAAAAACTCGTTGATCTTGGGAAGAAAACCAAGCAAACCGGGGGACTCCAGCACGCCGCTGCCCAAAGCATTGGCCACCAGCACGTTGCCCTGACGCACGGCATCGAGCAGGCCCGGCACGCCAAGAGCCGAGTCGGTGCGCAGCTCCAGTGGGTCGCAAAAGTCGTCGTCGAGGCGGCGCATGATCGCGTGCACCCGGCGCAGCCCGCTGAGGGTCTTCAGGAACACACAGCTGTCGCGCACCGTGAGGTCGCCCCCTTCTACCAGCGGGTAGCCGAGTTGGCGGGCAAGGTAGAGGTGTTCGAAATAGCTTTCGTTGAAACGCCCCGGCGTCAGTAACACGATCAACGGCGGCTGATCATCGGCGGGCGCCTGGCGGGCCAGGGTTTCCTGCAAGGTACGGAAGAAACCAGTGAGGTGCTGCACCTGCAAATCACGGTACAGGTCCGGGAACGCGCGGGACACGATGGTGCGGTTTTCCAACGCGTAACCGGCGCCAGAGGGCGCCTGGGTACGGTCGGCGGTAACCCACCAGCGACCATCCGGCGTGCGCGCGAGGTCCACGGCGTAGAGGTGCAAAAACGCACCATCCGGCGGCTGGATGCCTTGGCATGGCCACAGGAAATTGTTGTGACCGAACACCAGCTCAGCCGGCAGCAGGCCTTCCTTGATCAAGCGCTGCGGGCCATACAGATCGGCCAACACGGCATTGAGCAGGCGCGCGCGCTGGGCGATCCCCGCCGACAGTTGCTGCCATTCTTCGGCCGCCAGCACGTGGGGCAGTAAATCCAGCTCCCACGGGCGGTCGGCGCCCTTTGGGTCGGCGTAGACGTTGTAGGTCACGCCGTTTTCCTGGATCTGCCGGGTCAGCAACGCTTGGCGCTGGGCCAGTTGCGCGGGAGTGCTGCGTTGCAGGTGGTCAAGCAGGCGCTGCCAATGGGCACGCACCGCACCGCTGTCATCGAGCAGTTCGTGATAAGTGCCCGCGGTCAGCGGGTAACGGTCGAGCAAGTCGGACATGGAACGCTCGGCAGAGGCAAAGAAGGTCAAGGTCAGCACAGTCTAATGTGGGAGCCGGCTTGCCAGCTCCCACATTTTGGATCGTGTTCAATCTTTTTTATGGGGGAAACGCCGCAAGTCCAATGTCATCGGCAACTCATCATTGATGACAACCTGTGGCACCGGCTGCTTTCCTGGCGTATGCCCCAACCGGAAAAACCGCGCCATCCGCCGGCTCTCCGCCTCATTGGCATTCACCGGCAAGCTGTCGTAATTACGCCCACCCGGATGGGCAACGTGGTACTGGCAGCCACCCAAAGAGCGCTGCATCCAGGTGTCCAACAGATCAAACACCAACGGCGCATGCACCGGGATGGTCGGTTGCAGGCAGTTGGCCGGTTGCCAGGCGCGGTAGCGCACACCAGCGACAAACTCGCCCACGCGGCCAGTGGCTTGCAGCGGCACGGGGACGCCATTACACGTCAGCAGATAGCGTTGCGGTGCCAACCCGGTCAACTTCACTTGCAGGCGCTCCAGGGACGAGTCCACGTAGCGCACCGTGCCGCCCACTGCGCCTTCTTCGCCCAACACGTGCCAGGGCTCCAAGGCCTGGCGCAGTTCCAGTTCGATGCCGCTGACGGCGTAGTCGCCCACCTTGGGGAAACGAAACTCCAAGTGCGCAGCAAACCATTCGGCGCGCAATGGGTAGCCGGCGGCGTTGAGCTCGACGATCACGTCGGCAAAGTCCTGCTCGATAAAGTGCGGCAGCAGGAAACGGTCATGCAACTCGGTGCCCCAACGCGCCAGTTTCGGCGGCGCATAGGGTTCGCGCCAGAACCGGGCGACCAGGGCACGCAACAGCAATTGTTGGGTAAGGCTCATGCGCGCATGCGGCGGCATTTCAAACGCGCGCAGTTCCAGCAGGCCCAGGCGGCCAGTGGCGCCGTCCGGCGAGTAGAGCTTGTCGATGCAGAACTCGGCGCGGTGGGTATTGCCCGTCACGTCGATCAGCAGGTTGCGCAGCAAACGGTCCACCAACCATGGCGGGCATTCCTCGCCCGGCTCGGGCATTTGTGCGAAGGCGATTTCCAGCTCGTACAACGCGTCGTTGCGGGCTTCGTCCACTCTCGGTGCCTGGGAGGTCGGGCCGATAAACAGGCCGGAAAACAGGTACGACAGCGAGGGATGGTTGTGCCAGTAACTGATCAAACTGCGCAGCAAATCCGGGCGACGTAGAAACGGTGAATCCTTGGGTGTCGCCCCCCGAGCACAAAGTGGTTACCGCCGCCGGTGCCCGTATGGCGCCCGTCGATCATGAATTTTTCGGTGGTGAGGCGGGTTTGCCGCGCTTCCTCGTAAAGAAACTCGGTGCGTTCGACCAACTCATCCCAGGTGGCGGACGGCTGCACATTCACCTCGATCACACCGGGGTCCGGCGTGACACGGAAGTTGCTCAACCGCGTATCGGCCGGTGGCTCGTAACCTTCCAGCAATACCGGGCAGTGCAGCTCTTCGGCGGTGGCTTCGATAGCAGCGACCAGCTCAAGATAATCCTCGACCCGCTCCAACGGCGGCATGAACAGGTACAGCCTACCTTCGCGCGCTTCGGCACATAGGGCGGTGCGGGTGAGCCAATCGGCGGACTGGTCCACCTTCGGCACACGCTCATCGACGGGCGCGGCTTCATCATGGCGCTGCAGTTGCGCGGTGGTCGGCAGTTCCGGCTGATCCTGGTTCGGATCGGTGGGGTGCACAAACGGATATTCCGCCGCTGTTACCCAGGGTTGCGACGCCAATGGCAAGCGATAGCCTAGCGGCGAATCGCCTGGCACCAAGCGGCAGTGATTGTCGCGCAGGTACCAGCGCCCGCTCTGCCAGCGGTCATTGGCGGCAGTACGCGCCAGCGGCAGCACCTGACCGATGATTTTATCCAAACCCTGGCTGAACACTTTGCGCAGGCGCTCGCGCTCCAGCTCATCGCTCAGGCGCGGGTCCTGGGCGGTGACGTTTTGCGGCAGTGCGCCCTCACGCCACAGGTAGTAAAAATTATCTTCGAAGGCCGGGAACACAAAGCGTGCCGGTAGCTTCAAGCGTTCAGCAACGCTCGCCAGGAAACGCCCGGCCATCGTGCCGTCCGCGCCATAGTCTTCTTGCTCGTCAGCGATCAGCGCGCTGTTGTGCCAGATCGGCACACCGTCGCGGCGCCAGTAGCAATTGAGCGACCATCGCGGCAATTGCTCACCGGGGTACCACTTGCCCTGGCCGAAGTGCACCAAGCCTTTTGGCGCGTAGTGCTTGCGCATACGCTGGAACAATTCGGCGGACAGGCGACGTTTATCCGGCCCAAGCGCCGCGGTGTTCCATTCGGCGCCGTCAGGGTCGTCGATGGACACGAAGGTGGGCTCGCCGCCCATGGTCAGGCGCACGTCATCCTTGAGCAGGTCGCCATCGATCTGCCGGCCCAGGGCCTGAATCGCCAGCCATTGTTCTTCGGTGTAGGGCTTGGTGACGCGCGGCGCTTCCCAAATCCGCTCTACCGACATTTCGTGGGTGAATTCGCACTCGCAAGGCTCCACCAACCCACTGATGGGCGCAGCAGACGATGGATCGGGACTACAGGCCAATGGGATGTGGCCTTCACCGGCAAACAGACCGGACGTGGCGTCCAGGCCGATCCAGCCGGCACCGGGTAGATACACCTCACACCAGGCGTGCAGGTCGGTGAAGTCCACCTCGGTACCGGACGGACCGTCGAGGGCTTTTACGTCAGCGGTGAGCTGGATCAGGTAGCCCGACACAAACCGTGCGGCCAACCCCAGATTGCGCAGAATCTGCACCAACAGCCAGGCCGAGTCGCGGCACGAACCGGAAGCGTTTTCCAGGGTGAATTCCGGGGTCTGCACGCCCGGCTCCATGCGGATCAGGTAACCGATATCGGCGGCCAGGCGCTGGTTGAGACCCACCAGGAAATCCACCGCCGGCAGTGGCGTGCGGTCGATACCCGCCAGGTAGGCGGCAAACTTTGGCGTGAGCGGCAAGGTTTCCAGGTAGGGCGCCAGCTCACGCTGTTCATCGGCGGCGTAGCTGAAGGGGATTTTTTCAGCGTACGGTTCCAGGAAAAAATCGAACGGGTTGAACACCGCCATCTCGGCGACCAGGTCGACTTCGATACGCAGCTCGTCCGTCTTTTCCGGGAATACTAGCCGCGCCAGATAATTGCCCTGAGGGTCCTGCTGCCAGTTGATGAAATGCTGCTCGGGCAGCACTTTCAACGCGTAGGACAGAATCCGCGTGCGGCTATGAGCCGCCGGGCGCAAACGCACGATCTGTGGGCCGAGTTCAACGGCGCGGTCGTAGCGGTAATGCGTAACGTGGTGCAACGCGACATGAATCGACACGGCGGCCTCCTGCGAGCCAGGGCATGGGCTTGAAGCGCGCAAGACTTATGCCAGAGCGGCAGTCATTGCGCTTTATCGTAAGACCCGGTGCAGTACAGCACCAAAACAGCGCGAACGGTGGCGCCATGGTGCAAGCGTCGCACCTATTTGTACCGTCCGTGTGACGGCGGGTGGTGAATCTACCCAACCACACACATGGGTAGCCTGGCGCAAGCGACGCACTGTCACTGGAAAGCACGCCAAAAAAAACGCCAGCATCAGGCTGGCGTTTTTTTGTTCAGGCTGCGATCAACGCGGCACCACGGGCTTGCGCGCAGGCTTGCCGACCTTGCCCTTGGCGGCATCGCTACGTTCCTTGGCGGCCTGCTTGTTACGTGCCTGGGCCGCAGCCTTGGCTTGCTCACGCTTGTCCCATGGGTTGCTGCCATCGCTACCGCGCGGAGGCAAACCGGTGTGCTGAGTGAGGATCTTGGTGGTGGTGTCCTTGGCGACCTTGTGGCTGCCAGCCGGCGTCGAGTTCTTGCGACGGGCGCTCTGGTAGCTGTCGGTGGATGGCTGGTGCAGCGGGATCAACTGGTCCTTGCCCGGGCCGATCAGGTCACCGCGCCCCATGCGGGTCAATGCTTCACGCAGCATCGGCCAGCCTTTCGGGTCGTGGTAGCGCAGGAACGCCTTGTGCAGACGGCGCTGCTCTTCGCTCTTGACGATGGTCACCGCGTCGCTCTTGTAGGTGACCTTGCGCAGCGGGTTCTTGCCCGAGTGGTACATCGCGGTGGCAGTGGCCATCGGCGACGGGTAGAACGCCTGCACTTGGTCGGCGCGGAAGCCGTTGCCCTTGAGCCACAGGGCCAGGTTCATCATGTCTTCATCGGTGGTGCCTGGGTGGGCGGCGATGAAGTACGGGATCAGGTACTGCTCCTTGCCCGCTTCCTTGGTGTACTTCTCGAACATACGCTTGAACTTGTCATAGCTGCCAATGCCCGGCTTCATCATCTGGTTGAGCGGACCTTCCTCGGTGTGTTCCGGGGCGATCTTGAGGTAACCACCGACGTGGTGGGTGACCAGTTCCTTGACGTATTCCGGCGACTCGACCGCAAGGTCATAGCGCAGGCCGGACGCGATCAGAATCTTCTTCACCCCCGGCAATGCACGCGCGCTGCGGTACAGCTGGATCAACGAGGAGTGGTCGGTGTTCAGGTTCGGGCAGATGCCCGGGAATACGCACGATGGCTTGCGGCACGCGGATTCGATTTCCGGGCTCTTGCAGGCGATACGGTACATGTTCGCGGTCGGGCCGCCGAGGTCGGAGATCACGCCGGTAAAGCCTGGCACTTTGTCGCGAATCTCTTCGATTTCGCGAATGATCGACTCTTCGGAACGGTTCTGGATGATGCGGCCTTCGTGCTCGGTGATCGAGCAGAAGGTGCAGCCGCCAAAGCAGCCGCGCATGATGTTCACCGAGAAACGGATCATGTCGTAGGCAGGGATCTTTTCCTTGCCGTACGCCGGGTGCGGAATACGTGCGTAAGGCATGCCAAACACGTAGTCCATTTCTTCGGTAGTCATCGGGATGGGCGGCGGGTTGAACCAGACGTCCACTTCACCGTGCTTCTGCACCAGGGCGCGGGCGTTGCCTGGGTTGGTCTCCAGGTGCAGCACGCGGTTGGCGTGGGCGTAGAGCACCGCGTCGCCACGGACTTTTTCCACTGACGGCAGGCGGATCACGGTCTTGTCGCGGGTCATGCGTGGACTGGCCAGGATCTGTACGACCTTGGCTTCTTCCGGGTCATCCACCGGGCCTTTCTCTTGCTCGATGGCGCAGGCCTGGGTGTCCTGGGTGTTGACGTACGGGTTGATGATCTTGTCGATCTTGCCCGGGCGGTCGATACGCGTGGAGTCCACTTCGTACCAGCCCGCCGGCGTGTCACGGCGAATGAACGCGGTGCCACGCACATCGGTAATGTCTTCGATCTTGTGGCCCCACGACAGGCGTTGGGCAACCTCGACGATGGCCCGCTCGGCGTTGCCGTACAGCAGGATATCGGCGCTGGCGTCGATCAGGATCGAGTTACGCACACGGTCCTGCCAGTAGTCGTAGTGGGCGATGCGGCGCAGGGAGGCTTCGATGCCGCCGAGTACGATCGGCACGTGTTTGTAGGCTTCCTTGCAACGCTGGCTGTACACCAGGCTGGCGCGGTCCGGGCGTTTGCCGGCCATGCCGCCGGGGGTATAGGCGTCGTCGGAGCGAATCTTTTGTCGGCGGTGTAGCGGTTGATCATCGAGTCCATGTTGCCGGCCGCGACGCCGAAGAACAGGTTCGGCTCGCCGAGCTTCATGAAGTCGTCTTTGGACTGCCAGTTCGGCTGGGCAATGATCCCGACGCGAAAGCCCTGAGACTCCAGCAGCCGGCCGATAATCGCCATGCCGAACGACGGATGGTCAACGTAGGCATCACCGGTAACGATGATGATGTCGCAGGAATCCCAGCCAAGCTGATCCATCTCCTCCCTGCTCATGGGCAGGAATGGCGCTGGACCGAAACATTCGGCCCAGTACTTGGGATAGTCAAATAACGGCTTGGCTGTTTGCATGACGGTGACCGGTGTTGAGATGAAAAATCGCGGGCGCGGAATATAGCACAAATTTTGACCAATTCCGACGGTAATGGTCGGCTTTGATCGAGGTTGTTCACAGCAGTGCCCATTACCCGATTTCATGGGGCGCGGGGTGTCAGCAGGCTAGCCGTTTGTCAGAGATTCCATGGGTAGTCTGGTACTGAACCACTCTTCCCATGGATACATCGATGAACGGTCACCATCCGCCTGCTCTTTCCGTCCACGCAGGCTTCATCCAGTCTCAACTGCCCACCTGGCTGGCTCGTGCCCCCGAAGCCATGCGCAAGGCTTTGCGTGACAGCCTGATCAGGAGCAACCAATCCAGGCACGATCTCCAGGCGCTCCTGCATCGGCTGCAAAGCCCCGAGGCCTTTGCCCGCCCGCTGCTGAGAAACGCGTTGAGGCGTAAATTCTACGGGCTGCTGAACGACGAAAAGAGCCTTCTGCGCCGGGAATGGAAAAACCACCACCTGTTCGGATTGATCAAAACCCACGCCCGCACGACCGAGCAAACGTTGCTAGAGGCCGCCCTGCAGAATTTTGATGCAGATGAGGCGCAAGAAGGTGGAATGGAAGCGGGATCCGGCGTCTATTCGAACAGCGGTATTCGAAATCCGATTTCGCCGGCACAGTTCGCCAGCTTTTGCCGCACTCTGGATATTGGCCGGTACTACCAGTACCACCTGGATCAAGTGCTGGGCCCCAGAAAGCACGCCCGCCGAATATCCTCGGCAGAAAAGCGCTTCAATGATCAGGAGCGCACGACCTTCGAAGTCGCATTACACGTGACTTACTTGAAAGGCGGCCTCGCCAAGCCTCTTTATGAACAGTTGCTCGCCTTGCAAAAACAAGGGAGTCACCCGGATCTGTCCTGCTCACATCTGACCCTCGATAGCGTCGTGCTACCCAATGTTCTTGTCATCCAGACCGGTAGCAAACATCTGCTCTACATTCCCGAAGATCCAGTGACCCCCTTTCGCCTGCACCTCCACATGTCGGATCTGGAAAGCGAACTGGCCGCACGCCTCGACAAGAGCCTTGACTACCGGAAGTTTTTCAAACGCCTTGTGCCGTTACAACACAGGGAAACACTACTGAATATAAAACCCGCCTGGACTGACTGGACCTCTGTAGGTGCCACCGGTAAACCGATGCCCATCAGCCTGGAAGCCCTCGTCAGCCGCACGACCATTGCAGGCGATCTGTTCCTGGCCATCACCCATCAACGAATCGACCAAATCAAACGTGATGCCCGCACCCTCGCCGTACCCACAGCGGACGCCGATGCCGCCGCCAGGCAAAAACGCCTGCAATCGTTTCTGGACCTTGGTCAGTCACTGCTGTTTTTCGCGGCGTCTTTCGTGCCAATCGTGGGCGAGGTGCTTCTGGTGGTCAGCGCAGCCCAGCTCGTGCACTCCATTTACCACGGCTTTGCCGCCTGGAGCCGTGGTGACAGTGACGAAGCGCTCAACGACTTGCTGGACGTAGTCGACAGCGTTGCGCTGGCTGCGGTGACTGCAGGAGCCGTCAAGACGGCCGGGTACACCGTCGGCCTGGTCAAGGTGAAGCTGCGACAGGGTGGCGAGCGCCTTTGGAACCCTGACCCGGCCCCCTACCGTCATCTCGACAAGACCTTGCCCGACGGGCTGCCGGCCAACGCGCAAGGCCTCTACACCCACGAACAGCAACAGTACATAAAGCTTGATGACCACCTGCACAGCGTCAAGCGCGACCCGCAAAGCCAAGCGTGGCAACTGCAACACCCCAAAAACCCCGACGCCTACACCCCGACGCTGCTCAGCAATGGCGTGGGCGGTTGGCGCATGGCGCAGGAAACGCCCCAGGACTGGGACAGCCTCAAGCTGATCAAGCGCCTGGGACCGGACGCGTCAAACATCACCCAAGCACAGGTAGAGCCGCTCCTCTTGCTGGGTGGCTTGGACAACGCCACGTTGCGCGAAACGCACCAGCAAATGCTGCGTCCGCCGCCCCTGCTACGCGACACGTTAAAACGCTTCAATCTTGATGAGGAAATCCAAGCGTTCGACACCTACCGGGCAGAAGGCTCACAAGTGACACCCTACACGCCCTTCATTCAGTTTCATTCTGTTTGCTCACTGGCAGAGTGGCCCAAAGCGTATCTGTTGAAGGTTGTCGATGAACACGGTGCCACCTTGCTCACCCACGGCACATTGGGCATAGAGATCAGAGTGCCGCAGGCACGGTTTCGCAAAGGCGATCTGCTGCACTGCCTGGCTGACCAGTTGCCCACCAGCCAATTCAACGAACTGCTGCCCGCCTCCCGCCTGGAAGGCTTGAGCAACGTTGAAAACCTGGCCCTGCGCCTTACCGAGCAAGCACGCCAACACCCATCGAGACTGTTCAGTTGGCTGAACCAAACCCTGGGCAAAGCCACCTCCGCAAGCGCGCAACAAATCGGCGAACTGGTTCCCGAATTATCAACAAGCCACGTTGAAGAACTGGCCGCCGTGCTCTCCCCCGCACAACAGCGAAGGCTGCTGCAGGAAAAAAGCCTGACCGCCGAGCAGCACTGGGAGGCCGACCAATACCGGCAGCAGATGCGTGCCAGTCGAGCGAGGGCGAGTCTTCACATGGACTCGGCCGACACGACTGAAACACCAGCAATCATGCTGTCCACCCTGGAACAGGTCCCCGGCTGGCCGACTGCACTTCGAATTGAAATACGTGAGAAAGACGCCACAGGCCGTTTGCTGTTCAGCAGCGGTGCCGAAGAGGCGGCCTCACAGTGTGTAATAACCCGCAGCGGCGAGCACTATCAACTCCAGGGCCGACAAGGCCTCTCCTATCAGGCGTCAACGAACTTGCTCGACGCGATCACTCACGGCCTGACTGACAGCCAACTGAAAGCCGTGTTGACCCAATCCAACACCCGCACGCTGAAACAGGCTCTGCACAATACCAACCTGCGCATCATGAGCAGAGGGTCACCGGCCATACGGGCGAACATACCCAGGCGGGCTTCCTTTCCATCGATCCGGCAGCTTGACCCCTTGTTCGCCGACCCAACGCCACCGGACAGCTTGAACCCAGGCTCCGACGGCGTCTATGAAGCCCCGGCGCTTCCCGGTGGTAGCTCGCGCTTTTACATTTTGCACAACGCAAAGTATTTCCAGGTGCGCTTCAACGACAACGGCTGGCAACTGATGGATAACCGCAGCCCGTTCCGGGCGTACCAACCCTTTATTCGTAAGCGCCAGGTAGGGGGGTGGGAACTGGACCAGAGCAATGTCGGAACGCTCGCCCCAGAGCCCTGGAACGCCCAAGGCACTAGCGCCAGAGAGGAATTCGAGTCAGCGGAATCCGACAGTGAATACCTATCGGCAGAAGAAGGCGCCACGGTCTACATGCGTCAGGAGCTGCAGTCTATGCGTGCGATAAGAAGCTACCAGTTCAGCCAGAACTATCTGGGCATCTACGATCGAGCCAACAACGGCAGATACCCCTTGCGCAACGAGAAAGGGGAGCCGATGCGCATCAAAAAAATCGAGATAAACGGCCGCTCACGTAAAACCGGACAGGAATTTTCCAAGGCGCAAATCATGCCGTTCATTCAGTGGGAGGGGTTTGAAAAAGTCGCGGCGCTTTATGATGACAAGCTTAAAGTCGTGTCCTTCACAGCAGCCCATCAGCGGTTTCCAGAAGAAGTGAGCCTGATCGGCCAATCTACCGTGATCACGACTCGAGCAATCCGCAAGGATGAACCTCTTGGGGTGTATGGCGGGGAGTTGCTACCCGAGTACATCGCGGCGAACCGCCGCGACCCGTACTTGCTCGACGTTTACGTGGACATACGCCCCGGCACTACGACATCCAGCCCCATAAATCCCGTCCTGGCACTTTCGGGGGATAACCTGCTCTCAAGAATCAACACCCTGTTCGAGTACGAGAGCGGTAAGCCGGTCAAACAGGCTAAAACCGGATACAACGTCGTGGATGCGGCGTTTCTTGTGGACACCCAGGTCAAAGATCTGCCCATGGAGCGGCTGCAGCTCGTTGCGCTTTTTGCGGGAGAAGACCTGGAGCCCGGCACCGAACTGCGCTGGAATTACGGCTACGACGAAGCAATGATTGAAGGGTTGTTTGCAGAGCCTCGTTAAAACAACTTATTCGTCGTCGTCGAAGTTGTAGCTGCCCGGCGCGAGGTTTTCGAAACGGGTGTACTTACCGATAAACGCTAGGCGGATAAAGCCGATCGGCCCGTTTCGCTGCTTGCCGATGATGATCTCGGCAATGCCTTTGTGCTCGGTCTCGGGGTGGTACACCTCGTCGCGGTACACGAACATGATGACGTCGGCGTCCTGCTCGATCGCACCCGATTCCCGCAAGTCGGAGTTCACCGGGCGCTTGTTGGGACGTTGTTCCAGGGAACGGTTGAGCTGGGACAGCGCCACCACCGGGCAGTTGAATTCCTTGGCCAGGGCCTTTAGGGACCGGGAAATCTCGGAAATTTCGTTGGTGCGGTTATCACCGCTGGATCCCGGGATCTGCATCAACTGCAGGTAGTCGATCATGATCAGGGCGATATCGCCGTGCTCACGCACCAAACGCCGAGTACGTGCGCGCATCTCCGACGGGCTGATGCCCGCCGTGTCATCGATGAACAACTTGCGGTCGTTGAGCAGGTTGACCGCCGAGGTCAGGCGCGGCCAATCGTCATCTTCCAGGCGACCGGCCCGCACCTTGGTCTGGTCGATACGCCCCAGGGACGAGAGCATCCGCATGATCAGCGATTCACCTGGCATCTCCAGGGAGTACACCAGAACGGTCTTGTCGCTGCGCAGCACAGCGTTTTCCACCAGGTTCATCGCAAAGGTGGTCTTACCCATGGATGGACGGCCGGCGACGATGATCAGGTCAGCCGGCTGCAGGCCACTGGTCTTCTCGTCGAGGTCGGTGTAGCCGGTGGAAATACCGGTGATGGCGTTGTCGGTGTTGAACAGGGTGTCGATACGGTCGATAGCCTTGGTCAACAACTCGTTGACGCCCACCGGGCCGCCGGTTTTCGGACGGGCCTCGGCGATCTGGAAGATCTGGCGTTCGGCTTCGTCAAGGATCTCGGCAGCGGTGCGACCTTCGGGGTTGAAGGCGCTGTCGGCGATTTCGGTGCTGATGCCGATCAATTGGCGCAGGGTGGCCCGCTCGCGGACGATCTGAGCATACGCCTTGATGTTGGCCACGGAAGGCGTGTTTTTGCCAGCTCGCCCAGGTAACCCAGGCCGCCGACTTGAGAGGTCTGGCCTTCCTTATCGAGCTGCTCGGCCAGGGTCACCACGTCGATCGGTGAGTTCTGGTCGGCCAGCTTGGCAATGGCGCGGAAGATCAGGCGGTGGTCATGGCGATAGAAATCACCGTCCGAGACTTGATCCAGCACGCGTTCCCAGGCGTTGTTGTCCAGCATCAGGCCACCGAGCACGGCCTGTTCGGCCTCGATGGAATGCGGCGGCACCTTTAGGGCAGCGGTTTGCAGATCGTATTGCTCAGGAGCTGAAATATCGTTCATGGCCACTTGGAATTAGGGGTTTGTAGAAATAAAAGGCACGACCTGTAAACAGGATCGTGCCCGATGTTAACCGCCTGGCACGCGAGGTGCCAGTCAGTTAGGTGTTGCTTAAGCTGCTACCACGACAACGCGTACGGTGGCTTCAACTTCGGCGTGCAGGTGCACGGCTACGTCGAATTCGCCTACGTTGCGGATGGTGCCGTTCGGCAGACGAACTTCGCTCTTCTGCACTTCAACGCCGGAGGCGGTCAGTGCATCAGCGATGTCGTGGGTGCCGATCGAACCGAACAGCTTGCCTTCGTCACCGGCGGTGGCAGTGATAGTCACTTCCAGCTCAGCCAGTTGGGCAGCGCGAGTTTCGGCCGAAGTTTTTTGTCTGCTGCTGCTTTTTCCAGCTCAGCACGACGCTCTTCAAACGCAGCCAGGTTGGCAGCGGTTGCAGCGGTGGCTTTGCCGTATGGCAGCAGGTAGTTACGACCGTAACCGGCCTTAACGTTCACTTTGTCGCCCAGGTTGCCCAGGTTGGCGACTTTTTCCAGAAGGATCAGTTGCATGTGAAAATCCTCTAACTTTTAACCTTCACCGTTCGCGTTATCGGCGTCTTTCGACGCCAGACGACCGCGAAAATCAATCAGGCCGTCGACAATGGCCAGAACCACGAGTAACGGATAGATCAGCTGCATGAACAGCAACAGCGTGACGTACAACCCCACCAGCCAAAACTTGGCCAGGCGCTTTCGCGCAACGAGCCCATGAATCAGGGCCAACCCGGCAAACACCAGCGGTACGCTGCAAATCGGCGCCAGCAAGGCCATCTGAGGGCCGAAGTTCGGCCCGACAACCATGCACGCCAGCAGCAACATCGCCGGCCCCGCGGGGATTCTGATACTGCGAAACTCGCGACCAAAACCACCCGGGTTGTACAACAACGCCTGCCAATAACGCCCAAGAATCAGGCTCAGCACGCTGACGACCTGCAACAATGCCGCAATCAGGCCGGTCAGGACCGGGGCAATCAGTGACGCAAACCGCGCTCGCTCATCTACCGTCAACTGCTGGTAGAGATCCCCGAGAGCCAGCGGCAGGATCTTGACGATCTCTTGCGCCAGCGCCTCGATTTGCGGGCGGAAAGCCGCGCCAAGCATCACTGAGTACACCAACCCCAATGCCACGCTGACCAGCAGCGTGCGGACCCAGGACTCACTTGCGCGTAAAACCAACGCAAGGCTCGATGACCCCAGCAGTACCAGAAGTACCCGCGGATCACCCAATTGCAGCCACCAGATCAAGGCCGGCAACAATCCCAGGGCAAGAACGCCAAGGGCGTCCTTCAAACCGCGCCGCAGCAGCACAAGGCAACCTGCGGCAGCACCAACCAATAAAGCAACGGCAATGCCGCACATCCAGCCACTACCAGAGTGGCCTGCACACGACCGCGCATGATGAACTCAGCTAAGGCGCGCATGCATTCAATCCCTTACTACTTGTCGACTGCCCGGTCTCAGCGGCCGTGGCTGTCGGTGTAGGCCAGCAGGGCCAGGAAGCGGGCGCGCTTGATAGCGGTGGCCAGCTGACGCTGATAACGTGCTTTGGTACCGGTGATACGGCTTGGAACGATTTTGCCGGTCTCGGATACGTAGGCTTTCAGAGTGTTGAGATCTTTGTAATCGATCTCTTTCACGTCTTCAGCGGTGAAGCGGCAGAATTTACGACGACGGAAGAAACGTGCCATTTGATAGGCTCCTTAAAAGGTCCGTGGATTACTCGTCAGCGTTATCGCTGTTGTCGCTGTCATCACCATCAACGCCTTCGGCGTCGGAGTGCTCAGGACGGTCGCGACGCTCACGGCGCTCACTGCGGTTTTCTTCAGCCTTGAGCATCTCGGATTGGCCGGTAACGGCTTCTTCGCGACGGATGACCAGGTTACGGATCACTGCATCGTTGTAGCGGAAGTTGTCTTCCAGCTCGGCCAGGGCCTTGCCAGTGCACTCAACGTTCAGCATCACGTAGTGAGCCTTGTGAACATTGTTGATTGCGTAGGCCAGTTGACGACGGCCCCAATCTTCCAGACGGTGGATTTTGCCGCCGTCTTCTTCGATCAGCTTGGTGTAACGCTCAACCATGCCGCCGACTTGCTCGCTTTGATCCGGGTGGACCAAAAGATGATTTCGTAATGACGCATGAATGCTCCTTACGGGTTGTAGCCTGCCGCTCAAAAACGGTCAGACAAGGAGTGAATGACACTTATGGATCTTGCCGCAGGGAGGCACATCAGTGCCTGCCAGGAAGGCAAGGGGCGCAATTGTAGAGAAGGGGGAGGATGCGTGCAAGGTGATTGGTGATTATTTGAGCAATCACCCAAACACCACAAGCAACTGTGGGAGCTGGACTTCTGTGGGAGCTGGCTTGCCTGCGATGCAGACACCTCGGTCTTTCAGTAATACGGAGGTGATGCTATCGCAGGCAAGCCAGCTCCCACACAAGCCCGCTCCCACATTTTGACCTGCGCCAGACGTTGTTACTTCTTCGGCTTGGCCTTGGCCTTTGCGCCACGCTGACGCTGGGCCTCAAACAGGCACACGCCAGTGGCAACCGACACGTTCAAGCTGCTGACGCTACCGGCCATCGGCAAATGCACCAGGTAATCGCAATGCTCGCGGGTCAGGCGACGCATGCCCTTGCCCTCAGCACCCATGATCAGAATGGTCGGGCCGGTGAGGTCCTGGTCATAAATGCTGACCTCGGCCTCCCCCGCCGTGCCCACGACCCACAGGCCGCGCTGCTGGAGCTTCTCCAGGGTGCGCGCCAGGTTGGTCACGGCCACCAGCGGAATCACTTCCGCCGCGCCGCAGGCGACTTTACGCACCACGGGCGTCAAGGTAGCCGACTTGTCTTTAGGCACGATCACCGCCAGCGCGCCGGCAGCATCCGCCGAACGCAGGCAGGCGCCAAGGTTGTGCGGGTCGGTCACGCCGTCGAGTACCAGCAGCAACGGCGCGCCCTCAGTACGGTCGAGCAGCTCGTCAAGCATTGCCTCGCCCCAGACCTGGCTCGGACTTACGTCCGCCACCACGCCCTGGTGAACGCCCTCAACCCATACGTCCATTTCACGACGCTCGGCTTGGCCGATGGCAACCTTGTTTTGGGTGGCCAGCTCCACCAGCGCTTGTACGCGCGGCTCGCTGCGGCCTTCTGCCAACCACACCTGCTTGACGCGTTTAGGGTGGTGACGCAGCAGTGCTTCTACGGCGTGCACGCCGTAGATTTTTCCAGACTCATGACTTGGCCTTAGGTTTGCGCGACCCGCCGCTTTTCGCGGGAGCCGAACCCGCTTTTGGCGGGCCTTTACGGTGTTTACTGGGCTTGCTCGACGGTTTTTCCGCCCCGTGGGACTTTCCCCCAGACGCCGCTTTACCACCGCTTTTGGCTTCGTTAAGCAGCTGCTGCTTCAACTCACGGCTCTTGCGCAGCTCGGCGTTTTTCGCCGCGGCGTCGCTTGGGCGGTAGGCTTCGGGGGCCTTGTCCTTGGCAGACGAGCGACGACCCGCTTTGGCTGGCTCGGACTCAGCCGCTTTCGCGGGAGCGCCCTTGCCTTTGCTGGCAGGTGTAGTCGGCGTGCTGCCACGCTTCTTACGGTTGCCCGGCGATTCAGCAGGCTTATCGGACATACCGAAATCGATCTTGCGCTCGTCGAGGTCGACGCGCATGACCTGCACTTCCACGGTATCGCCCAAACGGAAGCTGCGACCGGTGCGCTCGCCCGCCAAGCGGTGATGCACAGGGTCGAAGTGGTAGTAGTCACCCGGCAAGGCGGTGACGTGCACCAGGCCTTCGACGTAGATATCGGTCAGCTCGACAAACAGGCCAAAACCAGTCACCGCGGTGATCACACCGGGGAATGACTCGCCGACGCGATCCTTCATGAACTCGCACTTGAGCCAGTTCACCACATCGCGAGTGGCCTCGTCAGCACGGCGCTCGCTCATGGAGCACTGTTCGCCCAGTTGTTCCAGGGCCGCTTCGTCGTACGGATAGATCCGCGCCTTCGGAATGGTCATGGCACCGGCGCGCTTAACGTGCGGGGTGTTCTGCTTGGAATGGATCACGCTGCGGATCGCCCGGTGCGTGAGCAGGTCCGGGTAACGGCGAATTGGCGAGGTGAAGTGGGTGTACGCCTCGTAATTCAGGCCGAAGTGGCCCTGGTTGTCGGCGCTGTACACCGCTTGGCTCAGAGAGCGCAGCATGACGGTCTGGATCACGTGGTAATCCGGACGGTCCTTGATGCTCGCCAGCAATGCCTGGTAGTCCTTCGGCGTCGGGCCGTCCTTGCCTTTGTGCAGGGACAGGCCCAACTCGCCGAGGAACGCGCGCAGCTTCTCCAGACGCTCCGGCGGCGGGCCGTCGTGCACGCGGTACAACGCGGGAATTTCGTGCTTTTTCAGGAATTCAGCGGTGGCCACGTTGGCCGCCAGCATGCATTCCTCGATCAGCTTGTGTGCATCGTTACGCGTGGTTGGGGTGATTGCGGCGATCTTGCGCTCGGAACCGAAGACGATCCGGGTTTCCTGAGTTTCAAAATCGATCGCGCCACGGGTGTGACGTGCGCCCAGCAACACCTTGTACAACGAGTAAAGCTGCTTGAGGTGCGGCACCACGCCAGCGTATTCAGTACGCAGGGCCTTGGCTTCGCTGGTCTTCGGCGTTTCCAGGATGGTGCTGACCTTGTTGTAGGTCAGACGCGCCTGGGAGTGGATCACCGCTTCGTAGAACTGGTAGTCGGTCATTTCGCCGGTTTTCGAGATGGTCATCTCGCACACCATGGCCAAACGGTCGACTTTCGGGTTCAGGGAGCACAGGCCGTTGGACAGCTGCTCAGGCAGCATCGGGATCACGCGCTCAGGGAAGTACACCGAGTTGCCGCGCACCTGGGCTTCGTTGTCCAGGGCCGAACCGATCTTCACGTAGCTGGACACGTCGGCAATCGCGACGAATAACTTCCAGCCGCCGGAGAACAGGCGCAACTTGCCAGGCTTGGCTTCGCAGTAGACCGCATCGTCGAAGTCGCGTGCATCTTCACCGTCGATGGTGACGAACGGCAGATGGCGCAGGTCGATGCGTTTTTCTTTGTCTTTCTCTTCCACTTCCGGCTTGAGCTTGCCGGCTTCCTTGAGCACAGCCTCAGGCCAGACGTGAGGAATATCGTAGGTGCGCAGTGCAACGTCGATTTCCATGCCTGGCGCCATGTAGTTGCCGACCACTTCGACGATATCGCCTTGTGGCTGGAAACGCGCGGTTGGCCAGTGGGTGATCTTCACTTCGACGAACTGACCGACCTTGGCAGCACCATTGCGGCCCGGGGTGATCAGCACTTCTTGCTGGACCTTCGGGTTATCCGGCACAACAAAGCCGATGCCGCCTTCTTCGAAGTAACGACCGACGATGGACTCGTGAGCACGGGAAACGACTTCGACGATCACGCCTTCACGGCGACCACGACGGTCGAGGCCAGAGACACGCGCCAGGGCACGGTCGCCATCGAACACCAGGCGCATTTGCGCCGGGCTCATGAACAGGTCGTCGCTGCCGTCGTCCGGGATCAGGAAACCGAAGCCGTCACGGTGACCGGCGATGCGGCCCAGGATCAGGTCAAGTTTATCCACAGGCGCGTAGGTGCCACGGCGGGTGTAGATCAGTTGAGCGTCGCGCTCCATGGCACGCAGACGGCGGCGCAGGGCTTCGAGCTGGTCTTCGGTGGTCAGACCGAATTCTTCAACCAGCTGCTCACGGCTAGCAGGCGAACCCCGATCGGCGAGATGCGCCAGGATCAGTTCACGGCTAGGAATAGGGTTTTCATATTTTTCCGCTTCACGAGCGGCCTCGGGATCGAGGGACTGCCAATCGGCCATTAGAGAGTTTTCACCTTGTCTATATGCGGGTTAGTTTGGCATACGCGTATTGAAACGGGAAATTTCAGACGTCAACAAGCCTTTAAAAGCCCTTTGCAGCCCCCGATGAACACCTTGCACGACCATTGGCGAAATTTTCCAGGATTTTTTTCATGGCGGGGGTTTACAGCCCAACATGCCCTCCGTATAGTGCGCGCCATCGACGACAGCAACGTTGTTGATGTTGCCCAGGTGGTGAAATTGGTAGACACGCCAGCTTCAGGTGCTGGTGATCGCAAGGTCGTGGAAGTTCGAGTCTTCTCCTGGGCACCAAATTCAGATCAAACCCGCGAAAGCGGGTTTTTTCGTTTCAGGCCTTTGATTTATAACGCGAAACTCGATTTATTTTTTTGAATCAGGGGTTTACAGATCAAAAGGCCTCCGTATAGTTCGTCCCATCAACAGCGGCAACGTTGCTTGATAATGCCCAGGTGGTGAAATTGGTAGACACGCCAGCTTCAGGTGCTGGTGATCGCAAGGTCGTGGAAGTTCGAGTCTTCTCCTGGGCACCAAATTCAGATCAAACCCGCGAAAGCGGGTTTTTTCGTTTCCGGGGTTTAAAAACTTCCCCATCGATTTCCCCCCTCGTCCGCACCTGAGAAACTTTATCGTTTATCCTTGCAATGATTTGTTGCACTCAAGTGAGGAAAACCCCGGATGATGATCCGCGATACCCGTCTCAAGACATCCCTTCTGCGTGGCTTGACCATCACCCTGCTTGGCCTGACCCTGCTCTCGCCCGCCGCTTATTCCGCCGACAAGATCTCCCTGACCTTGTACAACGGCCAACACAAAGAAGTCGGCGACGAACTCGCCAAAGCCTTCGAAGCCAAGACCGGCATCCACGTCAACGTACGCAAAGGCAGCAGCAACCAGCTCGCGAGCCAAGTCGTGGAAGAAGGTGACCGCTCCCCGGCCGACGTGATCTACACCGAAGAATCGCCGCCGCTGAACAAACTCGGCGAACAAGGTCTGCTGGCCAAGATCGACGCCAGCACCCTAGACGTACTGCCCAAGGATTATGTCGGCAGCAACGGCGACTGGATGGGCGTGACCGCCCGCACCCGCGTCGTAGCCTTCAACCCGAAATTGATCGCCGAGAAAGACCTGCCCAAGTCGGTACTCGATTTCGCCAACCCTGAGTGGCAAGGCAAGGTCGGCTTCGTGCCCACCAGCGGCGCATTCCAGGAGCAGGCCGTGGCGATCATCAAGCTGCATGGCCGTGAAGCTGCCGAAGAATGGCTGACCGGCCTGCGCGCATTCGGCAAGGTGTACAGCAACAACATGGTCGCCCTCAAAGCCGTCGAGAATGGTGAAGTAGCCACGGTGCTGGTGAACAACTACTACTGGTTCGCCCTGAAGAAAGAAAAAACCAACCTGGACTCCCAGCTGCATTACTTCACCGACGGCGATGTCGGCGGACTGATCACCGTGTCTTCGGCTGCCGCACTGAAATCCAGCAAGCACCCGAAAGAAGCTCAGCAACTGCTGGCGTTCATGGCCAGCGAAGAAGGCCAACGCGTGATCACCAATACCTCGGCTGAATACCCACTACGCAAAGGCATGGAGTCCAACCGTGGCCTTAAGCCGTTCAGCGAGCTGCAACCACCGAAAGTCACTCCCGCCGACCTGGGCAACGCCGAAGAAGCCCTGGACCTGGAACGTGACGTTGGCTTGAACTGATGAACCCATCGCTACCCGCCCCCGCCCTGCGCGGGGTTTCAGCCCGAGGCGCAAACGGCCTTCGATCTGGCTGCTGCTTCCCGTCCTTTTCCTGGTGGGCTTGAGCCTGCTGCCATTGGCGTATGTCGGCACTAAAGCCTGGCAAGCGGGCTGGACCGAAGCGGTGCACCTGCTATGGCGGCCTTACGTGTTCGGGCTGCTGCGCAACACGTTGGCGTTGATGGTCGGCGTAACAGTGGCGTGCGGCGTGATCGGCCTGTCGCTGGCCTGGCTGCTGGAACGCAGCAATCTGCCAGGGCGTCGCATTTGGGGCGTGATCCTCTGCCTGCCGTTTGCGGTACCTGCGTTCGTGAGTAGCTTTACCTGGGTCTCGCTGAGCGCTAATTTCGAAGGGCTCGGCGGGGCGATACTGGTGATGAGCCTATCGAAGTACCCATTGGTGTTTTTGCCGGTGGCGGCAACCCTGCGCAATCTCGACCCCTCACTTGAAGAGTCGGCCCGCACGCTGGGCCTGAATCGCTGGGGTGTATTTTTCCGCATCACCTTGCCGCTTTTATGGCCGTCGCTGCTGGCCGGAGCACTGCTGATTGCACTTCATATGCTGGTGGAATTCGGCGCATTGTCGATCATCGGCCTGCAGACGTTTACCACGGCGATCTATCAACAATTCGAACTGGAGTTCAGCAACGCGAATGCCGCGATGCTTTCGGCGGTGCTGCTGGTGATGTGCTTGACCCTGTTATGGCTGGAGCTGCGCGCACGCGGCAAAGGTCGACACGTACGCATCGGCCAGGGCGCGGCGCGGCATGCCGAGCAGGTTCGCCTGGGCAAGTGGACCACGCTCGGCCAGGTGTATTGCCTGGTATTGGCGATCATCGGCAGCGGGATTCCGCTGGGGATGCTCGGCTATTGGCTGGCAGTGGGCTCGTCGGCAGCATTCCCGGTGGCAGAGATTGGTGAGGCGCTGCTGTCTTCCCTGGCGCTGTCCTTGGGCGGCGCAGCACTGTGCCTGGTACTGGCGGTGCCGGTTGGCCTGCTGGTCGTGCGCTACAAGGGCCAGTTGGCGATCTGGGCCGAACGCCTGCCTTACCTGCTGCACGCCCTGCCCGGCTTGGTGATTGCGCTGACCTTGGTGTATTTCGCACTGCATTACGTACCAGCGCTGTACCAGACCTCCGCCTTGTTGCTGATCGCTTATGCATTGCTATTTTTGCCGCTGGCCCAGGCACCGATCCGCACGGCGCTGAACAAGGCGGCACCGCAACTGGAAGAAGCTGCGCGTACGCTGGGCGCGTCGTCTTTCAGCGCGTTTTGCCGAGTCACGTTGCCGATTATCTTCCCGGCATTGGGGGCGGCGTTTGCGTTGGTGTTCCTGGATGCGATGAAGGAGTTGACGGCGACGTTGCTGCTCAGCCCGACGGGGTTGAATACCTTGGCGACGGCCGTGTGGGCGCACACCTCGAATGTGGAGTTCGCGGCGGCGGCGCCTTATGCGGCGTTGTTGATTTTGGTGTCGGGGTTGCCGGTGTACTTGCTCACTACACGGATGTATCTGAGTCGCTGAGACCGCTATCGCAGGCAAGCCAGCTCCCACATTGGAATGCATTCCAAATGTGGGAGCTGGCTTGCCTGCGATAAGGCCAGATCAGGCAACCTCAGGCCCTGAACTGCCCCAAGCTCGCCTTCAACTGCGCCGCCAACCCATCCAGCACCTTGCCACTGGCTGTCGTCTCCACAACAGCCTGCGCCGCACGCTCGGCCTGGGCATGAATAACCTCGACCCGGCCACGCACCGCATGCGCACCCTGCGCCTGATGCTCAGCAGCGCGAGTCGCCAAACCAATTGCCGCGTGCACCTGCTCAACCGAGGCCTGCACCGTCTGCTGCAAGCGCACACTGTCGCGCAGCACTAGCAAACCTTCATTGGCCTGTCGCCCGGCCTTGCCAATGGTTTCCACGGCTTCACGCGCGCCCTGCTGCAACGCCACGATATGCGCCTGGATATCACCGGTGGAGCTTTGGGTTTTGCTGGCCAGGGCGCGCACCTCATCCGCCACCACCGCAAAACCTCGCCCGGTTTCACCTGCACGCGCCGCCTCGATGGCGGCGTTCAGCGCGAGCAAGTTGGTTTGCTCGGCAATGCCGTGGATGACCGTCAGCACCACCTCAATCTGCTCGCTTTGCTGGGCCAACCGCTCAATGACCTTGGAACCCGCCTGCACCTGCCCCGCCAACGCCTCGATCAAGCCACCGACTTCCGCCGAGGTGCGCGAGTTCTCATCAGTGGCCTGGCGAATATCCACCACCTGCTGCAACGCGGCCTGCATGGCGTGGCTTTCGGCTTGAGCCTCGTCAGCCATCTGCGACAGCGCGCGCAAGCTCTCGGCGACCTCGTCGCGCTGCAAGCCTGCCGCTGCATCGGCGCCGGCGTTGCGCAAGGTCATCGCGCCGATTTCCACGCCAGTGCGCTGGGCCACATCGCCCGCCTCACGCACGATGGGCTGCAACTTATCCACAAAGCGATTGACCGCCGAGGCCATGTCGCCGATTTCGTCCTTGCTGTTGATCTGCACGCGCTTGGTGAGGTCGCCCTCGCCCGCTGCCAGGTCATCCATGGCTGCAATCAGCAACTTCAGGCGATTGACCACGCGGCGACCCAGCACGATAGCGATCAGCAGCAATACGCCAAACCCGACGACAGCGAGCCCCATGCCGATACGCCAACGCAGCGTGCCGGCGGCTTCCTGTACGGCGCTGGTGGTATTGGCGGTCATCTGGGTCGCTGTCGCTTGGGCCGACTGCAGGCGCGCGCCCATGGCTGTCGCGCTGTCTGCGGCGGCACCCTTGAGGCTGTCGCCGACCAACTGATCACTGCTGGCGATAAGTGCCGCAAAACGCTTGTCCAACTCGACCAGGTCGGCCTCTACCGAAGCCGTCGACACCCCCATGATCACTTTGCCGATTTCCACGCCATTGGGGCTGATGGACGCTTCGACGTAGTACACCGACGGATCGTTCTTGGCCGCGTTCAAGACTTTGTCCAGGGCGCGGTCGCCCTGGCCCTTTCCAACAGGGCCTTGTTGATCGGATTTTCGCGGTTCAGGTAGCGGGTCAAATGCTCGCCCGCCGCATCGTCATAAACCACGAACAATACATTGGGGTTGCGCTGTGCACGCCGGGCAAACTCCGACAGCGTCGGCACGTCGCTGTCCCACATGGCACGCGGCGCCACTGAGGCCAGCAGTTGAGCCATGTCATTGGCGGAATCTTTCAGGTCTTTTTCCAGGGTTGCACGCAGTTGCTTCTGCTCGTCCTGCAAACGGGTCGAGAGCCCCGCCGTCAAACGCTGACGGGTGCTGGTGGAAAGACTATCCAGGCTCGACGTGACCTCCTTGCCAGCTTGCGCCAACTCGCCAGACAGCTTCTGGCTATCAATGCCCAGGCGATTGCCCAAATCAGCCTCCAATGCAGTCACTGTGCTCCGGGTCAGAGCGACCGCAACCAACACCTGCACCAAAAGGGCGATACCTAGGGTAACGAACACCGGCCGCAACAGACGGCTTTGTAACAATGAGAGAACGGCAGACATCGGGAATCCCTCCACCACGGGTGCCATTAATTTGATAGCACCGCGAAAGAGAGAACCCAAGCAAGGGGCGTGCCGCTTGGCAGGCAGAAACGACAAAGGGCTCCCGAAGGAGCCCTTTGCTTTTACATCAACAGCTTATTAAGCGAACGGGTGCCGCAAAACGATGGTTTCGTTGCGGTCCGGACCTGTCGAAATAATGTCGATCGGCGCGCCGATCAGTTCTTCAACACGCTTGATGTAGGCACGAGCGTTAGCTGGCAGTTCTTCCAGGGTCTTGGCACCCACGGTCGATTCAGTCCAGCCCGGCACTTCTTCGTACACAGGCTGCAGGCCTACGTAGCTGTCCGCGTCAGTCGGAGCGACGTCCTTACCTTCCGCATCTTTGTAGCCGATGCAGATATTGATGGTTTCCAGGCCGTCGAGTACGTCCAGCTTGGTCAGGCAGATGCCCGAAATGCTGTTCACATCGATAGCGCGACGCAGGATAACGGCGTCGAACCAGCCGCAACGACGCGCACGGCCGGTGGTTGCGCCGAACTCGTGACCTTGCTTGGCCAGGTGTGCACCGACTTCGTCGAACAGTTCAGTCGGGAATGGACCCGAACCTACACGAGTGGTGTAGGCCTTGGTGATGCCCAGGATGTAGTCCAGGAACATCGGGCCAACGCCCGAACCCGTCGCAACGCCGCCAGCGGTGGTGTTGGAGCTGGTCACGTACGGGTAGGTACCGTGGTCGATGTCCAGCAGGGAGCCTTGGGCGCCTTCGAACATGATGTCCTTGCCAGCGCGACGCAGGTCGTGCAGCTCGGCCGTCACGTCCAGCATCAGCGGCTTGAGCAGCTCAGCGTATTCCTTGCACTCGGCCAGGGTCTTTTCAAACTCGATGGCTGGCTCTTTGTAGTAACCCACCAGCATGAAGTTGTGGTAATCCACCAATTCACGCAGCTTGTCTTCAAAGCGCGGCATGTTGAGCAGGTCGCCCACACGCAGGCCACGGCGTGCAACCTTGTCTTCGTAGGCCGGGCCGATGCCGCGACCGGTGGTGCCGATCTTCAGCTCGCCACGGGCCTTTTCACGGGCCTGGTCCAGCGCGACGTGGAAGGACAGGATCAGCGGGCAGGACGGGCTGATACGCAGGCGCTCACGCACCGGTACGCCTTTCTCCTCCAGCTTGGTGATCTCGCGCAGCAGGGCGTCAGGTGCAACCACCACGCCGTTGCCGATCAGGCACTGCACGCCTTCGCGCAGTACGCCCGACGGGATCAGGTGCAAGACGGTTTTTTCGCCATCGATGACCAGGGTGTGGCCAGCGTTGTGGCCACCTTGGTAGCGCACTACGGCAGCGGCATGTTCGGTCAGCAGATCAACGATCTTGCCTTTGCCCTCATCACCCCATTGGGTGCCCAGGACTACGACATTCTTACCCATAACACTTGTCCTCATTCGCGCAGAACTTGGTGCCGGCGATGGCCGGCAGGAAAACTCAAGAAGCCAGTGGCGATACTTGCCAAAGCCCGTTCTGCAGAATCAATTGCTGGTCGCAGTCCGCTTCACGGGCGGCGGCCAATGGCTGTCCAGGCAAGGCCTGGACGACACGCTGACCCTCACTGCGCAACTGGCAAACCTGCTGCCAGAGTGCTGCGTCCGTACTGTCGGGCATCCAGATGCCACCAGACGGCAGCTCGACCTCAGCACGCCCCAGGGTCACCAGGGTTTTCAAATCGGTGGAAAAACCGGTGGCCGGACGCGCACGACCGAAGTCGGCGCCGATGTCGTCGTAACGACCACCTTGGGCGATGGCTTGGCCAACACCCGGTACAAACACGGCGAACACCACACCCGTGTGGTAGTGGTACCCGCGCAATTCACCCAGGTCAAAATACAGCGGCAACTGCGGGAACCGCGCCGACAACTGCTCGGCAATCGCCAGCACGTCGTCCAATGCAGCCAGAACCGGGGCCGGGGCATTCGCCAGGCGCTCACGCGCAGCCACAAGCACTTCACGGCCGCCGCACAGGTTCACCAGCGCACGCAGCATGCCGGCGAGGTCCGCAGGCACGCCTTCGGTCAGGGCGATGACTTCGTCGATGGCCTTACGCTGCAGGGCATCGAACAACTGTTGCTCCACTTCACCGGACAAACCGGCCGCACGGGCCAGGCCACGGTAGATACCCACGTGGCCCAGGTCCATGTGCACATCCGGCACATCAGCCAATTGCAGCATGGCCAGCATCAAGCTGATCACTTCAACGTCACTGCTCGGGCTGGCATCGCCGTACAACTCGGCGCCCAACTGGATCGGGCTACGGAAGACGACAACGCGCGCGGCTGTGCATGCAGCACGCTGCCGGCGTAGCAAAGGCGGCTTGGGCCTTCGCGACGCAAGGTGTGCGCATCGATGCGCGCCACTTGCGGCGTGATATCAGCACGGAAACCCATTTGCCGGCCCGATTGCGGGTCGATGACCTTGAAGGTGCGCAGATCCAGGTCCTGGCCCGCGCCGGTCAGCAGGGGATTCCAGGTACTCGATATGGGGGGTCACGACAAACTCGTAACCCCAGCTCTGGAACAGATCCAACACCTGGCGGCGCGCTACTTCAATGCGCGCAGCTTCTGGTGGCAGTACTTCTTCGATGCCATCTGGCAGCAGCCAGCGGTCTACCGTTGCCATTACGCCATTCCCCTTTGATCCGGGCGGCCAGCCCTCGGCCGAGCCTTGAGTGAAGCAGAAAATGCCCGCCCCCTGCATAAACCACGCGCAAGAGCGACGTGACGAACGGCCTGCTAGCGGCCTCGTCGGGCACTTTCCTCGAAAAACCTGTCACGCCTGCCGAATCAAACATGCAGACGCAAAAAAGCCGGGAATTTCCCGGCTGCCGCATCATACACCCGTTTTCTGAAAGGATCACCCCGCCAGGCGTTTTAGCCGCCCGACGGAGTGCGTCCTACAGAGTCACAGGCTGGTTACTTGGACTTTTCCAGGTAGCGGAAGAAGTCGCTGCTTGGGTCCAACACCATGACGTCGGTTTTGTTCGCGAAGCTTTCACGGTAGGCACGCAGGCTACGGTAGAACGCGTAGAACTCCTGGTCCTGGCCATAAGCCTTGGCGTAGATCGCCGCAGCCTGGGCATCACCATCACCACGGGCCTCTTCAGACTCGCGATAGGCTTCTGCCAGCAGTACACGACGCTGACGGTCGGCATCCGCACGGATACCCTCAGCCAGTTCGTTACCCTTGGCGCGGTGCTCACGAGCCTCACGCTCACGCTCGGTGCTCATACGCTCGAACACGCTGCGGTTCACTTCCTTCGGCAGGTCGATGGCCTTGACCCGAACATCGATCACTTCGATGCCCAGCTCTTTTTCGGCCATGGCGTTCAACGAACGCGTGATGTCAGCCATCAGCGCGTCACGCTCGCCAGAGACCACCTCGTGCAGGGTGCGCTTACCAAACTGGTCGCGCAGACCCGATTCCAGACGGCGCGACAAACGCTCGTCGGCAATCTGCTTGAGGCCGGAAGTCGCGGTGTAGAAACGCTCGGCATCCTTGACGCGCCACTTGGCGTAGGCGTCAACCATCACGGCTTTCTTTTCCAGGGTCAGGAAGCGCTGTGTCGGTGCATCCAGAGTCATCAGGCGGCCGTCGAACTTGCGCACCTGGTTGACGTAGGGGACTTTCACATGCAAACCCGGCTGGACATCCGCCTGGACCACACGACCGAATTGCAGCAACACCGCGCGCTCGGTCTGAGACACGATGTAGAAGCAGTTCCAGGCAGCGATGACCACGACGACACCCACAATCAGGGCTGTCAGCGATTTATTGCTCATCAACGACTCTCCCTGGTACGTGTTTGCTGTTGCAGCAAGTCAGCGGCCGCACGTGCGCTCGCTTCATTGGCAGCGGCATTCGAACTGGTCGACGGCGCGCTGGTGCTGCTACGACCACCTTCGATCATCTTGTCCAGCGGCAGGTACAGCAGGTTGTTCTGCCCACCTTTGCTGCCGGTCACGAGAACCTTGCTGGTGTTGCTGAAGACTTCCTGCATGGTGTCCAGGTACAGACGCTCACGGGTAACTTCAGGTGCCTTGCGGTACTCGGCAACCAGTTTGGTAAAGCGGTCCGCCTCACCCTTGGCGCGGGAGACCACTTCGTCACGATAACCGTTGGCATCCTCAAGGATACGCTGGGCCTGACCACGGGCTTCCGGCACAACACCGTTGGCGTAGGTTTCAGCCTGGTTACGCGAACGCTGCTCGTCTTCACGGGCGCGGATCACGTCATCGAAGGCTTCCTGTACTTCGCGCGGTGCAGCTGCGCTCTGTACGTTGACCTGGGTCACGGTGATACCGGTGCGATAAGTGTCGAGGAACCGTTGCAGGCGTTCCTTGATTTCGCTGGCCATCAACTCACGACCTTCAGTCAGCACCTGGTCCATGGCGGTAGAACCCACCACGTGGCGCAGGGCGCTTTCGGTTGCGTGTTGCAGGCTGATTTCCGGCTGATCAACGTTCAGCACGAAGTCCTGCAGGTTGCTGATCTTGTACTGCACGGTCAGCGGCACTTCGACGATGTTCTCGTCTTCGGTCAGCATCTGGCCCTGCTTGGTGTAGGCACGCTCACGCGTGACGTTTTCCATGTACTTCTTGTCGATCGGCGGAAGTAGATATTCAGGCCCGGGCCGACAGTCTCGTAGTACTTGCCGAAGCGCAGCACCACGGCTTGCTCCTGCTCGTCCACCACGTATACGGCGCTGTACAGCCAGACCGCCGCCAGTACCACAAGACCAAGGCCCAGCAGGCCATAGCCGCCGCCCTTGCTTGTGCGACCGCCGTCGTCACCACCACGTTTTTTTCCACCACCGAACAACCCATTCAGGCTTTCCTGCAGCTTTCGGAAGGCCTCGTCGAGATCTGGTGGCCCCTTGCGGTCGCCATTATTGCGGCGTTTACCACCCCAAGGATCCTGATTATTCGAGTTGCCACCCGGCTCATTCCAAGCCATAGCGCTCTCCATCTGATAAAGCAAAGACGCACCCACGGCGCGCCGACCAATGCTACAGAATGCCTGCTACTGCGGCACAACCGCTTTCGGAGGCTTTTATTGCAAAGTGTGTTGTTCGATGAACTCTGTCGGTACAACGCCTTCGCGGCTAACCAGCCGATTCAGCTCCGAGCGCGGCAATCGAACGGCCAGCAAGCTGACACCTTCTTCGTCGTGTTCTTCTTTCTGTACCGCGCCTAACTCGAAAAACTGTGCACGCAGTCGAGCAAAACGCTGGGGCAAGCGCAAGGTGCCGACGAACAAATCGCTGCCAAGCAACTCGGCAATGGCTTGTTCAAGCAACTCCAAACCACTGCCATCACGCGCCGACAACCAGACCCGCTGGGGCTTACCGTTCTCGTCGCGCTGGATTTGTGGCTCAACGCCTTCAAGCAAATCGAGTTTGTTATAGACCTCGAGGATCGGCAAGTCCTGGGCACCAATCTCGCCCAGCACCAGCATCACTTGTTCAATCTGCAACATGCGATCCGGTTCGGCCGCATCGATCACGTGCAACAGCAGGTCGGAATTGCTCGACTCTTCGAGCGTAGACCGAAATGCCTCGACCAGCTTGTGCGGCAAGTGACGAATGAAGCCCACGGTGTCGGCCAGCACTATCGGCCCCAGATCGGCCAGGTCCAGGCGGCGCAAGGTCGGATCGAGGGTGGCGAACAGTTGGTCGGCCGCGTACACGTCGGACTTGGTCACGTTGTTGAACAGCGTGGATTTGCCGGCGTTGGTATAGCCCACCAGGGACACGGTCGGGATATCCGCGCGGGAACGGCCACGTCGCGATTGCTCACGCTGGCTGCGGACTTTTTCCAGGCGACCCTTGATCTGGCGCAGGCGAACCCGCAGCAGGCGACGGTCGGTTTCAAGCTGGGTTTCACCCGGACCACGCATGCCGATACCGCCACCCTGACGTTCAAGGTGAGTCCAGCCGCGGACCAGCCGGGTGCTCATATGGTCAAGCTGGGCCAGTTCGACCTGGAGCTTGCCTTCATGGGTACGGGCGCGCTGGGCGAAAATATCGAGAATCAGGCCGGTACGGTCGATCACGCGACACTCGAAAACACGTTCGAGGTTACGTTCCTGACTGGGCGTGAGGATGTGATTGAAGATCACCAGATCGGCTTCTTCGGCGTGGACCAGGTCGCGAAGCTCCTCGACCTTGCCGCTGCCAATCAGGAATTTGGCGGTTGGCCGATGACGCGGTACGTTAAAAAACGCAACGGTCTCGGCGCCGGCCGAATTTGCCAACTCCTGAAACTCCTGCGGATCTTCGCGCGCCTCAGGGTCCTGTCCATCCAAGTGAACGAGGATTACTCGCTCACCACCACCGTGGCGCTCAAAGAACAAAGGAGACTCCTATCAGGCGTTACCTGGCTCAGCGTCACCCACTTCGTCACCGGCTGCGCTAGGCAGGCGAATCGGACGAACTGGAACCACTGTCGAGATAGCGTGCTTGTAAACCATCTGGCTGACGGTGTTTTTCAGCAGGATCACGAACTGGTCGAACGACTCGATCGTGCCTTGCAGCTTGATACCGTTGACCAGGTAGATGGAAACCCCCACTTTCTCTTTACGTAAAGTATTCAAGTAAGGGTCTTGTAGCGAATGCCCTTTTGACATGTGCCGCACTCCTTTAAGGATCAATAATAAAAAATCGGAAAATAGATAGCTTATGGCCGTCACACCCCCAAGGATAGACGGCAATTGCAAGGACTCAGCTCAATATGGAGACCGTTCCCAAGTATTTCAAGGCGCGTGACAGATTGTCGCTGTCCAGGCTGTCCAACCAGTGCAATCGCTCCAGCTGCGCAGCCAGGTGAACTGGCGCTTCGCCAATTGGCGCGTGGCGATGATGCCGCGCTCCTGCATCTCGGCTGACGACAGCTTGCCATCCAGATGATCCCAGACTTGGCGATAGCCTACAGCACGTATCGAAGGCAACCCTGGGTGCAGGTCACCTCTGGAACGCAGTGCTACGACCTCGTCCACGAACCCCTGTTCCAACATAATTGTGAATCTTTGTGCAATTCGGTCATGCAGCACCTGGCGATTTGCCGGGGCAATGGCCAGATTCGCCACAGTATAGGGCAATTGTGACTGTCCAGATGCGCCTGCGTCGGCACTTTGCGCAGTTTGTTTCAGCCTATGTTCAGTCATCGTCTGGCCACTTACACGCCAGACTTCCAACGCGCGCGTGAGGCGTTGAGGGTCATTGGGATGAATTCGCCCGGCCGACACCGGGTCTACGGCGGCCAACTGGTCGTGCAGGGCTTGCCAGCCAAGGCGCGCAGCCTCTTCTTCAAGCTCGGCGCGCACCTGCGTATCGGCTGGCGGCATGTCCGCCAGACCTTCCTGCAAAGCCTTGTAATAGAGCATCGTACCGCCCACCAGCAGCGGAATATTGCCGCGTGCGGTGATCTCCGCCATGGCGGCCAGCGCATGGGTACGGAAATCGGCGGCCGAATAGCTCTCGGACGGGTCGATGATATCGATCAGCTTGTGCGGATATTGCGCCAACAGTGCTTTGGAAGGCTTGGCCGTACCGATATCCATGTCCCGGTAAACCAGGGCAGAGTCGACACTGATCAGCTCGCACGGCAACACCTTGGTCAGCTCGATGGCCAAGTCGGTCTTGCCAGCGGCCGTAGGGCCCATCAAGAAAATCGCAGGGGCAAGGCACTCATCAGCGACCGCGCAAGAACAGTTTGTCCAGATCGTCCAGGCCCATCTGGGTCCAGGTTGGTCGGCCATGGTTGCATTGACCGCTGCGTTCGGTGTTTTCCATGTCGCGCAGCAGGCCATTCATTTCCGGCAGGGCCAGGCGGCGGTTGGCGCGGATAGCACCGTGGCAGGCCATGGTGCCGAGCAGTTCGTTGATATGGGCCTGGATACGGTCGCTGGTGCCGTATTCCATGAGGTCGGCCAGCACGTCGGCAACCAAACGGTTGGCCTCGGCCTGCTTGAGCAGCGCAGGGATCTGGCGGATGGCCAAGGTTTCCGGGCCCAAACGCTGCAGCTCAAAGCCCAGTTTCTGGAACACGCTGACGTGTTCTTCAGCGCAATCGGCTTCACGCTGGCTCACCGCCAAAGACTCCGGCACCAACAGTGGCTGGCCGCTGAGGCCTTCGCTGGCCATGGCGATTTTCAAACGCTCATACATAATCCGCTCGTGGGCGGCGTGCATGTCTACCAGCACCAGGCCGTGGGCGTTTTCCGCGAGGATGTAGATACCCTTGAGCTGCGCCAGCGCGTAACCCAGGGGCGGAATGTCCCTCCGCCCTCCGGCAACGCCACGGCACCCGGCTGGGCACCTGGCAGCGGCGCGAAAAACTCGCGATAGGCCGCCTGGGCCTCCGCCACCGGAACCGCCGATTGCGGGCGCGGTGTGTATTGATACTGGTAACCGGCCCCCGAGCCCGAACCCGGCGCTGTATACGCAGGCTGTGGCTGCGGCGACTGCAACAGGTTGCCCGCCAGGCTCATCTCGCCCTGAGGCCCAAACTCGCCAGCCTCCGGGCCGCTTGGCCGCACCACTGCCGTCACAATCGGCGCAGACAACTGGTCATCCGGACGCACATCGCCCAAGGCGCGGTGCAAGGTGCCGTAGAGGAAGTCGTGGACCATGCGCCCATCACGGAAGCGCACCTCATGCTTGGTCGGTGTACGTTGACGTCGACCACCGACGGGTCAACCTCGAAGAACAGCACGAACGTGGGATGACGCCCGTTGAACAGCACATCGCGATACGCCTGGCGTACCGCGTGGGCCACCAGTTTGTCGCGCACCGCACGGCCATTCACAAAGAAGTACTGCAAGTCCGCTTGGCTGCGGGAGAAGGTCGGCAAACCAACCCAACCCCATAAACGCAGGCCATTGCGCTCGATTTCGATCGGCAGCGCCTGCTCCAGGAAAACCCGAGCCACAGATAGCCGAGACACGGCGCGCCCGCGCGGCATCATCATGGGCCTCGTGCAGGCTGAGGATGGTCTTGCCGTTGTGACGCAGATGAAACGCCACGTCAAAACGCGCCAAGGCCAGGCGCTTGATGACTTCTTGCAGGTGATCGAATTCGGTTTTTCGGCCTTGAGGAATTTGCGCCGTGCCGGGGTGTTGAAGAACAGGTCGCGCACTTCCACCGAAGTGCCCACCGGATGGGCGGCCGGCTGCACACGAGGCGCCATGTCGCGACCTTCGGTTTCCACCTGCCAGGCCTGTTCGGCGCTGCGGGTGCGGGAGGTAAGAGTCAGGCGTGCCACGGAGCTGATCGAGGCCAGGGCCTCACCGCGAAAGCCCAGGCTCATTACCCGCTCAAGGTCTTCCAGGTCGCGAATCTTGCTGGTGGCGTGACGGGCCAACGCCAGCGGCAGGTCATCGGAGGAGATGCCGCTGCCGTCGTCACGTACCCGCAGCAGCTTGACGCCGCCCTGCTCCACATCCACGTCAATGCGCTTGGCGCCGGAGTCGATGCTGTTTTCCAGCAACTCCTTGATCACCGATGCCGGGCGCTCAACCACCTCGCCTGCAGCGATCTGGTTGGCAAGGCGCGGGCTGAGCAGCTCGATGCGCGAGCCGTTGTTCAATACGGATTCGCTCATTACTGCGCCGCCAGTTCAGTGCCAGGGATGGTCAGCACCTGACCCACTTTCAACTCATCGGTTTTCAAGTTGTTGGCACTGCGCAAGGTAGCCGCCGAGACCTGGAAACGCACCGCCAGCATGGCCAGCGTGTCGCCGGGCTGCACGCGATGGTCCCGTGGCCCTTGGGCAATCTTGCCGGAGTCGCGCAACCAGGCGATATACGTGCCCGGCGGCGGGTTCTGTTGGAAGAACTGCCGGACCCCGGCGCTGATGGAGCGCGCCAGCGCCTGCTGGTGGCTGGCACTGGCCAGCTTGGACGCTTCGTTGGCGTTGGAAATAAACCCGGTTTCCACCAGGATCGACGGGATATCCGGCGACTTCAACACCATGAACCCGGCCTGTTCCACACGCTGTTTGTGCAGCGAGGTCACGCGACCGATATTGCTCAGGACCTTCTGGCCCACGTTGAGGCTGGAGGTCAGCGAAGCGGTCATCGACAGGTCGAGCAGTACGCCAGCCAGCATCTTGTCCTTGTCATCGAGCGATACGTTGCCGGCCCCGCCGATCAAGTCGGAACGGTTTTCGCTGTCGGCCAACCAACGAGCGGTTTCGGAGGTGGCACCGCGATCCGACAGGGCAAACACCGAGGCACCAAATGCAGCGGTGGACGGTGCCGCGTCGGCGTGGATCGATACGAACAGGTCGGCGCCCTTCTTCCGGGCGATTTCGGTACGGCCGCGTAACGGGATGAAGTAGTCGCCGGTACGCGTCAACTCAGCGCGATAGCCTTTCATGGCGTTGACCTGGCGCTGCAGCTCACGGGCAATCGCCAGCACCACGTCTTTTTCGTGCTGGCCACGGGAGCCGGAGGCACCTGGTCTTCACCGCCGTGGCCGGCGTCGATCACCACAATAATGTCGCGTTTGCCCGCTGGTGCCGGCGGCAGTGGAGGCAACTTAACCTGCGGTTGCGACGTGCTGACCGGTACCGCAGGCACCGTCGCGACGCTCGGCGGCGGTGGTGGTGCAGGCGGCGGGTTGGCATCGGCGGCGTTGTCAAACAAGTCGACCACCAGGCGGTTGCCGTACTGGGCGTTCGGCGCCAGCACAAAGCTTTTCGGGGTCACGGTCTTTTCAGGTCGATCACGACGCGCAGGTCGGTCGGCGTACGTTGGGCCGAGCGCATGGCGGTAATCGGCGTGTTGGCGGTGGACACTTTAAGCGGCGCGGCCAGGGTCGCACCGTTGATGTCGATCACCAGGCGATCAGGCGCCGTCAGGGTAAAGACGCTGTGCTGGACCGGGCCAGACAGGTCGAACACCAGTCGCGTGTTATCCGGCGCTCGCCACAGGCGAACACTCTTCACCTGTGAAGCAGCCAGAGCATTGACAGTCATTGCCGCAAGCAACACCCCTACGACAGCAACCAACGCGCGAAAGCGCATACCTAACCCCACCAATTATTTGAATTCCAATGCCAAAGCGGCGCACCACGACTGGCCTCGCGCGCCCTGGGGCAACAACTTCAGCTGACGTCCTGATTCATGCGGCGTAATGGTAATGGTCAGGTCCGGCTTTGGCAAAAGCCTGTGCCTTTATCTGGCCACTCGATCAGGCACAACGCATCTTCATCGAAGTAATCACGGATGCCCATGTACTCCAGCTCTTCGGGGTCTACCAGGCGATAGAGGTCGAAGTGAAAGGCGCGAACGCCGCCAATCTCGTAGGGTTCTACCAGGGTAAACGTCGGGCTTTTTACCGCGCCTGTGTGGCCCAATCCGCGAATGATTCCCCGGGACAACGTGGTCTTGCCCGCCCCAGGTCACCTTCGAGAAAGATCAGGCCCGTTCCGGCCGTGACTTGAGCAATGCGATGACCGAACGCCACCATGGCCTCTTCATCGGCCAGGAATAGGATTACTTCAGGCACGGCGACTGCTCCTCCAACAATTGACGAATGGCAGGTATCAGGTCACTGGCCGCCAGCCCGCGACCAAAGGTGCCCTGGCGATCCCCGGCGGTGGCGTGCAACCACACGGCCAGGCAACTGGCCTCGTAAGCCGGCATGCCTTGGGCGAGCAAGGCACCCACCAGGCCGGCCAGGACATCCCCCAGACCTGCCGTTGCCATCGCCGGATGGCCTTGGTCGCATCGCGAAACACGCCCGTCCGGGCTGGCAATCAAACTGCCAGCACCCTTGAGGATAGCCACTGCATTGAATTTTTGGCTGAGCGCGCGCGCCACCTTAAGGCGATCGGCCTGAACTTCGGCTGTCGAGATGCCCATCAAACGGGCGGCCTCACCTGGATGTGGCGTAATCACCGAGTTGGCCGGCAGGCTGATACCGCCCTTGGCCAGTTGATTCAGCGCGTCGGCATCCCACACTTGCGGCTGCCCGGCGTTGGCGGCAGCGGATAACAGGCTTTTGCCCCACGAGGCCTCACCGAGCCCCGGACCGATGACAATCACCGATATTTTTTCGAGCAACCCCATCAACTGGTTGGCCGAGCTCACGCCCACGGTCATGACCTCTGGCAAACGGGCCAGCGCAGCCGGCACATGCTCAACGCGCGTCGCCAGGGAAACCATGCCGGCCCCACTGCGCAAGGCACTCTCGGCGCTCAGCAGCGCGGCGCCGCCAAAGCCGCGATCACCGCCGATGACCAATAGATGGCCGAACTGGCCTTTGTGTGCGTCCGGGGAACGGGCAACCAGCTGCGGCAAATGACCGTGCAACAACGGTTGAACGTCGGGAATTTCGTGTTTTGTCTGCGGCATGCGTCTTCAAGCTCCGATGTCTGGCAGAATTATACGCATCTAACCTGTGGTTTCCCGTGTCTCATGCCTGCTATTACGTCCGATCTGCCCGCCCTCGCTCAATCGATCAAAGACTGGGGTCGCGAACTGGGCTTTCAACAAGTCGGCATCAGCGGCCTGGACCTGGCCGAGCATGAACAGCACTTGCAACGCTGGCTCGACGCGGGCTACCACGGCGAGATGGAATACATGGGCGCCCACGGCAGCAAACGTTCGCACCCGGACGAGCTGGTGCCCGGCACCTTGCGCGTGGTCTCGCTACGCATGGACTACCTCCCGGGTGACACGCAAATGGCCCAGTTGCTGGCCAAACCGGAGAAGGCCTACATCTCGCGCTACGCCCTGGGCCGCGACTATCACAAACTGATCCGCAAGCGCGTGCAGCAACTGGCCGACCGCATCCAGGCACAGATCGGCCCATTCGGCTTTCGCGCGTTTGTCGACAGCGCACCGGTGCTGGAAAAGCCATCGCCGAACAGGCCGGCCTGGGTTGGATCGGCAAAAATACCCTGGTGCTCAATCGCAAGGCGGGCAGCTATTTCTTTTTGAGTGAGCTGTTTGTCGACTTGCCACTGCCAGTGGACGCCCCCACAGCACCGAACACTGCGGCCGCTGCACCGCGTGCCTGGACATCTGCCCCACCAATGCCTTCGTTGGCCCGTATGTGCTGGACGCCCGGCGCTGCATTTCGTACCTGACCATCGAGCTCAAGAGCGCGATCCCGGAAGACTTGCGCCCACTCATCGGCAACCGGGTGTTCGGCTGCGATGACTGTCAGATCGTGTGCCCGTGGAATCGTTTCGCTCGCGCTACCGCCGAAAGCGATTTCAAGCCACGGCACAACCTGGACAACGTCGAGCTGGCCGAGCTGTTCATGTGGGACGAAGATAAATTCCTCAGCAGCACCGAGGGCTCGCCCCTGCGTCGCGCCGGTTATGAGCGCTGGCTGCGCAACCTGGCAGTCGGTTTGGGCAACGCGCCGTCAAGCATCCCCGTGCTGGAAGCCTTGAAGGCGCGCAGGGATTACCCTTCTGAACTGGTACGCGAACACGTCGAGTGGGCACTGAACCAACACGCCACTCGCTAGTGCACGTCGTCGTTGTAGACGAACTTGGGCATTTCCCAGTGAAAGCGGATCGCCAGCAGACGCAATAGAAAGCCGCTGAACAGGGTCAGCAGAATCGATTGTTCACTGGGCAATTCGAGGTAAAGGCACAGCATGTAGAACCAGGCGGCGAGGAACGACACGCTGGCGTAAAGCTCACGGCGGAAGATCAGCGGAATGTCGTTGCAGAAGATATCCCGCAGGATGCCGCCAAACACACCAGTGATCACCCCACTGACCGAGGCCACCAGCATGCCGTGGCCCATCTCCAGCGCGGTCATGCAGCCGATCAGGGTGAACGCCACCAGGCCCACGGCATCGAGCGCCAGGAACAGCGAGCGCAAGCGGCGCATCAACGGGGCAATAAAGATCGTCACCAGCGCCGCGATAGAGGTCAACACCAGGTATTCCGGGTGTTTGACCCAGGTCAACGGGTAGTGCCCCAGCAGTACATCGCGCACCGAACCGCCGCCCAGCGCCGTCACGCAGGCGATCAGCACTACGCCAAACCAGTCCATACCGCGCCGCCCAGCGGACAGCGCGCCCGTCATGGCTTCGGCGGTGATGGCGATGAGGTAGAGCATCAACAGCATGATGGCGATCCTTGCGATTAGGCCGGCAGTCTAATCATTTGGTGAGGGCACCAAAAGGGGGCGCTAGGCGAAAGACCGAGTCGCGCCCTTCGAGCAAGCCCGCTCCACACTTGACCGCGTTTATCCTGGCGAAACGCGGTCAAGTGTGGGAGCGGGCTTGCTCGCGAAGGCGTAAGGCCAGGCGCCGCTTAATCAAGCCTTGATGAAGTGCTTACGGTAATGCTGCAACTCGGCAATCGACTCACGAATATCATCCAGCGCCAAGTGCGTACTGCCTTTATGGAAGCTGTCTTTGACTTCCGGCGCCCAACGCGCAGCCAACTCCTTGAGCGTGGACACATCCAGATTGCGGTAGTGGAAGTAGCTTTCCAGCCCTTTCATATGGGTATAGAGGAAGCGGCGATCCTGGCAGATGCTGTTACCACAGATCGGCGATTTGCCCTTTGGCACCCATTTCTCCAGGAAAGCGATGGTTTCGGCCTCGGCCTCGGCCATGCTGATACGGCTGTCACGCACGCGCTGGGTCAGGCCGGAATTACCGTGGGTGCGGGTGTTCCACTCATCCATAGTGGCGAGCACAGCGTCGCTGTGGTGGATGGCGATCACTGGACCTTCGGCCAAGGTATTGAGGTTGCTGTCGGTGACAATCGTGGCCATCTCGATGATGACGTCGGTGTCAGGGTTCAGACCGGTCATTTCCAGATCGATCCAAATCAGGTTCTGTGGGTTTTGCATGGCTTGATTCTCTTGGCACCTTGGCGTAGCTGCGCAGTTTAGCAGGCAGGGGCGTGCTAGACTCGCGACCGTTTTACCTAACCTTTGCATTATCGACACGGAACACCAATGGCCAAACGCCAGCTCAATCGTCGCCAAAACTGGCGCATCGAAAAGATTCAGGGTGAACGCGCCGCTCGCGCCGCCAAACGTGAATCCTCCGCCGTGGAAGCGCTTGAGGGCGGCGACCTGGGGCCTGAACAAACAGGCCTGGTGATCGCGCACTTTGGCGTGCAGGTTGAAGTCGAGGCGCTGGAAGGCGAACTCGCAGGCCAGGTGTTCCGCTGCCACTTGCGCGCCAACCTGCCGGCGCTGGTTACCGGCGACAAGGTGGTATGGCGCGCGGGTAACCAGGGCATCGGCGTGATCGTCGCCCAATTGCCGCGCACCACCGAACTGCGCCGCCCGGACAGCCGGGGCCAGCTCAAACCAGTGGCGGCCAACGTCGACATGATCGTGATCGTGTTCGCGCCGCTGCCCGAGCCTCATGCCAACCTGATCGACCGCTACCTCGTGGCAGCCGAACATGCTGGCATTCGCCCGTTGTTGCTGCTGAACAAATTCGACCTGATCGACGAGCAGAACGCCCCGGCGCTCAACGCGTTGCTGGCGGTGTACCGCACCCTGGGTTACCCGGTGCTGGAAGTGTCGGCCCATCACGGTAATGGCATGGAACAACTGCAACAGCAGTTGGACGGGCGCATCAGCGTATTTGTCGGCCAGTCCGGCGTGGGCAAGTCCTCGCTGGTCAACAGCCTGCTACCGGAAGTCGAAACCCGCGTAGGCCCGCTGTCGGAACTGTCCGGCCAGGGCACTCACACCACCACCACCGCGCGGCTGTTCCACTTCCCCGGCGGCGGCGAGCTGATCGACTCCCCGGGCATTCGTGAATTCGGCCTCGGCCACGTCAGCCGCAGCGATGTGGAAGCGGGCTTTATCGAGTTCAACGACCTGATCGGCACTTGCCGCTTCCGCGACTGCAAACACGACCGCGAGCCGGGCTGTGCATTGCTCAAGGCCTTGGAAGATGGGCGCGTGCAGCAGCAACGGATGAACAGCTATCGGTCGATTATTGCGAGCTTGCCAGAGAGCAGTTACTGACTTACCCCGTGTAGGTGCGAGCAAGCTCGCTCCTACACAGTAGAATAACAAGGCCGCGATGATCGCGGCCTTGTTGTATGTGCAGTTTAGGAACCCGTCTTAGGCGCCGTAGGATCCTTCACCCCACCATCATCAAACAGGTTCAGCTTCTGCCGCAGCTCATGAGCCGGCAGTGGTTCCTGGCCTGGCGGAATGGCGTTCGGGTCGGCTGGCACTTCACCTGGCGCACCTGCACCTGGGGTCGGTGCCGGCGGCGGTTGATCACCCTCGATGGCACGCTGGGCCTTTTGGTCAGCACTACGATATCGATTCGACGGTTGACCGGGTTGTAAGGGTCCGCATGATCAAACAGCTGCGAGGACGCAAACCCCACCACCCGCGCCACTTGCGGATCAGGATAGCTGCCCGCTACCAGCGCGCGGCGTGCGGCGTGCGGCGTTGGCGCGGTTGGCCGAGAGTTCCCAGTTGCCGAAGTCGCCCTGGCCCGCATAAGGCTTGGCATCGGTGTGGCCACTGATGCTGATCTTGTTCGGCACCGCCTTGATGGTGTCGGCCATGGCCAGCAGGATATCTTCGAAGTACGGCTTCAGGCGCGCACTGCCAGAATCGAACATCGGCCGGTTGGCGGCGTCGGTGATCTGGATGCGCAAGCCTTCAGGCGTGATTTCGAAGGAGATCTGATCCTTGAACTTCAGCAGTTGCGGGTTTTCCTCAACCTTGGTCTGCAACTCTTGCAATAGCAGCTCAAGCCGCTCCTGCTCGACTTGCTCAGCCATGGCCTCGACGGTGTCGCGCTCGATCGGGATTTTTTCCTGGGGCGCTTCGGTCTTGATTTCCGGGTTGATGGTGCGCTCAGGCGACAACTGCGGCGAACCGCCGAGGTCGATCACAAAGGGCGTGCCGCTCTCCGAGAAACCAATCGGGTCTTTGAAGTAGCCGGCGATGGCGATCTTCTGTTCCGGGGTGGCGGTGGACATCAGCCACAACACCAGGAAGAACGCCATCATCGCCGTCGCAAAGTCGGCGAAGGCGATTTTCCAGGCGCCACCATGGTGCCCCGCAGCGAAGCGCTTGACGCGCTTGATGATTATCGGCTGGTTGTTTTCCATGGCTTAGCGACCGCGAACCGCTTGTTCCAGCTCGGCGAAGCTTGGGCGATGTTTCGGGTACAACACCTTGCGACCGAACTCCACCGCCAACGACGGTGGCATGCCGGAAGCGGAGGCTACCAGGCTGGCCTTGATCGATTCGTACAGGTTGATTTCTTCCTTGGCGTCATGCGCCAGGGAGGTCGCCAGCGGACCAAAGAAGCCGTAGGCCGCGAGAATACCGAAGAAGGTACCCACCAGCGCCGCACCTACGTGCATACCGATGGCTGCCTGGTCGCCCTCACCGAGGGAGGCCATGGTCACCACGATACCGAGTACCGCCGCCACGATACCGAAGCCGGGCATGCCGTCGGCAATACCGGTTACGGCGTGAGACGGGTGTTCCAATTCTTCTTTAAGGCTGAACAGTTCCATGTCGAACAGGCCTTCCAGCTCATGGGGGCCATGTTGCCGGAGGACATGATGCGCAGGTAGTCACAGATGTAGGCGGTCATGCGCTCATCTTTGAGCACGGCCGGGTACTTGGCGAAAATCGGGCTGGCGGCGGCGTCTTCAATGTCGGCCTCAATGGCCATCATGCCTTCGCGGCGGCTCTTGTTGAGGATCTCGTAGACCAGGCCCAGCACCTCAAGATAGAAGGTGTGGGTGAAGCGCGAGCCGAACATGCCCAGCGACTTCTTGATCACGTGCATGGTCATGTAGCCGGGGTTCGCCTGCAGGAACGCACCCAGTGCCGCACCACCGATGATCATCACCTCGAAGGGCTGGATCAGCGCAGCAATTTTACCGTGGGACAGGACGTACCCGCCGAGCACGCTTGCGAAGACGACGATGATGCCGATAATTTTAGCCATAGGAGATGAGTACTTGCGCCGTCGGGTTCATGGACATATTTGGGGGAACTGAAAAACTCTTGTTCTACTTATCGGCAAAACTGCGCCAGACTATAGCCCGTTAAGGCGAAAAGCCAGTTCGGCCCGTTCCGGGCGTGTTGACCGCAAGTGATGATCGCGCCCCTACCATGGCTAATGAAACGACAGTCCCATCTGTAAGACCTTTTCTCTCTCGCCGCTTGGATCAAGCGCCTGGACGATGTGTTGCTGCCTGTGCCCCAGGCCAGCCACGACCGCGTAAGCAAAGCCATCCGCGATAACCGCAGCTCATTACGAGATATTGCCGAGCTGATGCAAAACAGCCCGGCGCTGGTACTCAGTGTGATGCGTGAGGCCAATAGCCACATTCAAGGCAGCCTGGCGGAGCCAGCGGAAAACCTTGAAGTAGCGCTCAATCGACTGGGCCTAAAGCGGGCCGAAGAACTGCTGGCGCGCCTGCCCTCAGTGCCTGCCCAAGAAATTCCCGTAGCGCTGCGCCAGCTATTGCTGGTGAGCCAGCATGCCTCGCAGCAAGCCAACGGCTTGTTCGGCAGTCGCCTGGCGCGCCTGTGGCAAGACATTCACTGGGGCAGCCTCCTGTTCTTGTCGCCACTCTGGCCGATGGCGGTGGCCTATCCCAAGCTCCTCGAGGAGTGGGAGTTGCGGGTTATCCACAAGGGCCAATCGGCGCGCGAGGTCGAGCAAGAACTGTTCGGCGTACGCCTGCTAGATTTGTGCGTGGGCCTGACCGAGGCCTGGCACCTGCCGATCTGGGTATCCCAGGGCTATAACCTGCTGCTGAACGAACAGCGCTTGTTGGTCAAGGCGCTGCATATCGCCCGCGAAGACGATCCACTGCGCCACCAGCAATTGCTCGATGCCGAACCCAACCTGCGCCGCTGGCTGAACCAGCCCGCCAATACGGTGCTACTGGCAAACGGCTTGGCAATGTCAGCCCAAGAGTCCTGGACCTGCCCGCACACCGAACGCTGGCAATACCTGACCGCCCTGTACCTGCAACAGCCACTGGGTGAAGTGCAGCAACAGGTTCACCAGCAAGCCGTGACCAGCGCGCGCACCACCGTGATGCCCGACCTTTGGCACCCCGCGCTGTCGCTGATCTGGCCGTGGCATGTGCAAAGATTCATCGCGGCCTGCTGCCTGCACCGCCGCCCACCGCCGAAGCCCTGGCCATCTGGCGCAAGCGCTGCACCGAGCTGCTGGTAGAACCCAGCCGCTTCGCCAACGCCATGCACCTGACCACCTGCGCCAAGGAAGCCTTGATGGCCAGCGGCATGCAGCGGGTCATGCTGCTGATGACCGATCGCGCCCAGAGCACCTTGCGCGTGCATCAGGTCGACGGGCTGCCGAAGGACGCTGCCAACCTGAGCCTTGATGTGGTCAACAGCACGCTATTGCAGCGTTTGCTGGAAAAGTCCGCCCAAGTGCGCCTCAACCCGGACAACCACGCGCAGTTCTCCGCACTGCTGCCGCCGATCCTGCGCCGCCTGTTCAACGGCGAACACCTGCTGCTGCGCTCCCTGAGCTGCAACGGCAAAGTGGTGATGCTGATGGTGGCCGACCAAGGTGGCGGACCGTTCTCGGAAACCACCGTGCAGGCCTTCGGCAAAACCGCCCAATGCATCGAAAAAGCCCTGCACTGCTTTACCAACCGCAGCGCCTGATGCTTGCGCTACAATCGCGGTCCTTTATCGCCAACATTTGTGCCCAGGAGACCTCACATGCCTGACTTCTCTGGCTTGCCGCTGGTGATCGAATCCAGCGACCTCGTCGGTCGCCTCGATGCCGAACACCTGATTCTGGTGGACCTCACCAGTGCCGCCCGCTACGCCGAAGGGCATATCCCCGGCGCGCATTTCGTTGACCCCAAGCGCACCCAACTGGGCCAGCCGCCAGCCCCCGGCCTGCTGCCGCACAAGGCTGACCTTGAAAAACTCTTCGGCGAACTGGGCCACACCCCCGACGCGACCTACGTGGTCTACGACGACGAAGGTGGCGGCTGGGCCGGTCGCTTTATCTGGATGCTCGACGTGATCGGCCACCAGAAATACCACTACCTCGACGGCGGCCTGCTGGCCTGGCTGGAAGAAAAACACCCGGTTTCTACCGAGGTGCCGGCTCCGGTCGGTGGCCCGGTCAGCCTCACACTGCATGACGGCCCAACGGCTACCCGCGAATACCTGCAAAGCCGCCTCGGCGCTGCTGACCTGGGTATCTGGGACGCACGCGGCCCGCTGGAATATTCCGGTGAAAAGGTGCTCGCGGCCAAAGGCGGGCACATCCCCGGCGCCGTGAACTTCGAATGGACCGCTGGCATGGACAAGGCGCGCAACCTGCGCATCCGCCGTGACATGCCGCAGATCCTCGAAGACCTCGGGTTGACCAAAGACAAAGAAATCATCACCCACTGCCAGACTCACCACCGCTCTGGCTTCACCTACCTGGTGGCCAAGGCGCTCGGTTATCCGCGAGTCAAAGGTTATGCCGGTTCCTGGGGCGAATGGGGCAACCACCCCGACACCCCCGTTGAGATTTAAGGTTTAAAGGACAGTCAATGAAAAGCAGTTGTTCATCCTCAGCCAGTACTTGCTGCCACACCACTTGCTGTCGCGCCTGGCCGGCTGCGTTGCCGAGTGCCGTGTGCGTTGGTTCAAGAACGCCTTCACCACGTGGTTCGCCAAGCGTTATCAAGTGGACATGTCCCAGGCTCTGGTTGAAGACGTGACCGCCTACGAGCACTTCAACGCGTTCTTCACCCGTGCCCTGAAAGACGGCGCCCGCCCGCTGGACCAAACCCCTGGCGCGGTGCTGAGCCCTGCCGATGGCGCGGTCAGCCAACTGGGCCCGATCGAACATGGTCGCGTGTTCCAGGCCAAGGGCCACAGTTTCAGCGTGCTGGAACTGCTGGGTGGCGATTCCGCCGTGGCAGCGCCGTTCATGGGCGGCGACTTCGCAACGGTTTACTTGTCGCCGAAGGACTACCACCGCGTGCATATGCCACTGGCCGGGACCCTGCGCGAGATGATCTACATTCCGGGGCGCATCTTCTCGGTGAACCAGACCACTGCGGAAAACGTACCGGAGCTGTTCGCACGCAATGAACGTGTGGCCTGCATTTTCGACACTGAACGCGGCCCGATGGCCGTGGTGTTGGTGGGTGCGATGATCGTCGCGTCGATTGAAACCGTGTGGGCTGGCTTGGTGACGCCGCCAAAACGTGAGCTGAAAACCTTCCGCTATGACGAAGCCGCGCGTGCGCCGATCCATTTGGAGAAAGGTGCAGAGCTGGGTCGCTTCAAGCTGGGTTCGACCGCGATTGTGCTGTTCGGGCCGGATCAGGTGAAGTGGGCGGAGGAGTTGGCGGCAGGCACTCCTGTGCAGATGGGCCAAGGCATCGCGGCACCTAAAGCCTGACCCCAAACAGAGTTGAAGCTGGAACCCTATCAGGCTGGCTTGCCTGCGATGACGGTGGTGAATCCAACACCGCTATCGCAGGCAAGCCAGCTCCCACATTTTTGATCCCATTCCTACAGGGGAAGGAGAGTTACAGCTGACCGTCGCGGTCACGGAAGCCCAGCAAGTACAACACCCCATCCAACCCCAGCGTCGAAATCGCCTGCTTAGCCGACTGCTTCACCAACGGCTTGGCGCGGAACGCCACACCCAGCCCGGCAATTGCGAGCATTGGCAAGTCATTCGCCCCGTCGCCGACCGCAATGGTCTGCTCCAGGCGCAAACCTTCCTTGTGGGCCAACTCCCTCAGCAAATCCGCCTTGCGTTGTGCGTCGACAATCGGCTCCACGGCCACGCCGGTCACCTTGCCATCCACCACTTCCAGTTCGTTTGCGAACACATAGTCGATGCCCAGCTTGGCCTGCAATTGCTTGGCGAAGTAGGTGAAGCCGCCAGACAGGATGGCGGTCTTGTAGCCCAGGCGCTTGAGTTCGGCAAACAGGGTCTCGGCGCCTTCGGTCAGGCGCAGCGAGGCGCCGATGGAGTCCAGTACGCTGACGTCCAGCCCCTTGAGCAGCGCCAGGCGCTCCTTGAAGCTGGCGCGGAAGTCCAGCTCACCGGCCATGGCGCGCTCGGTAATCTCGGAGACTTGCTCGCCCACACCGGCGGCCTTGGCCAACTCGTCGATGACTTCGGCCTCGATCAGCGTGGAGTCCATGTCGAACACTGCCAGGCGGCGGTTACGACGGAACAGCGAATCTTCCTGGAAGGCGATGTCGACATTCAGCTCCTGGGCCACGCTGAGGAATTCGGCGCGCAGGGCCTGTGGGTCGGCCGGCTCGCCGCGCACGGAGAACTCGATGCAACCCTTGCCTTTGTCGGCTGGCGTGTCCAACGGCATGCGACCCGACAGACGGTCAATATGGTCGATATTCAAACCGTATTGCGCGGTAATCGAGCTGACTCGCTGCAACTGCTCGGCTGTGACCTTGCGGGTCAACAGCGTCACGATGTGGCGTTTCTTGCCTTGGCCGGCGACCCATTGCTACGCCGTAAACAGGATGTCCTTGAGGACCGAGGACGCCTGTTCATTGCTCGGGATCTCGACCAGGATGCCGAACGACAGCGTGTCGTGGATCACCGCCTGGCCAATGTCGAGAATGTTCACACCACCTTGGGCCAGAACGCCGGTAATGGCGGCGGTGAGACCCGGGCGATCTTCACCGGTGATGTTAATCAGGACAATTTCGCGCAAGGCGCACCCCAGGCTGGAAAAAAACCGCATTCTACCCACTTTCAGTGACCATCGGGCACAGCCAGCGCTTTGCCGGTTCTAGGGCTGTCGCTATACTGCGCGTCAACTTCACGGACCAAGAGCCGAGCGCAAGTGAACCGGCCCACGCCAGTAAAAACCGATAACTTCTTCCTGCTGATCTTCCGGGCACTGCGCCACCGCCGTGTACCGATCGCATTACGCATCGCCAGCCATAACGTGATCCTGGTCGCCTTGGCCCTGGTGATCTATGCCTGCGTGATGGGCTTGCAGTTCAAACAGGCCATGCACGAACAAGCCGATGCCCTGGGCGAGAGCCTGACCACGCAAACCGCCACCTCGGCGACCGAGCTGTTGGTGTCCAACGACATCCTCAGCCTCAACGTGCTGCTCAACAACCTGACCAAGAACCCGCTGGTGGCCCACGCCGCCATCTACAGCGTGGACAACCGGATCATGGCCGAAGCCGGGCAGCGCCCGAAGAACGGCCTGCTGGGTGAAGCGGAAGGGTTGTATCAGAGCAACATCACGTTCCAGGACGTGAAGGCCGGCCAACTGCGCATCAGCCTCGACATGCAGCAATTCCAGCAGCCGATGACCATCAGCCTGCAAAGCATGGGCATCCTCAGTGCGATCCTGCTGGCATTGGCCCTGGCGTTGAGCCTGCGCCTGGGTCGACACATCTCCACGCCATTGATGCAATTGCGCATCTGGCTGCGGGACATCGACGAACACACCCCGGCCACCGACCGCCAGGGATGAGATCGGCGACCTCGCCCGCCAGCTTCACGCCAGCTTTGCCCCAGAGCCTGTGGTGCGCGAGGCTGAGCCCGAGCCTGAATTCGACGACACCGACTACGGCGACGAACCCGAGTTTGAAGTGCGCGACCTGCGCGAGCCGGTTTCGACGAAGCCCCTCCTGTGGCGGGCCTCAAGCCTGCAACCCGCAAGGCGATCCAGGCCGAAGAAGACGAATTGGACGACGAAGACCCGTTCGCCGATTTGCGCGACACCTCGGACGGCAGCCCTGCCACCGCCCCCAAAGCCGCGCCGGTGCCGGTGAGGAACGCCGAGCCCCAGCACAGCGCCGTGCTGGCCGTGCAACTGGGCGCTCAGGACCAACTGCGCCGCCTGCCGCGCGCACGCCTGACCGAGTTGCTGGAGCGCTACCGTGACTGCCTCGACCAGGCCGCCTCGCTCTACCAGAGCGAACTGCACACCCTGAACGACGGCAGCACGCTGATGCTGTTCCACAGCGAAGACAGCGGCGAAGATTACCTGACAAACGCCATTTGCTGCGGCGAGCTATTGCGCGCCTTGGGCCATGCCCTGCAGATCGAAGTGGCGGACAGCGGCATCACCCTGCAACTGCAACTCGGCCTGACGGTGAGTGATGACCTGTTCGGCATGAGCCAGATCGACCTGCTGCTCACCGAGAGTGCACAGGACGCCCTGGCCCTGTCCCAGCACAGCCGCAACCTGTTGTTGGTGGAGCGCAAGATCAGTGAAGACTCGCTGATCCGCCAGCGCGCCCGTATCCGCCCGATTGCCAGCCCAGAGGGCGCAAGCTGTGTGGAGCGGTTGATGGAGCCTTATCCGTCGATGCTGGAACGACAGTTGGCACGGATGCACGAGACCCGCACAAAAAGCTAACTATGCGAGCTCGCTACAACCCCCAATAAAAAGGCCCGCTGAGTCAGCGGGCCTTTTTTGTATCTGCGGTTTGGCTTAGAACCTGAACACTTCCATATCCGTACGAATCGGCGTGGCCATCGGCATCTTCGGCTTCTGTGGCTCAGCCGGCTTGGCCTGGACCGGAGCCTGCTTGCGTGGCGCCTCGGCAATCGGCGGTTGGTTGGCCAATGGCTTGAGAGCTACCGACAACAGCTGCGCCAAGTGCTGCAACAACACGCCTTGGGCCTGGACCTGGGACGCGGTGGTGCCGGTGTGTTCTTCCTGCAAGTGCACGATGCGGTTATCGCGCACTTGGCCACGGCGGTCGATCAAGCGCCATTGCGCATCGAGGATCGCTGGCTGCGACGTGCCGGAGTCGAGCCGGGTAATGGTCAACAAGACCTGCACATCCGGTGTAAAACCCCGCTGGCGCAGGCGACAGGACCACTCGCTGGCTGTCCAGTTGACCGGCCACCTGGCGTAACATCAGTTGGTTGATGTCGGACGATAAACTGCCCGCCCAACGACCATCAGTGGAACCTTGCAGGCTGCCGTCGTTCTGACGTTGCAGCAGAGTTTCGCGTTGCAGGTAGTCAGCAACGACCACCGGACCCAGCAATACAGCCATGCCAGCTGTTTGTGCTGGCTGAGCCGGACTTCCGCTGTCCAGCTGGTACAGCGACACCGGTTGGTGTGTGCTGCAACCCGCCAACCCCAGAAGGCCAGCGAGCATAAAAATTAAAGGAAGGCGTGGAGCAGTCATCATCCCATCCAGGTGGCTGCCACAAGGCGAACCACAATGTAATACTAAAAATAACCTAAACACGCTCGGCCACGCCGGCGCTGGAAAGGCCATATCATCCGTGAATATGCGCCATGACTCCAGCGTTAAAGCGCCGATCTACGCGTTAAATCGTAGATCGGGGGCTCTAATACGCCTTAAACGGGCGTTTCCACTAACAAAGCATCTACACGCTGGAAACCACGTGGCAATTTGTTACCACGTCGACCACGCTCGCCCTTGTAGTGTTCCAGGTCGTCCGGCCGCAGCGAGAGCGTGCGTTTACCGGCTTGCAGCACCAAGGTGGCGCCCTCTGGGATGACCGCAATGTCAGTCACATACTCCTCGCGACTGGCCACCCGCTCCCCGGGAATACCGATAATCTTGTTGCCCTTGCCTTTACCCAACTGCGGCAGGTCGCTGATCTTGAACACCAGCAAGCGCCCTTCGGTGGTGACCGACGCCAGCCAGTTGCTCTCGCGGTCGTCTACCGGACGCGGCAAGATGACCTTGGCGTTATTCGGCAGGCTTAACAGCGCCTTGCCCGCCTTGTTCTTGGCCTGCAGGTCTTCGCCCTTGACCACAAAGCCGTAACCCGCATCAGAGGCAATCACGTACAGCGCGTCATCGTCCGGCAGCAGCACGCACTCGAAATTCGCCCCCGGAGGTGGCGTAAGGCGTCCGGTCAACGGCTCGCCCTGCCCCCGTGCGGAAGGCAAGGTGTGCGCCGGCACCGAATAGCTGCGCCCGGTGGAGTCGATAAACACTGCAAACTGATTGGAACGCCCGGCCGCAGCGGTTTTAAAACCGTCGCCCGCCTTGTACGACAAGCCAGTGGCGTCAATATCATGCCCCTTGGCGGAACGAACCCAACCCTTTTCCGACAGAACGACGGTAATTTTCTCGTTTGGCAGCAGCTCGGTTTCTGTCAGCGCTTTCGCTTCCGCACGCTGGACGATCGGCGACCGACGGTCATCGCCGTAGGTTTCGGCGTCTTTGATCAGCTCACTGCGCACCAGCTTCTTGAGCTTGGCTTCGCTGCCCAACAGGGCTTGCAGCTTGGCTTGTTCCTTGAGCAGCGCGTCCTGTTCGTCACGCAGCTTCATTTCTTCCAGTCGCGCCAACTGACGCAAGCGGGTGTCGAGGATGTAGTCAGCCTGGATCTCGCTCAGTTCGAAACGCGCGATCAGCTCGGCTTTCGGGTGCTCGGCGGTGCGGATGATGTGGATCACTTCATCCAGGTTGAGGTAGGCGATCAACAAGCCGTCCAACAGGTGCAGGCGGCGCTCGACCTTGTCCAGCCGGAATTGCAGGCGGCGGCGTACGGTCTGCACGCGGAACTCCAGCCACTCCACCAGCAGGTTGCGCAGGTTTTTCAACTGCGGCTTGCCGTCCAGGCCAATAATGTTGACGTTGACCCGGTAGCTCGACTCAAGGTCGGTACTGGCAAACAGATGCTGCATCAGCACTTCGTGGTCAACCCGGCTGTTGGTCGGGATAATCACGATGCGGCAGGGGTTTTCGTGGTCGGACTCGTCACGCAGGTCGGCGACTTGCGGCAATTTCGACGGCTTGGCCTGCATCAACGCGGCGATCTGCTCCAGCACCTTGGCGCCAGACACCTGGTGCGGCAGTGCGGTGACGATAATGTCGCCATCTTCAACGTGGTACACGGCGCGCATGCGCACCGAGCCCTGCCGGTTTCGTACATTTTCAACAGGTCGGCGCGCGGCGTGATGATTTCCGCTTCAGTCGGGTAGTCCGGGCCCTGGATATGCTCGCAGAGCTGCTCCACCGTGGCCTTGGGCTCATCGAGCAAGCGCACGCAGGCCGTGGCGACTTCCCGCAGGTTGTGCGGCGGCACATCGGTGGCCATGCCCACGGCGATACCGGTGGTGCCATTGAGCAGGATATTCGGCAAACGTGCTGGCAATACCAGCGGTTCATCGAGGGTGCCGTCGAAGTTCGGGCCCCAGTCCGCAGTGCCCTGCCCCAATTCGCTCAACAAGACTTCCGAGTAACGCGACAGGCGCGCCTCGGTGTATCGCATGGCGGCGAAGGACTTGGGATCATCCGGCGCACCCCAGTTACCCTGGCCGTCCACCAGCGTGTAGCGGTAGCTGAACGGCTGCGCCATCAGCACCATGGCTTCGTAGCAGGCGGAGTCGCCGTGCGGGTGGAACTTACCGAGCACGTCACCGACGGTACGCGCCGACTTCTTGTGCTTGGAATCGGCGTCCAGGCCCAACTCACTCATGGCGTAGATGATGCGCCGCTGTACCGGTTTCAGACCGTCGCCGATATGCGGCAAGGCACGGTCCATGATCACGTACATGGAGTAGTTGAGGTAGGCATTTTCGGTGAAGTCAGCCAGCGATCGGCGTTCTACGCCATCTAAGCTGTCTGCGAGGATGTCACTCATGCGGGCCTCATCATTGTTTGGTAAGACGCAACGCAAATGGCGCGGCGTCGGGTCAATTCAAGAAATTCAATCATCAAGGCTGGGCACTCCAGCCACCGGCCGGGGCGGCGAAACGATAGACCACCGGACGCTTTTCACCATCGGCACGCGGGCCGAAGTTGTTGTCGATACCCAGCCAGGCACCGTCTGCGTCAATCACCAGGGCTTCGGCCAAACCATAAGGCTGGGGATACCTGCGTTCAGGCGTCAGGGTCTCGTCGGCAAACGACCAGCACAGCTCGACCTTGGCCGTGACTGCATCACGCCGGCAAATCTGGAACGCATTGCGCTCCAGGGTAAACAGCTTGCCGTTGAACAGCGACAAGTCGGCAAAATCCTTGGATACGGCCTTGGCTTTGGGAAACTGGGCCGGCTGCATTTCCTGGCCGGCCTCGCTTAACAACACGCAGGGGCCGTCGCAATTCCACAGGCTTTGCCCGCGCTTGATCGAGACAAGCCCGCGCCGCTCACGCTCCGCTGCCAGCCATATCTGATTGCCCTCGGGGTTGATCGCCAAGCCTTCGAACAGGGCATTGAAGTGCAGCAACATGCCACTGGCGCGCGCTTCACGCACCATGCCCGGGGCAATCTTCAACCACTCGGGCGCGCCATTCACCGGCACTTGCAGCACCGCCGCGTGGGCTTCGCTGACAATGTAGCGGTTGCCAGCGGCATCGCAGGTGATGCCCTCAAAATCCAGGTCGCCACCACGAATGAACGAAGCGGCCTTGGTGCGCGAACGCAACCCCCAGGGCAGCCCGGACTCTGGCACCGGTGGTACCTCGATTTTCACCGTTTCGGCCTGCCAGGTCGGCGCACTGATATCCAGGCGATAGATCTGGTCGTCATCGCGGTCGGAAACCGTCCACAACGCCTTGCCACACAACGCAAGGCCTGACAGGTTCCCGCCACGCATGCCGTCCACCGGGTGTTCAGACACCAGTTTCAACTCAGCCACGGGCGCGGCAGCCACCTCGGTGGCCGCCAACCCGCTGAACATCAGGATCGCCAGGGCGAAACCTGTGCGCATCAGCCCAGAACCTCGGCCAGGTTGCCTTTGGATTCCAGCCAGGACTTGCGGTCCGGCGCGCGCTTCTTCGCCAGCAGCATGTCCATCATTTCCGACGTAGCGGCGTAGTCTTCCAAGGTCAGCTGTACCAGGCGCCGGGTGTTCGGGTCCATGGTGGTTTCGCGCAGTTGCGGCGGGTTCATTTCACCCAGGCCTTTGAATCGCGTGACCTGTGGCTTGCCGCGTTTCTTCTCGGCCACCAGGCGGTCGAGGATGCCATCGCGCTCGGCTTCATCGAGGGCGTAGAAAATCTCCTTGCCCAAGTCGATGCGGTACAGCGGCGGCATGGCGACATAGACGTGACCGGCATCCACCAACGGGCGGAAGTGCTGGACGAACAGCGCGCACAGCAACGTGGCGATGTGCAAGCCGTCGGAGTCGGCGTCGGCGAGGATGCAGATCTTGCCGTAGCGCAGCTGGCTCATGTCCGCTGCGCCCGGGTCAACACCAATGGCCACGGCGATGTTGTGCACTTCCTGGCTGGCCAGGACTTCACTGCCATCGACTTCCCAGGTGTTGAGGATCTTGCCGCGCAACGGCAGGATCGCCTGGAACTCCTTGTCCCGCGCTTGCTTGGCGGAACCACCGGCGGAGTCACCCTCTACCAGGAACAGTTCGGAGCGCATCGGGTCTTGCCCGGCGCAATCGGCCAGCTTGCCAGGCAATGCCGGGCCCTGGGTGATGCGTTTGCGCTCGACCTTCTTGCTGGCCTTCAGGCGACGGCCAGCGTTGTTGATCGCCAGCTCTGCCAGGGCCAGGCCCAATTCAGGGTGCTCGTTGAGCCACAGGCTGAACGCGTCCTTGACCACACCGGAGACAAACGCCGCGGCCTCGCGAGACGACAGGCGCTCTTTGGTCTGACCGGAGAATTGCGGCTCCTGCATCTTCATCGACAGCACGAACGCAATGCGCTCCCACACGTCTTCCGGCGCGAGCTTCACGCCGCGCGGCAGCAGGCTGCGGTATTCGCAGAATTCGCGCATGGCATCCAGCAAACCCTGGCGCAAACCGTTGACGTGGGTGCCACCCTGAGCTGTCGGGATCAGGTTGACGTAGCTTTCCTGCACGCTGTCGCCGCCTTCGGGCAGCCACAGCAGCGCCCAGTCGACGGCTTCTTTATTACCCGCCAGGCTGCCGCAGAACGGCTCGTTGGGCAGGCGTTCAAAGTCGCTGACGGAGTCTTCCAGGTAGGAGCGCAGGCCGTCTTCGTAGTGCCACTCGACCTTCTCGCCGGTGCCTTTGTCTTCAAAGGTCACTAGCAGGCCTGGGCACAACACAGCCTTGGCCTTGAGCACGTGCTTGAGGCGGCTGATGGAGAATTTCGGTGAATCGAAGTATTTCGGGTCCGGCGCGAAGTACACGCTGGTGCCGGTATTGCGCTTGCCAACGGTGCCGATCACCTCCAGGTCGGTGGCTTTGTAGCCATCGGCGAAGGTCATCTGGTACTCGTTGCCGTCGCGCTTGACCTTCACCCGTACCAGTGTGGACAGGGCGTTGACCACCGAGATACCCACCCCGTGCAAACCACCGGAGAACTGGTAGTTCTTGTTCGAGAACTTACCGCCGGCGTGCAGCTTGGTGAGGATCAGCTCGACGCCCGGCACCCCCTCTTCCGGGTGGATGTCCACCGGCATGCCGCGACCATCGTCGGACACTTCCAGGAATGGTCAGCGTGAAGAATAACATGCACCGACTTGGCGTGGCCGGCCAGGGCTTCGTCGACGCTGTTGTCGATGACTTCCTGGGCAAGGTGGTTCGGCCGGCTGGTGTCGGTGTACATGCCGGGGCGTTTGCGCACCGGGTCGAGGCCCGAGAGGACTTCGATGGCGTCGGCGTTATAAGAGCTAGCGCTGGGAGTGGCCATGGGGTCTCGTCGTGAGTCTTTCGATTAAAAGTGACCTGCGATTTTTACAGTGACGAAAAATCGAAGGATTGGTACTGATCTGCGCCAATGCCGGCAAAACTGAGCAGCGCCGGCAATTGCTGGGCAAACCCCTGGTAGCCATGGTCACCGCCGGCCTGAATGCGCAAGGCACAGGCCCGGTAATACTGCTGGGCGAGGCGATAATCCAGCGTTTCATCGCCGGTCTGCAACCACACCTGATAACGCGCCGCATCCTGGGGCGCCGCCACTTCCAGCTCGGCCAATGCCGTGACGTGGTCGTGGGTCAATTCCCAGGTTTCATCGGTGTAGAGGTTCTTCTGGGTGCCCAGGTAGCCGTCGAACATCCGATGAGGGCTGACCGCCGGGTTGACCAGCAGCGCCTTGAGGCCATGGCGTTCGGCAAGATGGGTTGCATAGTAGCCGCCGAGTGAGCTGCCGACCAGCAGCGGCCGTCCCAGTTCAGCGATAGCCGCCTCCAACTGAGCAATTGCCTGACGGGGATGGTGATGCGGGGCACGCGCAGTTGATCGGCCAGGCCGAGGAGTCCATCACCGTGATCAACTGGCAGGCCTTGTTGGACGCAGGCGCACTGTTGAAGCCGTGGATATACAGGATCGAAGCGGACATGCCGGGCTCTCCGTGCTTCAGCCAAAGAGGCGCAGTTTACAGGGATCGAAGCCCTGTGTGATGACCTCGGTCCACAGGACACAGAAGAACCCTGTGGGAGCTGGCTTGCCTGCGATTGCGGTGTATCAGCAACCCATTTATTAGCAGGCAGACCGCTATCGCAGGCAAGCCAGCTCCCACATTTTTGATCAGTGTTTAGGGCGGTTAATAACCGTTGCTACCGTAATCCACGGTAAAGGCGAAGCCCTGGACCCGCTCCACCCCCAACCGTCCGTCGGCATGCAAACGCAGCCAACGGTAACCCGGCGCCTGTTCGCTGACCTTGAAGTCCTCACTGCCCGGCGCGAACTGGATGCAGGTGGACGGCGACGCCAATAAACGCACGCCGTTGCGCTCGCGGTCGATTTCCTGGTGCACGTGGCCCCAGAGTACCGCCCGCACCTGCGGAAAACGGTCGAGCACGGCAAACAGGGCCTCGGGGTTGCGCAGGCCGATGGGCTCCATCCAGGCACACCCGATAGGCACCGGGTGATGGTGAAAGCACACCAGATGATGACGGCTCGGTGCTTCGCTGAGGGCTTGGGCGAGCAATTGCAGTTGCTGGTCTTGCAGATAACCCGGCACCGAACCCGGCACGGAGGAATCCAGCAAAGTGATGCGCCAGTTACCAATATCGACCACCGACTCCAAAAAATCACTGTGCACAGCAGCGAGGGCCATGACCTGAGGTTCGTCGTGATTGCCAGGAATCCAGCGTGCCGGCACGCCCATTTGCTGGGTCATATCGCGAAACTGCTGATACGACTCCAGCGTACCGTCCTGGGACAGGTCCCCGTGGCCAGCATTAAGTCGATCTGCGGCTGCTGCCCTTACCAAATCGATCACCCGCTGCAGGCTTGCGCGGGTGTTCATGCTCAGCAGCGTGCCGTCGGCCTCGGCAAACAGGTGGCTGTCGGAGAGTTGCACCAGCAACGCCGGCGCATCGGGGGTCACGGTGGATACGCTCGGCAAGGCGCTCTCCCAAGGCAATCACAGGAATGGACGTGTGGCGTGATTATGCTGGGCAGCACACCAAAGAGGAAATACAAGGAATCAGATGCAGTTCACATCTACCGCACGACTTCGAACTCATGGCCCAAGGCCAGGCAGTGGCTCAACCATTCACCGAGGAACACATTGAGCTGTGCTTTCTCATCGGGCTGGTGCATGAACACGTTCGGGTAAGGATAGATGCTGCGAAAGCGTCGTGCATGCTCGGCGCTGATCACTTCGGCCATCCGCGCGTCGTGGTACACCTGCACTTCCAGCTGCGGCACCGGCAGCCATGGCAGGCTGTGCTCCTGGCGCACGCGCAGGGTGGTGGTGTACGGGCAGTTGACGATCACTTCCAGGGTCAGCACGCCGAGCATCTGGTCGCCATGGGTCACGCCAATGCGCCGCGCCGCTGGGGCATGGCGCATGTCCGGCAGCAGACGCATCAGCCGCGCATAGTTGGCCTCGCAGGCCGCTTGCAACCCAATCAGGTCAACTCGATAACGTTCCCGTGCCTTTACTGCCATAACCCCCTCACTTCCGCGCGATTAAGCGCAAGCCATTGCAGGGCGATAATGCTGGCTGCGTTGGAAATTCTGCCGTCGCGCACCGCTTGCAGGGCATCCTCGAACGCCCAGGTGGTCACGCGGATATCTTCTGCCTCTTCTTCCAGTCCATGGACGCCACCCACCCCTGTGCTGTCGCAACGGCCCAGGTACAAGTGCACATATTCGGTACTGCCGCCCGGCGATGGGAAATACTTGGTGATCGGCCACAGCGCGGAGAACGTCAGCCCAGCTTCCTCCTCGGCTTCACGGTGCGCAACCTCCTCCGGCTCTTCATCCCTGTCGATCAGGCCGGCAACCATTTCGATCAACCAAGGGTTGTCGGTACGGCCCATGGCACCAACGCGGAACTGCTCATTCAACACCACTTCGTCGCGTTGCGGGTCGTAGGGCAATACGCACACAGCATCATGACGAACAAAGACTTCGCGGTTGATCACGCGGCTCATGCCACCATCGAATTTCTCGTGGCGCAATTGCAGGCGGTCGAGCTGATAGAAGCCCTTGAAGGCATTGTCGCGCTGAACGATTTCAATCTTGCTCGGCGTCGATTTTGCGAAATCCGTCATGTCCCTTCCTCGTTGTGCCTGCGCATTTGGCGCCATCCTAACGCGCTCGCACCCGTTGGTGCAGCCCCTTTCCGGTTGCCGGGATAGACGGCGGGCGTCAAACTCACTCTAATCAGCTTAGTGGCGAACTGACTGCTTTGTTGGTAGTCGAAGCTCCACTCTTTTCGCTTTCCATCGATTTACGAAGGACACACATGTCGCTTTTAAAAATCGCCTCCGTGGCCTGTATTGCCTTGACCCTGGGTGCTTGCCAGAGCCTGTTCCAACCCAGCTACCTCAAGCCGCTGGACACCCAGCCGGATGCCTCGGAGCAGATCAAGCCCGGCTGCGACAGCCCTGACTGCCCGCTGGTGAACATCGACACCGTGCACTTCCCCACCGAACCGCAACTGGACACCCTGGTGGAGCAGCGCCTGCTGCAAATGACCCGCACCACGCCAGGCGCCAGCGTACCGGCCACATTGAATGCCTATCGGGACAAGTTCTTGCGTGAGTCGGCCGACCGCAACAGCATGTACTTGCAGGCCAAGGTACGCGAACAGCATGACGGACTGGTGATTATTGAAGTCTCCAGCTACCTGGACACCGGCGCCGCCCACGGCGAGCCAGGCCGAGGGTTCATCAACTATTCGCGCATTCTTCACAAAGAGCTGAGCCTGACCGACATGTTGCTGCCGGGCCAGGAGCAAGCCTTTTGGAATACCGCCAAAGTCGCCCACAACAGCTGGCTGATCAACTCGCAGATGGACCGCGACCCGGAGTTCGTGAAGAACTGGCCATTCCAGAAAACCCCTAACGTGGCCCTGACCAGCAACGGCGTGGTGCTCAAGTACAACGTCGCGACCATCGCACCGTATGCATTGGGGCTGATCGAGATGACCATCCCCTATGCGCGCCTCACCGGTGTGCTCAAGCCTGAGCTGGCGCCCGCGCGGCACTGAAAACCCGGCCAAGGATGAATTGCAACAGCCCTGCCAGCACCAGCGCCGGCAGGGTCGCGCCAACATCCGGGTACAGGTTGGCCAGCAGGTGGTAGGTTGCGATACCACCCAGCCAGGCTAACAGCGCCGACCAATGCAGGTTCGCGACCAAGCCCTGGCCACGGCGACGCAGGATGAAATGGTCCACCAGCACCACGCCAAACAAAGGCGCGAACACCGAGCCGATCAGCAGCAGGAAGTTCTGGTACTGGGCCAACGGCGCAAAGCAGGCAATCAGGGTGCAGATCACACCGATAGCCAGGGCCAGGTGCTCAACCTTCAGGCGTAGCAGAATGCCGCTGGACACTGCCGCCGAGTGAATATCGGCAAAGGCATTTTCCGACTCGTCCAACAGGATCAGCAACAGCGGAATTCCCAGGCCCGCACCGGCCAACGCCAGCAACAGCGCATTCACTTCACCGCTTGGCGCAAATGCCAGGGTGTAGGCCACGCCAAGGCTCATCAGCCAGAAATTACCGATAAAGAAGCCCAATGCAGTGCCGCCAAACACGCTTTTTGCGCGTTTGCCGAAGCGCGAGTAATCGGCGATCAGCGGCAGCCACGACAGCGGCATTGCGATGGCAATATCAAAACCCACCGCAAACGGCATCGAACCGTCACCGGCCTGGGCCCACAGGGCAGCGAGGTCAGCTTTGGCAAACAGGTTCCAGGTCAGCCATAGGCAAGCGGCGAGCAACAGCCAAATACCCCATTTGCGCAGGATCTGGCGCACGAAGGTCAGCGGACCACTCACGGCCAGCAGTGTGGCCAAACCACCAAAAAACAGTGTCCACAGCAACGGGCTTGCCAGCAGGCTACCGTCGCTGAACGCGCGCGCGCCCAACAAGCTGGCGGCGTCGCGCATCACGATGATCTCGAACGAACCCCAGCCGACCAGTTGCAGCAGGTTCAACAATGCCGGCAGGCTCGCGCCTTTGGCGCCTAGGCTGAGTTTCAGGGCAGCCATGGCGGACAGGCCGGTGTCGCTGCCGATCACACCGACGGCGGCCAATAGCAATACGCCGACCAGCGTACCGAGGAAGATGGCCAGCAACGAGCCAGACAAGCCCAGGCCCGGCGCGAGCAAGGCGCCGGTTTGCAGGACCATCAGGCCGATGCCGAGGGAAAACCACAGGGAGAACAGGTCGCGGGCGCCGAAGACTCGTTTGTCACTCGGCACTGCAATGTCGGGGGAGTAGGTACTCGGTTGAATGTTCAAGGGGGGTCATCTCTGATGGGACATGTGTTGTTTGGGAGATTGCTTTCGCGAGCAAGCCCGCTCCCACATTTGGAATGCGTTTCAAATGTGGGAGCGGGCTTGCTCGCGAAGAGGCCGGTACAGGGGCCGACAATCCCGGGTCAGACCTTTTGTACAGCTGACTCCCTTCCTGCTTGAACCGCTCCGCCTGCTCCGCCAAGCCCTTGGCCACATCCACATCCACCGCCTCAATGCGCTGGTTGGCCGCGTACTCACGCACTTCCTGGGTGATTTTCATCGAGCAGAACTTCGGCCCGCACATCGAGCAGAAATGCGCGACCTTGGCCGAATCTTTCGGCAAGGTTTCATCGTGGTACGAGCGCGCCGTGTCCGGGTCCAGGCCGAGGTTGAACTGGTCTTCCCAGCGGAACTCGAAGCGCGCCTTGCTCAAGGCGTTATCGCGAATCTGCGCGCCTGGATGCCCCTTGGCCAAGTCCGCCGCGTGGGCCGCGATCTTGTAGGTGATGATCCCGGTCTTCACGTCATCCTTGTTCGGCAAGCCCAGGTGTTCCTTAGGCGTGACATAGCAGAGCATGGCGCAACCGAACCAGCCGATCATCGCCGCACCGATACCGGAGGTGATGTGGTCGTAGCCCGGTGCAATGTCGGTGGTCAGCGGGCCGAGGGTGTAGAACGGCGCCTCGTCGCAGCACTCCAACTGCTTGTCCATGTTTTCCTTGATCAACTGCATTGGCACGTGGCCCGGGCCTTCGATCATGGTTTGCACGTCGTGCTTCCAGGCGGTCTTGGTCAGCTCGCCGAGGGTTTCCAGCTCGCCGAATTGCGCGGCGTCGTTGGCGTCGGCGATGGAGCCTGGGCGCAGGCCGTCACCGAGGGAGAAGCTGACGTCATAGGCCTTCATGATTTCGCAGATTTCGTCGAAATGCGTGTAGGTGAAGTTCTCTTTGTGGTGCGCCAGGCACCACTTGGCCATGATCGAACCGCCACGGGAAACAATGCCGGTCACGCGCTTGGCGGTCAGCGGCACATAGCGCAGCAAGACGCCGGCGTGGATGGTGAAGTAGTCGACGCCCTGCTCGGCCTGCTCCACCAGGGTGTCGCGGAATAGCTCCCAGGTCAGGTCTTCGGCCGCACCGCCGACTTTTTCCAGGGCCTGGTAAATCGGTACGGTACCGATCGGCACGGGCGAGTTGCGGATGATCCACTCGCGGGTTTCATGGATGTGCTTGCCGGTGGACAAGTCCATCACGGTGTCCGAACCCCAGCGAATGCCCCAGGTCAGTTTCGCCACTTCTTCTTCGATGGACGAACCCAGGGCGCTGTTGCCGATGTTGCCGTTGATCTTCACCAGGAAGTTACGGCCGATGATCATCGGTTCCAGTTCGGTGTGGTTGATGTTGGCCGGGATGATCGCGCGGCCACGGGCGATTTCTTCGCGCACGAATTCCGGCGTGATGATCTTCGGCACGCTGGCGCCAAAGCTGTGGCCGGCATGTTGCTGGTCCAGAAGGCCGGTGGCGCGGGCTTCTTCGAGCTTCATGTTTTCGCGGATGGCGACGTATTCCATCTCGGCGGTGATGATGCCTTTGCGCGCGTAGTGCATCTGCGTGACGTTGGCGCCAGCCTTGGCACGGCGCGGGTTCTTCACATGGGCAAAGCGCAGTGCGGTCAGTTCAGCATCGCTGAGACGCTGCTGGCCGAAGTGCGAGCTGAGGCCCGGCAGGCGCTCGGTGTCGTTGCGCACTTCGATCCACGGCGAGCGCACGTCGGCCAGGCCTTTGCGCACATCGATGATCACATTGGGGTCGGTGTAGGGGCCAGAGGTGTCGTACACGGTGACCGGCGCGTTGATTTCACCGCCGAAATCGGTGGGAGTCACGTCCAGGCTGATTTCTCGCATGGGCACGCGGATGTCCGGGCGAGTGCCCTGTACGTAGACTTTTTGCGAGCGGGTAAACGGCTGCACAGAGCCGGAGTCGACCTTGGCCGATTCACTCAGGTGCACGGTGTTTTTGAGTTTTGTACTTTTTATTTCTGTGCTCATCACGGGCTCTCCAACTTATCCAGGCGGTGGATTTTTGTCGGAGCGAACCTGTGACGGATGGACGCACTGAAACCAGTGCTGTGCTTGGCGCACGAGGGCTGTTCGTTTTTTGAACAGCATCCCGGACGAAGCACAAGAGGACTCGCCGGGTGACGAGAAATCTTGTTCCCTACGCAGGCGCTAACCTGATCAGGTTCAACGGGATCCGGTATTTACCGATCTCAGCCTTCCAACAAGGCACCCCGACAAGAACGCGGCCAGTCTAGACCATGCCGTGGGCAAATTGCCAATAGCGGTGCATTCAGCGTGATGAATGGCGTGATTGCGGGATTGTTGCGCAGGGTCAGCGCCACTACACTCGGGCACTGCCACAATGCTTGACGCCAGGAATGGCCAGCCTTAGCCTTGGGCGCTAAATTATCGCCGTAATATTAAAACTAGGGATCGACTCATGCTGCGCAAACTCTCACTGGCGCTCGCCGTGTCTTGTGCGACCAACGGAATGGTCTGGGCAGCAGAAGCGCCCTTGTCCGCCAAAACTGACCTGGTCAGCGTCTACCAGGAAGCAGTAGACAACAACGCCGACCTGGCCGCCGCCCGCGCCCAATACGGCGCGCAAAAGAAGTGGTGCCCCAGGCCCGCGCCGGTTTGCTGCCGAATTTGTCGGCAGGCGCTGACAGCAACAACGTACGTACCCAGATCTCACAGCCTGCGGCCACAGCCAATCGCGATGCGCACTCGTGGCGCGCAACCTTGAGCCAGCCGCTGTTTCGCGCCGACCGCTGGTTCCAATTGCAAGCAGCCGAAGCTGTCAACGAACAGGCCGCCCTGCAACTGTCGGCCACCGAGCAGAACCTGATCCTGCAGAGCGCCGAAAACTACTTCGCCGTACTGCGTGCCCAGGACAACCTGGCATCGACCAAGGCCGAAGAAAACGCGTTCAAGCGCCAGCTCGATCAATCCAACGAGCGCTTCGACGTAGGCCTGTCGGACAAGACGGATGTACTGCAATCCCAGGCCAGCTATGACACCGCCCGCGCCAATCGGATCCTGGCGCAGCGCCAGGTGGAAGACGCCTTTGAAGCGCTGATCACCCTGACCAACCGCCAGTACAACTCGATCCAGGGCATCGTCCACACCTTGCCCGTGCTACCGCCGGCGCCGAACGACGCCAAGGCGTGGGTCGAAACTGCCGGTCGCCAGAACCTCAACCTGCTGGCCAGTAACTATGCGGTAACCGCCGCCGAAGAAACCCTGAAACAGCGCAAGGCCGGCCACGCACCGACCCTCGACGCCGTGGCGCAGTACGAAAAAGGTGACAACGACGCCCTCGGTTTCAGCAACCCGAACCAGTTGCCGGTGCCCTACGGCGGTGATGTTTCACAGCGCACCATCGGCCTGCGCCTGAGCATCCCGATCTACAGTGGCGGCCTCACCAGCTCGCAAGTGCGCGAATCCTATTCGCGCCTGGACCAGACCGAGCAACAACGCGAAGGCCTGCGCCGCCAGGTGGTGGAAAACACCCGTAACCTGCACCGCGCGGTGAACACCGATGTGGAACAGGTACAGGCGCGCCGCCAGTCGATCATCTCCAACCAGAGCGCGGTGGAAGCTACGGAAATCGGTTATCAGGTGGGCACGCGCAATATCGTCGATGTGCTGGACTCGCAGCGCCAGCTGTACTCGTCGGTGCGCAACTACAACAACAGCCGCTACGACTACATCCTCGACAACCTGCGCTTGAAGCAGGCGGCGGGCACGTTGAACCCGGGGGATTTGCAGGATCTGGCGCGGTATCTGAAGGCGGACTACAACCCGGATCGGGACTTCCTGCCGCCGGATCTGGCCAAGGCGGCTGCCGAACAACTCAAGGCCCGCCCCAGTTACTGAACCCTGTGGGAGCTGGCTTGCCTGCGATAGCATCACTTCGGTATGCCTGATGCACCGAGGTGCCTGCATCGCAGGCAAGCCAGCTCCCACATTTGGGTTAGGTGCTGAGTCAGTGACTTAGGAGTTTGCCCAAGCCATCCAGCAAGCGCTTCAAGGCGCCCTGGTTGGCCTGCATCACCTTCAACCCCGCCTGCCCCATCTTGCGCGCATCCTGCGGCAGTTCGAACAATTGCCGCACCGCCTCGGCCAGCCCTTCGGCGTCATCCACGGCTCGCAATGCCCCGGCTTCGCGCATCATCGCGGTGATTTCGAGGAAGTTGAACACGTGCGGCCCCATGATCACCGGCAAGGCCAATGCCGCCGGTTCCAGCGGGTTGTGCCCTCCGGTCGGCACCAGGCTGCCGCCGACAAAAGCGCTGTCGGCCAGGGCATAGAGGAACAGCAATTCGCCCATGGTATCGCCGAGCAACACCGAGGTTTGCGCGGTCACCGGCTCACCACTGGAGCGGCGCACAGTCGCAAAACCTTCCCGCTCGCTCAGCTCGAACATCGGACCGAATCGCTCCTGATGCCGTGGCACCAGGATCAGCAATGCGTTGGGGTAGCTGTCGAGCAATTGGCGATGAGCCGCCAACACCACTTGATCTTCGCCTTCATGGGTACTGGCCGCGATCCACACCGGGCGCTCGCTGGCGCCCCATTGTTCGCGCAGCGCTGCTGCGCGTACGGGCAATTGAGGGTCGATGGTGAGGTCGAACTTGATCGAACCGGTGACGTCCACGGCTTCCGGGCGGGCGCCCAGGCTGAGGAAGCGCTGGGCTTCAGTTTGCGTCTGCACGGCAAGCAGGCTCATCTCTGCCAGCATCGGCGCGGTCAGCTTGGCGAAACGCCCGTAGCCCTTGGCCGAACGCGCCGACAACCGCCCGTTGGCCAGTGCCACGGGAATCCCGCGCTGAGCGCAAGCGTGGATATGGTTGGGCCACAGCTCGGTTTCCATGATCACCGCCAACTTCGGTTGCACGCGATCAAGAAAACGCTTGGCGGCGCACGGCAAGTCATACGGCAAATAGCAGTGTTGGATGCGCGGCTCGTTGGCGAACAATGCCTGGATCCGCTCGGAGCCGGTGGGCGTCATGCAAGTGACGGTGATGGGAAGGGTCGGATAACGCTCCAGCAACCCGCGCACCATCGGCGCGGCGGCGATGCTTTCGCCCACCGACACAGCGTGTACCCAGATCCCGCCCGGCTGCAGCACCGGCAAGCCATAGGAAAACCGCTCGCCGACGCGCTTGGCGTAGGCCGGCGCCTTGCGTGCGCGCAGCCAAAGACGTAAAGCCACCAACGGCAGCGCCAGGTAAAACAGACAGCTGTAGAGAGTTCTATTCATGGCGGCGGAGTTTATCGGCTTTTTCAGTCAATCGCGCGCAAGCACTCGGCAAAACGTTCGGCCAGGAAGCGCGCAGCCGGGCCTAGGTGCTCGTCGCGCCGCCAAACCAACTCCACCACCAGAGCCGGAGGGGTCCACTCGCTGTCCAGTTCGATCATTTGTTGTTGGTAAGTCGGGTACTGCACGATGTGCCGGGGCAGCCAGGCCCAGCCCAGGCCACTCATCAGCCATTCGGCCAACACATAGAAACTGTCGGCACGCCACACCAGCGGGCTGGCGGCTTCGCTGCCGGGGTAGACACTGGTCTGGGTCGACATCAACAACTGGCGAAACTGCGCCAAGCGTTTGCAGTCCACGTATGCCTCCTTGGCCAGCGGGTGATTCACCCCGCACACCGTGACCATTTCCACACTGCCGACCACCCGCCGCTCAAGCGCTTCGGGGATCTGGTCGTGATAGAACAACAGCCCCAGGTCGGCCTTGCGCTCCACCAGCTTGCGCGCCACATCGCCTTGGGCGGCGCTGGAAAGCTGTACTTCCAGATGGGGAAATTGACCGGCCAGCGCTTCAAGGCTGTCGAGCACCGGCTGGAATAGCATGGCTTCATCCTGGGCCAGGCGCAGGCAGGCTTCTTCGCCGCGAGTCAGTGACAAGGCCCGGCCATTAAGCCGCTCACACTGGCGCAACACCTCACGCGCTTCCTCCAGCAATACGCTGCCGGCTTCGGTCAGGCGCGGCTGACGGCCGCTGCTACGCTCAAACAGGCTCAGGCCCAGGTCAGCTTCCAGCAAGGCGATTCCGGTACTGACCGCCGACTGCGCCTTGCGCTGGTCCCGCGCTACCGCCGAAAACGAACGCTGCTCAGCGACGCTGACAAACAGGCGCATCTGCTCCAGGTTCCACTGCACGCTCATGGCTCAACCCATCTTCAATCCAGATAGGTAATGACTTTATCCCATCTTCTGAAGCGTTAGAATGGCGACCTTATTAAGCACGCCCCACACCGAGGATTACCCCATGAATGCCGCCTACCTCTATCTGGCCATTGCCATCTGCTCGGAAGTGATCGCGACCGTTTCCATGAAAGCCATCAAGGGCTGGAGCACGCCGATTCCGTTGCTGCTGGTGATCGTCGGGTATGCCACGGCCTTTTGGATGCTGACCCTGGTGGTGCGCACCATTCCCGTAGGCGTGGCGTACGCGGTGTGGGCCGGGATGGGGATCGTGATGGTCAGCATCGCCGCGCTGTTTATCTACGGGCAGAAGCTCGACACCCCGGCGATCATGGGCATGGGCCTGATCGTGCTGGGCGTCGTGGTAATTCAACTGTTCTCGAAAACCGCCGGGCACTGACCGCCACTCAACAGCCTGTATACTGCGCCTCTTGTCTTGAACACTGAGGTCGCCCATGCCATCCGTTATTTCCACCGACGTCCTGATTGTCGGCGCCGGGGTTGCTGGCCTTTGGTTGAACGCGCGCTTGCGTCGCCAGGGGTTTTCCACGGTGCTGGTGGAAAACGCCACCTTGGGCGGCGGGCAAAGCGTGAAGTCCCAGGGGATCATTCACGGCGGGGCGAAATACGCCCTGCATGGCGCCCTCACCGGCGCGTCCGAAGCCATTGCCGACATGCCGCGCCGCTGGCGTGAAGCGTTGGCGGGCACTGGGGAACTGGACCTGGCCGGCGTGCGCGTACTGTCCCAAGCCCATTACCTGTGGTCGCCCGGCACCCTCGCCGGCAACCTCACCAGCTTCTTTGCGAGCAAGGCCGTGCGCGGTCGAGTCGACCAGGTCAAGGGCGATGACCTGCCCCCTGCCCTGCAAGACCGGCGCTTCAAGGGCAAGGTCTATCGGCTGGCGGAACTGGTGGTGGACGTGCCCAGCGTGATCGAACGCCTCGCACAACTGGCTGGCGACGGCTTGCTTTCCGGTCAGCGCATCGAACCGCTGTTGGACGGCAACAAGCTGGTGGGCTTGAAGGTGGATGGCCGCGAGATCCGCGCCCAACGCATCGTGCTGAGCGCCGGGGTGGCACCGCCGATTTGCTCAGCGACCTGGGCCTGAGCAAGCCGGCCATGCAAAAACGCCCGCTGCACATGATCATCGCCAAGGGCCCCGGCCTTAAACCGCTGTATGCACACTGCCTGGGCGGCGGTACCAAACCACGCATCACCGTCACCACCCATCCGGCCGCCGATGGCAATTGGGTGTGGTACATGGGTGGCGACATTGCCGAGGCTGATGGCGTGGCACGCACGCCAGCTGAACAGATCGCCACTGCGCAGAAGGAGTTGGCGCAATTGCTGCCATGGATCGACATGAGCCAGACCCAATGGGCCACCCTGCGCGTGGACCGCGCCGAGCCCCTGCAATCGGGCCTGACGCGTCCCGACAATGCCTTCGTCTTTGAAGAAGGCCGCCTAATGGTGGGATGGCCTACCAAGCTGGCCCTGGCACCGGACTTCGCCGATCGCGTGATCAACAGCCTGGAACGTGATGGCATCCGCCCAAGCGTCGCCGAGCCGTTGCCGGAGCTGCCAAAACCCGCCATTGGCGTACCGGCCTGGGAGCAATTGTTGCCATGAGCCTGCCGACCTTGCACGACCTGCATCGCCCCCTGGGCAGCACTGGCCTGTTGGTATCACCGCTGGGCCTCGGCACCGTCAAGCTGGGCCGTGACCAGGGGGTTAAATACCCCAATGGCTTCCAGATCCCCGATGATGACGCCGCACGCATGCTGCTGCGCCAGGCCCGCGAACTGGGCATCAACCTGATCGACACTGCGCCGGCCTATGGCATGAGTGAAGAACGCCTGGGGCCGCTGCTGCGCGACCAACGCAAGGATTGGGTGATCGTCAGCAAAGTGGGCGAAGAGTTCGAGAATGGCGTGTCCAGCCACGATTTCAGCGCCGCCCATACCCGGATGTCGATTGAACGCAGCTTGAAGCGACTTGAAACTGATTTTATCGATCTGGTGCTGGTGCACTCCGACGGCAACGACCTGCACATCCTCAACGACTGCGAGGTCTACCAGACCCTGGCGGCATTGAAACAGGAAGGCAAAATCCGGGGATTCGGCTTCTCCGGCAAAACTGTCGAAGGCGGCGTGAAGGCTCTGGAACAGGGCGATTGCGCGATGGTGACCTACAATTTGAACGAACAGACCGAGAAAGCCGTCATTGACTATGCAGCGGCGAACGGCAAGGGCATCCTGGTGAAAAAGGCACTTGCCAGTGGCCACGTCTGCCTGGAGCCCGGAGTGGATCCAATACACGCCAGTTTCATGTTGTTGTTTGCGCAAACGGGTGTCGCCAGTGCTATTGTCGGGACCATTAATCCGCTGCACCTGGCCCACAACGTGGCGACTGCTGCCAAGGTCATTCGTCAACTCTGATGCCGCCGACGCGGCCGACCCCGTCGCAAGAAGGAGCCGACATGCCGCGAACGCTCATAAGAAAAAACCCCAGTAACTTTAAAACACTGCCGCTGCACGTCGAAGCCACCCCGAAGGCCTGAGTTACCAGAGCGTCGGCATGCCGCTCAACTTTGCCCAGACCCTGCAACGGCGCAAGCCCGTAGAGGTGGCTGATCCCGAGCGTTTCGCACTGGAGTTGGCGAACCTGGGCGTGTCGGTGCGACTGACCCTGCATTGGCAAAACAAGGATTACTGGTGCTGGTGCGCCAACGTCGCCAGGACCGTGGCGACGTAGTGCTCAAGCTGATTTCCGGCTACGTCCCCGCCCACGAACTGAACCTGCCACTGCACACCGCCATCCAGGAAATCGCCGAAGAATGCCTGCTGGAGACGCCTGAGGGCTGGCTCAGCGGGCGATTCAACGACACTTGGCTGCCCGCCCCTATTCTGCCGCGCTGCATTACCGCGAAGCCCTGCCGTTTCGCCTCAGCCCGCTGTCCGGCGCCGCGCGCCCGGTGCGTTGCGCCACCACCCAATTGATCGAGCGCCCACGGGCCTACGTGCACCTGCCCACGGCGTCGTTGCAGTTGATCTATGACCTGCGCCTGGAGGTGCCCAAGGAAGCCAAATCCCTGAGCCTGTTCCATGTGGACGAGCGCCTGGAAGGCGACCAACTGGTCGCGCGCCTGGACCGCCAGCGTCCGGACCTGTACCTGATGCCACTTAAGGACGGCCAACCGCTGGCTGAGCTGTACACCGTCAAGAAAGACCAACTGTACCCAGCCAGCACGCGGGGTTTGTACCTGGCAGAAAGCTTCGCCCAGCAGGAAGGCTGGCTGGTGCGTGAGGAGCGGATTCGCTGGAAGGATTGGCTGCGCCAGCAAGGCTTGGCGGAGCCGGAGAAAGAGTCGAAATTGAAGCGCCTGGCACAGAGGGTGCTGCGCAAGATCGTGCCGAAGAAAAAAGCCAGTCGCTAAAACCAATGTGGGAGCTGGCTTGCCCGCGATGCAGTCACCTCGCTACATCAGGTAGACCGAGGCGATATCATCGCAGGCGAGCCAGCTCCCACATTTGGACTTGCATCAACCCTTGAGCAAGCGTTCCAGGCCGACCTTCAAGGGTGTCGGCTCGGGCAACGTGAAGCTCGCCAACAGCCGCTGGTTATTCGCCCGCGAATGCTTGATGTCTCCCGAACGTGGCGGGCCATAAGTCACGGCGGGCAAGCTGCCGACCGCTTCTTCCAGCGCCTGCAATACCTGCTTGAGGGTAGTCGTGCGGTTCCAGCCCACGTTGATCGCCCCCAAAGGCGCTTCTTGCGCTTCGATGGCCTGCACCAATACCTTCACCAAGTCCCCCACATACATGAAGTCTCGGGTTTGCTCGCCGTCGCCAAACACGGTGATCGGCAGGCCCTGTTGCGCACGTTCGCTGAAGATACTGATCACGCCGGAGTACGGCGATGACGGATCCTGGCGCGGGCCAAAAATATTGAAGAAGCGGAAAATCACCGGCTCCAGGCCATGCTGGCGGCGGTAGAAATCAAAGTAGTGCTCACCGGCCAACTTGTCGGACGCATAGGGCGTCAACGGTGCCTTGGCAGTCGCTTCATCAATCGAAGCGCCTTCACCGTTGTTGCCGTACACCGCTGCGCTGGAGGCGTACACCACGCGCTTGACGCCGGCTTTGCGCATGGCTTCGCAGAGGTTCAAGGTGCCGATGAAGTTGCTCTGGTGCGTGCTGACCGGATCGTCCACCGAAGCCTGCACCGACGCCACCGCGGCCAAGTGCACGACCGCGGTCATACCCTCGGCAGCACGCGCTACCCGCTCGGCATCGGCCACGTCACCTTCCAGCAACTCGACGCGAGGATTGTCCAACGGCAGGTTGCTGCGCTTGCCGGTGGAGAGGTTATCCAGCACCCGCACTTCATAGCCCAGGGCGAGCAACGCATCCACCAGGTGCGAGCCGATAAAGCCCGCACCACCGGTGATGAGCACCCGCTTAGTCATTACCGCGAATCTTCTCGACAATTGCCGTGGTCGAGCTGTTTTCAACCAGCCCCAGCACTTTGACCTTGCCGCCATAGGCGCTGACGATATCGGCACCGACCACTTGGTCGACGGAATAGTCACCGCCCTTGACCAGCACGTCCGGTTTGACCTGGGCCAGCAGGTTTTCCGGGGTCGCTTCAGGGAAGCTGATAACCCAGTCCACCGCGCCCAGGCCTGCCAGTACCGCCATGCGACGGTCGACGCTATTGATCGGACGACCCGGACCTTTCAGGCGGCTGACCGACGCGTCGTCGTTGACCGCAACGATCAGGCGATCGCCTTGGGCGCGCGCCTGTTCCAGGTAGGTCACGTGGCCGGCGTGCAGGATGTCGAAGCAGCCATTGGTGAACACAATGCTTTCGTTGTGGGCGCGCGCATCGTCAATCGCCAGCAGCAATTGTTCGATGGTCAGCACACCGCGCTCAGAGCCTTCGGAACGCTGGATCGCACGGCGCAATTCCGGCGCGCTGATGGCAGCGGTACCCAACTTGCCGACCACGATACCCGCCGCCAGGTTGGCCAGGGCCACGGCGTGGGGCAGCTCTTCGCCGGCCGCAATCGAAGCGGCCAAGGTGGAAATCACGGTATCACCGGCGCCGGTGACGTCGAACACTTCACGGGCCCGCGCTGGCAGGTGCATGGCCGGGTGGCCGGGACGCAGCAGGGTCATGCCGTGCTCGCCACGGGTCACCAGCAAGGCGCCAAGGTCGAGATCGGCCATCAGTGCCGCGCCCTTGCTCACCAGTTCATGCTCGTCGGCGCAACCGCCGACGATGGCTTCGAACTCACTGAGGTTCGGGGTGATCAGGCTGGCTCCGCGATAAATCGAGAAGTCCTTGCCCTTGGGATCGGCCAACACAGGAATGCCCTTGGCCTTGGCGGCCTGGATCAACACCTGGTGGTTCCTCAAGGCGCCTTTGCCGTAGTCGGACAAGACCAGCACCTTGATGCCTTCGAGCAGCTCGTCGACCTGGCCACTGAGGGCCAGGGCGTCGGTGGCGAAGGGTTCTTCGAAATCGATACGCAGCAATTGCTGGTGACGGCTCATGACCCGCAGCTTGACGATGGTCGGCTGATGGGCGATGCGCTGGAACAGCGCGCGCACACCAGCACCGCGCAGGCTGTTGGCCAGGCTGTCGGCGGCTTCGTCGTCGCCGGTCACACCCACCAGGGAGGCCGGGGCGCCGAGCGCGGCAATGTTAAGGGCAACGTTGGCAGCGCCACCTGGACGGTCTTCGATTTGCTCGACCTTGACTACCGGTACCGGTGCCTCAGGGGAAATCCGTGAGGTACCGCCATGCCAGTAACGGTCGAGCATGACATCGCCGACCACCAAGACAGGGGCTTGATCGAATCGCGGCATGGACAACTTCATGGAGCAACCCACATACAAAATGAACAGGGGCGCGATATTAGCACAGGGTGAGCGCCGCCTAGTTCGAGAGCTTTATCTGTAAAGCATCGGGCGGCGCAACTGATCATTTTTTAAACAAAGTCGCCAGGATATGCTCCACGGCGTCGGCCAGTTCGACCTCGTCAGTGTTGACCTCGCAGTCGGCCTTGATCGGCGCCTCATAGGGGCTGTCCAGGCCGGTAAACGCTTTGATGCGCCCTTCCAGTGCCAAGCGGTACAGGCCCTTGGGGTCGCGCCGCGCACACATCGAACGGCGTGCTGATGTAGACCTCATGGAATTGCCCCGGCCCGAACAATGCCTTGGCGGTCGCCCGGTCGGCGCTGAACGGCGAGATGGCCGAGACGATCACGATCAGCCCCGCATCCACCATCAGCCGTGCGACTTCGCCAATACGCCGGATATTTTCCTTGCGCGCGGCATCGGTCATGCCCAGGTCATTGCACAAACCAGTGCGCAAATTATCGCCGTCGAGCACAAAGGTGTGACGCCCCTGCTCGTTGAGTTGCACCTCCAGGGCATTGGCCAGTGTCGACTTGCCGGACCCGGACAACCCAGTTAGCCACAGGCAGCAAGGTTGCTGGTGCTTGAGCGCCGCCCGTGCAGCCACCGACAACGACAAGGCAAAAGGACGGATGGAAGCAGATCCCATGGAAAGCGACTGACTATTCATAACCCAGGACCTCGTAGTCACGTTGATAGGCACGCCTGACCAGGCGGCGCGTACGCAGGGTGCAAAAATCCCTGACCGGCTCGTTGCGGCGCGCCAGGGAAACATTCAAATGTGGCAGGGAGCCGTCCACGCCCAGGCGCTCGCACAGGTGTTGGAAGTCCTGTTGCAAGGACTCCTGGCGCCCAAGGAAGTCCATGGCCATCTGACCCATGTGATCGACCAGAAAGTCGGTCTGGGGTGCGAAGTGCAATTGGCGGCGCAGGTTGTCCGGGTGCATCCAACCCGCAACAAAATGGTCGAAGTCGCGGTAATGGGAGACCAGCGCCTGGGCCTGCAGGTCGCGCTCGCCCATGCGGTTGTTGCGCAAGTAGGTGTACGCCGAATAGGCACGCTCAAGCGGATCACGCACGAAGGCAAACTTGAAGCTGCGCGCGCAGTGCTCGGGGAATTGTTGCTGGTACCAGTAGTACGGCAGGTGCCCCGGCCAGCGCCCGTCCATCAACACCGAACACACGCTGCTGCCGGCGCATTTAGGCACGTGGATAAACACGCAGTTATGCCGTTCGAAAGCCGCGGGAAGTGTGGTGACTGCCGACAGGGATTTGTTCACCGCCTGCCGATCCACCACCGACAAACGCCCCAGCAGGAACACCCTCTGATGTTTGGGAAGCAGTTTCCAGAACAGACGTTGCAACATTCCATTACCCACGCAAGAAGGTTAACCCTCTCGTTCGTCATTCGAATCGAGAAGGCCAACATAACAAACGATAGGCAGCGAACTATTTAGCTTTGGTCAAGGCTGTATGGGTTTCGATACAAAAAACGGGGCGCATTGCGCGCCCCGTCTTGTCAGGTGATGTTGGCCGTTGCCGGCTCGTCCAGCCCCATGGCGTGCAGGCGGGAGTAGTAGCCTCCCATGGCCAGCAGTTCGACATGCGTACCACGCTCGACAATTTCGCCGTGATCCATCACTAGAATCAGGTCGGCCTTCTCGATGGTGGACAGTCGGTGCGCGATGACCAGGGTAGTCCGGCCCTTCATGACCTTGTCCAAGGCCGCCTGGATATGCCGTTCGGACTCGGTGTCCAGCGCCGACGTCGCTTCGTCAAGGATCAACAACGGCGCATTTTTCAGCAGTGCCCGTGCGATCGCCAAGCGTTGACGCTGCCCGCCAGACAGCAGCACGCCGTTTTCACCAACCTCGGTGTCCAGACCGTTAGGCAGCTCGGCAATGAAGTCCATCGCATAAGCGTCCGTGGCCGCTTTTTCGACGTCAGCACGCGGCGCATCGGCCAGGTCGCCATAGGCGATGTTGTTGGCAACGGTGTCGTTGAACAACGTTACGTGCTGGGTCACCTGGGCCACGTGCCGACGCAGGTTGCGCAGGCGGTAGTCTTCGATCTCCACTTCATCAAGCAGAATCTCGCCGTGCTCGTGGTGATAGAACCGTGGGATCAGCGCGGCCAGGGTGGACTTGCCACTGCCCGAACGCCCGACCAACGCCACCATCTGACCCGGTGCGGCCGTGAAGCTGATGTTCTTGAGCACTTCACGGTCAGTGCCGGGGTAGGTGAAGCTCAGGTTACGTACGTCCAAACGGCCGTTGACCCGGTCTTTCTCCACGGTGCCGGTGTCTACTTCCGGCTCGACATCCAGTTGCTCGAAGATGCTCTCGGCACCGGCGACGCCCTTCTGGATGGTCGAACTGACTTCCGACAACTGCCGAATCGGCTTGGGCAGCAAGCCCGCTGCGGTGATGTAGGCCACCAGGTCGCCGGCGGTTGCATCGCCACGCAGGAACAGCACCAGAAACATCAGCGCCGCCATCGCGGTGTAGATCACCAGTTGCAGCATGGGGGTGTAGACCGCGCCGGTCTTGGTCATGCGCATCTGTTTTTCGGTGTTGCTCATGCTCGCCTTGGCAAAGCGCTGTTCTTCGTAGGTTTCCCCGCCGAAGCTGCGCACCACGCGGTAGCCCTGGATCGTCTCCGAGGCCACGTGGGTCACGTCGCCCATCGCCACCTGGATTTTCTTGCTTTGCTTGCGAAACTTCTTGCTGGTGCTGCCGACCATCATGGCAATCACCGGCAGGATCGCCAGCATCACCAGGGTCAGCTTCCAGTTCATCCACAGCAGGTAGCCGAACAGGAACACCACCGTCAGCCCTTCGCGGATCACCACCTTGATGGCATCCGTGGCAGCGCCGGTGACCATGGTCACGTTGAAGGTAATGCGGGAGATCAGATGCCCGGAACTATGGGTATCGAAATAGCGGTTGGGCAGCACCAGCAACTTGTTGAACAGCTGCACCCGCAGGTCGTGGACCAACCCCAGGGAGACCTTGGCCAGGTAGTAGTTACCCAGGAACGAGCCCAGCCCCTGCCACGCCGCGATCAGTACGATCAGCAGCGGCACGGCCATCAGCAGTTTCAAGTCCTTGAGGTACGGCACGTTGGGGAAAAACACCACGTCCGGGTTGCTCAAGCCATCCACGAAGTATTTGAGAATCCCGGCCAGCATGGGCTGGGTGGACGCGAAAATCACGAAACCGATGATGCTCACCAGGAACATGCCGATATACGGTTTCACATAGCCCAGCAGCCTGAAATAGATTTTCAGGCTGGATTCCTGTTCCGCTTTAGGCGGTGCGTCACTCATTGTTGAGCTCACTGATTAGGTAGGGCGGCAACTTTATCACAAGCGCCAGGTTTGGCCCGAGCCCAGACCAACACACTGGCCAGCGCAATCGGTAGCCACGAGATGAACCACTCGGCCCGTGGGGTGCCTGTCAGGCTGGCCGCGTCGAACTGCATGGCCAGGAACGAAAACACCCACATGCCGATGATGCCCTTGCCGTAGAGCGTGTCGCGGGCTTTCCAGGCTTGCCACAGTACGCCGAACCACAGCCCGCACCACAACAGCAGGCCGGGTAGGCCGAGTTCAATGGTGATGTGGGTGAACAGATTGTGGGAGTGGTCGAAATAGATGCCATCCGCCAACACTTTGTAGTCACCCCCAAGGCCCAGGCCAGTCCACGGATGCTCGGAAATCATTTGCAGAGCCGACATGAAGATCTGCGGCCGGTAGGAAACACCCCGGGCCAACATCAGCGACTCCATGGCAAAAAACACCGCCAACGCAGCAACGACTGCTCCAATAGCGGTCACTACGGTGCGCCGATCACGGCACCACAGCGGCATTGCCACGATAGTCAGCAACAACGCAACGGCGGCACCCCGGCTTTGGCTCAATACCACGAAAAGCCCAAGAAAACCGACGGACAGCACCCATGCCGCTTGCATCCAACGGCCACGTGGCAGCCAGTGCAGCAGCCAGACAGCTGCCAGGCCAATCACGTAAGCACCGAGAATAGGATGCCCCAACTGGCCCAACCCGCCCAGGCGGGCGTACCAGGCATTATGCTCAAGGCCATAGAACTTGATCATTGCCAGCAGCGACGACAAGGCCAGGCCGAAACCGCCCCACTGGAGTACGCGAATCACGCGCTCGCTGTGACCACAAGCGAACACCGGGAAAAACAGCAGGAACATGCCGATATACAGCAGGCGCTTGGCCTCACGCGAAGGGTCTTCGGCATTGGTCCACAACAAACTGATTGCGCCCCAGGCGGCGAGCAGGCCGATCATCAGGCATATCCAGCGTTGCTCGCGCCACACTTCCTTGAAGCGCTCACGGGCCGACCAGGCAAACACCACTGCCGGCAACCAGAAAAACAGCATCAAGCCCTGCTGGTAAATCTTGTTGGTTGGCGCAAAGGCAATTGCCAGCAAAAACCAAAGTAACCCAAAAACCATCCATACCTGTGCCCAACGACTTGCCTGCATCACCCGCTCCTGAATACGCCCAACCCGCCAACCCGGCATGGTTAAAACTTAAAACTTTCGGCATTATTGCCGATCACTGTGCCCGCGACTCCTACAAGGCTTTCCGACGATGCAATGTTCAAGGCTTCCCCAAGCCGATTTAACCGCAATGATTGAAGGTGCCCGAATCCTGGAGAAGGACAGCTACGGCCCCAAAGTCTACCTGCTGACCGACGGGAATATCCTTAAACTGTTTCGCCGCAAACGCCTGCTTTCGTCAGCGCTGTTTCGCCCCTACTCCAAGCGGTTCATCGACAACGCAGTCGAGCTGCAAAAACGTGGCATCCCCACCCTGACCGTGCTCGCGTTCTACCAACTCGCGGCTCCCGGCATGACAGCCGTGCTGTATCGCCCCCTGCCAGGTGAAACCCTGCGTCAGATTTCCAACCAGGAAGGCTTTGACTGGCAATCGAACCTTGGCCCGTTGGTGGCACTTATCCGCCGCCTGCATGGCGCAGGTATCTACTTCCGGTCCTTGCACCTGGGCAATATTGTCGTGACACCCGACAATGAACTGGGGTTGATCGACGTCGCCGACATGCGCTTTCTTCGCGCGCCCCTGAACCCTGGGCTCGCTCGGCGCAACCTGCAGCATTTCGCCCGCTATATTGCGCGCGAGAAGCTGAACGAACGCTTTCCAATGCAAGCACTGGAACAAGCCCTCTTACCGGGCTGAAAGCAGTCGGCACGCCGTTGCGGTGAAGTCCTGCCAGGCCTGCTCCGGCGCAAGGGCCTGCAATTGAGCCGCCACGGCCGCTTGCGGCCCAGCGGTAAAGGCGCGCTCCATCAGGCGCGTCCAAGCGTCTACATCCTCAACCTCTGCGTACCAGCCAGCGTCAGCCAACTGCTCGCGAAAAACCGGTAACTCGCTGGTCAATACCGGAACACCGGCCATCACCGCCTCTTGCAACACCAGCCCCAACCCCTCCGATGACGAAGGAATTGCCACCCAATCGAACGCACGGTACAAGCATGCCGCTTGCGCCAGGTGCCCGGGCAGGAGGACTTTTTCACGCAAGCCAAGATGCTCGACCTGCGCCTCAAGGGCCTCCCGTGCGGCGCCCTCGCCAATAATCACCAAGCGCGCACCCGGTCGTTGCGCCGACACACTGGCGAACGCGTCCAGCAAACAGGCGAACCCTTTACTGTCCACCAGCCGGCCAACGGCGCCCAACACCGGTTCACTGTCCAGCGACAGGCCAAGCTGCGCGCGCGCCTGGTCACGGGGGAGCGTGGCCGTGCGAAAAGCCTCAGGGTCGAAAGCGCTGCGCAGCACCGCCACCGGGCGCTGCAAATCGCGCTGCAACGAAGCGGCCAGCGTCTGCGACACAGCCGCCACCGTCAGTCGAGATTCTGAAAACTGCCCGAACAGTTTTTTGATCGGCAGGCCGCAAGCGCGTCACACCATGGAACAGCACCACGGCGCGCACGTCCGGCAACGTCTTGAGCACCGGCAACAGCACCCGCGCAACGCCGATACCATCGAGCAGCACAACCTTCACATCCCCAGGCAACGCCTGTCGGAAACGTGCATGCATGCGCGGGATCAGCAACTTCCAAAAGTGTCGCCCTTTGAGTTGAGCGGATGAGTAATTCCACTCGACGGCTGCCTCGCCCGCTTGCGCACCGCCCTGCAGCAACCAGGTATGAATCGGTGCATCACAGTCGACACTGGCAAGCACCTGCTCATGAACTTTCTGCACGGAGGAAAATGCAGAGCCACCGGCCCACATAATGTTGAGGATGCTCATTGAATGATAAGGACCTTCTGCGACGTTCTAGAGGCGTGTTGTACGTAATTCAAGCGATCAACCAGCCGAGGCCGAGGCCCAGCAACAACATCAACACCAGTTTGACCCGCTCGCGCCGCTTGCGCCGTGCCTTGTTCAAACGCTCGGCCGAGGTCGACACATGCAAGCCAAACCCGGTGTGCAGCACCGCATCCCCCTCAAGGCTCACTGCTGTCAGGTTCAACTCGGCATAACGCCGGGACAACCCCTTCTCACCCTCGAACCCCGCGTACGGCGCGCACAATGCGTACTCCCTGAGACGCCGCAAACCGGGGTTCAGGGAAAAGGCCTGCCACTCCGGTTTGTCGGAAATCAGCGGATAACACGGCACCGAGCCTATCAACTCACGCGGCCCCCGGCGGATATAGGGACTGTGTACCTGCAAGTCGTAGACAAAGTTGCGCAGCCACACCTGAAGAATATCCGGGCGCAACTCCAGGATTGTCTTGGAGTCTTCGACGAAACTTGGGCGGTAGAACTCCCAGTCATCTTCGCAATGGAAAATGTAGGGTGTCTTTACCGACGTATAGGCCAGGTCGATGGATGCCAGTTGCCCCAACTTCGGGCGGTTGACAAAGAAAGTGCAATGTTCCTGCCAGTGGGCAGGAATCGCCTGGCGCACGGCTTCGTCACCGGAGTCTTCAGTAATGAAGACTTCACGAATCGCCGCCGTATTGAACAGGTCGAAGCTCTCGAGTGTGCGCTTCAACAAATCGAAGCGACCGCAACTGGTCACTACGAGTGTTATGTCGCTTTGATCGGAGAATTGCATTCCAGTCTCGATAATATCACATGGCCACCATTCGCAGCCCGACCGATTTCAAACGCCCAGTTTCAGGCGCAACCTTTCCACCACACTCAACGGCGCGCGTGGCCGCAACGGCGGCTGGAGCGCTTCGACAATACGCTGGCCAATGCGCGCAAAACTGAACTGACTGACGGCCAACGCCTGCCCTCGACGTGCAATATCTGCTGCCAACTCGGGGTTGGCTCTCAACACGGCCAGTTTTTCCTGCAACTGGGGTATGTCCTTGTAGAACACCACATTGACCATGTCTTCAAAACCAAGGGCTGCATTTTCCGCAGCCCCTGATCAAACGCCAACAATACACAGCCACAGGCCATGGCTTCGAAATTCTTGATCATGTATTCGCCCATGCCCACGTCGGCACTGACGAAAAAGCGTATGCGGTTGAGGGTCGCACAGTACTCCTCACCGGACTTGGTGCGCGTGACCACCAGCGGCTCAACCTGTGCCAGCTCATCGAGCAACGCCTTGCGCCCGCTGTAGGCAACGCTGTTGGTGCTGCCGACGAACGCCAGTTCGATATCACGCTCGCGCGTTTGCGGCTGCAACAGCGCCTGATCGTAGCCCTTGGGCACGAATACCGCATCAAAGCCTTCCGCACGCAGGCGCTCGGTGACCATATAACCCGAACTGATGACACGTGCCCACGGCAAGCGGCGGTAATGCGCACTGAATTTCCCCGTGTATTTGCAGGGAATGTAGTTTTGGTACGCGTCGTGTTCGAGGATCACCAGGTTGGGGATCGTGCGGATAAAACCGACCTGGCGGATTTCCTGCTTGAAACGCAGGAAGAACACGATGCGGTCATAGCGGGTCACGTCGACTTCGCGTCGAAAGTACCCGCGCAGATTGCGCTGCTCATCGCTGCTCAACCAACGGATATCGCACTCGCAATGTTCGGCCACACCGTCGTACAGCCGATCGAGGATGGCGCGCTGTTCTTTCTGCACCAGAAATAAAACTTTCATGCTCTTCCTTTCACAGGTCACAAACGCCAGAACAATTCGTGTCGCCGTACCGCCTTGCGGAAAAATTCGTTCTCGCCATAGGGCGAGCGCGCCCGGCCGGCCAATGCTCGCTGCAACCAGCGACGCACGCGCCGCTTGAAGGGCGGCGCCGGTTGCAGGTCATGCATCATGCCCAGTGCCATGGCCTTGTCGCGCTGTTGCGCCAATGTCAGCGGCAGGCTGCAGGGGTGCAGCTCCTGAGTCGCGTCGAACAACGGCGGCAAGGCGATACCGGTGCCAGCATCGCCCATTGGCCAGCGGTCATTGTCGTGCAGGTGGTTGGCGTAGCCGAGCACGGTGGTCGGCTGCCATTCAAGGCCTTGCAAGGCTTGCAAAACGGCTTGCTGCGCACACACGTGATCGGGGTGTGGGTCCAGGACCGGATGGGGCAGCACAATGACTTCTGGGCGCGCCATCAACAACACGTGGCGCAGGTCGGCCAACAGGTTGTTCCACGTCGGCTGGCCATCGGCATCCGACGGCAACGGGAATGGATTGAACTGACGGAACGGTCGAACGTCCGTCAGCTCGGCTTCGCGGGAAGCAAAGGGCAAGTCCGGTGCGGCTTGCATCGCCTGCAACTGTAGGCAGAAGTAGCCCAGTTGCACGCAGTGCGCTTGCGGCACACCGGCCCAAAGCGGCACGGCAATGCTGTCCCAGGCACGCAGGCGGCCCTTGATACGTGCGGCTTCCACCCCGTTCAGGCCCATCTGCTGGTAATGCTCGGCTTCAATTTCGCCAGCGGTGAGGGTCACTATCCACGGTTTTTGCGCCTGGCTGTAAAGGCCGAAAGCTGCCAACTCTGCATCGTCGGCATGGGGCGCGATGACCATCACCCGCTGCTCGCGATAGTCCGGCTGGGTCCAGGCCCACAGGCGAGGCGTACCGAGCAGGCGGCAATGGCGACCACGCAACTGCAGCCCACTCAGCTCCAAACCACTGAGGTTCAGGTAACGCAGCCCGTTGACGCCACGCTCGAAGGTTTGCCGGTCGCCCGCAAACTCTACGCTCGGGTCGAGAAAACGCCCCAGCCAGGTGCTCTTGAGCTTGATCGCCAGCACCAGCGTTGCGTCCGGCACCGGCAACTGGTCAAGCAGCAAACGCCCGCCTTCAAAGCGCACGCCGGTAAGCTCGGCATCCGCCGAGAAACGGTATTGATAATCTTCGTTGGGCGCATAAAACAGGTGGTCGGCAAACCAGGCCTCATGGGCAACCCAGGCCAGCACCGCCAACACCAGCGGCAACCACCAGGCCACCAGGATGCCAACCAGCACCAGCAACAACACACCGATCATCAGCGCCGCGCGCTTGTTACGCCGATGGCGCTTGAGCAATTGCTGCTTGCGGGTCATACGCACAATACCTGCACGGGGTTGCACCAACGGTCCTTGTATTCGCGATCGGCCCGGCCAAAGGAAAAACGTAGCGGCTTGCCGGCTTCGCGAGCCAGCTCCCAGGCGCTCTGCGTATTGAGAAAACTCAGCACGCTGCCGGGGCTGAACGCACGGGTTTCAGGATCGACCCCGCCGTTGACGTACTCCACACTGATCCATTCAGGCGACTCGACGCGGTACACCAACTGAATCGCGATCGGCGCATCGTTAAGGAAAATCACCGAGCCGATCAGCCACTCGCGCAGCAGTTCGATCACCTCGGCCAGTCGCTCGGCCCCTGTGGCGACAAAGCCCCAACGGCGCAAAAACAAATCGCAGTAGATACGCGCCAGTTCAGCGCTGGAAAACTCGCTGACCGGCCGCACCACACCGCCCGCCTCTTCCAGCAAGCGCAGCTCGCGGCGTTGGTTGTAGCGGAATTTCTTCGACAATTCTTCCGGCGTGCGCGCCATGGCCAATTGCTCGGCCTGGGGCTTGAGACCGCTGAAACGGCCTTCGTTGAGTACCGACAAGTAACGCGCACGCTGGCGCAGGGGGCTTGTGCATCAGCGGCGGCAGGCAGGATCACCTCGGCATTGCCCAGGTCGAACAGGCCTTTCTTGCCGCTGCGCTTGAGCACGTCCTTGGACAGGGCCAGGTCGCGCCCCCAAGTGGCGATGCATGCCTTGAGTTCACCGGCCTGCTCCCAGGCCAGGTAACGCACCGGGATCTGCGCCAGCCCAGCCAGGCGCTCAATCACCTGCGGATGCGTTGCGACGCTGCCGCCAAAACGCTGCCAGGCCTCACTGTAGGCGGGCGCATCGACGACGGACCAGCCACGCTCGCGCCAGCCTTGGAATCGATTGAGCATCAAGCCCTCGCGGTCAGTTCAATAACGTGTGGCAATTGCCAGAAAGTGTCGCGTACCGCCTGATCCGAGAAACGCGCGTGCAAACGCTCAGCATCAGCTCGGCGCACTGGCGCTGCTGGTGTTGATCCATCGCGGCCAGGTGCCCCAAGCCTTGGGCCAAGTGCTCGGCATCGCCGAAGGGGAACAGGATGCCCACGCCTTCGACCACTTCCCGTGCGCCGCCACAAGCGGTAGCCAGCAACGGTACGCCAGCGGCCATGGCTTCCAGCAGCACCATGCCGAAAGGCTCGTGGTCGGAGCTGAGCGCAAACACGTCAAAGGCACGGAAATAGCGGCGTGCATCCGGGACTTGGCCGAGGAACAGCACCTTGTCGGCAACCCCCAGCTCGCGGGCCAGCTCCTTGAGGTCCTGCTCCAGACGCCCGGTACCGAGGATTGCCAGGCGGCTGTCGGCGGGCAACTGCGGCAAGGCCAGGGCAAAACCCTTGAGCAGCGTGGCCTGGTCCTTGTCCGGTGCAGGCGGCCGACATTGCCGACCACCCATTCGTCCGGCGAAAGCCCCAGGGCATCGCGCGCGTCATCCTTCGACACTTGCAGGGCCTGCAGGGCCTCGACATCGATGCGGTTGTACAAGGTCGCCGCCGGCCAGTTTGGCAGGCAACGACGGATGTCATCGCGCACGGCGTCGGACACACCCAACAGGCTCAGGCGCTTGCGAAAAATCGAGGCAAACAGGCGGCGGCCACGGCGCTGGTAATCACCAAAGGCATGGTGCACGCCGATCACCCAGTTTGGCGCGGTGCGCAATGCAAAAGCTGAAGTTGGCATGGCAATCTTGCGCACTCGGCGATGGCACCCAGCTTCAGGCCACGAATGGCCTTGGAGCTGAATTCCATGAACAACCGGCGACCCCGGTGAGGAACACCGTGGTCACCTTGTAACCGGAACCGGCAAACAGGCGCGTACTGCCGCGCGCAGTCAAGGAACGGCCCGTCATAGCCGTGGCAGAACTGCAGGACGTGGCGTTCACCGATCGCGTCATAAGGGTCCACGCCGTCTTTGACGACCAGGATGTCTTCCATGATCAGGTACTGCAGGTCGGAGCCGAAGAACATGTTCAACGCGTCTGTCGGCGAGCAGATCATCGCTTCGCACGACGGTTGAGCGAGGTGTTCAGCGACACGCCGTTGCCGGTCAACACTTCCAGCTCTTTCATCATGTCGTAGTAGCGCGGGTTGTACTCGCGCTTGAGTACCTGGGCGCGGGAGGTGCCATCTTCATGGACCACTTCCGGCACACGGGTCTTCCACTCTTCCGACACTTCAAAGGTGAAGGTCATGAACGGCGCCGGGTGATCGGCGCGGTGCGCAATCCAGCGCTCGCGGAACTTGATCTGCGGTCAGCCACGGGCCGAGGTAGACGTGTTCCATCTTCTCGACCGGTACGCCACGGGCGTGGGACACGTAGGCTGCAGCGCCCACTGCGGTGCCTGCATCGCCGGAAGCTGGCTGTACGAAAAGCTCTTTGACGTCATCGCGGGCAATGATCTTCTGGTTCAGCTTCACGTTCAACGCGCAGCCACCGGCGAAGGCCAGCTTGCCGGTGTCCTTGAGGATGTCGCCCAGGTAGTGGTCGATCATCTGCAGGGCCAGTTTCTCGAACAGCGCTTGCATGCTGGCGGCGTAGTGGATGTACGGCTCGTCGGCGATGTCGCCTTCGCGTTTCGGGCCCAGCCACTCGATCAGTTTTGGCGAGAAGTAGAACCCCTTGCCTTTCTCTTTATAGCGGCGCAGGCCGATAACGTTGGCGTAGTCGGTGTTGATCACCAACTCGCCGTTTTCAAAGGAGGCCAGGCGCGAGAAATCGTATTTGCTGGCGTCGCCGTAAGGCGCCATGCCCATGACCTTGAACTCACCGTCGAGCATCTCGAAACCGAGGAACTCGGTGATGGCACCGTACAGGCCACCCAGGGAGTCTGGATCGTAGAATTCCTTGATCTTGTGGATCTTGCCGTTCTCGCCGTAGCCGAAGAACGTAGTGGCATACTCACCTTTACCGTCGATGCCGAGGATCGCGGTTTTCTCCTGGAAGCCGGAGCAGTGGTAGGCGCTGGAAGCGTGGGCCAAGTGGTGTTCAACCGGTTCGATCTTGATTTTCTTCGGATCGAAGCCCAGTTGCTCCAGGCACCAGACGATCTTGTTGCGATAGCGCTTGTAGCGACGGTTGCCCATCAGGATCGCGTCGAGGGCGCGGTCCGGGGCGTACCAGTAACGCTTGGCGTAGTGCCAGCGCGCCTCGCCGAACAGGCTGATCGGGGCGAACGGGATCGCCACAACGTCAACGTCGGAAGGCTTGATGCCGGCCTGCTCCAGGCAGAACTTCGCCGATTCGTAGGGCATGCGGTTCTTTGCATGTTTGTCGCGTACGAAGCGCTCTTCTTCGGCGGCCGCGATCAGCTTGCCGTCGATGTACAAGGCTGCGGAAGGATCATGGCTAAGGGCGCCGGACAGGCCAAGAATCGTCAATGCCACAGGGGTCTAGCCTCTTTTAGTCTGCATGCAGGCGGGTCGCGCCTGAAAAAGTGTGCTTCCTGCCTGGGCAGGAAACAGCTAAAGGGCAGGATTATAGCGTAAACAGGCGCAGGGATGATCTAGTGAAAGTGATGACGCGTTGCCAGCGGGTCTTTTGACCTACGACTGATGAACAGGCCGCTCAGGCGCAAAGGGCAAGGCTCATGCGCGGCATGGCGGGCTATGCTGGAGCGGTATCTATGATCGACTGGATCACCAATAGATGCTCAGGTTGCCGTCTTTTCCTGGCGATAAAGGGTGTAGGGCAGTACAAACGTGTCAGCCGCCCCAGACATGGCCAGATCCAGCAGCACCAGCGGCACCAGTACTCCGGTGTAATCGGGAGGCGCATTCAGCAGGCAAAAATCAAACGCCAGGCCGCTGTAGACCCTCGGAATGGACTGACAATAGGTTTGTTGCTTGCGCAGTTGACGGGTAGCGGCAATATCTTCGCGAAACACCGTATTGAGTGTGCCGCAGCCACTGACCAGTGAAATCACCCCCAGTACCGCCAGCTTTTTAATCTGCATGGTGAGCCTCCAGAAAATCGTTCGCCACGCTACCACCCGCCCATTCGTCGATTCAGCCCAGACACACCGACACGTCACGTGGGAAGAATCCGAAATGGTAAAAAATCACCAAGTCACTAAACTCGCGCCCCTTTGCGCGTTTATCTCCTAGCGCGCCACGGATTTCGGCTGACTCATGAATACCTTCACTCGCTTTACTCTTTTACTTCCAGGACTGCTCGCGCTGAACGATGCCGCATCAGCCGATGACGCAACGCTGACCCTCGATCCCAGCGTCGTCACCGGCTCACGCAGCGCCAGCCCAACTTTCGACCTGCCCTATTCGGTCGACAGCATCAGCCGCGAGCAGATCAGCGACGGCCAACTCGGTATCAACGCCTCTGAAGCGCTGTCCCGCGTGCCCGGCCTGGTGGTGCAGAACCGCCAGAACTATGCGCAGGACTTGCAGATTTCCTCCCGTGGCTTCGGCGCCCGTTCGGCCTTTGGCGTACGCGGTATCAAGCTGATTGCCGACGGCATCCCCGCCAGCACCCCGGACGGCCAGGGCCAGGCGGCCACCTTCAACCTCGACACCGCCGAGCGCATCGAAGTACTGCGCGGCCCGGCCGCCACCTTGTATGGCAGCAACGCGGGCGGCGTAATCCAGATGTTCTCCCGCGACGGCGAAGGCCCGCCGCGTATCGGCGCCGAAACGCTGGTGGGCAGCGATGGCATGAGCAAGAACCACCTGACCGCCGAAGGTGCCGCCAATGGGGCGGGCTTCGTGCTCGATGCCTCGCGCATGGACACCGACGGCTATCGCGACCACAGCAGTGCGCGGCGCGACCAGACCTTTGCCAAGCTCAACTTCCAGCCGGATGACGACAGCAAGCTGGCGCTGATCTACAGCAGCCTGGAGCAGAACGGCACGCAGGACCCGCTGGGGCAGTCGTGGGATGCGTACAAGGCTGATCCGCGCTCGGTGAGCAGTAGCGCCCTAACGTACAACACGCGCAAAAGCATCGATCACCAACAACTGGGGACGAATTACGAGCGGTACTTCGGCGATGCAACGTTGCAAGTGAATGCGTATACGGGGCGGCGGAGCGTGATTCAGTACTTGTCGATTCCCGACAAGTTCGCCAGTGGTGTCACCAACCCAGCCAACGCGCGCGGCGGCGTGGTGGCCTTCGACCGCAAGTTCTACGGCGGCTCCGTGCATTGGCTGCAACCCATCACCAGCGCTCCGGGCGACCTGACCCTGATCGCCGGCCTCGACTACGACCGCAGCGAGGATGATCGCCAAGGCTATTCCAACACCGTTAACGGCGTGCACGGCATCAAAGGCGCGTTGGGACGCGATGAAATCGACACCGCCACCAGCCTCGACCCGTTCGTACAAGCCAACTGGCTGTTGGGCGACTGGACCCTGCAAGCTGGCCTGCGCCACAGCACCATGAAGATGGACGTGGACGACCACTTCATCACCAACGTCGACGGCGACGACAGCGGCAGTAAGACCTACCAGAAGAACACCCCGTCTGTCAGCGTGATGTACGCGTTCACGCCCGACTTGCATGGCTATGTGAGCGCGGGCAAAGGCTTCGAGACTCCGACGCAAGCAGAGTCGGCGTACTCCAGCACGAGCAATGGTTTCAACTTCTCGCTCAAACCATCGGTCAGCACACAGTACGAAGTGGGCTTGAAAGCCCGTGTCGGCCAGGACACCCGCATCAATGCGGCAGTATTCCAGATCACCACCGAAGACGAACTAGTGGTCAGCCAATCCAACGGTGGTCGCACTACCTACCAAAACGCCGGCCGCACCCTGCGTCGCGGCTTCGAACTGGGCATCGAAAGCGAACTCAGCGAACAGTGGAGCACGAACCTCGCCTACACCCGCCTGCAAGCCACCTACGACAGCGACTTCACTAACAGTGGAAAGGCTATCGAGAAGGGCAACTATCTCCCCGGCGTCCCGCAAACCACGCTGTTCGCCGAACTCAACTGGAAGCCCCGCGACTGGGTCAGCACAGCCATCGAAGGCATGTACCGCAGCAAGGTCTACGTCGAAGACACCAACAGTGAGCGCGCCGCACCGGCCTACAGCGTGTTCAACTGGCGCGCACGCTTCGAACAGAAGGTCGAGCACTGGACCTTCCACCAGACCCTGCGCCTGGATAACCTGCTGGACCGCCAGTACGTGGGTTCAGTGATCGTCGGCGACAGCAACAACCGCTACTACGAAGCCGCACCGGGCCGCTCGTGGTACGCCGGCGCTGGCGCCGAATACACTTTTAGGCCACCACATTTTTGACCGAGTTGGACGGCCATCCATCTTTGAGCAAGGAACGCATATGAAACGCCTCGCAATTGTCCTCGCCCTCGGCCTGCTCGGTGGCTGCAGCCTCAAACCGGTCAAGAGCGGCCCCGAATTCGGTGAAGTGCTCAAGCAACCACCCTTGGCCGACTCGATCCTGCGCGACGGCGACCAACTCAGCTACCAGGTCCACCTGACGACAAGCAAAGGCTCCAACGTGCCGGATATCGCCCAGGTCCGGGCTTCTTGCGCCACTCCAGAGGCGAGCCTGTTATTTCTGGAATCGCCCGGCTCCCTCGCGGCGAACGGTCAGCCCGTACGCTTTACCGTGATGCGCACTTTCGCGCCAGAGGCGGTGGGTTATCTCAAGCAGAACAGCGGTTTTATCGATGCCTGCGCCACGACGCCGCGCCCCGACTGGCGGCTTGCCAACGGCACAGCCAGCGGGCGCCAGGGGCTGATCGACCGTGCCAGTCTCAAGCCCGTGGGTGACAGCGTGCACGTGTGGGCTGCGGTGGATGAGCCGTTCATCCTGACCAACAAACTCAAGAAGATGCCCTACGCCCAGACACGCATGCATTGGCAGGTCAATTGCAGCCGCAAGACCTACCGCACCCTGGCCACGTTCGGCCTGAACGAGAACAACGTGGTGACCTTCGGCAACATCGAAAACGCGCCCCAGGACCAGCCGTTCAACAGCGCAGAAACCGATACCCAAACCCTGCTCAACGCCGCTTGCTCGCCCACGCTCGCGCAGATGCCCACCGCAACAGCGCGCACCAAGTCCGAACAAATACTGACGCCTGCCCCGCTTTCGGCAGACATTGAACAGGCGACCCACGCCCTGGGCATGCCAACCCCCAGCAAGACATTCCGCCATCTGGTGCAAAAACGCGACATGGGTTACGGCCCGATGCAGATCGACCTCTACCTCGAGCCCAAGGCGCAGAGCGGCCAATTCACTATCCGCAACGTCACCCAGTACTCGACCTACACCACCACTACATGGCGAGGGCTGTTCAACCTGACGTTTCAGAGCCAATACAAGATGGACGGGATCAATGTCTCGTCCGCCAGCCATCTCCAGCAACTGAGCTTTATCGGCGACTGGCAGCAAATGCCGGTGGGCGCGACGCTGGGCTACAGCACCGTGGAGATGAACCGCACCACCACCCAGGAAGATCGCGCGCTGATCCGCAACACCCGCTGCGTGGTGAAACGCGAACTGCCCGCCAGCAAGCTCAACAGCGCGCTGACCGGAACGGCCAAAGAGTTGAGTTGCACCACGACCGGTGAGAAATACAGTGCCACCAGCAGCGAACTGTACCTGCAAGACTATGGGTATTTCTTCACCCGCCAAAGCGACAGCGCGACCACCAAAATGCGCTACACCTTGGAGAAGGCCGAATAACTCCGGTCAATGGCGCTCCAGCACGCGCCGACTGGCAAAGCTGAAGGTCAACACCACAAAAATCAGCACGCCGGTCGCCACCTGCTGCCAGTAGAAGTTCCAGCCGATCAGCAGCAGGCCGTTGGCAATCACGTTGATAAACAGCACGCCCAACAGGGTCCCGGGAATATTCGCCCGGCCCTGTCGGCTCAAGGTGGTGCCGATAAACACCGCGCCAATCGCATTGAGCAAAAACGCGTTACCGGAAAGCGGCACGTAGGCGCTCACCGTCGAGCTGAGCAACACCCCCGCCACCCCGCACGCCAACGCGGTCGCCAGCGCCACCACGGTGACGATGCGCCGCACCGACAACCCTGAGTAATACGCCAGCAGCGGCTGGGTGCCTTGAGCCAATAACTCACGGCCCAAACGGCCGCGCGCAAGGGCCAGGCCATAGAACAGCGCCAACCCCAAGACGATCAACAACGGCGTGAGCCCGGTCAGTTCCGGTTTCAAGCCTTGGGCGATATAGATCGGTTGGCCGCCATCCGAGAGCAATTGTTGCGCACTGGTGCCGATGAACAGGGTGCCCAAGGTGGCGAGGAACGGGCTGATCCGCAGCCCGGCGATCAGCCCCGCATTCACCACACCCACCAGCAACGCGGCAACCAGCGCGCCCGTGGCAGCGAATGCCCAGCCATGCCCGCCATTGAGCAGCACCACAAAACTGAAGCTGGCGAAATCCAGCGCCGTGCCCACCGACAGGTCGATGCCGCCGGCCGCCACCGCATAGGTCATGCCGATGGCGACAATCGCCAGCAACACGAAGTTGTTCAGCACCAGGCTTTTCAGGTTGCCGCTGCTGAGGAACCCCGGCGCCTGCACGGCAAACACCACGACGATCAGCACAAACACCAACGGCAAGGTCAGCGGCAACAACGCGCGCGGATTCATCAACGGGCTCCTCGATTCAATGCGCTGGAGGCGGCCACCACTAACAGGATCAGCACGCCCTGCACGCCATTGACCCAGAAGCTCGACACGTTGAGCAGCTGAAAACCGTTGATCAAAAAGCCGATCAGCAACGCGGCGAGCAAGGTGCCCGGAATGCTCGCCACCAGCCGCCTTGAAAACACCACACCGAGGAAGGCAATCGCCACCACCGACAGCAGCATGTCGCCAGAGCCGGTAGTACTGCCGCTGAAAAATGCCGCCGAACACAACGCCGCCACTGCCGCGCACAGCCCCGACAGCGCATAACTCGACAACACATAGCCGGGCACGCGGATGCCTGCGGCTTCGGCGGCCTGACGGTATTCGCCCACCGCATGCAGGCGCAGCCCGTACGCCGAATGCTGGATCAGCAATGTCAGCACCGCAGCCGTCAACAACAGCACCCAGGCCAGGGCCGGCACGCCCCACCAAGCGCCGCCACTGAGCAGGTCCAGCAATGGCGAATCGGTGGACACCACGGTGTTTTCCGTCAGCACCAGCTCCAGCCCAGCCAACACATTCATACTCGCCAGCGTCGCCAACAACGGCGGCAAGCGCAGCACCACCACCGCCAAACCATTGAGCAGGCCGACCGCAAGGCCGCAGGCCAGGGTCAGCAGCAAGGTCAACCACAGGTCCAGGCCGGCATTGTTGAGGCGACTGAACACCGCCGCGCACAACCCCAGGTTGGCTGCCAGCGACAGGTCGAGCCCACCGGCCACCACATTCGAACCGCCGCCGATAATCACGCACGTCAGCCCAAACGCCAGCACGCCGAGGATCGCCGATTGGCTGAACACATTGGCCAGGTTGCCGATCGACAAGAAGTTTGGCGCGGCCACCGCGAACCCCAGCAAGATCGCCAGAAACGCCGCCACCGAACCACGCCGCAGTATCGCCTCAAGCATGTTCGACCTCCCGCGCAGGCGCAGCCGCAGCCGGTACCGCCCCCGTGGCGCAGGCCAGCAATTGATCGCTGTCCGCCTCCCCCGCAAGGAATTCACCGGCAATCTCACCGCGATGCAGCACCAGGATTCGATCACTGATCCCCAACAATTCGGGCAGGTCCGACGACAACACCAACACCGCCGCACCCTCTTCTACCAGCCTCCCGATCAAGCGATAGATCTCCACCTTGGCGCCCACATCCACACCCACGCAGGGCTCGTCCAACAGGTACACCGCCGAACGACGGCTCAACCATTTACCCAAGGCGACCTTCTGCTGGTTACCGCCACTCAACTGGCTGACGGCAGCAGTGGGCCCTGGCGCCTTGATCGCCAATTCATCGATCAGCCGCACACTTTCGGCTTGCTCCTGACGACGGCTGAGCAAGCCCCAACGGGTAAACCGCCCAAGCCCCGCCAGCGTCAGGTTCTCCAGCACCGACAGCACGGGTGCGATGCCCTGGCTGCGGCGCTCCTCCGGCACCAACGCAATGCCTTCGGCAATCGCCTGGCCCGGTGAGCGCATTCGCAACAGACGCCCCTCCAGATGGATGCTGCCCGTGTCGGCGCGCTCTATGCCAAACAAGGTCTTGAACAATTCCTTGGCACCCGAGCCCACCAACCCGGTCAGCCCGACGATTTCACCGCGCCGCACTTCAAGGTCGATCTGTCGATAATGCCGCGCCAGGCTCAACCCACTGACCTGCAACAACGGCTCGCCCAATTCCACCGCCGCCTTGGGGTACATCTCCTGCACCTCGCGATTGACCATCAGCCGCGCTATTTCTGCAGTGGGCGTGTGCCGAGGCTGCACCACCGCCACATCGCGGCCGTTGCGCAGCACCGTGACCTCGTCGCACAGGCTGTCGATTTCCTGCAGGTAATGGGAGATATACAAGATGGACAAGCCCTGCTCGCGCAAGCGTTTGACGATGCGTAGCAACTGGTCGACTTCACGTTTGACCAGCGCCACGCTGGGCTCGTCGAACACCAGAATCTTTGGCTGACGAATCAGCGCCCGAGTGATTTGCAGCACCTGGCGCTCGGCGCTATTGAGCTCGCCCACCAGCGCACCGGCGGGCAGTTGCAACTCAAAATATTGCGCCAGCAATCGGTCCGCTTCGCGCTGCTGGCGACGCCGATCCACAAACGGCCCCCAGCGTAATTCATGCCCAAAAAACAGCGCCTCGCCCACGGTAAAACTGGCAGGCAGCAGCCTTTCCTGATGGATGAACTGCACGCCCAACGTATCTACCTGGCGTGGCGACAGTGCCGCATACGCTTGGCCATCAATATTCACCTGCCCCGCGTCGGCCCTGTAAATACCGGCCAGCACTTTGATCAAGGTGGACTTGCCGGCGCCGTTCTCACCCACAAGACCATGAATGGTGCCGCGCTCGACCTTGAGGCTCGCGCCGTCCAGCGCCAGGGTGGCGCCAAAGCGCTTATGCAGGTTTTGCAGGTGCAACGCCGCCATCAGTCACCCCGCAGTTGCTGGACCTGCGCCAGGTTGCCGGCTGTGGTCAGCAGGGTTGCCACATGGGTTTCCTTCGGCAGGTCACGCTGCCCGGCCAAGTAGCGCGCCACGTTCTGCACAGCGGTCTTGCCGATCAGCGCCGGTTGCTGCGCCACCACCGCGCCCACCGGCGAGTTCGCCTGGCCGAGCAACGCGAGCACTTCCGGCGTGCCGTCGACGCCATACGTCTTGATCTCGGTGCGTTTGGCGTCGATCAACGCCTTGCTCGCGCCCAACTGCGGAATGTCCCACGCCGACCAGATCGCCGAGACACTGCCTGCCGGGTATTTGTTGAGCAACGCCGAGACCTGGGAGTAGGCGTCCTGCACGGTGTTGGGGATCACGTCGCGCAGCTCCGGCTGGATGATTTCCAGCTGTGGGTAATCCTTGAGCGCCAGTTTCAGCTGGTCATAACGGATCGCACACACCGGCACGCCGTAGAAGCCATTGAACACCAGGATCTTGCCTTTACCGCCGGCGGCCTTGATCAATTGCTCGGCCAGTGCCTTGCCGGTGGCGACGTTGTCGGAGGTGGTGTTGTTCAGGCTGTATTGCGACGGAGCGTCGATGGTGAACAGCGGAATGCCGGCCTTACTGATGCGCTTGAGCCACGGGTCGATAACGCTGAGGGTACCGAGGGTCTGGATCACCGCGTCGGGTTTCTGGGTGACCACGGTTTGCAGTTGGGTCACCAGGTTCTTGTCGTTGCGCCCCGCATCCAGGGTGATAGGCGTACCGCCCAGGCGCTTGATCTCGTCAACCTGGGCCTGGAACGCCTTGATATCGAAATAGTGACTCGTGCCGGTCATGCTCACCGCGATGCGCTTTCCAGCCAGGGAAGGCACGGCGTCATCGCCGTCTGCGGCATGGGCAGCGCAGCTCAGCAGCAAGGCGGCGCCGAGGCAGATCAAACGGGAAAGCGAGGTAAGGCTGGAAGGCATAGAGGGCTCCTGGGCCACCGGTGAAAGGGTTCACCCGATGACGTTGCAGAGCCCGTGCCAGGATTTTTAGCTAACCAAATCAAACAGATAAAAGCGCTTCGTACAATGGGGCTGTCCCTGACGCACAGAACTGCCTAAACACTGTTGCCCACGCAACACTTGTAGGAGCGAGCTTGCTCACGATAAAGCGTTAACGATGACGTGGGCATCCTGAATTTACGCGGTGCCCTGGAGTTTTTCACGAGCAAGCTCGCTCCTACAGGGGGGGACGTTTATTTGGGCAGTCGCTGATCAATCAGTTGATACAACGCACTCTCTGGCGACCAATTGCGCATGAACCGCGCACGGTCCTTGGCATACGCCGAGGCGAAGCTGGCGTCGGAACTGTGTTGGCACATGGCGTCCAGGTCGATCAGCGACCAGCGATCCTTGTCCCAGAACAGGTTGTGCCCCTTGAAGTCGCCATGGCTGATGCGTTCGCGGATCAGCTCGGTGAACAGATGGTCCAGGGCCAGCAGTTCAGCTTCCGGCGCATCGCCGTTTTCGACGTAGGGCGCAAAGCGCTCGATGATGTCCGGGCCCGGCAGGTATTCAGTGATCAGGTACGCACGGCTGCGCAGCCAAAAGAAGCGCTTCTCCAACACTGCCAGCGGCTTGGGCGTGGCAATGCCGAGGAACGCCAGGCGATTGCCTTCGCGCCACGAATGCCAGGCACGGCTAGGGCGCCAGAACCGTTTGAGCCAATGGGCAAACCCTTTGATGTTGTAGCGTTTGATCACCAGCGGTCGACCAGCCACGTCGACCTTGGCCACACTGGCGGCACCGCCGGTCTTGTACAAGTAACCCTGGTCCAGCAGCACATCCGCTTGCGCCAGCACCGGCAGCATTGCGGGTTCTTCCTCGCGACGAATCGCGCGCAGGGCAAAAGCCCCCGCACCACGCTGAACAACGTGCACTCGCGACCGACTTTGCTCAAATAGTCCTTAAGGCGCCAAGCGCTGACCTTGCGCACCTGCTTTTCCAGGGCTTCCAACGGTAAGGCGTGTTCACCGTTGCTCAACAGGTAATACACCAGCAACTCTTCGGTAAACGGCTCGAGGTTTTTCGGCAACTGGGCAAAAAACACCCCGAGGTTTTCCAGAACGCGGTTGCGCGACAGGGGTTTGCCCGCTTCTTCGACGCGAATGCCGCCACCATCGATCAGGTATAGCTTGCCGTCCTGGCGCAACAGGTTGTCCAGATGCAAGTCTTCTTGCCACAGGCCCTTGGTGTGCATCTGCGCAATCGCGCCCAAGGCTTCGGCGAGCACTGCGGTTTGCTCGTCAGCCAGCGGTGGCAATGCTTCGACGGCATGCCAGGCATCCGCCAGGCTTTCGGCGCCTTCGATAAACTCGAACAACAGCCAGCCACCCTCGCCTTCCTGTAAGCCATCGGCCAGCAACATCGGCGTGGTCAAGCCTTGTTCAGCCAGCAGACGTACACCTGCAAGCTCACGCTGAAAATGCCGCGCGGCCTTGTTGCCGATCAACAATTTGGCCAACACCGGGCGACCGCGCCATACCGCTGCACCGACATAACGCTCGCCCGGCAGTACCCGCAGCAGGCTCAGCAGTTGCAACTGGCCAGGGCCCGCCGCATCGGCAAGCTCAATGGTCAAGGGCAAGTCGGGTGTACGGCCGGCAGTTTTCAGCTCGGACAAACGCATCAGCGGTTTTCCTTGTGGCTACGACGGGCGCTCAGGCGCTGATACCAAGTGGCGACCAACGCACTGTCTTCAGGCTGATCCAGGTACGCCGCCAACAGTTGGCGCACCTGAGCATCTGACCATTGCGGCGCGCGGCGCAGCAGCGGCTCCAGATCCTTCACCCGATCACGCCAGCCGAACAACAGTGGGCGGGTTTTCTCCAGGTCGATCAACTGCGCGGCGTAGCCGTCGCCGGCAGCCTGCAAGAAAATATGCTTGGGATAAAAACAGCCGTGCACCTGCCCAACGCTGTGCAATTGACGAGCAAGCTGCCCACACGCCAACAGGATCGCGCGATGCTGGGCATCACTCAGTTGTGGCCACTCGTCCAGCAATGAATCCAGGTCATTCCAACCGTCCAGGGCACGGGTCAGCAGCATGGCTCGGTGTTCGCCATCCACTTTTCGCTCACCATAGAACGCGGCCTGCAACGCGGGAATGCCGAGGTTGCGGTAACGGCTGATATTGCGAAACTCGCGGGAAAAACTCGGCTCGCCAAATGGCCGATGCAGGCTGCGCGTCAAGTAGTTGCTCTGGCGCTTGAGGTAGTAGCCCTGGCCGTCGAGCTCCAGGCGAAACACACTGCTCCAGCCGCCACGACTGGTATTGGGTTCGTCCACCGCGTCCAATTGCTTGGCCCACAGTGAGTCGAATGTGGCGAGGCCATGGCGCTCTAACAGCGCACGGTCCTCAGCCGCCAGAAAATCACTCATTCGCGCCCCTCAAAAAACTTCACGACATGACGAATACGCTGCTTGTCCGACGCAGTCAGGTGCCGGCGCTGGCGATACTGCATGTAAAAGCGCAGGCGCTGGGTGGCCGACAAATGATACTTGGCCACCTTGTCCAGGCAGGCCAGGTCTTTGGTGATGCGATATTTAAGCCAGAAGCCGCGCCAGAAATCACCGTTCGGGCAGTCGATCAGGTACAGGGTCGACTGGTCATCCACCAGCAGGTTGCGCCACTTCAAGTCGTTATGAGTAAAGCGGTGATCGTGCATGGTGCGCGTGTATTCGGCGAGCTGACGGCTCACCGCGTCGACCCACTTGGGGTTGCGCAGGCGCGCATCGTTACGCTCGGCCAACACCGACAGGTCTTCGGTCCTGGGCAACTCACGAGTGATCATCGCGCCACGGTCATAGGCCAGGCCATTGCGCTCCAGCCCCATGCAACCACGTCAGCGGTGGGAATACCCCACTTGGCGAAGCGCTTGAGGTTCTGCCATTCGGACTTCACTCGCGGCTTGCCCAGGTAGCGCCGCAGACCCTTGCCGGCACCGGTGTAGCGCTTGACGTAATAATTGACCCCACCGCGTTCAACCCGGATCACTTCCGACAACGGGTCACGAGTCAGGCGTTCGCCTTGCAGGGCGAATACCGCTTCAAGGCTGCCAAAGTCATCCGCCAGGTTGGCGTAGGCAGGTTCCAGGTTCCAACCCGCCATCAGATCGCATCCCCCAAGCGCTGCTTGCGCGCGTAAAGCTTGTCGGCCTTGCGCTGCAACAGGCTCAACGACGCCGATTGCTCCGCCAGGATCTGGCGCAGCGGCTGACGGAAGTAACCCTTGAGGAAGCGCAGCTTGTCACGACGAGTCAGGCCAATGTCCAACGCCGAGTAGTACAGCGCGGAGAGGTCCTTGTCGCGCCAGCGCAGCGGCAAATGGGCACGCAGTTGGGCGCGATGCAGGTCGATCACCGACAGCTTGATGTTTTTCGCGTCGATGGGCTGCGCGGTGTCCAGCAGGAAGTGGCACAGGTAGCAGTCGCGATGATTTACGCCGCCACGGTGCATGTCGCCGACCATGCGCGCCAACTCGGCAGTCAGGGCATGGCGCAACGCAGGGGTTGGCGGTTCGGCCACCCAGTTGACTGTCAGGTCTTCAAGGCTGACGGTCGGCGCCAGCTCTTCGGTGATGATGAACGAATGCTGGTCTGCCGGGTTGCTGCCCTTTTCGCCGAAGGCTACGCCGGTCATGGTAGGCACGCCGAGATCCTGCAGGCGATGGATCGCCGCCCACTCAAGGCCTGCGCCCAGCACCGGCAGCTTGGCGGTGATCAGGTTCTTGAAGATCTCTCCCCAGCCAATGCCACGGTGGATCTTCACGAAATACGGACGCCCATCCACCACGGTACGCAAGGTGCGGCGCGCCGCCAGCTCACGGAATACTTCGCCTTGCAGTTTCTCGACTTCGGCAAAGGCATCAAGCCCAGCCCATAACGTCTTGAACGGTTCGGCAAGAATCAACTTCATCGTTTTGGCTCCGCCAGAAATCACATCCGCAGCGTGCTGCGGCATGCTGTAGAGGTCGGCCGTCTCGGCGAAGGCCAACCCATTGCGGCCCCAGGCCGCGCGCTGTGCAGTGTCGGTGAGCATCTGTGTCAGGTACTGGTTGAGCTGGTTCTGCTCGAACGGCTCGTCCAGCACCAGGCCGCAATCGGCTTCGGCGATGTAGTGGGCATAACCACACACGGCCGAGACCAGCACCGGCAACCCGGCCACCAGGGCTTCAAGCAGCACAGTGCCGGTGTTTTCGTTGTACGCCGGATGGATCAATAGGTCGGCGCCCAACAGGAATCGCGGGATATCGCTACGCCCCTTGAGGAACTGCACGTTATCCCCCAGGCCCAGCGCGGCGCTTTGCAGCTGGAATACTTTGGGGTCGTCCTGGCCGATTACAAACAGGCGCGTGCGTTTTTTCAGCTCCGCCGGCAACGCGGCCACGGCCTTGAGGCTGCGGTCGACGCCCTTGGTCTTGAAGCCCGAGCCGATTTGCACCAGCAACAAGTCGTCGTCGCCCAAGTTGAATTCCTTGCGGAACCCTTCGCGAATCTCAGCCGCATTCGGCGGCGCGCGGCGGTCCTGAGCAATGCCCGGCGGCAGCAGGTGGAAACGTTCGAGCGGCGTGTCGTAATGCTTGATGAACAGCGGCTGCTGCACTTCGGAAATCATCAAGACTTCGGTCTTGGCGTCCTTGGCGAACACCGCGCGCTCATAGTCGGCAAAGTGTTTGTAGCGACCAAAATAACGGTACAGACCGTGGCGCAGGTTTTGCGCCTTGTCTTCAAAGCAGCCATCGGCGGCGTAATACACGTCCAGGCCGGGCATTTTGTTGAAGCCGATCAAGCGGTCCACCGGGCGTTTGGCCAGGTCGGCCTCCATCCAGGCGCTGAGTTTTTCATTGCGCCGATGATTGAAGAACGCCTTGACCGGCGCCACCAACACTTCGAAACCGGGCGGAATGTCACCTTCCCAGATCAGCGTGTAGACACGAATCTGATGGCCGCGCTGCTGGCACTCCAGGGCGATGCGCATGAAGTCGCGCTGCAAGCCGCCGAAGGGGAAGTATTTGTACAGAACAAAAGCCAGTTGCATCAGTGCAGCTCCTCAGCCAGTAACAACGTGCTCAGTCGGCTTGCCACACGCTCAGGGTTCAAGCGCGTGAAGCACAGGGGCGACTCGCGCTTGATGTCGAACCGACGCAGGTCGTCGGCCGTCGGTTGATAGGTACATTGCTTTTGCAGGCACGGTGCGCAGGCGAAGTCGCTCGCCAGGTGGATCTGGCCCTTGCCATAGGCGCCCGTGAGACCAGGGTTGGTTGGGCCAAACAGCGAGATAGTCGGCACATCAAGCGCGGCGGCGAGGTGACCGAGACCGGTGTCCACCGCCACGCAGGCACGCGCACCGGCCAATACGCGAGCCACACCGGCCAGGTTCAACTTGGGCAGCACTTCGGCGTTTTTCAGGCCTTGGGCCAGGCGCTCGGCACGGGCTTTTTCGACGGCATTACCCCAGGGCAATTTCACGTCCACGCCCAGGCGGCCCATGCGCTCGGCCAGCTCGCGCCAGTAGGCTTCGGGCCAGTGCTTGGTGTCCCAGGTGGTGCCGTGCAATAGCAAAACGAAAGGCTTTTTCGGCGGTAGACCGATCAGTTTGTCGACACTCAGACCGTAATCGCCCAAGGCCTTGGGCAGGTCATAGCCAAGGGCCACCGCGAACAATTGGCGCAGACGCTCCACCGCGTGCTGCCCACGGGCCACGGCCAAGCGGCGCGAGTAGAAACGCGCGGCGATGGGTTCACGGGCGGAGTTTTTGTCAAAGCCGGCCACCGGGGCACGCACGTAGCGAGTCAGCCAGGCGCTCTTGAACAGGCCCTGGGCATCGATCACCAGATCATATTTGGTCGATTGGACTTGCTGCTTGAAGCGCCGCCATTCGCCGCTCTTGATGGTCTGCCAGATATTTTTGCGCCAGCGACGAATCGCTACCGGGATCACCTTATCGACCGCCGGGTGCCAGGTCGGGATTTCGGCAAAGCCTTCTTCCACCACCCAGTCGAATCGAATGCCGGGGATCGCCCGCGCCGCGTCGGTCAATGCCGGCAAGGCGTGGATCACGTCGCCCAGGGATGAGGTCTTGATTACCAGAACGCGCAAACTATCGGACCTCGTCCGCAGGACCTTACAACCGCTGCAAGGCTTCGTTCACCGGCTGCGGCAGCAACTGGCGCATGCAGTTGTAGTGGCCGAAACGGCAGGTGCGCTCGAAACACGGGCTGCACTCCAGCCCCAGGCGCACCACTTCAACCTTGTCGGCCAGTGGCGGCGTGAAGCCTGGTGAAGTAGAGCCATACACCGCCACCAGAGGGCGGTTCAGCGCAGCGGCTACGTGCATCAGGCCGGAATCGTTGGACACCACCGAATCGGCACAGGACAGCAGGTCGATCGCTTCGGCGAGGGATGTATCGCCACTCAGGTTGACGGCTTCCTCGCGCAGGCCTGGGATCAGGCGCTGGCGAATGTCTTCACCGACCGGGTGGTCTTTTTTCGAACCGAACAGCCACACCTGCCAACCTTCGCGGATCTTGGCCTCGGCAACTTTTGCGTAATGCTCCGACGGCCAGCGTTTGGACTCGCCAAACTCGGCGCCCGGGCACAGCGCCAATACCGGACGATCCAGGGTCAGGCCGAACTTGGCCAACGCCGCGTCGCGGCTCACCGGGTCGATCTGCAAACTCGGGCGCGGGTACGGCTGCGGCAACTCGGCCCCCGGCGCGTAGGCCAGGGCCATGAAGCGCTCGATCATCAGTGGGTAGCGGGCCTTGTCCAACGTGCGCACATCGTTAAGCAGCACGTAGCGAAACTCGCCGCGCCAGCCGGTGCGCTTGGGGATGCCGGCAAAGTACGGCACCAGCGCGGATTTCAGCGAGTTGGGCAGCAGTATTGCTTGGTCGTACTGGCCGCCCAGGGATTTGCCGATGCGACGACGCGTAGCAAGCTCAAGGGCACCGTGGCCGAGCGGAAAGCTCAAGGCCGCGCGCACTTGCGGCATACGCTCAAGGATCGGGCGGCTCCACTCAGGGGCGAGCACGTCGATCTGGCAGTCGGGATGACGCTGTTTCAGGCACTGGAACAGTGTCTGCGCCATCACCATGTCACCGACCCAACTGGGCCCAACGATCAGAATATTCATGTAGTTTCCACAAACGATGCGGGGAGGCTTATGCCTCCCCGCCCTAATAGTGTTTCAGCTCAACCCCAGCTCCTGCCAGATTCGCATCACCTGGCGCCGTTCGTCGGCGAACTGATCCCCGGCCACCGTACCGGCCTCGTTTTGCAAGGCCTGGCGGTGCGCGGCGGAACGGTAGGCCTTATACACCTCGCGCAGCAGATGGGCATCGGCGGCGGGCATCAAGCCCACCTGCTCCAGGCCTTCCAGAATGCGGATATTGTCGGTGTAGCGCAGCAACGATGGATGTTGCGCAGACCACGCCAAAGCCGCGTATTGCACCATAAATTCAATATCGACGATACCTCCGGCGTCCTGCTTGAGGTCGAACGCCGCCGTGGCCTCGAAGGCATTGGCGCCGGTGCCGGCCGCCGTGGTCTTGGTGCCCAGGTTATCGCGCATCTTGGCGCGCATCTCGCTGACCTCTTGGCGCAGCTTGGCCAGGTCGCGCCCACGCCCCAACACTTTTGCCCGCACCTGCTCGAACGCATGGCCCACATCCTGGCTCCCCACCAGCACCCGCGCGCGAATCAGGGCCTGATGCTCCCAGGTCCAGGCTTCATTTTGTTGATAGCGATCAAACGCCCCCAGCGAGCTGACCAAAAGCCCGGAAGCACCGGAAGGACGCAGGCGCATGTCCACTTCATACAATTGGCCGGAGTTGGTCTGGGTGGTCAGCAAGTGAATGATCCGCTGGCCCAGGCGCGTGAAGAACTGCGCACCGTCAATCGGCTTGGCGCCATCGGTTTCGGCTTGCGGGTCGCCATCGTGGATAAACACCAGGTCCAGGTCCGAACCATGCCCCAATTCGATGCCGCCGACTTTCCCGTAACCGACAATGATGAACCCAGGGTCGCACAAGGTGCCGTCCAACCGTTGCGGCGAGCCATGGCGCGCCACGGTCTGACGCCAGGCCAGGGCCAGCACTTGTTCGAGGATGGCTTCGGCGAGCCAGGTCAGGTAGTCGCTGACCTTCATCAGCGGCAGGCTGCCGGCGATTTCCGAAGCGGCCACGCGCAGGCGATGGGCCAGCTTGAAGTGACGCAGGGCTTCCATTTGCTGCTCAAGGTCATCCTCAGGGATGCGCGTAAGGCGTTCGCGCAACTCGGCGGCCAACTCCGGCGCCAGTGGCGGCTTGAATAGGCGACCCTCGTTGAGCAATTCGTCCAGCAGCAGCGGGAAGCGGGTGATCTGCTCGGCGATCCACGGGCTGGCGGCGCACAGGGTTAGCAGTCGGCGCAGGGCGTCGGGGTTTTCCGTGAGCAGGACGAGGTAGGCGGAACGTCGGGCCACGGCTTCCACCAACGGCAATACGCGTTCCAGCACCAAGTCTGGGTTGGCGTGCTCGACAGCCTGGGCCAGCAGGCGCGGAATGAACGCATCCAGGCGCTCACGCCCGAGGCGCTGCATGGCGCGCAATTGCGGGCTGTTGCGCAGACCGGCCAGGGCCTTGAGGGCCTTGGTGGCATCGGTAAAGCCGCCTTCGGCCAGTTGGCGGCAAGCGGCCTCTTCATCTTGGGATTCTTCCCACAACGGCAGCCACTCACCGCCTACCACCAGCTCGCTTTCCTCGCCTTCCTCTTCATCCGGGTCGGCGATGACTTGGCGGAAATGCCAGTCCACTCGGCCACGCCAGTACATCAGTCGTTCGTGGAACGCAGCCCAATCGTCAAAGCCCAGCATAAAGGCAATGCGCGCCTGGTCTTCCGGACTGTCCGGGAGCATCTGGGTCTGGCGGTCGGCAATCGCCTGGATGGCGTGCTCGGTGTAACGCAGGAATTCATAGCCATCGCGCAGTTCAGCGATCACTGCCGGCGGCAGATAACCCTGACCTTCCAGGGTGCCGAGCACCTTGAGCAGCGGGCGTTGTTGCAGGCTGAGGTCGCGGCCGCCGTGGATCAGTTGGAAGGCCTGGGCAATAAACTCCACTTCACGAATGCCGCCTGAGCCCAGCTTGATGTTGTCGGCCATGCCTTTGCGCCGCACTTCCTGCTGGATCAACTGCTTCATGGTGCGCAGCGCTTCAATGGCGGAGAAGTCCAAGTAACGCCGGTAAACAAACGGTCGCAACATGTCGAGCAACTGCGCGCCGGCCACCTGATCACCCGCCACCACCCGCGCCTTGATCATGGCGTAGCGTTCCCAATCACGGCCCTGGTCCTGGTAGTACTGCTCCAGCGCGTTGAAACTGAGCACCAGTGCACCGGCCGAACCGTAGGGACGCAGGCGCATATCGACCCGGAACACAAAACCATCGACGGTCATCGGGTCGAGGGCCTTGATCAGTTTTTGACCAAGACGGATAAAAAACTCCTGGTTGTCCAGGGAGCGCTTCACGCCCACGGTTTCGCCGCCCTCGGGGTAGGCGAAGATCAGGTCGATATCCGATGACAGGTTCAACTCGACCGCGCCGAGCTTGCCCATGCCCAGGATGACCATGTGCTGCGGCTCACCGCTACGCCGACCGGTAGGCGTGCCGAACTGCACGCAGTGGCGCTGGTACAACCATTGATAGGCCTGGTCGATGCTGGCGTCGGCCATATCGGAGAGGTCGCGACAGGTTTGCACCAGGTCGGCCTGGCGCGTCAGGTCACGCCAGATGATGCGCACCTGTTGGCGCGTGCGCTGGCGGCGCAGCACGCGGCCCAACTCATCTTCCGTTTCGGCTTGTTGCACAGCGCCGGCAATTTGCCCGCACAGCTCGCCGGGGCAAAACCTCGGTCCAGCTCGCCCCAGGCCACCAGCTCCAGCAACATCAAAGGGTCACGAACACTCTGTTCAATGACGAAGTCACTGGCGGCGCATACGTGGGCGAAATCGGCCCAGCGTTGCGGCGTCCAGGTAGAAAAGTCCATGATCGTCGTCCAGCGCGGCCACTGCGTCACGAAATGACTGCTCGGCCCGCTGGGCTTTTAACGAGAATGGCCGGCAGTTCGGCCAGTGTTGGAAGGCTCATGGTCTATCCTTGATCGGCGTGTAATTGGCGACTTGTTGTGAACGCAAGAACCACGCTCGGTGAAGGACTGTCGAACAAAGGTTAGAAATAGCTGAAATTAATTTCATTTTGGCAGCCAACATCAAGCTTTCACCTTTTCTTGTTCGCAAAAGATCAACAATAACGATTATGCTCACCAGCCAGATCGAGCCATACGCTCGGTCTTGTGTAGTTTACTACTCGTATATACATTCGAAAGGCTGAAATGGCCGACGATTTGTGGTAAAACTACAGGACGCCGAAGCAACCTTCGGCCATCCAAGAATTTATGTCGTCTGCCCACAAGGCCAGTCGCAAACTTCAGGCAACCGATTCTGGTAGCCTTTCCGCCCTGGAGCAAGCCATGCAAGACCTCGATCCCGTCGAAACCCAGGAATGGCTGGACGCCCTGGAATCGGTTCTCGACAAAGAAGGCGAAGACCGTGCTCACTACCTGATGACCCGTATGGGTGAACTCGCAACCCGCAGCGGTTCGCAACTGCCCTACGCCATCACCACGCCATACCGCAACACCATCCCCGTTACCCACGAAGCACGCATGCCTGGCGACCTGTTCATGGAACGCCGCATTCGCTCGCTGGTACGTTGGAACGCCATGGCGATGGTAATGCGCACGAACTTGAAAGATTCGGACCTGGGCGGTCACATCTCCAGCTTCGCATCCAGCGCAACCCTGTATGACATCGGCTTCAACTACTTCTTCCAGGCCCCGACCGACGAACACGGCGGCGACCTGATCTACTTCCAGGGTCACACCTCGCCAGGCGTCTACGCCCGTGCGTTCATGGAAGGCCGCATCAGCGAAGAACAAATGAACAACTTCCGCCAGGAAGTCGACGGTCAGGGCCTGTCGTCCTACCCGCACCCTTGGCTGATGCCTGACTTCTGGCAGTTCCCGACCGTTTCCATGGGTCTGGGCCCGATCCAGGCGATCTACCAGGCACGCTTCATGAAGTACCTGGAAGCGCGTGGCTTCATCCCTGAAGGCAAGCAGAAAGTCTGGTGCTTCCTGGGCGACGGCGAGTGTGACGAGCCGGAATCCCTGGGCGCCATTTCCCTGGCTGGCCGCGAGAAGCTGGACAACCTGATCTTCGTCATCAACTGCAACCTGCAGCGCCTCGACGGCCCGGTTCGCGGCAACGGCAAGATCATCCAGGAACTCGAAGGCGTGTTCCGCGGTGCTCAGTGGAACGTGACCAAAGTCATCTGGGGCCGTTTCTGGGACCCACTGCTGGCCAAGGACGTCGACGGTATCCTGCAACGTCGCATGGACGAAGTCATCGACGGCGAGTACCAGAACTACAAAGCCAAAGACGGCGCGTTCGTACGTGAACACTTCTTCAACACGCCTGAACTCAAGGCGATGGTTGCAGACCTGTCCGACGACGAGATCTGGAAACTCAACCGTGGCGGCCACGACCCGTACAAGGTCTACGCGGCGTACCACGAAGCGGTCAACCACAAAGAACAACCGACCGTAATCCTGGCCAAGACCATCAAGGGTTATGGCACCGGTGCCGGCGAAGCGAAGAACACTGCGCACAACACCAAGAAAGTCGATGTCGACAGCCTGAAGTTGTTCCGCGACCGCTTCGACATCCCGGTCAAGGACGAAGAGCTGGAAGACCTGCCGTTCTTCAAGCCAGAGCCAAACAGCGCCGAAGCCCGCTACCTCAGCGAGCGTCGCACTGCACTGGGCGGTTTCGTGCCACAGCGCCGCGCCAACAGCTTTGCCGTACCGACCCCGGACCTGAGCACGCTCAAGGCAATCCTGGACGGTTCGGGCGACCGTGAAATCTCCACCACCATGGCTTTCGTGCGCATCCTGGCGCAGCTGGTCAAGGACAAGGACATCGGCCCGCGCATCGTCCCGATCATCCCGGACGAAGCCCGTACCTTCGGTATGGAAGGCATGTTCCGTCAGTTGGGCATCTACTCCTCCGTCGGCCAGCTCTACGAGCCAGTCGATAAAGACCAGGTGATGTTCTACAAGGAAGACAAGAAGGGCCAGATCCTCGAAGAAGGCATCAACGAAGCGGGCGCCATGAGCTCCTTCATCGCTGCCGGTACTTCGTACTCCAGCCACAACCAGCCGATGCTGCCGTTCTACATCTTCTACTCGATGTTCGGCTTCCAGCGTATTGGCGACCTGGCTTGGGCAGCAGGCGACAGCCGTACCCGTGGCTTCCTGATCGGCGGTACCGCTGGTCGTACCACGCTGAACGGCGAAGGCCTGCAACACGAAGACGGTCACAGCCACATCCTGGCTGCCACCATCCCGAACTGCCGCACCTTTGATCCAACCTACGGCTATGAGCTGGCGGTGATCATCCAGGACGGCATGAAGAAGATGACCGAAGAGCAGCAGGACGTTTTCTACTACATCACCGTGATGAACGAGTCCTACCAGCAGCCAGCCATGCCGGCCGGTGTGGAAGAAGGCATCATCAAGGGCATGTACCTGCTCGAAGAAGACACCAAGGAAGCAGCGCACCACGTACAGCTGATGGGCTCCGGCACCATCCTGCGCGAAGTGCGTGAAGCGGCGAAGATCCTGCGTGAAGAGTTCAACGTCGGCGCCGACGTGTGGAGCGTCACCAGCTTCAACGAACTGCGTCGCGACGGCCTGGCCGTAGAGCGCAGCAACCGCCTCAAGCCTGGTCAGAAACCAGCGAAGAGCTACGTCGAAGAGTGCCTGGCCGGCCGTAAGGGTCCAGTCATTGCCTCTACCGACTACATGAAGCTGTTCGCCGAACAAATTCGCCAGTGGGTCCCGTCCAAGGAATTCAAAGTCCTGGGCACCGACGGTTTTGGCCGCAGTGACAGCCGCAAGAAGCTGCGTCACTTCTTCGAAGTCGACCGTCACTTCGTGGTGTTGGCAGCCCTGGAAGCCTTGGCTGACCGTGGTGAGATCGAACCTAAGGTGGTAGCAGACGCTATCGTCAAGTTCGGGATCAACCCGGAAAAACGCAACCCACTGGACTGCTGAGGAGATTTTTTGTGAGCGAACTCATTCGCGTACCTGACATCGGCAGCGGTGAAGGTGAAGTAATCGAGCTGTTTGTGAAGGTCGGCGACAAAGTCGAAGCCGACCAGAGCATCCTGACCCTGGAATCGGACAAGGCGAGCATGGAAATTCCTGCTCCCAAGGCCGGCGTGGTCAAGAGCCTGAAAGTGAAGCTGGGCGACCGCCTGAAAGAAGGCGACGAACTGCTGGAACTGGAAATCGAAGGTGCCGCTGATGCGGCCCCTGCGCCAGCGGCTGCTCCGGCTGCCGCTGCTGCACCCGCTGCTGCCGAGAAGCCAGCCGAGGCCCCTGCGGCCCCGGCTGCTGCTCCTGCTGCGGCCTCTGTTCAGGACATTCACGTCCCGGACATCGGCTCGTCGGGCAAGGCCAAGATCATCGAGCTGCTGGTTAAAGTCGGCGACACCGTCGAAGCCGACCAGTCGCTGATCACCCTGGAGTCCGACAAGGCCTCCATGGAAATCCCTTCGCCGGCTGCCGGCGTGGTGGAAAGCATCGCGGTCAAGCTGGAAGACGAAGTCGGCACTGGCGATTTCATCCTCAAGCTGAAAGTACAAGCCGCTGCGCCTGCTGCTGCGCAAGCTCCGGCTGCTGCTCCGGCTGCCAAGGCTGAAGCTGCTCCTGCTGCCGCTCCTGCGCCTGCTGCTAAAGCTGAGGCCGCTCCGGCCCCTGCTGCTGCCGCACCAGCGCCAAGCGGTGCCAAGGTTCATGCCGGCCCTGCCGTGCGTCAGTTGGCCCGTGAGTTCGGCGTTGAGCTGAGCGCCGTCGCAGCCAGCGGTCCTCACGGCCGTGTGCTGAAGGAAGACGTGCAGGTTTACGTCAAGAACATGATGCAGAAGGCCAAGGAAGCTCCGGCTGCCGGCGGCGCTACCGGTGGTTCGGGCATTCCGCCGATCCGCACCGTGGACTTCAGCCGCTTCGGCGAGACCGAAGAAGTGCCGATGACCCGCCTGATGCAAATCGGCGCGGCAGGTCTGCACGCCAGCTGGCTGAACATCCCGCACGTGACCCAGTTCGACCAGGCCGACATCACCGACCTGGAAGCTTTCCGCGTTGCGCAGAAAGCCGTGGCCGAGAAAGCCGGCGTGAAACTGACCGTGCTGCCACTGCTGCTTAAAGCCTGTGCTCACCTGCTCAAGGAACTGCCGGACTTCAACAGTTCGCTGGCACCCAGCGGCAAGGCGATCATTCGCAAGAAGTACGTGAACGTCGGCTTCGCGGTAGACACCCCTGACGGCCTGCTGGTACCGGTCATCAAGAACGTCGACCAGAAGAGCCTGCTGCAACTGGCTGCCGAAGCCGCTGCGCTGGCTGCCAAGGCCCGCGACAAGAAGCTCACCCCGGACGACATGCAGGGCGCGTGCTTCACCATCTCCAGCCTCGGTCACATTGGCGGCACTGGCTTCACGCCAATCGTCAACGCGCCGGAAGTGGCGATCCTGGGTGTGTCCAAGGCCACTATCCAGCCAGTGTGGGACGGTAAAGCGTTCCAGCCGAAGCTGATGCTGCCGCTGTCGTTGTCCTACGATCACCGTGTGATCAACGGCGCTGCTGCTGCACGCTTCACGCAGCGTCTGAGCCAACTGCTGAACGACATCCGCACCATCTTGCTGTAGAGTCTCACGGGCCGCCTTTTCACCGAGGCGGCCCTGTTGCACCGATTTCCGAGCGCCACGCTCGTACCTCAACCCCGCCACTTGGCGGGGCTTTTTTGCGCGCTTTTCGGACAGGAAATTGGACAGGTAAAACAGGTTTGTACACCTTCCATCACCTCGACTGCAGAAATCCCTCGCGCGGCCGATAACACCCTTATAGCACTTAGCCTTCATCCTCTCTTGTCAGCCCGCGCCGCATGATGCAACCTTGCCGCAGGCAACAGAAAAGAGGGCGTGAGCCCGGCGCCGTGCGCGTTATTTCAAGTGAGTTCCCCCCATGAAAAGCCAACCCGATGTCGCCCGTATGGCGGCCGAGGTAGTGACGCAATTACCGGTGCCTTCGCGCCTCGGTATGCTGCGTTTCGAGCGGCTTAATGAGGCGAGCTGGGCCCTGCTCTACCTCGACCCCAATTGCGAGCGCCAATTCGGCCTGCCGGCGGTCGAGCTGTGTGCCCTGCTCGGCACTCCCTACGCTAGCCTGATGGAGCCTCAGGCGCGCTATCAATTGCACGACACCATCCAGCAGCAACTGACGCAGAGCCCTCACTACCTGGTGCGCTACACCCTGCACACCAGCGACGGCCCGCTGAGCCTGCTGGAAATGGGCGAAGCCTACAAACAACACAATCGTCACCTGCTGCGCGGCTACCTCATGGTGGTCGACGGCCTGTTCAGCGAAATTCCCGCACCCGCCCCGACGGCGGACCTGGAGAGCCAGAACAGCCGCCTGCAGATCGCCCTGGAGCTCAACCAGCGCGCACAACAGGAACAGCTGCAGCACCTGGAACGGGTGCGCGCCCAGCAAGAGCTGATCCTGCTGCTGGCCCGCCAGCGCTACACCACCCACAACTCGCTGCAAGAAGCCGCCGAGCTGATCACCCGTAGCGCGTGCGATATCTACCAGATCGACTGCGCCAGCATCTGGAACCTCGAAGGCCAGCGCCTGGTGCCGATCTCGGCCTACCACCGCGACGACCAGCAGCACCACTTGCCCGAGCCCATCGATGCCAGTTGCTTCCCGGACTACCTGGAAGCCTTGCACAGCAGTCGGGCCATCGACGCCACCAACGCCATGCGCGACCCGCGCACCCGGGAAATGGCCGACAACCTGCGCGCCAAAGACATCCACGCCATGCTCGACGCCAGCATCCGCGTCGATGGCCAGGTAGTGGGCGTACTGTGCCTGGAACAGGGCGGCAGCTCACGGGCATGGCAGGCTGACGAGATCGCCTTTGCCGGTGAACTGGCGGACCAGTTTTCGCAGGTCATCAACAACCACAACCGCCGCACGGCGACCAGCGCACTGCACCTGTTCCAACGTGCCGTGGAGCAAAGTGCCAACGCCTTTCTGCTGGTCAATTGCGACGGCGTGGTGGAGTACGTCAACCCCAGCTTTACCGCGATCACCCAGTACAGCGCCGAGGAAGTCCACGGCCATCGCCTGGCCCAACTACCGGCACTGGAGAACCTCAGCGAGTTGCTGTTCGATGCGCCATCGAGCCTGGCCAAGAGCAACAGCTGGCAGGGTGAATTCAAGAGTCGCCGCAAGAACCTGGAACCCTACTGGGGCCAGCTGTCGATTTCAAGGTGTATGGCGACAACCGCGAGTTGACCCACTACATCGGTATCTACGAAGACATCACCCAGACCAAACTGGCTCAGCAACGCATCGAGCGTTTGGCGTACACCGACAACCTGACCAACCTGGGCAACCGTCCGGCGTTCATCCGCAACCTCGACGAACGCTTTGCCCGCGACAGCGACAGCCCGATCAGCCTGCTGCTGGTGGACATCGACAACTTCAAGCGGATCAACGACAGCCTCGGCCACCAGACCGGCGACAAGCTGCTCATCAGCCTGGCTCGGCGCCTGCGCAACAGCTTGAGTGCCGGCGGCAGCCTGGCACGGTTTGCCAGTAACGAATTTGCGGTGCTGCTCGACGACACCGACCTGGAAAGCGGCCAACAGGTCGCCAGCCAGCTGTTGGCGACCCTCGACAAGCCGATGTTCGTCGACAACCAATTGATCAGCGTCACCGGCTCGGTCGGCCTGGCCTGTGCGCCACTGCATGGGCGTGACCCGCAGACGCTGATGCGCAACGCCGGTTTGGCGCTGCACAAGGCCAAGGCCAACGGCAAACACCAAGTACAGGTGTTTACCGAAGCGCTGAACGCCGAAGCCAGCTACAAGCTGTTCGTGGAAAACAACCTGCGCCGCGCCCTCACCCAAAATGAGCTGGACGTGTTCTACCAGCCCAAGCTGTGCCTGCGCAGCGGTCGCCTGCTGGGCATGGAAGCGCTGTTGCGCTGGAACCACCGGAAAAGGGCATGATCCGTCCCGACCAGTTCATCAGCGTGGCTGAAGAGACCGGACTGATCATCCCCATCGGCAAGTGGATCGCACGCCAGGCGTGCCGCATGAGCAAGCAATTGAGCGCCGGCGGCATGGGCAACCTACAGGTGGCGATCAACTTGTCACCCAAGCAGTTCTCCGACCCGGACCTGGTGGCCTCGATTGCCACCATCCTCAAGGAAGAAGACCTACCGGCCAACCTGCTGGAACTGGAGCTGACCGAGGGCTTGCTGCTGGAAGCCACCGAAGACACCCGCCTGCAACTGGATCAACTGAAAAGCTTTGGCCTGACCCTGGCCATGGACGACTTCGGCACCGGCTACTCGTCGCTGAGCTACTTGAAAAAATTCCCCATCGACATCATTAAGATCGATCGCAGCTTTATCCACGAAATCCCGGATAACCAGGACGACATGGAAATCACCTCGGCGGTGATCGCGATGGCTCACAACCTCAAGCTCAAGGTGGTCGCCGAAGGCATTGAGACCGCCGAGCAACTGGCGTTCCTGCGCCGGCACCGTTGCGATGTGGGCCAGGGTTACCTGTTTGACCGGCCAATCCCCGGAGCAGAGCTGCTGGCGATGCTCAAACGTTATCCGCGCGGGCCAATCGCCTGACAGCGCTGTAACACTCGGGCACACTGGCTGTCTGAATCTTTACCGCTAACTCAACCTGACGAGAGGACTGATCATGGTCTTGCGCTCGGAAATTCTGGTGAACAAAAACGTGCCGCCTACTCAAGAACAAGCTTTGCCTGGCCGTGAAACCCCGATGGCGCTGCCGGAGACTCACTTCGTCAACGGCAACCCGCTGCTGGGCCCCTTCCTCGATGACGTCGGCTTTGCGATCTTTGGCCTGGGTTGCTTCTGGGGCGCCGAGCGCAAATTCTGGCAGCGTGATGGCGTGGTCAGCACCGTGGTCGGCTACGCCGGCGGCTTCACGCCGAACCCGACCTATGAAGAAGTCTGTTCGGGCCTGACCGGCCACAGCGAAGTGGTGCTGGTGGTGTACGACCAAGCCAAGGTGAAATACGAAGACCTGCTGAAAATGTTCTGGGAACTGCACAACCCAACCCAGGGCATGCGCCAGGGCAATGACATCGGCAGCCAGTACCGTTCGGTAATCTATGCAACCACGCCGGAGCAATTGGCCGCGGCGCAGGCCAGTGCCGATGCCTATCAGGGCGAGTTGACCAAGGCGGGCCTGGGCACGATCACAACGGAAATCGATCAAGCGCCAACGGTATTCTTCGCCGAGGCGTACCACCAGCAGTACCTGGCGAAGAATCCGCAGGGCTACTGCGGTATCGGCGGCACGGGCGTGACCTGCCCGATCTAACCCGCTTGTAGTGAGCGGGCTTGCCCCGCGCTGGGTGGCGAAGCCGCCCCAATAAGGTCCCTTCGGTATTTCAGTAAAACCGCGGTGCCTGACTTTAGGGCGGCTTCGCCACCCAGCGCGGGGCAAGCCTGCTCACTACACCAATTCCCGTCGAGCAAATTACTCGGCGATGAGCCAATCCATCTGCCACCCACCCTGGGTTTGCCCAAGCTTCTTGGACAACCACGGCAGCAGCTCACGCAATTCCTCTTCCAGGCCCCATGGCGGGTTGGCAATCGCCAGGCCCGAGCCGGTCAATGTGTTCGGCGTGTCCAGCGGATGCACCAGCAATTCCACCCGCAACAGCTTCGGCGCGCCGGTGCCGGCCAAGTCCTGGTAGAAGCGGCGCAACATGCACTGGTCCTTCACCGGGTACCAGATGGCGGCGACCGTCTGACGCATGCGGCTCACAGCCTCTTTGAGGGACGCGGCGCAGCGCTGCATCTCGTCGAGCTTCTCGAACGGCGGGTCGATCAACATCAGCGCGCGCTTCTCCGGCACCGGCAGCAAGGCACGCGGCACATGCCAGCCTTCGCCCAGGTGCACTTTGACGCGGCGATCACCTTTCATGTTGTCCTTGAGTAGCACGCCGTCTTCCGGGTGTTTTTCATTGAGCAGCACACGATCCTGAGGCCGCGTGAGACGTCGCGCCAGCTCCGGCGAGCCAGGGTAGTAACGCAACTGGCCGTCCGGGTTCATCTCGTGCAGCACGCGCATGTAGTCGGCGGTCAATGGCGGCAGGTCGTTCTCGCCCCACAGGCGGGCGATGCCTTCCAGGTATTCACCGGTGCGGTTGGCCTGGTCGCCCTGCAGGTCGTACAGACCGATACCGGCGTGGGTGTCGAGGTAGGCGAACGGCTGCTCCTTGCGCGACATCAGGGCGATGAGGCGGGTCAAGGTCAGGTGTTTGAAGACATCGGCGTGGTTGCCGGCGTGAAAGGCGTGACGATAATTCATGGTTGCTCCTGCGCAGGGGGCGAAGTTTACCTTTACGCAGGCTTAGGTGCAGTGCGGCGTGCCGGGCGGTGCTTATGTCGAAAATGTCGGATGAAGGCTGAAAAAATCTAAATGCCGGGGTTGGAGCAGATTTATTGTGGCGATCCACTATCCAGGGAGGTCTACAACAATCATGAAAGACGCCACCATCGCATTGCACCACGGCTTCAAGTCGGACCCGACTACAAAAGCCGTCGCCGTGCCGATCTATCAGAACGTCGCCTTCGAATTCGATAACGCCCAGCACGGTGCCGACCTGTTCAACCTGGACGTGCCCGGCAATATCTACACGCGCATCATGAACCCCACCAACGACGTGCTGGAGCAGCGCATAGCCGCCCTTGAAGGCGGTATCGCGGCGCTTGCCGTCTCGGCGGGCAGCGCAGCGATCCATTACGCGATCCAGACCCTCACCCGAGCCGGTGACAATATCGTCACCACGCCGCAGCTTTACGGTGGCACCTACACCCTGTTCGCCCATTTGCTGCCGAGCTTCGGTGTAGACGTGCGCTTTGCCCGCGACGACAGCGCCGAGGCCATCGCTGAATTGATCGACGACAACACCAAGCTGGTGTACTGCGAAAGCATCGGCAACCCGGCAGGCAATATCGTCGACCTGGAGGCGTTGGCCAACGTTGCGCATGCCCGTGGCGTGCCATTGATGGTGGACAACACCGTGGCCACCCCGATCCTGTGCAAGCCGATCCAGTTCGGCGCCGATATCGTGGTGCATTCGGTGACCAAATACATCGGCGGCCACGGCAACTCCCTGGGCGGTGTGATCGTCGACAGCGGCACCTTCCCATGGACCGATTACCCGGAGAAATTCCCCGGCCTCAATAATCCTGAGCCTGCCTATCACGGCGTGGTCTACACCGAAAAATTCGGCCCTGCCGCCTTCATTGCCCGCGCCCGCACCGTGCCATTGCGCAATACCGGCGCGGCACTGGCACCGATGAACGCTTTCCTGCTGCTGCAAGGCCTGGAAACCCTGGCGCTGCGCATGGAGCGCCATACCGAGAACGCCTTGAAGGTTGCGCAATTCCTGCAAGGCCATGCCGATGTAGAGTGGGTCAGCTATGCCGGTCTGCCGGATCACCCGCACCACGAACTGGCGCAGAAGTACCTGCAAGGCAAGCCATCAGCGATCCTGTCGTTCGGCTTGAAGGGCGGCTACGAAGCCGGTGTGCGTTTCTATGACGCGCTACAAATCTTCAAGCGCCTGGTGAACATCGGCGACGCCAAGTCCCTGGCCTGCCACCCGGCATCCACCACCCATCGGCAGATGAACGAGCAGGAACAAGCCAAGGCCGGCGTGAAGCCGGAAATGATCCGCCTGTCAGTGGGCATCGAGGCGATCGAAGACCTGATCGAAGACCTGCAGCAGGCGTTGGGTTCAACTCAACTCTGAGGCCAGGTAATCAGCCAGCGCTTCATGGCTGATAGCCGAGTTGCGCGCGAAGTAGGCGACCTTGTGCTGCAAGGTCGTCGGCGTGAAGGCAGCGTGCAGGTCGGGGCGTTGTTCTTCCAGCCCTTGCATCAGGTTGTCGATGAGTGTGTGCGGGGATTGCCCGGCCAGATGCTCCAGTAACGCTGCAGGGACTCGCCACCAGGGGCTGGCTTTGGCGGCGGTGACTTGGCCGCTCGTAACGCTCAACGGCTGGCCATTGATCAGGTAATGCCGGAACACCGGCAATACCTCACCCGCCTGCTGAAGGATCGGTAGAAACTGCGCACCGTCCCAGAAGCGCAGGAACACCTGCTTGCCATCGGGCAGGTACACCTTGGTCAGGCCTTGCAGATGCCCAACCACGGTTTCCAGCGGGCAGGAAGAGACGGCCAGCCAACCCCAATCCAACGCTTGCGTGGACAGCGCCCAATCCAGGAAGGGGCTTCCCGGTTCGACGATGCCCACATAGGGCATCACCTCATCCCACGCCGCGTAAGCCGTGCCCGCCCACAGAGGATGCAGCGGCGCGCCGGCCGCCATCGCCTGCCAAGCCTCCAATGGCTTAGCGTCACTGGCGGCGCCCAGCACAGCAAAGATCTGTTCACCAGCAATCAAAGGTTGCAGCATCGACATAACGTCCTTTTAAAGTAAAAAGATCAGGCGATCTCGCACTGGCCATTCCTGCAGCGTTCGCACTCTTCGCAAAACGGTGCACTGCGTTTGAAAGAACTCACTTGCACGCGACTCAACGGTGCAAGCAACGTCTGCGACGGTCCAGCCATCAAGGGCACAGCTGCGCCGGCGAGTTTGATCGGTGTGCTGCTGAAAATGCCGGCCGCAGAAATGGAAATCGAGTGGCCTCCGGCCTGGATCGTCACGCTGGCGCCAGCGTCGATCACCACGCTTTGTCCCGCCCCCATCTGAATGGCTCGCCCGGCGTTCACCCGATGGTCATGCAACACCTCCTGGGTCCAATCCCGCTGAGCGCGCAGGTAGATCTCCTCGGCACCCTGGCGGTCTTCGATACGCAGCTCGTTGTAGCCACCGCCGCCGGGGCTGCTCTGGCTGCGGAAGATACTGCGGGTCTTGTCTGCCGGTAGGTCCAGCGGCACGGGCGTTGCCGCGTTGGGCAGACAGCCCACCACCACCGGCATGTCCATATCGCCGTTGACGAAGCCCACTAACACTTCCATGCCGACACGCGGGATCAGCACCGCGCCATAGCGGTCGTGGGCCCACCCGCTCGTCACCCGCAGCCAACAACTGGAATGGTCGTTGTGTGCGCCGTTGCGGTCCCAGGCCATTTGCACCTTGACCCGGCCGTACTCATCACAGTGAATTTCACTGCCTTCGGGGCCGGTGACCACTGCATTCTGATAGCCCGCAATGCTCCGCCGTGACGGTGGCGGCATGGCCGGGCGGAAAATCACATCCCACGGTGCAGCACGGAATTCGTTGCGGTAACCCTGGCGCAAATCCCCTCCGGCGGACTCGGTCACGGCCTCTTCCAACACCTGGGGTTGCTGGCCCTCATGAGTGATGTGCGTCACCAGCCACAAGTCATTCCAGTCTTCACGAGGATGACCCGACAATTGAAGAAAGCGACCACTGAGCAAAGCCGTCTCGTCACCGCTGCCATGGGCGATTCGATAATCGCTGCGATGGCGCTCCAACCCCGCTGCGCAAGGTATTTGCCATGGGCCCGGTCGCTGAAACAACCCGGGTAACCCTGCTCTTCCAGACGTGGCACATGCTCGTCAGACACCGTACTTTCCAGTGCCAAGCGCGGCTTGCGCAAGTCGTAATCGCGCAAGTTCACGGCTGTCGTGCGGGTTTCCAGTTGCACCGTAAAGCGCTTGATCGCAGGCGTGTCCGCAACCATTCCGGAACCCGGCGAGTAAGGGGTGGGCTGCTCCGCCTGAGCGAACACCGTCTGGTCATCCCCAAACACCAGCAGGTGCCGCTCGGTCGAGTGCTGGAAGTGATAGTGGATCCCCAACTCGGCACACAGCCGCTGAATGAACGCCAGGTCGGTCTCACCAAATTGCACGCAATACTCGCGCTCGGGATAAGCGCCACTGAGGCGGAACTCAAAGCAATCGCTCTGGATACCCTGCCCCACCAATACCTGCGCAACGATCTGCGACACCGTCAGATGCTGAAAAATACGCTGGTGGCTGCTGTGCTTCAGATAGGCCAACTGCGGCACAAGGCTGATCTGGTAGCGCGTCAGGCGCCGCCCGGAATCACCTTGCGCCACACGATGAACCAGGCCGTGCACGCCCCGATCCTGATCATCGAAGCCTAAATACACCGGGCGGTGCAGCAGGCTTTCCAAGTCAAGATCGGGCTGTTCGCCGACCAGTTCAAGGTCGAAGCAGTAAGGCTGGCTGAGCGCCTCGGCCCCCTTGAAGCTGTAGACCTTGAGATCACTGGCAACCCCATCCAGGGTCAGGTTGAAAGCACTTTGATTGGCAGGAGCGAACATCCGGTGTTTTCTCTGCGAGGGGTGGGTGAGGGATTCTGCATCACGGCTACCCCCTGCTGAACACACCCCAGACAAATCAGTAAAGCCCTACGCCGTGGCGTCTGAATCTTCTTCGAAGCGGCTCAAATCAAACACAAAAAGGCCCGCAATCCGTAGGATGCGGGCCTCTTTTTCAATTCATTGAGCGCCAAACGCCCGACGAATTACTTGTTGAGGTTGTAGTCCTTCTCCGCTGCATCAAAGCGCTCGACCATACCCGCAGTCGGTGCGCCCATCTTGCTCACGAAGTAGATCGCCAGGCTGGCGAAGATAAAGCCCGGGATGATTTCGTACAGACCCAGCAGTTCGAAGTGTTTCCACACGATCACCGTGATCGCACCCACCAGGATGCCGGCCAGTGCGCCGTTACGGGTCATGCCTTTCCAGATCACCGAGATCAGCACCACAGGCCCGAATGCAGCACCGAAACCAGCCCAGGCGTAGCTCACCAGGCCCAACACGCGGTTGTTCGGGTTGGCGGCCATGGCGATGGCGATCAGGGCAACCACCAGCACCATGGCGCGGCCGACCCACACCAGTTCAAGCTGGGAGGCGTTTTTGCGCAGGAAGGTCTTGTAGAAGTCTTCGGTCAGGGCGCTGGAGCACACCAGCAATTGGCAGCTCAGGGTGCTCATCACCGCCGCCAGGATGGCCGACAGCAGCACGCCAGCGATCCACGGGTTGAACAGCAGCTTGGCCAGTTCGATGAACACACGCTCGTGGTTCTCGTTGACAGGGCCCGCGACTTCCGGGTGCGCCGAGAAGTAGGCGATACCGAAAAAGCCCACCGCCACGGTGCCGCCCAGGCACAGGATCATCCAGGTCATGGAGATGCGACGCGCGTTGGCAATCGACTTCACCGAATCCGCCGCCATGAAGCGCGCCAGGATATGCGGCTGGCCGAAGTAACCCAAGCCCCAGCCCATCAGCGAAATGATGCCGATGAAGGTGGTGTTTTTCAGCATGTTGAAGTTGTCGGGGTTCTTGGCTTCGATGGCCAGGAACGTGGTGTCGACGCCGCCGGTGGCCAGCAGCACGATGATCGGCGTGAGGATCAACGCAAAGATCATCAGGGTGGCTTGTACGGTATCGGTCCAGCTTACTGCCAGGAAACCACCAACGAAGGTGTAGGCAATGGTCGCCGCAGCACCGGCCCACAGCGCAGTCTCGTAGGACATGCCGAAGGTGCTTTCGAACAGGCGGGCACCGGCCACAATGCCGGAAGCGCAGTAGATGGTGAAGAACACCAGGATCACGACGGCGGAGATGATCCGCAGCAGGCCGCTTTTATCTTCGAAACGGCTCGAGAAGTAATCCGGCAGGGTCAGGGCGTCGCCGTTGTGTTCGGTCTGGACCCGCAGGCGACCGGCCACGAACAGCCAGTTGAGGTAGGCACCGACGATCAGGCCGATGGCGATCCAGCTTTCCGACAAGCCGGACATGTAGATGGCACCTGGCAGGCCCATCAACAACCAGCCGCTCATGTCGGAAGCACCAGCCGACAAGGCTGTGACCACGCTACCGAGGCTGCGACCGCCGAGGATGTAATCGGAAAGGTTGTTGGTGGAGCGATAGGCCATGAAGCCGATCAGCACCATTGCTGCGATGTAGATCACAAACGTGATCAGGGTTGGATTGCTAACGCTCATAAGAGTGACGCCCTGGCTTTGTTTTTATGTAGCAGCGGTCTGTCAGACGGCCACCCACTGTGAAGTAGGTAGACGTAACTGCGTGCCGCGCATTTATGACTGACGTTTCCCCAGGAAAGCCGTCAGCCGATGAACCGACTCGTTGAGGTGGTTGCACCTTGGGCGCGAATGCTATTCAACAAAGCAAATAGGGTGCAACCAGTTTCTTGAGAATAAGTTGCACCTTGATGTGAATTGCAGAAAACACCGCGTTTTTGCTCCTTTTCGGAGCAAGAACAGCCGAACTCATAAGCAAACGCACCACAGTAAAGCAGATTCTGCTGAGGCTTCGTTTTTTCATGCACCCCTATGAAAATTTCATGGATAAAAGGGTTGCACCCGGTTGCACCTCTTCATGGGCAAAGCTAATCTTGCCGCCAGCTGATGCCACTCGGTAGTGGCACCCATGAGGATAAGAAAATGGCTACGACCACCCTTGGGGTCAAACTCGACGACCCGACCCGTGAACGCCTGAAGGCGGCCGCGACCTCCATTGATCGCACGCCGCACTGGCTGATCAAGCAGGCGATTTTCAATTACCTGGAGAAACTGGAGGGTGGTGCAACCCTGAATGAACTCAATGGCTTGAGCACCAAGGACGCTGACGACGCAGGCGAGGTCCAGACCGACCACGCTCACCAGTGCTTCCTGGAGTTCGCCGAGAGCATCCTGCCGCAATCCGTGCTGCGCGCCTCGATCACCGCCGCTTACCGTCGCCCAGAGCCGGAAGTGGTACCGATGCTGATCGAACAGGCCCGCCTGCCGGCGTTAATGGCCGAAGCCACCAACAAGCTGGCGGCTTCGATTGCCGAAAAACTGCGTAACCAGAAGAGTGCTGGCGGCCGCGCCGGTATTGTTCAAGGCCTGCTGCAAGAATTTTCCTTGTCGTCCCAGGAAGGCGTGGCGCTGATGTGCCTGGCCGAAGCGCTGCTGCGCATCCCGGACAAGGGCACCCGCGACGCGCTGATCCGCGACAAGATCAGCACCGGAAACTGGCAGCCGCACCTGGGCAACAGCCCGTCGCTGTTCGTCAACGCCGCCACCTGGGGCCTGCTGCTGACCGGCAAACTGGTCGCTACCCACAACGAAGCAGGCCTGACTTCGTCCCTGAGCCGCATCATCGGCAAAAGCGGCGAGCCGATGATCCGCAAGGGCGTCGACATGGCCATGCGCCTGATGGGCGAGCAGTTCGTGACCGGCGAAACCATCGCCGAAGCCCTGGCCAACGCGAGCAAATTCGAAGCCAAGGGCTTCCGTTATTCCTATGACATGCTCGGTGAAGCCGCACTCACCGAACACGATGCGCAGAAATACCTGGCCTCGTACGAACAAGCCATTCACTCCATCGGCAAGGCGTCTCATGGCCGTGGGATCTATGAAGGCCCAGGCATCTCCATCAAGCTCTCGGCCCTGCACCCGCGTTACAGCCGTGCGCAGTACGAGCGTGTGATGGATGAGCTGTACCCGCGCCTGCTGTCCCTGACCCTGCTGGCCAAGCAATACGACATCGGCCTGAACATCGATGCCGAGGAAGCCGACCGCCTGGAGCTGTCGCTGGACCTGCTCGAACGCCTGTGCTTCGAGCCGCAACTGACTGGCTGGAACGGCATCGGTTTCGTGATCCAGGCCTACCAGAAGCGTTGCCCGTATGTGATCGACTACGTCATCGACCTGGCGCGCCGCAGCCGCCATCGCCTGATGATTCGCCTGGTAAAAGGCGCGTACTGGGACAGCGAGATCAAGCGCGCCCAGGTCGAAGGCCTGGAAGGCTACCCGGTGTACACCCGCAAGGTGTACACCGACGTTTCCTACATCGCCTGTGCACGCAAACTGCTGTCGGTACCGGAAGTCATCTACCCGCAGTTCGCCACGCACAACGCCCACACCCTGTCGGCCATCTACCATATCGCCGGTCAGAACTATTACCCCGGCCAGTACGAGTTCCAATGCCTGCACGGCATGGGTGAGCCGCTGTACGAGCAAGTTGTAGGCAAGGTCTCCGATGGCAAGCTGAACCGTCCGTGCCGTGTGTACGCGCCGGTTGGCACCCATGAAACACTGCTGGCCTATCTGGTTCGTCGCCTGCTGGAAAACGGCGCCAACACTTCGTTCGTCAACCGCATTGCCGACCAGTCCATCTCGATTCAGGAACTGGTGGCTGATCCAGTGGCCAGCATCGAGCAAATGGCCACCCTGGAAGGCGGCTTCGGCCTGCCGCACCCGCGCATTCCATTGCCGCGCGACCTGTACGGCAGCGAGCGCGCCAACTCGGCCGGCATCGACCTGGCCAACGAACACCGCCTGGCGTCGCTGTCCTGCGCCCTGCTGGCCACCGCCCACAACAACTGGAAAGCTGCGCCGATGCTCGGTTGCGCCTCCAGCGAACAGCCAGCAGCGCCGGTGCTGAACCCGTCCGACTTGCGTGACGTAGTTGGCCATGTGCAAGAAGCCACCGTTCAAGACGTCGACAACGCCATCCAATGTGCCATCAGCGCCGGCCCAATCTGGCAGGCCACTCCGCCCGCCGAGCGCGCCGCGATCCTGGAACGCGCTGCCGACCTGATGGAAAGCGAGATCCAGCCGCTGATGGGCCTGCTGGCCCGCGAAGCTGGCAAGACCTTCGCCAACGCCATCGCCGAAGTGCGGGAAGCCGTGGACTTCCTGCGTTACTACGCTGTGCAGGCACGCAACGACTTCACTAATGACGCCCACCGCCCGTTGGGCCCAGTGGTGTGCATCAGCCCGTGGAACTTCCCGCTGGCTATTTTCAGTGGCCAAGTCGCTGCTGCATTGGCCGCCGGCAACCCGGTACTGGCCAAGCCTGCCGAACAAACCCCGCTGGTCGCCGCCCAAGCTGTGCGCATCCTGCTGGAAGCCGGTATTCCGGAAGGCGTGCTGCAACTGCTGCCAGGCCAGGGCGAAACCGTCGGTGCCCGCCTGGTGGGCGATGATCGCGTCAAAGGCGTGATGTTCACCGGTTCCACCGAAGTAGCGCGCCTGCTGCAACGCAACGTCGCCGGTCGCCTGGATGCCCAGGGCCGCCCGATCCCGCTGATCGCCGAAACCGGTGGCCAGAACGCGATGATCGTCGACTCCTCGGCACTCACCGAACAAGTAGTGATCGACGTGGTGTCCTCGGCCTTCGACAGTGCCGGCCAACGCTGCTCGGCCCTGCGCGTACTGTGCTTGCAGGAAGATTCGGCAGACCGCGTCATCGAAATGCTCAAGGGCGCCATGGCGGAATGCCGCCTGGGCAACCCCGAGCGCCTGTCGGTGGACATCGGCCCGGTGATCGACGCCGAAGCCAAGGCCGGCATCGAAAAGCACATCCAGGCGATGCGCGACAAAGGCCGCAACGTGTACCAAGTGGCGATTGCCGACGGCGAAGAAATCAAGCGCGGCACCTTCGTGATGCCAACCCTGATCGAGCTCGAAAGCTTCGACGAACTGCAACGGGAGATCTTCGGCCCGGTGCTGCACGTGGTGCGCTACAAGCGTAAAGAAATCGACCAGCTTATCGGCCAGATCAACGCTTCCGGCTACGGCCTGACGCTGGGCGTGCACACCCGCATCGACGAGACCATCGCCAAGGTGATCGACAACGTCAACGCCGGTAACGTCTACGTGAACCGCAACATCGTCGGCGCGGTAGTCGGCGTGCAGCCGTTCGGCGGCGAAGGCCTGTCGGGTACCGGCCCGAAAGCCGGTGGTCCGCTTTACCTGTACCGCCTGCTGTCGACGCGTCCTACGGATGCCATCGAGCAATCCTTCGCACGGAACGACAAGTTGGCCGCACCGGATGTACGCCTGCGTGATGCCATGAGCCAGCCGCTGACCGCCCTTAAAACCTGGGCAGACAGCCATAAGCTCACCGACCTGAGCGCCCTGTGCAGCCAGTTCGCCGCGCAATCCCAAAGCGGTGTCACCCGCCAGTTGGCCGGCCCGACCGGCGAGCGCAACAGCTACGCTATCCTGCCCCGCGAGCACGTGTTGTGCCTGGCGGAAGTAGAGGGCGATCTGCTGACTCAACTGGCGGCTGTGTTGGCGGTAGGCGGCTCGGCGGTATGGCCGGAAACTGACCTGACCAAAGCGTTGTTCCCACGCCTGCCTAAAGAGATTCAGGCGAAGATCAAGCGTATGGCCGACTGGACCAAAGAAGAGGTGGTGTTTGATGCAGTCCTGCACCACGGCGATTCCGACCAGTTGCGTGCGGTGTGCCAGCAAGTGGCGCAACGTGGCGGGGCGATTGTTGGGGTGCATGGTTTGTCGCAAGGTGAAACGGCGATTGCGCTGGAGCGCCTGGTGATTGAGCGGGCATTGAGCGTTAACACTGCTGCGGCGGGTGGTAATGCCAGCCTGATGACTATCGGTTAACTGACACAACGCGGTCAGAAACGTGGGAGCGGGCTTGCTCGCGAAAGCGGTGGGTCAGTCAACTAATTCAGTGACTGACACTCTGCATTCGCGAGCAAGCCCGCTCCCACATTTGGACCGCGTTCCTCTCCCCATCCGCGTTTTACAGCTCCATCACCCAGATCAATCTTGCTATCCAGCCTCCATTCGCACACTTAGACTCAGGCCAATTCCTCTAAAGGTAAGCCGCCATGTCCGAGACGCTGCTCAGTTCCCGCAATCTGGCTTTCGAGCTGTACGAAGTCCTCGATGCCGAGGGCCTGACCCAGCGCGAGCGGTTTGCCGAGCACAATCGGGAAACCTTCGATGCCGCCATCAGTACGGCGCGCAACATCGCGGAAAAGTACTTCGCCCCCACAACCGCAAGAACGACGAAAACGAGCCGCGCTTTGAGAACGGTAAGGCGATCCTGATCCCGGAAGTGAAACCCGCCGTGGACGCTTTCCTTGAAGCCGGTTTCCTCAACGCGGCACGCAGTTTCGAAGCGGGCGGCATGCAGTTGCCGACGCTGCTGTCCCAAGCCTGCTTCGCACATTTCCAGTCAGCGAACGCGGCGTCCACGTCCTACCCGTTCCTGACCATGGGCGCCGCCAACCTGATAGAAAGCTTCGGCACCGACGATCAGAAAAAACGCTTCCTGCAACCCATGATCGACGGTCGTTTCTTCGGCACCATGGCCCTGACCGAGCCCCATGCCGGCTCGTCACTGTCGGATATTCGTACACGCGCAGAACCATCGGCCGACGGCACTTACAGACTAAAGGGCAACAAGATCTTCATCTCCGGCGGTGACCACCCCTTGTCGGAAAATATCGTGCACATGGTGTTGGCCAAGTTGCCGGACGCGCCCGCTGGGGTGAAGGGCATTTCGCTGTTTATCGTGCCCAAGTTCCTGGTCAACGATGACGGCAGCCTTGGCGAGCGCAACGATGTGCTGCTGGCTGGGCTGTTTCACAAGATGGGCTGGCGCGGCACTACATCGACAGCACTTAACTTCGGCGATAACGGGAACTGTGTCGGCTATCTGGTGGGCAAACCGCACCAAGGCCTGAGCTGCATGTTCCAGATGATGAACGAAGCACGTATAGGCGTGGGCATGGGTGCAGTGATGCTGGGCTATGCCGGCTATCTCTATTCCCTCGAATACGCTCGCGAACGCCCGCAAGGTCGCCTGCCCGACAGCAAGGATCCTACGACCGCACCGGTTTCGATCATCCAGCACGCCGACATCAAGCGCATGCTGCTCACCCAAAAATCCTACGTAGAGGGCGCTTTCGACCTCGGCCTATACGCTGCGCGGCTGTTCGATGACACCACGACCCTGGCAACCGAAGCTGAGCGCAAGCAAGCCCACGAACTGCTGGACCTGCTCACCCCCATCGTAAAAATCCTGGCCGTCAGAGTTCTGCCTCAAGGCCAACGAACTGGCAATCCAGATCCTTGGCGGCCACGGCTACACCCGCGAATACCCGGTAGAACAGTACTATCGCGACAATCGCCTGAACCCGATTCATGAGGGCACCCATGGCATCCAGTCCCTGGATCTGCTGGGGCGCAAGCTCGCGCAGAACGGCGGCGCGGGCTTGAAACAATTGATAAGACTGATCGCCGAAACCGGCGCGCGGGCTCAGGAATACCCGTCACTGACTGCGCTGCGCGAACCCCTGGAACAACTGGTCAACCGTCTGCAAAGCGTCACCCTCGGCCTGCTGACGGATCTCGCCCAGGGCAAGGTCAACAGCAGCCTGGCGAACTCGGCGCTGTACCTGAAGGTGTTTGGGCATACGGTGATTGGCTGGCGCTGGCTGGAACAAGCGATTCACGCAGAAGAGGGCTTGGCCAAGGGCAATGCGGCCGATGTGGCCTTCTATAAAGGCAAGCTCCAGGCCGCCCGCTACTTCCCTGACCTGGGAAATACCGGGCTGCCATCATGAACTGGCGATTCTGGAAGCACGCGATGATACGTGCCTCGCGATGCAGGACGAGTGGTTCTAAGGCTGTCCGATCGCCTTGGAAATCACATCAACCGTGGCGCTGACTTGCTCTTGGTAACGGTCGAGTTCTTCTTGATGCGCCTGCTGCAATTCGATTTGCTCGGCGCACAGGTTCAGCGCTGCCAGCACCAGTAACTTGTCCCCAATCAGCGTCGGGTACTTTTTTCTTGGTGGTGGCCAGGGAGGCCTTGAGCATGGTCACGGCGTGCATCAGGGTTTTGTCTTCCCCGGCTGGCGCCTTGATCGAGTAATCCTCTCCGAGAATTGAAACGACCTTTATCCCTTCATTCATGCGCCGACAGGACCTGCGCTCACACGCTCAACCAGCGCTTGAATACGGGCGGCGGTGGCGCCGTGCTTTTCTTCCTGCTCCATCAGGTTCAGTTGCAGGCTGTCGTTCTCATCCTTGGCGCGGGCCAGTTCGGCCTTGAGGGATTCGTTGCTGCCCAGTAGGTCCTGATTCTGCTGTACCAGGTCGCTGACCAGTTGTTCCAGTTGGCTGAGGGATGCTTCTAACATTTTGATTTCTCGGGCTTTTTCAAAGGGCGGTGACGATAAAGAAAATTCACCTCGGATGCCAGGGTTATCCCCGGCGCGCAGCCCGAATTTTAAGGGCCGGGCCGCACTTTCGAGCCTTAGTGACTGCAATTCGCCGATCTGGTTCCTGAATCGGCCAAACCCCTCGTCAGATGCGACAAAAGCGCACGCCCCTTTAAGACTTTAGTCGTATGGCCGATACGCGATGCATACCCCGTATCACGGCCGCACGGATCGCGCTTCTCCTCAGGATTCCAAGATGTCCCTTCGTAATATGAATATCGCGCCGCGCGCCTTTCTAGGCTTCGCATTCATCGGCGCGCTCATGTTGTTTCTCGGTGTGTTCGCCTTGAACCAGATGAGCAAAATTCGCGGCGCCGCTGAAGAGATCACGCTGTCCAGCGTGCCAAGCATTCGTGCCCTCGACGAGTTCACCCAACTGACCCTGCGCCTGCGCGTGCTGTCCTACCGTTTGCTGACCAACCGCGAGCCGGATGTGCAGCAAAAGACCCTGGAAACCTTTGAACTGCGCGACCAGCAAATCCGCGCCGCCCAGGGCATCTACGAAAAACTCATCGATACCCGCGAAGAACGCGCCACCTATGACGAATACGTCAACCTGCTCGGCCAGTACCGCCAGATCGAAGCACGTATGAAGAGCCTGTCGCGGGCCAACCAAGTGGAAGACCTGCGCACACTGATCAACACCGAACTGCTGAGCAATTCCGAGAAGGTCAACGCGGTATTGGCGCGCCTGCTGGAGATCAACAACCAGATGGCATTGGTCACCAACCAACAAGCCAAAGACCAATATGACTTGGCCTTCAACCTGGTGGTTGGACTGTTGGCGCTCGCCACGGCACTGACCGTGCTGTTCGCCTGGCTGCTGACCCGCAGCATCACCGTGCCCATCGCCCAGGCCCTGGAAGCGGCCGAAGAAGTTGCCGAAGGCAACCTGACGCGACCGATCAAGATCGACGGCAACGACGAAGCCGGGCGCCTGCTGGCGGCCATGGCCAAGATGCAGGACAAACTGCGCGACACACTGCAACGCATCGCCGGCTCCGCCACCCAGCTTGCGTCTGCGGCGGAAGAACTGAACGCCGTCACTGACGAAAGCGCCCGTGGCCTGACCCAGCAAAACAACGAAATCGAACAGGCCGCTACCGCCGTCAACGAGATGACCAGCGCGGTGGAAGAAGTCGCACGTAACGCGGTGAGCACTTCCGAAGCTTCGCGCAATGCCACCACCTCCGCCGGCGACGGGCGTGACCTGGTGCAGGAAACCGTCAGCGCCATCGAGCGCATGAGCGGCGACGTGCAAGCCACCGCGACCTTGATTGGCGACCTGGCGAATGAATCACGCGATATCGGCAAAGTGCTGGATGTGATTCGTGGCCTGGCCGACCAGACCAACTTGCTGGCCTTGAACGCCGCTATTGAAGCGGCGCGTGCGGGTGAAGCCGGGCGTGGTTTCGCCGTGGTGGCCGATGAAGTGCGGGCCCTGGCCCATCGTACCCAGCAATCCACCAGCGAGATCGAGCGGATGATCGGCAGTATCCAGGCCGGCACCGAGCACGCAGTGGATTCGATGCGCAACAGCACCGAACGGGCAGAATCGACATTGAATATCGCCAAAGGCGCGGGGATTTCGCTGGACACCATCAATACCGCGATTGTCGAGATCAACGAGCGCAACCTGGTCATCGCCAGCGCGGCGGAAGAACAGGCGCAGGTGGCGCGGGAAGTGGACCGTAACCTGGTGAATATCCGGGATCTGTCGGTGCAATCGGCGACAGGGGCCAGCCAGACGAGTGCGGCGAGCAGTGAGTTGTCGCGCTTGGCGGTGGACTTGAACGGGATGGTCGGACGCTTCCGCCTCTAACTGACAACGTTGCACCCTTGTGGGAGCTGGCTTGCCTGCGATGGCGGTGGGTCAGCGTGCCTATTTGTTGCTGATACACCGATATCGCAGGCAAGCCAGCTCCCACATTGGATTGATATACACCCGCAAAGCTTTTTGACAGCGCAGCAATTCAACAGGTTAGAATCGCTGGCACGCAGACTGCATGGTCAGTTTGCGCCCCGTCTTGTTTACTCATGGAGTACTGCCTTTGAATGCGACGACCATCAACAGCCTGTTCTTGATCGGCGCGTTGCTGGTGAGTGCGAGCATTCTGGTGAGTTCTCTTTCGTCCCGCCTGGGGATCCCGATCCTGGTGATCATCCTGGCCGTGGGCATGGTCGCCGGCGTCGATGGCGGCGGCATCATCTTCGATAACTACCCGACTGCCTACCTGGTGGGCAACCTTGCGCTGGCGGTGATCCTGCTGGACGGCGGCTTGCGCACACGCGTGGCGAGTTTCCGCGTGGCACTCTGGCCGGCGTTGTCGCTGGCCACGGTGGGGTGTTGATTACCACCGGCCTCACCGGCATGGCCGCCGCCTGGTTGTTTGACCTCAATATCATCCAAGGCTTGCTGATCGGCGCCATCGTCGGCTCCACGGACGCCGCGGCGGTGTTCTCGCTGCTCGGCGGCAAAGGCCTGAACGAACGGGTCACCGCCAGCCTGGAAATCGAATCCGGCAGCAACGACCCGATGGCGGTGTTCCTCACCGTAACCCTGATCGACATGCTCGCCAGCGGCCAGACCGGCCTGCATTGGAGCCTGCTGACGCACCTGGTGCGCGAGTTCGGCATCGGCGGCATCGTCGGCCTGGGCGGCGGCTGGCTGATGCTGCAGATGGTCAACCGCATCAACCTGGCCACCGGCTTGTACCCGATCCTGGTGATCGCCGGCGGCCTGTTCGTCTTCGCCGTGACCAACGCCTTGCACGGCAGCGGCTTCCTCGCCGTGTACCTGTGCGGCCTGGTGATCGGCAACCGTCCGGTGCGCAGCCGTCATGGCATTTTGCATATGCTCGACGGTATGGCGTGGCTGGCGCAGATCGGCATGTTCCTGGTGCTGGGCCTGCTGGTCACGCCCCATGATCTGTTGCCGATTGCCCTGCCAGCCCTGGGCCTGGCGCTGTGGATGATCCTGTTTGCGCGACCGCTGTCGGTGATGGTCGGCCTGCTGCCGTTCAAGGCTTTCCACGGGCGCGAAAAAGCTTTTATCGCCTGGGTTGGCTTGCGCGGCGCCGTGCCGATCATCCTGGCGGTGTTCCCGCTGATGGCCGGCCTGCCCCATGCGCAGCTCTACTTCAACCTGGCGTTCTTTATCGTGCTGGTCTCGCTGCTGGTACAGGGCACGAGCCTGCCGTGGGTGGCCAAATTGCTCAAGGTGACCGTACCGCCGGACCCTGCGCCTATCTCCCGCGCGGCCCTGGAAGTGCACGTCACCAGCGAGTGGGAGCTGTTCGTCTACCGCCTGGGCGCCGAAAAGTGGTGCATTGGCGCCGCCCTGCGCGAGCTGAAAATGCCCGAAGGCACGCGGATCGCCGCGCTGTTCCGAGGCCAGCAACTGCTCCATCCGTCGGGTAGTACGGTGCTCGAAGTCGGCGATCTGCTCTGTGTGATCGGCCACGAACACAACCTGCCGGCCCTGGGCAAGCTGTTCAGCCAGGCGCCACAGCGCGGCCTGGATTTGCGCTTCTTCGGCGACTTCGTACTGGAAGGCGACGCCCAGCTGGGCGCGGTCTCGGCTCTGTATGGCCTGAAGCTGGAAGGTATCGACCCGGACATGCCGCTGAGCAGCTTCATCACCCAGAAAGTCGGTGGCGCGCCTATCGTCGGCGACCAGGTGGAATGGAACAACACCATCTGGACCGTCGCGGTCATGGACGGGAACAAGATCGGCAAAGTGGGCGTCAGATTCCCCGAAGGAAGTCGCCCGGGCCCCGGACTCTTCCTCTAAACTGCGGGGCGACAACGCCCCGATTCTTCACCTTGCTCGACCGGTCTCTATGCCAATCCTGCGCACGTTCCTCGCCACTGCCCTGCTGGGCCTGACCCTTTGTGTCGGCACCGTACACGCGGCCGACCCGCCCAGCGCCGACGCCATCCAGCAATCCCTGGACAAGCTGCCCGACCGCAAACTGCCCGACGCCGACATGAAGGCGCTGCAAACCATCCTGCAGCAGACCTTGACGTACCTGGGCAACAAGCAGGATTACGAGCAGCGCCTGGTCGACCTCAAACGCCAGCTGGAAGACGCGCCGCGCCAAACCGTCGAAAACCAACGCGAACTGGCGCGGCTCAAGGCCACCAAAGTCATCCCGGTGGCCCAACGCTACGCCACCCTGCCGGTGCCGCAGCTTGAGCAACTGCTGGTGCAGCGCACCACCCAGCAAGGCGACCTGCAAAAGACCTGGCCGATGCCAACAGCTTGACCATTGCCGCGCAAACCCGCCCCGAGCGCGCCCAGACCGAGATCAGCAGCAGCCAGACGCGCATCCTGCAGATCAATTCGATCCTCAAGAACGGCAAGGACAATGGCAAAACCCTCAGCAGCGACCAGCGCAACCAACTGAACGCCGAACTCGCTGCCCTTAACGCACTGATCCCGCTGCGCCGCCAGGAACTGGCCGGCAACAGCCAACTGCAAGACCTGGGCAACAGCCAGCACGACCTGGTGCTGGAAAAAACCGCGCGCCTGGAGCAAGAGATCCAAGACCTGCAAACTCTGATCAACCAGAAACGCCTGGCCCAGTCCCAGCAGACCGTGACGCAACAGTCCATCGAAGCGCAAAAGCCGGCGGCAGCAGCCTGCTGGCCACCGAAAGCGCGGCCAACCTGAAGCTCTCCGACTACCTGCTCAAAAGCACCGACCGCCTCAACGACCTGACCCAGAAGAACCTGCAAACCAAGCAGCAACTGGACACCGTGACCCAGAGCGACGCCGCGCTGGACGAGCAGATCAACGTGCTCAAGGGCAGCCTGCTGCTGTCCAAGATACTCTATAAACAAAAGCAGGCCTTGCCGCGCCTGACGGTGGACCGCGACCTGGCAGACGACATCGCCAACATTCGCCTGTACCAGTTCGAGGTCAACCAGCAGCGCGAGCTGATCAGTTCCCCCAGCACCTATGTGGATAACCTGCTGGCCAACCAGCCGCCGGACGACGTTACTCCGCAACTGCGCCGCACTCTGCTGGAGCTGGCGATTACCCGCAGCGACTTGCTGGAGCGCCTGAGCCGCGAGCTGAGTGCGCTGCTCAATGAATCCATCACCTTGCAACTCAACCAGAAACAACTGCTGAGCACCGCTACCACGCTGCGGTCGACGCTGGACGAGCAGATGTTCTGGATCCCCAGCAATAAGCCGCTGGACACCGAATGGCTGGAAACCGTCCCGGCGCACCTGAGTAAGCAAGTCACCACCCTGCCATGGGCCTCCAGCGTCAGCGAACTGTACGACGGCCTGACCCAACGTCCGCTGCTGTTCCTGCCGTTGCTGCTCTTGATCGGCGCCCTGCTGTGGCGGCGCAAGAACCTGTATCAGCGCCTGAACAAGGTCCACCAGGACATCGGCCACTTCAAGCGCGACAGCCAGTGGCATACGCCCCAGGCCATCCTGATCAATATCCTGCTGGCAATGCCAGTCGCGCTGGGCCTGGCACTGTGCGGCTACGCGTTGCAAATCGACGCCCGCGGGCAAAACGCCAACCTGGGCGCCGCGCTGCTACAGATCGCGCAGGCGTGGATGGTGTTCTACACCGCCTACCGCATCCTCGCGCCGGGCGGCGTGGCCGAGTTGCACTTCCGCTGGGAAAAGCCCCAGGTCGAGTTCCTGCAAGGCTGGGTGCGCAAACTCGGGCTGGTGGTGCTGGCGCTGGTGGCCGTGGTCGCCATTGCCGAGCATCAACCGGCGGCGTTGGCCGACGATGTACTGGGCATCGGCGTGGTGCTGCTGTGCTACGCGCTGATGGCCTGGCTGCTGGGCCGCCTGCTGCTCAATAGCCCCACCCACGAAAAGGCTTCGCTGTTTCGCAAAGCGGTGGGCCTGGTGTTTACCGCCCTGCCCATCGCGCTGTTTATCGCCGTGTGTTTCGGCTACTACTACACCGCCCTCAAACTCAGCGACCGCTTGATCAACACCCTGTACCTGCTGATGTTCTGGCTGGTGATCGAAGCCACCTTCGTGCGTGGCCTGGGCGTTGCTGCACGGCGCCTGGCCTATGCGCGCGCCCTGGCCAAACGCCAGGCCGCCAAGGAAGCCGGCGAAGGCGAGGTGGTGATCGAAGAACCGACCCTGGACATCGAACAGGTCAACGAGCAGTCCATGCGCCTGATCCGCCTGGCTTTGCTCGGCGGCTTTATCGCGGCGCTGTACTGGGTCTGGAAGGACCTGATCACCGTGTTCTCGTACCTGGACAACGTGACGCTCTACGAATACACCAGCGGCACCGGTGCCAATATCAGCATGGTGCCCATCAGCATCGGCGACTTGCTGGGGCCTCGATCATCGTCGGCATCACCTTTGCCCTGGCGCGTAACTTGCCCGGTTTGCTGGAAGTGTTGGTGCTGTCGAAACTCGACCTGGCCCAGGGCAGCGCGTATGCGACCACCACGCTGCTGTCCTATGTGATTGCTGGCGTGGGCTTCGTCTCCACCCTGTCCACCCTCGGCGTGAGTTGGGACAAGTTGCAATGGCTGGTGGCGGCGCTGTCGGTGGGGTTGGGCTTCGGGATGCAGGAGATCTTCGCCAACTTTATCTCCGGCATCATGATCCTGTTCGAGCGCCCGGTGCGGATTGGCGACACCATCACCATCGGCAACCTGTCGGGCACGGTGAGCAAGATCCGCATCCGCGCCACCACGATCACCGACTTTGACCGCAAGGACATCATCGTCCCGAACAAGACCTTCATCACCGGGCAACTGATCAACTGGTCGCTGACCGACACCATCACCCGGGTCACCCTGAAACTGGGCGTGGACTACGGCTCCGACCTGGACCTGGTGAAGGAACTGTTACTCAAGGCCGCCCGAGACAACCCGCGAGTGCTGAAGGAACCCGAGCCTCATGTGTACTTCCTCAACTTCGGCGAAAGCACCCTCGACCATGAACTGCGCATGCACGTGCGCGACCTCGGTGACCGCAACCCGGTAATCGACGAGGTGAACCGCTTTATCAACCGCGAGTTCAAGAACCATCACATCAACATCTCGTTCCGCCAGATGGAGGTCTACCTCAAGAACCTCCACGGCCAGGAATACAAACTGGTGGAAGTCGAAAGCCCGGCCAAGCCCGCCAACGACGGTGGCGTACAAGAACCGCCACCGAGCAAACTCGACTAACCGCGCTATCCCCAGCAGAATGCTCGGACATTCTGCTGGAGATGGCCGGTGAAAGCCCTCGACGAACTGACCTTCGACAACCGCTTCGCACGCCTGGGCGACGCATTCTCAACCCACGTTTTGCCCGAACCCCTCGACGCACCGCGCCTGGTAGTGGCCAGCGATGCCGCCATGGCGTTGCTCGACCTCGACCCGGCCGTGGCCGAAACACCGGTGTTTGCCGAGTTGTTCGGCGGGCACAAGCTGTGGGCGGAAGCGGAGCCGCGGGCGGTCTATTCCGGGCATCAGTTTGGTGGCTACACCCCGCAACTGGGTGATGGCCGGGGGTTGTTGCTGGGCGAGGTCTACAACGAAGCAGGCGAGCATTGGGACCTGCACCTCAAGGGCGCAGGGATGACACCTTACTCGCGCATGGGCGACGGCCGCGCGGTGTTGCGCTCTTCAATTCGTGAGTTTCTGGCGTCTGAGGCGCTGCATGCACTGGGCATCCCCAGCAGTCGTGCACTGTGCGTGATCGGCTCCGACACCCCGGTATGGCGTGAGAAACAAGAACGCGGCGCGATGGTACTGCGCATGGCGCCCAGTCATATCCGCTTCGGGCATTTCGAATATTTCTACTACACCAAGAAGCCCGAGCAGCAGGCTATTTTGGCCGAGCACGTACTGAACCTTCACTACCCTGAATGCCGTGAAAAACCCGAACCGTACCTGGCGATGTTCCGTGAAATCGTCGAGCGCAACGCCGAGCTCATCGCCAAGTGGCAGGCCTACGGGTTCTGTCATGGTGTGATGAACACCGACAACATGTCGATCCTGGGCATCACCTTCGACTTCGGGCCGTTTGCGTTTCTGGATGATTTTGACGCGCATTTCATCTGCAACCATTCGGACCATGAAGGGCGTTACTCCTTCAGTAATCAGGTGCCGATCGGGCAGTGGAACCTCAGTGCATTGGCGCAAGCGCTGACGCCGTTTATCAGCGTGGATGCTTTAAAAGAAGCGCTGGGGCTGTATCTGCCGTTGTATCAGGCGAACTATCTGGACCTGATGCGCCGCCGGTTAGGGCTCACCTCCGCCGAAGACGATGACCAAAAGCTTGTGGAGCGCTTGTTGAAGCTGATGCAGAACAGCGGCGTGGATTACACGCTGTTCTTCCGACGGCTGGGGGATGAGTCGGCAGCGTTGTCCGTGACACGGCTGCGGGATGATTTTGTCGATATGGCCGGGTTTGATGACTGGGCCGAGCAATACAAGGCCCGCGTTGTGCGGGACGGAGATCACACTGAGGAACAACGCCGCAAGCGGATGCACGCAGTGAACCCGCTGTACATCCTGCGTAATTACCTGGCACAAAACGCCATCACTGCCGCCGAATCCGGGGATTACAGCGAAGTGCGGCGACTGCATGAGGTGCTAAGTAAGCCGTTTGAGGAACAGCCGGGGATGGAGCAGTACGCCCAGCGGCCGCCGGACTGGGGCAAGCATTTGGAAATCAGTTGTTCGTCATAGGCGCTATCTCTGTAGTGGGCGGGCTTGCCCCGCGCTGGGTGGCGAAGCCGCCCCAACAGGAACGCGCGGTATTTCAGAAAGACCGAGTTGCCTGGATTTAGGCCGGCTTCGCCACCCAGCGCGGAGCAAGCCCGCTCACTACAACCTTGATAATTATCTGCCCCGACTCCACATAGAATCTATTGGCCATTCCTGGAGCCCACCATGTCCGACCCTCTCGTCATTCCTTGCCCTCACTGCAACGGCCTCAACCGCATCCCCGGCGAGCGCCTGGGCGATGCCCCCAAATGCGGGCGCTGCAAGCAGCCGGTTTTGCTGAATAAGCCGTTTGAGCTCAAGCAAGGCGACTACGCCAGCCAGATCAAGGGCGACCTGCCATTGCTGGTGGATGTATGGGCCGAGTGGTGCGGACCGTGCAAGTCGTTTGCGCCAGTGTTTGAGCAGGCGGCTGGGCAGTTGGAAGGTAAGTGCCGGTTGGCCAAGCTGGACAGCGAAGCGAATCAGCAGTTGTCGGCGCAGTTGGGGATTCGCTCGATCCCCAGTTTGATTCTGTTCAAGAATGGTCGCGAAGTGGCGCGCCAGAGCGGGGCGTTCCCGTTGCCGCAGTTGATGGCGTGGCTGGGCAGCCAGGGCGTGTAACTCGGTCAAATGTGGGAGCTGGCTTGCCTGCGATGCAGGCGACTCGGTCTGCCTGATACACCGAGGCGATGCCATCGCAGGCAAGCCAGCTCCCACACGGATTGCATTTCACATTAAGGTCAGCGTTGCCTGTCAGATCAGGCGTTTTCCAGCAGGTTATGCAGCTCCACAAACTGCAACGTCAGCTTGTGCCGTGGGTCCAGGTGAATCAGCGGCTTGCTCTCCTGATGCGACTCACGCATGCGCACGGAGCTGGCCAGGTACACCGGCAACACCGGCAAGCCCTCTGCAATCAACTCATCCAGCATCTGCTGCGGCAGCGTCGCACGGGCCTGGAACTGGTTGACCACGATACCTTCCACTTCGAGGCCTTCGTTGTGGTCCTCCTTCAATTCTTCGATCTCAGCCAGCAGGCCATACAACGCCTGGCGCGAGAAACTGTCGCAATCGAACGGAATCAACACACGATCAGCCGCAATCAACGCCGAAACAGCATAAAAATTCAATGCCGGAGGGGTATCCAGGTAAATACGGTCGTAATCTTCGCTCAGATCGTCCAGCAGCTTTCGCAGCTTGTTGATCTTGTGCTTGGCCTCAAGCTTGGGCTGCAGGTCCGCCAGCTCTGGGGTCGCGGTGATGACATGCAGGTTGTCGAACGGTGTTTCGTAGATATCCACCTTGTTCTTCTTGGAAAACGGCCCGGAAGACAGGGTTTGCTTGAAAAAGTCCGCGATACCCATCGGGATATCATCGCCGGTCAACCCAGTGAGGTATTGGGTTGAATTGGCTTGTGCATCGAGGTCGACCAACAGGGTTCGATAGCCTTCGCTGGCACTGACCGCCGCCAGGTTGCAGGCGATGCTGGACTTGCCAACGCCGCCTTTCTGATTGAACACCACACGCCGCATGGAAAAACCTCCGTGTATCAATGAATGTCCGAGTGTAGAGGGCAAAAGCGCCTGTTAGCTACCTCGTTCATCCATGCACTACTGCATCAAAGGCCTTTGGCGCTTTGGCTGTCATACGCAACCGACAAATTAAACAGAACAGTCCGACAATCCAACTCGGCTTCAGGTAAAGGACAATCTGTAAATCTTTCCAACCAAATTGTAATCAGCCTTGAACAAATCTTTACCAAAGTTTGCTAGAAGCCCACGGCACCGGGATAATGCGCGCCATTCGGCTATTGCTCCCTGTCCCGGTATTCGGGGCCAACAGCCGCACATGGAAGCCCGCAGGGGCGGGATAACTTCTCAGTGATCACTTTCAACATCGCCCAATGGCGCGCATGGGCTCCTGGGCTCGAAAGCGCGGCCGCCTGGCAGGCTTGGTGCCAGGACCCGGTGTTGCTGCCTGCAAGCGAAGCCGCCCCCGACGTGTCATTTCTGCCAGCCATGCAACGTCGTCGTCTCAGCCGGCTGGCGCGGATGGCGTTCAGCGTGGGTTGGCCGCTGGCCGAAGGCCTGCAGGACCTGCCACTGGTGTTCATCTCCCGGCATGGCGAAACCCCGCGCACCCTCGACATCCTCAGCGACCTGGCCAATGACCAGCCACTGTCGCCGACCCAGTTCAGCCTGTCAGTGCACAACGCAGTTATCGGCCTGTGGTCGATCCTGCGCAATGAAACCGCCGAGATGACCGCCCTCGCTGCCGCCGGTGACGGCCTGGAACACGGCATCCTCGAAGCCGCCGCGCTGCTCGATGACGGTGCTCCAGCGGTTTTGCTGGTGATCACCGAGGAACAGCCGCCCGAGGCCTATGCCAGTTGGATCGTCGATGTGCCATTTCCTATGCCCTCGGCCTGTTGCTGACACCGGGCGACGAGTGGCAACTGGAACTGAGCGCGGGTACTGTCCAACCCACTCAAACCCAGTGGCCCCACGCCCTGAACCTGCTGCGCACCCTGCTTACCGAGCAGACCACCTGCCAACATGCCTGGAAGAACCGTGTATGGAACTGGCAACGCAAGCCGTAACCGACAAGCCAAGGGATGCCTACTACTGGCGCCTGTTCGCCACCGCCGCCAGTTTCTTCCTGTTCGGCGTCGGCGGCCTGTGCCTGCGCTTGCTGGTGTTCCCGCTGCTCAGTTGCCTGCCAGGCAGTGCCGAACAGCACCGTCGCCGCGCCCGCCACACCATCAGCAAGCTGTTCTGGCTGTTTATCCGTCTGATGCAACGCGCAGGCGTGCTCACCTACAGTGTTGAAGGCGCCGAAAACCTCGGACGCCCTGGCCAGATGATCATCGCCAACCACCCGTCGCTGATCGACGTGGTGTTCCTGATCGGCCTGGTGCGCCAGGCCAATTGCGTGGTCAAGCAGAGCCTGTGGCAAAACCCCTTCACCCGTGGGCCGGTGCGTGATGCCGGCTACATCAGCAACGACGGCAGTGCCGAGATGCTCGACGCCGCCGCCGGCGCCCTGCAAGCGGGCCAGACCCTGATCATCTTTCCCGAGGGCACGCGCACCACACCGGGCGCGGCGCCTGCCTTTCATCGCGGGGGCGCCGCCATTGCACTGCGCGGTGCGACAATCATCACCCCGTGGTGATCAAGGTCAGTCCTACCACGCTGACCAAGGCCGAACCCTGGTATCGCATCCCAAAATGCCGCGTGCACTTCAGTTTGCGGGTGGGTGCCGATATAGAACCACGGGCGTTCGCAACACTGGGGCCTGCACCCCAGGCCTCACGCAAGCTCAACGATTACCTGCATCACTATTTTATTAAGGAGCTCGCCGAAGATGAGCGACAGACACCGCCTTGAGCACGACATAAAGGCACTGATCATCGAGGCCCTGGGCCTGGAAGACATCAGTGTCGACGACATCGGCAGCGACCAGACCCTGTTTGGCGAAGGCCTTGGCCTGGACTCGGTAGACGCCCTGGAATTGGGCTTGGCGATCCAGAAAAATACGGCATCAAGATCGATGCCGACGCCAAGGACACCCGCAATCACTTCACCAACGTGGCCAGCCTTGCGGCGTTCGTCACGGCCAGACAGGCAGCTTGAGACCGGACCATGCAAACTCGTGACGATATTTTCAACACCCTGCGCGATGCCTTGGTGGAACTGTTTGAACTGCCGCCGGAACGCGTCACCCTGGATGCCAACCTGTACCAGGACCTGGAAATCGACAGCATCGACGCCGTCGACTTGATCGACCACATCAAGCGCCAGACCGGCAAAAGATCGCCGCCGAGGAATTCAAGGCAGTGCGCACCGTGAACGACGTGGTTGAGGCGGTGTACCGTCTGGTCACGCCTGCCGCATGAGTCGGCTGATCGGCCTTGGCCTGTTGTTGGCGGGGCTGCTGTACCCCTTTGCGGTGTATTACGGCACTGAGCACTTTGCCCCGTGGCAATTCGGCCTGCTGCTCGGCAGCCTGTGGTTATTGCGCGCGCTGACCGGCGCTCGCCGTCCCGGCAGCCGCTGGATGGCGTTGGCGGTGATTGTGTTCTGCCTGCTGTTGGCCTGGTTCGATAACCCGCACTTGCTGCGCTGGTACCCGAGCCTGGTCAGTGCGTTCATGTTGTCGCTGTTCGGCTTGAGCCTCAAATACGGCCCGCCGATGGTGGAGCGCCTGGCACGCATGACCGACCCGGTGCTGCCACCCCACGCCGTTGTGTATACCCGCCGGGTCACCGTGGTGTGGAGTGTATTTTTTCTCTGTAATGGCCTGCTCGCCGCTGCCCTCACCTTATGGGCGCCGCTGAGTTGGTGGACGTTGTACAACGGCCTCATCGCCTACGGGTTGATGGGGCTGTTGTTTGCCGTGGAATGGCTGGTACGACAAAGGGTTCGAGGCCGCGTATGAAAGGGTTGAAACTTGAGCACTTGCTGCTTGAGCCGTTGGAACAGCGTTGGGTCACCACCGAACCTGCGATGAATCACGCACAACTGTGGGAGCAATCCCTCAGCCTTGCGGCGGGCCTGCAAGCGCGCGGCATCCAGCGCCTGGCCGTGCACCTGGAAGACGCAGGCCTGCTGGCGGTCGCCCTGCTCGGTGCCTGGCGCGCCGGGGTCGGCGTGCTGCTGCCAGCGGACCTGCAACCCCAGACTCGCCAACGTTGGGATGGCGCGGTTGACGCCTGGCTGACCGAAGCCAGCGACCTCGACGCGCTGTATCAGGCGCCGCTGAGCCCTGCCTCGCTAGATCTGGACACCTGCCAGCTGAGCCTGTGCACCTCCGGCTCCAGCGGCGAGCCCAAGCGTATCGACAAAACCCTGCGCCAACTGGCCAACGAAGTCGACGCCCTGGAAACCTTATGGGGCCCGGACTTGAAAGACGCGTGCATCATCGGCAGCGTCGCCACCCAGCATATCTACGGCTTGTTGTTCCGGGTGCTGTGGCCGCTGTGCGCCGGTCGCACCTTTGTGCGCAAGCAGTTGGCCTTCCCCGAAGACGTGCAACGCACCAGCCGTGAACATGCACAGTTCGCCTGGGTCGCCAGCCCGGCGCTGCTCAAGCGCATGGGTGACAACCTCGACTGGCCGGCGCTGAGCCGAGTGTCGCGGGTATTTTCCTCCGGCGGCGCCTTGCCCATCGAGGCCGCCGGCGAGCTGTACGACCGCTTGCAACAGTGGCCGACGGAAATCCTCGGCAGCTCGGAAACCGGCGGGATCGCCTGGCGTCAGGGCGCACAGCCGTGGCAGCCGTTTGCCGACGTGGTGCTGAGCCAGGACGCCGACGGCGCATTGCGCATCGCCTCGCCCTACCTGCCTGCCGGACACATCGAGCAGACTGCCGACGCGGCGCGCATTCACGCCGATGGACGCTTCGAACTGCTTGGCCGGCTGGACCGAATCGTCAAGCTGGAAGAAAAACGCATCTCCCTGCCCATGCTTGAACAGGCATTGATGGCCCACCCGTGGGTCGCCGAAACACGCCTGGGCGTGGTGCAGGAAAACCGCGCCTCCCTTGGCGCCCTGGTGGTGCTGAGCGCCGACGGCCTGCATGCCCTGCGCAATCAGGGCCGACGTACCCTTACCCAAACCCTGCGCCAACACCTGAGCCAACACTGCGAAGCCCTCGCCCTGCCCCGTCGCTGGCGTTTGCTGCGCCAATTGCCCCTGACCAGCCAGGGCAAACTGCCCCAGGCGCACGTCGAGGCATTGCTGCTGGCGTCACGCCCCAAGGCGCCGGAAGTCTTGGAACAGGCCGAAGTCAATGGCGAATGGACCTTGCAACTGAGCATCCCGCCGGACCTGGCCTATTTCAGCGGCCACTTCCCAGTAACACCGGTGCTGCCGGGCGTGGTGCAGGTGGAATGGGCGTTCAACCTCGGCCAGCAACTGCTCAACCTGCCAGCCCGCTTTGCCGGCATGGAAGTGCTCAAGTTCCAGCAGTTGGTGCGCCCAGGCGACCGGATCGAACTGCACCTGCGTTTCGACCAGGAGCGCGGCAAGCTGTACTTCGCCTATCGCAATGGCGTCGCTGCGTGCTCCAGCGGTCGCATTCTGTTGGAGGCCGCGCATGCATAACCCCTGCGCCCTGATCCCGGTCTACAACCACGAAGCCGCCGTACCCGCCGTGGTCCAGAGCCTGTTGAACAGCGGCCTGCCCTGCCTGTTGGTAGACGACGGCAGCAGTGCGGCCTGCGCGGCGGTGTTGGCGCAATTGGCCACCCTGGATAACGTCACCTTGCTCACCCTGCCAAGCAACCAGGGCAAGGGCGGCGCCGTGATGGCGGGTTTTCGCGAAGCCGCTCGCCTGGGGTTTACCCACGCCCTGCAAGTGGATGCGGACGGCCAGCACGACCTGCGCGACGTCATCGGCTTCCTCGATGCCTCGCGTACCCACCCCAACGCGATCATCTGCGGCTACCCCGAATACGACGACAGCGTGCCCAAAGGCCGTTTGTACGCGCGCTACCTGACCCACGTATGGGTGTGGATCAACACCCTGTCGCTGCAAATTCGCGACTCGATGTGCGGCTTTCGCGTGTACCCGCTCGCTCCCGTGCTGGCGCTGATGGACTCGGCCTATATCGGCACGCGCATGGATTTCGACTCCGACATCCTGGTGCGCCTGGCCTGGCGCAATCAACCCATGCGTTGGCTGCCGACGCGGGTGCATTACCCCGCCGATGGTTTGTCGCACTTCCGTTTGTTCCGCGACAACGTGCGCATCTCGGCCATGCATACCCGGTTGTTCTTCGGCATGCTGGTGCGTGCGCCGATGATCCTGTGGCGACGGTGGCAAGCATGAGCGACAGTACCAAGCACTGGGCCGACCGCGAGGAGCGCGGCAGCTACTGGCTGATGAAACTCACCGCCTTCGCCGCCAAGGTCCTCGGCCGACGCCTGTTGAGCCCGGTGCTGTACGGCATCGTGTTGTACTTTTTCCTGTTTGGTCGCACCGCACGCCAGAGCGCCTGGCAATACCAACAGCGCCTGGCGGATTGGAGCGGGCGTGATGAACTGCGCCCTACTCATCGGAGGGTCTTCGGCCAGTTCATGGCTTTCGCCGACTCCCCTGCTCGACAAGCTCGACGTGTGGAACGGCAAGCTGCGCCTGGAACAGATCGAGATCAACGACCCGGCGCAACTGCGTGGGCAACTGCGTGGCGAGCGCGGGCAGATGTTGGTGGGCGCGCACCTGGGCAATCTGGAAGTGTGCCGTGCGCTGGCCGAGATTGGTGAGCAAGTCACCATGAACGTACTGGTACACACCAAGCATGCCGAGCAATTCAACCGTCTGCTGGGCGAAGCCGGCGCGACCCATTTGCGCCTGATCCAGGTCAGCGAGCTAGACCCGGCCACCATGCTGCTGCTGAGCCAGCGCCTGGACGATGGTGAGTGGCTGGCCATCGCCGGCGACCGCGTGCCGCTGCACGGCGGGCGCACGGTGCGCGTGGACTTTCTCGGCCACGACGCCGCGTTCCCCCAAGGCCCCTGGCTATTGGCCGGTTTGCTCAAATGCCCGGTCAACCTGCTGATGTGCCTCAAGCACAAGAACCGCTACCGATTGACCATCGAGCCTTTCGCACAATTGATCGAATGGAAACGTAACACCCGCGAGCAGGTCATAGCCCTGTGGACCGCGCGCTACGCCGCACGCCTGGGCCAGTTCTGCCTGGAAGCGCCCCAACAATGGTTCAACTTTTACCCTTTCTGGAAGACCGATGACGACGCATCTTGAGCCGGTAACCTTTGGCGAACGCCCTTTGCGCATCGAAGACGTGCTGGCCCTGGCCAACCGTCAGGCGCCTACCCAATTGCAGAGCGATGCCGCGTACCGCCAGCGCATTGCCAAGGGCGCGCAGTTCCTCGACTCGCTGCTGGACAAGGAAGGCGTGATCTATGGCGTGACCACCGGCTACGGCGATTCGTGCGTGGTGGCGGTGCCGTTGCAGCACGTCGAGGCGTTGCCGCGTCACCTGTACACCTTCCACGGTTGCGGCCTGGGCAAATTGCTCGACGCCCAAGCCACCCGCGCCGTGCTGGCCGCGCGTTTGCAGTCGCTGTGCCACGGCGTGTCCGGCGTGCGCGTAGAGCTGCTGGAGCGCCTGCATGCATTTCTTGAACACGACGTGCTGCCACTGATTCCCGAAGAAGGCTCGGTGGGCGCCAGCGGCGATCTGACACCGCTGTCCTACGTGGCCGCGACCTTGTCCGGCGAACGCGAAGTGATGTTCCGCGGCGAGCGTCGCCAAGCGAGCGATGTACACCGCGAGCTGGGCTGGGACCCGTTGGTCCTGCGCCCGAAAGAAGCCCTGGCCCTGATGAACGGCACCGCCGTGATGACTGGCCTGGCGTGCCTGGCCTTCGCCCGCGCCGACTACCTGCTGCAACTGGCCACGCGCATCACGGCGCTGAACGTGGTGGCGCTGCAAGGCAACCCGGAACACTTCGACGAGCGCCTGTTCGCCGCCAAGCCGCACCCGGGGCAGATGCAAGTCGCCGCCTGGTTGCGCAAGGACTTGGCCATCGATGCGCCAACCGCACCACTGCACCGCCTGCAAGACCGTTACTCGCTGCGCTGCGCCCCCACGTCCTTGGCGTGCTGGCCGACAGCCTGAACTGGCTGCGTTCGTTCATCGAGATCGAACTGAACAGCGCCAACGACAACCCGATCATCGATGCAGAAGAGGAGCGCGTGTTGCACGGCGGGCACTTCTACGGCGGGCATATCGCCTTCGCCATGGACAGCCTCAAGACTCTGGTGGCCAACGTCGCCGACCTGCTCGACCGCCAGCTCGCGCTGCTGGTGGACGTGCGTTACAACCACGGTTTGCCAAGCAACCTGTCCGGCGCCCCGGCAGATCGCGCGATGATCAACCACGGTTTCAAGGCCGTGCAGATCGGCACCAGCGCCTGGACTGCCGAAGCGCTGAAAAACACCATGCCGGCCAGCGTGTTCTCGCGTTCCACCGAATGCCATAACCAGGACAAAGTGAGCATGGGCACCATCGCCGCCCGCGATGCGATCCGTGTGCTGGAGCTGACCGAGCAGGTAGCCGCCGCCACCTTGCTCGCCGCCAACCAAGGCGTATGGTTGCGCGCCCAGGCCGAAGACGCTCGCCCGCTGCCTGCAGCCTTGGCCGCGATGCATGAGGAACTGGGCAAAGACTTCCCGCCAGTGATCGAAGACCGCGCCCTGGAAGGCGAACTGCGCCTGTGCCTGCAACGCATCGCCGAGCAACACTGGAGGCTGCATGCGTAGCCCGGGCGTGCTGCATTGCGACACCGAAATCCTCGTGCCGTTTTTTGACGTCGACACCATGAACGTCGTGTGGCACGGGCATTACGTGAAGTACCTGGAAGTGGCGCGTTGTGCGTTACTCGACCAGATCGGCCACAACTACACGCAGATGCTGGAGTCGGGCTATGCGTGGCCGGTGATCGACATGCAGTTGCGCTATGTGCGCGGCGCCGTGTTCGGCCAGACCATCAATGTGCGCGCCAGTTTGGTGGAGTGGGAAAACCGCTTGAAGGTCAATTACCTGATCACCGATCTGGCCAGCGGCGAGCGCTTGACCCGTGCCAGCACCGTGCAAGTGGCAGTGGAAGTCGCCAGCCGCGAGATGCAAATGGCCTCCCAAAAATATTCACAGACGCCGTCGAAAGGGCCCTGAAATGAGATCCCCTGTGGGAGCGGGCTTGCTCGCGAAGATCCTGAGGGCCCTGCATAGTGTCAGGCAACCCGTGTCATCGTTAACGTCCTTCGCGAGCAAGTCGAATCGTCGCACCGCCGCTCCCACATGGACCGCGTTAATCCTGTTGTTAAGCGCTTCAGGCATGGCCCATGCCTTCGACCTGCAGCAACTCAGCGACCAGCTTGCAAAACCCACCGTGATCCACGGCAGCTTCATCCAGGAAAAACACCTGCGTGCCCTGCCCCAGCCCCTGGTCAGCAAAGGCACCTTCGTGCTGGCCAAGGACCACGGCCTGCTGTGGCTACTCAAAATCCCGCTGCAACAGGACTATCGCATCAGCGCCCAAGGCATTGCGCGCCGTGACGCCAACGGCTGGCAATTGCTGCCAAACAAGAGCGCCGGCGCAGAACAGAATCGCCTGTTCCTCGCTGTGCTCCAGGGCGACAGCAGTGGCCTGCAACGTGACTTCGAACTGCAGCTGCAAGGCGAAGCCAACGGCTGGAAGCTGACCCTGATCCCACGCTCGCTGCTGCTCAAGCAGGTATTCACCCAGATCAATATCGACGGTGGCGAGCTGGTGCAAAAAATCGAACTGCTGGAGACCCAAGGCGACAGCACGGTGCTGCGCATGCAGGACAGTTCGGCCAGCCAACCCTTGAGCGAAGCGGAGCAACACGACTTTGCCCAGTGAGCGCCTGCTACCGCGCCTGTTCCTGATCCTGCTGGTGGCCGTGCTGGCCCTGGCTGGCTGGCAGTGGCGCCACGGTGCCCCGCTGTCGGCCAACCTGATGGAACTGGTGCCGGGCAACACGCCGGATGCCCTGGAACTGCAAGCCGAACAGCGCATGCAAGAACCGCTCAACCGCGAAATGCTGGTGCTGGTGGGGCATGCCGACCGCCAGCAAGCAGTGGCGGTCGCCCAGCAGTTGGGCGAGCGTTGGCAGGCCAGCGGCCTGTTTGAAAAGGTCCAATGGAACCTGCAAGCCGACTTGCCGGCGCTGCGTGAACAACTGCTGCGCGGCCGCCTTTCGATGCTCTCGGCCAAGGATCGCGAGCAACTGATCGAGCAACCCGACGCGTTTATCCAGCAGCGCGTGCAAGCCCTGTTCGACCCCTTCACTGGCTTCAGCCTGGTACCGAGCCAAGACGACTGGCTGGGCCTGACCGGGCGTATCCAGAACAGCCAGCCGCAACATGGCTCGGTGCAATTGGATATCGGCAGCGGTGCGTTGATCGCCGATGCCGACGGCAAGAGCTGGGTGCTGTTGCGTGCGCGCACCACCGGCAATGCCTTCGATATGAAACTGCCGTTGCAAGTGGCGGACCTGCTCCAGGCCAGCCGCGAACAAGCGAGCGGGCAAGGTGCGCAATTACTCGCGGCCAGCGGGCTGCTGTACGCCGCGAACGGCCAGCAGCAAGCCACGCGTGAAATCACTTGGGTCGGCGGCGGCGCCACCGTCGGCATCCTGCTGTTGCTGTTGCTCGCATTCCGTCGCTGGCGCGTGCTGCTGGCATTCGTGCCGGTGCTGGTGGGCATGCTGTTTGGCGCGGTGGCCTGCGTGGCGCTGTTCGGCCATATGCATGTGATGACGCTGGTGCTGGGCTCCAGCCTGATCGGCGTGGCGGTGGATTACCCGCTGCACTACCTGTCCAAAAGCTGGAGTATGCAGCCGTGGCGCAGTTGGCCGGCGTTGCGCATCACCTTGCCGGGGCTGAGCCTGAGCCTGGCCACCAGTTGCATCGGCTATCTGGCGCTGGCGTGGACGCCGTTTCCGGCACTGACCCAGATCGCCGTGTTTTCCGCCGCCGGCCTGGTAGGCGCGTACCTGTCTGCCGTGTGCCTGCTGCCGGCGCTGCTCAAGGGTGTCGAGTTGCGCCCAGCGCAATGGCCGCTGCGGATCGCCGACTGTTTGTGGCAGGTGCGTGCGTCGTTGCTCAAACGCGTGCCAAGCCCAGTGTTGCTGGTGTTGCTGCTGCTGTTTTGCGCAGGGCCTGTGGCACTTGAACAGCAAGAACGATATCCGCCAGTGGATCGGTGCGCCGCCGCAGTTGCTGCAAGAAGCGCAAGCCGTGGCACGCATTACCGGGTTCCAACCCACCAGCCAGTTCTTCCTGGTGCGCGCAGAGAACCAGCAACAGTTGCTGGAGCGTGAAAGCGCCCTGGGCCAGCGCCTGGATCAGCTAGTGAACATGGACAAGCTCCAGGGTTACCTGGCGCTCAATCAATTGGTCAGCCTGCCCGCCGAGCAGCAACAGGTACGCGACGCATTGAACGCGTTGGCGCAGCACTGGCAACCACTGCTGGACCTCGGCGTCCCTGCCAGCGCCCTGCGAGCCGAGGTCGCGCAACTGCAGGCGCTGCCCACCCAAGACATCGACGCCGCATTGGCAGGCCCACTGGCCGAACCTTGGCGCACGCTGTGGCTGGGCCCGGTAGACGGCGGCGTGGCAGCGATGGTCAGCCTGCAAGGCTTGAACAACCCGGCGCTGCTGCGGGTGCAAGCGCTGGACCTGCCTGGCGTGCAACTGGTGGATCGCCTGGGCGACTTGAACCGGGTATTTGCCGACACGCAGATCAGCGCCGCCGAATTGAAGTTGATGTCGTGCGTGCTGATCGTGCTGTTGTTGATCCTGCCGTTCGGCTTCGGCGGTGCCTTGCGTATCGTTGCCCTGCCGTTGCTGGCGGCACTGTGCAGCCTGGCGAGCCTGGGTTGGTTGGGCCAGCCGCTGACGCTGTTCAGCCTGTTCGGCCTGCTGCTGGTCACGGCCATCAGCGTCGACTACGCGATCCTGATGCGCGAGCAGATCGGCGGCCCTGCGGTCAGTCTTTTGGGCACGCTGCTGGCGGCGCTGACGACCTGGCTGTCGTTTGGCCTGCTGGCCGTGTCCAGTACCCCCGCCGTGAGCAATTTCGGCTTATCGGTCAGCCTGGGCCTGGCATTCAGCTTTATGCTGGCGCCCTGGGCCGGGCAACAGAAACACGCCTTATGAATGTGATTATCGCCAAAGCGGCAAGGAGCCCTCGTGCCCACAGTTGAAATGGAACGTCGCCAGGTGGTGGTGATTGGTGCCGGTCCGTCCGGGGCCATCGCCGCCGCGCTGTTAAAGCGCAAAGGGCATGATGTATTGATCATCGAGCGCCAGCATTTCCGCGTTTCTCGATTGGCGAAAGCCTGCTGTCCCACTGCATCGACTTCATCGAAGAAGCCGGCATGCTCGACGCCGTGCAGGCCGCTGGTTTCCAGCTCAAGACCGGTGCGGCATTCGCCTGGGGCGAGCGCTACAGCGCGTTTGATTTCAGCGACACGTTCAGCAACGGCAAGCCCACCACTTTCCAGGTGCAGCGTGGCGAGTTCGACAAGTTGCTGGCCGACCAGGCCGCGCTTCAAGGCGTCGACATTCGCTACGGCGAAACCATCGTCGGCGTGGACTTCAAGGGCGACTGCCGCTACCTGCACGTACGCCGCGAGAACGGCAGCGAGTACCACCTCAAGGCCAAGTTCGTGCTCGACGCCAGCGGCTACGGCCGCGTGCTGCCGCGCTTGCTGGAGCTGGACTTGCCGTCTGACTTCCCGGTGCGCCAAGCGGTGTTCACCCACGTCGAAGACCGTATCGAACACCCAGGCTTCGACCGCACCAAGATCCTCGTGACCACCCATCCAACCCAGCGCGATATCTGGTTCTGGACCATCCCGTTCAGCAACGGCCGTTGCTCAGTGGGCGTGGTTGCCGCCAAGGAACACTTCGACGGCCGTGACAGCGACCTCGATGCCTGCCTGCGCGGTTTTATCGACGAGACCCCAAGCCTGTCCGGCGTGCTGCAAAACGCCGTGTGGGATACCCCGGCGCGCACCATCGGCGGCTACGCGGCCAACGTCAAGACCCTGCATGGCCCGGGCTTTGCGCTGCTGGGCAATGCGGCAGAATTCCTCGACCCGGTGTTCTCGTCCGGCGTGACCATCGCCATGCGTTCGGCGAGCATGGCCGCAGGCCTTCTGCACCGCCAACTGAGCGGCGAAGCGGTGGACTGGCAAACCGAGTTTGCCGAACCGCTCAAACGCGGTGTCGACACCTTCCGCTGCTACGTCGAAGGCTGGTACGCCGGCACGTTCCAGGATGTGATTTATCACCCGGACAGCTCACCGGAAATTCGCCGCATGATCTGCTCGATCCTCGCCGGTTACGCGTGGGACGAGCGCAACCCGTTTGTCAGCGAACCCAAGCGGCGGTTACGGATGTTGTCGGAGATTTGTGCAGGGGATGCCGCATGAGCAGTCAGTACTTAAGTAAGAACTACGTCGAAGAAACCAAGTTCGGCTTCTGGTTCCTGCGCAGCCACACCTGGCAGCACCACGTGTTGCGCGTGGCGATCAACGACCTGCGAGGCCTGTTTACCGACCCGTTGCCACAGGCACCCGTGTTGCTGGACGCCGGTTGCGGCCAGGGCAAGTCGTTCCAGTATCTGCAGCAGGTGTTCGCCCCGCGCGCCTGATCGGCCTGGATGCCGACCCTCACAGCCTAGAGCTGAGCAAGGCCGAAGCCGCGCGCCAGGGCCTGGATATCGAGTTGATCGGCAGCGACTGCGCCACCCTCAATGTGCCGGATGCCAGCGTCGATATCCTGTTCTGCCACCAGACCTTCCACCACCTGGTTGAACAGCACCGCGCCCTCAAAGAGTTCTACCGCGTGCTCAAGCCGGGCGGTTACCTGCTGTTTGCCGAGTCCACTGAAGCCTACATCGACACGTGGGTGATCCGTTGGCTGTTCCGCCACCCGATGCACGTGCAGAAAAGCGCCGAAGAGTACCTGGAGATGATCCGCGAGCAGGGTTTTGAGTTCGGCGCGCAGAACGTGTCGTACCCGTACTTGTGGTGGAGCCGTTCCAGCGATTTCGGCCTGCTGGAACGCTGGGGCCTGCGCAAGGCGCCACCGGTGGGCCAACGCGAAGAAACCCTGGTGAACTGCGTGGCACGCAAGCCCCTGGCGAGCGCCACCCCATGATGCGCCTGTTGCTGATCGGCTGCCTGTTGCTGCTGAGCGCCTGCGCCAGCCAGCCACCGCTGCCTGAGAAAACCCCGGCCTTGGCCTTGCCGATGCAACTGCACGTGCAACGCCTGGCCGATGGCCAAAGCCAGGACTGGTTGTTGGTGATCCAGCGCGAAGGCGGCGGCATTCGCTGGTCGATGATGGACCCGCTGGGCATCCCCCAGGCCCGGCAAAAACTGATCAATGGCCAGTGGCAGGCCGACGGCTTGCTGCCGCCCAATCCCCAGGCGCGCGAGCTGTTCGCCGCGCTGCTGTTTGCACTGGCCTCGGCAGATGACCTGCGCGCGCTGTACCCCAACGCACAAGCCATGGACCTGACGCGCACCCTGCCCGGCCATTGGCAGATCGTGTATCAGTCTTCCGAAGTGTTCAGCGTGAATATCAGCGGGCAACCGTTGAGCTACCGCATCACGCCACTTGGGGCTGCCCAATGACCGCCTACCTCAATGCGCTCGGCGTGATCTGCGCCCTTGGCCGTAGCCAGGCCGAGGTCGCGCGCAGCCTGTTCGCCGGCGACTGCTCGGGCATGCGCGCCGAAAGCGGCTGGGTGCCGGAGCGCGTATTGCCGGTGGCCGGCGTGCACGGCGAACTGGCAATCATCCCACCAGAACTTGGCCAGCAAAGCAGCCGCAATAACCAGCTGCTGCTGGAAGCGGCGTTGCAGATCGAGGATGACATTCGGCAGGCGATCCATCGTTACGGCGCGTCGCGCGTGGGCATCGTGCTGGGCACCAGCACGTCGGGCATCGACGAAGCCAGTCGCGGTATCGCCCATTACCTGCGGGAACATCAGTTCCCAGCCGACTACGACTACCAGCAGCAAGAGCTGAGCGCCCCAGCCAACTTCCTCGCCGACTGGCTGCAACTGAGCGGCCCGGCCTATGTGATCTCCACCGCTTGCACCTCCAGCGCCCGTGCGCTGATGAGTGCCCAGCGCCTGCTGACGCTTGGGGTATGTGATGTGGTGATCTGCGGTGGCGTCGACAGTTTGTGCAAGCTGACCCTCAACGGGTTCAGCTCGCTGGACGCCGTGTCGAACGAGCGCTGCAATCCGTTTTCAGTGAACCGCAACGGCATCAACATCGGCGAAGCGGCCGTGCTGTTCCTGATGACCCGGCAACCGGCGCCCATCGCCCTGCTGGGCAGTGGCGCCAGTTGCGATGCGCACCATATTTCCGCACCCGAGCCCAGCGGCAAAGGCGCGCTGCAGTCGATGCGCAAGGCCCTGGCCAGCGCAAAGCTTGCACCCGAGCACATCGGTTACCTGAACCTGCACGGCACCGCCACCCAACACAACGACGCGATGGAAAGCCTGGCGGTTGCCAGCCTGTTCCCCAACGGCGTGGCCTGCTCGTCGACCAAGCCCATGAGCGGCCACACCCTGGGCGCCGCCGGAGCGCTGGAAGCGGCGTTCTGCTGGCTGAGCCTGGCGCACGGCGTCATGCCGCCGCATGTGTGGGACGGCCAGGCCGACCCGGCATTGCCCGCCTTGCAATGGACACGTACCGGTGAACCCTTGAAAAACGCTGCCTGATGAGCAACTCGTTTGCCTTCGGCGGCAACAACGTCAGCCTGATTATCGGAGAGGCCCCATGATCGATTGGCCACTCGCTGAACTGCTGCCCCATGCCGGCGACATGATCCTGATCGACCAGGTGTTGTCGTTCGATGAAGAGCAGATTCATACCCGCACCACCGTCACCCCTGGCGGCCTGTTCAACCGCCCTGACGGCAGCTTGCCAGCGTGGGTTGGCATCGAGTTGATGGCGCAAAGTGTTGCCGCCTACGCCGGTTGCCGCGCGCGCCAGAAAGGCGAAGCGGTGGAACTGGGCTTCCTGCTGGGCACCCGTAAGTTCGAATGCAACGTGGAGCATTTCCCGGCCGGTGCGGAGCTGACCATCCACGGCCTGCGTTCGCTGGAAGACGACAATGGCATGGGTGTGTTCGAATGCCATCTCACCGGTGAAGGCATCCAAGCCAGCGCTCGCTTGAACGTATTTCGACCCGCCCCAGGCGGCCAACTATTTAGATGAATCGAAGGACGAAACGCCATGACTGAATCCGTACTGGTCACCGGCTCCAGCCGTGGTATCGGCCGCGCCATTGCCCTGCGCCTGGCGCAGGCCGGCCATGACATCGTGCTGCATCGTGCATTGCCGTGCCGTGCAGCCGAGGTCGAGGCCCTGGGCCGCAAGGCGCGGGTGCTGCAATTCGATGTGGCGGATCGTGCTGCGTGCAAGCAAATCCTGGAAGCGGACGTTGAGCGACACGGCGCCTATTACGGCGTGGTGCTCAACGCTGGCCTGACCCGTGACGGCGCGTTCCCGGCCTTGTCGGAAGACGATTGGGACGTGGTGATGCGCACCAACCTCGACGGTTTCTACAATGTGCTGCACCCGGTGATGATGCCGATGATTCGTCGTCGCGCCGCGGGGCGTATCGTGCATTACTTCGGTTTCCGGCTTGATCGGCAACCGTGGCCAGGTCAACTACAGCGCCTCCAAAGCCGGCCTGATCGGTGCGGCCAAGGCCCTGGCCATCGAGCTGGGCAAACGCAAGATCACCGTCAACTGCGTCGCACCGGGTTTGATCGACACGGCCATGCTCGATGAGAACGTACCGGTGGAAGAACTGATGAAGATGATCCCCGCGCAGCGCATGGGCACCCCGGAAGAAGTCGCCGGCGCGGTGAATTTCCTGATGTCGGCCGAAGCCGGCTATATCACTCGCCAAGTCCTGGCCGTGAATGGAGGCCTGTGCTGATGAAGCGCGTCGTTGTCACCGGCATGGCCGGCATGACCTCCCTGGGTGGCGATTGGGACACCATCGCAGCCAACTTCCGCGCCAACCGCAGTGGCATTCGCCGCATGGACGAGTGGGACCGTTTCACCGAATTGAACACGCGCCTGGCCGGACCGATCGACGATTTTGTCGTGCCGGCCCACTGGACCCGCAAGCAGCTGCGCAGCATGGGCCGCGTCTCGCGCCTGGCGGTATGGGCGGCGGAGCAGGCGTTGCAGGACGCCGGCTTGCTCGGCGATGAGTCGATCAAGGACGGGCGCATGGGCGTGGCCTGTGGCTCGTCCACCGGCAGCACCGACGAGATCAAGGCGTTCGGCAACATGCTGCTGAACTCGGTAGCCGAGGGGCTCAACGCCAACTCCTACGTGCGCATGATGCCCCACACCACGGCGGCGAACATCAGCATCTTCTTTGGCCTGACCGGGCGGCTGATCCCCACCTCCAGTGCCTGCACCAGCGGCAGCCAGGGCATCGGTTATGCCTATGAAGCAATCAAGTTCGGCCGCCTGCCGTTGATGCTCGCTGGTGGCGCCGAAGAGCTGTGCCCCACCGAAGCCATGGTGTTTGATGCGCTGTACGCCACCAGCCTGAAAAACGATGCGCCACAGACCAGCCCGCGGCCTTACGACAGTGGCCGCGATGGCCTGGTGATCGGTGAAGGTGGCGGCATGCTGGTGCTCGAAGAGCTGGAACATGCCCTGGCACGCGGTGCGCACATCCACGCGGAACTGGTGGGTTTTGGCAGCAATGCCGATGGTCAGCACACCACGCGTCCGGAGCAGAAAACCATGCGCCGCGCGATGGAGTTGGCGCTGGAAGACGCCGGGCTTACCCCGGACGCCATCGGCTACGTCAACGGTCATGGCACTGCCACCGACCAGGGCGACATTGCCGAAACCCTGGCCACCAGCAGCCTGTTTGGCAGCCGCATGCCCATCAGCTCGCAGAAGAGTTTCCTCGGCCACACCCTGGGCGCCTGCGGGCGTTGGAGTCGTGGTTCAGCATCGAGATGATGAACCGCAACCAGTACGTGCACACCTTCAACCTGGACGCCGTCGACCCACAATGCGGCGAGTTGGATTACCTGCAAGGTGAGTTCCGCGAGATGCACAACGACTACGTGATGAACAACAACTTCGCCTTTGGCGGCGTGAACACGTCGCTGATCTTCCGCCGCTGGTCCTGACTTTTTAATCGATTGGAGAATACGGAATGTCTTCCTTGCTACGCGCTACCTTGATCACCCTGGCCCTGTTGACCACCGCCGGCTGCACCAACAAGCCGATCCTCAACACCCAGCATGAGCTACCGGTCGACAACCAGGTCAGCGAAGAAAAGATGAAAACGATCATCGTCAACGCCCTGCAAAAACGCGACTGGACGGTAGAGCGCCTGAGCCCGCAACTGGTGCAGGCCGAGATCAACGTGCGTAACCAGTACTACGCCGCTATCGACATCCGCTACACCCGCAACAGCTACGCCATCACCTACCGCGACAGCCGCCAACTGGGCTACAAGGACGGCAAGATCCATCGCAACTACAACCGTTGGGTGAGCATGCTGGACCGCGACATCATGGCGGCGTTGCGCAGCAATGGTACAAACGAGGCGGGCTCGGCGGCGCAGTTGTTCGAACAAACCGGCACTACTAAGTAAAACAGGTACCGCTTCCTCGCCACTAAACGAATTTGGGTTCAACAGAAACGACAAAGGGCGCCTTTCGGCGCCCTCTTCACAAACAGGTTGGCTTGTCATCGCCGCTTCCTGCCTGGCTCTGCGATGGCTGGTTGCCCAGGATCCTCAGAGTCTCACAAGCCCCTTACGGGAACGTGGCCAGTATGCCCGAAAACTCCTTGCCTGCAATCAGTGGCAAAGCGCCGCCGGTCTATCGCAAAACTCAGTGCAGTCCAAGCGCACTGCGCACCGCTGCTTTTATCGCGTGAAACTGTTCGCGGGTGAGTTCTGCGATTTTGTAAGTTCGTTTGCCATGGCGATCTTTACTTTTGATTCTATCGAGCCGGCCCAGGCTCACCGTCGCCACAATGTCGCATTTCGCCCAACAGATCGGACTCGCTCCTTGAAGATGGCTGTCGAGTTGCAAATGATGGTCCATAACCGTCTGTGGAGCGGTAGTACTCAACGGAACCACCGTCACCAGCAGTTTGTTGGTTCGGTGCTTGCGAATCACAATAACGGGCCTGATCTTGATGATTTCCGGTACTTCATAGCCTCGAAAATCACAAATCAACACACTGCCCTCCTTGGGCTGATAAAGAAGTGCCATCCATATCACTCACTTGAAAAAAAGCGATTCTGCGCAATTTTCCGGACAATCACTAAGGTGGATGCGTTACCCGATATGTGACCCTGCCTACACCGCCACTTTACGCGTCAACAACTCCACAAACGCCTGAGCCATGGGCGTTTGCACGCCCTGCGCTGCACCAGCCACACCGCCGTCACCGCCTCCGGGTCCAGCAAAGTGCGGTACACCACGCCATCAATGCGGATGCGCTGGTAAGACGCCGGCAGCACCGACACCCCAACCCCGCCGCCACCAACCCGATGATGGTCATCGCTTCCCCTGCCTCCTGGGCGAAGTGGGGCTGAAACCGGCATCACGTGCCAAGTTGATCAACTGCGCATAAAGACCACTGCCGTAGCTTCGCGGGAAAAACACGAACGGTTCCTGTGCCAACTGCGCCAGAAGCAGGCCACGCTCACTGCCCTCGACCAGCGGGTGGCCGGCATTCATCACGGCCACCAGCGGCTCGCGCATCAACTCGACCACGCTCAAGGAGTCCGGCAACGGCAACGGACGCATCAGCCCGACCTGGATCGATTCATCCACCAGTGACTCGGCCACTTGGGTGCTGCTCATTTCCTGCAGGTTCAGGTGCACCGAAGGGAACGCCTGGCGAAACGCGAAGATCGCCTGGGGGATACTGGAGTTGAACGGTGCCGATGAGGTGAAGCCGATCTTCAACTCCCCAGTTCACCCAGCTGCGCGCGCCGCGCCACATCCGACGCCTTGTCGACCTGTGCCAGCACCAATCGCGCCTCGTGCAGGAACAAGCGGCCCGCCTCGCTCAGCTCGACCCGACGATTGGTACGCTCAAATAAGCGTGCCCCCACCTCCTGCTCCAGCGCCTGGATCTGCTGGCTCAACGGCGGTTGCGAGATGCCGAGCACCTGCGCGGCCCGGCCGAAATGCAGTTCTTCGGCGACGGCGATGAAGTACCGCAGGTGGCGTAATTCCATGCAAACCTCATTAGGTCGTAAAAGCTATCAAACAGGTCGAACAATATATTGGAAAGAATCATTAGCCAGCTATATTCTTTTTTGCATTGCCGGTCCTGGCACGTTCTTCCTCCCCGAGGTCCCCGTGAATTCTGCTGTCGCTCCACTCGCCCAAGAACTCCCTCCTACCGCCCTGGATGACGTGGTGGCCCAGCTCAATGACGCGTACATCGAGAAGGGTACGCCGATGTTCATGCGCACGGTGCTGGCGCTGTTCTCCGGCGGTTTTGCGACGTTCGCCCTGCTGTATTGCGTGCAGCCGATGATGCCGGCGCTGTCCCACGAGTTTTCCATCAACGCGGCCCAAAGTAGCCTGATCCTGTCGGTGGCCACGGCGATGCTGGCGTTGGGCCTATTGATCACCGGACCGATATCCGACCGGCTGGGACGCAAACCGGTGATGGTCTCCGCGCTGTTCTGTGCGGCACTGGCAACCATTGCCAGCGGCTTGATGCCGACGTGGGAAGGGATCCTGTTGATGCGTGCGCTGGTCGGCCTGTCGCTCAGCGGCCTGGCGGCGGTGGCGATGACCTACCTGAGCGAAGAGATCCACCCGCAGCACATTGGCTTGGCCATGGGCCTCTACATCGGCGGCAATGCCATTGGCGGCATGAGCGGACGCCTGATCATCGGCGTGTTGATCGACTTCGTCAGTTGGCACACCGCAATGCTGATCATCGGCGCCGTGGCGCTGATCGCGGCCACGGTGTTCTGGAAAATCCTCCCCGAGTCGCGCAACTTCCGCGCCAGCAGTCTCAAGCCGCGCAACCTGCTGGATGGCTTTGTCATGCACTTCAAGGACGCGGGCTTGCCATGGTTGTTCCTCGAAGCCTTCCTGCTGATGGGCGCATTCGTGACGATGTTCAACTACATCGGCTATCGCCTGCTGGCCGATCCGTATGACTTGAGCCAGGCGGTGGTCGGCCTGTTGTCGCTGGTGTACCTCTCAGGCATCTACAGCTCGGCAAAATCGGCTCGCTGGCCGACCGCCTTGGCCGCCGCCGCGTGCTGTGGGCCACCATCGTGCTGATGCTCGCCGGCATCGCCCTGACCCTGTTCACCCCGCTGTGGCTGGTGGTGCCAGGCATGCTGATCTTCACCTTCGGCTTCTTCGGCGCCCACTCGGTGGCCAGCAGCTGGATCGGTCGCCGTGCGGTGAAGGCCAAGGGGCAGGCGTCGTCGTTGTACCTGTTCTGCTACTACGCGGGGTCCAGCGTGGCCGGTACGGCTGGCGGGTTCTTCTGGCACTTTGCAGGGTGGAGCGGGATCGGTGCGTTCATCGTTGCACTGTTGATCGGTGCGTTGCTGGTGGCGTTGAAGTTGGCGAAGTTGCCGCCACTCGCCCGCGCCTGAAGAACTGTCGTTTCAAGGTCCCGGACCTTGAACGACATCCGCGCCATCACCCGTTTGCCACGCTTCTCATGCAGTACCACCGCGCCAATATGCAGAACCAGCATCAACAACAGCACTACGCACGACAGCACATGCACTTGGGTATAACTGGCGATGGTTGCGGGTCACTGAGGAACGGGGAAATGGCGAACAGGTTAAACACATTGATCGGCCGATCCATCATCAGCACGCCCGTCGCCAATACCACCGCCAACACCAGGTACATGGCCTTGTGGACGAATAACGCCATGTACTCCTGCAGCGAGCGCTGGGTGGAAAAATCCAGGCCGTGGGAGAAAGAACAATAAACCCGCAGTACAAAGACTGGGATATATAACGTGGTCAACGACACGTTAAAAAACCGACCCACGCCTTGATGGCGGCAGGAACGCTAAATACGGCCACATAAAAACCCGACAACAACGACCACACAATGATGACGGCAGAAACCCAGTGCAGGACTTTCTGGCTCATCGAATATTCAGCAGTTCTCATTTCGTTATCACCTTTGCATCAATGCCAATCATCGGCGAGTGAATTCACGGCGAATTTTTGACGAAAGACTGCCCTCCAGACGTAGGAATAATCCCAAATACTACGGAAGGGCAGCGCGAGAATGCTGATAGCGCCGTTTGCTATACCGTCGGTCGGCACATTTGGGGCCAACACCTAAAGCACCACGCGTGCCTCTAGCCGCTGCTCCCGCTTTTCCAGCGTCAATGTGAGCAAAGGCGTGCCATCGCGCTCTACATCAGCAAGCCAGCTCAACAGTGCGTGCGCTTCTCCGCTGATGCTCAAGCGCAATTGGTCGCCATCTACTTCCATCTGGTGCAGGTCCAGGCCTGCCGCCGTTGCGCGTTCACTGAGCCGGGCCGGCAAGGGTTGGGTGGCAACCGACGTGTCTTGTTGGGGCTGAGCCAGCAACACTCGCCGCGAGAGTACCCACTGTTGTTGGTACAGGCGCTCGGCACCGGCCAACCGTTGCTGCGTGGGTTGCCACAGTAATGAGTAGAGCAATCCGCAGAGCAGCAGCAGTGCCATGCAAATAAGCAAGTAGCGCTCGCGCAACGACAGACTTTTCCAGGCGCGTAAGGTCGACTCTATCCGGCGCTTCACAAAGACTGCTCCCACATCAACACCGCCTGTACTCGGTTTCCATTCTTACTGGCATTGCCGATACGCACCGGTATCCCGCTTTGCTGCCCACGCTCACGCAGTTGCTCCAGCTCATTGAAACTGGAGGTCGTCAATTGCACCTTCCAGCCATCACCTGCCTGAAAATCGATGCGCTGCACGTCCACATCCCCACCACCGATCACCTGTTCGGTGAGCCGCACTAGAGGTGCGAGCGCAGTGGTCGAAGCGGTCGCGCCTTGCCTCTGCAATGCATCGAGCTGCGCGGAAAGATCTACGACACGGGTTTGCTGTGGATACAGCGCTTGAAACCGTTGCAGGCTTTGCGCATACAACTGCTGCGCTTGCCCTTCGAGGGTTTGAATACGCACCAGTTTGACCCCCCAATCCACCATGAACAGCAAGGTGCCCGCGAGGGCCAACGTCACCACGGCCAGGCCCGCTGGGCGCGACCGAACTCACCCTGCAACAGGTCGATCGATTGGCCGTGTCCACTCCACAGCGCCGCTTCAATCAGCATCCGGCTGTCGGTGTCGTCCAGCCACTGCAACGGCTCGACAAGCAAGGGTTCAATGGCCTTGAGGCCCTGTGGGAAAGCGCCACGTGCAGGTTGCCGCCGACTACGCGACGGTCAAGCCAGTCGACGGCAGCAGTGGAGTCGTCGAGTAATAGATTGGCATCCACCTTCACGCTACGGACCTGAATACCCAGTGCCGCCAGTAAATGCAGCAACGCCCTGAAACGCGCTTTATGCGTGACCAACACCGGATAACGACCCTGGCGGTCACGGCGCCCGGCACACACGTGCACTCCCTCCAGGTCGTCACCCAGTTGCTCCTCGATGGCGAAGGCGATCGCCTGGGCGTCCGGTCGACGTTTTGACGGCCATGGTTCTGTGCGCAAGAAACTGCACATTTCCATTGGCAGCAACAGATCGACAGGTTGCCCAGCCAGACGCTGCGCGGCTTCGGCCAACAGCATCCGCTCGCAGTCACCTGCGGCGCGCCACAGCAGACACGGCCACTGGTCGGAAGGCGCAGCGAGGCCTTCGGCGCTCAAATGAAGCCAGTTTTTCATAAAGAGTTCTCGCTAGAGATCGGAGGAAGAAAACGTCGCTGCACCACGCGCCAGCGCCCGGTTTTGCGCTCACGCTCAACCTCGCTGACCAAACGTAATCGGCTGGTGCCCAGGCTCACCTCGACACTGACGCGGAACCAGCGACTGCCGATGCCCAAGCCCTGACTGTTGATTCCCAGCCCTGCGATCAGCGGATCATGGGTAAACGCCTGGACGCTGGCATAACCGTCGTCGGGTCGTTGGGCCACCAGTGCCTGGGCAGTCGCCATGGACACGCCGTCCAACATTGCCAACACCTGCGCCGGAGCAGTATTGATGTTCAATGCGGCGTCCTCTGGCAGGGTCGCCACCCAAGGCTCAAGCCTGCGCAAGAACGCACCGTCGATACCCGGCAGCACGCGCAGCTGGCTCAGTTCCTGTACCGCGCCGGTTGCCGGCAATTCCAACGGCCCCAGCCCCAAGGAGCCAAGCAGCCGCGTCCAGCGCTGTCCTGCCACCCTATCCACGTGCCCTTCGCTTAACAGCGCGTTGAGGTTGAAGCGACCGGAAAGGTCTTCGATGTGCAGATTGATCTGCGCGCCGTCAGTCGCGAAAGGCCAGATGGCATGGGCCCATGGCTGGACTGTATGTACCCTCTGCCTGTCATCCTCGGTCGCCTCCAGCGTGAGCTTTGCCCAGGCTTCCGCCGACAGTGCCAATTGCCGAAGCTGTACCTGGTGCAGTGGCGCGTGCTGCCTTGCAGCATCAACAAATGACTACGCAGCATGGCCGCCGTCAGTAACAACGCCAGGCTCATGACCAGCAACACGCTCAGCAGCGCGACACCGCGTTGGCGACGTTTCATGGATGCCCTTGGGGCAATGGCCACACGCGGCGTATCCGCTCGAAACGACCACTCGACAGCACCACTTCGAGTGCTTGCGGCGGCGTGGTCGCTGCGCCTCGCCCCACTGGCCAAGCGGCACTCCAACCGGTCTCGGGGTCGTACAATCGCCAGGTGAACTCGTCCACATCATCGAGCAGTTTCTGTCGCTCCACCGTGGATGAATCCAACCCTCGGCTTTCACGCCAGAGCACGCGGTTTTCCAGGCGATAGAGCACATGCTGACGCCCGCTGCGCGGCAGGTCATGTGGGTTGCGCCAGTTGCTGCGCACCAGCTGCAAGGTGGTGGGGCCAAGGACCATGACCGATGACGCCACGTGCAACGCATCCCGCTCAATCACGCCGAGCACCCGCTGCAGGCGACGCAGTGACTGTTCGTGGCTGGCCACGCCCTGTTGTGCGCGTACGGTCGTGTCGAATAGCCGCCAACTGGCCAGCCCCAACAAGGCAAAGATAGCCAGGGCAATGACCAATTCCAGCAGGGTAAAACCACGTTGCTTATTCATGCACGGCAGGCACCCAACTGCTGGTGCTGTAGACCGGCTGATCGCTGCCTTGGCGCGTGACGCTGATATCGACCTTGAGCATTCGAGGGTCCGTATCCGGCGTGATGATCTGCTCGACCACCCAATCACTCTGGTCAAAGTGCCGCAGCAATTGCTGGCGCCCAGGCGAAACAGCCTGCAAGCGCAATTCGCTGAGTTGGTTATCCGCCAACCAGGCGCATTGCATCTGCTCCTTGAGCCGGCTGTTCTGCTGCAATGAGTAATGGCCGGCCGTGATCACGGCGGCGGCCAACGTGGCGAAAATCGTCAGGGCAATCATGACTTCCAGCAAGGTGAACCCCCTGGCCGTCTTGGTACGTTTTCGATTGCGCCGGTGTTTACCCTTCAATCCAAGGGTCTCCCGCGCCGTCACTGACCACGCTCAGCCACGTCTGCTCCATCGACTTGAAGTACAGGACAAATGCACTGAGTTCATCGTTGCTGAGCATCAGCAATTGCGGCACGGCACCGTCGAGGTTCAGTTGCTGACCTTCCTGTTCGAGGTGCAAGTACAGGCCTCGGGCAACCGGTGCACGGCACCGGCGGGTTGCCAGCCCTCGTGTTCAAGGCGCGCGACGCGATATTCATCGCGCTGTATGCGCACACCGTATTCACGCCCCTCGATCACGGCTTGCTCGCGCAGTTGCTGGACCAATTGCAGCAGTTGGCCGGCCTCCTGACGTGCCACGCGACCAGGGCTGTTGCCGGTCGACAGGCTGACGACACCCAGCACTATGCCGATCAGGGCGATCACCACCATCAGTTCCAGCAAGGTAAATCCACGGCTACGCCTGGGCATCCGATCAGCCTCCCCAGTTGCCGATATCTGCCGCGTGACCTTCGCCACCGGTTACGCCATCGGAGCCCAATGAGTAGAGGTCATAGCCGCCATTGGCCGCGCGCACGCCAGGGTTGAGGTATTGGTAGGGCGTGCCCCAAGGGTCCACCGGCAGGCTTTTCAGATAGCCCTGAGGGTTCCAGTTCCTTGCCGCCGGTGTGCCTGTCGGGCGATGGATCAAGGCCTCCAGGCCTTGCTGGGTCGAGGGGTAATAGGCGTTATCGAGGCGATACATTTCCAGGCTGGTGGAAATTGCCTGGATATCCGTCTTGGCGGCCGTGACTTTCGCCTGGTCGGGTCGGCTCATGAACTGCGGCACCACAATGGCGCCGAGCACGCCGATGATGACCACCACCACCATGATTTCAATCAGCGTAAAACCGCGTTGGCCCTGGGGCATTTTGCGCATTCAGTTCACCAGTTGGTTAAGGCTTAAAATCGGCAACAGAATGGCCATGACGATCAGCAGCACTACGCCGCCCATCACCACCAGCATTGCCGGTTCGAACAAACTCACCACCAGCGCGATGCGGGCGGCGAGGCTTTTTTCTTGTTGCTCGGCGGCGCGCGCCAGCATGGCGTCGAGTTCACCGGCGCTCTCGCCACTGGCGATCATGTGCAGCATCAGCGGTGGAATATCGCCGCCCGCTTCAAGCCCGCGGGTCAGGGTGCCGCCCTCGCGTACAGAACGGGCGACATCGGCCATGCGCGCCCGAATGGTCACGTTACCAATCACGGCAGCAGCGATTTCCAGGGCGTCCACCAACGGCACGGCGCTTTTTCCCGAGGATCGCCAGGGTGCTGGCGAATCGGGCCGCTTCCATTGCGCGCAAAACGCCGCCCAACAGAGGAATACGCAACGCCAGGCGATGCCAATACCAACGCCCGCGCGCTTGCTGCAGGCTCCAACGAAGCCCTATTACGATGCTGGTCATAATCACCAACAACACCAAGCCATAGGCCCGCAGGCCATGGCTTACAGCGATCATGGCCTGGGTCAGCCAGGGCAGCGGCTGGCCACTGTCGACAAAGATCTTCACCACATCCGGCACGACGTACCCGAGCAGAAAACCGACGATTGCCACACAGGCCGTCATCAGCAACGCCGGATAGACCAGGGCCAGTTGGATCTTCTGGCGCGACGCCTGGCGTGCTTCGGTATACGCAGCCAACTGCTCAAGCACATGGCCTAGATGCCCCGAGCGCTCGCCGGCCGCGATGGTCGCGCAAAACAATTCTGGAAATGCCCGAGGAAATGCCCCCAGCGCAGCGGCCAGTGAATGACCTTCCATCACACGGCCGCGCACCTGCACGAGCAGACGGGATACACGACGTTTCTCGCTCTGCTCGGCAACCGCTTTGAGGGCTTGCTCCAGCGGCAAACCCGCTTGGACCAGGGTCGACAGTTGCAAGGTCAACAAGGCGAGGTCAGCGGCATTCAGCCCCAGCGCTAATCCTCTGCCGTTACGCGCACTCGCTGCTTGCACCCGGCTCGGCAGCAGGCCCCGCTCACGCAGCAATTGCCTGGCGTGACGCGGGCTGTCGGCCTCTTGCCGACCCCGGCACGTACGGCCCTGACGGTCTCGGGCTTGATAGTCAAAGGTGGGCACGACTAACTCTCCTGGATGACCCGCAGTAGCTCATCCACGCTGGTCAAGCCTTCGAGTACCAGCCGACGACCGTCCTGAAACAGGCTTGGCGAGTGACGTCGCGCTTCGGCCAGCAACGCCTGCTCACCGGCCCCCTGGTGAATCATCCCGGCCAGTTGGGGGTCACCCGAACCAACTCGTAGATACCGACACGCCCGCGATAGCCCTGCTGGCAATGCTCGCAACCGCCGGCCTTGAACAGCCCGTGGATAACTTCGCCTGGCAGCCCCAAGCGGTGACCTATATCGGCGTCTGCCACCACAGGAATTTTGCAAGCCGGGCAAAGCGTGCGCAGCAGCCGTTGGGCCAGCACCCCCACCAGGGATGACGCGAGCAGGTAGGCATCAATGCCCATGTCCACCAGCCGGGTGACCGCGCCGACGGCACTGTTGGTGTGCAGGGTCGATAGCACCAGGTGCCCGGTCAGCGATGCCTGGACGGCGATTTCAGCGGTCTCGCCGTCGCGGATCTCGCCGACCATCACCACGTCCGGGTCCTGGCGCAAAATGGCGCGCAGGCCACGGGCGAAGGTCATCGCGACTTTGGGGTTGACGGGTGTCTGGCCGATCCCGGGCAGGTGATATTCGATCGGGTCTTCAACGGTCAGGATATTGCGGGTCTGGTCATTGAGGTGCGTCAGCGCGGCATAGAGGCTGGTGGTTTTGCCCGAGCCGGTGGGGCCCGTCACCAGGAAGATCCCATGGGGTTTGCCCAGCAGCGAATGCAGGTCGGCCAAGGTGCTGGGAGCCATGCCCAGGCGTGTCAGCTCCAGACGGCCGGCGTGTTTGTCGAGCAAGCGCAACACCACTCGCTCACCGTGGGCAGAAGGCAAGGTCGAGACCCGTACATCCACTTCATGGCCCGCCAGGCGCAGGGCCATACGACCGTCCTGGGGCACACGCTTTTCGGCGATGTCCAGGCGTGCCATGACTTTGATTCGAGACACCAGCAGCGTCGCCAGCTCGCGCCGTGGCCGCAGCACTTCACGCAACTGACCGTCGATGCGCATGCGCACCGTGAGGATGTGTTCGAACGTCTCCAGATGCACGTCGGAAGCTTTTTCCCGGACTGCCTCGCTGAGCAATGCGTTGATCAGCCGAATGATCGGCGCATCGCCTTGTTGCTCCAGCAGGTCAGCGGTCTGGGGCACCTGGTCGACCAGGCTGAGCAGGTCCAATTCATCATCGAGCCCTTGGGCGACCTGTTCGGCGGCGCTTTGCCCCTCACTGTAGGTGTCGGCCAGGCGCGTGGCGAAGGCGTCGCTGCTGAGAATGCGCAACGGCAGTTCGCACTCCGTGAGACGACGTGCTTCGCCCACGGCGCTTAGCGGCGTATCCGCGCGCACGGCTAAGTACCCATCGTCGAGCAGTACGCCAAAACGCCGGGCGAAACCGAAGGGCAGTGGCTTCATTGCGTCACTGTTCCAGGCTGTCGCAGGTCGAACAGCTGCGCCGCCTCGTCGGGCAGTTGCAGGGAGCGATGCTGGCCAGACGTCGGCAAGCTCTGCTCACGCAGGTCCTGATAACGCCGCTGGCTGATCCCGGACAAGTCCTGGCCACTGCGCACGATGGTCGGGCGCAGGAACACCATCAGGTTGCTCTTGACCTGGGTGTCTCGGCTCCAACGAAACAGCGCGCCGAGATAAGGAATGTCGCGCAACAGCGGCACACCGCTGTGCTGGGTACGCACGCTGTCCTTGATCAACCCGCCGATCACGATGATCTCGCCATCGTCGGCGAGGATCGTGCTCTTCAGCGCACGCTTGTTGGTAATCAGGTCGGATGAGTCCACGCCCGACACGGCCGGGGCGATGTCCGAGACTTCTTGCTCGACCTCCAGGCGCAGGGTCGAGCCTTCGTTGATGTAGGGTTTGATCTTGAGGCTGATGCCGACGTCCTTGCGCTCCACCGTGGTAAAGGGGTTATCCGCACCACTGCTGTTGGTGGCGTAGGAGCCCGTCTTGAACGGCACGTTCTGGCCCACGATGATTTCCGCCTCCTGGTTGTCCAGGGTTAGTAGGCTCGGCGTCGATAAGAGGTTGCTGCGACTGTTGCTGGCCAAGGCGGAAATCAGCGCGCCAAAATGGTCCCCACCCAGTTTGAGCAACGCACCCTCGGGGACTACGCTTTTTCGTCGAACTTCAAGCCACCGATGATCGGCAACCCAGTGCCAGGAAAGTTGATCAGCCCCGACGCACCGCTACCGTTGAGCGCCCACTGCACACCGAGCGCTTCGGCGATGTCGCCGGAAATCTCGACAATCGCGGCATGGATCAGCACCTGCGCACGCGGCCGGTCCAGTTCGCGCACGATGCCTTCGAGTGTTGCCAACTGAGCCGGTTCTGCCACCACCACGAGGGCATTCTGGCTTTCATCGGCGCGCACCATAAAAGGCGCGTTGGTGGTGGTGTCTTTGAGCCCTAAAGCGGTCAGCGGCGATTTGCTGCCTTGCCCCATGGTGTCCAGCACTTCGGCCAGTTGCTTGGCATCGCTGTAGCGCAGGCGGATGACACGGGCATTGTCCAGGCGCTCGGGGGCGGCGGTATCCAGGCTGCGGGCCAACTGCACCAGGCGCTGGCGCACGGCTGCCGTGCCAACGATCACCAGGCGGTTACCGCGCGGATCGGCCAGTACTGAAATGGCACTTTCCGCATTTTGTTTGCCCAGCGTGCCCTCCATCAACCGAGCGATATCCACCGCGACGCCATGGCGCAGCTCCACCAGTTCATGGGTATTCTTCGCCCCCGAATCCAACTGCCGCACGACCTCACTGATACGCCGTACATTGCGCGCTGTATCGGTAATCACCAAGGCGTTGGCCGACACCGAGGGGCCGACATAGCCATTGGTGGAGATCAAGGGCCTGATGAGCCCAGCCAGATCAGAAGCGTTGCTGATACCCAGCGCGATGACTTGCGTCACGAACTGCTCGGGGGCTGCCGTGGGCTCCTGCGCATCGGCCGAGAGAGACTTGGCTTGGGCAACCGGCACCACAAGGATCTGATCGCCCTGGTCAATCACACTGAAACCATGGGTATCGAGCACGCTGTAAAACAGCCGTCGAACACCTTCACGGTCCAGCGCCTGGCTGGACATCACGGTGATGCGCCCCTGTACTTTGGGGTCGAGGATCACCGTCTTGCCCAAGATGCTCGATATTTCTTCGACCACATCACGCAGCTCGGCATTGTTCATGGTCAACTGCCAGCGCTCTTGCGAAGCCGACACGTGGCCCGTGGACAACACTGCGAACAAGGTCATTGCGCCGAAGACGCCGCATAAGGTGCGCTGCCCGATGATGATGTGCATGGGGTTATTCACTTCCGGGATTGTTCGGCGGTTGGCTTGAGATGGAGGCTTCTTGCCTCCTTGGGGTGTGCACCTACAACCCGCAGAAACCTCTCGCCCGCAGGACGTAGCATCAGTAGTTCCTCGCGGCCCTGGCGCCACAGCACAACGTGGGCCGGTTCAATGCGCCGCAGCACACTGCTTGCCGACAACCGCTCGCCGGCACGGTAAAACCGTTCGCCAGCAGGCCCGGCCAGCAACGCCCGCGACTCGCCAGTGCCGACCAGCGTGGCCAGTAAGGTCAAGGGTTCAGCGCTGCTCACCCTTGCGCCCGGCGAGGAAAAACCAAGCACTGTCGCCACCGCCAGAATGTTGAGCGGCGCCGGTACCGCTACGGGCACGGCAGGGACTGGTGTCGGCAAGGGCGCCTGTAACCCTTGGTGAAACGCCCTCTCCTGCCACGCCAGCATCAGGGCATAACCCAAAGGCAGTGCCAGGATGAGCACCCGGACCCAGGACATGCGTATCGTCATACGCATCTGCGTGCCGAGCATTCAATAAAAAAAGGGGGGTTGGAATACAAAAAAACATCTGAAAACAAGAAAAAATCCTATTAAAAAAATAGTGGACACTTAGAAATAAAAGTATCGAGCAAACAAACATTCGCTTCCCAAGTTGGTATGACCGGGCAAGCCAAACTATTCACTTGCTTCATGTAATGAACCCCACGGATAACCAATCCACTCCACTTAAAAAGCCCAAGGCAAGTTTTAATTTACTTACCTCGGGCTTTCTCAACTAACGCTTACAGTTGGTTCCACGCGGTTTGCCAGTGGTGGCCAACACCTGGCTCAAAGCCCGTGGCGGTTGGTGTGTACTGCTTGCAGTAGCCCGACTCTGGGAACGGCTTGCACTCATAAACTTCACCCGTTTGCGGATGCAGTACGCGAGTACCGGCGTCATAGGTTGTCAGGCCTTCCGGGAATACGAAGTGGTAGTCCTTCGCGCCACCTTCACCCGTCATGTTGACCGGCTGGGTGTCCTGAAGCGTGGTACGCCCGTCTGTGGTAGTGCCCACCAATGTCATGTGGTGAGTACCCGGCTCAGAGCGCACGTCCATTTCAAGCCAGTTGCCGGAACCCTGCGCCAGGGCTTTCACAGTGCCGACAGGTTTGTTACTAGCGTTGAACAAGGTCGCTTCGACGTTCATGTCGCGGTTGGCGAGCATGGAGAAGTTGACCGTTGCGCGGCCTTTGTCCAGAACGTAATTGGTAGCAAACGCCGACAGGACCATGCGAGCGCTCTCGTCTTGCTTCATGTCCAAAGCGACTTCGTAACGAACCACGCCACTGTCTTTCTGGGCATACAGGTTGTTCTGGCCTTTGACCGGCGCAACATTGCCCTGCTCGTCGCGGATACCCGCTTGAATCAAGGTCTGTGTCTTGTTGATTTTTTCCGCCAGCTTGAACGCCCAGTGCTCAGGTTTCCCTTCCTCAGTGTTATCGATGCTGATTTCAACCGAGTGCGGCATGCTCTCACCCGCAGCAGTAAAGGCACGGGCCTTCACCTTGTCGCCAGGCAGCAGTGCGTTGGACGGCGCGATACTGCCAACATTGCTCCAGCCACCTGGCAACTCCGCTTCGGCAATGATGTTCACGTCAACCACGTTGTAAAAGGCGGCATCAGTGTCGCCGACCGTCCAAACGCCGAGCAGAACGTGAGAACCGTTTTTGTCCTGTGGAATGACACATTCGTGCTTGGCGCCTGGCGTCGGCAGTACGTTGCCACCGTCGACCGAACAGAACGGGGTGCTGTCGAACGAGGCGCGTGCGAGTGGCTGGTTAGGATTCCAGCCATTGCGGGTAATGAAGTACTCATGCTTGGTCACCGGGTGCGGCGCCGTGTACTTCCAATCGAACTTTACAGTGCGATCCTTGATTTCAGTCTTGTACCAACGCGTGGCGGACTGAGCGTCAACGGCAGAAAACAGGCCATGACCGCCACTGGCGATCTTCCCGTCAACCGGCCCCTGCAACGGCGCGCCGCCTACTCCAGCAGGGAACCCCTTGAAGGTTTCACCCACGCTTTGTGGCTCGTACTGAGCACCGCCGCAGTCTTTGTTCAGGCCTTTCTGGCACTGGAACGCCCGGGAAGGCGGGTCATTCAAGAAGCCATGCGCGATGGCGTTCTGCACGGGCAGTAGCAACGCACTTGCAAGGACGAACGAAGACGCGCCGCCCCATTGCGAAATGTTTTTTTGATCACGATTTTTATCCCACGATTAAAACTTGGTAAATAGCGCACACACAAATGGCGCGAACGATGCCTTGAAGAGTTATCGAACGACAACCGGCGGCAATGGTCGCGAAAGCCTCAGGAAGTGGCTGTAGGAAAAGTCTTGAAGTTAACGGTCAGGCACAAAAAAGCCCCGCCAAGTTAAATAACAAGTCGCTCTCTAAAAATACAAATACTTTGATTTTGAGAATAAAAACCCACCACTCCACGTACAACGAAGTGATGGGTTTCAGGCGGAAATGTTACTGGTGGTATTGCGCGGACAACTCGTGCACGGCCTGCAGGAACGCGCCGGCATGCTCCGGATTCACTTCCGGCGTGATGCCATGGCCCAGGTTGAACACATGCCCGGTGCCCTTGCCATAGCTGGCCAGGATACGGCCGACTTCGTTGCGAATCGCTTCCGGCTTGGCGTAGAGCACAGTCGGGTCCATGTTGCCTTGCAGCGCAACGCGGTTACCCACGCGCCGACGGGCTTCGCCCAGGTCGCAGGTCCAATCCAGGCCCAGCGCGTCGGCACCGGCGTCGGCAATGCTTTCCAGCCAGAGGCCGCCGCCCTTGGTGAACATGATCACGGGCACTTTACGCCCTTCGTGTTCACGGATCAGGCCGCTGACGATCTTGCGCATGTAGGCCAGGGAAAACTCCTGGTACGCCGCCGACGACAGGTTGCCACCCCAGGTGTCGAAGATCTGCACCGCTTGCGCGCCGGCCATGATCTGGCCGTTGAGGTAGGAAATGACCGACTGCGCCAGCTTATCCAGCAACAGGTGCATGGCTTGCGGGTTGTCGTAGAGCATGGCCTTGGTCTTGCGGAAGTCTTTCGACGAACCACCTTCGACCATGTAGGTGGCCAAGGTCCATGGGCTGCCGGAGAAGCCAATCAGCGGCACGCGACCATTGAGCTCGCGGCGGATGGTGCTGACGGCATCCATCACGTAGCCCAGGTCCTTGTGAGGATCAGGAATCGGCAGGGCTTCGATGTCGGCCAGGGTGCTGACGACTTTCTTGAAACGCGGGCCTTCGCCGGTTTCGAAGTACAGGCCTTGGCCCATGGCATCAGGAATAGTCAGGATGTCGGAAAAAGGATGGCCGCGTCCAGTTGTGGATAGCGGTCCAGCGGCTGCATCGTGACTTCGCAGGCGAACGCAGGATTCATGCACAGGCTCATGAAGTCACCGGCGTTGGCGCGACTGGCGCGGTATTCCGGCAGGTAGCGACCGGCCTGGCGCATCATCCACACAGGGGTGACGTCCACGGGTTGCTTGAGCAGGGCACGAAGGAAACGGTCGTTCTTGAGGGCAGTCATGTCGGCATCCGCAAAAAAAGTGCGGGCATTTTCTCAGAGCCAGACGCAAAAGGCACGGAATGCGCCGTGCCTTTTGTCTATAGCGTTGATTTACGACAATGTCTGGCATCACAAACCTCAATGTGGAATGAGGCTTGTGTGGGAGCTGGCTTGCCTGCGATGCAGGCAACTCGGTGTATCAGGTACACCGAGGTGATGCTATCGCAGGCAAGCCAGCTCCCACAGTTTGATCCCATTCCAAGTTTGGACTGGGGTTAGACGCCGAGGTAATCCAGGATCCCTTCAGCAGCATTGCGGCCTTCGAAGATCGCCGTCACTACCAGGTCAGAACCGCGCACCATATCGCCACCGGCGAAGATTTTCGGGTTGCTGGTCTGGTGCTTGTACTGACCCTGTTCCGGGGCGACTACACGGCCCTGGCTGTCGGTCTGGATCTGGAACTGCTCGAACCACGGCGCCGGGCTCGGACGGAAACCGAAAGCGATGACCACGGCGTCAGCCGGGATGATCTCTTCGGAACCCGGGATCGGCTCAGGGCTGCGACGGCCACGTGCGTCCGGTTCGCCGAGACGGGTCTCGACGACCTTCACGCCTTCGACGCGGTCTTCACCGACGATAGCGATTGGCTGGCGGTTGTAGAGGAATTTCACGCCTTCTTCCTTGGCGTTCTTCACCTCTTTGCGCGAGCCGGCATGTTGGCTTCGTCACGACGATAGGCACAGGTCACCGATTTGGCGCCCTGACGGATCGACGTACGGTTGCAGTCCATCGCGGTGTCACCACCGCCCAGCACCACGACCTTCTTGCCTTTCATGTCGACGAAATCTTCCGGCGACTTTTCAAAGCCCAGGTTGCGATTCACGTTGGCGATCAGGAAGTCCAAAGCGTCGTACACGCCCGGCAGGTCCTCACCGGCGAAACCGCCCTTCATGTAGGTGTAGGTGCCCATGCCCATGAACACGGCATCGTATTCTTCGAGCAGTTGTTCCATGGTGATGTCTTTGCCGATTTCGGTATTGAGACGGAACTCGATACCCATGCCGGTGAACACTTCGCGACGGTTGCTCAGTACGGTTTTTTCCAGCTTGAACTCGGGAATACCGAAGGTCAGCAGACCGCCAATTTCCGGGTTCTTGTCGAACACCACCGGGGTCACGCCGCCGCGCACCAACACGTCGGCACACCCCAGGCCCGCCGGGCCCGCGCCGATGATCGCGACGCGCTTGCCGGTCGGCTTGACCTTGGACATGTCCGGACGCCAGCCCATGGCGAACGCGGTGTCAGTGATGTACTTCTCCACCGAACCGATGGTCACCGCGCCGAAGCCGTCGTTAAGGGTGCACGCACCCTCGCACAGACGGTCCTGCGGGCACACCCGGCCGCACACTTCCGGCAGGGTGTTGGTCTGGTGCGACAGCTCGGCGGCGGCGAGGATATTGCCCTCGGCCACCAGCTTGAGCCAGTTGGGAATGAAGTTGTGCACCGGGCACTTCCACTCGCAATACGGGTTACCGCAACCCAGGCAGCGGTGGGCCTGGTCGGCCGAGTGCTGGGGTTTGAAGGGTTCGTAGATTTCCACGAACTCTTTCTTGCGTTGACGCAACAGTTTCTTCTTCGGATCTTTGCGCCCGACATCGATGAACTGGAAGTCGTTATTCAGACGTTCAGCCATGTTAAAACCTCATCAAACTCTTCAGGCGCATATCACTGCGGGTTGGCACGGATGCTGGAAAGCAACGATTTCAGGTTGGCAGCCTTGGGCTTGACCAGCCAGAAACGACGCAGGTAATCATCGAGGTTTTCGGCGAGGTTACGACCCCATTCGCTGCCGGTCTCCTCGACGTACTCGTCCAGCACGTGCTGCAAGTGGTTCCGGTAGGACTCCATGGCTTCGCCGCTGATCCGCTGGATCTCGACCAACTCGTGGTTGACCTTGTCGACGAAGGTGTTGTCCTGGTCGAGCACATAGGCGAAACCGCCGGTCATGCCCGAACCGAAGTTGTAACCGGTCTTGCCCAGTACCGCGACAAAGCCTCCGGTCATGTACTCGCAGCAGTGATCGCCAGTGCCTTCCACCACGGTGTGGGCACCGGAGTTACGCACGGCAAAACGCTCACCGGCCGTACCGGCGGCGAACAGCTTGCCACCGGTGGCGCCGTACAAGCAGGTGTTGCCGATGATGGCACTGTCCTGGGTCTTGTAGACGCTGCCTTTAGGCGGGACGATCACCAGCTTGCCGCCGGTCATGCCCTTGCCCACGTAGTCGTTGGCATCGCCTTCCAGGTACATGTGCAGGCCGCCGGCGTTCCACACGCCAAAGCTCTGGCCAGCAGTGCCCTTGAAGCGGAAGGTGATTGGCGCTTTCGCCATACCTTGGTTGCCGTGCTTGCGCGCGATTTCGCCGGAGATGCGGGCGCCGATGGAACGGTCGCAGTTGCAGATATCCAGTTCGAATTCACCACCGCTGGCGTCGTTGATCGACGAACCTGCGATTTCCACCATCTTCTCGGCCAGCAGGCCCTTGTCGAATGGCGGGTTGCGCTCGACGCCGCAGAACTGCGGTTTGTCGGCCGGGATGTGATCGCTGCCGAGCAGCGGCGTGAGGTCCAGGTGATGTTGCTTGGCGGTCTGGCCCTGAAGGATTTCCAGCAGGTCGGTGCGACCGATCAGCTCCTCCAGCGAACGCACGCCCAGCTTGGCCAGCCACTCACGGGTCTCTTCGGCGACGTAGGTGAAGAAGTTCACCACCATGTCGACGGTGCCGATGTAGTGATCCTTGCGCAGCTTCTCGTTCTGAGTGGCGACGCCGGTGGCGCAGTTGTTCAGGTGGCAGATACGCAGGTATTTGCAGCCCAGGGCGATCATTGGCGCAGTACCGAAGCCGAAACTTTCGGCGCCGAGGATTGCTGCCTTGATGACGTCGAGGCCGGTTTTCAGGCCGCCGTCGGTCTGCACACGGACTTTGCCGCGCAGGTCGTTGCCGCGCAGGGTCTGGTGGGTTTCTGCCAGGCCCAGCTCCCACGGTGCACCGGCGTACTTGATGGAGGTCAGCGGCGAAGCGCCAGTGCCGCCGTCGTATCCGGAGATGGTGATCAGGTCGGCATAGGCCTTGGCCACGCCGGCAGCGATGGTGCCAACGCCCGCTTCTGCCACCAGCTTCACCGAGACCAGCGCTTTCGGGTTGACTTGTTTCAAGTCGAAAATCAGCTGCGACAAGTCTTCGATCGAGTAGATGTCGTGGTGCGGCGGTGGCGAAATCAGGGTCACGCCCGGCACTGCATAACGCAGCTTGGCGATCAGACCGTTGACCTTGCCGCCTGGCAACTGGCCGCCTTCACCGGGCTTGGCACCCTGGGCTACCTTGATCTGCAGCACTTCGGCGTTGACCAGGTATTCCGGTGTTACACCGAAACGGCCGGTCGCGACCTGCTTGATTTTCGAGCTCTTGATGGTGCCGTAGCGCGCCGGGTCTTCGCCGCCTTCACCGGAGTTGGAACGCGCACCCAGGCGGTTCATGGCTTCGGCCAGCGCTTCGTGCGCCTCAGGCGACAACGCGCCCAGCGAGATACCGGCAGAGTCGAAGCGCTTGAGGATCGACTCCAGCGGCTCGATTTCGCTGATGTCCAATGCCGTGTCCAGGGTCTTCACCTTGAACAGGTCGCGGATCATCGACACCGGGCGGTTATCCACCAGCGAGGTGTATTCCTTGAACTTGGCGTAGTCGCCCTGCTGCACGGCGGCTTGCAGGGTGTTGACCACGTCCGGGTTGTACGCGTGGTATTCGCCACCGTGCACGAACTTGAGCAGGCCGCCTTGCTGGATCGGTTTGCGCGCGCTCCAGGCTTCGGCCGCCAGGGCTTTTTGTTCGGCTTCGATGTCGACGAAACGCGCACCCTTGATGCGGCTCGGCACGCCACGGAAACTCAGCTCGCAAACCTCTTCAGACAGGCCGATGGCTTCGAACAGTTGAGCACCGCGATAAGACGTGACGGTGGAGATGCCCATCTTCGACAGGATCTTCAACAGGCCTTTGGTGATGCCTTTGCGGTAGTTCTTGAACACCTCATAGAGGTCGCCCAGCACTTCACCGGTACGGATCAAGTCACCCAGCACTTCGTACGCCAGGAACGGGTACACCGCCGAGGCGCCGAAGCCGATCAACACCGCGAAGTGGTGCGGGTCACGAGCGGTGGCGGTTTCGACGAGGATGTTGGAGTCGCAACGCAGGCCTTTTTCGGTCAGGCGGTGGTGCACCGCGCCGGTGGCGAGGGAAGCGTGGATCGGCAACTTGCCTGGAGCGATGTGGCGGTCGGTCAGCACGATCTGGGTACGACCGGCACGCACGGCTTCTTCGGCTTGGTCAGCGACGTTGCGCACAGCGGCTTCAAGGCCGAGGCTCTCGTCGTAGTTCAAGTCGATGATCTGGCGGTCGAAGCCCGGGCGATCCAGGGTCATCAACGAGCGCCACTTGGCCGGCGAAATCACAGGCGAACTGAGGATCACGCGGGAAGCGTGCTCTGGCGATTCCTGGAAGATGTTGCGCTCGGCACCGAGGCACACTTCCAGCGACATCACGATGGCTTCGCGTAGCGGGTCGATCGGTGGGTTGGTCACCTGGGCGAACTGCTGGCGGAAGTAGTCGTACGGCGTACGCACGCGCTGGGACAGCACGGCCATCGGCGTGTCATCGCCCATGGAGCCGACGGCTTCATAACCTTGCTCGCCGAGCGGACGCAGCACCTGGTCGCGCTCTTCGAACGTGACCTGGTACATCTTCATGTACTGCTTGAGCTGGTCCACGTCATAGAAAGCCGAACCGTGGTCGTTGTCTTCCATGGTCGCCTGGATACGCAATGCGTTCTTGCGCAGCCATTGCTTGTACGGGTGACGGGACTTCAAGCGGTTGTCGATGGCGTCGGTGTCGAGGATCTGACCGGTTTCGGTGTCCACGGCCAGGATCTGGCCTGGGCCAACACGGCCTTTGGCGATGACGTCTTCGGGCTTGTAGTCCCACACGCCGATTTCCGACGCCAGGGTGATGAAACCGTTGGTAGTGGTGACCCAACGCGCGGGGCGCAGACCGTTACGGTCGAGCAGGCACACGGCGTAGCGGCCGTCGGTCATGACCACGCCGGCCGGGCCGTCCCACGGCTCCATGTGCATCGAGTTGTACTCGTAGAACGCACGCAGGTCCGGGTCCATGGTTTCGACGTTCTGCCACGCGGGCGGAATGATCATGCGCACGCCACGGAACAGGTCGATGCCGCCGGTGACCATGAGCTCGAGCATGTTGTCCATGCTGGAGGAGTCGGAACCCACACGGTTGACCAGCGGGCCGAGCTCTTCCAGGTCCATCAAGTCGTTGGCGAACTTGGTGCGACGGGCCACAGCCCAGTTGCGGTTGCCGGTGATGGTGTTGATCTCGCCGTTGTGGGCGAGGAAGCGGAATGGCTGGGCCAGCGGCCATTTCGGCAGGGTGTTGGTGGAGAAGCGCTGGTGGAACACGCAGATTGCGGTTTGCAGGCGCTCATCGCTCAGGTCTGGATAGAAGGCGGTGAGGTCCGCCGGCATCATCAGGCCTTTATAAATGATGGTCTTGTGGGAAAAGCTGCAGATGTAGTGGTCAGTGTCGGCGGCGTTGGCCACAGACGAGCGACGACGCGATGTGAACAGCTTGATCGCCATGTCCTGGTCGCTCAGGCCGTCGCCTGCGATGAACACTTGTTCGATCTGCGGCAGGCGCTCCAGGGCCAGGCGGCCGAGCACACTGGTGTCGATCGGCACTTTGCGCCAGCCGACGAGCTGCAAGCCGGCGGCCAGGATCTCGCGGTTCATGTTTTCGCGAGCGGCTTCGGCTTTGACCGGGTCCTGGTTGAAGAACACCATGCCCACGGCGTACTGCTTGGGCAGGTCAACAGCGAAATGCTCTTTGGCGACAGCGCGCAGGAACAGGTCAGGCTTTTGAATCAGCAAGCCACAACCGTCACCGGTCTTGCCGTCGGCGTTGATCCCACCGCGGTGGGTCATGCAGGTCAGGGCCTCGATGGCCGTTTGCAAAGGGTATGACTGGGCTCGCCCTGCATATGGGCTATCAGGCCGAAACCACAGTTATCCTTGAATTCGTCGGGTTGGTACAGACCTGCTTTCATAGACACTTTCTCACCAGGCTGCCTCTTATAACGAGGCAAATTTCTTTCAATTCAACCGGTTACCTTCCACGTCGAACGTACGCCGACTTAGCGGGGGCAAAAGGGAGGTCATTGTACACACCGACACAGACGCTCACAAATTTAGCGACGAAATGTCGCAAATCTATGTCGCATTTATGAAAGGTTTAAAGCGATACGCTGTGCTAGTCAAAACTTTTTTAATTTTGACTGCCGCGACTCAAAAGCCACTGTGACGCAGACACCACAAAGCGCGCGGTCCTTGCGGGACTGCACGCCATGCGATTTATTTTGAGGTGCTGGGAGGGCGACCTGGGTAAGGTCGCCGGATCTTCAGCGAGTTGTTGCCAGTTCTTGTTGAACGCTGGCGACAGTGCGAGGCCAAGGTTTACCAGCCTGAACCTTCGCTGGCAAGGATTTGATCGCAGAATCAGCGGCTGCACGGCTGGAGAAGTTGCCGTAGGTGATCACGTAGAGAGGCTTGCCGTTGAGCACTTTCTTGAAATAACGGTACTCGCCGCCCTGCTCTTTCACGAACGCCTGGGCGTTGGCTTCGGAGCTGGTGCCGAGGATCTGCACGACGAAATTGCTGGCTGGTTGGCTGCCATACCAGCCGCTGCCAGCCGCGCCGGCTTTAGCGACGGCGACAGGTTTTTCAGCAGGCTTGGCCGCTGGGGCCGGAACAGGCTTGGCAACGGGCGCAGCGGCGACGGGCTTGGTCACCGGTGCCGGTTTGGCGGTGGCAACAGTCGGTGCTGGCGTTGGCTTGGCCGCCGGCTGACCTGCAGGCACACCCACAGGTGGTGCAGTGGTAGTCACGGTTGGCGGTGTAGCGCTTGAGCCTTCCACCGGCACACCGTCGTCGCCTTCGGAGATGCCGCCGGCTTCTTCGGCGAGCGGGCCACGCATCACAGGCTGGCCAACCATGGGCAGGTTGGTCGGTTGCCCGGAATTGGCGAATTCGACGTTTGGCGTGGGCTTGCCCAGTGGCAATTGCGCCTGTTCGGTTGGCGCGCCGGCCGTGGTTGGCGCCTTGCTACGACCTGGAATCAACCAGGCAGCGGCAACAGCGACCACGACAACGGCGGAAATAGCCAATACGTGCTTCTTAGGCATGGTGAACCCCATCTTTGGACGCTTGACCGCAGAGCGGCTGGCAATCATGGCTTCGATCATCGCATCGCGGGCGACCTGGTTGATGGTGCCAGGCCAGCCGCCTGCGCTGTCGTGAATATCAGAGATCTGCGCAGCGGAGAAAAGTTCGATACCCGCCCCTGCGCCTTCCAGGCGTTGAGCCAGGTATTCGCGGGTTTCTTCTTCTTCGTAAGGCTGCAATTCGATGACGTGGAACAGCTCTTGATCGCCGCTGATCTGCTCCAGATCGGCGATCAACGACGACTCACCAAACAGGAACACATGCGGGCGACCTTCCGGCGTACCCGCTGCCAGTGCCAGCAGCGCTTCCAGGGCAGATTCATCAAGCTGTTCGGCGTCATCCACCAACAAGTAGACTTCTTGGCCCGTCAGGCCCAGTTGCACAACCTGCTTTAGAATCGCGTTCGGCTCGGCAGTGGCCACGTCCAGCGACTGGGCAACCTGGCGCAAAACGCCCGCCGCATCACCGGCACCACGGGCCGACACCACCACGCTCTGAACCGATTGCTTGTTGGTGCTGGCCACCAGGGCCTGGCGCAGCAGGGTCTTGCCGCTGCCCAACGGCCCCGTCACGACCAGCAGCAGTTGGCTGTAGCGTGCAAGGTGATGCAACTGCCCAAGCACCGGCTTGCGCTGGGCCGGGAAAAATTTGAAACCAGGCACCCGTGGAGCAAAAGGGTCGTGGCTTAACTGGTAATGGCCGAGGAACGCCTCGTCGGCATGCAAACTAGTCATCGGGATCTGGTTAACCTTTCAGCTGAGCCAGGGCACGGTAATCCGCTCCCAGCGTGGCTTGTAAAATCTCTTTTGGATAATCGTCGGTCACCACGGCTTCACCCATGTGGCGCAGCAGCACCAGTCGCAGTCGACCGTCGATCACTTTCTTGTCTATCGCCATATGTTCCAGGAAGTCAGCCTCGGTCATTTCCTCAGGCGGAATGACCGGCAGACCGGCGCGCTGGAACAGGCGGATACCGCGATCCCGCTCCTGGGCGCTGATCCAGCCCAGGCGTTGCGACATCTCCAATGCCATCACTGTGCCAGCCGCTACGGCCTCCCCATGCAGCCACACACCATAGCCCATGTGGGTTTCGATCGCATGGCCGAAGGTGTGGCCCAGATTCAAGGTGGCCCGCACGCCGGACTCCCGTTCGTCGGCATTCACGACCAATGCCTTGGCCGCGCAGGAGCGCGAAATAGCTTCGGTGAGTGCAACCTGGTCCAGGTTGCGCAGACCATCGACATGCTCTTCAAGCCAGGTCAGGAACGGCTCGTCGCAGATCAGCCCGTACTTGATGACTTCCGCCAGGCCCGCAGACAGTTCGCGCGGCGGCAGGGTATTGAGGGTGGCGGTATCAATCAGGACAGCCTGTGGCTGGTAAAACGCGCCAACCATATTCTTGCCCAGCGGATGGTTGATACCGGTCTTGCCGCCCACCGACGAGTCAACCTGGGACAGCAACGTGGTCGGCACCTGGATAAAGTCCACGCCACGCTGGTAGCAGGCGGCCGCGAAGCCGGCCATGTCACCGATCACACCGCCGCCCAGGGCGATCACGGTGGTGCGGCGATCATGGCGAGCGGTGAGCAGGCCATCAAAGATCAGTTGCAGGGTTTCCCAGTTCTTGTGGGCTTCGCCATCAGGCAGGATCACGGAGATCACCGAGTACGCTGCCAGGCTGCGGCTCAGACGCTCAAGATACAGCGGCGCGACCGTTTCGTTGGAGATGATCGCCACTTGCCGCCCGGCAATGTGCGGCGCGAGCAGCTCGGGCTGGTCCAGCAGACCTTCGCCAATATGGATCGGGTAGCTGCGCTCGCCTAGATCGACCTTAAGTGTCTGCATGTGTCCCCGCGTTAGAGATGTATTGACGACCGGCAACGTCAAGATCTGACGCCGCCTGATGGCTCTACGCCACACTCCACAAGAGGATGGCGCGCCGCCGAGAATAGCGCATTTCGGGCCCGGCTTTAACGGGGTGGCAGCCGTTGCAGGCGCTCAAGAATGTCGAGAACCACCATCCTGGGTGGTCGCTCATCGGTTTCCACCACCAGGTCGGCGATCTCCCGATACAGCGGATCGCGCAGCGCCAGCAGGTCCCGCAAGGTTTTTTCCGGATTAGCCGTGCGCAGCAACGGGCGATTGCGATCGCGGGCGGTACGGCCCACCTGCTGCTCGACCGAGGCATGCAAATAGACCACCCGACCACCGGCATGCAGGGCTCGACGGTTTTCTTCGCGCATGACTGCGCCACCGCCGGTGGCCAATACCACGCCGTCGCAGCCGCACAGCTCGGCGATCATCGCCTGCTCGCGGTCACGAAAGCCCAGCTCGCCTTCCTTATCGAAGATCCATGGGATATTGGCACCCGTGCGCAATTCAATTTCCTTGTCGGAATCTTTGAACGGCAGGCGCAGCTCTTTGGCCAGCAAACGGCCGATGGTGCTTTTCCAGCCCCCATCGGTCCTACAAGAATCAAATTTCGCACAGAATCAACGACTCACAGCAATCGCCTGGTTATTCATAATACGCGGAGTCAGGAATACCAGCAGCTCGGATTTTTTCTCCGCCAGCACATCGCGCCGGAAAAGGCGGCCAAGATACGGCACATCGCCCAAAAATGGCACTTTATCTACCACTTTGCTTTGGGTATTGGAGAAAACCCCACCAATGACGATGGTCTCGCCATCCTTGACCAGCACCTTGGCGTTGACTTCGTTCTTCTTGATCGGCGGTACATCGTTGAGCTTGTTCAGGTAGTCAGGCTCGTCCTTGGTGACCTTGACCTGCATGATCACATGGTCGTCGGGAGTGATTTGCGGGGTGACTTCCAGGGAGAGCGAGGCCTCCTTGAACGACACCGAGGTGGCGCCGCTGGAGCTGGATTCCTGGTACGGGATCTCGGTGCCCTTGAGAATCCGCGCGGTTTCCTTGTCGGACGTCACCACCTTGGGCTGGGAGACGATTTCCCCGTTGCCGGTTTTCTCCATGGCGGTCAGCTCAAGGTCCAGCAGCAAATTATCGGTGATATAGGCGATACCCAGGCCCGACGAGCCGGTCAGAGAGCCCAAGTCGACAAAGGGTGCGGTGGGCGGATTTTCCGGAGGATCTTCACCCTCGCCCGGTGATTTGCCAACACCACCAGCCCCCACTTGCCGCGAGTGAGCCGCCCGCCCCAGCGCGCGCCGAGGCTTCTGTCGTAATCGACATTGGCTTCGACAATCCGGGCCTCGATCATCACTTGGCGCACCGGAACATCCAATTGCGCCACGATTCGCCGCAGCTCCTCGAGGCGCTCGCCAGTCTGGTAGGCAATGATGTTGTTGGTACGGTCATCCACGGCCACTGAGCCACGCTCATCGGTGGTGCCTTCCAGGCCGGCCACCGATTGAAACAGCTTGGCCAGGTCCGCCGCCTTCGCGTAATTGACCTGCAACAGCTCCCGACGCAATGGCGCCAGTTCAGCCATCTGCTTGCGAGACTCCAATACCAGCAATTCTCGGGCTGCCAACTCCTCGGCGGGCGCCACCAGTAACACGCCGGCCTTTACCCGTTTATCCAGGCCTTTGGCTTGCAATACCAGGTCCAGCGCCTGGTCCCACGGCACATCCTTGAGTCGCAGGGTGATCGAACCCTGCACATCGTCCCCGGCGACCAGGTTGAGGCCTGCCACGTCGGCGATTTGCTGCAATACCGTGCGCAGTTGAATATTTTGAAAGTTGAGGCTCAGCTTATCGCCGGCGTAGACGCCCGAAACCGCATTGTCAGGAGGCGGCAGATGAATCAGGTCGACGCGTTTGGGCACAGCGGCAGCCATCGGTGCCGTGAACGCTATCCATAGCGCCACACCGACGGACAAGAAAGTCCTTTTCATGGGTTAGATTCCGTTATGAGTTGACGTTTAACACCAGGGTTCGCGAGCGCTCCAGCCAAGCGCCCTGTTTATCGGGGAACAACTCGACCAGTTCGACGTGGCCATCATGAATAGCCGTGATCCGGCCATGGTCTGGTCCCAGGTAGTCGCCGACCGCCAGGCGGTATACCTGGTTAGCGGCACGTAGCAGGACGAAGGTATGCATGCCTCGAGACAAAGTGCCGACCATTTCGCACTGCTCCACCGCGAGGTTTTCCAGGATCCCTCGCGGCCTTTTCAGATCCGGCGCAGGGGTTGGACGCCCAGGCGCGTGCTCGGTCTGCAAGGCCAGCGGCTGGAACGGATCGCGCAGACCTGCCGAGTCATAGGTAAACGACTGGGCTTGCACGATAGGCTCAGTCGAACGCGCACCTTGCTGCGTGCGCCAATAGGCCTTGGCCAACACATCGAGGCGCAGCAACCTGCCATCCGGTCGTAAGGCAACATCGTGCGCGGTGGCGATTCGCGCAAGGCCTCCCAGGCCGCTCACGAACATCGCCAGGTCGTGATACGCGCCCGTCACGCCAATTTGCACGGGCTGCTCGATATAAAACGATTGAGGCTGTTCATCCAAGGGTGTGACGCTTTCGACCAGCAAGCCATTGGCCTGCGCCAAGCGCGCAATATCCTCCAACAACCCAGGCATTTCGGACTCACTCGGCAACTGTCGCAGAAGCGTGTCGACCCGACCTTGCCTCAGCAGTAGCTGGCGGTTGTGTTCTTCCAGGCTGGCAGACTGGGCGGTTTTTTGCGCAACTTGCTGCTGCAGGGACACTTCCCGCGCCTCGACCTGATACAACCGCCCCCGTGAGGGGCTCAAGTAAGCAAGGTCGCCGACCACCCACACCGCACCCGCCAGCGCACAGCCCAGCAGGGCCTTGCCGGGAAGGGGCCATTTTTCAGTGTTGTGAGTGAGTGCGCGAAGTTTGAGCCAGAGCAGGCTCAAGGCTGGGCCTCGGTGGACTCGCCCTGACGCACCATCAGCTGGAATTCATTGTTGCCGCGAGCGCCTTCTGTGCGCACGTGTTGCAGCCGCGTGGCGTGGGCACCTTCGGAAGCTTCCAGGCTACGCATCAGTTGGGCGATGTCCTGACTGGAGTCGGCACTGCCGCTGATGCTGACCGTGTCACCCTTCGCCACCACCTCATGCAGGTGGACGCCCTCAGGCACAGCACGCGCCAACTGGTCCAGCAACTGGGCACTGGACGAACGCCCATCGTGCAAGTCCTGCACAACCTTCATGCGCTCCGCCAATTGCTGGCTTTGCAGTTGCAGGTCGTCGATGGTCTTGATGCGTGAGTCCAGGACGGCCACATCTTTATCCAGATGGTTATTGCGCGTCACTTGCCGATCAATGGCCCGGTCGATCACTTGGTCCGCCAGCCACACGGCCGCGAGCGCCACACCGGCGAACGCCAGCAGAAACGCAAGGAAATACTTGCGCCGCCGCTCTGCCAAGGCTTGGCGCCAAGGCAAAAGGTTGATTCGTGTCTTCAAGCGAAACTCCTCAGGGCCAACCCACAAGCAATTCCCATCCCGTGGGCATCCACGGCCCATTGTGCGCCATCGACTCGATGGCCCGGCGTGAAGCTGGCGAAATCCTGACTGCAAGCACGCGCCAATGCAAACGCTTCGACATCAATCACCTTCGGCACCAGCCCTGCCAGGGCCAAGACCGCCTCGCGCGCTTCGATATGCTCCTTCAGGCAGGCGGCCAACAGCACCTCGACGCGATCAGGGTCCTGGGCCGAGCGCCCCTGGAGCTGAAAGTCGATGGCCACCTCGTCCAGCGGGTACGGAATGTACTGGTCCGCTTCTGCCTGGATCATCCATGCCATCTCATCGTCGCTGAGCCCTGCTGCCATGTCGATGACCCGCGTGATCACCGAAGGCCCGGCCACGGCAACCGCAGCGCCACGGGCTGACGTGTGCAACCGAGGCAGCGTCGCGTGCAAGGCACGCCCTATGCTTTCCAGATCCAAAAGTGCACCGTCGACCACCGCGCGGGCGGGCAGTGCCTGGGTGGCATAGCCCTGAACACTGTAACCGTTGCCAGAACGGCCCAACTCAACCAGCCGAATGGCCGTGTCATTGATATCGACACCCAGCAGGGCGTCGGCTTTTCGCGTGAAAAATCCCTTTCTCATAAAACTCCCTAAAAATTTGCCTGTCATACCGCCTGATTGCTGCTGGACGCCATGCATTCGGTCGACTTGTTGAACAGGCGCGAATGACGCCCCAAGCCGAAAAATGCTTTAATGCCCAGCGTTTTTTCCCGCTTTATCTGCAGCTCGGGTTGATCCATCGTTTGCCATGCATGCCCCGACGCCTAACTCATTCTTTTCTCTGGAAATCCAAAAGCCTTGATTCGTCTGCTGAAGTTTTTCGGGTACTCCATTGTCGCGATTGTCTGCGGGCTGCTGCTCGTACTCAGCGGTGCCTACCTCTACCTTAGTCCGGGTTTACCCTCCGTAGAGGCCCTGAGAAGTATCCAGTTGCAGATTCCTTTGCGGGTCTACAGCAGCGATGAAAAGCTGATCGCGGAGTTCGGCGAAATGCGCCGCACACCGATCCGTTTTGCCGACATTCCACCCAATTTCATCAGCGCCCTGCTCTCGGCCGAAGACGATAATTTCGCCAACCACTATGGCGTGGACCCCAGCAGCCTGGTGCGCGCCGCCACGCAGCTGGTAAAAAGCGGACACATTCAATCCGGTGGCAGCACCATCACCATGCAGGTGGCGAAGAACTTCTTCCTCACCAGCGAGCGCAGCTTCTCGCGTAAAGCCACCGAGATCCTGCTGGCGCTGCAAATCGAGCGTCAGCTGACCAAGGACGAGATCCTTGAGCTGTACGTCAACAAGATCTACCTAGGCAACCGCGCCTACGGAATCGAGGCGGCTTCGCAGGTTTACTACGGCAAGTCGATTCGTGATGCCAGCCTGGCGCAGATGGCCATGATTGCTGGCCTGCCAAAAGCACCCTCGCGCTTCAACCCCCTGGCCAACCCGGCGCGCAGCAAAGAACGCCGCGACTGGATCCTCGGACGCATGTACAAGCTGGGCAAGATCGACCAAGCCGCCTATGAAAGCGCAGTGGCCGAACCGCTGAACGCCAGCTACCACGTACCAACGCCGGAAGTGAACGCTCCGTATATCGCTGAAATGGCCCGGGCCGAGATGGTCGGCCGTTATGGCAGCGAGGCCTACACCGAGGGCTTCCGCGTCACCACTACCGTGCCAAGCGACCTGCAGGACTTTGCCAACAACTCGGTGCATTCCGGCCTGATCACTTACGACCAGCGTCACGGCTACCGAGGCCCTGAATCGCGTTTGCCGGGCAAGACCTTGAGCGCCTGGACCACAGAGCTGGGCAAGCAACGCGCAATCAGCGGGCTGGAACCGGCCATCGTGACCCAAGTGCAAAAAGACGGCGTGCAGGTCCTGACCCGTACCGGCGAAGCGCACGTGAGCTGGGACAGCATGAAGTGGGCGCGACCGTTCCTGAACACCAACAGCATGGGCCCGATGCCCAAGCAGCCGTCGGACGTGGCGCAGGTGGGTGACTTGATCCGCGTGCAACGCCAGAAGGACGACAGCCTCAAATTCAGCCAGGTGCCGCTGGCCCAGGGCGCCCTGGTTTCCCTGGACCCACAGAACGGTGCAATTCGCGCCCTGGTCGGCGGCTTTGCCTTCGAGCAGAGCAACTACAACCGTGCTACCCAGGCCAAGCGCCAGCCGGGTTCCAGCTTCAAGCCATTCATCTACAGCGCCGCGCTGGACAACGGCTACACCGCCGCGAGCCTGGTCAACGACGCGCCAATCGTGTTTGTCGACGAATACCTGGACAAGGTCTGGCGCCCTAAGAACGACACCAACACCTTCCTCGGTCCTATCCGTATCCGCGAGGCGTTGTACAAGTCGCGCAACCTGGTGTCGATCCGCTTGCTGCAAGCAATGGGCGTAGGCAAGACCATCGACTACATCACCCGCTTTGGCTTCAACAAGTCGGACCTGCCGCCTAACCTGTCGCTGGCCCTGGGCACTGCGACCCTGACACCGATGGAAATCGCCACCGGCTGGAGTACCTTTGCCAACGGCGGCTACAAGATATCGCCGTACTTGATCGACAAAATCGAAAGCCGCAATGGCGACACGCTGTTCACCGCCAACCCGCCACGCGTGCCGGGTGATGTGGTCAATGGTGTAGCCGCCACTGATGGCCTGGCCGCGCCGAGCCATGGCGGCATCACCATCGAGCCGACCCCAGGTGCAGCGCCAGCCGCGAACACCACTGCGCCAGCCGAGCCACAAGCCCCTGCCGTTGCTGAACGCGTGGTGGATGGCCGCACCACGTACATCCTCAACAGCATCCTTGAAGACGTGATCAAGAAGGGTACCGGCCGCCGTGCACTGGCACTGGGCCGTGCGGATATCGCGGGCAAGACGGGCACCACCAACGACTCCAAGGACGCCTGGTTCTCCGGCTACAACGGCGACTACGTGACCACCGTATGGACCGGCTACGACCAACCAGAAAGCCTCGGCCGCCGCGAGTTCGGTGGCACCGTCGCCTTGCCGATCTGGATGAGCTACATGGGCGCAGCCTTGAAGGACAAACCGCTGCACACCCAGCCGGAGCCGGAAGGCATTCTCAGCCTGCGGATCGACCCGGTCAGCGGCCGCGCGGCGTCGCCAAGCACGCCGAATGCGTACTTCGAACTGTTCAAGAGCGAAGACACGCCGCCGTCGGTCAACGAACTGGGTAACGGTGTTGCACCGGGTAGCCCGTTGCCGGCGGATGAAGCGGCGCCGATCGACCTGTTCTAACTCGATCTGCCCCTTGATGCAGATCCATTGTGGGAGCGGACATGCTCGCGAATGCGCAGTGCCAGTCAACGAATCTAGAGACTGACACACCGCATTCGCGAGCAAGCCCGCTCCCACATTTGGTTCTGCGCAAAGTCCAAGTTAATCGCCACACAGCAAAAAGCCCCGACTCTCACGAGCCGGGGCTTTTTGTTGGTGCGCTACAACGGCTTAGCCGTTGAACACATCATCCACGCTTTGCAGCGGGTAGTTCTTCGGATACGGCAGGGTGGCCACGCCTGTCTCGATGGCAGCTTTGGCCACGGCATCGGAGATCAGGGTGATCAGGCGCTTGTCCATTGGTTTCGGAATGATGTACTCACGACCGAATTCCAGCTTGGCGCCACCGTAGGCGTCGCATACGTCCTGAGGTACCGGCAGTTTGGCCAGTTCACGCAGGGCGTTGGCGGCAGCCACTTTCATTTCTTCGTTGATGCGCTTGGCGCGAACGTCCAGGGCACCACGGAAGATGAACGGGAAGCCCAGCACGTTGTTGACCTGGTTCGGGTAGTCCGAACGGCCAGTGGCCATGATCACGTCGCTACGGGTGGCGTGAGCCAGCTCTGGCGAAATCTCTGGGTCCGGGTTGGAGCAGGCGAACACGATTGGGTTGGCCGCCATGGACTTCAGGCCTTCAGCGCTCAGCAGGTTCGGGCCGGACAGACCGACGAATACGTCTGCACCGTCAAGGGCGTCAGCCAGCGTGCGCTTGGACGACGGGTGGGCAAACATCGCCTTATACTGGTTCAGGTCGGAACGCTCGGACTGGATCACGCCCTTGCTGTCGACCATGTAGATGTTTTCCAGCTTGGCGCCCATGCTGACGATCAGCTTCATGCAGGAGATGGCAGCAGCGCCAGCGCCCAGGCAGACGATCTTGGCATCAGCCAGGGTTTTGCCAGCGATTTCCAAGGCGTTGATCATGCCGGCCGCGGTAACGATCGCGGTGCCGTGCTGGTCATCGTGGAATACCGGAATGTCGCACTGTTCGATCAGAGCCTTTTCGATCTCGAAGCACTCAGGTGCCTTGATGTCTTCCAGGTTGATGCCACCGAAGGTGATGGAAATGCGCTTGACGGTGTCGATGAAAGCTTGCGGGCTCTCGGAGTCGACTTCGATGTCGAAAACGTCGATACCGGCAAAGCGCTTGAACAGCACGCCCTTACCTTCCATGACTGGCTTGGAAGCCAATGGGCCGAGGTTACCCAGGCCGAGAATCGCGGTGCCATCAGAAATCACTGCAACCAGGTTGCCCTTACCGGTGTACTTGTACGCCAGCTCAGGATCGCGGGCGATTTCACGTACGGGCTCGGCCACGCCGGGGCTGTAGGCCAACGACAGGTCGCGGGCGGTGGCGGTGGCTTTGGTGAGCTCTACACTCAGCTTTCCTGGACGAGGATTGGCATGATATTCGAGAGCGGCAGTTTTCAAATCAGACATATCGGCATTCCGCTTTTACTGTTGGTCGACGGACCGCCGAGGATACGCGTGTCGTAAAGTCCCTACAAGACTGGGTAGTCACCGGTGTCAAGGCCCCAAACCGCCGTACTTTGGTCTAAGGCCACGGGATACAAGGGCTCAACTGTTCACAATCACATAAAAAAATGTCTACAATTTTTTTATTAATTCGTCGAATTGAGCATGCTTGGGTCGGTCAGCGGCAGCAACCAACGAGCCTGATCGTGCTTCAAGCTGCCGCGCCTGGCACGATCCTGCACCCAACCACGCGCCTCGATTGTCTTGCCTTGCAGACCACTCAGCATGGCGCTGTCGAACTGGCTGGCCAACGCAGGGGCAATGCGCAATACCAGTGAGCCCTGCACGTCGATCCAGACACCACCGCGATTACGCTCGACCTTGCTCACCTGGCCGCTGACCAGAGCGAAGCCGGAGTGTTTGAGTTGCGCCACGCGCTGCACTGGCGACTGCCGCCACAAACCCAGGCGCGCCTTGCGAGCACTGTTCTCGGCAGCCCGCTGGCACGCAATAAGATCGACATTCGGCGCTACGCCTACCTGAAGCCCCAGGCCCTCGGCCAACAGCCGGGCTTCCAGGTTCTCTCCATCCACACCATAAAGATGGGCCAGGGTTCGGCCATAGCGATCTTTGCTTTCACGCCCCACCACCAGGCCGACGCGACCGCCGCTGGCCTGCACCAACGCCTGCAAACGCTGGCGGGCAGCGACAGCATAAGGCTCGTCGGCACGGCCCTTCTTGCCGGTTTCCGGGGCATTGAGGCCTATCATGCGTACGCTGCGACCGTCCTTGAGGCGTACCGTGTCGCCGTCCACAACGCGCTGTACGTCTACCTGGGCCAAGGAGGTCGGCGCCGGGCAGAACACCTCGGCCTGGACTGCCGACAGCCAAATCCCAGGCACAAAAAAGGCGCCCACAAGGGACGCCTTTTTCAACAGCTTGCAAAAGCCCATAAGGCTTTTGAGCCTTACTCTGCTGGAGTAGCAGCAGGCTTCTTGCCGAAAGCACCAAAGCGATCTGCGAAGCGCTGTACGCGGCCGCCGGTGTCCAGAGTTTTCTGCTTACCGGTGTAGAACGGGTGGCACTCGTTGCATACGTCAGTACCCAGTGGCTTGCACAGGTTCGAACGAGTTTCGAACTTGTTGCCGCAGCTGCAGGTTACTTCGATGGTTTCGTACGCTGGATGGATATCGGCTTTCATGGCACTTCCTCGGGCTAGCGTGCCGCCACTCGACACTATTGTCGAATACCGCACGTAATTAGGCCGCGGATTCTACCAGACCTTTTTAAACGCGCAAGCGGCGCTGAGGGTGTCAAACGTCCTTTCATCAGAAATCCACGGCATACCCAAGCCACCCCTCGTCTGCTAGGCTCCCGCCCCTGCGCCACCGCCTGCCTTATATGAGACCCCTCGCGTGCCCGACGCCATTTTGCGCCTAGCCCTGCCCTCGCCCCTGCGCCGCCTGTTCGATTACCGGGCCCCGGCCGGCGTGCTGCGGGCACAGTTGCAGCCAGGCATGCGCGTGCGCGTGCCGTTTGGTCGAAGGGAGATGATCGGGGTTTTGGTGGAAGTTGCTGACCACAGCGAAGTCCCGGCCGAGAAGCTCAAGCCTGCACTCGCGATACTCGATGCCACGCCACCGCTGCCACCCGCGCTGTTCAAGCTGTGCCTGTGGACTGCCCAGTATTACCAGCACAGCCTAGGCGATACCTTGAGCTGGGCGCTGCCAGTGTTGTTGCGTCAGGGTGAACTCGCCGAGGCGCGCCAGGAGCGTTTCTGGTCGATGGTTCCCGGCGCACGCCTTGACGACCCACGCATCGCTCGCGCCCCGCGCCAGCGCGAAGCCTTGGCGACCCTCGCCCAGCACCCGCACGGCGTAGCCCATCAGTTGCTAAGCAAACTGATGCTGAGCAAAGACAGTCTCGACCTGCTGCTCGCCAAAGGCCTGGTGCAGGTGGAAATCCGCAAGCACGCCCCCGACCCGCGTCACGAACACTGGTTGGCCCAGCCGGAACTGCCGCTGAACCCCGAACAACGTGCGGCCTACGAGGCAATACGCGCTGGCTTCGACAGTTTCCACGCGTTCCTACTGGCCGGCGTTACGGGCAGCGGCAAGACCGAAGTGTATTTGCAACTGATCCGCGAAACCCTGCAGGCCGGCAAACAGGCACTGGTGCTGATCCCCGAGATCAACCTGGGCCCGCAGACCCTGGCGCGTTTCGAGCAGCGATTCAATGCGCGCATCGCCCTGGTGCACTCGGCGGTCAACGACCGTGAACGCCTGGAGTCCTGGTTGGCCGCACGGGATGGCGAGGCCGACATTATTATCGGCACCCGCTCGGCGCTGTTCACTCCGATGAAAAACCCCGGGCTGATCATCATCGACGAGGAGCACGACGGCTCCTATAAACAGCAGGAAGGCCTGCGCTACCACGCTCGCGACCTGGCGCTGGTGCGGGCGCGCCAGGAAGACATCCCGATCGTGCTGGGCTCGGCCACACCGTCCCTGGAGAGTCTGCACAACGCCTACACCGGACGTTACGGCCTCCTACGCCTCAATGAGCGCGCCGGCGGTGCCAAACAACCGCGTTTCCTGCGCCTGGATGTAAAAAGCCGCCCACTGGACAGCGGCATTTCCGGGCCGATGCAACAAGCCATCGGCCAGACCCTCGCCGCCGGCCAACAGGTTTTGGTATTCCTCAACCGTCGTGGTTTTGCGCCAACACTGCTCTGCCATGACTGCGGCTGGATGTCCGAATGCGAGCGCTGCGATGCGCGCATGACCGTACACCAACGCTACGGCGAACTGCGCTGCCATCATTGCGGCCATGTGGAACGGGTACCGCGCCACTGCCCGCAGTGCGGCAAAGTGGATTTGCGCCCCGTCGGCGCGGGCACCGAGCGCGCCGAAGAGCGCCTGGGCATCCTGTTCCCTGACTTTCCGGTGCTGCGGGTCGACCGCGATAGCACGTCGCGCAAAGACGCGATGAACCAACTGTTCGCCACCATCCAGAAAGGCCAGCCATGCATCTTGATCGGCACGCAGATGCTTGCCAAAGGGCATCACTTTCCACGGGTAACCCTGGTGTCGATCCTGGATGCCGACGGCGGCCTGTTCTCGGGTGACTTCCGCGCAAGCGAGCGTATGGCGCAGTTGATCGTACAAGTCGCAGGCCGTGCAGGCCGTGCCGAAGAACCGGGCAAAGTGATTATCCAGACCCACTTGGCCGACCACCCGCTGCTGATTCAGCTGACAGAACAAGGCTACTTTGCCTTCGCAGAACAGGCACTGAGTGAGCGCCGCGCCGCCGGCCTGCCGCCGTTCTCCCATTTAGCATTGCTACGGGCCGAAGCGCACAAACCAGGGCAGGCCGAAGGGTTCCTGGACGAGGCCTGTAGCGCTGCCGAACGTTTGCTCGGCGAACTGGGCCTTACCGGCATCGAGCTGCTCGGCCCGGTGCCAGCCCCCATGGAGCGTCGCGCCGGCCGTTACCGTGCTCAGCTACTCTTGCAGGCGACGTCTCGTGCACCGCTGCATCGGCTATTAAGTAGCTGGTTGCTTGCCCTGGAGCAAATGCCCAGTGGTCGGCAGGTGCGATGGTCGTTGGATGTAGACCCGGTAGATTTGTATTAAGCCTGGCCATAGGTCCTGCGAAGGTTGGCAAGCCCGCCCTCGCCACGGATAATGCCCAGTTTTTCCACCTGCGCATCGCGCGCCGCCGCTTGCGGTCGAAAGAGAACACCATGAAAGACACCATTCGCCAGCTGATCCAACAAGCCATCACCCAACTCGTCAACGAAGGTGTGTTGCCTGAAGGCCTGACGCCGGCGATCCAGGTGGAGAACACCCGCGACAAGACCCACGGTGACTTCGCCAGCAACATCGCGATGATGCTGTCCAAGCCGGCTGGCATGAAACCCCGCGACCTGGCGGAAAAGATCATCGCCGCCCTGCCTGCCGACGAGAGCATCACCAAGGCCGAAATCGCCGGCCCAGGCTTTATCAACTTCTTCCAAAACACCCAGGCCCTGGCTTCGCGCCTGGATGCGGCCTTGGCCGACGCCAAGATCGGCGTACGCAAGGCCGGTCCGCTGCAACGTGTGGCCATCGACCTGTCGGCGCCGAACCTGGCCAAAGAGATGCACGTAGGCCACCTGCGCTCGACCATCATTGGCGACGGCGTGGCGCGCGTGCTGGAGTTCCTCGGCGACACCGTGATCCGCCAGAACCACGTAGGCGACTGGGGCACCCAGTTCGGCATGCTGATGGCCTACCTGCAAGAGAACCCGATCACCAGCAACGAGCTGTCGGACCTCGAAAACTTCTACCGCGCCGCCAAGAAGCGCTTCGACGAATCCGAAGAATTCGCCGACCGCGCCCGTGGCCTGGTGGTCAAGCTGCAAGCCGGTGACAAGGAATGCCTGGAGCTGTGGAGCCGCTTCCGTGACATTTCCCTGTCCCACTGCCAGGAAATCTACGAACTGCTCAACGTGAAGCTGACCATGGCCGACGTGATGGGCGAAAGCGCCTACAACGATGACCTGATCAACGTGGTCAACGATCTCAAGGCCAAGGGCCTGCTGGTTGAGAGCAACGGTGCGCAGTGCGTGTTCCTCGAAGAATTCAAGACTGCCGATGGCGAGCCGCTGCCGGTGATCATCGTCAAGGCCGATGGCGGCTACCTGTACGCCACCACGGACCTGGCGGCCGTGCGTTATCGCAGCGGTGTACTCAAGGCGGACCGTGCGCTGTACTTCGTCGACCAGCGCCAGGCCCTGCACTTCCAGCAGGTGTTTGAAGTGGCACGTCGTGCCGGCTTCATCACCCACCCAATGCACATGGAACACATGGGTTTCGGCACCATGAACGGCGCCGATGGCCGCCCGTTCAAGACCCGCGACGGCGGCACCGTGAAGCTGATCGACCTGCTGAACGAAGCCCAGGAACGTGCCTACAACCTGGTGAAGGAAAAGAACCCGGAGCTGGCCGAGGCCGACCTGCGCAACATCGCCCGCGTGGTGGGGATTGGCGCAGTGAAATACGCCGATTTGTCCAAGCACCGTACCAGCGACTACAGCTTCAACTTTGAGCTGATGCTCAACTTCGAAGGCAACACCGCGCCGTACCTGCTGTACGCCTACACCCGTGTGGCTGGCGTGTTTCGCAAGCTGGGCAAGGACTTCAGCGAAGTTGAAGGCCACATCGTGCTGGACGCACCGCACGAACAGGAATTGGCGGCCAAACTGGCGCAATTCGGCGAAGTGCTGAACAGCGTCGGCGAGAAAGGCACACCGCATATCCTGTGCACCTACCTGTACGAAGTCGCCGGCCTGTTCTCCAGCTTCTACGAGAACTGCCCTATCCTGACCGCCGACGACGAAGCCCAGAAGCAAAGCCGCCTGCGCCTTGCCGCCCTGGCTGGACGGACCCTCAAGCAAGGCCTGGAACTGTTGGGCCTGGAAACTCTGGAGCGTATGTAAGTTGGCTGCCAAGAAAAAACCTGCACCCAAGCGCGGCGCCAGCCGCTACCAGGCCCCGGCGAAGAAGCCGATCCCGGGCTGGTTGTGGATGGCCATCGGCCTTGCTGTCGGTGCATTCGTTGTCATCCTGATGAAGCTGGAGCCGGGTAAAGGCGACGACGTCAAACGGGTCAAGCAAGAGCAGCAGAAAGCCACGAAAATGGCCGAAGCCAACAAGACTGCGCCGAGCCCGACCGCACCGGTAAAGCCGAAATACGACTTCTACACGCTGCTGCCGGAATCGGAAGTGATCGTGCCGCCTGACGCCGTGCCGGAAAAAACCCTGCCGACGCCTCAAGTGCCGACCACCCCGGTCACCCCTGCGGAAGCCGCGAAGATCGACACCGCACGGGCACAGGCCGCGCTGGCCGGGATTACCCCGCCGCCTGCGCCACCGGTTGCCGAGACCAAGGCGGCACCGGTGACCAAGTTCTTCCTGCAAGCGGGCTCGTTCCCGAAACAGGCGGATGCGGATCGCGTGCGCGCGCAGATTATTTTGCTTGGCCAGTCGGTGACGGTGGAATCCGGCACGGTCAAGGATGCGACCTGGTATCGCGTGCTGGTGGGGCCGTTCAGCAACCGTGAACAGCTGAACGTGGCGCAGAAGCAGTTGGCGGGCGCGGGCTTTAGCAATCTGTTGTTACAACAACGCCAGAGCCGCTAAACCCGAGAACACAGCAGGATCAATGTGGGAGCTGGCTTGCCTGCGATAGCGATGGAACAGTCAATATTTTCAGTGACTGGCACACCGCAATCGCAGGCAAGCCAGCTCCCACATTTGGTTTTTGGGCGCTTTCAAAAATGTGTAAGACCTATAAACACCACTCGTCCGCGTACTGCTCCTACAGTTGAAATCCCCCCGCCACCCCCATATGAGTTTCCATCAGGGCATTTTCGCCCCGCTGCGTGGAGACTCTCCCCTTGACCACCATCGTTTCAGTACGTCGCCACGGCAAAGTCGTCATGGGCGGCGACGGCCAGGTTTCCCTTGGCAACACCGTGATGAAAGGCAACGCCAAGAAAGTGCGTCGCCTGTACCACGGCCAGGTTCTCGCGGGCTTTGCCGGCGCCACCGCCGACGCCTTCACCCTCTTTGAGCGCTTCGAAGGCCAGCTGGAAAACACCAGGGCCACCTCGTCCGCGCCGCTGTTGAACTCGCCAAAGAATGGCGTACCGATCGCTCTCTCAGCCGCCTGGAAGCCATGCTGGCCGTTGCCAACAAAGACGCCTCCCTGATCATCACCGGTAACGGCGATGTGGTTGAGCCCGAAAACGGCCTGATCGCCATGGGTTCCGGCGGTGGCTATGCCCAAGCTGCGGCCAGCGCGCTGTTGAAGAAAACCGACCTGTCGGCCCGTGAAATCGTCGAGACCGCCCTGGGCATCGCTGGCGATATCTGCGTGTTCACCAACCACAATCTGACCATTGAGGAGCAGGACCTCGCGGAGTAAGCCGTAGGCTTATTCCCGCTTGAGGCCGCCAAACACTATGTCCATGACTCCCCGCGAAATCGTCCACGAACTCAACCGCCATATCATCGGCCAGGACGATGCCAAGCGCGCCGTTGCCATCGCGCTGCGTAACCGCTGGCGCCGGATGCAACTGCCCGAAGAACTGCGCGTTGAAGTAACGCCGAAGAACATCCTGATGATCGGTCCTACCGGTGTCGGTAAAACCGAGATCGCCCGTCGCTTGGCCAAATTGGCCAACGCACCGTTCATCAAGGTCGAAGCCACCAAGTTCACCGAAGTGGGCTACGTGGGCCGCGATGTCGAGTCGATCATTCGTGACCTGGCCGACGCCGCGCTGAAGCTGCTGCGCGAACAGGAAATGACCAAGGTCAGCCACCGCGCCGAAGACGCTGCCGAAGAGCGCATCCTCGACGCCTTGCTGCCACCGGCACGCATGGGCTTCAACGAAGACGCCGCGCCGGCCTCGGACTCCAACACCCGTCAGCTGTTCCGCAAGCGCCTGCGTGAAGGCCAGTTGGATGACAAGGAAATCGAGATCGAAGTCGCTGAAGTCTCCGGCGTCGATATCTCTGCACCACCTGGCATGGAAGAAATGACCAGCCAGTTGCAGAACCTGTTCGCCAACATGGGCAAGGGCAAAAGAAAAGCCGCAAGCTCAAGGTGAAGGACGCACTGAAGTTGGTGCGCGATGAAGAAGCCGGGCGCCTGGTGAACGAGGAAGAACTCAAGGCCAAGGCCCTGGAAGCCGTTGAGCAGCATGGCATCGTGTTTATCGACGAGATCGACAAAGTGGCCAAGCGCGGCAATTCCGGCGGCGTCGATGTGTCGCGCGAAGGCGTACAGCGCGACCTGCTGCCGCTGATCGAAGGCTGCACGGTGAATACCAAGCTGGGCATGGTCAAGACCGACCACATCCTGTTTATCGCCTCCGGCGCGTTCCACCTGAGCAAGCCAAGCGACCTGGTACCGGAGCTGCAAGGCCGCCTGCCGATTCGCGTGGAACTCAAGGCGCTGACCCCGGGCGACTTCGAGCGCATCCTCAGCGAGCCGCATGCATCGCTCACCGAGCAGTACCGTGAGCTGCTGAAAACCGAAGGCCTGGGGATCGAGTTCCAGCCGGACGGCATCAAGCGCCTGGCGGAGATCGCCTGGCAGGTCAACGAGAAGACCGAGAACATCGGTGCACGTCGTTTGCACACGTTGCTGGAGCGTTTGCTGGAGGAGGTTTCCTTCAGTGCTGGCGATTTGGCTGGTGCGCAGAATGGCGAAGTGATCAAGATCGATGCTGACTACGTCAACAGCCACCTGGGCGAATTGGCGCAGAACGAAGATCTGTCGCGCTACATTCTGTGATCCACACGTAGAGCCGCTTTGCTTTAATGTGGGAGCTGGCTTGCCTGCGATAGCTATGGTGAATTCAACACCGCTATCGCAGACAAGCCAGCTCCCACAATTTGAAGCCGGTTTCTTCAGGGTTATCCCCAATGTCCAAATTTCCCACCGCTGTAAACCTGCACAAAACCTCCAACACCCTCGGCCTCACCTACGGGCCCGACGAGGTGTACCAACTCCCCGCCGAACTGCTGCGCACCCACTCGCCTTCCGCCGAGGTCCAGGGCCATGGCAAACCCATCCTGCAATTCGGCAAGCTCAATGTCCGGTTGACCAAGATAGAACCGGCCGGTCAGTACGCACTTAAATTGACCTTCGACGATGGTCATGACAGCGGACTGTTCACCTGGGACTACCTCTACCAGCTGGCCGTGCGCCAGGATTCGCTGTGGGCCGATTATCTGGCCGAGCTCAAAGCTGCCGGTAAAACCCGCGACCCGAGTGAGTCGGTCGTGCGCCTGATGCTCTAGCCCAGGCGTCTTGCTCTTTAGAGGGCATTTTCTAATTTCATCTGCTTGAATGCCCTGTCGCGTGGCCAGCGATTGGCCCGCTTGCGAAAAAAATTAAACTCGGGTAACCAATGGAACTGGCAAGTTCCCTGCATTTGACGATGCGGTATCAACGGTCACCCGAGTCGCAGTACCAGGCTTGTGTTGTGTATCGAAATTGGGTGCACAGCGGTACCCGGTACTCGTCTTTCGGACAATGGAGCGTCGTAGATGAGTAACAAGAACAACGATGACTTGAAACGCCAGGCCTCGGAAAACACCCTGGGGCTCAACCCGATCATCGCGTTACGTAAAAGGATTTACTCGCCTCGGCGAAGATGGTGCTGACCCAAGCCATCAAGCAACCACTGCACAGCGTCAAGCACGTCGCCCACTTTGGCGTCGAATTGAAGAACGTGATGTTCGGCAAATCTGCGCTGGTGCCCGAAAGCGATGACCGTCGTTTCCATGACCCGGCGTGGAGCCAGAACCCGCTCTACAAACGCTACCTGCAAACCTACCTGGCGTGGCGCAAGGAACTGCACGACTGGATCGGCGACAGCAACCTGTCGGAACAGGACATCAGCCGTGGTCACTTCGTGATCAACCTGATGACCGAAGCCATGGCCCCCACCAACAGTGCGGCCAACCCGGCAGCGGTCAAGCGTTTCTTTGAAACCGGCGGCAAAAGCCTGCTCGACGGCCTGTCCCACCTTGCCAAAGACATGGTGCACAACGGCGGCATGCCGAGCCAGGTCAACATGGGCGCCTTTGAAGTGGGCAGACGCTGGGCACCTCCGAAGGCGCCGTGGTGTTTCGCAATGACGTACTGGAGCTGATCCAGTACAAGCCGATCACCGAACAGGTGCACGAGCGCCCGCTATTGGTGGTGCCGCCGCAGATCAACAAATTCTATGTCTTCGACCTGAGCCCGGATAAGAGCCTGGCGCGCTTTTGCCTGCGCAACGGCCAGCAGACCTTCATTGTGAGTTGGCGCAACCCAACCAAGGCCCAGCGCGAGTGGGGCCTGTCGACTTACATCGAGGCGCTCAAGGAAGCGGTGGATGTGGTCACCGCGATTACCGGCAGCAAAGACATCAACATGCTCGGCGCCTGCTCCGGCGGTATCACCTGCACCGCGCTGCTCGGCCACTACGCCGCGCTGGGTGAGAAGAAGGTCAACGCGCTGACCCTGCTGGTGAGCGTGCTGGACACCACCCTGGACACCCAAGTGGCGCTGTTCGTCGACGAGCAGACCCTGGAGGCGGCCAAGCGCCACTCCTACCAGGCCGGTGTGCTGGAAGGCCGTGACATGGCCAAGGTGTTCGCGTGGATGCGCCCCAACGACCTGATCTGGAATTACTGGGTCAACAACTACCTGCTGGGCAATGAGCCGCCGGTGTTCGACATCCTGTTCTGGAACAACGACACCACTCGCTTGCCAGCGGCGTTCCACGGCGACCTGATCGAACTGTTCAAGAACAACCCATTGGTGCGCGCCAACGCACTGGAAGTGTGCGGCACACCGATTGACCTCAAGCAGGTCACCGCCGACATCTACTCACTGGCCGGCACAAACGACCACATCACCCCGTGGCAGTCTTGCTACAAATCGGCGCAGCTGTTTGGTGGCAAGGTGGAGTTCGTGTTGTCCAGCAGCGGGCATATCCAAAGCATCCTCAACCCGCCGGGCAACCCCAAAGCGCGCTACCAGACCAGTGATGGCCTGACGGCGACGCCGCTGGACTGGCAGGAAAATGCAACCAAGCACACCGATTCGTGGTGGCTGCATTGGCAGGCGTGGCAAGCGGAGCGGGCGGGTAAGTTGAAGAAGGCGCCGACAAGCTTGGGGAACAAGACTTACGCCGCAGCCGAAGCGGCACCGGGCACCTATGTACACGAACGATAAACGAAACACAGCTTTGTAGTTGGAATGCGGTCAAATGTGGGAGCGGGCTTGCTCGCGAATGCGGTGGGTCAGTCAGTACATCTGTTGCTGACAGACCGCCTTCGCGAGCAAGCCCGCTCCCACACTGACCCAGCTCCTACAGGGAATTAGTGCGCCATTTTGCAGGGTAGGCCCATGCCGCAACCGTTCATCTTCCGCACCATCGACCTGGATGGCCAGGCCATCCGCACGGCGGTGCGCCCAGGCAAGCCTCATTTGACCCCGCTGCTGATCTTCAACGGCATCGGCGCCAACCTTGAGTTGGTGTTTCCGTTCGTCCAGGCGCTGGACCCGGACCTGGAAGTGATCGCCTTTGATGTGCCGGGCGTCGGCGGTTCGTCAACGCCCAACCGGCCGTACCGCTTTCCTGGGCTGGCCAAGCTCACGGCGCGTATGCTCGACTACCTCGACTACGGGCAAGTGAATGCAGTGGGGGTGTCGTGGGGCGGCGCGCTGGCGCAACAATTTGCCTACGACTACCCGGAGCGTTGCAAGAAGCTGATCCTGGCCGCCACGGCAGCAGGTGCGGTGATGGTGCCGGGCAAGCCAAAAGTGTTGTGGCTGATGGCCAGCCCACGACGCTACATTCAACCGTCCCACGTGGTGCGCATTGCGCCGATGATCTATGGCGGCTCGTTCCGTCGTGACTCCAAACTCGCCGCCGAACACGCCAGCAAAGTGCGCTCGGCGGGCAAGCTCGGTTACTACTGGCAACTGTTCGCCGGGCTGGGCTGGACCAGCATCCACTGGCTGCACAAGATCCGCCAACCCACCCTGGTACTGGCGGGGGACGACGACCCACTCATTCCGCTGATCAACATGCGCATGCTGGCCTGGCGCATTCCCAATGCACAGTTGCACATCATCGATGACGGCCACCTGTTCCTGATTACCCGGGCCGAGGCCGTGGCTCCGATCATCATGAAGTTTCTGCAAGAGGAGCGCATGCGTGCGGTGATTCATCCGCGACCGGCAGTGTAAGGACTACACCGCCGCGCAACTTGCCAGGAACCGACTATGGTTCTGAATTGGCGTGCCTGTTTGATGGCTTGACGAAGGAGTGTTGGCTCATGCGAGAAAGACCCGTGACGAACCCGGCCCCCACCCCTGCCGCGTTCATCAATGCGCAAATGCGATCACCGGCCTGCGTGGCCGGGACGTGCTGTCGACCCTGCGTAGCGTAGCTGCCCACGGCTTGCGCAACCCGGTGCACACCGCCCGTCACGCGTGGGCCTTGAGCGGGCAGTTGGGCCGCGTCCTGCTAGGCGAGACGGTGCATGAGCCCAACCCCCACGACAGTCGTTTTACAGACGCCACGTGGACACTCAATCCGCTGTACCGCCGCAGCCTGCAGGCTTATCTGAGCTGGCAGAAACAAACGCGTCACTGGATCGATGACAGCTCCCTGAGTGCCGATGACCGGGCGCGCGCGCACTTTGCCTTCTCACTGATCAACGATGCTGTCTCCCCCTCCAACACCCTGCTCAACCCGTTGGCTATCAAGGAGCTGCTCAACTCGGGCGGCAACAGTGTGGTGCGCGGAGTGACCAACCTGTTCGAAGACCTGCTGCACAACAATGGCCTGCCACGCCAAGTCAGCAAGCATGCCTTTGAAGTCGGCAAGACGGTGGCAACGACCCCAGGCTCTGTGGTGTTTCGCAATGAGCTGCTGGAGCTGATCCAGTACAAGCCCATGAGCGAAAAACAGTACGCCAAGCCGCTGCTGATCGTGCCGCCGCAAATCAACAAGTACTACATCTTCGACTTGAGCCCAGCCAACAGCTTCGTGCAGTACGCCCTGAAAAACGGCCTGCAGACCTTTATGGTCAGCTGGCGCAACCCGGATGTGCGTCACCGCGAATGGGGCTTGTCCACCTACGTCGCCGCGTTGGAAGAAGCACTCAACGTTTGTCGCGCCATCACCGGTGCCCGCGAGGTCAACCTGATGGGCGCCTGCGCCGGCGGCCTCACGATTGCCGCGCTGCAAGGCCACCTGCAAGCCAAGCGCCAGCTGCGGCGTATCTCCAGCGCCAGCTACCTGGTGAGCCTGCTGGACAGCCAGATCGACAGCCCTGCCACCCTATTCGTCGACGAACAAACCCTGGAAGCCGCCAAGCGTCGCTCCTACCAGCAAGGCGTGCTGGACGGACGTGACATGGCCAAGGTGTTCGCCTGGATGCGCCCCAACGACCTGATCTGGAACTACTGGATCAACAATTACCTGCTGGGCAAGGAACCACCGGCCTTCGACATCCTGTACTGGAACAACGACAACACACGCCTACCCGCCGCGCTGCACGGCGACCTGTTGGACTTCTTCAAGCACAACCCACTCAGCCATCCCGGTGGCCTTGAGGTATGCGGCACACCCATCGATTTGCAAAAGGTCACGGTGGACAGCTTCAGCGTAGCCGGCATCAACGACCACATCACACCGTGGGATGCGGTGTATCGCTCCACCCAGTTGCTGGGCGGAGAAAAACGCTTCGTGCTGTCCAACAGCGGGCATATCCAGAGCATCCTCAACCCGCCGGGCAACCCCAAGGCGAGCTACGTCGAGAACCCCAAGCTAAGCAGCGACCCGCGTGCCTGGTACTACGACGCCAACCACGTCGAAGGCAGTTGGTGGCCGCAATGGCTGGAGTGGATTCAACAACGCTCGGGCGCGCAGCGCGAAACCCTCACCGCCCTGGGCAACCAGAATTACCCACCGATGGAAGCAGCACCCGGCACCTACGTAAGGGTGCGCTGAGTTCAACGATCAGATTAAGAAGACTGGATGAAGACCCGCGACCGTATCCTTGAATGTGCCCTGCAGTTGTTCAACCAAAAGGGCGAGCCAAATGTGTCGACCATGGAGGTGGCCAATGAAATGGGGATCAGCCCCGGCAACCTCTATTACCACTTCCATGGCAAGGAACCGTTGGTACTCGGGTTGTTCGAGCGTTTTCAGAATGAATTGGCGCCGCTGCTCGATCCCCCCGCAGACGCACAACTGGAGGCACAGGATTACTGGTTGTTCCTGCACCTGATTGTCGAGCGCATGGCCCACTACCGCTTTTTATTTCAAGACCTTTCTAACCTCGCAGGGCGTCTGCCGAAGCTGGCCAAGGGAATTCGTAGCCTGCTCACGGCACTCAAGCGCACCCTCGCATCGCTACTGGCGCGGCTCAAGGCCTCAGGACAGGTGGTCAGTGATACCCAGGCATTGGGCCAACTGGTGGAGCAAATCACCATGACGGTGCTGTTTTCTCTGGATTACCAACGGATACTCGACCGCGAAGGCGAAGTTCAAGTGGTGGTCTATCAAATTATGATGTTGGTCGCCCCACACCTTTTGCCTCCAGCGCGACAGGCAACAGAACGATTAGCAACTCGCTACTTAGATAACCCCATTTAACTTACACCAACGAGAAACTTTTCTTACAACTAAGGCACTACCCCGGATTTCCAAACTGCTGTGTGAATTTGAACAGCTCACTGTCAGATTTTATACCCAACTTTCGATAGGCCGATTGTTTCTGGGTGCTGATCGTACTCGCACTACGCGAAAACTTTGCCGCAATCGAATTCACGGACATACCGTCCAGAAAACAGCGCAGCACCTCCTGCTCTTTGGGGGTCAGGCAAGCGTTCAAACGCACAGGGTCAGAAAAGTCCATCTTCGACTTCATCGCGGCCACATCAAACATGGGATGTACACCTTGCAGTGCCGGCAACATGCAAGGCTGCAGGTAAACACGCCCCTGAGCGATCATCCGGACCGCTGCGATCAGCTCAGTGAGCTTTTGGGTCTTACCCAGAACACCCCAGCTTCCCGCTTTCAAGGCCAGCAAAACCGTTGCGGAGGTGTAGTGAGACGACACGACCACGGGCTTGCACGTCCTGAATCGTCGGTTAAGCGTACGGATCAAACTGAGCCCATCAAGATCAGACGGCCCCAAGATGAAGTCCATGACCACGATATCCGCAGGCCGTTGGGCAAGCGCATCAAGCAGCTCCCTCCCGGTCCCGAACGATCCGATCACATCGAGATCTGCCTCCTTGCTCAGACCCAACTCGATCCCCTGCCGAACCATCTCATGATTATCCAGAAGCATGACCGTATACATCTTGGAAATTGAAGTAGGCATCAAGAAACCCGCATAGGTGATTACAACTCTTTCTTTTAACTTTTAGCGGTATATCTCAGCCACACGCCGGGATCAATCAGATAAGACAATAAGGAATACTCTTTCAGCGGAGTCTTACAGCCACATCGCACAAGGAAAAGTAAATACAACTATTTTCAATCAATATAGAAATTTTCGAACAATCACGAGATAAAACTCGCTACTTCTCTATATGCATTATTCCCGTTCGGAGACACATTACCCCTGCCCGTCAATTCGTAATAGGCCCTGTCACCGACGGCCCTGCGGCGGGACCTTACAAACTCAAAAATAGGAACATTATGAAATCCAACGCTCTCTCCGCCCTTGCAGCTGCTATTGCCCTGGCCGCGGCAGTATCGCAGCACGCGTATGCAGCCAATGACGGCACCATCAACTTCACCGGCCAAGTCAGCGACGTGACCTGCACTGTCGAAGGCGCTGCGCCGGGTACTGGTGCAGTCGTCAAGGACGTGAACATGGGTGGTGTTTCGGCCGTACGCCTGGCAAAACCGGGCGATCGTGCCAACCTCACCGGTTTCACTATTCGCATTGGCGCGCCAGGCGAAGGTGCCTGCGTCAACGGCCGTACGGCCATGGTTGCATTCGACCCCACCAGCCCAGCCATCGACGTGGCCACCGGTCGCTTGAACATCGACGGCTACGATGACCCAAGCGATACCGCCAACGCCAAGAACGTCCAAGTGGAAGTCACCAATCGCGACGGTTCGCCAATTAACGTTTATACCGAAAAATCGGAAGGCGTAGTGATCGCTGACAACCAGGCCGTCATCCCTCTTGCAGCGCAGATGTATGCCAGCGGCGCGGCGACCGAGGGTACCGTCAAGACTCGTGTGGGCTTTATGGTCGTGTACGCAGACTGAGGGGCACGCAACCCGTACCAACGGACCTTGCATGCAACGGACCTGCGGTGATCCCGCAGGTCCCCTCCCTGACTCGAAGAGACCCCGAACAAATGAAAAACCTGGCCCGCCTCGCGCTTGCCACCTGCGCTGTCGGTGGCTTGGCGCTGCATGCGCTTACCGCCCAAGCAGGCGTCATCATTTACGGCACCCGTGTGATCTATCCTGCCGAGCAGCAAGAGGTCGTGGTGCGTCTGGAGAACAAGGGCGATCGGCCGGCGCTTGTGCAAACCTGGCTGGACACCGGCGACCTGCGTTCAACACCGGCAACGGCGCAGACACCGTTCACGTTGACACCGCCGATCTTCCGGATCGAACCCAATCAGCAACAGGCCCTGCGCCTGCGCCACCTGGGAGAGCCTGCAGCCACTGACCGCGAAAGCCTTTACTGGCTGAACGTATTGGAAGTACCTCCGGTGACCGCCGGATCCGAGCAGAACAACCAGATTGAATTGGCGTTCCGGACCCGTTTGCGTGTATTCGTGCGGCCACAGTCGTTGCCCTATCCGGTCGCCAGCGCCCCTTCAAAACTGCGCTGGGAACTGATTCCCCATCACCAGGGTTTCGCCCTGCAGGCGACCAACCCCACGCCATACCATATCTCGCTCACAGCCGTGGATTTGCTCAGCGAAGGGAAAAGGTTCAGCAAAGCGCCGAACGTCGACGCCAATGACAGCCTGCTAATGCCGGCAGGTGACGTAAAAGTGTTTGCCTTGCCCACGCTACGCAATCGCCCCAACGGCTCAGCCAAAGTCGAGTTCACCGCTGTCAGCGACCTCGGTGCCCGGGTGCGCCATTCGGCTGGCCTCACTCCTTCAGCCGTAAGATGACCCCCCATGAACCTACTTTCGATTTCACATCTTTCTGCCAAGTTCATGGCATTGACGTTGGCACTGTTCGGCATCACCGCCCACGCGAGTGTTGTCATTAACAACACCAGGATTATTTACCCGCAGAACGACAAGGAGGTAACAGTCCGGCTGGAAAGCAAAAACGAGGCGCCTGTACTGATCCAGGCATGGCTGGATAGCGGTGACGAGCACTCGACACCTGAGGCGACCGCCATCCCGTTTATCGCCACGCCACCGATCTTCCGCATGGAACCCGGCAAGCAGCAAGTGGTACGCCTGGCGTATACCGGTGCAGACCTGCCGTCGACCCAGGAAAGCCTGTTCTGGTTCAACCTGTTGGAAGTCCCAGCACAGTCCCAGGACGCCCAACAAAGCAACCAACTGCAGCTTGCCTTTCGCTCCCGGATAAAACTGTTTTTCCGCCCGCCAAACCTGCCTTACGACGTCGAGGCCGCGCCTGCAAAACTGCAATGGCGTCGGGTATCCACCGAGCAGGGCCAAGCGCTGGAGGTCTATAACCCGAGCCCTTATCACGTCACCTTCGATCAGATCGAACTGCTTGACGCAAAACAGCGACACGCCCGCGAGGCGAGTGTTTCAGGCGCTGAGAACATGGTGGTGCCTGGGGGACGTAACCTTTTCTCGCTACCCAGCCTCAAGTCGCCGCACAGCCGCGCGACCACCGTCGAGTTCCAGACACTGGATGATTTTTGGAGTGGCGATATTACACAGCGCTAAGGTCTCGCCCTAACCCCCTACTGACTCAATGACAACGTTCGTTTGATGCCCATTTTTCGAGGCAGGGATTTCCTTTGCCCAAATTCGGGTAACACCTCTTTCTGGGAATGGTAAACATGAGTTTGAACACGCCAGCCAGCGTAAGATTTCGGCCCTTGGAAAGTCATCGTTTGACGCTTTTGGCGCGTTGCTTGTTGCTGCTGAGCGGCGCCCATGCCATGGGTGCCCAGGCAAACGAAAACGTTCAATTCAACCCGGCGTTCTTTCCGGATACGGGTGGCCAGCATGTCGACATTTCAAAATTCAGCCAGGGCAACATCGTGCTGCCCGGCAGCTACCGCACCGATGTCTACCTCAATGGCCAGTGGGTTGGGCGCGAGACGTTATCGTTCGTTGCCGTCGAAGGCCAAGACTCCGCGCAGATGTGCCTGGAGCGTGACGCGCTGCTTCGGCTCGGGATCGATCTGGACGCAACGCAAAGACAGTCTGCCGAAGCCGGAGAGACCACCCCGGCCCCGTTCATCAGCTGTGCCGATATCGGCATCTACCTGCCCAGCGCCAGCAGCGAATTTGACCCCGGTGAAAACCGCCTCAGCCTGCAGGTCCCACAGATTTACCTGGCACGTAAAGCGCGCGGCTATGTCGACCCACAGCACTGGGACAGCGGTGTAGACGCCGCCTTTGTACGCTACAACGCCAATACCTTTGCCACCCAGGCAAATGGTCGTTCGTTCAACTCCAATTACCTGGGCCTGAACACCGGCCTCAACCTGGGCGACTGGCACTTTCGTCATAACGGCAGCTACAGCGTCACCGATAACGCCTCGGGCTACCAAAGCAGCAGCACTTACGTGCAGCGCGACTGGACCTCGTTGAAGTCCCAAGTGATGGTGGGCGAGATCTTCACCTCCGGCGAACTGTTCGACAGCGTACGCCTGCGTGGCGCGAGCCTGTTTACCGACGACCGTATGCTGCCCGACTCCCTGACCGGCTTTGCACCTGTGGTACGCGGCATTGCCGAGACCAACGCACGGGTCACCGTGCGCCAGCGCGGCGTGTTACTTGATGAGGTGTCAGTTGCCCCGGGGCCATTCGTGCTCAACGACTTGTTTGCCACCGGCTACGGCGGCGATCTGACCGTCACCGTCACCGAGGCCGATGGTCGACAGCGCGAGTTCATCGTTCCGTTTGCCACCAACGCCAACCTGCTGCGTCCGGGCTACAGCCGCTACTCATTAAGTGCCGGCCAGTTGGATGAGATTGGATTGCGCCACCCGCCAACCATGATGCAAGCCACCTACCAGCACGGCCTGAGCAACCTGCTGACGGGCTACACAGGGGCGGTCGTTGGAGAGGACTACAACTCGCAACTGGTGGGAGCGGCCTTCAACACGCCAATGGGCGCGCTGTCCTTGACCTGACCCGTTCGAGCGCACACCTGCCGGGACATGGCTCACGCGATGGGCAAAGCCTGCAAATGCGCTACAGCAAGAACTTCACCGAGTCCGGCACTCACTTTGCCCTCGGCGCCTACCGCTACTCTACCGAAGGCTTCCTGAGTGTGCGCGACGCTGCGCGAGTGCGCGACCTGGCCATCGACAGGCTCAGCCTGGATAACGTCTCACGTCTGCGCGACAGGATGGACATCAGCCTCAACCAGGCACTGGGCAGCGGCTCCGTTTACCTCACCGGCTCCATGCAGAACTATTGGAACCGCGACAGCGAAACCTGACCTTCACCACGGGATACACCAGCAACTGGAGGGCATGCACTACACCCTCAGCGCTCAGCGCACCAAGGACTTGCTGAGCGAACGGGTCGATAAACAGGTAGAACTGAGCGTGAGCCTGCCCCTAGGCAGCGGCGCCCGCGCGCCCACCTTGACCACCACGGCCTATAACGGCAGTCAAAGCAGCGGCGAACGCCTGAACCTCGGTGGCACCCTGGGTGAACGCAGCGAGTTCACTTATGGCGTGGGCGGCAGTCGCACGCACGGCAGCGGCACCTCTGCCAGTGCCGATGTGAAGTACCAGGCGAGTCAAGGCGTACTGTCCGCAGGTTATGGGCAGAGCAGTGATTACCGCGCGATGTCCCTCGGCATGACGGGCGGCATCGTCGCCCATGCTGGCGGCGTGACCTTCGCCCCCGAACTCGGCGACACGATTGGTATCGTCCAGGCACCTGACGCGCAGGGTGCGCGGATCAACGGCAATCACGGTTCCCAAGTCGGCAAAAGCGGTTACGCGATCGTGCCCTACCTTTCGCCGTATCGCCAGAACGTGGTCGAACTCGACCCCAAAGACCTCTCTGTCGATGTGGAACTCAAGACCGCCGCACAAAACGTCGCACCTCGCGCAGGTTCGGTGGTGAAGCTGCAATTTGACACCGTCAGCGGCCAGGCCCTTTTGATCACAGCACTGCGTGAGGATGGCAACTTAATGCCGTTTGGTTCGGATGTGTTCGATGAAGATGGCAACAGCGTGGGCATTGTCGGACAGGGCGGCAAGGCATTTGTACGCGTCGCGCGCCCGCAGGGAGTTGACCGTCAAGTGGGGCGGCGGTGCCAGCGCCACATGCCGGCTGAGCTATGACGTGGGCGAGAAGCCTACATCTGAAACCGCCGAGCGCCTGCGCCTTCTGGATGCAGGTCGTTGTGACAGTGACTTACGTTTGCAGGACTGAAGATGAAATATTCAATCAAACTTGTTTCGACACTGCTGGTACTCAGCTTGCCGATCACGGTACAGGCAGCTTGTGATAGATACCCCAACTCGGCGCTTGGCCTGGCATTGCCCGCGACAATCACCGTGCCGCAGAGCCTTCCGTGGGAGGCATCATTATCCGCCGGGCATTCACTGAAACCGCGCCAGCGTTCACCATTTACTGTGCGACGGCGACCCCTCGAACCTTCACAGGACGATACACGACGTCAGTGCAAGTGCCAGGAGCGGGAGTATCGGCCCATCCCACCAACGTGCCAGGCGTTGGCATACGGGTGATGGTCCGAAACTCCAATGGACTGGTTTATCCTCATTCGTTGATCAGTACGTCTGGCGTAGATCCAGGCGGTACAACGCACTACAGCAATGTCAGCGCCGAGGCGATTTTCTACAAGATCGGCCCCGTCACGAACGAAACCCTCTATGCGGGAAACCTTCTTTACGACCGATGGGGATTCCAAGAGGGATACTTCTCATTGGGGCTTAGCAATTCGGCACGCTTTGTTACACCCGCCGCCACTTGTGACCTGACAGCTGGCGATGTCAACCGCACAATCGCACTTCCCCCCATACAAGTAAGCGATCTCAAAGACGTCGTCACTGCAGGCACGAGCAATTTTGAGCTAACCGCAAATTGCACCGACGCCTCCAACGTGACTTTCCGTATGACAGGCACACCCGCACCCGGCAACGCCTTGCTCTTTGCCAACAGCGGTTCGGCGAGCGGGGTAGCGCTGTGGGTGTACTCACGTATCAACGGTGTACCCGCCACTATCAGTAATGGCGGCACTCGCACCCTCTCGGTTTCCGGCAATCGAGCGGTGCTGCCGCTCAGCGCCGCCTATCACAAAAACGGCACAGTCAGCCAAGGCACGCTGATCAGTTCCGCCACAGTCAACATTACTTACAACTGAAAAATGCCTGACGAGTGATGTTGAGTACAGCACAGCGGGATTAAACACAGACACTGACTGTTGGGAGTAAGGGATGAAGGACCGAATCAAACTTTTGTGGGCATTGCTGGCCCTCGGAATGCCAATGGCCGCTCAGGCGACGTGCAGCAGGTACCAAAATGACACATTCACCCTGAACCTACCGGCGACTTTCACCGTGCCTGACAGTCTTCCTATCGGAAGTGTGATCACTCGCCAGGCATTTTCAGGGACGGCTCCCGGCTGGACGGCAACCTGTTTTCTGGCAACCCGATGGATCAACGGGCGCTACCCGAACAACCACAACCAGGGTGTCCACCCCACCGAGGTGCCAGGCGTAGGCGTGGCCGTAAGGATGACATTCAACGGTGGGGGCAACTCACTCTTTACCCTTCATAGCATACCTGCGGCGACGGCGACCGGACCGGTCCCGAGCTTCACCTGGGCAGAGGCGACCTTCTACAAAATCGGTCCGGTCACCACCGGGACAGTGCCCGCCGGCTACTTCTTCGAACAGAAATGGACTAAGTCTTCAAACACTTTTCGCCTGCAACTCGGCAGCCCGGTCCGTTTTATCCGACCCGTCGCCACGTGTGACTTGGCCGTCGGAGACGTCAGCCGCACCATCTTTCTTCCCTCGATCAAGGTCAACGATTTTAACAACGGGCTCACTGCAGGTGCTCACAACTTCGACTTGAGCGCCAATTGCAGCAATGCCGCCAACGTAACCTTTCGCATCACCGGCACTCCAGCACCGGGAAACTCCCTGCTTTTTTCCAACACCGGCTCAGCGGGCGGCGTCGCACTGTGGATGTATTCACGCATCAACGGCGCGCCCGCCACCATCTCCAATAACGGCACTCGCACGTTGGCTGTTTCAGGCAATCGGGCAGTGCTGCCACTCGGCGCCGCTTATCACAGGAACGGTACGGTCAGCCAAGGCACGCTGGTCAGTACCGCCACCGTCAACATCACCTATAACTAAAACCCTGAGGAGTACCCCATGTTCATACGAACGCTGCCCTTTCTGCTGACAATCGCCACAAGCCTGGCTATCAATACGGCACAAGCCACCACGAACGGCGCCCTTAATTTCAGAGGGCAGGTCAATGCCGGCACTTGCAACCTGGCGGCCGGGGATGTGAACCGTACGGTCACGCTGCCTACTATCAAGATTTCCGATTTTGATTCGAACGGATGGACAGCCGGAAACTTCGATTTCGAGGTTTCCGCCGATTGCGAATCAGACATTAGCAATGTGATCTTCCTGTTCGCCGGCACCCCCTCTGCAGGAACTCCGGCGCTATTTTCCAATACCGGCAGTTCTGGCGGCACAGCACTGGTGCTGTCGCACCGGGCAACGACTAACACAGTGATCCCTGCCAACGGCACTCTCGCACAGCGTAGCAAGACCGTCGTAACCTCCAATAAGAAAGCGGTACTGCCACTTTCAGCGGCCTACCACAAATCTGGAGGAGCAATTACTCAGGGTACGCTGGTCAGCGCGGTGACTGTTTCGATCACCTACAACTAATGCCAGAAAGGAGTCTCTAATGTTCCTACGAACCCTGCCTTTATTGTTGGCAATAACCGCGAGCCTGGCGGCCCATTCAGTGCAGGCGGCGACTACCGGAACCTTGACCTTCCGAGGGCAGGTAAATGCCGGCACGTGCAACCTGGCAGCAGGGGATGTGAACCGAACGATCACGTTGCCAACGGTGAAAGTCTCCAACTTCGACGCCGCCAACGAGGTGGGGGTTCAGTCTTTTGACCTGACCGCCGATTGCGAATCCGACATTCGTACGGTGTCCTTCCTGTTCACGGGTACGCCGGCCACTGGAAACGGTGCACTCTTTGCGAATACGGGCACCTCTACCGGGACGGCACTTTCGCTTTCCCATCGAAACGTTGCCTACATTCCTGCCAACGGCACGGCTGCTCAGCGCACGCGCCAGGTCGCAACCAGCGGCCAAAAAGCGGTGCTGCCGATGAACGCGTCATATTTTAAAAATGGCACATTGGTCAAATCTGGCACCTTGGTCAGCGTGGTGACGGTCGCCATCACTTACAACTGAGGAGAGATTTGGCTCATTAAAAAATGCCCGACCTTAAATGGCCGGGCATTTTTGTATCTCGCTAATCTCAGGACTGACTGGACGGCGTCGAAGTGACCGGCGTTGCAGACGGAGTAGCGGCGGGCGTCGGTGCGGACACCGAGTTGGTGGAAGACGCTGTCGGCGCAGTCGCAGGTTTGGCCGCAACGGCTGGCTTCGGTGCTACTGGCTTTTTGGCTACCGCAGGTTTCTTGGCGGCGGCCGGTTTTGCCGCCGGTTTCGCGGCAGCAGGCTTAGCTGCAGGTTTAGCAGCAGCCGGTTTAGCCGCTGCGGTTTTGGCCGCGGGCTTGGCAACCGGTTTGGCAGCAGGTTTTGCCGCAGCCTTGGCAGCAGGCTTAGCCGCTGGTTTGGCAGCTGCTTTAGCCGCTACCGGCTTTTTTAACGGCAGGCTTGGCGGCCGGTTTAGCGGCTGCAGTTTTGGCCGCTGGTTTTGCGGCAGGTTTTGCAGCGGCCTTGGCTACCGGCTTGGCAGCTGCTTTTACCAGAGGCTTGGCAGCTGCTTTAGCCGCAGGTTTCGCAGCGGCAGTTTTAGCAGCCGGCTTGGCTGCCGGTTTGGCGGCTGCAGTTTTCGCCGGAACCACTTTGGCGCCGGTGAGTTTTTCGATTTGCTTGGTCAGGGTATCGACCTTGCTGTGCAGCGTCTTCAACTCAGCCTTGCTCGGTACGCCCAGTCGAGAAATGGCACTGTTCAGGCGCTTGTCGAAAGTTTCTTCCAACTTGCCCCAAGCGTCAGAAACGCTCGACTTGGCGGAGCCGGCAGTTGCCTTGGCCGCTTCAACTTTTTTACCGACGGTGCTTTTGGTCAACTTCTCGGCCTTTTCGCCGTCCTTGACCAAAGTCTCGAAGTACTTGCCGCCATCACTGCTAACCTTCGAGTACACGCCTAAACCAGCCAGCCAGATCTTACGGGAATATTTTTCAACTTCCCCGACCCACGAGCTGCCTTCTTTCTGAGTAGTCTTTTAACAGCCATCCCGATGTCTCCTTAGTGTTTACGCGCGACACGTTCGAGCAATGCCGTCAGCTCTTCGAGCTTAGCAGAGAGTGTCTCCACGTCATGTTTAGACGCAATGCCGATTCGATTCAAGGCACTTGCTACACGAGTATCAAAAGCTTTTTCAACTTTATCCAGCTGAACTTCTACCAGACCTTTGACGGAGGAGACATTACTCTTTACTTGGTCAATCTGACTGTTGGCGGCCTCAAGTTGTTCAACTGCAACTTTTTGCCTTTACTTTCAATATGTTGACCAGTTTTAACCAGCTCTTTGAAGTACTCGCTGCCCTCGCTTCCGACCTTGGCGTAGGCACCCAGGCCCGCCAGCCAAATCTTGCGAGCGTAGGATTTAACGTCGCTCAAAGCAGTGGCTTGGGCGTCGATTTTTTCTTCAAGATAACTTTGGCCATGGTGCACCTCACGCAAAAAAGGGGGGAGGAACGGCCCGCAGGAGTTGAGGGCTTGGGCACAAAGTAGGAGGAAAAATTAGAATCGGCACCCTAAGAGCAGGTTAATCAGGCCAACGCCTTATCCAGGGCCTTCTCGATTTCAGACTTGATGGTGCCGCTCATGGCTGACATCAACAGCCCCAGTTCCACATCAATACGCAGCGAATCATCGGCCACTAGTACGGTGCCTTTAACCCCTGAACGCTTGAGATTCAAGGTATCACCAGACCACGACGGCTCCAGGCCATATTGCTCCTGAAGTTTTTGCGCCAACTTGTCGGCCTTCGCCCGCGCGCCTTCTTTACCCAGGGAATGTGCACGCTCAACGGTAATACGGGCCATTGCAATGACTCCTCTTTATAGCTATTTGGATACCTTCTATGCGGCAAAAGGTCTCGGTGGCCGCCCATCTTACCTTCAGCCTTGCCAAGACAAAGCAAGCCTTGGGGATTATCATGTCCCGCATTCTCTTTTGGTGACAGCGATATGACTGATCAGCGCAAAGGCAGCGATGCCGAACCCACCACTCACTTCGGCTTCAAGAACGTCCCGGAAAGCCAAAAGGCGGAAAAAGTCGCTGAGGTGTTCCACTCCGTCGCGGCCAAGTACGACCTGATGAACGACGTACTTTCCGGCGGCATGCACCGCCTGTGGAAGCGTTTCACCATCGAACTGTCGGGCGTACGTAGCGGCAACCGCGTGCTGGACATCGCCGGCGGCACGGGCGACCTGGCGGCCAAATTCTCCAAGCTCGTTGGCCCGACCGGCCAAGTGGTGCTGGCGGACATCAACGGTTCGATGCTCAAGGTCGGCCGAGACCGCCTGCTGGATAAAGGCGTGGCCGGCAATATCGAATTCGTCCAGGCCGACGCTGAAAAGCTGCCGTTCCCCGACAACCATTTCGACTGCGTGACCATCGCCTTCGGCCTGCGCAACGTCACCCACAAGGAAGACGCGATCCGCTCGATGCTGCGCGTACTCAAGCCGGGTGGCCGCCTGTTGGTGCTGGAGTTTTCCAAGCCGACCAACGCCATCATGTCCAAGGTCTACGACACCTACTCCTTCGCCTTCATGCCATTGATGGGCAAGCTGATCACCAATGACGCCGAGAGCTATCGCTACCTCGCCGAATCGATCCGCATGCACCCCGACCAGGAAACCCTGAAGTCGATGATGGTGGAAGCCGGTTTCGACCGCGTGACCTACCACAACATGACGTCCGGCATCGTCGCCCTGCACCGTGGTATCAAGCCCTGATGCTGCTCGCCGGTCTTCTCGCAAGCGTCGAACACGGCCTCAACCGTGTACTTCGCCTGGACAGCACCGCCCTGGCGCGGCTCGCTCACCTGAACGGCAAGATCATTGCCGTGGATTGCACGAGCCCCACCCTGCAGCTGTTTATCCTGCCCAGCGATGAAGGCCTGCTGCTCGCCAGCGAGTGGGCCGCCGAGGCCGACTGTACCCTGCGTGCGCCGGCATCGAGCCTGCTGCACCTGGCCCTGAGCCGCAACAAGACCGCGATCCTGCACAGCGCCGAAGTGGAGCTGGAAGGCGACAGTTCAGTGCTGATGGACCTGGCCGCGGTGCTGCAAGACCTGGAACTGGATTGGGAATACGAACTGTCACGCTGGATCGGCCCGGTGCCCACCCAGTTGATCAGCGGGCACCTGCGCAGCCGTAAACGCTGGTACCAGCAAGGGTTCGCCAGCCTCAACCAGAACCTCGCCGAATACCTGAGCGAAGAATCGCGCACCCTGGTCGGGCAGCGGGAGGCGCAAGCGCGCTTTCGTGAACTCGACAAGGCCAAAATCGACCTGGAACGCCTTGAGGCACGCTTCGAGCGCCTGAGCCGTTCCCTTGATCCAAGCGATAACGCATGAAGCTGCTCGCCGTCCGCCGTTTGTTTCGTATCCAGCGCGTCGTAATCCGCTACCAGCTCGATGACCTGCTGTTCGCCCTGCCCCTGCCGTGGTTCCTGCTCGCGGTACGCTACGTGCTGCCGTGGCGCTGGTTCCCGCGCAAGAAGCTGGAACTGAGCCGTGGCGCACGCCTGCGCCTGGCGTTGCAGGATTTGGGGCCGATCTTCATCAAGTTCGGGCAGATCCTCTCGACCCGTCGCGACCTGCTGCCCGAAGACATCGCCGACGAGTTGATGCTGTTGCAGGACCGCGTGCCGCCGTTTGACTCGCAGCAGTCGATGAAGCTCATCGAAGAGCAGTTGGGCCAAAAGATCAGCGACGTGTTCAGCCGTTTCGACGTTGACCCGCTAGCCTCGGCCTCGGTCGCACAGGTACACGCGGCACAGTTGAAAACCGGCGAAGAAGTGGTGGTGAAGGTGATTCGCCCCGGCCTCAAGCCGATCATCGACCAAGACCTGGCGTGGCTGTTCATCCTCGCCCGCGCCGCCGAGCGTTTCAGCGCCGATGCGCGCCTACTGCACCCGGTGGACGTGGTCGCCGACTACGAAAAAACCATCTACGACGAACTCGACCTGCTGCGTGAAGCGGCCAACGCCAGTCAGCTCAAGCGCAACTTCGAAGGCTCGCCGCTGCTGTACGTGCCGCAAGTGTATTGGGACTGGTGCCGCCCCAAAGTGCTGGTGATGGAGCGCATCTACGGCGTGCAGGTCACCGACCTCGCCACCCTGGCCGACCAGCGTACCGACATGAAGATGCTCGCCGAGCGCGGTGTAGAGATCTTCTTCACCCAGGTGTTCCGCGACAGCTTCTTCCACGCCGACATGCACCCGGGCAACATCTTCGTCAGCACCGTCAACCCGTGGAGCCCGCAGTACATCGCGATCGACTGCGGCATCGTCGGCAGCCTGACCCCGGAAGACCAGGACTACCTGGCCCGCAACCTGTTTGCGTTCTTCAAGCGTGACTACCGCCGCGTGGCGCAGTTGCACATCGATTCGGGCTGGGTGCCAGCAGAAACCAAGCTCAATGAATTCGAAGCGGCAATTCGTACCGTGTGCGAGCCGATCTTTGAAAAACCACTGAAGGATATTTCCTTCGGCCAGGTACTGATGCGCCTGTTCCAGACCGCGCGCCGCTTCAATATGGAAGTGCAGCCGCAGCTGGTCCTGCTGCAAAAAACCCTGCTGAACATTGAAGGCCTGGGCCGTCAGCTGTACCCGGACCTGGACCTGTGGAACACCGCGCAGCCATTCCTCGAGCGCTGGATGCGCGAGCGCATGAGTCCGAAGACCGTGCTGGGCAACCTGCACAGCCAGATGGAACAGTTGCCGCACCTGGCCAATATGACCCGTGACCTGCTGGAACGCATGTCCCAGCCCCACGCCAAGGACCCCGCGCCACCATGGCAAAAGCGTAAGGACGACTGGTTCTTGCGCCTGCTGGGTGCCGCGCACCTGGTCGGTGGCGTGGTTCTCGCCATCGGCGGGCCGCTGAATGAGTTGGGCCACTGGCCGGCGGGCATCATGGTCGCTGTGGGTGTTTATCTGATCGTGCGTCGATAGCCAATCCGGTTATACACTGTCGCAAATTGCCGGAGCCGAACATGAAAGACTGGCTGGACGAAATCAAGTGGGACAGTGACGGCCTGGTGCCGGCCATTGCCCAGGACTACAAGACCGGGCGCGTGCTGATGATGGCCTGGATGAACCGCGAGGCCCTGAGCCTCACTGCCACTGAGCAGCGCGCCATTTACTGGTCACGCTCGCGTGGCAAACTGTGGCGCAAGGGCGAAGAATCCGGGCACGTGCAGACCCTGCACGAGATGCGCATCGACTGCGACGCCGACGTGGTCATCCTGATGGTTGAGCAGATCGGCAACATCGCCTGCCACACCGGCCGTCACAGCTGCTTCTATCGCGTCTTCGAAAATGGCGAATGGAAGACCGTCGAGCCGGTGCTCAAAGACCCGCACGCCATCTATTCGGCAGGACACTGAACATGAGCGATACCCTGAACCGCGTGGCCCAGGTGCTGGAAGACCGCAAAGGCGCGGACGCCGACAGCTCCTATGTCGCCAGCCTGTACCACAAGGGCCTGAACAAGATTTTGGAAAAACTCGGCGAAGAATCCGTCGAGACGATCATCGCCGCCAAGGACGCGCAAATCAGCGGCGACTGCAGCGACGTGATCTACGAAACCGCCGATTTGTGGTTCCACAGCCTGGTCATGCTCGCCCAACTGGGGCAGCATCCGCAGGCAGTGCTGGATGAACTGGACCGTCGCTTCGGTTTGTCCGGGCATGCCGAAAAGGCCTCGCGCCCGTCCGCCTGACTAACTTTCACAGAGGAATTGCAGCATGGGCATTTTTGACTGGAAACACTGGATCGTCATTCTGGTGGTGGTGGTACTGGTATTCGGCACCAAGAAACTCAAGAACCTGGGCACTGATGTAGGCGAGTCGATCAAGGGCTTTCGCAAGGCCATGAACGACGACGAAAAGCCGGCTGACCCTGTCGCAAACCCGGTTCCGCCAGCGCAGCCGGTGCACCCGCAGGCCGCCCAGCCGATCACCGAGCGTCGCACCTTCGACGTGCAGGCTGAAAAAGTCGAAGAGCCGACCCGCAAAGACTCGTGAGCACTGACTAATGTTTGGTATCAGCTTCTCTGAACTGCTGCTCGTCGGCCTCGTGGCCCTGCTGGTACTGGGGCCGGAACGCCTGCCCGGTGCCGCACGCACGGCCGGCCTGTGGATCGGGCGCCTGAAACGCAGTTTCAACGCCATCAAACAGGAAGTTGAACGGGAAATCGGCGCTGACGAGATCCGTCGGCAATTGCACAACGAACATATCCTGTCGTTGGAGCAAGAGGCACGCAAGATTCTGTCGCCGGTACAGGAGCCCGCCAAAGCGGTGGAACCTGTGCCCGAAAACAGCATCGCGCCAGCGTCTGACACCGCCCCCGTGGCACCGCCTGCTCCAACCGAGCCTGCGCCGGCGCCCGTTGCGTCGCCCGCCCCCCATGACCCTACATTGCCGCCGCGAGCCCCATGAGCGCTGATAAACCGGAAAACGACCAGCATATGCCGCTGGTCTCGCACCTCACCGAGTTGCGCACCCGCCTGCTGCGTTGTGTAGCGGCCATCTTCATCATCTTTGCCGGGCTGTTCGCCTTTACCCAGCAGATCTACACCTTCGTCTCGACACCCCTGCGCCAGTACCTGCCGGCCGGTGCCACGATGATCGCCACCGATGTGTCATCGCCGTTCCTCACGCCGTTGAAGCTGACCATGATGGTCTCGCTGTTCCTGGCGATCCCGGTGATCCTGCACCAGATCTGGGGCTTTATCGCGCCGGGCCTGTACAAGCATGAAAAACGCATCGCGGTGCCGTTGTTGGTGTCGAGCATCTTGCTGTTCTACACCGGCATGGCGTTCGCGTACTTCCTGGTGTTCCCGCTGATCTTCAAGTTCTTCGCCGCCGCTACCCCGGCCGGCGTGGAAATGATGACCGACATCACCAGCTACCTCGACTTCGTGATGACGCTGTTCTTCGCCTTTGGCGTAGCCTTCGAAATTCCGGTGGCCGTGGTACTGCTGGTGTGGATCGGCGTGGTGGACGTGAAGTACCTGAAGAAGATCCGCCCGTACGTGATCATCGGCTGCTTCGTGGTCGGCATGATCCTGACGCCGCCAGACATCTTCTCGCAGACCCTGCTGGCCGTGCCGATGTGGATGCTGTTCGAGATCGGCATCCTGTTCAGCGGCTTGATCAGCAAGCGCGGCGACCATCCGGACGACCAACCCGAAGACGACCAACCGCCAGCGACCCAGCCGTGAACCTGCTGCTGCTGGAGGAGGCCGACTTTATCGCGGCCGACCGGGTGGTGCTGCGTGATCGGCGCCTGGTGCATATGCAGGAAGTCCACCGCGCCGCCGTAGGCGACAGCCTGCGGGTCGGGCGCATCGGCGGGCTGATGGGCAATGCCCAACTGCTGCGCCTGGACGCCGGCGAAGCCGAACTGCAAGTGAGCTTCGACCAGCCACCGCCGGCCAAACTGCCCCTGACCCTGCTGCTGGCCCTGCCCCGCCCGAAAATGCTGCGCCGGGTGCTGCAAACCGTAGCAGCCATGGGCGTGCCCAAGGTGGTACTGGTCAACAGCTACCGGGTCGAGAAGAGCTTCTGGCAAACCCCGTTCCTGGAACCCGAGGCGATTCGCGAGCAACTGATCCTTGGCCTGGAACAGGCACGAGACACCGTGCTACCCGAAATCATCATCGAAAAACGCTTCAAACCGTTCGTCGAAGACCGACTGCCGGCGATGGTTGACGGCACCCTGGGCTTAATCGGACACCGGGCGATTACCCATCCTGCCCACGTGGGCTGGATGAGCCGGTGACCCTGGCGATTGGCCCCGAAGGCGGCTGGATTCCCTACGAGGTCGATCTACTGGCCAAGGCTGGCATGCAGCCTGTACAGCTCGGCGCACGCATCCTGCGGGTCGAAACCGCCGTCACCGCCCTGCTCGCCCGGCTCTTCTAGCCACAACGCCCTTTAGTGAGCGGGCTTGCCCCGCGCTTCGATTTACCAGGCACCCCACATGTACCTGACACACCGCAGCGCGGGGCAAGCCCGCTCACTACAAGCGCCTCATTCGCTACAGAATTGCTGACACATGCCGATACGCTCTGAATAAGTCCAAGCCTTGTTCCAGGGGAGATTGCAGCATGTATCGTTGGTTAGCCGAAAAGCTGGGAAATGTCAGCGTCAAATCCAAGCTGGGCATAGGTTTTGGCCTGGTCTTGCTGCTCACGCTCATGATCACCTTCACCGGTTGGACCGGCCTGGGTGACGTGATCAGCCGTGGTGACAAACTGGGCTTTATCTCCAGCCTCAACGGGCTGACCAAGGACTTGCGCCTGGCACGCCTGGACTTCGAAATGCGCCGAGGTGAACAAGGTACGAGCGCTGTCAACGATCTGATTACCCAACTGGACAACGGGCTCAAAACTGCCGCAGACCTGATCGAACAACCTGACGACAAGGCCCTGGTAGAACAGCAACAGGACGCCTTGAACCAGTACAAAAAAGCGTTCGCCGCGACGGTTCAGGCCGGGCTAAAACGCGAAGGCGCGCGCAGCAGGCTCGGCGACACCGCCGACAACGCCGTAGCCAAGACCAACGACATCGAAAAAAGCCTCCTGCAAGGTGACAGCGTCAGCCAATTCAACAGCGTGGTCGACCTGAGCAAACTGATCCAGCAAGCGCGGTTCCAGGTACGCGGCTACACCTACAGCGGCAAGGTCGAGGCCGAGCAGCCCGCGTTGGACGCCATCGACAATGCCCTGAAGAAGATCACCGAACTCGAAGGCCAACTGCCAGCGCACTACCAAGCCAACCTGCAAGAGGCCAGCACCTCGCTGCAAGCCTACCGAGCAGCGGTCAGCCAGTACCGTGACTCCCAAGTGGCAACTGCGGCAGCCTTGAAAATCATGATCGAACAAGGCGATCTCCTGCTGGGTCACAGCAACAAACTCACCGCCTCGCAAACCGTGGTGCGAGACACCGATGCCGCGCAGGCCAAGCAACTGCTGCTGCTCGCCACTGCGCTGGCGTTGATCTTCGGCATGGTCGCCGCCTGGGCCATCACCCGTCAGATCACCATCCCGCTGAACCAAACCCTCAAGGTTGCGGAACGTGTGGCCTCTGGTGACCTGAGCCACAACCTCAACTCGACTCGCCAGGACGAACTGGGCCAACTGCAACGTGCAATGCAGAGCATGAGCGTGGGCCTGCGTGAACTGATCGGCGGCATCAGCGACGGCGTGACCCAGATCGCCAGCGCTGCCGAGCAACTGTCAGCCGTGACCGAGCAAACCAGTGCTGGCGTGAACAGCCAAAAGGTCGAGACCGACCAGGTTGCCACCGCCATGAACGAGATGGCTGCGACAGTTCAGGAAGTCGCGCGCAACGCTGAGGAAGCGTCCGAAGCAGCAGTCGCCGCCGACCAGCAGGCCCGTGAAGGCGACAAGGTGGTCGGCGAAGCCATCGCCCAAATCGAACGGCTGGCCACCGAAGTCGGCAACTCTACGGTCGCCATGGGCGATCTGCAGCGCGAAAGCGACAAGATTGGCAGCGTGCTCGACGTGATCAAGTCCGTGGCCCAGCAAACCAACCTGCTGGCCCTCAACGCTGCCATCGAAGCCGCACGGGCGGGTGAGGCCGGGCGCGGCTTCGCAGTGGTGGCCGATGAAGTGCGCAGCCTGGCCCAGCGCACCCAGAAGTCCACGGAAGAAATCGAGGAACTGATCGTCGGCCTGCAAAGCGGCACCCAGCAGGTAGCAGCCATCATGGACAATAGCCGCAGCCTCACCGACAGCAGTGTCGAGCTGACCCGCCGTGCAGGCAATGCGCTGGGCAATATCACCCGGACGGTCTCGACCATCCAGGCGATGAATTCGCAGATCGCCACTGCCGCAGAGCAACAGAGCGCTGTGGCGGAAGAGATCAACCGAAGCGTGCTGAACGTGCGCGATGTATCTGAGCAGACGTCGTCCGCCAGTGAGGAAACCGCTGCGTCCAGTGCTGAGCTGGCACGCCTAGGTATTTATCTGCAAACCCTGGTAGGACGCTTCCGCATCTGAGGCTCGCCGTGTGGCGGCCTATAAGGCCGCCACACCTTATGAAATTTCCTACGACATTATCAGCCCAGCAGTACCCCAAATCGATTTAGCGTTTGCGTTGCGAAACGCTTCTTCGGATTTGGAGGTTTACCATGTTTCCTCGGCTGACCCGTTTACTGGTCGATGCCAGCGTGCGCCTCAAGCTCGCGCTAGGCTTTGGCCAAGTGCTGACCCTCAGCCTCATTATCGCGGTGACAGGCTGGCAAGCGCTGAATACCGTGCTTTTCCGCTCAAGCAACTTGAGCACATTGGGTCAACTGACGGCGGCTGCAGAGGCAATGCGCGCTGACCGTATTGTGTACCGCACCCTCACCGACACTGCCAGCCTGGGCAAAATGGCGCTACACGTTGAAACAATCGATCAGCACCTCAACTACCTGGCAACGCATCTGATAGATCCGATCGACCGTCAACGCATCAAGGATGCTGAACGCCTGGTCATGGATTTCAAAGCTGCCTTGGTGGCGTTACCCCCTTTGATCGAGCAGCGCGAAAACAGTCGCCCGGCACTGCATAAAACAGCGCTTCAAACCAGCGACTCACTCGCCAAGCTCGCCAGTGAGCTGCCTGACCAAGATGACCGCAAAGCCTTGGGCGCCATCGAGACCCTGCGCCAAACCATGGAGCAGGCGGCGAATCAGGCCCAGAGCCCCGCCTGGGCGGCCGAATCACTGCAGGCTTATGCCGACGCAGCCAGCAAGACCCTTGACGCCCTGGACGCCGCCCAAACCGCTGTCATGAGCCTGCCGGTTGATTCTTCCCTGCTCCAAACCGACCTGACGAACTACCGCGAGAACTTGATCAAGCTCAAGGATGCCCAAGTCGTTACCGAAACGGCGCAAAACCGCTTTGAACAACAACTCAACCAGTTGCTTGAGCACAGCGACCAAGTGAGCCTAAGCCAGATGGCCAAACGCGACCGCGAAGCAGAGCAAACCCGCACATTGCTCATCGGCGTCACGGTTGCGGCCTTGGTGTTGGGCACCCTGGCGGCTTGGTGGATCGCCCGTCAGATCGTAGTGCCGTTGCGCCAGACATTAGCCGCTGCAAACCGCATCGCCGAGGGGGATCTTGGCGAAAGCACCGTAGTAGAGCGCCACGATGAATTGGGCCAGTTGCAGCAAAGTATCGGGCAAATGGCGCGCAACCTACGCCATTTGATCAGCGGTATCGGCGACTGCGCCCGGCAGATCGCCGGTGCTGCCACGCAACTGTCGACGGTCACCGAAAAAACACGCGACGGAATCAATCACCAGAAAGAGGAAACCGACCAGGTCGCCACAGCGATGAACGAAATGCTCGCCACTGCTCAGGAGGTCGCCCGACATGCCGAGCGGGCGTCCGTTGCCGCTGCCGAGGCCGACCGCCAGGCCAGCGAAGGTGACAGAGTGGTCACAAAAGCCGTCGAGCAAATCAGCGAGCTCGCCTGCGAAATGGCCCAGTCCAGCCAGGCAATGAGTGCATTGCAGCAAGAGAGCGCGAAAATCGGCAGCGTGCTGGACGTGATCAAATCAGTGTCCCAGCAGACCAACATGCTGGCACTGAATGCCGCGATCGAAGCTGCACGCGCGGGTAGCGCCGGAGAGGGTTTTGCCGTGGTGGCCGACGAGGTGCGTAGCTTGGCGAAACGTACCCAGGAGTCAGCCGAGGAAATCGAACTATTGATACTTGGCCTGCACAGCGGTACTCAGGCAGTCGTCAAGGTCATGGACAGCAGCCGAAGCCTTACGGATTACAGCGTGAACCTCACCCACGACGCCGGAGAGGCGTTGGCCGCCATTGCTCGCACCGTGGCGATCATCCAGGAGATGAACCCGCAAATCGCCGCCGCTGCCGAGGAACAGAGCGCGGTGGCCGAAGAGATCAATCGCAGTGTATTGAAGGTGCGCGATGTGTCAGAACAAACCGCCGCCGCCAGTGAGGACACGGCAGCGGCGAGCATTCACCTGACCCGACTGAGCCTGGACTTGCAGGCGCTGGTGGGTAAGTTCAGGTTATAGGACCTGACGCAGAAACGCTTGGGCACGCGGGTCTTTCGGGGCGTCGAAGAACGCGGCTGGAGCCGCGTCTTCCAGCAGTTTGCCATGATCGAAGAACAGCACCCGGTCAGCCACTTCACGGGCAAAGCCCATTTCGTGGGTGACGCACACCATGGTCATGCCTTCCAGGGCTAGGGTCTTCATCACATCCAGCACTTCGCCAACCATTTCAGGATCGAGCGCTGAGGTGGGCTCATCGAACAGCATCACCTTGGGTTCCATCGCCAGGGCGCGCGCAATCGCGACTCGTTGCTGCTGGCCACCAGAGAGGCGTGATGGAAACTCGTTGGCTTTCTGTGCAATACCGACCTTTTCCAGCAGTGCCAGGGCCTTGGCCTCGCGTTTTTCTTGCCGCGCTTGCGCACGACATTTTGTGCCAGGCACAGGTTCTCCAGCACGGTCATGTGGGGAAACAGGTTGAAGTGCTGGAACACCATGCCGACTTCGCGGCGATAGGCATTCACGTCGGTTTTCGGGTCGGCCAGTTGCAAGCCGTCGATGCTCACCGAGCCCGAATCAAACTCCTCCAGGCCATTGAGGCAGCGCAGGAAGGTGGACTTGCCGGAGCCGGACGGACCAATCACCACCAGCACTTCACCCTTGGCCACCTGGGTGGTGACATGGTCGACCGCGCGCACGACATGGCCACGGGTGTCGAAGACTTTTACCAGATCGCGGACTTCAATCACTTTGCGCGAGCCTCCGCTCAAGCCGGCTGGCCATTTTCGACAGCGGCAGATTAATCAGCAGGTACAGGCCTGCCACACAGAACAGGATCTCGAACGGCGAGAACGAGGTGGTGATCACTTCACGACCGCTCTTGAGCAGTTCGGTAATGGCGATCACCGAGACCAGCGAGGTGTCTTTCACCAGGCTGATGAATTGACCCGCCAGCGGTGGCAGCACGCGCTTGAACGCTTGCGGTAGTACCACATGGCGCATCGACTGGCTGGCGCTCAGGCCCAGGGAACGAGCGGCTTCGTTCTGGCCACGGGTGATGGACTGCACACCGGCCCGCACGATTTCCGCCACATAGGCACCGGTAAACAACGACAGCGCGGCGATCCCGGCGAATTCCCGGGACAGGTTGAGCACCGTGCCGATAAAGAAATAGAAAATGAAGATCTGCACCAACAGCGGCGTACCGCGCACCAGTTCGACGTAGATCGTCGACAGGTCCCGCAGAGTCGGGTTGCTGGAAAGGCGGCACAAGCCGGTCGCCAGCCCGATTGCCAGCCCCAGGATGCCGGACACCACCGACAGCCACAGCGTGGTCCACAACCCCACATCAACGGCCCCAACGCCCAATGCCGGGTTACGCCGATCACGTCACCTTCGGCCACGTCATCGCCGCGTGCCACTTGCAGGCTGTTGTCGGCCACAGTCAGCTTTTGCTCGGCACCCGCATCATTGCGCAGGGTCACTTCGGCGACGTCGCCTTTGCGCACCAACTCGACCACAGTGGAGATATCCGCCGCACGCTGGGAGGTTTCAGCCTGGTAGGCGAAGTACTGCGGCACGCGGTTCCAGCGCCACTCGTAGGACATCAACGAGGTGGCGTAGTACAAGGCGCCAGCCAGGCCGACCAGCACGACCACGGTCAGCAGGTGCCAGGGCCATTGGGCTTTTTTCTGTTTCATTACTCAACATCCAAAAAATCGAAGGCAAGCGTTTGTAGGAGTGGAAGCGTTCGCGCTGGGTGGCGAAGCCACCTAAACCCAGGCACTGCGGTGTATCAGGTAGACCGAGCTGAATGGATTTGGGGCGGCTTCACCACCCAGCGCGGGGCAAGCCCGCTCACCACAAGCCAGCCTTACTCCATGTCCTTGAGCCACTCGGAGCTCTTGAACCACTTGTCATGGATGCGATCGTAGGTGCCGTCGTTACGGATCTGGTGCAGGAAGTTGTTGATGAAGTTGATGCTGTCGTAATCGCCTTTTTTCAGGCCGAACGCCAAGGGTTCAAAGGTGAAGGGTTCTTCGAGGAACACCAGCTTGCCGTTGCCGACTTTCTTCTCGGCAACCACGTTGTACGGCGCGTCATACACGAAGGCATCGGCCTTGCCGTTGACCACGTCCAGCACGCCTTCCTGTTCGTTGTCGTAGCCATGGTACTTGGCTTTGGAGATCAGCTTTTAGCGACCATCTCACCGGTGGTACCCAGCTTGGAGGTCAGGCGGTATTTCTCGTCGTTCAGGTCTTTATAGGACTTGATGGTGCCTTCCAGGTCCTTGCGAATCAGCAGGGTCTGGCCAACCACGATGAAGGGTTCGCTGAAATTCAGGCGCAGGTTGCGCTCCTGGGTCAGGGTCATGCCGCTGCCGATCATGTCGAACTTGCCAGTGAGGAAGGCCGGAATGATGCCGTCGTAACCGGTGGAGACCAGCTCCAGCTTGACGCCCATGGATTTGGCCATGGCCTTGAGGATGTCGACTTCGAAGCCGATGATTTCACCGCGCTTGTCTGTCATTTCGAACGGCATGTAGGTCGGATCCATGCCGACTTTCAGCGTGCCGCGCTTGACCGCATCATCGATGGCACCGGCCTGGGCCGCATTGGCCGCGACCAGCGCGGTGACGCCTAGCAGCAGCATCGAAAGATACTTTTTCATCATCAAGTCCCCTGAACGATTCTTATAAGGTCGGCGCGCAAAGGGCTGCACCATTTCGGGGTGCGATCCTAACCCACTCGTCTCCTGTCACAAAGGTTTCACCGGCATTTGTTGTCGGCGTATGTCGGAAAAGCCCCACAACGGAGCAACAAAGCGCAGGAGTAGACACTTGCGTGGGCCGTGCGCCCGGTTGACTGATGTGTAAGCAGTTATGAATTTCATTCCATTTCCGCCATCCAGGCTGTGTCCTTGAACCACTTGTCGTGGAGTCGATCGTAGGTCCCGTCTTGAGCGATCTGGTTAAGGAAATGGTTGATCCAGTTGAGGCTGTCGTAATCCCCTTTTGCCAGTCCGAACGCCAGGGGTTCGAAGGTAAACGGCTGCTCCAGCATCAATAACCTGCTGTTTTCCGCGCGGCTCACGGCGATCAGGTTATAGGGGCGTCATAGACAAAGGCATCCGCCTTGCCGTCCACCAACTGACGCACACCCTCTTCCGGCGTGGCAAAGCTGCTCACGCGAGCGGCACCCAGAAACCGCTGGGCCGCTGCCTGCCCGGTAGTGCCCTGGATAGTTGCAATACGGTAGGTGGCGTCGTCCAGGTCTTCGATACTGGCGACCTTGCCGGCCAGGCTGGGATGCAGCAACACGGTCTGGCCTACAACAATAAAGGAGTCGCTGAAATTCAACTTGAGATTGCGCTCTTGCGTCACGGTCATGCCGCTGCCGATAAAGTCGTATTTCTTCGCCATGAGCCCTGGCAACAACTCGGTGTAAGGCACTGCCACCATCTCAAGTTCTACGCCCAGTGCGCGACTCATGACCCGTAGCAAATCGACTTCAAAGCCAACGATGCGACCCTGCTTGTCCGTCATTTCGAAGGGTACGTAGGTCGGCGTGGTACCGACCTTCAGTACGCCACGCTGGACAGCATCGTCGAGCGCGCCCGCCTGGGTTGGGCCACCGTAAAACCATACGACAGCGCTAAACAGCAATGCCGAACCATACCGTTTGATCATGAATTCCCCCGTGGTGAGTCAGATTGGGGGGCGATGCTACTCCTGCCGCAGGCACGGCAGAACGCTTCGAACAAAGGTCTTTTGTTTCGAAATAACAATAAGTTAAGTCTGATAGGAAGAGTTAGGAAGCGCTGTAGGACCAGCGTTCGAATGCCCCCGAGGAGAACCCTCGGGGCGTCTGAATCAGGCCGGTTGGGCCTGGGAGGACAGCGGCTGCAGCGGCAGTAATGGCGCGTGCGGGTCGGACTTGATCGAATCACGCCAAGCGGCGAGCCACTCGGCATGCCCTTCGCTCCAGACCTGCTCGTGCAAGCGGGCCAGAGCGACTGGATCACTGAGCAAGGCCAGGCGTTCGCTGTTGTTGAGGCCGGCAGGGCCGACTTTCAACGCATGACGAACACGCTCGACACGCAGGTACTCGATCGGCTCCGCCTCACGGTGACGCGAGGTCGCCAGGGCGCAGGCCAGGGCGTTCTGCTGCGGGTCGACCACCGACCGCACGAAGCCGTCATTGAGCGCATGCCAACGGTTTTCGTGGGTGTACTTCTCGGTGGAGAGCAACGCTTGCGGCGGGTTGTATTCCTCAGGGATCAGGAACAGGCTCTCGTCGCGGGACTTGAGGCCCAGCTTGACCCGACTGGAGATCACCGACACCGGGATCGACAGCATCAACGAGCCCACGATGGGCACCAGCCACCACAGGAAGCTTGGGTTCAACCACACCACCAGCAGCGCCCACAAGAAGCCCAGCACAGTTTGCGGACCGTGGCGCTTGACCGCTTCGCTCCATGGCGTCGAGTCGTCGTCACGCTGCGGCGAGTTCCAGGTAGCGGCCCAGCCGAGGAACGCGGCGAGCACGAAACGGGTGTGGAAAATCATCCGCACCGGCGCCAGCAGCATGGAGAACAACATCTCCAGCAGCATCGACAAGGTCACCTTGAACTTGCCGCCGAACTCTTTCGCACCCTTGGCCCAGATCAGGATGATACTCAGCAGCTTGGGCAAGAACAGCAACACGATCGTGGTGGAGAACAGCGCCACCGCCTTGTCCGGATGCCATTGCGGCCACAGCGGGTACAACTGGCGCGGGGCCATGAAGTACTGCGGCTCCATCAGGGTGTTCACCGCCAGCAAAGCCGTGGACAACACCAGGAACAGGAACCACAACGGTGCCGACAAGTAAGACATCACGCCGGTCAGGAACACCGCGCGGTGCACCGGGTGCATGCCTTTTACCAGGAACAGGCGGAAGTTCATCAGGTTGCCGTGGCACCAGCGACGGTCACGCTTGAGTTCGTCCAACAGGTTCGGCGGCAGTTCTTCGTAGCTGCCCGGCAAGTCGTAGGCAATCCACACGCCCCAGCCGGCACGGCGCATCAGCGCGGCTTCGACGAAGTCGTGGGACAGGATGGCACCGGCGAACGCACCTTTACCCGGCAACGGCGCCAGGGCGCAGTGCTCGATAAACGGCTTCATGCGGATGATCGCGTTGTGACCCCAATAGTGGGATTCACCCAACTGCCAGAAGTGCAGGCCGGCGGTAAACAGCGGGCCGTACACACGGTGGCGAACTGCTGCATGCGCGCATACAGAGTGTCCATGCCCGACGCACGTGGCGCGGTCTGGATGATCCCGGCATCCGGCGTGGCTTCCATCAGGCGCACCAGGCTGGTCAGGCATTCGCCGCTCATCACGCTGTCGGCGTCGAGCACCACCATGTACTTGTATTCACCGCCCCAGCGACGGCAGAAGTCGTCGAGGTTACCGCTCTTGCGCTTTACGCGACGGCGACGACGGCGGTAGAAGATCTTGCCAAAACCGCCGGCTTCGCGGCACACGTCGAGCCAGGCTTGCTGTTCGGCGATGCAGATGTCGGCGTCATTACTGTCGCTGAGCACGAAGAAATCGAAGCGGTCCAGGTCACCCGTGGCGGCTACCGATTCGAACGTAGCGCGCAGGCCGGCGAATACCCGGGGCACGTCTTCGTTGCAGATCGGCATGACCAGTGCGGTGCGGGCGTCTTTCGGAATTGGCTCGTCACCGGCACTTTTACCGGAGATGCGGTACTTATCGTGACCAGTGAGCAACTCAAGGAAACCCATCAACGCCGTCCAGAAACCGGCCGAGACCCAGCAGAACAAGATCCCGAACATGATCAGGATGCTGGTTTGCAGGGCGTAGGGCAGTACCTGGGTGGCGGTTTGCAACAGGGTCTGGTTGCGGATCTCGTCGAAGTCCACCAGCGACCAGCCCTGGTACGGCATGATGCCTTTCATGTACCAGCCAGCAACGATGGTCTGGCCAAGCATCAGCACCAGCAGGATGTAACGACGAATCGAACCCACCGTACGCCAGCGTGCGGCGGGCAGGACCCGTTCGTCCTTCGGCGGCTTTGGCGGGTTGGTACGCCCGGTCATCCGGCGCCAGCCGCGGACCAGGATGTTGGTACGCCAAGGCTCAGGCACGACCTTGGTACGCCGAATCGGCGGCGTGGCCTTGAGGCACACGCGACCGCTGGCATCGAGCGCGAGCATTTCGGCGTCTTGCAGTTCTTCCGCGGTGCTCAAGGTCAAGCGGCGGCCAACCGACGCTTGGGCAGCGTCGACGGGCGCGTCGAAAGTCTTCGAGGACAAACGTTCGTGCAACTCGGTGAAGGATGTGCAGCCCGCCAGTTCGGCGCGCTGCTCAGCGGTCATCGGTAGATGCGCCAGGTACTCGGACAGAGTTTCTGGCTGGACTTGAGAATTACTCATCGGCAGGCAACTGATAGCTCCAGGTTTCGGTCAGGACTTGTTCGGTCTTTTCCGGCTCCGGTGTGGCTGGGGCAGCTTCTGGCTGCTTGGCTTCCTTGTCCTTCGCGTCTTTCTTGGCCTGCTTCTCGTGCTGCTTGGCCAGCACTTTGTCAGCCTTGAGCACTTGGCTCGAGACCTTCTCAGGCTCAGGCTTCGGAATATCCTGGACCAGAGCAGCACGCATTTCGGTCGGCTTGCCTGCGTCCTTGATCTTCATGCGCAGGGTCAGGCGCCAGCCTTTGGTGTGCTCGTTGTAGCGCACGCTGTTCTCGACCACTTCGGCGTTGTCGCCAACACTGACTTGGCTACGCACCGGTGCGTCCGAAGGCAGGGCCTTGAGGGACGGGCCTTCGAAGTCCACGAGGTAAGCCACGCTGCCGTCTGGCTGACGGATCAGGTTGGACTGCTTCACGTCGCCAGTGGAACGCAGGGTCTGCTTGACCCAGGCGCTGTCGGCTGGATGCAGGGCTTTTTCGTCCATGGTCCAGTGCAGGCGGTAGGCGACGTCCAGCGGCTTGCCGACTTCCGGCAGCTCTGCTGGGCTCCAGAACGCAACGATGTTGTCGTTGGTTTCATCGGCCGTTGGAATTTCTACCAGGTTGACGGTGCCTTTGCCCCAGTCGCCCTCAGGCTCGATCCAGGCACTCGGACGCTTGTCGTAGTTGTCGTCCAGGTCTTCGTAGTGGCTGAAATCGCGACCGCGTTGCAACAGACCGAAACCACGTGGGTTTTCTACGGTGAAGTTGCTGACCGACAGGTGTTTAGGGTTGTTCAGCGGGCGCCAGATCCACTCGCCATTGCCGGCATGGATCGACAGGCCACTGGAATCGTGCAGCTCACGGCGGTAGTTCAGCACTTTGGAAGGCTGGTTCGCACCGAACAGATACATGCTGGTCAACGGGGCAACGCCCAGCTTGCTGACTTTGTCACGCAGGTACATCTGGGATTTGACGTCGACAATGGTGTCGGTGCCCGGGCGCAGGGTCAGGCGATAGGCGCCAGTTGCACGCGGCGAGTCCAGCAAGGCAAAGATCACCAGTTGCTTCTCACCCGGCTTTGGACGCTCGATCCAGAACTCGGTGAAGCGTGGGAATTCTTCGCCGGACGGCAATGCAGTGTCGATCGCCATGCCACGGGCGGACAGGCCATAAGACTGGCCTTTGCCGACGACGCGGAAGTAGCTGGCGCCGAGCATGGTCATGATTTCGTCTTGCTTGTCGGCCTTGTTGATCGGGTACAGCACACGGAAACCGGCATATCCCAGTTGTTCGGTGGCTTTAGGATCGAATTTCACATCGCCAAAATCGAAACGGCTTGGGTCGTACTTGATTTCGTTGACGCTGTCGGCGGTGACTTCGTTGATTTTCACCGGCGTGTCGAAGTGCATGCCCTGGTGGTAGAAGGACAACTTGAACGGCGTGTTCTGATCGGCCCACTCGGCTTTTTCGTTGCGGAAACGAATCTTCTGGTAGTCAGCGAACTTCATTTCGCGGAATTCGTTTGGCAGATTGCTGCGCGGAGCTTCGTATTTCTGCCCAGCCAGCTCTTTTGCCTTGGCCGACACATCATCCAGACTGAATGCCCACAGTTGACCCGCGCCGAACAGGCAAAACAGGGCGGAGCCCGTCACCAGTACGTTTCGTAACCGTTTGGCAGACAATTTTGGTGCATTACAGGGACTAACAATCACGAGCAACCCTCGCCGAAAACAGATCAAAAACCAACGGCCAGCTATCTATATGCCAGGTTGGCGAGCATTGTTCCGACTCCCCTGGGGCAAAATGATTCCCCATTGGCTGTCGGACAAGTCTCTACCTAAGTCAAAAATGGACCAAACAACGCTGATCCCCGTAGCGCGCGATTATCTAGTAGCCCGCGAGACAACGCATCAGGGACAACGAAGTATTTGTAGCGAAACCCTGCGTTTTTAGGCATTAAAAGTCGTTTTTAATACAATCACGTCTGTAGGAGGAAGGTCACAGGGCCATCATTGACCAAATGCACCTGCATATCGGCGCCAAAACGCCCCGACGCCACCTTGCCATGCAATTGTTGCGCTTGTAACAACAAGTGGTCGAAAAGCGCCGCTCCCAGGGCCGGCGGGGCCGCTGTGGAGAAGCTTGGCCGTAGCCCGCTCTTGGTATCGGCCGCCAGCGTGAACTGCGACACCAGCAACAAACCGCCACTCACGTCCTTCAGCGACAGGTTCATCTTGCCCTCGTCGTCGCTGAACACCCGATAGTTAAGCAGCTTGTGCAGCAGTTTGTCGGCGCTCTCGGGGGTATCCGAAGGTTCAACCGCCACCAGCACCAGCAAACCTTGGTCAATCGCGCCGACGATTTCGCCCGCTACCTCGACGCGGGCGCCACGCACCCGTTGCAGCAGGCCCTTCATGCTTCTTCAGGCGGCAGGTCGAGCAAACGGCGGGCCATTTGGCTGGTCGCGCGCACCAAGGCATCGGTGATACCGGGTTCGGATGCCGCGTGGCCAGCCTCGCGGATCACCTGCAACTCGCTGTTGGGCCAAGCCTGGTGCAACTCCCAAGCGTTATCCAATGGGCAGATCATATCGTAGCGCCCGTGGATGATTACGCCAGGCAGATGGGCGATCTTGTGCATATCGCGAATCAGCTGGTTGGGCTCCAGGAAGGAATTGTTGGTGAAGTAGTGGCACTCGATCCGTGCGATGGACAGGGCGCGCTGCGGCTCGGAAAACCGCTCCACGTGCTGCGGGCTCGGGCACAGGCCCAACATGCGCCCTTCCCAACCGGACCAAGCCTTGGCCGCATGCATCTGGGCGATCTGGTCGTTGCCGGTGAGGCGCTTGTGGTAGGCCGCGACCATGTCATGGCGCTCGTCCAGGGGGGATGGGCGCGAGGTAGTCCTGCCAATAATCCGGGAACAGGCGGCTGGCGCCTGCCTGGTAGAACCACTCGATATCCTGCGGGCGCGCCAGGAAGATGCCGCGCACGATCAAGCCATGCACACGCTCGGGATGGGTTTGCGCGTAGGCCAGTGCCAGCGTCGAGCCCCAGGAGCCGCCAAACAGCACCCACTTGTCGATGCCCAGGTGCTCACGGATGCGCTCCATATCGGCGACCAGGTCCCAGGTGGTGTTGTTCTCAAGGCTGGCACGCGGTGTGGAGCGCCCGCAGCCACGTTGGTCGAAAGTGACGATGCGGTACAGGTTCGGATCGAAATAGCAGCGGCTCTGGGCGTCGCAACCGGCGCCAGGGCCTCCATGGATGAATACGACGGGCAAGCCTTCGGGGAGCCACTTTCATCGACGTACAGGGTATGGGTGTCGTCGACGGCCAGATCGTGCCGGGCGTAGGGTTTGATCTGCGGGTACCAAGTCTGCATTGCGCGCTCCGTAGGGGTCGGGTTCATCCCTGGGGGGACGTCGATTATTTTTGCCGTCTGGCACTATAAACCCGAATTGTGCAATGAGCATGTCCTTGAGTGCCTAGACCTGTGTCAGCCCTTCGCTCCTCAGGTAATCCAGCAGGTAGTCGTAGAGCCGGTCTACCTCCGGCACCTGGCGCCGCGCCCGCAGGCAACCGTGGACCAGGCCCTTGCCGGGGTAGAGCAACGTGGTCACGCCAGCCGCGTGCAGGCGTTCGGCGTAAAGCATGCCGTCATCACGCAGCGGGTCGAATTGGGCCACGGCGATAAAAGCCTTTGGCAGACCGCGGAAATCCTTGGCCAGCAACGGCATGGCGTAGGCCGACGGTTTCTCGGTGCCCAGCAGGTACAGCGCCAGGTAGCAGTCGGTGTCGGCGCTGCTGAGTAGCGGTGCATCCATGCAATCACGCCGCGATGGCAGATCCGCTGGACCACCCAGGCCAGGGTAGACCAGCACCTGGGCCCTCGGTAGCGGTTGCCCATCGTCCCGCAGCCCCAGGCACAACGCCGCCGCCAGGTTGCCGCCCGCACTGTCGCCCGCCACCACCAGGCGTTGCAGGTCTATGGCGTATGGCCCCTGCCCGGCCTGGATTGCCTGCCACACAGCGCGGCAATCGTTGTAGGCCGCCGGGAACGGGTATTCGGGGGCTAGCCGGTAGTCGATGGCGATGACCAGTACCTGCAAGGTATTGGCCAGCTCGAAACAGATGAAGTCGTGGGAGCCCAACCCGCCGACGACCCAGCCGCCGCCGTGCATATATAGAAGGCAGGGCCAGCCGTTGGGTGGCGTCGGAGTGGTGGGCAGGTAACTGCGGATGTTGACGCCGGCCAGGGAGCAGTCTTCGATTAGCAGACCCTCTGGGCGGGGTGGGGTGAATGCCTGGCACATACGGTCATAGTTCTGGCGTAAACCGGCCAGGGAGGAGTCGTCGCTGGTGAAGGATTCGGTTTTGGCTACAAAGGCACGCATTTGCGAAGAAATAGGGTATTCAGACATGCACGGATTTCCTGCGATAAAGATTGAATGTGGGAGCTGGCTTGCCTGCTCCCACATTGCCCTTCTTTGTTCGACCTACCGTGTTCGGCTCAAGGCTTGAGACTGGCCTGTACAGCTTCTACACCATCCTTGCCATCAAACGCCGTGACCCCGGCCAACCAGCGCTGCAAGTCCTCGGGATGATCACGCAACCATTGCTTCGCTACGTCCTGGGGCGACTGGCGCTCCATGATCGGCACCATCAACTGGCTTTCCTGGGCGGCGGTAAACGTGAGGTTTTCCAGCAAGCGGTTGGCATTCGGGCAACGCTCGGCGAAGTCTGGCGCAGTCACCGTAGACACGGTGGCGCGGCCTTCGTCGGGGCCGAATACATCTTCGCTGCCGGTGAGGTAGGCCATCTTCATATTGATGTTCATCGGGTGCGGGGTCCAACCGACGAACACCACGAACTCCTTGCGGTTCACCGCCCGCTGCACCGCTGCCAACATGCCCGCCTCACCGGAGGCCACCAACTTGAAGCCGCCGAGGCCGAAGTGGTTGGTGTCGATCATTTTCTGGATATCGGTATTCGCGCCGCTACCGGGTTCAATGCCATAGATCTTGCCACCCAGCTTGTCCTTGAAGCGGGCAATATCGGCAAAGGTTTTCAAGCCCGCATCGGCCACGTATTGCGGCACGGCCAGGGTGGCCTGGGCATCGGCAAGGCTGGGCTTATCGAACACCTTGACCTGCTTGGCCGCCACGAACGGCGCAATGTTGTTGTCCATCGCCGGCTTCCAGTAGCCGAGGAAGATATCCAGGCGCTTGTCGCGAATACCGGCAAAGATGATCTGCTGCACGGCGCTGGTCTGCTTGCTGTCGTAACCCAGGCCGTTGAGCAGCACATCGGCCATGCCGGAGGTGGCGATCACGTCAGTCCAACTGACCACGCCCATGCGGATGTTTTTGCAGGAGGCCGGTTCGGCGGCCATGACTTGCGCACTGAGCAGTGCGGCACCGATGAAGGGCAACAACAGTTTTTCATGGGGATGGGCTCACTCGGCTGTTTTTATTTCACAACCTTAACCAGTGGGGCCTGGGTGAACACGAACTGGGGCGACGGGCAGTTGCACTGGGGCGACCGTGAAGCCAGCTCCCACCTTTGACCGCATTCTCATATTGGAACTCGGTCAAAGGTGGAGCTGGCTTGCCTGCGATAGCGATCTCAGCCGTAGCGCTTTTGTCCCCAGGCTAAAAATGCCTCCAACAACTGCTTCAACACCACCCGCGTCGGCTCGGCCAGGTCTGCGCGATACCGGAACGGCTCAAACTCTTCCATATACGTGCACTGGCCCAGTTCCAACTGCACGGCATGAATATCCTGCGCCGGGTTGCCGTAATGCCGGGTGATATGCCCACCCTTGAAGCGCCCGTTCAGCACATGGGTGTACTGCGGATGCTCGGCGCAAATGGCTTCCAGTTGGCTGGCCAATTCGGGATCACACGCAGCGCCGTTAAAGGTGCCGAGGTTGAAGTCCGGCAGCTTGCCGTCGAACAGGTGCGGGATCACCGAACGGATCGAATGCGCATCGAACAACAATGCATAGCCAAACTCAGCCTTGAGCCGCGCCAGTTCGTCTTGCAACGTCTGGTGGTACGGGCCCCAGACGCCTTCAAGATAGGTCGCGCGCTCGGCCTTGCTCGGCTCCAGGCCTTCACGGAACAACGGCACGCCGTCGAACAGCGTGGCCGGGTACAGGCCAGTGGTGGCGCCGACGTACAGCGGTTTATCGTCGGACGGCCGGTTCAGGTCGATCACGAACCGCGAGTACTCCGCCGCCAGGGTGCTGGCACCCAACGCTTCGGCAAAGTCATACAGCGTGGGGATGTGCCAGTCGGTGTCCGGCAGGCTTTGGGCCTCGGGGATCAACCCGGCTTGCACGGCGGGTGTCAGGCGCAGGCCGGCGTGGGGCATGCTGATCAGCAGCGGTACGCGGCCTTGTTTGAAGTTCAGAACCTTATCCACAGCAGTATTCCTCTCAAACCGTGACGTCGGCGCCATGGCGCACGACGCGTTTATCCAGTTCGCCACCCAACCAGTAGGCCAGGTCGGCGGGACGATCAATCTGCCAGGCAACGAAGTCCGCGACCTTGCCCACTTCCAACGAGCCGTGGGTGGCGCCCATGCCCAAGGCTGTGGCCGCGTGCTGGGTCGCGCCCGCTAGGGCTTCTTCCGGGGTCATGCGGAACAGCGTGCAGGCCATGTTCAGCATCAGGCGTACCGACAACGCTGGCGAGGTGCCGGGGTTGAGGTCGCTGGCAATGGCGATCTTCACGCCGTGCTTGCGCAGCGCGTCCATGGGCGGCAATTGGGTTTCGCGCAAGAAGTAGAACGCGCCCGGCAGCAACACGGCGACAGTGCCGGAGGCGGCCATGGCGATGGCGTCTTCTTCGGTCATGAACTCCAGGTGATCCGCAGACAGCGCGTGATAACGCGCGGCCAGGCTGGAGCCGTGCAGCGACGACAGCTGCTCGGCATGCAGTTTCACCGGCAGTCCCAGTTGCTGCGCAACCTTGAACACGCGCTCCACCTGTTCGGTGGAAAACGCCAGGTACTCGCAGAACGCATCCACCGCATCCACCAGCCCTTCCGCCGCCAGGGCCGGCAGCATGTCGGTGCAGATATGCTCGATGTAGTCGTCGGCGCGGTCCTTGTACTCCGGTGGCAACGCGTGAGCCGCCAGGCACGTGGCACGCACGCTGACCGGCAGCGCTTCGCCGAGACGGCGCGCCACCCGCAGCATCTTGCGTTCGTTGGCCAAGTCGAGGCCGTAGCCGGATTTGATTTCCACCGTGGTCACGCCGTCGCGCAGCAAACTGCGCAGGCGTTTGTGGGCGCTTGCGAACAGTTCATCTTCGCTCGCCGCACGGGTGGCGCGCACGGTGCTGGCAATACCGCCACCCTTGGCTGCGATTTCGGCGTAGCTCACGCCTTCGAGGCGTTGCTCGAATTCGCCGCTGCGATTGCCACCGAACACCGTGTGGGTGTGGCAGTCGATCAGCCCGGGGGTCACCCACGCGCCTTGCAGGTCATGCACCTGGGCATAGTCTGCCGTTGGCACTTGGCTGCGGGGGCCGATCCACTCGATGAGCGAACCGGCTGTGACCATGGCGGCATCCTCGATGATCGAGTATTTACCCTGGGCCATGGTTGCGACGTGGCAGTGTTGCCAAAGCGTTTTCATCAACGCCTCCCTGAATTAACGATGAGACAAAGCCGGGTCATAGTGGACCTTGGCCGCTTGCCCGGCGGCGGGTTTTACCCACAGCAGGTAGGCAACGACCAGCAGCACGATCCATATGGCACCAACCAACAAGGCTGCCTGGGTGTCCGGGAAGTAACCCAGCACGCCAAACACGAACAGCATGAACACGATCGCCGCGGCTGGCGCATAGGGCCAGAACGGTACCGGGAATTTCAATTCGGCCACTTGCTCAGGCGTCATGGAGCGGCGCATGGCGACCTGGGTGAACAGAATCATCAGCCACACCCACACGGTGGCGAAGGTGGCAATCGAGGCGATCAGCAAGAACACGTTTTCCGGGATCAAGTAGTTGAGCACCACACCGCCCAGCAGCGCCGCGCCCATGACCACCACGGTCATCCACGGCACACCTTGCTTGGACAGTTGCGCAAAGCCCTTGGGCGCTTGCCCCTGCTGGGCCAGGCCGTACATCATGCGGCCGGCGCCGAAGATGTCGCTGTTAATGGCCGAGACCGCCGCCGAGATCACCACGATGTTGAGGATGGTGGCCGCCGAGCCAATCCCCAGGTTGCTGAAGATCTGCACGAACGGACTGCCCTGGCTGCCGATCTGCGGCCACGGATAGATGGCCATCAGCACAAACAGGGTCAGCACGTAAAACAACAGGATGCGCAGCGGCACAGCGTTGATTGCCTTGGGAATCACGCGTTGCGGGTCCTTGGCTTCACCGGCAGTGATGCCGATGATTTCAATGCCGCCAAAGGCAAACATCACCACGGCAAACGAGGCGATCAGGCCACCGACGCCGTTAGGCATGAAGCCGCCGTGGGCCCACAGGTTGCTGAGCCCGCTGGCCTGGGTTTCACCGGCTGAATGGATGCCGAACAGCATGATGCCGAAACCGCCGAGGATCATCGCGACGATGGCGCCTACCTTGAGCAACGACAGCCAGAACTCCATTTCGCCAAACACTTTGACGTTGCACAGGTTCAGGCCACCGATCAAAAACACAATGCCGAGGACCCACACCCAACGTGCGACTTCGGGAAACCAGAAGCCCATGTAGATGCCGAAGGCGGTCACATCGGCCAGGCAGACGATGATCATTTCAAACGCGTAGGTCCAGCCGAGGACAAAACCGGCCAAGGGGCCCAGGTAGGTGCTGGCGTACTGGCCGAACGAACCGGACACTGGATTGTGCACGGCCATTTCGCCGAGGGCGCGCATCACCATGAACACGGCGGCGCCGCCGATCAGGTAGGCCAGCAGCACAGCGGGACCGGCCATCTGGATAGCTGAGGCAGACCCGTAGAACAGCCCGGTACCGATCGCGGAACCGAGTGCCATGAAGCGAATATGTCGGGCGCTTAGGCCGCGTTTCAAACCCTTTTCTTGCTGGTGCATTTCTCGTCCTTAATTATTTTTATCCTGAGAAAATATGAATCCTGACACCTATCAACTGTAGTGGCGGGCTTGCCCGCGCTGGTGGTAAGCCGCCCTGATAAGGCCACCGCGTTGTGTCAGTGATAACGCGGGCTTGTTTCAGGGCGGCTGCGCCACCCAGCGCGGGGCAAGCCCGCTCACTACAAGGTGTAGCGCTTAGAGGCTTGGCAGGAGCTTGGCCGGCACCAGCTCATTCAGGCAGCGGCTGGCGAGCAGTTCGCTGGCGGCGTTGATGTCCGGCGCGAAGAAGCGGTCCTTGTCATAGAACGCGACTTTGCTGCGCAGAATGCCGCGCGCTTTTTCCAGCTTTGGCGAGGTTTTCAGGCCTTCGCGCAGGTCCAGGCCTTGGCACGCCGCCAGCCATTCCACGGCGAGGATGCCACGGGTGTTCTCAGCCATTTCCCACAGACGCTTGCCCGCAGCCGGCGCCATGGAAACGTGGTCTTCCTGGTTGGCGGAGGTCGGCAGGCTGTCCACGCTATGGGGATGGGCCAGCGCCTTGTTCTCGCTGGCGAGTGCGGCGGCGGTCACCTGGGCGATCATGAAGCCGGAGTTGACCCCGCCGTTGCCCACCAGGAATGGCGGCAACTGGGACATGTGCTTGTCCATCATCAGCGAGATGCGGCGCTCACTCAGCGAGCCGATTTCGGCGATAGCCAACGCCATGTTGTCAGCGGCCATGGCCACCGGTTCGGCGTGGAAGTTACCGCCAGAGATCACGTCGCCTTCGGCGGCAAACACCAGCGGGTTATCCGACACGGCGTTGGCTTCCACGACGAGCACTTCGGCCGCCTGGCGGAACTGGGTCAGGCAGGCGCCCATGACTTGTGGCTGGCAGCGCAAGGAATACGGGTCTTGCACCTTGTCGCAGTTCTGGTGCGACTGGGACACCTGGCTGCTTTCACCCAACAGGTCGCGGTAGGCCGCAGCCGAATCGATCTGCCCACGCTGGCCGCGTGCCGCATGAATACGCGCGTCGAACGGCGAGCGCGAACCCAACACTGCTTCCACGGTGAGGCCGCCACACGCCAAGGCGCCAGCGAACAAATCTTCGCCTTCGAACAGGCCACGCAGGGCATACGCGGTGGACACCTGGGTGCCGTTGAGCAGCGCCAGGCCTTCCTTGGCGGCGAGGGTCAGCGGCGCAAGGCCGGCGACTTTCAGCGCCTCGGTGGCTTCCAGCCATTCGCCTTTGTAACGTGCCTTGCCTTCACCCAACAGGACCAGCGACATGTGCGCCAACGGCGCCAGGTCACCGGAGGCCCCCACCGAACCTTTCAAAGGAATATGCGGGTACACCTCGGCGTTGATCAGTGCGATCAGCGCGTCGATCACCTGGCGACGGATCCCGGAGAACCCACGGCTCAGGCTGTTGACCTTGAGCACCATGACCAGCCGTACCAGCGCGTCGCTGATCGGCTCACCCACGCCAGCGGCGTGGGACAGCACTCAGGGAACGCTGGAGGTTTTCCAGGTCTTCGCTGGCGATGCGGGTCGAGGCCAGCAGGCCGAAACCGGTGTTGATGCCGTAGGCGGTGCGGTTCTCGGCGAGAATCTGCTCCACGCAGGCAACACTGGCTTCGATCTGCGCCGTGGCGCTGTCATCCAGACTGAGAGTCACCGGCTGCTGGTAGATGGCCCGCAGTTGGGCAAGGCTCAGTTGGCCTGGAATCAGATTTAGCGCAGTCACATTCATACTCCTTTGAAATTGTTATTCAGTGCAGATTCGGTAAGGCAGTGGCTTTGAGCAAGGTGGCGGCAGCCGCAATGTCCGGCGCCAGCCAGCGGTCCTGCTCATAGGCCGGGACCACTTCACGCAACAAGCGCCAGGCACGGTCGGTGCCGACGCCAAAACGCTGGTCCTTGAGAAAATCGAAGGCCTGGGCGGCCAGCAAATATTCGATGGCGAGGATCTGGGTGACGTTGGCCAGCACCGAGTACAGCTTCAGCGCGGCATTCGTGCCCATGCTCAGATGGTCTTCCTGCAAGCCCGAGGTGACGAAGTTATCGAGCACCGCCGGTTGCGCCAGTTGGCGGTTTTGCCCGCACAGGGAGGCGGCGACGTACTGCACGATCATCATCCCGGAGTTGACCCCGGGGTTGCTCACCAGGAACGCCGGCAAGCCACTGACGTGAGGGTTGATCAGGCGGTCCAGGCGACGCTCGGCCACCGAGCCGATTTCGGCCATGGCAATGGCGAGCATGTCTGCCGCCAGCGCGACCGACTGCCCGTGCGGGTTGGCCTGGGACACGACGCGGTAGTTGTCCGGAGTGCCGAGTACCAGCGGGTTGTCGGTGGCGCTGTTGAGCTCGGTCTCGACCTGGCGAGTGGCGTGCTCTACTTGGTCGCGGGCTGCACCGTGGATCTGCGGGATCGAGCGGATGCTCAGCGCGTCTTGTGTACGAATGCCTTTGCTGCTGGCGATCACTTCACTGCCGTCGAGCAAGGCACGCAGGTTCATGCCAACCAGTTGCATGCCGGGGTGCGGCTTGAGGGCGATGATTTCTTGGTCGAACGCATCGATCTGGCCGCGCTGTGCTTCGAAACTCATCGCGCCGATCACGTCGGCCCATTGCAACAAATGATGCGCGTCGGCCAGCGCCAGGCTACTCAGGCCGGTCATGCACGGCGTGCCGTTGACCAGGCACAAGCCGTCTTTGGCACCCAGCACCACCGGCTGCAAACCCTCGGCGCTCAAGGCCTGTTGCGCCGGGACGATCTGGCCCTTGTAGCTCACGCTGCCCACACCGAGCAACGCCACGCCGATGTGGGCCATGTGGGTCAGGTAACCCACCGAACCCTGGGACGGCACTTGCGGCGTAATACCGTGGTTGAGCAGCGCCAGCAGCGAGTGCACCACCTGCGGATGCAGGCCGGATTTGCCGTGGCTGTAGTTGATGATGGCAGCGCAGATGATCGCGCGGGTTTGCTCATCGCTCAGCACCGGGCCCACGCCACACGCGTGGCTCAGCAGGGTATTGCGCGACAGTTGGCTCAGTTGTTCGCCCTTGAGCGACACGTTGCACAACGCACCCAGCCCGGTGTTCACGCCGTAGGCGCGCTCGCCGCTGGTGACAATGCGCTGCACGATGGCCTGGGCATTGTCGATGCGTGCCCAGGCCTGGCCCGAAAGTTCAGGACCGCGCCGTGGCGGGCCACGGCGACTACGTCCTGCCAGCGCAAAGGGGCGTTGGCGATGATGATTTTTGTTGGCTGGGACATCTTCATACCTTCTTCAATTCTTTGCAGCCTTGCCGGCCTCATCGCAGGCAAGCCAGCTCCCACATTTTGAACGCACTCTCATGTGGGAGCCGGGCTTGCCCGCGATGGCGCCGGTCGGCTCACCACACAATCCAGATCAGACTACCGCCGCCCGCCGCTGAACAAACCGGTCCACATACTCATCCGCCGGCGAATGCAGGATCTCGCGCGGCGTGCCGACCTGGATCAGCTTGCCGTCCTTGAGAATCGCGATGCGGTTGCCGATTCGCACGGCCTCGTCGAGGTCGTGGGTGATGAACACGATGGTTTTGTGCAGGGTCTTTTGCAGCTCCAGCAACTGGTCCTGCATCTCGGCGCGGATCAACGGGTCGAGGGCGCTGAACGCTTCGTCCATCAGGATGATGTCGGTGTCCGCCGCCAATGCGCGGGCCAGGCCGACACGCTGGCGCATGCCGCCAGAGAGCTGGTGCGGGTATTTGTTTTCGTAACCCTTGAGGCCCACGGTTTCGATCCAGTGCAGGGCGCGTTCGGCGCAGACCTGCTTGGTTTCGCCGCGCACCTTGAGGCCGTAGGCAACGTTATCCAGCACGCTCTTGTGGGGCAGCAGGCCGAAGCTCTGGAACACCATGCTGATCTTGTGCCGACGGAATTGGCGCAGGGCTTCCATGTCCAGTTGCAGGATGTCTTCGCCGTCCACCAGGATCGCGCCACTGGTAGGGTCGATCAGGCGGTTGAAGTGGCGCACCAGCGTGGATTTGCCGGAACCCGACAGGCCCATGATCACAAAGATCTCGCCGGTACCGATGCTCAGCGACAAGTCGTTCACGCCGACCACGCAACCGGTTTCGGCCAGTACCTGGTCCTTGGTCTTGCCCTGGCCGATCAGCGACAGCGCGTCCTTGGAACGGGCACCGAAGATCTTGAAGACGTTTTTAACTTCAATTTTGCTGACAGTAGTCATTTGCTCGCCTCATGCCGTGGACGACCATAGGCCTGGGTAATGCGGTCGATGACCACTGCGAGAATCACAATCGCCAAGCCGGCTTCGAGGCCTCGGCCGACGTTGAGGGTCTGGATGCCGACGAGCACGTCTTCACCCAAGCCACGGGCACCGATCATCGAGGCGATCACTACCATCGACAGCGCCATCATGGTGGTCTGGTTGATACCGGCCATGATGCTGGCAGTGCCAGCGGCAGTTGCACGCCGAACAGTTGCTGCCAACGGTTGGCACCGAAGGCATTGATGGCTTCCATGACTTCGCCGTCGACTTGGCGAATACCCAGGTCGGTCAGGCGAATCAGCGGCGGCGCGGCGTAGATCACCGTGGCGAAAATCGCCGGGACCTTGCCCAGGCCGAACAGCATCAACACCGGGATCAGGTACACGAAACTCGGCATGGTTTGCATGATGTCCAACAGCGGCATCAACACCGAGCGCAGGCGATTGCTGCGCGCCGAGAGAATGCCCAGCGGAATGCCGATCAACACCGAGATCACCGTGGCCACCATCATCAAGGCAAGCGTCTGCATCAGCTTGTCCCACAGGCCAACCGCGCCCACCAGGAACAAAAGGCCGACGATCACCGCCGTGGTCACCACCTTGCGGGTGGCGTGCCAGGCGACAGCGCCGACGATGGCCAGCATCAGCCACCAGGGCGCTGCGCGCAGCAGCCCTTCCAGGTTGACGATGGCCCATAACAGGGTGTCGGAGATGTGCCGGAACACATCGCCATAGTTGGTGACCAGTGAGTCCACCCAACCGTTGACCCAGTCGGCGATGGAAAACGTAAAACTCTCAGGAAACATATCGTGCTCTCGATCCAATGGGTTGTGGCCAGGCGCCCGACCAACCCATCTGGGTAGCCGGGCACGCTTGACCTACAAGGCCGCGTCGATTTTCTTGGCTGCGTCGTCGCTCACCCATGCGTGCCAGACTTCAGGATGTTCCTTGAGGAAAATTTTCGCCAGTTTTGGCGACTCAATTCGCTCTTTGGCCATGCGACCGAGGTTCTGGTTAAGCAGGTCGATGGGCAGGTTGACCTTTTCCAGCACGGCCACCAATTCCGGGGCATGCTCGTGGAAGGTCTTGGACAGGCCGACCTTGATGCTCACGGTTTTATCCACGCCGGGTTTTTTCTTCCAGCTTGACCAGGTCCACCTGGCCCATCAGCGGAGTTGGCGACCAGTAATAGAACAGGATCGGCTCACCACGCTTGTAGCTCGACAGCACCGCCGCATCCAGCGCCGGGCCGGTGCCTGGGCGGAAGTTGGTGTAGGTGCTTTCCAGGCCGTAGCTTTTCAGCATCTCGGTGTTGTCCAGCTCGCAGGTCCAACCGGCTGGGCAGTTGTAGAAACGGCCCTTGGACGGTTCTTCCTGATCCTTGAACACCGAAGCGTACTTGGCCAGGTCGGCGATGTTTTTAAGGTCCGGCGCCTTGGGTTCCAGCTTGCGCTTGGCATCGCCTTCGATCACGTAGCGCGGTACATACCAGCCTTCGACCGCCCCTACCACGGGCGCGCCGACACCGACGACTTTGCCGGCCTTCTCGGCCTTGTTCCAGACTTCGCTGCGGCCCACCCACTCTTCGGCAAACACTTGGATGTCGTTGCTGCTCAGGGCGTTTTCCATGGTGATGGAGTTGCCCGGCAGGCTGTCGGTTTTGCAGTCGTAGCCTTTTTCCAGAACGGTTTGCAGGATGTCGGTAAGCAGCATGCCGCTTTCCCAGTTCAGGCCTGCAAATTTCACCGGTTTACCGGACTCGCACCAACCAGCCGCTTGGGCGCCGACAGAAGCCAGCACGCCCGCAGAGAACAGTGTGGCCAACAAGGTTTTATGCATTTTCATTGTTGTGACGCTCCCAATCTTGAAATGGATTACGGCAGTCAGTAGGCATCCTGCCCTGTCCACGTCCCATCAGGCTTGTGCAGCCAGCCCGTTTGTCGTCGTTGGTGCAGCGCCCTGCTCTACCGGCAGGATCAGGTGTTCAGGAATTGCGCTGTGCCACTTTTTCGCGGCCCAGTAGTAAAGCGCCGCCGGTACCACCAGGCCGATGATCCAGGAGATATCGGTGTCGCCAAGGCTGGCGACCAGGGGACCGGTGTAGAAGTGCGTGGAGATGAACGGCATCTGGATCAGCACGCCGAATACATAGATGCTGATGCCCATCACATTCCAGCGACCGTAGCGACCGTTGGGGTTGGAGAGCGCCGGAATGTCGTAGCGCTCCTTGGTGATGCAGTAGAAATCCACCAGGTTGATCGCGCTCCACGGAGTGAAGAACGCAAGCAGGAACAGGATGAACGCGGAGAAGTCCTTGAGGAACGAGTCCTTGCCCAACAGCGCCAGCGCAGCGGCAATCGACACCATCAGGAAGATGTACAGCAGGCGTACGGCACTCGAGATGTGCCGGCTGCCACGAAAACCGCTGATGATCGTCGCGATGGACATGAAGCTGCCGTAGGCATTCAGGGTGGTCACGGTGACCTTGCCGAAGGCGATGCTGAAATACAGCAGCGCCGCGACAACCCCGGTACCGCCCAGGCTGACGATGAACGACACTTCGTGATGGGCAAATTGCGCACCCGCCAGGGCCGCAGCGAACACGCCAAACACCATCGACGCCTGCGCACCGATCACCGAACCCAGGCCAACGGCCCAGAAGGTTTTCGACGCGGATGTGCTACGGGGTAGATAGCGCGAGTAGTCCGCCACGTAAGGGCCGAACGCAATCTGCCACGACGCCGACAACGAGATCGCCAACAGAAAACTGCTCAGGGAAAAGTGCTTGTTGCCCAGCAGCGCGCCAACGTCGTTACCTGCCAGCAATGTGTAGAACAGGTACATAAACGCGATGACGCCGAGCACGCTGGCCACGCGCCCTATGCCGTGGATGACGCGGTAGCCGAAAATGGTAAACACCATGATCAAGCCTGCGAACAGCACGATGCCGACCCAGTCTTCCACGTGCAGCAACTGCGCCACCGCTTGCCCCGCCAACAGCGAACCGCTGGCGGAAAAACCGATGTACATCAGGCACACCAACACCAGCGGGATCACCGCGCCATACACGCCAAACTGCACGCGGCTGGAGATCATCTGCGGCAAACCCAATTGCGGACCTTGCGCCGCGTGCAACGCCATCACGCCACCGCCCAGCAGTTGGCCGATCAACAGACCGATCAACGACCAGAACACATCACCGCCCAGCACCACGGCCAAAGCCCCGGTGACAATCGCAGTGATCTGCAGGTTGGCACCCAGCCACAGGGTGAACTGGCTCAATAGACGACCATGTCTTTCCGCTTCCGGGATGTAGTCGATCGAACGCCTTTCGATCAACGGGGTGGTGTCATTTGCAGCCATGGGTGTTCAACCTCTGATGGATTGTTATTCGGTGGTGCGGGTGAAACAGGTCTTGTGTACACAACAGGTCATCTGTGGGAGCTGGCTTGCCTGCGATTCAGGCAACTCGGTCTGTGGGTAGAACCGAGGTGATGCCATCGCAGACAAGCCAGCTCCCACACGAACCGGGCCAGTCGTTACTTGATCATCGGCAGGTTGAGGCCTTGTTCCTTGGCGCAGTCGATCGCGATCTGGTAACCCGCATCGGCGTGACGCATGACTCCGGTAGCCGGGTCGTTATGCAGCACACGGGCAATGCGTTCAGCCGCTTCATCGGTACCGTCGCAGACGATGACCATGCCGGAGTGCTGCGAGAAGCCCATGCCCACGCCGCCGCCGTGGTGCAGCGAAACCCAGGTCGCGCCGCTTGCGGTGTTGAGCAGGGCGTTGAGCAGCGGCCAGTCGGACACAGCGTCGGAACCGTCCTGCATGGCTTCTGTTTCGCGGTTCGGGCTGGACACCGAACCGGAGTCGAGGTGGTCACGACCGATCACGACCGGAGCCGACAGCTCGCCGCTGCGTACCATTTCGTTGAATGCCAGGCCGAGCTTGGCGCGTTGGCCCAGGCCAACCCAGCAGATACGTGCCGGCAGGCCCTGGAAGCTGATGCGCTCGCGCGCCATGTCCAGCCAGTTGTGCAGGTGAGCGTCGTCCGGGATCAGCTCTTTGACCTTGGCGTCGGTTTTGTAGATGTCTTGCGGGTCGCCGGACAGCGCCGCCCAGCGGAACGGACCAATGCCACGGCAGAACAGTGGGCGGATATAGGCTGGTACAAAGCCTGGGAAGTCGAATGCGTTTTCCACGCCGACTTCTTGCGCCATCTGGCGGATGTTGTTGCCGTAGTCGAAGGTCGGAATGCCTTGTTTCTGGAATTCCAACATGGCTTTGACGTGAACGGCCATCGACTGCTTGGCGGCCTTGATCACTTCGGCCGGCTCGGTCTTGGCGCGAGCGCGGTATTCGTCCCAGGTCCAGCCGGCAGGCAGGTAGCCGTTGAGTGGGTCGTGGGCGCTGGTCTGGTCGGTAACCATGTCCGGGCGCACGCCGCGCTTGACCAGTTCCGGCAGAATTTCGGCCGCGTTGCCCAGCAAGGCGATGGAGATGGCCTTGCCTTCCTTGGTGTACTTGGCGATGCGCGCCAGGGCGTCGTCGAGGTCGGTGGCTTGCTCGTCGACATAGCGGCTGGCCAGACGGAAGTCGATGCTGACCTGCTGGCATTCGATGTTCAGCGAGCAAGCGCCAGCCAGGGTCGCGGCCAGAGGCTGGGCGCCGCCCATGCCGCCGAGGCCGGCGGTGAGCACCAACGGCCAGTGAGGTCGCTGTTGTAATGCTGGCGACCGGCTTCGACGAAGGTTTCGTAGGTGCCCTGGACGATGCCTTGGCTGCCGATGTAGATCCAGCTGCCGGCGGTCATCTGGCCGTACATGGCCAGGCCCTTGGCGTCCAGTTCGTTGAAGTGCTCCCAGCTGGCCCAGTGCGGTACCAGGTTGAGTTGGCGATCAGCACGCGTGGAGCGTTGCTGTGGGTCTTGAACACACCGACCGGTTTGCCGGATTGCACCAGCAGGGTTTCGTCGTCATTCAGGTTAGTGAGGCTCTCGACAATTTGGTCGTAGCACTCCCAGTTACGCGCCGCGCGGCCGATGCCACCGTACACCACCAGTTCCTTGGGGTTCTCGGCCACTTGTGGGTCGAGGTTGTTCATCAGCATGCGCAGCGGCGCTTCAGTCAGCCAGCTTTTGGCGGTGAGCTTGTTACCGCGGGCGGCGCGGATTTCAACGTCACGGTATTTTGTAGGCTTGGTCACAGCTAAGACTCCTCGGCGATCGATGCGCGAACATTGATGGTGCGAAGGAGAGTCTTACGCACACATCTTTACTTGTACATACAAGCATATGCAATCAAGCGGCCAACTTGCTGAGGGTGCTGTTGAGATTTTTTTGAAATCGTGCGCAAGCCTTGGAAATTAAGGCTTCAAGGCTTGATGAAATTTCTTACAAGAGAGTTTTACAGCGAGGAAGGTTTGTCACGGCAGCGTGGCTTTGCGCCACGCTGGGGCATTCGGTAACAAATTGGTGCGGAGGCTGGAAACAGATTTTGTGAACACCACAAAGCAAATGTGGGAGCTGGCTTGCCTGCGATAGCAACGGTGAATTCACCGCCGCTATCGCAGGCAAGCCAGCTCCCACAGGTATTAACCGAGTTGGGTCAGTTCGATGATGCAGCTGCGGCCGCTGACGGAAATATCCAGCAAGCCAGTGTTACCGTCGATTTGCAGGCAGTCGTGGTGACCGAGCTTGTGCTCCAGCACCTTCACTTCATCCGCCACGCTAAACACCAACACCGTCTGCGCGGTGCTGAAAAAGCGCTGTTCGCCATCAATCCACTGCAACCGCGCGTGGTAACGCTCAGGCGAATAGATCAGGTTGAAATCGCGAATCGGCCCGGTGATCAGGCGGCAAGACACTTCACTCTCCCCTTTGAACGCAAACGGCTGCAGCGGTAACAACCCGCGCTGTTCCTCGCCATCGACGGTCAATACCATCCCCGCGCCTTGGATTACGGTGATCACCCGCTGGTAGCCGGCGAACGTGGAGAAGCCACCCGACTCGGCGATATCAGCAATCGACAGGCGCCAGCCAAAGCCATCCAGACCCGCACCAGCGTCACGGGTGATCTCTTCGGTGCTGCCACCGCCGTTTTTCCACGGCATGCGCACGTAGTCAGCGGCGCGCCAGACTTTCACTTCACTCATTTGCTGAAACGTCCTTCCAGGCTGTGACGGGAACCGGGGTGGATCAAGCGCGCAGCGGTCACCGGCTGGCGGCCGGACCAGGTGCGTCGGCGAATCAACAGGCACGGTTCGGTGGATTCGATCTGCAGCAGCGCGCACTCGGACGCGTCGGCCAGGATCGCCTCGACCACATGCTCGCCTTCTGTAAGCGGCGCCACCTGGTTCAAATACGCGTAAGGCGTCTGTTGGGTGAAGTCCTGTTGCAGGTATTCCGGGGCGACCAGGGCGTTGACGAAGCGGTCTTCGATTTGCACGGGAATATCGTTTTCGAAGTGCACGATCAACGAGTGGAACACCCGCCCGCCTTCACGCATCTCCAGGGCAACGGCACGTTCGGAACCGGCGGCCTCTTCGCCCAGGGTAATCACCTTGCACGTGTGCCGATGACCGCGAGAGGCGATCTCATCGGCAATGTTGTGCACTTCGAACAGCGCCGACTGGCTCTTGGGCTCGGCGACGAAAGTCCCCACGCCCTGCATACGCACCAGCAAACCTTCGGCGGTGAGTTCACGCAGGGCGCGGTTGATGGTCATACGGCTGAAACCCAGCTCGCTGACCAACTCACTCTCGGAAGGGACACGGTAATGGGGTGGCCAGTTGCCGTTGAGAATCTGCTGGCTGATCATCTGTTTGACGCGGGCATACAAGGGCGCCGGACTTTCGTCCATGTGGGCAGCCAGCGAAGAGTTGGCGGGCGGAGTCGGCACGGGGAATCCTTGCAGAGGGAAAAGATGCATAGATTGCCGGAGTTTACCGAGCAGGCAAACGTCTGTATATGTATATACAAATAAACACACGACCGGGGTGCCTTGATCATGTCCGCTTTCTTTGCCGAACGCGCACTGCTGCCTAATGGATGGGCCAATGATGTACGTCTTGAAGTCAGCGCCGATGGCCTGCTGACAAAGGTTGAGGCCAACGCCAGCTTCGAAGGCGCAGAACGGCTGAGAGGCCCGGTTTTGGCGGGCATGCCCAACTTGCACTCCCATGCATTTCAGCGCGCCATGGCGGGTTTGGCCGAAGTGGCCGGCAACCCGAATGACAGTTTCTGGACCTGGCGCGACCTGATGTACCGCATGGTCGGCAAGATCAACCCAGAGCAACTTCACGTCATCGCCCGTCAGCTGTATATCGAAATGCTCAAGGCCGGCTACACCTCGGTGGCAGAGTTTCACTACGTGCATCACGACGTCAGCGGCCAGCCGTATGCCGATCGCACTGAGTTGTCGCGGCAAATCAGCCGGGCTGCCACCAGCAGCGGTATTGGCCTGACGTTGCTGCCGGTGCTCTATACCCATTCCGGCTTTGGCGGCCAGGCGCCGAATGACGGCCAGCGTCGATTTATCAACAGCACTGAGCACTATCTTGACCTGCAGGCGCAGCTGAAATCCATCCTGGCCGCACAACCTGCGCAGCAATTGGGTCTGTGTTTCCACTCCCTGCGCGCCGTGACCCCGGAACAAATCCAAGCCGTGCTGGCTGCCAGCGACAAGGCTTGCCCGGTGCATATCCACATCGCCGAACAGCAAAAGGAAGTCGACGATTGCCTGGCCTGGAGCGGCAAGCGTCCGCTGCAATGGCTGTACGACAACGTTGAAGTCGATGAACGCTGGTGCCTGGTGCATGCCACCCATGCTGATACAGATGAGGTGTCGCGCATGGCCAAGAGCCGCGCAATTGCCGGTTTGTGCCTGACCACCGAAGCCAACCTGGGCGATGGGATTTTCCCAGCCGTGGACTTCCTGGCGCAGGGTGGACGCATGGGCATCGGCTCCGACAGCCATGTGTCATTGAGCGTGGTGGAAGAGTTGCGCTGGTTGGAGTACGGCCAGCGGCTGCGGGATCAGCGGCGTAATCGTTTGTATCGCAGCGATCAGCCGATGGTCGGACGCACGTTGTTTGATGCGGCCCTGGACGGCGGCGCACAGGCGCTGGGGCAAGCGATTGGTCGATTGGAAGTGGGCAAACGCGCGGATTGGCTGGTGCTGGACGGCAATGATCCGTACCTGGCAACGGCCACAGAAGATGGAATTCTCAATCGCTGGTTGTTTGCTGGCGGGGATCGGCAGGTGCGGGATGTGCTGGTGAACGGGAAATGGGTGGTGCGCGATGGGCATCATGCTGGCGAAGAAGAAAGCCGCCGAGCGTTTACCCAAGTTTTAAGAGATTTGCTGAGCTAACTGGCGACACATAACAAATGTGGGAGCGGGCTTGCTCGCGAATGCGGTGGTTCAGTCAGAACATCTGATACTGATACACCGTATTCGCGAGCAAGCCCGCTCCCACATTTTGATCGGCGGTAGCCTCAGGTTTACTGCGAAGTCTTCGCCATCTCTTTGTCCGACGTACGCCAGATCAGCCGCGTGGTGTCATACCCCTGTTGCCGCGCCCTGCTCAGCAGGTCTTCGCGGGTGTCGGTGTTGACGGTCGGTGTACGCGACAGGATCCACATGTAGCGCCGGTTAGGGCTGCCGACAATCGCGGTCTTGTAGTCATCACTGACGTACAACACCCAGTAGTCACCCTTGGCAACGCCCGGCAGAAGCGAGGTAAACCAGTTATTGAATTCCACCCAGAGCTTGTCGGTCTTGCCCGGCACTTGCGGGGTGGCGGTACCCTTGGCTTCTTCCCACTTCCATTCGGTCGTCAGGCACCGGTTGTACACCGACATGTCGCCATCAGGCAGCAAGGTGTAACGGGCTTCGGACTGTGCGCAGTTGCGCTGGAAGTACATCGGCAATCGGGCCAACTCATACCAGGTGCCCTGGTAACGCTTGAGGTTGACGTTGCTCGCTGTCTTGGGTTGCAGATCATCGCCAGAATGGCTGGCGCAGCCCGCCAAAAACAGGCTGGCGCAAAGGAACAAAACAAAACGCATCATTCTTCTTCTCCCGCAGGCTCGCGCCCCGGTTTACTTCAGGCCTTGCCCGGAAAACATCAGAACTTTGTCACCGGCGTATTGCACGCTGATAAAGCTGTTTTTATCGCTCCACGTGCAACTGGACATGCCCAGTGCGCCGGAGCAATCGGTCGGCTTACCCAGCAACGACTCCACCTCGGCCTTGGCCATGCCGGCCGACAACTTCGCGTAGTTTTCTTGGTTGACCTTGCTGCACGCGGCCAATAGCACGCAAAAAGCCAGCAGGGAGAGACGGCGTAAAGACATGGAAAAGCTCCTGGAGAGACAAGCAGCTGGGGTATCTGCCAGAAGCTTAGAAGGGAAAAGAGGTGTCTGGTTCCCGATGAACAAAAACAAAAAGCCCCGAAAACGCTGAAACGTTTCGGGGCTTCTTTTAAGGTGATCCGGCTCACAACAACGCGGATAACCTATCGCTGCAATTTACTGCTTGTGATACGCCGTCACGCGCTCGACTTCTTCCTTCGAACCCAGGAACACCGCCACACGCTGGTGCAGGCCTTCAGGCTGGATGTCGAGGATGCGCTGGTGGCCGTCGGTGGACGCACCGCCCGCTTGCTCAACCAGGAAGGACATCGGGTTGGCTTCGTACATCAGGCGCAGTTTGCCCGGCTTGGAGGGCTCGCGGCTGTCACGTGGGTACATGAACAGGCCGCCACGGGTCAGGATACGGTGCACGTCAGCCACCATCGCTGCCACCCAACGCATGTTGAAGTTTTTCTTCAACGGGCCTTCTTCGCCTGCCATCAACTCGCCGACATAGCGGGTCACCGGCTCTTCCCAATGGCGCTGGTTAGACATGTTGATCGCAAATTCCTGAGTGGACGCAGGAATGGTGATGTCTTCGTGAGTCAGCACGAAGCTGCCCATCTCGCGGTCCAGGGTGAAGCCTTTGACGCCGTCGCCCAGGGTCAGTACCAGCATGGTCTGAGGGCCGTAGATCGCGTAACCGGCAGCGACCTGCTCGGTACCTGGCTGCAGGAAGGCCTTTTCGTTCAGCGCTTCGTTCTGGCTCAGGTATTCGTTCGGGCAACGCAGTACCGAGAAGATGGTACCGACCGGTGCGTTGATGTCGATGTTGGACGAGCCGTCCAGTGGGTCGAACACCAGCAGGTACGCGCCTTTCGGGTATTTGCCCGGGATCTGGTAGGCATTGTCCATTTCCTCGGACGCCATGCCGGCCAGGTGACCGCCCCATTCGTTGGCTTCGAGCAGGATTTCGTTGGAGATCACGTCGAGCTTCTTCTGCACTTCGCCCTGCACGTTTTCAGTGCCCATGCTGCCCAGGACACCACCCAGTGCGCCTTTGGACACGGCGTGGCTGATTTCCTGCAAGCACGCGCCACCACTTCGATAAGGAAGCGCAGATCGGCAGGCGTGTTGTTGCTGCGGGTCTGCTCAATCAAATAGCGACTCAAAGTAACGCGGGACATGTAAGGCTCCGGAGAATGGGGGCTTAAAAACCCGCGCAGTTTAACGCGAGTCGGGGCGTATTTCCTCCTATCAGAGGATTTAAACCCAATAGAGTTCATGGACTTTATTTAACGTGCCACCGGCGGCTTGCGCAGCAAACTGTAGGCCATGGCGCCCAATGCCGCCACGCCGAGCAGCAGCACGGCCCAAAGCCCGAGCTTTTTCCAGTTCGTTCCGGCCTCCACCGCCGCTACAACAGCAGGCGAAGTGAACCCTACCTCCCCGTCTACCTTGGCCAACCCCAATGCGGTGAGACGCTCGGCTTTGTAGTCCGGAATCAGCGTCGAAAGCGGCAGGTTCGCTGCCTTGGCCGACGCATTCCCCAGCGCGAGGCTGAACGGCGGCTCGCCCCGCGCCAGGAACACCAACTGCGTGGCACGTACGGCAAACCGCAAGGCCGGCGCTTCGATGCCCAGGCCGCCGCCGCGCTCGTCCACCTGCAACTTGAGTTCGGTGACGGTCTGTCCAGGCAGCTGCAATTGGTCCTGCACCACGTCCCGGCCGTCCTGGGTCAGGCGGTACAGCAAACCATTGCTCAGGGGTTGCCACGCCTGCTTGTCGTCCCGACGCCCAGACAGCGTGACTGGCGCCAACGTGTTGGGCTGTTTCAGCTCGATACGCAGGCGCTCGATGCTCAGCGCGGCAGGCAACCGCCAACTGTATTCCCCCGCCTTGAGCCGTGCGACCGCCAACGGCTGCGACCACACCAACGGCAGCGGCAGGCTGCTGGTGGTGGCGCTCGCCAGTTTGGCCAATGTCAGCAGTGGCGCCGCCTGGCCTTGCCACACCAGACGCAGGTAACGCGCCGATTGCCCCGGCAGGCTCACGTCGTGCTGCTCCACCCGCTCGTCGGCAAACGACAAACGCGCCACTTGCCCATCGCCCCAGGCTTCCCAATGCTGCAGGTCGTTGCTGGCCTCAATGCTGAAACGCTGGAAACCATCCCTCTCATGGCTCCAATCGAGGGTCAGTTGCTGCAACGGCGCCTTGATCGCACTGGCATCCAGCACCCAACCGCGCAGCACTTGCTGGCCGTTGACCGAGGACGGGCGAATCTCCAGCAGTGTGCCGTCGGTGGTGGCTTTCATCACCACGCCCGGCAAGGCTTCGTGGGTATCGGCGGCATACAGCGGGAACCACTTCACGTCGGTGACGTTGCGGCTTTCGGTGCGTTGCGAGGCTTGTCGCGACAACGCATAAGCCTGCGGCTCACCCGCCGCGTTGAATACCCGCACGTCACTGAGATCTGCCTGGCGGGCGTTCAATTGCACCGCCAATGGCAATTCCAGGCGATACCAGGGGCCGTTGCCACTGATCGCCAAAGGGACGTGAGTCGCGAAATCTGCCGGTGTTTCTTGTGCATGCACCGCTGAACACAGGATCCATACGACCAACCCACTCAGACTCACTTTGCCCATCAAGAAGGTGCTCCCTCGGTTTCAACGCGCTTGGGCGGCAGCGGTGCAAAGTAACCCACCACCAGCAACAACCCACCCACCCCAATAAACGACACGATCCGCGCCAACCCGCCACGGTTGCTCAACTCGATAAAGAACAGCTTGGCCACCACCACGGCAATCAGCGCCGCACCGATCAGCCACACTTCGCGACGGCGACGCAGGTGGCCGCCGATCATCAGGCCGAGGGCGATCAGCGTCCACACGATCGACAGGCCGGCTTGCACCAACATCGACTCGAGCAACGCATCCAGCTGAAACGGCACACCGCCCCAATGGTGTGCGGTGCGCATGACCAACGCAGTAAAGAATGCAAACAACGAAAGCCCCGCCACACCCTGGGCGATCAACTCAGCCTGCGGCCCGCGTTGTGGCGCCACGCTTCGCGACCACAGGTAGATGCCAAACAGTGCGAACAACAGGCCCACGTCCAGAGGATTGAGCAGCGGCAGATAAGGCAGCGGCGCAGCCGTACCGTCACTGAAGATAGTTGCCAACCAGAACCAACCCAGCATCAATACCGCCAACGGCAACGCTGCGAGTACGCGGTACTCGTGCGGATACGCCGACACCGGCCACGGCCAACGGCGCGGTGTAGCGGCCAGCACCAGGTACAGACTCGGCAGAATCGCCCAACCCAGCCAGCGCCAGGCGTTGTATTCGCTCGACAGCATCAGCAGGCCGTAACGCAGCTCCAGTGCCAACACGCCGATCAACATCCAGCAGCCCAGTATGTGCGCCGCACCCAGCACCTTGGCGGGCAGCAGCGCCGCCAAACGTCGCAGCGAGACGAAATGCACCCCAAACACCGCCAGCCAAGCCAGCCAACCGAACTGCGCGGCCGGGTGGTAGTAAGCGTCCCATGCGCCCAACAGCACCAAACCTGTTGCCGGCATCAGCAATGTAGCGGCCACCCCCAGAGCCGCCCAGCACAGGCGCAGCGCAAGCACCGTCCAGAGCGCCGCGCTGAGTGCAGCGGCGAGCAACAACAACGTGGTGTGCAACGTGTAGGGCGCCGAGCCAACCACCTCGCTGACCCAAGCCAGCGCCCACCACGCAACACCCCAGGCCAACAGGGCGTTGGACAAACGGCCACGCGGCAAGCGCCAGGCGCCCGTCAACGCCGCCAACGCAATGATCAGCGGTGTCCACAGATGGGCCACCGGGTCGAGCAGGAACAGCCCACCGGCGAGCAACTGCACCGCAACGCCACAGCGCAACACCGCTTGCGAGCCAATTCGGTGGCCTGCCCACAGCGTCGCAACACCGGCGACCGCCCAACTGATGACACACCCCTGGGTCGACAGTAGCAGCGGCGCCAGCAAATACGCGCAGCCAAGGCCCAGGGCAGCCAACCAAGGAGCGCCCACGCGCTCCCAATGCCGCGTCTGTTCCGGCACAGCCTTGTGAACTTGATAAAACGTGAACAGCAGCGCCGCGCCAAGCAGCAAAGCGCTCAACGGCGGACCTTCCAGCAAGGTGTCCTGGCCACTGCGCAACTCACTGAGGAATGCGAGCAGCGACCCCAGTTGCAGCAACAAGGCGAATATCCGCGCCATCGGTTTGTGCTGGCGCAGGCCCAGCCAAAAAATCCCCGCGCCCTCAACGGCCCACGCCGCAGCGGTCCAGCGCGCATCGAGGCCCAACGGAATGGCCAGGCTGGCGAAAATCACGCCAAGGGCCAGGCAGGTTTCCCCCAGTAACGCAGCGCGACCGCCACTGAGCAATCGGGCCAGCACCATGTAGATAATGCCCAGGCTCAATGCACTGAAGGCGGCGCCGAACTCCAGATGCTGCACCAACGCGAACTGCAGGCCAAAGCCCACCAGCGGCGGCCCGAACAGCAAGGTGCCGTCGACATAATCGCCCTTGCGCAGTTGCGTCCCCAGGCTGTCGCCCGCGTCCGCTTCCATCAGCTTGCGCCGGGCATACAACAGGCCAATGCCCAGGTACATCACAAAGAACAGCACCAGGAAGGGCTCGGTGCTCCACAACAATTCCGGTGTATAGGCGCGTGCGCCCCAGGCGAAGCCGATGCCAAAGGTACCGACAAAACCGATCACATTGAGCAGGCGCCAGGCCTTGAACCAGGCGATGGCGAGGATGCCCGCGTTGAGCAACGCAAAGTAGCTGAATAGCGCTACATGACTGCCCGCGCCAGTGGAGGCAAGGATCGGCGCCGCAAAACCGCCGAGCGCCGCCGCGCAGGCCAGCCCCAGCGCATTCTGGGTAATTGCCAGGATCGCCGAAAACACCGTAACCGCCACCAGTAAACCAAACGCAGCGCTGGGGTCGATCAACGGATGCAAGCGCATCGCCGCGAACACCGTGAGGTACAGCACAGCGATCCCGGTTCCTTGCAGCATCAACCCATAGTTGCTGTTACGCAGGCGCAGCCACCAACCCAGGCCCAATAGACCGATGGCCGCCGCCGCCACACCGGCGTAGCGCATTTCAATCGGCACCACCATGCCTTCGGTGGCATAGCGCAGCAGGAACGCCAGGCCAAGGAATAGCAGCACCACACCGACCCGCAGCACGGTATTGCCGCCCAACAGCCAGTTGCGCGCAGCAGTGAAGGCACGCTCGATCAGGTTGGGGCCACGAGGGGTGGCAGGTTCTTTGGCAGGGGGCGTCGATGTCCAGGCGTCGTCTGCCAACGGTTGGCTGGCTTCGGCGGTAATGGCAACCGGCGCCAATTCAGCCGGCAACTCCCAGACAAGGTCGGGGACCTTGGGGGTTGGTGCAGGTTCAAGAATGGGGGATTCGACAATGACACTGCTCGTAGCGACTGGCACTTCCAGTTGCCGCAAGCGATCACCCAGCGCGATCAGCGCCTTCTGCGTGGTTTCCAGCTGACCTGCTTGCTTGTCCGCCTGAGCCGACAGCTGCGCCAGGCGAATCGCCTGGCCAATACCCAGGCCCAGCAGTGCACCGACGCCTGCGTCGCTGAACGACTCATCGAGCGTCCAGCCGAGCGCGAGGCCAATCAGCATGAAAATCCATTGCATGGTCGATATTCCCTAAGCAAACCTGCACTCAGTATATCGACGCAGTACTAATGTGGGAGCGGGCTTCCTCGCTCCCACAGGGTTTTGTGGTGTTTAGTCGAGCGCTTTCCAGATCTCCGTGGCGTATTCGCGGATGGTCCGGTCCGAACTGAACCAGCCCATCCGGGCCGTATTGAGCACCGCCGAACGCCACCAGGCCTTCGAATCGTGCCAATGCCTTTCGACCGCCGCCTGGGCGTCCCAGTAGGAGTCGAAATCGGCACACACCAGGAACCGGTCGTAGTCGACCAACCCGTCGATCAGCCCCACATATCGACCAGGATCATCCGGCGAGAACACCCCGCCTCGGATCGCTTGCAGCACATCGTTGAGGCGATGGGACGCGGCAATTTCCGGCCCGGCGTTGAATTCGCCGGCGTGTTTGCGGGCTTCCACCTGCTGTGCGCTGAGGCCGAAGATAAACATATGCTCGGCACCGACGCGCTCGTGCATCTCCACGTTGGCGCCGTCCATGGTGCCGATGGTCAGCGCACCGTTGAGGCCGAACTTCATGTTGCTGGTGCCCGAGGCTTCAAAGCCGGCGGTGGAGATCTGCTCCGACAAATCCGCGGCCGGAATGATGCTTTCCGCCAAACTGACGTTGTAGTTGGGCAGGAACACCACCTTGAGCAGGCCGCGAACGGTCGGGTCGTTGTTGACGGTACGGGCGATGTCGTTGGTCAGCTTGATGATCAACTTGGCCTGGTGATAACTGGCTGCCGCCTTGCCCGAGAAGATCTTCACGCGCGGCACCCAGTCGGTGCCCGGCTCGGCTCGGATCGCCTGGTACAGCGCCACGGTATGCATCAGGTTGAGCAACTGCCGCTTGTATTCGTGGATTCGTTTGACCTGCACGTCGAACATCGCCGCCGGGTTCACCGAAATGCCCAGGCGCTCGTGAATAATGTCTGCCAGTGCACGCTTACTGTGCAGGCGCTGTTCGGCGAAGGCTTTGCGGAACGCCGGTTTTTCGGCGAACGGTTCCAATTCGACCAAGCGCTGCTCGGGCGTGTCGAGGATGTCCGGCCCCAGGGCCTCCACCAGCATCTCGGTGAGCTTGGGGTTGGCCTGGTACAACCAGCGGCGGAAGGTAATGCCGTTGGTTTTGTTGTTGATACGTTCCGGGTAGAGCTTGTGCAGTTCGGAGAACACCGTGCTGCGCATCAATTGGGTGTGCAAGCCGGATACGCCGTTGACGCTATGGGACCCAAGGAACGCCAGGTTGCCCATGCGTACGCGGCGGCCGTTGTCTTCTTCGATCAGCGACACCGCGCGCAGCACATCAAAATCGTGGATGCCTTTGGCGCGTAGCGAATCGATATGCTGGGCGTTGATCAGGTAGATGATCTGCATGTGCCGGGGCAACATGCGTTCCATCAGACCGACAGGCCAGGTTTCCAATGCCTCGGGCAGCAGGGTGTGGTTGGTGTAGGACAGGGTTTCGACGGTGACGTCCCACGCCGCTTCCCACGGAATATCGTGCAGGTCCACCAGTTGGCGCATCAACTCAGCCACAGCGATGGACGGATGGGTGTCGTTGAGCTGGATCGCGGCGTGTTCGCCAAGGCTCAGCACGGAGCCGTGCATGTTTTTGTGGCGGCGCAGCAAGTCTTGCAGGGAGGCGGCGACGAAGAAGTATTCCTGGCGCAGACGCAGTTCCTGCCCCGCTTCGGTGCTGTCTGCAGGGTAAAGCACTCGGGAGATGCTTTCAGCGCGAGCCACTTCGGCAACGGCGCCCAAATGGTCACCGGCGTTGAAGCGCTCCAAGTGCAGGTCTTCCACCGCTCGCGCACGCCACAGGCGCAAGGTGTTGACGCTGGCGCCACGCCAGCCGACCACCGGGGTGTCGTAGGCAACCGCGCGTACAGTTTCGTTGGGCGTCCATACCTGGATCATCTTGCCGGAAGCGTCCGCTTTGGTTTCGACGCTGCCGCCAAAGCCAATCGGGTAGATCACCTCGGCCCGCTCGAACTCCCAAGGGTTGCCGAAATCCAGCCAGCGTTCGGTCTGTTCCTGCTGCCAGCCATCGACGATCGCCTGGCGAAACAGACCATGTTCATAACGAATGCCGTAGCCGTGGCCAGCAATGCCCAAGGTCGACATGCTTTCCATAAAGCACGCCGCCAGACGACCCAGGCCACCGTTGCCCAGCGCCGCGTCGGGCTCCAACAGGCGGATGCGCTCCAGGTCGACGCCCAATTCCGACAACGCTTCACGAGCGATCTCCAACACGCCGAGGTTGCTCAGGCTGTCGTAGAGCAAGCGCCCAATGAGGAACTCCAGGGAAAGGTAATAAACCCGCTTCTGGCCTTTGCGGTAGATGCGCCGGGTGTGGTCCATCCAGTGATCGACCATCTGGTCGCGCGCGGCCAGGGCAATCGCTTCGAACCAGTCGTGGTCGAAGGCGTGATCCGGGTCCTTGCCCACCGCGTAGGTGAGTTTGGTCAAGACAGCATCGCGAAATGCGGCTACCTCTGCTTCTCGTGCAAGCGGTTCCTGAGACATCGATGCGACCTCGGGCGAGAGTGAAGGAGTTGCTAGAGCCTAGTCGGTCTGACAGACGGTAGACGCTCTGGTTCGGCACTTTTTTAACGCATTTACCTTTGTGAGATTTTTGATGCATTGGCCGTGCCTGCTTTTGCTGCCCGCACGCCTTCTGGCTGAAACCCACAAAATATTGTTCAAAAAATCACCAATCCCGGTATGATCGCGCGCCCGGATACAGCCCCACCTTTTGGAACCCTGATGAAGCCTCAACTGATCGCCGCCGCGGAACTCGACCGACTTGAAACGTGGCAGAAATATTCCGCGCATATGTGCGGTGGCTGCGTGTCCAGCTGCTGCACGCTGCCGGTCGAAGTGAAGATCAAGGACCTGATCCGCATCGGCATCGTCGATGAGTTCGAGCGCGGCGACCCGCCGAAGAACATCGCCAAGCGGTTGCAGAAGGAAGGCATCGTCGAGCGCTTCAATTCCAAGTCCGAGATTTTTACCCTGCAGCGCATGAGCAACAACGACTGCCTGTACCTGGATCGTAAGACGCGCTTCTGCACTATTTATGACAAGCGCCCGGACACGTGCCGCAACCACCCGAAAATCGGGCCGCGGCCGGGGTATTGCGCGTATAAGCCGAAGGAAGTGGTGCGCGAGACCAAGTTCAAGACCCTCGATAAGTTTTGATCCAGATTCTTTGGTGACTGTGCTGGCCTCATCGCAGGCAAGCCAGCTCCCACACTTGGAATGCATTCCCCTGTGGGAGCGGGCTTGCCCGCGATGAGGCCGGCACAAACAACACACAAATTGCAGGCACAAAAACGCCCCCGGCCTTTCGACCGGGGGCGTTTTTCATTCAGCCTGAGTTAACTCAGTTCTTGGCTTTCTTGGCAGCGCGGGTACGCTCGCCTTCGTCCAGGATCTTCTTACGCAGGCGGATCGACTTAGGCGTAACTTCGCACAGCTCGTCGTCCTGGATGAATTCCAGGGCCTGTTCCAGGGTGAAGCGAACAGGTGGAACCAGAGCGATGGTTTCGTCTTTGCCCGAAGCACGCATGTTGTCGAGCTTCTTGCCTTTGGTTGGGTTGACGCCCATGTCGTTGTCACGGCTGTTCAGACCAACGATCTGACCGTTGTAGATCTCTTGACCGTGTTCAACGAACAGCTTGCCACGCGCCTGGAGGGTTTCCAGGGAGTAGGTCAGCGCCTTGCCGGTTTCTACCGATACCAGAACACCGTTCTGACGGCCGGACATGTCGCCGGACTTCATGGTGTCGTAGCGATCGAAGATCGAGGTCAGGATGCCAGCACCGTTGGTCAGGGTCAGGAACTGGTTACGGAAACCGATCAGACCACGAGCAGGGATGTTGTATTCCAGACGCACACGGCCTTTGCCATCCGGCACCATGTTGGTCAGGTCGCCTTTACGCAGACCCATCTCTTCCATCACCTTGCCCTGGGATTCTTCCGGGGTGTCGATGGTGACGTTTTCGAACGGTTCCTGCTTCACGCCGTCAACCTGACGGATGATCACTTCTGGACGACCAACGCCCATTTCGAAGCCTTCGCGACGCATGGTTTCGATCAGTACCGAGAGGTGCAGCTCACCACGGCCGGAAACCTTGAACTTGTCAGCCGAGTCGCCTTCTTCAACGCGCAGAGCAACGTTGTACAGCAGCTCTTTGTCCAGACGCTCCTTGATGTTACGGGAGGTCACGAACTTGCCTTCTTTACCGCAGAAAGGCGAGTCGTTTACCTGGAAGGTCATGGAAACGGTTGGCTCGTCAACGGTCAGAGGCTTCATCGCCTCGACGGTGTCCGGGTGGCACAGGGTGTCGGAGATGAACAGCGAGTCCATACCGCTGATGCACACGATGTCGCCAGCAGCAGCTTCTTCAACGTCTACACGGTGCAGACCGTGGTGACCCATCAGTTTCAGGATACGACCGTTACGCTTCTTGCCGTCGGCGCCGATAGCGACAACCGGGGTGTTCGGCTTGACGCGACCACGAGCGATACGGCCAACGCCGATAACACCCAGGAAGCTGTTGTAGTCCAGTGCGGAGATTTGCATCTGGAACGCGCCATCACGGTCAACAGCCGGTGCTGGTACGTTGTCGACGATCGACTGGTACAGCGGGGTCATGTCTTCAGCCATGTCGGTGTGGTCCAGACCGGCAATGCCGTTCAGGGCCGAGGCGTAGACGACTTTGAAGTCCAGCTGTTCTTCGGTAGCACCCAGGTTGTCGAACAGGTCGAAGATCTGGTCCAGAACCCAGTCCGGACGCGCGCCTGGACGGTCAACCTTGTTGATGCACACGATCGGACGCAGGCCGGCTTCGAAAGCCTTCTTGGTCACGAAACGGGTTTGCGGCATAGGGCCGTCTTGGGCATCAACCAGCAGCAGAACGGAGTCAACCATCGACATTACGCGTTCTACTTCGCCGCCGAAGTCGGCGTGGCCCGGGTGTCCACGATGTTGATGTGGTAGCCGTTCCAGTTGATAGCGGTGTTTTTTGCCAGGATGGTAATACCGCGCTCTTTTTCCTGGTCGTTGGAGTCCATCACGCGCTCGTCGTTGAGCTCGTTGCGCTCCAGGGTGCCGGATTGACGCAGGAGTTTGTCTACCAGGGTGGTTTTACCATGGTCAACGTGAGCAATGATGGCGATGTTACGTAGATTTTCGATCACTTGTGTATCTCGATCAGAGGATTCGGTGTGCTGACAGGTCGTGGCAGCGATTAACAGTAGAGTCAGGCCTTGCCGTTACAGCTTGACGGCAGAGTCGGGGGGCCGGTGACGCAGGCCACAGGCAAACAGCCCCGGGCTCTTAGCTCGGTCGATAAACGCGCACATTGGCATGCCCCTCACTGAGCAAATGGTGGGCATGCAGGCGACTCATCACGCCTTTGTCGCAATACAGCAGGTACTGACGGCTGTTATCCAGTTCCTTGAAACGCGCGTTCAATGCATAAAACGGCAGCGTTTGTACGTCGATGCCAGCGATTTCCAGCGGCTCTTCTTCAGCGGCATCCGGGTGACGGATGTCGACGACGATCTGGCCGGCCAGGGCTTCGCTGACTTCTTCGATCTTCACATCCTGGCCCAGTTCGTCGATCACGCGATCGATCGGGACCAGCTTGGCGTTCTCGAGCGCACGCTCCAGAATCGCCATGTCGAATTCTTTCTCTTCATGCTCCACGCGGTGACGCTTGGCGTGGGTCTTGGGGTTCACCGAAATGACCCCGCAGTACTCAGGCATGTGCTTGGCAAAGTCGGCGGTGCCGATTTCTTCTGCCAGGTCGATGATGTCCTGCTTGTGGCTGGCGATCAGCGGGCGCAGCACCAGTTTCTCGGTGACGCAATCGATGATCGACAGGTTGGGCAGCGTCTGGCTGGACACCTGGGAGATCGCTTCACCGGTCACCAGTGCGTCGATCTGCAGGCGGTCGGCAATCTGCGACGCAGCGCGCAACATCATACGCTTCAATACTACGCCCATATGACCGTTATCGACTTTGCCGAGGATTTCGCCCAGCACTTCCTCGAACGGTACGCTTACAAATAGCACGCGTTGGGAGCTGCCGTATTTCTTCCAGATAAAGTGCGCAACTTCCATCACGCCCAATTCGTGTGCACGCCCGCCCAGATTAAAGAAGCAGAAGTGGCTCATCAGGCCGCGACGCATGATCTGGTAGGCCGCCACCGTGGAATCGAAACCGCCGGACATGAGGACCAGGGTCTGTTCCAGGGCACCCAGCGGGTAGCCGCCGATGCTGCTGTGCTGGCTGTGGATCACAAACAACCGTTGGTCGCGAATTTCCATGCGCACTTCAATTTGCGGTGCTTTCAGGGAAATTCCAGCTGCGCCGCACTCGCGACGAAGCTTGCTGCCGACGTATTTCTCGACGTCCATGGAGCTGAAGGTGTGCTTGCCGGCACGCTTGCAGCGTACCGAAAAAATCTTGCCTTCGAGCTCACTGCCGTAGTGCTGTTTGCACTTCTCGGTGATGTCGTCGAAGTCGCCCAGCGGGTACTCGTCTACCTGCAGGAAATGCGCAATGCCCGGCATGCAGCTCAGGCGCTCGGTCATGTCCTTCAAGGCTTTGGCGTCGGTAATGCGGGTTTCCAGCTCGAGGTTGTCCCACACGCCGTTCACCACCACAGCCGGGTCCAGGTCTCGGAGCACGGCACGGATGTTCTTGGCCAATTGACGGATGAAACGCGTCCGTACCGGTCGGCTTTTGATGGTGATCTCGGGGAAGACTTTAACGATTAATTTCATGGAAACAGCGCGCGCCGGGCCTGCTGAAAAAGGGGGGCGCGGATTATAGCGGAAATCGCTCAAGGTTTAACCAGTTAATATGCAAAGGACTGATCGCGCACTAAAGTGGGGCATTTTCACGAATTCACGCCACATTGCGGTGCGCCATTTTCACGCTTTTGTCGCATTGCACCTTTATAGGGGCGTTTTTGCACCAAAAAACCCATGTTGGCGCACTGGCATGCAATTTGCTCTCTTGTGAGGCAGGTTGCCATGGCGGAGTATCCGCGCCGGCATCACCCACATTCTAAGGGCTAACTCCACTACCCCAGCCCGAAGCCACCCGGAGGACACTATGTCGAAGTCGGTTCAACTCATCAAAGATCATGACGTTAAATGGATTGATCTGCGCTTCACGGACACCAAAGGCACTCAGCACCACGTGACCATGCCGGCTCGCGACGCGCTGGATGATGCTTTCTTCGAAGAAGGCAAAATGTTCGACGGCTCCTCCATCGCTGGCTGGAAAGGCATCGAAGCCTCCGACATGATCCTGATGCCGGACGACAGCACTGCCGTACTGGACCCGTTCACCGAAGAGCCAACCCTGATCCTGGTCTGCGACGTGATCGAGCCTTCGACCATGCAAGGCTACGACCGCGACCCACGTGCGATCGCCAAGCGTGCCGAGGAATACCTGAAGTCCACCGGTATCGGTGACACCGTATTCGTAGGTCCAGAACCAGAATTCTTCATCTTTGACCAAGTGAAGTTCAAGTCCGACATCTCCGGTTCCATGTTCAAGATCTACTCCGAACAAGGTTCGTGGATGTCCGACCAGGACGTGGAAGGCGGCAACCATGGCCACCGTCCAGGCATCAAAGGTGGTTACTTCCCAGTTCCGCCGTTCGACCACGACCACGAAATCCGTACCTCCATGTGCAACGCCATGGAAGACATGGGCCTGGTCATCGAAGTGCACCACCACGAAGTGGCCACTGCCGGTCAGAACGAAATCGGTGTGAAGTTCAACACCCTGGTTGCCAAGGCTGACGAAGTTCAAACCCTGAAGTACTGCGTACACAACACTGCCGTTGCCTACGGCCGTACCGCTACCTTCATGCCTAAGCCTCTGTACGGCGATAACGGTTCGGGTATGCACGTTCACCTGTCCATCGCCAAAGATGGCAAGAACACCTTCGCTGGCGAAGGTTATGCCGGCCTGTCCGACACCGCCCTGTACTTCATCGGCGGTATCATCAAGCACGGTAAGGCCCTGAACGGCTTCACCAACCCGTCGACCAACTCCTACAAGCGTCTGGTTCCAGGTTTCGAAGCACCAGTAATGCTGGCCTACTCGGCTCGCAACCGTTCCGCCTCGATCCGTATTCCTTACGTGTCCAGCCCTCGCGCTCGCCGTATCGAAGCACGCTTCCCGGATCCAGCAGCCAACCCGTACCTGGCCTTCGCTGCCCTGGTAATGGCCGGCCTGGACGGTATCCAGAACAAGATCCACCCTGGCGATGCCGCCGACAAAAACTTGTACGACCTGCCGCCTGAAGAGGCCAAAGAGATCCCACAAGTGTGCGGCAGCCTGAAAGAAGCCCTGGAAGAGCTGGACAAGGGCCGTGCGTTCCTGACCAAAGGCGGCGTGTTCAGCGACGACTTCATCGACGCTACATCGGCCTGAAAAGCGAAGAAGAAATCAAGGTTCGCACCTTCGTACACCCACTGGAATACGAGCTGTACTACAGCTGCTGATCCGGTAGCGCTGCTTAACGTGGCGTGATGAAAAGACCTCCTTCGGGAGGTCTTTTTTTGCCTGGGATTTGTCAGATGGCTGCTTGGTGGTCGAGTATCCGGCTGACGCCGCTGTAGGCCTGCAAACCCCACAAGGAGATCTCCATTGAAATATAGACTTTTGTTCGCTCTGCTATTCGTCTGTGCCGGCGCATCCGCTGCGCCCCCCACCCTCGAGCCTCTGCTCAACAGCATCGCCGAACGCCTGGCCATTGCCGACCAGGTCGCCCTGAGCAAATGGGACAGCAAAAAGCCTGTAGAGGACAAAAAGCGCGAACAAGAGGTCATCGCCAGCGTTGTCGCCCAGGCACCGAGCTACAAGCTGACGCCTGCCGCCGTCGAACAATTCTTTTCGGCGCAGATCGAGGCGAACAAATTGGTGCAATACACCCACCTGTCCGACTGGCAGCTTCAAGGCAAGGCGCCAGACGACAAGCGCCCTGACCTGGTCAAGCAAATTCGCCCGCAACTGGATCAACTGCAAAAACGCCTGCTGCAGCAACTGGCCGACTTCTCCCCTCAGCGCGCCGACCCACAGTGCCCGCAATGGTTGGCTCAGGCAGTGCATGAACCGCTGAATGACCCCATGCGCCAACTGGCGATGATTCGTGCCACTGCAGAGTTGTGTACTCGCCCTACTTGATTCGAAGCACCGTCCTGCATCCAGCCCCCATCGGTAGAGATAGCCTGACCAGCCACTTACCGATCAGGATGGAACCATGGACACCCACAAGTGCTTGATTGCAACAGCGATGGGCTTGTCGTTAATGGGTTGCGGCACCCAGCCAAAGGACGCTGCACACATCGAAAAGAGGTATTGCTCGAACACAGTGAGTCGTGGGATGGCGTGCCTTACAGAGCCTATCCCTCCGGCCCACCGCAACTCACGCTGTTACGCCTCAAGATCCCTGCTCACACGCAATTGCCATGGCACACTCACCCGATGCCGAACGCCGCCTACATCGTTTCCGGGGAACTGACGGTTCAAACCCGTAAAAGCGGAGTGACTCGCACCTTGAAACAAGGGCAAACCCTCGCCGAAATGGTGAGCACCGAACACCGCGGCTTCACCGGAAACTCTGCCGTAGAGCTTCTGGTCTTTTACGCAGGTACATCTGGCATGCCGCTGTCCGAACACCATTGACCCTCCCCACGGGTCGTTTCCAGTACGCCCTGAAAACGATTCGCGCACTTCCTGAACAACCCTCACAAAACCGCACTATATTGGTGCGATAGGCTGCACCCTACCCACCTGTCCAGCCCATTTTGGTTCGAAACTTCCCGAGCAAGCTGGCAGAACGCCACAGTTTCGCGCCTAAAACCCCCATTTCAGGGGTTTCGCGCTTCTTTTCGGATCCTTGGTTTGGTTTTTGCATTTTCCTTGTATCAGCGTGTGCCTCAAGCCCGCGCCTTGCTCCAAAAGAGGTCCTGATGACCATCAGCGATGCACTGCACCGTTTGTTACTCGACAACCTGACCACCGCGACCATCCTGCTCAACGACGACCTGCGTCTTGAGTACATGAACCCGGCGGCGGAGATGCTCCTGGCCATCAGCGGCCAGCGCAGCCATGGGCAGTTCATCAGCGAATTGTTCACCGAGTCGGCCGAAGCGTTGAGCTCGTTGCGCCAGGCGGTGGAGCAGGCACACCCGTTCACCAAGCGCGAAGCGATGCTCACCGCCCTCACCGGCCAGACGCTGACCGTCGACTACGCCGTGACCCCGATCCTGAGCAACGGCGCCACCCTGCTACTGCTCGAAGTGCACCCACGTGATCGCTTGCTGCGTATCACCAAGGAAGAGGCGCAGCTGTCCAAGCAGGAGACCAGCAAGATGCTGGTGCGCGGCCTCGCCCACGAGATCAAGAACCCGCTGGGCGGCATTCGTGGCGCAGCGCAGCTGCTGGCCCGTGAACTGCCGGAAGAGCACCTCAAGGACTACACCAACGTCATCATCGAAGAAGCCGACCGCCTGCGTAATCTGGTGGACCGCATGCTCGGCTCCAACAAGCTGCCGTCCCTGGCAATGACCAACGTGCACGAAGTGCTGGAGCGCGTTTGCCAATTGGTCGAGGCCGAAAGCCAAGGTTGCATCAACCTGGTGCGCGACTACGACCCGAGCATTCCCGACGTACTGATCGATCGTGAACAGATGATCCAGGCGGTGCTCAACATCGTGCGCAACGCCATGCAGGCCATCAGCAGCCAGAACGAGCTGCGCCTGGGCCGCATCAGCCTGCGCACGCGCGCCCTGCGCCAGTTCACCATCGGCCATGTGCGCCATCGCCTGGTGACCAAGGTCGAGATCATCGACAACGGCCCGGGCATTCCTGCGGAACTCCAGGAAACCATCTTCTTTCCCATGGTCAGTGGCCGCCCGGACGGTACCGGGCTGGGCCTGGCCATTACCCAGAACATCATCAGCCAGCATCAGGGCCTGATCGAATGTGAGAGCCATCCTGGCCACACCACCTTCTCGATCTTTCTGCCACTGGAACAAGGAGCCCCATCGACATGAGCCGTAGTGAAACTGTCTGGATCGTCGATGACGACCGTTCTATCCGCTGGGTCCTCGAGAAAGCCTTGCAACAGGAAGGCATGACCACCCAGAGCTTCGACAGCGCCGACGGCGTGATGAGCCGCCTGGCGCGCCAGCAGCCGGACGTAATCATCTCCGACATCCGCATGCCCGGTGCCAGTGGCCTGGACCTGTTGGCCCGCATTCGTGAGCAGCACCCGCGCCTGCCGGTGATCATCATGACCGCGCACTCGGACCTGGACAGCGCTGTCGCGTCTTACCAGGGCGGTGCGTTCGAATACCTGCCCAAGCCGTTCGACGTGGACGAGGCGGTGGCGCTGGTCAAGCGCGCCAACCAGCACGCCCAGGAACAGCAGAGCCAGGAAGCGCCACCGACCCTGACCCGCACCCCGGAAATCATCGGCGAAGCGCCGGCGATGCAGGAAGTGTTTCGCGCCATCGGGCGCTTGAGCCACTCCAACATCACCGTGCTGATCAACGGTGAGTCGGGCACGGGTAAAGAGTTGGTGGCCCACGCCCTGCACCGTCACAGCCCACGGGCGGCCTCGCCGTTTATCGCGCTGAACATGGCGGCGATTCCAAAGGACTTGATGGAGTCCGAGCTGTTCGGCCATGAAAGGGCGCCTTCACCGGTGCGGCCAACTTGCGTCGCGGGCGTTTTGAGCAAGCTGACGGCGGCACCTTGTTCCTTGATGAAATCGGCGACATGCCGGCCGACACCCAGACCCGCCTGCTGCGGGTACTGGCGGACGGTGAGTTCTATCGCGTCGGCGGGCACACCCCGGTCAAGGTTGACGTGCGCATCATTGCGGCGACGCACCAGAACCTGGAAACCCTGGTGCACGCGGGCAAGTTCCGTGAGGACTTGTTCCACCGCCTCAACGTGATCCGCATCCACATCCCGCGCATGTCGGACCGCCGCGAAGACATCCCGACCCTGGCCCGCCACTTCCTCAGCCGCGCCGCCCAGGAGCTGGCCGTCGAGCCGAAGCTGCTGAAAAGCGAAACCGAGGAATACCTGAAGAACCTGCCGTGGCCCGGCAACGTGCGCCAGCTGGAGAACACCTGCCGCTGGATCACCGTCATGGCGTCCGGTCGCGAAGTGCACATCAGCGACCTGCCGCCTGAACTGCTGAGCCTGCCGCAGGACTCGGCCCCGGTGACCAACTGGGAGCAGGCGCTGCGCCAATGGGCCGACCAGGCCCTGGCTCGCGGCCAGTCGAACCTGCTGGATAGCGCCGTGCCGGCGTTCGAGCGGATCATGATCGAGACTGCCTTGAAGCACACCGCCGGCCGCCGTCGCGATGCTGCGGTGTTGCTGGGTTGGGGGCGTAATACCCTGACGCGCAAGATCAAGGAGCTGGGGATGAAGGTGGATGGTGGGGATGATGACGAGGGTGATGAAAGCTAAATCCCCAGATCCACTGAAGATCTACTGTGGGAGCGGGCTTGCCCGCGATGGCGGAGTGTCAGTCGCCGAATAAGTCGACTGATGCTCCGCCATCGCAGGCAAGCCAGCTCCCACAGTTGTTTTGTTTAAAACCACAGGCCGTGCACCGCTTGAATGCACCATGAACCGGCATCGGGCACGGTTTCATCGCCCACAATGCAGGCCCGCTTGAAAGAAACCTAAAAGCCAAAACCACCAAAGCCCCGCATTCCGGGGCTTTGCGCTTTATAAAGATATTTTTTAGCGTAACCAGACAACTCTGGCACGCGCCCTGCAATAACCCCTGTACAACCCAGTTTCGGGGACCTTGGTACAGGCAGGCCGAGAATCCCCTCTTTACATCCGGGGTGCTTGATGCGAACCGCGTCGCGCTCCATACCGCTTTGGGGAACCTTGGTACAGGCAGGCCGGGGATTCCCTCTTTAACACCGAAGCCCTTGCGGCTTCACGCCGTTTTGGGAGCCCTGGTACAGGCAGGCCGGGAACTCCCTTCTTTACACCCGGGGCTTATGTGGCTCAGCGCCCATAGCTCCAACCCGTTTTGGGGACCTTGGTACAGGCAGGCCGGGGATTCCCTCTTTATTGCTCTTGGAGATGGATCTCCAGCCGCCAACGGCCTTCGGCCTTCTCGCCCCTCCACTCCCCGCGCAATGGCCGAGCCGCCACCAGGTTCAGCAGCAAGCCGCCATCGGTCTTGCGGATGCGCCAATTCACATCCTTGTCATTGACCTTGAGCTGCCCACTGGCCGCTTTGCCCTGGGCGTCGAACAGCAGCGCCACGGTGCCGTCGATATGCTCGCCGTGCAGCTTGGGTTCGCTGTTGAACCACACCACCACACCGTCCGCCGCTGTATCCACCTGCTGCAGCTCGATGGGGTCCGGGGTGGTGAGGCGGCCAATCATCAGGCCCACCATCACGCCGACAATCGCCAAAGAGCCCATGACCTTCGGCATTAGCTTCGGTCTTGGGTCCTCTTCGGGGGTAGAATGCAGCGCATCTTTACCTTCGGAGCCGTGCATGTTTCACGTCATCCTTTTTCAACCAGAAATTCCGCCGAATACCGGCAACGTTATCAGGCTGTGCGCCAACAGTGGCTGCCACCTGCATTTGATCGAACCCCTGGGCTTCGACATGGACGACAAGCGCCTGCGTCGCGCCGGGCTGGACTACCACGAGTACGCCACGCTCAAGCGCCACCCCGACCTGGCCAGCTGCCTGGAAAGCCTGGGGCATCCGCGGCTGTTTGCGTTCACCACCAAGGGTTCGCAGCCGTTTCATGATGTCAGCTTCGCAGAGGGCGATGCCTTCCTGTTTGGCCCCGAGAGTCGCGGCCTGCCGGCGGAGGTGCTGGATGCCCTGCCTGATGGCCATCGCCTGCGCTTGCCGATGCGCGAAGGGTGCCGCAGCTTGAACCTGTCCAACACCGTGGCGGTTGCCGTCTACGAAGGCTGGCGCCAACTGGGCTTTAAATAACACCGCAGAACAAATGTGAGAGCGGGCTTTGAGCTGGCTTGCCTGCGATACGAGCACCGGTGTGTCTGTCACACCGCAGTGATGCTATCGCAGGCAAGCCAGCTCCCACAGCAAGCCCGCTCCCACATTTTTACCGTGTCGACTTACTGAACGGTCGACGAACCTTCCTGTTGCATGCGCTGCAGCTCTTGAGCGTACAGGGCATCGAAGTTCACCGGAGCCAGCATCAGCGCTGGGAACGAGCCACGGGTGACCAGGCTGTCCAGGGTCTCACGGGCATACGGGAACAGGATGTTCGGGCAGAACGCGCCCAGGGTGTGGCTCATGGACGCTTCGTCCAGGCCCTGGATCAGGAAGATACCGGCCTGTTGCACTTCAGCAATGAAGGCGACTTCTTCACCGTTCTTGACGGTGACCGACAGGGTCAGCACGACTTCGTGGAAGTCACCTTCCAGCGGCTTTTGACGAGTGTTCAGGTCCAGCGCAACGCTTGGGGTCCATTCCTGGCGGAAGATGGCCGGGCTTTTCGGCGCTTCAAACGACAGGTCACGCACGTAGATGCGCTGCAGCGAAAACTGTGGGCCTTGGTCTTGCGCAGCTTCGGTGTTCTGTTGGTCAGTCATCGCAGATCCTTGTGATCTTGGGGTCTTTTAGGGGTTAGGCGAGCAGCGCATCAAGCTTACCGGCGCGCTCCAGGGCAAACAGGTCGTCGCAACCACCGATGTGCTTGGCACCGATCCAGATCTGCGGCACGGACGTGCACCCCGCCTTCTGGGCCATTTCGGCGCGCACCTGGGGTTTGCCATCGACCTTGATCTCTTCGAAGGCAACGCCCTTTTTCTCAAGCAGGGCCTTGGCCCGCATGCAGTAAGGGCACCAATCGCTGGAGTACACGACAACCTGGCTCATATCACTTCACCAGCGGGAGGTTATCGGCCTTCCAGCTGCCGATACCGCCGGACAGCTTGGCGGCGGTGAAACCGGTCTTGAGCATTTCGCGGGCGTGGGTGCCGGCGTGCTGGCCTTGGGCGTCGACCAGGATGATGGTCTTGGCTTTGTATTTTTCCAGCTCGGCCAGGCGCGCGATCAGCTTGTCCTGTGGAATGTTCAGGGCACCGACGATGTGGCCGGCGGCGAATTCCTTGGCCGGGCGGATATCGACAACCACGGCTTCGTCCTTGTTGACCAGCGCGGTCAGCTCCGCCGTGCTCAGGCTGCGGCCACCGCGGCTCAGCTCGTGAGCGATCAGCAGTGCCAGCAGGATGACGAAGGCACCCACAAGCAGGTAGTGGGCAGTGGCAAATGCAATCAGGTGATCAACCATCAAGGAGGTTCCAGGGCGTTAAAATGGCGGTAAGTATACACAGCCGCCATGGGGGCCAACCCCGTAAAGCGGTGACGTGGTCGGAACTTCGCTTTAAACTGCCACTCCCTTTTCAATTGTCTTCCTTATTAGCGCCGCGAGAGGATCTATGACTACTACGCCTAAACCTTTGGTCCTGATAATTCTCGATGGCTTCGGACACAGTGAAAGCCACCATGACAACGCGGTGTACGCGGCCAAGAAGCCGGTCCTCGACCGCCTGACCGCTACCGTCCCCAACGGCCTGATCTCCGGTTCCGGCATGGACGTAGGGCTGCCGGACGGCCAGATGGGCAACTCGGAAGTCGGCCACATGAACCTGGGCGCCGGACGAGTGGTCTATCAAGACTTCACTCGCGTGACCAAAGCGATCCGTGATGGTGAGTTCTTCGAGAACCCGACCATCTGCGCCGCAGTCGATAAAGCCGTGGCCGCCGGCAAGGCCGTGCACTTCATGGGCCTGCTGTCGGACGGTGGCGTACACAGCCACCAGGACCACTTGGTCGCCATGGCCGAACTGGCGTTCAAGCGCGGCGCCGACAAAATCTACCTGCACGCCTTCCTCGACGGTCGCGACACTCCGCCGAAAAGCGCGCAATCGTCCATCGAATTGCTGGACGCCACCTTCGCCGCACTGGGCAAAGGCCGCATCGCCAGCCTGGTCGGCCGTTATTTCGCCATGGACCGCGACAACCGCTGGGACCGCGTGTCCCAGGCCTACAACCTGATTGTCGACGGTCAGGCTGAATTCCACGCTGCCACCGCCCAGGAAGGCCTGGAAGCCGCCTACGCCCGTGGCGAGAGCGACGAGTTCGTCAAAGCCACCACCATCGGCGAGCCGGTGAAAGTGGAAGACGGCGACGCCGTGGTGTTCATGAACTTCCGCGCCGACCGCGCCCGCGAGCTCAGCCGCGTATTTGTCGAAGACGGCTTCAAAGAGTTCGAACGCGCACGCCAGCCAAAGGTGCAGTACGTCGGCCTGACCCAATACGCCGCCAGCATTCCAGCGCCTGCCGCCTTCGCACCGGGCAGCCTGGAAAACGTGCTGGGCGACTACCTGGCCAAGAACGGCAAGACCCAACTGCGCATCGCCGAAACCGAAAAATACGCACACGTGACCTTCTTCTTCTCCGGTGGCCGTGAAGAACCGTTCCCGGGCGAAGAGCGCATCCTGATTCCATCGCCAAAAGTCGCCACCTACGACCTGCAGCCGGAAATGAGCGCGCCGGAAGTCACCGACAAGATCGTCGACGCCATTGAGCACCAGCGTTATGACGTGATCGTGGTCAACTACGCCAACGGTGACATGGTCGGCCACAGCGGCAACCTGGAAGCCGCGACCAAGGCCGTGGAATGCCTGGACACATGCGTAGGCCGCATCGTAGAGGCGCTGGAAAAAGTTGGCGGCGAAGCGCTGATCACTGCTGACCATGGCAACTGCGAACAAATGTCCGATGAGTCCACCGGTCAGGCCCATACTGCGCACACGACCGAGCCGGTGCCGTTCATCTATGTCGGCAAGCGTGATTTGAAAGTGCGCGAAGGCGGCGTGCTGGCGGACGTGGCGCCGACCATGCTGAAGCTGATGGGGCTGGAGAAGCCAGTGGAGATGACCGGCACTTCGATTCTGGTCTGATCCAAAGCGCACCACAAAACCAGTGTGGGAGCGGGCTTGCTCGCGAATGCGGTAGTTCAGCCGATATTTTCGGCGACTGACACACCGCATTCGCGAGCAAGCCCGCTCCCACATTTGTTTTGCACAGCTTTCAGAGATGTCTTTTAGCCATACCCTCGCCACTCGGCAGCTATCTTGCCCCCAGCCCGAATTGGGCGTTTTTTTGCCGCAGTTGGCGGGCATACTAGGCCGTCCATTTCCCTGGTGTCGCCCGCCTCTATGCTTCGCGCCTTGATTACCCTCGCTCTTGTCTGCCTGCTCCAACCGGCGTTTGCCGATGAGCGCGCACAAACCCAACAACAGTTGGACGCTACGCGTCAGGACATTACCGAGCTGAAAAAACTGCTCGGCAAGCTCCAGGAAGAGAAATCCGGGGTGCAGAAAGACCTGCGCGGCACGGAAACCGAGATGGGCAAGCTGGAGAAGCAGGTCCAGGAGCTGCAAAAGAATTAAAGAAGAGCGAGTCGGAACTGGAGCGACTCGACGCTGAGAAAAAAAAACTCCAGAGCGCACGCGTTGAACAGCAACGCCTGATCGCGATCCAGGCTCGCGCCGCCTACCAGAGCGGCCGCCAGGAATACCTCAAGCTGCTGCTCAACCAGCAGAACCCGGAAAAATTCGCCCGCACCCTCACTTACTACGACTACCTGAGCAAGGCTCGCCTGGAGCAATTGAAAAGCTTCAACGAGACGCTGCGCCAGTTGGTCAATGTCGAGCAGGAAATCGCCAACCAGCAATCGCAGCTGGAAGACCAGAAAACCGCCCTCAACGCCCAGCGTGACGAACTGGACAAGGTGCGCAAGGAACGCCAACTGGCCCTGGCCAAGCTCAATGACGACGTAAAGGCCCGTGACGCCAAGCTGCAGGCCCGCGAGCAAGACCAGGCCGACCTGGCCAAAGTGCTCAAGACCATCGAAGAAACCCTGGCTCGCCAGGCACGTGAGGCCGAAGAAGCGCGGCAAAAGCGCTGATCGCCCAGCAGGAGGCCGAAAAAAAGCGCCAGCGTGAGGCCGAACTGGCAGCCACCTCGGACGCCCCGGCACCGCGTAAACCGGCGCATGCAGCCCCTGGCCCGCTGGTTTCCAGTGCCGGCGAGAACTTCGGCGGCCCTTTGCTTCAGCACGCGGCAAACTTCCATGGCCAGTTGATGGTCGATTACTGGCACGCTTTGGGGAAACCCGTGGCGATGACACCCGTGCGAAATGGGATGGCGTGATGATCAGCGCCTCCGCCGGCAGCCAGGTGCATGCCGTTCATGGTGGGCGCGTGGTGTTTGCCGATTGGTTGCGGGGCGCCGGTTTGTTGGTGATTCTTGACCACGGTAATGGCTATTTGAGCCTTTACGGCCACAATCAGACTTTACTCAAGTCGGCAGGTGATGTTGTAAAAGCCGGTGAATCCATCTCCACTGTCGGTAACAGTGGTGGCCAGGACACCCCGGCGCTGTACTTCGCTATTCGTCAGCAGGGTCGCCCGAGCGATCCTGCACAATGGTGCCGTTCCCAAGGATAGGGCCGCATCTACATTAGGAGTTCGTTCGACATGCTGCATTTGTCCCGCCTCACTTCGCTGGCCCTGACCATCGCCCTGGTGATCGGTGCGCCGCTGGCGTTTGCCGACCAGGCCGCCCCAGCCGCACCCGCTGCGAGCGCCGCGACCACCAAGGCGCCGCTGCCGCTGGACGAGCTGCGCACCTTTGCCGAGGTCATGGACCGCATCAAGGCCGCGTATGTCGAACCCGTAGACGACAAGACCCTGCTGGAGAATGCCATCAAGGGCATGCTCAGCAACCTTGATCCGCACTCCGCCTACCTGGGCCCGGAAGATTTCGCCGAGCTGCAGGAAAGCACGAGCGGTGAATTCGGCGGCTTGGGCATCGAAGTCGGCTCCGAGGACGGCAACGTCAAGGTCGTATCACCCATCGACGACACCCCAGCGTCTAAGGCCGGTATTCAGGCCGGCGACTTTATCGTCAAGATCAATGGCCAGCCAACGCGCGGCCAGACCATGACCGAAGCCGTCGACAAGATGCGCGGCAAGATCGGCCAAAAAATCACCCTGACCCTAGTACGCGACGGCGGCACGCCGTTCGACGTGACGCTGACCCGCGCGACCATCACGGTCAAGAGCGTGAAGAGCCAGTTGCTGGAGTCCGGCTACGGCTACATCCGTATTACCCAATTCCAGGTCAAGACCGGCGACGAAGTGGCCAAGGCCCTGGCCAAGCTGCGTAAAGACAACGGCAAGAAGCTTAACGGCATCGTGCTGGACCTGCGTAACAACCCAGGCGGCGTGCTGCAGGCAGCGGTGGAAGTGGTCGATCACTTCATTACCAAAGGCCTGATCGTGTACACCAAGGGCCGTATCGCCAACTCCGAGCTGCGGTTCTCGGCCACCGGCAACGACCTCAGCGAAGGCGTGCCACTGGCCGTGCTGATCAACGGCGGCAGCGCCTCGGCGTCGGAAATCGTCGCCGGCGCCCTGCAAGACCAGAAGCGCGGCGTGCTGATGGGCACCACCAGCTTCGGTAAAGGCTCGGTGCAAACCGTGTTGCCGCTGAACAATGATCGCGCGCTGAAAATCACCACGGCGCTGTACTACACGCCAAACGGCCGCTCGATCCAGGCCCAGGGCATCGTGCCGGACATCGAAGTGCGCAAGGCCAAGATCACCAGCGAGTCCGATGGCGAGTACTACAAAGAGGCGGACCTGCAAGGTCACCTGGGCAATGGCAACGGCGGTGCCGACCAGCCAACCGGCAGCGGCACCAAAGCCAAGCCGATGCCGCAGGACGATGACTATCAACTGGCCCAGGCGCTGAGCCTGCTCAAGGGCTTGAGCATTACTCGCAGCCGTTGATATGCGTTTTGCCCTGATCATCGCTGTGCTTTGCAGCCTGGCAGGGGTCGCCCACGCGGCCCCTGCCGGCGAACCTCATAAAGCCTACCTGACCCTCATCATCGACGACCTCGGGCAAAACCTGCCTCGGGATCGTCGCGTGTTGGCCCTGCCTGGTCCTGTGACCACGGCGATCATGCCCGACACCCCCACGCCGCCGAGTTTGCCCGCGAAGCCCACAAGGCCGGCAAGATCGTGATCCTGCACATGCCCATGGACCCGGCCACCGGCCCGTTTGCCTGGCACCCCGACCTGCCCATCGAAGAACTCGGCAAACGCCTGGAAGCCGCCTTCAAGGCCGTGCCCTACACCGCCGGCATCAACAATCATATGGGCAGCCGCATGACCGCCCAGCCGCAAGCGATGGCCTGGCTGATGGCCGAACTGCAGCGACGCAACAAGTTTTTCGTCGACAGCCGCACCAGCGCGCAGACCGTCGCGGCGGCCGAAGCCCAGAAGATCGGGTTGGCCCATGTCTCGCGGGATGTGTTCCTCGATGACGAACGCACCGAAGCCGCCATCACCACCCAATTGCAGACAGCAATCAAGTTGGCCCATAAGCAAGGTTCGGCGGTGATGATCGGTCACCCTTATCCACAGACGCTGGCGGTGCTCGAACGTGAATTGCCCAAGCTCAAGGCCCAGGGCGTCGACTGGATTGATATCAAGTTGATGATCAGCGTGCGCAGCAATCAGGCGATGGCTGCACATGGAAAAAACGGCACCTACGTGCCCGCGCACAGATAGATACCGCTCGGCCCCGCACGCACTGCTCGATAGTTGAAGCTCCAATCAACTGGAGAGCCCTCCATGAAGCCTTTGCAATATAAAGATCTGCTAATCAGCTTTACCAGCGAGTTTCTGCCTGTGTGGAGCGACAAGACATCTGGTGCGCACAAAGCCGTCGGTCTCTGGCGCCCCAGCTCAGCATCCAATGCACTGATTTCGTTTTTTCCCCTGGGGGATGTTGCGGTCGACCACTATCGCAATATCAACAATCGCAAAGTCGTTGCAGTGGTCAGCGACGTCAACAACATTGATGGTACCGCCCTGCGCCCACCGCTCGATTATCAGTTGGTGTGGCACGATAAAGGATCGGGCGCACGAAACGACGCGTCCATTTGGCGTCCAGTGCCGCCAGAAGGCTATGTCGCGATGGGGCTGGTGCACGGCGTGGATTACGACAAACCCTCGACCCAGGCCGTGCGCTGTGTTCGCGAAGACCTGGTCGTGGCCTCCCAGGTCGGTAAGCTGCTATGGGATGACAAGGGCAGCGGCTCTGACAACGATTTGAGTATCTGGTCTGTTAATGCGCCCGATGCATCCGCCGGCGAGCTCTATCTGGCCCCCGGCACGTTCGTTGGCACTGACAGCTACTCCAAAAGGGCCTTGTCACCTATTCGCTGCGCCTGGAACTGACCGCGCAATTCAACCCGCTCCCCCACCGCCCGCCCTCACCGGGCACGAAAGCCCGGCGCCGGATGAAACCACGTCCACGTCCCATGTCTGCGAACTGCCCTGGTTCTGCGTAAAAGACCCCGAATTGGCGGCGATCGAACAGCTGCAATCGTCGCCGGTTTACAGGCTTGAGCGCACGGATCGTCATCTTTTGCAGGCTTTGGGCACAACACAGAGGCGACCAGCCAGCCTTTCATGTGGACAGCCACCAAAGGCGAAGCGGGATGGAACGCCTGGGCCCTGACGGCTAACACGAGCATTGACCTGTATAAAGAGTGGCCCGCGCGCGCGAATGCCTTCGAGTTGAGCTTCTCGGCACATCTGGATCGGAACTTCACCCACACCCAACGTACTGCGAAAGGCTGGACACAATCTTCGCCGCTGGAAATCATCACTTACGTCCCGCCAAAGAAAGCCGTGGCGGCGTACTTGATACAGAGTGAGTTCCGTCTGCTGCGCCAGGACGACAGCCAAGTGTCGGGCACGGTGATCTATACCAATGGCGACCAGGTGTATATGAGCGAATCCCCCGAAGCCAAACCATTGCCGGAAGAGATGCCCGCCCTCCAGCAAGCGCCTCCAGCAGAACCTGAGCTAGAGGTATCCGGCCATGATCCGATCGACGACACCCTCGCCCCGTAACTGATCAAGTGCCGCCTGAAGCTTGGCGACCACTTCATCGGGCACGTCTTTGTTCAGGGCCAGGTACAGCTGGGCGCTGTTGAAACGTAAGACAGTTTTCAGTTGGGTCACCCCGACCTGGCGGGCCAGGTAACGGCCCGCCGGATCACCGGTAGCCCACAAGTCGATCTGGCCATCCACCAGCTTTTGCGCGTTGTCCTGGTCACGCAGCGCAACAATCGGGTTGAGCCCCTGCTTCTCCAAGGTCTCGGCGATGGCATCGCCCTTATAGGCACCGATCTTGTAGCGCCGTGCTTGCTCAAGGTCGGCCAACTCGATCTTGCTGTCGGCTTTCGCCAGCATCACCCAATCGTCCGGGCCGATGGGGCCAACCCATTTGAACAGCGCCTCCCGGTCAGGCAGGCGCGCCATCACGAATACGCCGTAGCCGGGTTTTTCCAGGGCGAGCTTGTAGATGCGCTCCCAAGGGAAACGCAGGGTTAGGTTGTAGGAGATGCCGGCGCGCTTGAAGGTCTCGCGCACGATGTCCACGGCGATGCCTTCGATGTTCTCTTCTTTGGCGAAGTTCTTGCCGTTTTTCGCCATGTTGTACGGCGGGAAGTTTTCCGTCAGCAACACCAGGGCGGTGCCGGACGGTTCCTCAGCGTGGGCCGAACCCACCAGGAGGATGGACGTACTGGCGAGGGCAAGCAGCAAGTGTTTGAACATGAAGGTTACCGAAATCCATGGCAAGCGCAGAGAGTGCCCCGCGCCTGCCATGGTGTCCAGCAGCGTTTAGCGAACGACGATACCGCGCGCGGCCATGTAGGCCTTGGCCTCGGGAACGGTGTATTCGCCAAAGTGGAAAATACTCGCCGCCAGCACTGCACTGGCGTGGCCTTCGATCACGCCGTCGGCCAGGTGTTGCAGGTTGCCGACGCCACCCGAGGCGATCACCGGAATGCCCAGTGCATCACTGATGGCGCGGGTCACGCCGAGGTCGAAGCCGTTTTTCATGCCGTCCTGGTCCATGCTGGTCAGCAGGATTTCACCGGCGCCCAGGCCTTCCATCTTCATCGCCCACTCCACCGCGTCGAGGCCGGTCGGCTTGCGACCGCCGTGGGTGAAGATTTCCCAGCGCGGGGTTTCGCCCGGGCCGGAAACCTTCTTGGCGTCGATGGCCACCACGATGCATTGCGAGCCAAAGTGCTGCGCGGCCTCGCCGACAAACTCCGGGTTGAACACGGCGGCGGTGTTGATCGAAACCTTGTCCGCGCCGGCATTGAGCAGGTTGCGGATGTCTTGCACGGTGCGCACGCCACCGCCCACGGTCAGCGGGATAAAGACCTGGCTGGCCATGCGCTCCACGGTATGCAATGTGGTGTCGCGGCCGTCGACGCTGGCGGTGATGTCGAGGAAGGTAATCTCGTCGGCACCCTGCTCATCGTAGCGACGGGCAATTTCCACCGGGTCGCCGGCGTCGCGGATGTTCTCGAACTTGACGCCCTTGACCACGCGACCGTTGTCGACGTCCAGGCAAGGGATGATGCGTTTGGCCAGCGCCATGGTCAGTCCTCAGCCGTTGTAGGCGTCGCAGTAAGCCTGGGCTTCGGCAACGTCCAGGGTACCTTCGTAGATCGCACGACCGGTGATGGCGCCGATGATGCCCGGCGCCTTGGCGTCCAGCAGCGACTTGATGTCACCCAGGTTGTGGATACCACCGGATGCAATCACCGGGATCCTGGTAGCCGCCGCCAACGCAGCGGTGAACGGTACGTTGCAGCCCTGCATCATGCCGTCTTTGGCAATGTCGGTATAAACGATGGCAGACACGCCGTCGGCTTCGAACTGCTTGGCCAGGTCGATCACCTGCACGGTGCTGATTTCGGCCCAGCCGTCGGTGGCGACGAAACCGTCCTTGGCGTCCAGGCCAACGATGACCTTGCCAGGGAACGCGCGGCACGCTTCGGCGACAAAGGCCGGGTCTTTCACCGCCTTGGTGCCGATGATCACGTAGCTCACGCCTGCCTTGACGTAGTGCTCGATGGTTTCCAGCGAGCGAATACCGCCGCCGATCTGGATCGGCAGGTTCGGTAACGCTTGGCGATGGCGGTAACCACCTCGCCGTTGACCGGTTGGCCTTCGAAGGCGCCGTTCAAGTCCACCAGATGCAGGCGACGGCAGCCTCCTTCTACCCATTTGGCAGCCATGCTAACCGGGTCATCGGAGAACACGGTGGAGTCTTCCATGCGGCCTTGGCGCAGACGTACGCAGGCGCCGTCCTTGAGATCGATAGCGGGGATAATCAGCATCTGGCAAACCTTATTCGATATTCAGCAATGCTTGGGAAATCAGGGTTTCTCAAGCGACCACAAGTCGCTTTCGATGCTTTCGAACCTTTCTTTAAGGAGCGTCTGCGTGTCGAAAATCGCCTTGTTGTAATAGTGCGGAGCAACTTCGGTGGTGAACAGTTCGAGGATCTCGGCGACCTCGAACGAACCCAGCTTCAGCTCGAAGCGATCTTCCATGAAACGCTTGATCTTGAGGGTAGCCTCACTCTCCTGTTCGGGCGTGAGGTTCAAGACCGGCAACTTCGGCTTGCGGCTCATTTACCAGCGCCCATCCCAGGCGGCGAAGTTCTGCAGCAATTGCAGGCCATGGGTATGGCTCTTCTCCGGATGGAACTGCACGGCAAAGCGCGAACCTTCGGCCAGCGCGGCGGCGAAGTCGACGCCGTAGTGCCCGCCACCCACCACCTGGCCCGGCTTACCGGCGGCGATGTAGTAGCTGTGCACGAAGTAGAAACGCGCCATGTCCGGCACGTCGTGCCACAGCGGGTGATCCACGGTCTGGCGCACTTCGTTCCAGCCCATGTGCGGGACTTTCAGGTGTTCGCCGTCCTCGTGCAGGTCCTTGCCGAAGAACTTCACCTGGCCCGGGAACAGGCCGATGCAGTCGACACCGTCGTTCTCTTCACTGCTGTCGAGCAAGGCTTGCATGCCCACGCAGATGCCGAGAAACGGACGGTCCTGGCTGACCTCGCGCACCAGGCTGTCAAAGCCCAGGCGGCGGATCTCGGCCATGCAATCGCGAATCGCGCCGACGCCGGGGAATACCACCCGGTCAGCTTCGCGAATCACCTGTGCATCGCTGGTGATCAGCACCTTGCCGGCACCTACGTGTTCGAGGGCCTTGGCCACCGAGTGCAGGTTACCCATGCCGTAATCGATAACCGCGACCGTCTGCATTACAGGACGCCCTTGGTCGAAGGCATCTGCCCGGCCATGCGGTCATCGAGCTCAACCGCCATGCGCAGTGCGCGGCCGAAAGCCTTGAACACGGTTTCGATCTGGTGGTGGGTGTTGGTGCCGCGCAGGTTGTCGATGTGCAGGCTGACAAGCGCGTGGTTGACGAAACCCTGGAAAAATTCCTGGAACAGGTCGACGTCAAAGCCGCCCACGGTGGCGCGGGTGTACGGCACGTGCATCTGCAGGCCTGGGCGGCCGGAGAAGTCGATGACCACACGCGACAGCGCTTCGTCCAGTGGGACATAGGCGTGGCCGTAGCGACGGATGCCTTTTTTGTCGCCGATGGCCTTGGCAAACGCCTGACCGAGGGTGATACCGACATCCTCCACGGTGTGGTGGTCGTCGATATGCAGGTCGCCCTTGCTGACGATATCCAGGTCGATCAGCCCGTGACGGGCGATCTGGTCCAGCATGTGCTCAAGAAAAGGTACACCGATATCAAATCGGGCCTTTCCGGTGCCATCCAGGTTGATCGAGGCTTTGATCTGGGTTTCCAGAGTGTCGCGCTCGACGGACGCCTTACGTTCGGCCATCACCAGCTCCGCAAAATCATTGGGCGAAAAAGGCAGCCATTATAGGGGCGCGGGCGCCAAACAGAAACATCGAAGGGGATAAGACTGATGGAGTGCCGGTGTTAGACATGTGCATACAACCAGACGCTCCAGGATGGTGCACGCCAAACAATTACCCGGAACCCCATGACGGCTTCGCTGTACCATAAACTCAACGTCTAAACCTGATGAATACTGAACCGTGACGATACCGAACGCCTTACGGCGCACTGGCGTGCTTTTCCTGTGGGCCCTGGTCTACTACGTGTCCGGCGTTGCTTCGCTGGCCTTTGAAGATCCCGTCTCGAACATGGCGATTATCTGGTTCCCGGCCGGCGTTTCGGTGTCGGCGTTCCTGAGTTCCCAGCGCAACCACTGGCCGATGCTGTTCGTGGCGCTGCTGGCCGCAAGAGTGCTGCTGGGCGAACACGGGTGGCATGCCTTGTTGCCCACCCTCGCGTTTTCAGCAGTGGCGCTGGCGGGTTCGGTGGCCATCGCCTGGCTGGTGCGCCACTTCGCGCGGCGGGGCGATGACGTGCATGCCATCGTCTTGTGGCTGTTGGCAACGGTAGCGGTGTGTGGCGCCCAGGCGCTGATCAGGAAAACCTGGTTGTTACTGGCCGGGGAGGCTTCGCAACACACGTTCCTGAGCAACTGGATGTCCGGCGTCAACGGCGTGTTCTTCGCGACGGTGGTGGTGATGAACGTGCTGAACAGCAACCTGCGCGACTTCCCCACCTCGGCGCGGGAAAAAGCCGCCGGCGGCCTGTGCCTTCTGCTTCTGGCACTGAACACCTGGTACATCTTCGGGGCCCCGCCGGGTTGGCTCACCAGCATCCTGGACACCGACGCCGGTGCGGCGGTGTATTTCCTCCTGGCGTGCCTGCCCATCGCGCTGACGCTCGCGGTCTGCGTGGCCTGGCGCAGTCCCGGCGGCTCCCTGGCGCTGCTGGTGCTGGGCAGCATCGTGGTCAATTACACCGACCAGAAGACCGGCCCGTTCTATGTGCCCGGCCTGCTGGAAGGCGAGCCTTTGTTGTTGGCGCAAAGTTACCTGTCGATCACCGCGCTGCTGGTGGTAGCCGTGCGCCTGATGACCCAATCCAACAAGCCCTACGACCCGGAAACCGGGCGGCTGCCGGGTGAAGGCGTGATGTACCAACTGCACCCCGGCACGGGCGAGATTCTGTGGGATGACAACCTGGCGACGTTGCTGGACGTTGGCACGCTGCCGATGAACACCGTGCAGCACGTGCTGAACCGTGTGCACCCGGAAGATCGCGACAAGCTCGAACGCCATTGGTCTGCGGACGTCGGCCTGCGTGCGTCGTCGCTGGCCTTTCGCATCGACAAGGGCAACGGTGACTGGCTCACCCTCTACGACCAGAGCCCCGGTGCCCTTAGGGATGCGACGGGACAAGTGATTGTCGGCAACTGGCAAACCAGCCGTTATTCCTGATTTTTTATCGTTGGCAATTCGCGTTTACCTGTACGAGTGTGTTCATGATTCAGATTGCTTTACTGCTGTTCGGCGTTGAATTCGTCCGTTCCAAATTCTGGTTTCTCGGACTGGTCGGCATCGTCTGGGGCGCGCTGGGCCTGGGCGTCATGATCGACGGGCTGGATGGCGAGTTGTACTTCCCGCTGCGCGCGTTCGGGCTGCTGTTGCTGCTGGAAAGCATTGTGACCCTGAGCGTGGCGTCCAGCGGCGTCGGCACGCAACGCGCGGTGCTGTTCTTCAAGGGCGGCATCTGCTTTTTCGTGGCGGTGCTGATCCTGGCCGACAAGGTCTACAGCAACCTGCTGCTGGCGATCATCTTTGGCTTTACCTACTTTGTGATCGGCTTGCTGGCGATCACTTCGGCCTGGGTGGTGCGGTTTCCACGCTGGCGTTGGGCGCTGCTGAGCGGTGGCGTGCAGGTGGTGTTCGCCGTGCTGCTGGTGAGCCCCTACCCGATCAGCAACAGCGCAACCGTGTCGTTTTTCCTCGGGGCACTGATGATTGTCAGCGGCTTGAATACCGTGCGTATCGCTCGTCGCGTACAGCGCTTGCGCCACGGCACCTCGACCTTTGAATTGCTGGCGCCCCGAGACCTGTTGTCGGACTTCAAAAGCAGCCCCCGAAGAACCACAGCCGGAACAGCCCGAGCCAGAGGCACCTGGCAACGACCCTCTGGTGGTGCATATCTGGACACCAGAAGGCACGGCCAGCGCGGCCACAATCCCCCGCCCGATCATCAATCGCTACATTGCCGCGGTGGATGCGCAGGGTGTGATTTCAACCGGTCACGCGGCCATTGAGCTGTCGCCATCGGTGTATTTGAGCCTGTACCCGGTCGCCGACATCGACCGTTCACCGTCGGAGTTCTTCCGCATCCTCAAGGCGACCCGCAACAACGACGTGCCTGGGACCTTCCTGCCGGACTACGCCACCGAAGTGGCCAACTGGTGCGATTCGGACCGCAAGATCGTGTTCCACCAGTACAGCCGCAAGGCCTTGGTCGAGTTCTCGAACAACTATCGTCGGCAAGCCACCTACAACCTGACCTACCGCAACTGCTCAAGCAGCGTGGCATTTGCCCTGGAAGCGTCGATGGATGGGGTGTTGTCGGAACGGTCGCGACGTTGGCGTTCGGTGCTGCAGACCCTGCTCATGCCTGAGCTGTGGATTGCCGCGCAAGTGCGCAAGCGCGCAATGACGATGGCCTGGACGCCCGGTTTGGTGATGGATTACGCACGCGCCCTGCGGGTGATCGTGCACCAGTGCCACGGCCATGGTTCCAGCGGATCCCATGGCGTGGCGCTTCCAGCAAGCCCTTGCCAGACAAGAAGCAGGACTAGTACCGGGGCCTCTCACAATGCGTGAGAGGCTCTGTGTATCAGTGGAACAGTACCGCGGTTTTTTGCAGGGTCACCCACACACCCCACGCCAACGGAATACCGACCACCAGCCAGGCGGCAATTGCCAATGGCACGCTACCGGAAGCCGCTTTCCACTCCAGCGAAGTGGTGGCGTCAGCCCCTTTGTCATGACCCAGCGCTTGCTCAGCCGCCAGTTCGGCGTCGGTCATGAAGTACTTGTCGGCTACCGGACGCACCAGCAAGTTGCAGATGAAACCCAGCACCAGCAGGCCGGCGAGGATATACAAGGTGATGTCGTAAGCGGCAGCGCGTTCAACGCCGATGCTCAGTTGATATTCACGCAGGTAGTTCACCAATACCGGGCCCAATACACCCGCAGCCGCCCAAGCGGTGAGCAGGCGACCGTGGATCGCGCCCACCATCTGCGTGCCGAACAGGTCGGCCAGGTACGCCGGCACGGTCGCAAAACCACCGCCGTACATCGACAGGATGATGCAGAACGCCGCCACGAACAGCGAAACGTTGCCCAGGTGGCCAAGGTTCGGGATCAGCGCGTACAGGGCAAAACCCAGGGCAAAGAACACAAAGTAAGTGTTTTTACGGCCCAGGTAGTCGGAGAACGACGCCCAGAAGAACCGGCCACCGATGTTGAACAGGCTCAGCAACCCAGTGAAGCCCGCAGCGATAGCCGCGATGGAGGCCAATTGACCGGCATCCAGTTGACCGAACGGCACATCCACACCCAGCAACTTGCCGCCGAATACTTCCTGCAGCAGCGGCGAAGCCATGCCGAGGATGCCAATACCGGCAGATACGTTCAGGCACAGCACCAGCCAGACCAGGCGGAATTGCGGGGTTTTCCACGCCACATTCACGTGGACGTGACGGTGGGTGATCATCGCGTTGCTGGCTTTTTTCGCCGGCGCGGTCCAGCCCTCAGGCTTCCAACCGGTTGGCGGAACACGATAGGACAGTGCGCCGCCGATCATGAACACGAAGTAGATCGCGGCCATCACCAGGAAGCTCTGCCACACGCCTACGCTGGTTGGCGTAGCGAAGTGGCCCATCAATGCCGCTGCCAACGGGGCGCCTACCATCGCGCCGCCGCCGAAGCCCATGATCGCCATGCCGGTAGCCATGCCGCGCTTGTCCGGGAACCACTTGATCAGGGTCGACACGGGCGAGATATAGCCCAGGCCCAGGCCGATACCGCCAATGACCCCGGAGCCGATCCACATCAGCCAGATCTGGTGGGTATAGATGCCCAACGCCGAGATCAACAGACCGCCACACCAGCACAATGCCGATACAACGCCAGCCTTACGCGGCCCGGCATGTTCCAGCCAACCGCCCCAGATCGCTGCCGAGCAGCCCAGGAAGATGAAGAACAGGGTGTAGATCCAGCCCAGCATGGAGATGGGCCAGTCGCATTGGGACGAGAAGACTTGTGCGATGAAGCTCATGTCCGGCGCGCAGGCGACCGGCTTGGTGACGCCCAGTGCCTTGGACAGCGGCAGCCAGAACACCGAGAAACCGTAGGCCATGCCGATGCACAGGTGGATGGCCAGCGCGGCCGGTGGAACCAGCCAGCGGTTGAACCCGGGCTTGGCGATAATGCGTTCCTTGGACAGGAAAGCAGGCTGCGCGGCAGTTGAAGCTGCCGCAGTGCTAGTGCTCATTGGTGTTTCCCCCAGTTGTTAGTATGTGTCCGTCAGGCGCTCTCTCCCTCGGCCTTGCACGCAGAGCGTTGGCCGTTGTTTTGAGTAAAGCTCCATTTGAGCGCGACGCTATGTCGCAGAAGGCAGACGAACCGGCGCAGATTAGCACCTGCGGATGACAGAAAAACCAAACTGATATCACCTTTTTCGGAATATCTGTTTTGTTTGACGCCAAATTCCCGTTTTGCTGGGGCTGGATACAATGTAACGATCTGCGAACTGACGTACGGTTAGCGGCGTTATACTCTGCGGCTAAATTTTGAAATCGACATACAAGGACTCGCCCATGAAAGCGTTCGGCAAAATCCTGGGTCTGGTACTTCTCGGGCTGTTGCTGATCATTGTGGCTCTGGGCTTTGCCCTGACCCATCTCTTCGATCCCAACGACTATAAAGACGAGATTCGCCAGATTGCCCGCGACAAGGCCCACATCGAGCTGACGCTCAATGGCGACATCGGCTGGAGCCTGTTTCCCTGGCTCGGCCTGGAGCTGCACGAAGCCAGCGTGGCGACCCTGACCAATCCAACCCAACCGTTCGCCGACCTGCAGATGCTCGGCCTGTCGGTCCGCGTGCTGCCGCTGCTGCGCCGTGAAGTGCAGATGAGCGACGTGCGCGTCGAGGGCCTGAACCTGCGCCTCAACCGCGACAAGCAAGGCCATGGCAACTGGGAGGACATCGGCAAGAACGTGACCCAGACGTCTGCCGGCACTCCCGCCACGGTGGAACAACCGGCCGACGAGCCTGAAAAACCATCCAAGCCGATTCGCCTGGACATCGACAGCCTGACCATCAACAACGCCCGCGTTGAATACAACGACGAGCAGACCGGCAAGCAGTTCAGCGCCGAAAGCATTCAGTTGAGCGCTGGCGCCGTGCACGAAGGCGCCAGCATTCCGGTAAAACTCACCGCCTTCTTCGGCAGCAACCAGCCGGTGATGCGCATCAAGACCGAGCTCAACGGTAACCTGCGCATCCAGCGCGCCCTCAAGCGCTACCAGTTCGAAGACATGAAGATCACCGGCGAAGCCACGGGCGAGCCGCTGCAAGGCAAGACCGTGAGCTTCTCCACCCAAGGCCAGTTGCTGGTGGACCAAGCGGCGAATATCGCCGAGTGGACCAACCTGAAACTCTCGGCCAACCAACTGCGTGCCTTGGGCGAATTGAAGGTCAACAACCTGGACAAGACCCCGCAATTCAGCGGCGCCCTGTCCATCGCCCAGTTTGACCTGGCCAAGTTCCTCGACAGCGTTGGCCATCCGCTGCCGCCCATGGCCGAAGGCAGCCTGAGCAAGGTCGAGCTGGTCAGCCGCCTCACCGGCACGCCGACCAGCGCGGCCTTTGAAGACTTGAACCTGAAACTCGACGGCAGCACCTTCACGGGTCGCCTCGCCGTGGACGACTTTGCCAAGCAGTCGCTGCGAGTCCAGCTCAAGGGCGACACCTTCAACGCTGACAACTACCTGCCGGCCAAGTCCGAATCCGCCAAGGGCGCGGCCGCCGCACGTCAGGCCGAAGTCCAGAACAGCGAGGCTGGCGCCATGGCCGCCGGTGGCACCACCCCGCTGCCGGATGCCCCGACCAAAGGCGCCTGGAGCACCGACAAACTGTTGCCATTGCCTCGCCTGCGCACGCTGGACGTGAACGCCGACCTCTCCTTCGGCCAACTGACCTTGAGCAAGTTGCCAATCCAGAACGCTGCGCTGAAAGCGTCCGGCATTGATGGCCAGCTCAAGCTCGACACCCTCAGCGGCGGTCTTTACAACGGTACTTTCCAGGCTAACGGCAACCTCGACGTGCGCCAGGATATTCCCGTGCTGGCGCTGCAAACCCACATCAAGCAAGTGCCGGTCGAACGGATCCTGCAAGCCCAAGGGCAAACGCCGCCAGTGAAGGGCCAGATCACCCTCGACAGCAATCTCAGCGGCCGTGGCAACAGCCAAAAAGCCCTGATCGACAGCCTCAACGGCACTGCCAGCTTTGTGATCAATAACGGCGTGCTGCTCAACGCCAACCTCGAACAGCAACTGTGCACCGGTATCGCCCTGCTCAACCGCAAGACCTTGAGCACCACGCCGCAGGGCAAGGACACGCCATTCCAGGAGTTGAAGGGCAACCTGACCTTCCGTAACGGCGTAGCCAGCAACCCGGACCTTAAAGTGCGCATCCCAGGGCTGACGGTAAACGGCAACGGTGACGTCGACCTGCGCGTGCTGGGCATGGATTACCGCGTCGGCATCATCGTCGAAGGTGACCAGCGCGACGTACCGGACCCTGCCTGCCAAGTAGGCTCCAACTTCCAGAACATCGAAGTCCCGCTGCGCTGTCGCGGCCCGCTGGAGCTGGGTGCAAAGGCGTGCCGCCTGGACAAGGACGGCCTGAGCCAAGTGGCGATCAAGGCTGCTGGCAACAAGCTCAGCGAGAAGCTGGAAGAGAAACTCGACAAGGTTAATCCACAACTCAAAGATGCTTTGAAAGGCCTGTTCAAGCGATGAGAAACGAGCAGTTTTCAACGGCGGTACTGGACTGGTACGACCGCCACGGTCGCCATGACCTGCCCTGGCAACAGGGCATCACGCCCTACCGGGTGTGGGTCTCGGAGATCATGCTGCAACAGACCCAGGTGAGCACCGTGCTCAATTACTTCGACCGGTTCATGGCCTCCTTGCCGACGGTCGAAGCCCTGGCCGCCGCGCCCGAAGATGAAGTACTGCACCTGTGGACGGGCCTGGGTTATTACACCCGGGCGCGCAACCTGCAGAAGACCGCGAAAATTGTCGTGGCCGAGTACGGCGGCGAATTTCCCAGGGATGTGGAAAAGCTCACCGAATTGCCAGGCATTGGCCTGTCCACCGCCGGCGCAATCGCCAGCCTGAGCATGGGCCTGCGCGCACCGATCCTCGACGGCAACGTCAAGCGCGTGCTGGCACGCTTTACCGCCCAGGAGGGCTACCCGGGCGAACCCAAGGTTGCCAAGCAGCTGTGGGCGACCGCAGATCGCTTCACGCCACACGACCGCGTCAACGCCTACACCCAGGCGATGATGGACATGGGCGCCACCCTCTGCACCCGCAGCAAACCCAGCTGCCTGCTGTGCCCGCTGGAAAAAGGCTGCGAAGCCCACATGCTCGGCCTGGAGACACGCTACCCCATCCCCAAGCCGCGCAAGACCATCCCCCAGAAGCGCACGCTGATGCCCATGCTGGCGAATGCCGAGGGCGCGATCCTGCTTTACCGCCGCCCATCGACAGGGCTATGGGGTGGACTGTGGAGCTTGCCGGAATTGGACGACCTGCAAGACCTGGAACACCTCGCCCACCAGCACGCATTGGAACTGGGCAAGCAACAGGAGCTGCCGGGGTTGATCCACACCTTCAGCCATTTCCAACTGGCGATCGAACCCTGGCTGGTCCAGGTCGAGGAATCCGCCCATCACGTGGCCGAGGCCGACTGGCTCTGGTATAACCTCGCCACCCCGCCGCGCCTGGGCCTTGCCGCCCCGGTAAAAAAACTGCTGAAGCGCGCGGCCGACGTATTGAATGCAGGAGTGTCGTCATGACCCGCACCGTAATGTGCCGCAAGTACAAAGAAGAACTGCCAGCCTTGGAGCGCCCTCCGTATCCGGGCGCCAAGGGCCAGGACATCTACGACCACGTCTCTGCCAAAGCCTGGGCCGACTGGCTGAAACACCAGACCCTGCTGATCAACGAAAAACGCCTGAACATGATGAACGCCGAAGACCGCAAATATTTGGCAGGCGAGATGGACAAGTTCTTTTCCGGCGAGGATTACGCCAAGGCCGACGGTTACGTGCCGCCTGCTCAATAATTGATCAAAAACCGGGGTCGGCACGTAAGCGACGGTAATAATTAAATATTTTTTGAAACCTTGCTTGACGACCCCCTGAAAAACCCGTTTAATGCGCCCCGTTGCCCAGATAGCTCAGTCGGTAGAGCAGGGGATTGAAAATCCCCGTGTCGGCGGTTCGATTCCGTCTCTGGGCACCACTAATTAGTTTTAGGTGGTGCCAGCGCCATCTGAAACACACAAAAAACCCGCCTAGTGCGGGTTTTGTTGGCTGCGATTTATTGAGCCGCGCCAGGGTGACTGTCATCACCCCATCGCCGGCCCTAGCCCGTCACTTCAGCAAAAACACCATCAACGGATTGTCATTCAACCGCCCACTGAATACCGGCACCTGATGCTCCAGCGGCGTCCCCACCAGCAACGCCGTCTCCTTGCGCGCCACGATCACCCATGCAGGCCTTGGCAACGTGGCCAACCGCTGAACCTCGCTGCCCCCGACAAACAGCGGCTGCTCGTCGTGATCCAGGTTCATCATGTAACGCACCGCCCAAGTGTCCCGGCCGAGATTGACGAACACCAGCGGTCCCGGCTGCGTGACACGCAGTGCCTCAACATGGCCAACGAAGGTGCGGGTGTCGAATTGCAGGTCCTTGGCAGGGTCGACCACCGTCACCAACACCAGCCATTGCGCAACCAATGCGACAGCGCTGAGCCAGACCAGTCGACCTACACGGCGCCAGGCGATGACGGCCGTCACTTGCAGAATCAACAGGGCGCCGATCAACAACGGCAACGAAACGTCCGGCCAGTAACCGTGCTTTTGCCACCCGTGCCGACAGACAAAGACTACAACCACGCACAACGCCGGCAGCGCCGCGACAAGCCACTCGTAACACCGACGCACGCCAACGAGCCAGTTTTGCGCCTGGAGCAGCCCATAGGCGGCGACAGCGGCAAACAGCGGCACCATCGGCAGGATGTAATAGGCACGCTTGAAGTGCGGTACCGACAACCCGAGCAAAATCATCAAGCCACAGGCGCCGAGCCGCACCACCATCTGCACGTCTTCATTCACGAACCGCTCCGACCAGCGATGGCGCAGCGCGATCAACGTGGCCAGCGCCAGAGGCACCACCGGGAAGTAACGGTACACACTCAGCTGGAAGTAGAAATAGAACGGCTCGCCGCTTTCATCGAGGCGCCCACCGACTTGCATCTTGAACACCTCGTCGGCAAAAGCATCGCCACCGCTGATTCGCGCCAGCTTCACCAGCAGCCACCAGCACGCCGCCAACAGCAGCAGGCCGACCACGCCATGGATCAGCACCTGCTTGACCCGCTGCCCCGGACGGCTCAGCGCCCAGTACACGCACACAACACCACAGACCTCGATCAGCCCCAACGGCCCACGAATCGCGAACCCCAGGATGAACAATGGGAACACGGCCAACTGGCGCAGCCGAGACCCCAGGCGCTCGCCTGTGTGCAACAGGTAGAAACTGCCTACGCATAGCAGCGACACCATCTGATCCAGGCACACCGAGCGCGACTTATCGAGCAACTGCGCGGTGAGCAGCGTCAGCAGCACCGTCAGCAGCGCCCACTGGCGACTCAAAGGGACCAGCAAGCGGTAGATCAGCGCGACAACCCCAGCGGACGCGAGGGCCGTGGGCAGGACATTAGCCAGATGATTGGGCGCACCGAACAATCGGGCAAAGACAAAACTGAAGAAGGTCGCGGTACCAGGATAGTCCGCGTAAGACTGCCCATAGGTAGTGGGGAAAAGCTCGCGCCATGGCGAAACATTTCTTGCAGGAACAGCGCCCATCGCCCGTCAAACCCCTGGGGCTGCTGATCCCAGATACCCAAGGTGAACAACAACAAAGCAATCAGGAAAATGCCCAGGGACTCCAGGCGAAAGCGGTTGCGGTGATCCATCGATAGACCTGTCAGGTAAGGGGCGCCGACTCATGGTGCCGAACGCATCCCTGAATAGCGCCTGAACAAACCCGAACAATCCTGGGTTTACCGACCTGCGGGCCACACCAGTGCCGGGATTAGACGGATGTAGAGTAGCTCGCCAATCAGTTCTACAAGGGTCTGCAGGATCACCGCCGTGGCAGCCAAGCCGCGCACCTCTTCCGGCAACGCCAACGCCAAGGGCAGCACCACCAGCGAATTGCGGGTCGACGCGCTGAACGTCACTGCCCGCGCGGTCGCCGCTGGCAACGCAAACACGCGCGAAGCCAACATTCCCATCAACGGTGCCAACACCAGAAAGCCCACATAAACCGGGATCACCGGCACCAGCAAACTGATATCACGCACCACTGAAGTAATCTGCGAGCCGATCACCACGAGAAGCACCAGCGCCATGGCCGGTACCGGCAACCAGGCCCAGGCGTTGTTCCATGCGCCAACAATCGCCGATTTTTTCGCCAGCGATGTGGTCAGCACCGCCAGAACCATCGGCACCACAATCAACAACAGGAGCGCTTCTACAAACGGCCCCGCCACCACCACAACGTCCGATTGCGCCCCCAGCATCAACCCCAGGTACACCGGCAAAAGCGCCAACTGCAACAACAGCAACACCGGCGTCGCTGCCAGCATCAAGCGCGAATCGCCCTTACCGATATGGGTAAACACCACCACGTAATCGATACACGGCGTCAGCAGCACCAGCAACGCCCCGACTAGCAACGCCGGGCGCTCCACCAGGCCACGGGTCAACGCCCACACCAGCAACGGCACCAGGATGAAGTTGGCCAGTAGCAACGCCGACAGGAAACGCTTGTTGCCCAAGCCTTGGCGTAGCTCCAGAAAGGGGATTTGCAGGAACATCGCGTACATCAGCACTGCGATGGCGGGGGTGACCAGTACGTTGAGGCCGTGGGCCAATGAGGGTGCGAGCAGGCCGAAGATGATCGCCAACAGGACGACGACGAAGTAGAGGGGGATCTGGTTGTGTTCGAGGGTGTCGCGAGTCATTGGATCGCTCAGACGGGTCGCAAAAGCGCAAGGCTATGCGTCTACAGGGTCAAGGTCGAACGATTATGGAGTAGATCGCCTGTCAGGGGTATTCCTGGCGGGCGTGTAAAACAGTCAGTATTTCGACCCAATCCGTTATTCGATACACCACCAGGTAGTTAGGGTGCACAACAATCCCGAGTACCCGGAATACGCCCCATACGATACAAATACGGATGATCAGGAAGAGTCGTTGTCGCAGCCTCGATGGCTTCGTTCAACTCGCATCGGTCGTTTTTCGCCTTGACTCAATCAGAGCACGCATCTCGGCCATAACCTGCTCATGCGGGATATTCGGACGCGGATCATCAATAGACGCCTGCACCTTGGCACGAACCCAGCGATCATAGCTGGCGGCCTGCTCTTCTATTTCAAACGCTGAAACGATGGGCGAGAGTGGGATACTCATAGAGACCTCCGTAATGGGCGCCGCAGAGTAGTGAACCCACCGAAGCGCACACAAGTGCTGGCAAACTGGGCAACTGTTACTAAAAAATAAAAACGAATACAGGCCGAGAAACAATGAACTTGAACGACGCGCCCACCAGAATGCCTGCCTCCACACCCACGCTCATTCAAAGCGAACCCTTCGAGGAGCCTGCCAGCGACGGCCACCCCATCGGCGGCTTCACCTGGCGCCACGTGCGCACCGACGTTGAACGCCCGGTGGTGATCATCAACGCCGCTACCTCCCTACGCTGCCGCTATTACTCGCGCTTCTCCGATTACCTGTTCGCCAACGGCCTTGATGTGATCACCTACGATTACCGCGGCATCGGCGAATCCCGTCACGGCTCGCTACGGGGCTTCAAAGCCTCATGGTCGGATTGGGGCGTGCTGGATTTCGAGGCGATCGTGCAGCGGGCACAGCGGGAGTTTCCAGGGCAACCCATTGATGTGGTCGGCCATAGCTTCGGTGGCTGCGCGGCCGGGCTGGGTGCATCGGGCGCGGTGATTCGGCGGATCGTGACGGTGGGCGCGCAGTTTGCGTACTGGCGAGACTACGAGGCGAAGAGCCGCTGGCGCATGTTTGCAAAATGGCATGTGGTAATGCCGCTGGTAACCGCCCTGTGCGGCTACTTTCCCGGCAAGCGCCTGGGCTGGCTGGAAGACACGCCAGCAGGCGTGGTGCGGGACTGGAGCACGCCAACACCCCGCTATGAAACCCGGCCCAGCGGGCGGAGCTTGGGTGAACTGCCCTTCAGTCGAGTGAAGGCACAGTTGCTGGCTATCAGCATTACCGATGATCCCTTTGGGACCGTGGCAGCCACCGAGCGATTACTGAGTTACTTCGACGGTAGCGAACGCACCCATCTGAGGATCGCACCTGAGGACATCGATGAAATAGAAGTCGGACATTTCGCTTTTTTTCGTAGCGAGTATCAGGACCGGTTGTGGCTGATTGCGCTTAATTGGCTTAAACAAGGCGAATTGGCGCCCAATACACCAGGTCGACAGCTAAAGAACTAATTTACTTCGGTGAAAGTTCCATATTTCGTACGAGATAGCACCTACCTACAAAGATGCCTGAGACCGTATCTACTGAGATTCTTACGCGCCCAACAGCTTAAGAAGAACCTCATGAGTAAGTCTCCGACACCTTCTTTCAACGACCCGCTGCTATCCCCCTTGCTCACCAACCTGACGGAACTCATACACGCGGCACGTCAACAGGCGTTACGTACCGTAGATACGATTCAGGTCCTAACCTGCTGGCAGATTGGCCGCCATATTGTCGAGTTTGAGCAACAGGGCAGTGCCCGCGCAAAATATGCCAAAAGACTTCTGCCCTCCTTGGCCGGCGAGCTCACAAAACGGTATGGACGAGGATTCGACGCGACAAACTTACGACATATGCGCGGCTTCTTCCTCGCATTCCCAATATACGACGCAGTGCGTCGCGAATTGAGCTGGACTCACTACCGTACGCTCCTGCGGGTGGAAAACGCCCACGCGCGGGATTGGTACATGAATGAATCCGCCATTCAAAACTGGAGCACCAGAGCCTTGGAGCGCCAAATCGGCACACTTTACTATGAGCGATTACTCGCCAGCCAAGATCGCACCGCAGTCAAAGAGGAGGCGCAAGCCAAACTCACCGGCCTGAAACAGACCCCGAGAGAATTCGTTCGTGACCCTGTTGTCCTGGAGTTCTTGGGCTTGCCCGGCGCGGGCACGTTACTGGAAAGCGATATCGAAAGCGCATTGATCAAACAATTACAAAGTTTTCTGCTGGAGCTGGGCAAGGGATTCGCTTTTGTCGCACGACAACAACGCATCAGTACTGAGAGTAAGGACTACTACCTTGATTTAGTGTTCTACAACTACCTCCTCAAGTGCTTCGTAATATTCGATATAAAGCGCGGAGAACTCACTCATCAGGACATTGGGCAGATGGACATGTACGTGCGTATGTACGATGACATGAAATGCGGCCCGGAAGACGGCCCAACAGTTGGGATTATTCTGTGCGCTCAAAAGATGCTTCAGTGGTGCGCTACTCAATATTGGAAGGCAACGAACAGCTATTTGCCAGCAAATACAAATTGGTTCTCCCCAGTGAAGAAGAACTACGCGCCGAACTGGAACTGCTGGCGGAACGCACCATTCGAGAGACCCCACCACAGAACCCCTTGGAATTTCCCCCAACCTGCGCTTCAATACCCCACCCAGATCCTGAATCAAGGACGTGAGCCCATGGCCTCGCCGAACAAGCAGCAAAAACGCGCCCAGCGCGCAAAGACCAAGGCCAAGCAGAACCGCACCCAACGCGCCGTCGCGACTAAGCCGGATGCATTTGCAGGCGATGACAGCCGTATTGATCTTGAGTCAGTGGATTTGACCGAATTGTTCGTCGAGATGCGCGCTGCGGGCGAGACCAGCCAGCAGGCGTTGTGCGCGGCGTTCCTGTCGCACCCGTTGCTGGCGTTGGTGCTGGAGCAGGAAGGCGAAGAAGAAGCCACCGACTTTATCCTGGCGGCACTGATCGAATATCGGCAGTGGGCCACGGACAGCGATGATGAAGCGGCCGCCCTGGCGTGGATTGAGTCGCCGCAGTTCCAAGCGGATTACGTTGCGGCGTCCCAGGCGCTGGCCAGCTCAGAGGACTGACCCAGAACCCAATGTGGGAGCGGGCTTGCTCGCGAATGCGGTGTGTCAGCCGGCTTATTCAGTGACTGACACTCCGTATTCGCGAGCAAGCCCGCTCCCATTTTTTACCGCGCTGCGTCAGTTAAGTACCGCTGCGCCTACTTTCTGGGCTTTGCGGCGGCTCGATACCATCAAGCCCGCCACCACCACCAACAAGCTCAGGATACCGGTCGCGATAATCTCGACCCGGTGCGCTTCCTGGAACAGCATGATGGTCAGCGTACCGACGATAAACACCATCACCGCGTACGTCAGGCCCGGGAACAGCCACATCTTGAACACGATCTTCTCACCCGCCGCCGTGCGCTTCTGGCGCATGCGCAGTTGCGACACCGCGATTACCAGATACACCAGCAGCGCGATAGCGCCGGAGCTGGCCAACAGGAATTCGAATACCGCCGCAGGTGCCACGTAGTTGGCGAACACCGCCAGGAACGCCGCGCCAGTCGACAGCAACACTGCCCAGTAAGGCGTACCGCTCTTGTTGGTGCGCTTGGCCACAGCCGGCGCGTCACCGCGACGACCCAGCGAGAACAACATGCGCGACGCGGTGTACAGCGCCGAGTTCAGGCAGCTGGTTACGGCAACCAATACCACCAGGTCGACGATCAGCTTGGCGTTCGGGATGCCCATGCGCTCCAGCACGGTCTGGTAGGAACCTACGGCCGCCAGGGTCGGATCGTTCCACGGCACCAGGGATACCACGATGAAGATCGACAGCAGGTAGAACAAACCAATCCGCCAGATCACCGAGTTGGTGGCCTTGGTGATTTGCTGGCCTGGGTTTTTCGACTCAGCGGCAGCGATGGTGACGATCTCGGTGCCCATGAAAGAGAACATGGTGGTCAGGATCGCTGCCAAGACCGCGCCCATGCCGTTGGGCATGAAGCCTTGGGTGTCGAACAGGTGAGAAACGCCGCTGACTTGGCTGGTAGGCAGGAAGCCGAAAATCGCCGTCAGCCCGAGGATCACAAAACCTACGATCGCCACTACCTTGATCAGTGCAAACCAGAACTCGAACTCGCCGTAGTTCTTCACGCTGAACAGGTTGGTTGCCGTCAGCAACAGAGTAATGACCAAGGTAAACGCCCAGATGGCCACATCAGGGAACCAGGCATGCAGGATGGTTGCGGCTGCGTTGGCTTCCAATGGAATCACCAGCACCCAAAACCACCAGTACAACCAACCAATGGTGAAACCTGCCCAGTGACCAATCGCACGGTCGGCGTAGGTGGAAAACGAACCGGTGTCCGGCGACGCCACGGCCATCTCGGCCAGCATGCGCATCACCAGTACCACCAGCGTGCCCGCAGCGGCATACGCCAGCAGTACGGCCGGCCCGGCGGCAGCAATCGCGTGGCCGGAGCCAACAAACAAACCGGCACCAATAACGCCGGCAATCGACAGCATGGTGACGTGACGCGGTTTGAGCCCCTGTTCGAGGTCATTGGAGCTTTGCGTACTACTCATTGACACACCTTTACGAGGAATTGCGAAAACGGTCGGCCCAGCCCGGGATCTTTCTCGTGAAAAGAAACCAACAGAGCGTTCTTTATTTTTTACGCAAGATTTGCGCCAAAATGTTACAGACTCCCGATTGACGCGGGCTGCAGCGCGATTCAATAGTTCATGCAAGTCATTGAGATTACTGGCATTCCGCTATAGCGTTACCGAGCGACTCACTTTCAGGACGAATAAACGCACCAAAAACACACACAAAAGTGCGTGACGCCCCATATAAGGGCTGATATGCACCGTTTGCCCGATTGACCCTTCCAACACCCGGCCAAAGCTGGCACCATCGCGCCCTTTTTTACGCGAAGCCTGCGGTTTTCCGGGTTGAAACGGTTGTTCGGTTGTTGATGGCGCGACACGCTGCTGTGCCGATGCGACACCCTGCCGCACACCGCCCGTTTACCGCCCGCCGCGCTGTTGGCTGTCATATAAACGCTGTGCTAGCTTGGCGCCTCGCCAGGAAGGCGGCCCAACAGCAGGATCGCAACGAACACAATGAGGACCCCACATGGCCGAGGCCACGCCCGCGCTTGAAATTCGCAACTTGCATAAACGCTATGGTGAGCTGGAGGTACTCAAAGGTATCTCGCTGACCGCTCGCGACGGCGATGTGATCTCGATCCTGGGTTCCTCCGGTTCCGGCAAGTCCACCTTCCTGCGCTGCATCAACCTGCTGGAAAACCCGCACCAGGGCCAGATCCTGGTGGCCGGCGAAGAACTCAAGCTCAAGGCCGCCAAGAACGGCGAGCTGATGGCCGCCGACGGCAAGCAGATCAATCGCCTGCGCAGCGAAATCGGTTTTGTGTTTCAAAACTTTAACCTGTGGCCGCACATGAGCATCCTCGACAACATCATCGAGGCCCCTCGTCGTGTGCTCGGCCAAAGCAAAGCCGAAGCCATAGAAGTGGCCGAAGCCCTGCTGGCCAAGGTCGGCATCAGTGACAAGCGCCACGCCTACCCCGCGCAATTGTCCGGCGGCCAGCAGCAACGTGCTGCCATCGCGCGCACCCTGGCGATGCAGCCCAAGGTCATCCTGTTCGATGAGCCCACTTCGGCCCTTGACCCGGAAATGGTTCAGGAAGTACTTAATGTGATCCGCGCGCTGGCCGAAGAAGGCCGCACCATGCTGCTGGTCACTCATGAAATGGGCTTCGCCCGCCAAGTGTCCAGTGAAGTGGTGTTCCTGCACCAGGGCCTGGTCGAAGAGCAAGGATCGCCACAGCAGGTGTTTGAAAACCCGCTTTCGGCGCGCTGCAAACAATTCATGTCCAGCAACCGCTAACGGAGCAACATGCATGCAGAACTATAAAAAATTCCTTCTGGCTGCGGCCGTCTCGATGGCGTTCAGCGCCACGGCCATGGCAGAAACCTTGAAAATGGGGATCGAAGCGGCCTACCCGCCGTTCAACAATAAAGACGCCAGCGGCAACGTCGTCGGCTTCGACAAAGACATCGGCGACGCCCTGTGCGCCAAGATGAAAGTCGAGAAGTGCGAAGTGTATGTGTCCGACTGGGATGGCATCATCCCGGCCCTGAACGCCAAGAAGTTCGACTTCCTGGTGTCCTCGCTTTCCATCACCGATGAGCGCAAGCAGGCTGTCGATTTCACCGACCCGTACTACTCCAACAAGCTGCAGTTCATCGCGCCTAAAGCCACCAAGGACTTCAAGACCGACGCTGCCTACCTCAAAGGCAAAGTTATCGGTGCCCAGCGCGCAACGCTGGCCGGCACTTACCTGGAAGACAAGCTGCCTGAAACCGAAGCCAAGCTGTATGACACCCAGGAAAACGCCTACCTCGACCTGACCTCCGGCCGCCTCGATGGCATGCTGGCCGACAAGTACGTGCAGTACGAATGGCTCAAGAGCAAAGACGGTTCGGCCTACGAGTTCAAAGGCGACCCGGTTGTAGAAAGCGACAAGATCGGTATCGCCGTACGCAAGGGCGACCCACTGCGCGAGCGCCTGAACAAAGCCCTGGCAGAGATCAAGGCAGACGGCACCTACAAGAAGATCAACGACAAGTACTTCCCTTTCAGCATCGAATGATCTGAACGGTATGCCCGGCGCGCTCACTTGAGCGCGTCGGCTTTACAATGCCTGCCGCGATATGAAAACACCATGAATTTCGATCTCTACGGATTCGGCCCGGCGCTTGCCGCTGGCGCGCTGATGACCGTCAAACTGGCGCTCACGGCCCTGTGCCTGGGGCTGGTGCTCGGCCTTGCCGGCGCCTTAGCCAAGACGTCCCCGTACAAGCCGTTGCAATGGCTTGGCGGTGCTTATTCGACCATCGTTCGCGGCATTCCCGAATTGCTGTGGGTGCTGCTGATTTATTTCGGCACGGTCAACCTGATGCGGGCCCTCGGTGAGTTCTTCGGCAACCCCGACCTTTCCCTTAGCGCCTTTGCCGCCGGGGTGATCGCCCTGGGCCTGTGCTTTGGCGCCTACGCCACGGAAGTATTCCGTGGCGCGATCCTCGCCATTCCCAAGGGCCACCGCGAAGCCGGTGTGGCGCTGGGGCTGTCGAAGTTTCGGATTTTCACCCGCTTGATCATGCCGCAAATGTGGCGCATCGCCCTGCCGGGCCTGGGCAACCTGTTCATGATCTTGATGAAGGACACCGCGCTGGTTTCGGTGATCGGCCTGGAAGAAATCATGCGCCACGCGCAGATCGGCGTAACGGTCACCAAGCAACCGTTCACCTTCTTCATGGTCGCGGCCTTCATGTACCTGGGCCTTACCGTATTGGCCATGACCGGTATGCACTTCCTGGAAAAACGCGCCGCCCGCGGCTTTGCAAGGAAGCACCCAATGAGCGGCGACTACAGCTGGCTGGCGCATTTCGACCTGGGCCTGAACTGGGCCGTGATCATCAAATGGCTGCCCAAACTGGCCCAGGGCGCGACCCTGACCCTGGAACTGGTAGCCATCGCCGTGATCGCCGGCCTGCTGCTGGCGATTCCGCTGGGCATCGCCCGCTCCTCGCGCCGCTGGTATGTCAGCGCGCTGCCTTACGCCTACATCTTCTTTTTCCGCGGCACGCCACTGCTGGTGCAGTTGTTCCTGGTCTATTACGGCCTGGCGCAATTTGACGCCGTGCGCGAGAGCTTCATGTGGCCGTATCTGCGCGATCCGTTCTGGTGTGCCACCGCCACCATGACCCTGCACACCGCCGCCTACATCGCCGAGATCCTGCGCGGCGCCATCCAGGCCATTCCGCCGGGTGAGATCGAAGCCGCACGCGCCCTGGGCATGTCCAAGCCCAAGACGCTGTTCTACATCATCCTGCCCCGCGCCTCACGCATCGGCCTGCCGGCGTACAGCAACGAAGTGATCCTGATGCTCAAGGCCAGCGCCCTGGCCAGTACCGTAACGCTGCTGGAATTGACCGGCATGGCGCGCACGATCATTGCCCGCACCTACTTGCCGGTGGAGATCTTCTTCGCCGCCGGGCTGTTCTACCTGCTGATGGCCTACATCCTGGTACGCGGCTTCAAATTGCTGGAACGCTGGCTGCGTGTCGATGCATGCCAGGGACGTTAGAGCGCGCTTCGAGGCGCTGGATGAGTTTCTGATCGAGCACCAAGGGCTGTGGAAACCACGGCCCTTTACTCATCTTCAACTCGCCTGGGAATCCCAACATCCCGAGCTTGCACACTGGTTGCGCCAACGCTCGTTGGATGACGCCGAAACCAGCCACAACACCCCGTATGACCTGCCGGCCCCCGCGCCTTTCCCACAGCTTGCCGCGCAGGCTCGCCAGCTCAGTGCTGTTGATAAGTTACCGACCCAGCCCCTGGCACCCGCTCGCCATCGCTTGAATGTTGATGTACCTGGCCGCAAGTGGCAGCAGATCGAAGCCTTCGGCGCCGCGCTGCAGTTTGCGCAAACACCCACACTGGCTGGACTGGTGCGCTGGCAAAGGCCACCTCGGTCGGCGCCTGCTACAAACAGGGCAACAACTCACCTGCCTGGAATATGACCCAGCGCTGATCGCCGCAGGCCAAACCTTAAGCAACCACCACGGCCTAGCGGTAACCCACCGCTTGCAAGACGTGATGGGCGATGTGGCGATCAGCCCCGAGCACACTCCCGTTGCTCTGCACGCCTGTGGCGACCTGCATGTGCGCCTGCTACAACTGGCCAGTGCGGCCGGCTGCAAACAACTGGCGTTGGCACCGTGCTGCTACAACCGCATCAGCGCAGACGCCTACCAGGCACTGTCCAGCGCAGGCCGCGCCTCAGCCTTGCAACTGTCGGTGGATGACCTGGGCCTGCCACTGAGTGAAACCGTCACCGCCGGCAACCGGGTGCGCCTGCAACGGGACACTTCCATGGCACGACGCCTGGGTTTTGACCGACTGCAACGCCAACTGCGCCAGTGCGATGAGTACCTGCCCACACCGTCCCTGCCCGCCAGTTGGCTGGACAAACCCTATTCTGACTACTGCCGCGAGCTGGCAAGCCTCAAAGGGTTATCCACAGGTGAACAGGATTGGGTAGCGCTGGAGGCGTACGGCTGGCGTCGCCTGGCCGAAGTCAGGAACCTGGAATTGCTGCGTGGTCTGTTTCGGCGCCCGCTGGAGTTATGGCTGGTACTGGATCGGGCGTTATATCTGACCGAAAGCGGCTACAAGGTCGAGATAGGCAGCTTTTGCGAACCGGCATTGACGCCGCGCAACCTGATGGTGCTTGCCGAGCGCGATTAAGGGGCAAAATTGTCGCAGGGCGGCCTGTGGATAACTCTGTTGATGAATTCTTGACGGGGCCTGTAATCATCTACGCTACCGAACAAGAGCCAGGCTGGTCATTTTTGTTCACGCCATAAAACACCCGTAAAACAGGCAGTTGCGAGGTGATGAGAACGGCTCCACAAAATGGCCGTTTCGTGACAGCCGCATCCAACCGATTGTGCATAAGCATCTGTCGTTAAGCATCTATACGCGCCTTACGCGCGGTTTTTCGGCGCCTTCAACAGCCGGCAAAGGTCGTTGATATCGTCAGTGGCCAAACTCATCACGCGGCTGTCCAACGGGTCAGTGCCAAAGGCCAGGGCTTCGCTGATCGCCATATCGCGATGCACTTCCAGCGGCGCGCTCTCCAATCGCTGTGTGAACGCCTCGACCATGTCCAGGTTGAAGGCATTGCTGTCATCCAACTGGTTGATCACAAAGTGCACGCGCGGCGGATACTCACGCCCAAGGTGTGGCGCCAGCATTGCCTCCAGTTGGTCCAGGGTACCCAGTGAGGCTGCATCGGCCTGCGCGACGACCACCACCACATCGGCCACGCTCAGCGCTTGTTGGCTGTACACGTTATTGCCGGCGGGGGTGTCGATGATCAGCGTGTGGCGTTCAGTCAGGCCCAAGGTCGAAAGGCGTTGCGCCAGCCAATTCGAATCACGCTTAAGCCAGCGCTGCAGGTTTTCGCGCTGCTGGGTATCGGTATCGCCAAAGGGGATCACCTGGCAGCCGGCAAACCCGGCCTGCTGGATCAGGTTCCACTGTGCATTCTGCAAGCTAGTGCGACCAATGCCCGGCAAGCTAGCGCTGACGCCGAAGTGATGGCGCAAGGCGTTCTGCGGGTCCAGGTCCAGTGCCACGACGGTTTCGCCTTGTCGCTGCAAACCGCTGCTCAAGGCAGTGGCCAACGTACTACGACCGACGCCGCCATTGACCGACACCAGCGCCACCACTTTCGGGCGCGATGTTACGGCATCCACTGGCAGCGTATGTTCATTGGCACTGGGGATTTGTGAAGGAAACGGGGTGCCGTCATCGACGGGAATGCTGCCAAAAAAGTGCAGCCGTGCATTCAGCCCTTGGGCATCTCGAGTGACGTTCTTGCCGAACAGCACCAAAAGCTCATCAGTGAAGCTCATTACCCAAACTCCCACACGACGCGGCTTAAAGACGTGAAGGGTCGGCAAGGAGAAGGCTTACCGCAGGTCTTTTTGTAGGCGTCTCTGTGGAAGCATTCTGTGACAATGCAGGCAATGTGTCATTATTTTGATGATATTGCTGTACGTTTTTTAGACAAGCGGCGAGTCGTCAATTTAATGACCAAAAACCCTCAGCCATAGGTATTTTTAATCAATTCGCCGAAGCAGCGTGCGGCACAACGCATTGATGTCCTGGCAACCGATGCTATTGATGGCAGGGTCCAGCGGATCGCGACCGTAGGCTTGGGCTTCATTGAACGACGGATCGCGGCGGATCGTGCCCAACAACGCATCGCCCAGGCGCAGCTTGAACACCTCAACCATGTCCTGGCTGAAGTGATGGGCCTCGTCCAACTGGTTGATCACATAAAACCGGTGGGGCGATTTGGCGTGCATCAGGTACGGCGAAAGGAAACTATCGGCCTGAGCCAAGCTACGAAACGACGCGACGTCGGGCTGCACCAACACCAACACAACATCGGCGACGGACATCGCTTGGCTCAGGAACACGCTGTCACCCGCCGGCACGTCGATGACCACCGTATCCTGGCCATTAAGCCCGAACCCCGACAAACGCTTGGCCAGAAACTCGCCATCCTGGCCCAGCCAGCGGTTCAGGCTTTGCCGTTGCACGGAGTCGGTTTTACCAAACGCGACCAAGCGACAACCCGCAAAACCCCGAACAGGTAACGCCGCCCACGCTTGATGAAGCAGGCTCGTCGCCCCGATTCCGGGCACGTCGGCGGCCTGGCACGCGTGATGGCGCAGCGCATTTTGCGGGTCCAGCTCCAGGGCAAGCGCAGGATGCCCCTGGCGCTGCAGACTACTGGCAATCGCCGCCGTCAGCGTGGTGCGCCCCACCGCCTTTAGCCGACACCACCACCACAACCCTGGGCGCAGATTGATCCGAGTACACCTGCCCATGGGGCCCCTCTACCAATTCAGGCGGATGCAAAAGGCCCGTTGCGCCCAGCTTTAAATCGTCGAGCAAACGCTGCAGGGGGAGGCGACGTCGGCTCGCCCAGACCCGATGGATCAACAGGAGGGTTGGCAGCCAGCGCGTTGTATAACTTTGAAATGTCATGCTCACGATTCAATGCCTGCCCTCCTTTTCAATCGACGGGAAAAGAAGACGCGCATTGTGTGATATCAGATTGGCAGTGTCAGTATTTTGATGATTTACGATAATTAGTTTCAGATGAACGGCATTTAGTCATTTTTATGGCTTATTGCTTTATCCTAACAAATCAAACAGTTAACTAAACTTAACGACCAATCCCTTCCATTTTCGCCGAACTCGCCTCACTTCGTATCTGCATGTAGCCGCATTACAGACACAAACAATACGAAACAAAACCCACCCCCCACGACACAGACCAGATACCTCTCAGGCGCTCAATAGCCCCACACCCACTATTGCCCCCCGAGGACATCGCCATGAACCCCAACAACTGGAACATCTTCATCGCCGCCAGTCTTCTGGCCCTCACCTTCAACGCCCAAGCCAGCGCGAAGCCGGATATCCAACGCGTACTGTCGACAGTCGAAGACAGCAGCGCCGCCTGCGGCGTGGTGAACGCACACATGACCTACCTGGATTCCCACGGGCAAAAACAAGTGCTGGACTACAGCAAATTCGCCAGCAATTGCGCCGACGGCAGCTAATGAAAACGCCCGCATTTCAGGCGAAAACCCGAGCGCCGTGAAAAAACCTGTCATTTCGCAAAAATAGTCAGAATTCAGGGGTTTACAGAACCTCGCCAATCGCTATAATCGTCGCCCTAACACGCCGGTATAGCTCAGTTGGTAGAGCAACTGACTTGTAATCAGTAGGTCCTGGGTTCGACTCCTGGTGCCGGCACCATACGCAGCATCAAAAAAGGCTCACCGCAAGGTGGCCTTTTGTTTTCCCATTTTCATCATTCCCTTCACACCAGCATCCAAATGCCGCGTGCCACTCCAACTCCCTTCACTAGCCACTCACAAGCGCTAACGAACCGCGTCAACAAGTGATATCAAAAGGGTGGCATTTTTGTATCTCGGCTAGCTATTCTCTATCCGATTTGGCGAGCGCCCCGCTCGCTGTCACAAGGACGAGTAGACGCTGATGAGCATTGCGCAACACGAACTGAAAGAGATGAATCAACTGCTGGAAAGCGGCGTTAACATCTCAGAAATCGCAATGAAGTACCCCAGCTATGAATACTGGGAAATCTACGGAAGCGTGAAAGACTTCAGCTTGCTCGGTAAAAAACGGATCATCACCAACCGCCTTAACACCCTGCGCAATAGCGCCACCAAGGCAGAGCGCTCGGAATTGATTGATGAAATCGACACTCTGATTACCGAAATGTACAACCTGACTAAAAGTAACGGAAAAAAGCTGGTGGACATCAGTAAGGTTCTGAATCGCTGATTGCCCGAAAACTGTTGAAGCCAGGCGTAGTGTGGAAAACGCCCACAGAGATGTAGCTTTGACAGCAACCCAGGTAGCCAGAACCTTTAAGGCTACGCCACACCGTGGTGGTTCTCCCAAAGTACGATTAGCGACCGGCGGCTCGCACGGTCACAGCGATGTGGTGGATGCCTACTTCTACCAGAGTGCCCACTGCGGCAACTCACACCCCTTCATAGCTGCCTTGCAGCAACCTATCCGCTTGGCCATTTCCTTGCGCCAACCCGCGCCGGTCTCTTTCTTCTGGAAAGAGACCGGCGCTCCAACAGCTGCTGCAGCCCATCTCGTACAAGGCTTTGCGGCATTCCTCCTTGTGACAATCGGCGTGACAAACACCGAAGTCACCAGCAACAGCGATGCAGATGATGGTGCCGCAGCCCAGGGAATGGACTGCTCCTGACTGACAGTCAGGCACGCCCCGGTCACCGCATCACTGCCTTCACCCAACTCAGGATCTCGCAGCGTTGGTTTCGTCAGCCAGTGCAGCCTCCACCCGCCCACTTCTTTGGAAGTGTTCAGGAGGCCAGATCATGAGATGCCCAAGCTACCGCTCGTAAAGAGCCGCCAGTTCCGCGTTAGTGGACAACCCTCACAGGTCGCAGGGGCCTTGATCCCTGATAACACTCAACATTCTTGGCGGGATGACGTGGGAAGGTTTCAAAGGTTAGGAGTTTGATCATGGCATTGGTTGGCAGACGGGACGGGCGGAACTTTGGGTATGGACGGCAACTGAGTTATGCCGGGCCACAGGCGCTACGTGATCTGTTTGGCGGAGGGCATTATGGGCGTGCTCTGGCTACCGACGTACATGGCCAACACGTCGGTGGCAAAAGGCGAGCTGGTGCGGCTGTTCAAGGACTCGCAACTGGAGGTGATGCCGATGTTCGTGGGCTACGCGCCCAATTGTCACATCAGTTTCAAGTTGCGAGTGTTCATCGACTGGATCGTCGAGTTGATGGCGGGGTATGGAGCGCAAATCGCGCATTGACGGCAGAGGGGAGCATCGGCGACGTCTCCCCTCCGATCCGCGCTACGCTTTCGGCTGGCAGATGTAGTTGCCGCTTCGCAGGAAGGTTTCATGCTTGTTCGGCGAGTAGACGCTCAAGGTGCCCTGCTCGTTGGCCGCGAAGTGCTTCCAATTGCCTTCTTCGAGTACCAGTTCCGCAAAGTTTTCTCCTGTCTGGCTCACGTAGAGCGCCTCTCGCCCCCAGCGTGTCGTAAACAGACTGACATCTCGTAGATGGGCGCTGGCACTGATGCGAATGTCTTTGGATTGAAGCTTCCACTCATAGCCTTTGTCGGACGTCATGACACGATCCGAGTAGAAACACATCACAGTCTGTCCCATACGCGTGATGAGCGGTGCATCGTAGCTGTCGTCTTCGCTCGCCCAGGTGCAGGTTCGCCAGCCTTTACCGGCAACGTAATAGCTGACGAACGAGGCCGCGTTGTTCTTCTTCTTCAGTGACTTGAATACCCAGTTGTACTTGCAGAATGCAAGTAAGCTGCTTCCATCGGGCAGCGGCTGGATGCTTTCTACTTCGATTCCCTCCGAGAAGTTCGGTGCGTCTTCCCAGCGCAGCCATGGGCCGTCGAGGTCGGCGGTGCAGAAGATGGCGACCTCGTCGTAGCTGCCGGTCTTTGTAGAGTCGAAAATCAGCCCTTTTTCGACGTAGGAGTACTCCTTGCGCTCCTTGAATCTCCATAGCCACAGGCCGTTGAACCGGATGACCTCTTCAGTTCGGGTGAACTCCCAGCCCTGCGCATCCGGGAAACGGGTCTGTTTCCAGTTCTGCGCATCGCGGGAGTAATAGAACCCGTCGTTGTAACCCGCTATGGCAATCCATATTCCACCCACGAAATACAGCTGGGAGATGGCGGGGGCGTTGTCGGTGGCGCTGAGACGCACGTTCTGCCAGTGCTCTCGATCCAGGCTGCGATACACACGGTTGTCGTGGTCGACGATCAACCACGTGATGCCATCGGTCTTGATGTACTGGATTTTCTCGGGGTCGCAGGGAGGGTGCTGTACCTGACCCCACTCGATGCTGAACAAATGATCCCGGTCATCTTTTTCGATGACGACCGACTGTTTGGCCAGCTTTTCCTGCTGTTCCTGATGAAGTCGCTCGGCACGCTGCTTTGCTTTGCGCTCAACCACGGACTCGTCGAATCGACCTTCCATGAATTGCGCGAGCTGTTCGGCCACGTCCGCACAGGCATTTGAAAAGGCACCGAGTGTGTCGTCGAGCTGGCGTTCGAAGTGATTGAACTGGTCGTACCAGTCTCCGTTAGCTGCGGAGTTGTCCAACTCGAAATCGGCATAGCCGGATTCGTCCTTGAAGGAGATCGCGGGCAGGCCCCAGCGCGCCAGCATGCGATTACCCTGGTTCAGCGTGCTGGAATGTCCGGAGATGAACTCGCTGATTTTCTTGCGCATCTCGTTCAGCGAGGACAGGCAGGAACCACGGCCAAGAGTGTAAGCCGTTCCCTCCACTTTGCTGCTGACCTTGCTCAGGAACGAGTCGTCCCATGCTTCCATGAAGAACGAATAATCAGAGGCTTTCAGGGACGCTTTCGTCAGATCGAACGAAAGACTGCTGGCCTCATGACCGACCGTGCGCAGTCTGGCGCGAGCCTCGGTGAAGGTCTGCTCAAAACGCAGCTCGCGGTAACGAACGATGTTTTTCCAGCCGTTGGTCTGCTGCTGCAACTTCTCGGCAGCCGCAAGCACGTGCTCTTCATCCTGTTCGGTACTGATCACCAGCCCACGGGCGAAGTTTTCCTTGAACTGTGCGGGCTTGAGCGCGTTCAGGATACGCAGAACATGAGGACCTTCGATCTGTTTCTGGCACAGCGTCAGCAGGTAGAACGCATCGAGTAGCCAGGTGTAGGTCTTGTCGTCGCCTTTGAGCAGATCCTGCAGGATCGGCAAGTAGTCCTGAACCTTGCGGGGGTTGTCCGCCAGTACTGCGATTTCAATTGGCACCTGCGGGCACCCGGCCTTGTGCGCCAGCAACTCGAGAAACTCCCGGCCCTGTCTGTTCAATGACGCCGAGTTCTCGATGCACAGAGCGAACAGCAACAGGTAGTTGTGTCGGGCGTCAAGATCGTCAATGGTGTCGAAGAAGGTGTGGGAGTGGATGTCCGGCAACGACGACACCAGTGCAACCGGCTCGGCTTGGGCATCTTCGACGGGTTCGTCGGGCAAGGCGTTAAGACCGTGCTGATCCTTGTAAATCTCCAGAGTCAGCAGGCTGCCGCCGATGATTTCCTCTATCAGGTCGCGCATCCGGTACTGGGTATAAAGGCCGGAAAACGCCTTGCCAAAGAATCTGGAAATGATTCGCTCGCGCTTCTCGTCGCTGTCACAGACCTCGCCGTCCGAGATCATGTCGATGATGCGGTCGTACTCGTCGGAGAGGTAATACAGCGAGTTGAACGCCAAACCCGAGATGTTTTTCTGGACGAAGTACGAATCGGCGACGTGCTCTTCGAACGATAGCTCGATGACCGAGCGGTAGCGTTCGATGCTGGTGGTTTCGATCTGATCGATCAGGTCGATGATGAAACTCAACAGCTGGACTTCTTCGTCACAGTCCACGTCCAGCTTTTCCAGCGTGACGATCAGGTGGTTGATGTCTTGCGTGGTCAGCATAACGCCGGGGTGGCTGCGCATGAAGTCATACGCCAGGTTGAGCACCAGCAGCCCCTTGGGCATCGATTTGTAGCGACGTTTGTTCGCTTCGATGTTCAGCGACCATTGGTGAAAATTGGTGTTGTTCTCAACCCGGATCAGGCGGCGATTGATCTTGTCGACCGCCACCAAGACGAAATTACGGGTTTCGATGATGTATTCGTTCATCGTGCCAAGGTTGTTGCGTATCACCGCAATACTCTGGGCGTTGATCAGGTTCTGCTGCTGCAGTTGCTTGAGGTAGTGCCATGCGAATTTCTGCATGTGCAGCGCGTCAACCTGGTTCTGCAACTGGTTCTGGCGATTCTTGCCGCTGAATGCACCGGCAAACCGCTTGAAGAATCCGCTCTCGGCTTGTTGTTTCAGGCGTTCCTCGCTGCACGTGACCAGCCGTGAAGCATCCACTGCCAGTTGCTGGGTTAGCGCTGCGTTGTTCTGGTGCTGGGCAACGAGCGCCTCAACCGCTTCCCTGCTCCGAGGCGTTCAGAGGTTGATTGAAGATTTCCTGAGGTGCTGCTTCGACCGTTTCGCTCATTGAAAATATGCCTTAAAGATTATCGATCAGGTTCTTCAACTGTGTGCTTTGGGCTGCCATGGTCTTGACCTGGCCAGCAAAGTGGCGCTCGGACAAGTACAGGCCCTTGTGAAATTCGGCATAGAACGACTGCGACATCTGCAGGTATTCCAGCGAGTCATGCATGATCATTGCGTTACCCACCACGTGTTCGGAGGCGGTCAGCGTCAACCGGAAACTTTTCTCGATGTGGTTGTCGATAGCGATGCTCATGGCCATCGTGGTGATCAGGCCGCCGATAATGCCGCCCACCAGCGCACCGATCGGTCCACCGAGAGCGCCCACTGCAGCGCCCACCGAGCTGCCGACGACAGCTGCACCAGTCTGCAGTAAATTGTGGCCCGTTCGGGTTTCCAGCTCTTCGCTTGTGATCTTGCCCGCGGCAAACAGCACCACGTTCTGCACCACGTCCACGGCACATACCGCAGCAGCAGCCACACCATTGTTGGCGAAGGTGCGCTTGAACGCCGAGCCCGCGAACAGGGCAGGCAAATTGCGTGCTGTGATGCTGACCGTCGCAGTCGCGATGCCTGCCTTCAGCGCGCTGTCACCGGCGGCGATTGCGGTGTTTTGGAGAATCTGGAAAGTCGCTTGCTCCACCGTGATTTCGCCGTCGCGGACGTGTTTGATCGACTGGAAAGTATTAATACTGCCCGCGATCACCGTAGTGATGACAGCTGCCGAACCTGCCGCGTGAAGGCTTTGTTGAACGGTGGCCTTGTTCAGGTAACCGTTCTGCATCTTTTCATGCAATTGCTTGCCTGCCTCGGTGCCGCTGCCCAGATGCTCGGCGTCCCGTTTGCCCAGAGGCGTTGACTGAACGCCCTCGACATCGAGGTTGCCCGTCGTCTTCTCGCGAACCTTTTCGGCGGCATTGGCCACTTCCGGCCGCGTTTGCTGGTTTCTCTGCATGTCTCGTTTGGCCGCTTCCTTGATCTGTTCGATCTGATCTGCAGGCCCGATGAATGCATCACTGTCCTGATACTGATGAATGCCGTCTTTCGTGGATCTGAATGCCTTCTGCGTGGCATTGCCATTCTTGAAATATTTCAATTGCGCTCCGAGCAGTTGCTCGTCGCCCTTCATGACCACGATATCGTGGGTGATGTGATTCTTCGCCAACGGGGTGTTGGTGAAGTTGTCAGTGAAGGCGCGGACTTCCTTGTCCTTGAGGATCGCGTCCAGGTTGAATGATTCGGCGTGCCATGTCTCAGCGGCGAACCCACCTTTGATCGCGCTGTTTTGCGCGGTTCCGGCAATCTTGTCGATGATGGCGTTCGCGTGATTGATTTCGCCCAGCATGTGGCCAATCTTTTCCGACGCCTGGGTGGGCCAAATCGGGCAGAGGCTGACTGAGCTGTTCAATGCCTTTTTACGTTGGTTGTCCATGGAGCTTCCTTGGCATCATCTAGATACAGAGGCTTGATCGGCGCGCTGTCGGGCATCAGGTGCTTGTTGAGACGGCGTCGCAATAGAGGGTTCGCAAGTTGTTCAACTTCTGGCTGATCTCATCGACCCAGACCTGTGGCGCATGGACCCGAATGTTGTCGTTGAGCCCAAAAATCCACCAAAGCGTGTCCCGGTCTAGCGACACTTGAGCGTGCAAGCGTTTCCAGCTGTGGTCAGGGAGGTCGCTGAGGCTCTGCACGCTGCTCAGCGGTGTCTCACTGAGCAGGGCGGCGATCTGCGGGTGAACGTCGGCGACCAGTTCGACCTGCGCATCGGCTTGTCGATGGTTGAAAATCCCTGTGTCGATGTAGTCGTCGACGTCGAACGTGGCGTGCAACTCCGCCACTTCATCCAGCACCCTGACCTCGCGAATGCGATGCAGGGCGAACTGGCGAAGATCGTCGTAGCCGTCAACCGATGCCACCAAGTAGCTGATGGCGTGTCGCGACACCAATCCGGCGGGGTGCAGACGGAACTGCTTGAGTTCGCTTTTGCTGCGGCTCTGATACGCCACTTCCAGTTTCCGGCGCTCCAGCAAGCCGGTTGAAACCTCACTCCAGACCTGCGGTGCAATGCTGGCAGGCAGTAAGGTTTTTCCGTTGGGAACCGTTCGGACCCGCTTTGCCCAATCCGCCAGGCCGTTGTTACCCAGACCGCCCAGAAAATTTCGGGCGCGCCTGAATTGGGGGCCGAGCTGGTCCAGAACAGCTTGCGGGAGCAGTGTGGTGAGATGTCGTTCGGAGAGGTAGAGCGCCAGCGCTGTCGGGGTGTCCATGTCTTCCAGTTTCAGCGGCGCGTCGCGGGTAAAACTCCAGCGGAAGGGGGTTTCACTGTCGTCGCACTGCAGCGAGAAGGGAATGGACAATCGGTTCAGATCGCGCTGAACGGAGCGCAGCGTCACGGAAAAACCCTTGTCCCGGAGCTTTTCCAGCAGAGTCGAGGTGGCGATGCGCTGCGGCTCGGTGGGCATCAGACGCAGCAATGCGAACAGCCGCAGGAGCGTATCCTTCGCTTGAGACATGGCAACTACCTTGTAAGCCGATTCAACGGATGGTTGCCATTCTGGCGCCAGCGTAATGTCGATGCTACGGGATTGGATGGCTCAGTGCCATCTTTCATGTTTGCCATACCACTAAAGTCTCGACATAGAGGGCGGGGATTTTCAAAAGGACGCAGTTGTCTGCGCCGGTTCAAGCGCGGGAACGGCGGCTCTGGGCATCGCGTTTGAGATCGCTGTACTCGCGATAAAACGCGTAGCTTTTCTGCAGAACGACACACAATCCGATCACTGCTAGCAGGTTTTTCATAAGGGGCGCCTTGTTTTCATTCATTGTCTTCAGTAGGGCGACAGGTGTGTCGCGCCCTATCTCGTTGTTCAGGGCCAGAAATTCTTCCAGACGTGCCTTCAGCACCTCTTTGTGGGTCGCTTCCCGGTATCCGAGCGGCAGGTCATGGCAAGCCGGGCAACGCGTGGGAGGCGGCAAAACGGTCAGTCGTGAATCACACCAAGGCAAGACGGTCGTTTTCCAGGAGCATTCGGGACAGACAAGAGTGAGAGGGAGTGAGATGAGCATGGCGACCTCCTGCAATCTTCGGTGCTGCAAGATTGCTTTGCGGGGGCGACAGCACATGTCGCTCATCCACAGGCGCTGAGCAGGGAAGGGGGCGGAGCGGGCGATTAACTGAACTAAACAGCCACCGTTTTATGTTTTTTCGCCAAAACCTGCCTATAGAGGCCGCTCTGGTTGGGGAGTAGTCTGCTCTTGACCTTCGGTCCAGAGCGTTCACGTCGACACTCTCGGCAGCAGCCGTAGCGTGAACATCTTCGTAAACATCCGCGGATTCGTGACTGGCAGCTTTTGGCTGTGGATTCAACCTGTCGCCACAGGCAGATTTTGGCGGGTTCCTGCCTATCCTCTACGGAGGGAATGATCGACAACGTTCGAACTCAGGAGTTTTACATTCCGTATGCGGCTCTGAATTACTTGCAAACCGACAACGTGCTGACATATCAAGAATCCCGAGTTCGATTCCACCGAACGCCATAACTAGCTGATTTTTTTATAGTTACTAGTTGGGGTACGCCGAATTTTCCACCGAAATCCAGACGCTCGAAAAACCTGGCCTCACCGAAACAGACCGTTCGTCTGGTGCCGCCATACAAGACAAAGCCCCTGCAGAAACTCAGGGACTCTGTCATTTCTGGACTGTTTGCATTTTTGCCTCTATCCGCCTCTAAAAGTCTCTTCTCACCAACCGAACAGTCTTTTCGATAAAAACGACTATTCCTCTCGTCTTTATTCCAAATCATGAACTGGCAATAATTCTGACCCACCCATAAAAATCATAATTTCATGAACTGCCAACTCGACCACCCGAAAGTGCCGAGAAAAACCCTCCCATCAACATTCCCGATTGCTCCCCATCCCTCACCACGCTACTCTCCCGCCGTCGCTGCCAATTCAGCGATCGGGCCTGAGAGCCCGGCAAGATGCAGGCGCCACAGCGCCGCCCATTCGCACGATTACGAATGTGGTAGCTCTCACTCGATATGGGAGTTTTACCGATGACCACTACACATCCATCTGCCCTAACCACCCTCGGCGTCACCCCCTTCTCCTTTCACTCCGACCAGCCTCTGTTCCGAGTTAACAGCGGTGTTTCCCTGCCTGACGCTCTGCATCACGCCTCCAACCTGCTGCACGTTGCCGAGTTGCTTGCAGATGACGCGTGATACGGATCGCTACGCCTGGGCATCGCACTTCTTGCAGGAGATGAGCAAGGCGGTGATTGATGATGTGGTGAAGGTGCTGGAGTCGCCTTGCCATACCGGGCAATAACCAATCCCCCAGCAACAAAAAAGGCACTTGCCGCTATCCGCCAAGTGCCTTTTCTCGTGCCGCTAAACGCCAATCACCGCGCCAGCATAAACGTCTCATACTCCAAATCTTCCAGCGTCGACGACAGCCGCGCCAGTCCCAGCAACACACACCAGCAGCGACAACGTAAACCCATACCCAAAGAAACTCGGCCCCAGGTGCATGCTGAGCAGTGTCAGGGCGCCGTTGAGTACGGCGAACAGTACGCACAGTTCCAGCACCACGCGGCGTTTGTCGAGGTAGAAGAACACGTTGAGCAATGCCATGAACACTACCTGGATGCTCACGCCGATCAGGTCGATGTAGAACAGGGGCAGGTAGTAGCTGGAGATGCCGATCCATTCCAGCAGGCGCGGGGCGAAGAGGAACAGCAACACCACGGTGAGGCCCTGGACCTTGCAGATTTCCAGCAGGCCTTGGCGGATCGACAGGGTCATTTCGGTTTTCAGCGAGCCGATGTGCTGCAAGGTTTCGCCGTCGCGAATGGCGCGGAACAGTCGGTCGTACCATTCGGCAAAGTCGGTCTCGATACGTACCAGGAACACGGCCATGCCAGGGATGATCGCCAGGTAGGCGATGAAGATGGGCATGTCGTACAGGATCGAGGCGCGCAGCGGGCCGATGACGGCGTTGGAGGTGCCGGGGTTGAACCAGAACAGGATCTTGTCGACCCAGATGCCGAAGTTGTAGAAGAACCCGGTCACCAGCAGGCTGAGGAAGACGTTACGACGATTGAGGAAATCGAAGGCAATCATCTTCTCGGCACGGTATTCGCGCAGGATGTCGTACAGGTACAGGAACAGCAGGCTACCGTGCCCGATCAGCAATGCCAGCAACAGGCCGGGCATCTTCAGGAAGCTCAGCGCGTAGGCGCTTGCGACCATCAGCGCGTAGCCCACCACCATGACCATGAGGATGCGGTTATATTTTTTCATCCCCGACAGGAAGATGATCACCAGCCACAGGTTGCACAGCACCACGAAGTTCGACAGCACCAGCACACGGTAGATCAGCGGCTGGTCGAACAGCAGCGCCAACACAATGACCCCCAGCACGCCGGCGCCAATGGTGACTAGCAGCAACACGCCCAGCAGGTTGGGCAGGATCTGCTCGTACTTGTGCTCGAACAATTGGTCGGACACAAACCGGGTAAAGAACAACTGCAGGCCACCCGTCAGGATCAACGAGCTGGCCATCAGGTACGTCACCGTGACCAGGAACTGCCCCACCAGTGAGTTGGGCAATAGCAGGCCCAAGCTGATGATACCCACCAGCATCACGCTGATGATCGACAGCACCCACGGCCCGGAGCTGATCAAGCCGGCGTACACATACGCGTGCAGCGTGGCGGTGTATGAGTCGCGCGAGAGGATCTTGCGCAGTTCGAAGCCAATACCGGCCATTTAATTGTTCTCCATGGCTGCTTGGTACAGGTCGCGATAGCGCTGCAGCATCAAGGCTTCGGTGTAGTAACGGTTGACCCGCAACAAGCCGCTGGCCTGTGCAGCCTTCCAGCGCTCGGGGCTGCGCAGCAGTTCGAGGATGGCAGCCGATGTGGCCTGTGGGTCAGCAATCGCCACCACCTTGCCTGCGATGCCCAGGTCGCGGTCTTCGGCGCTGCCGCCTTCGATCAATTCGCGGCACGAGCCGACGTCGCTGCTGATGACCGGCGTACCGGCGGCCCAGGCTTCGAGGATCACCAGGGGTTGTGCCTCGCTGATCGAGGTCAGCACCATCAGGCCCAGTTTCGGCAGGATGTCCTGGATGCGTTGAAAGCCCAGGAAGTGCACCCGGCCTTCAAGCCCAAGGCTCGCCATCAAGCTGCGGCATTCGCTGACGTATTCCGGGTCTTCCTCTTCCGGGCCGACGATCCAGCCCTCGGCGTGCGGCATGGCGCTGATCACGCCGCGCATGGCGCGCAGGAAGGTCTTCACGTCTTTGATCGGCACCACACGCCCGATCAACCCAACCACGGGCGCGATGCCCGGCTCGCGGGTTTCCATGGCGCTGGCCCACTGCGACAGGTCGATGCCGTTGGCGATCAACTGCGTGCGAGCGGGGTCGGCACCGTCTTTGATCTGGCGCTGACGGTTGCCGTCATACAAGGCAATGATGTTGTCGGCACTGTTGTAGGCCAACTGGCCGATCCGTTCGAAGTAGCGCACCCACAGGGTACGGATATACCCCGAGCCACCGTCGAGGCTGCGGTTCAGCGCCTGGCCGGAGCTTTCGGCGATCCACGTGGCCTGGGCCAGGTCGATCTTGCGCTCCTTGGTGTAGATGCCGTGTTCGCTCAGCAGGTACGTGCACTTCCAGCGATGCTTAAGGATGCACCCCAGCAGCCCGGCGTAACCGGTGGAAATGGAGTGCAGTACCCGCGCTGGCGGCATCTTGCGTGAGGCTTCGGCGAGCATCAGCAAAGGCGACTGCAGCGAGCGCAGGGTCCAGAAATAGTTGACGAAGGATGGGTCGGCGCAGTGCTGGCGGTAGCCTTCGCTGAGGGTTTCCCAGCTGGCGCGGCTGCGCAGTACGTCATCAAGGGTCATGTGGCCCTCGGCGATGCAATTGAGCATGCGCTCACCCAGCTCCCGCTCGGGCTGGTCCGGGTGATGCAAAAAGCGATACAGGTCGGCCAGCTGTTGCGGGTCGGCATCACGCGGCGTGCCGCGGGTGTCGGTGGGGTGTGTCGCGTCCTCCAGGAACATCTCTTCGATGTGCAATACGTTCGCGGGAATCTCGTAGCGCCGCGAGGTATAGGCCGAGCGCTGGCCGCCGATGAACATCACCGAAAAGGTCAGTTCCGGCAGGCCGAGGATCATCTGGTGAATCCAGCTCGATACGCCGCCACGCACGTACGGCCAGGTGCCTTCCAGCAACAGGCAGATATCGGCCGTCGGTGTCGCTTCCTTATGATTCATTCCAGCTCCTCACCAACTCAGCGAAGGGTGGCCGCTGGCGGGTTTTTTCCGGAAGGCTGGCGAGCAACCCGGGGATTTCGTGATAGCGACCCGCCTCAAAGGCCAGTTCGGCATGGAAGGGCAGCAATTGCGCGGCGCCTAGACCGTTTCTCTCCGCTTCGTGCAAGAGGGCTTCGGCTCGCTCATTCTCACCGCGCTCCAAGGCAATACGGCCCGCCAGCAACAGCAACTCACCGCCCTCGCCCGCCGCCAGGCCCTGCTCGGCGTGTTCACTGGCTTGGTTCAAAACGTGCTCAAGCACACTGCCTTGGGCAAGGCCCAGGTAGGCCAACTCCCAATACCAGCGCGCCAACATGCTGTGCACCGGGCCCGCGGCTCGCGGGCTCACGCCGGCCAATTGTTCGAGGGCCATCTGGATGTGCAGGTTGATGTCGCTTTCCTGCTTGTCGAGCATCGAGTACGCCAAGAGACGTACGTCATCGCTGGGGTCACCCAAGGCCAACTTGAGGATAGGCACGGCGTCCTTGCCCGGCATGCGTCGCGTCGCCAACAAAGCGGCCAGACGTTGATCGGGGTTCGGCGCGTGACGCAGCACATCCTGCAAACCGCCGTCGGCGAAGATCGGCGTGCGGGTCTGGGCCTGCGCGCGGAACGGCAGGTCTGGGATGCCAACGGCCTGCCAGGCTTGCTGGTCGCGTTTGCGCGGCAGGTACAGCGCCGGGAAGATCGACGCCACCACGCCCAGCGTACCGATGACCGGCACGAAGAACGCCAGGCTGAAAATGAACAACGGGCTCCACGGCAGCGGCGCACGGTAGCGCGCCGGCAGCAACAGCCAGACCGCGCCGCTGAGCATCACGCAGGCGAGGCCGTGACTGAAGGTGAACACCAACAGTTGGTGCAACTGCGGTGCGTCGAGCCACAAACTGGCCCAACTGCCCGCCTCTAGCAACACGGCGCCGCTAAACAGCCACTTGCTGATCATTCAGGCCACACTCGTTGTAAAGGAAGTTACGCAGCCCGTTGCGATCACAGCCAGGCTCCAGGTTGAAAGGCATGACCCGCACACCCAGGCTGTCCAAATCGGTGTCGATGCCAAAGTGTTCGTGCAACAACAGGCCGATACGCGCGAGGTAGCCTTGGGTGCCTTCCGGACTGGTCAACGGCAACAGCACCAACAGCAGATGGTGGTCGCGGTTGTTGCGCACCGGCAGGTGCAGGTCCAGGCCACGCTGGCTGCGCTCCATCAAGCGCGTCAGTTCGTCGTTGGCACGCGTCATCTCGAACGCGAACAACCCGGCTGGCAAGGTGTGCTGTTCCACATCCACCAGCGAACGCTTGAGCTGCAACGTGAATTGCTGGGCATCCGCATCGGGCAGGCTCAGCACTTGCGGATCGCGGCGCAGCAGGTCGGCGATGTGGCCGGCCAGCAGCGACAGGAGGCTCAACGTACGGTCCTGGAACGCGAAGAACGGCATCTGCCGCACCGCCAGGATCGCCAGCAAACGGCCTTCCGCGTCGATCAACGGGATGCAGGCCTGCAACGATGAGAACTGCGCGGAGTTACCCGAGTCGATCAGTTCCTGACGCACGCTGACCAGCTCGCCACGCTCCAGGCACAGCTTGATCAAGCCGTCGTCGGTGCCCAATGGGCCCATGACGCCGATCATGGCCAAGGCCTGCGGCAGTACATTTTTTCGCTTTCGTCGACGCGGTACAAGCCCGCCACGCGCAAGGCGCCGTACTGGCCCAGCATCGCCACGATCGGTTCTGCCAGCTCGTTCAGCGCATCGCCTTCGACCGACATGCCGCGCAGTTTTTCCCGCAGGCCCAGCAAGGAGCTGCGCAGGCTCTGGTCGCTGCCGGCAACACGTTGCTCCAACAGGTCGTGGGACACCCGCAAGATCTGGTGGGCACGGGTGAATTCGTCGAGACGGTACTGACGGTATTCGTTGGCCATTTGCAGACGCTCCAGACGGCGTACCCACAAGTCGCGCACCTCACCGACCAGCATCCCGCACACCAGCACACCCACGATGAAAGACGGCTCCAGTTGGGTGTAGCCCTCATGCCCGCTGTAGCGCAACGCGAACAACGCGGCCACCAGCAAAGCGGCGCTGAACAGGCCGCGCACAAAACCGTAACGCACACCCAACAGCAGCGGCGCCAGAATCGGCCAGGGGAAACCACCGTGCATCTGCAACGGGTCTTCGGGGGTCAGCCAGAAGCCAAGACCAATGGCCAACCCCGTCACCAGAAGCGTTTCCAGCCAAGACACCGGCCCGCTGGCGCGAGGCGCCAGGCTGTAATCCATGTGTGGAGAATTCATTGCGTTCACTCGAACCGAAGGGCGCCAACAAGTTTGTCGATAACCGTCTGAGCATTGCCCGCCAGGCTTTCACGGGACCAGCCGGCGCGCGCGCCACTTTTGCTCCAGAGCACGCGACCGCTGTTGGCTTCCAATACCCGCAGGCTGATGCCGACTGCCGGCTCGCCGTCCAGGCCATTCTTGTACTGCCACTCTTCCACGCTACCGGCCACCACGTAATCGAGCTTCTGCTCACGTGCCCATTCAAGGGCGCCGTTCAGGCGCTCGTTGTCGTCCATCAGCGCTTGCTCGCCCTGGGTGCTGGTTGGGTACACGCGCGGTTGCAGGCCGTGGCTGCTGAGCACGCTGAGCAGGATCTGCTCGCTGCGCTCACCGGCTTGCGGGGTCTGGGAATAGTTGACCATCGGCACGATGCCCCACTGCGCGTTGCGCGGCAGGTTCGGGCTGTTTTCACTGGTGAAGCTTGAGCAACCGGCGACGAACAGTACTGTCAGAGCCAAGCTCAGGTTACGAATTGCTTGCATAGGTTTTTCTCCCGTAGATTCTGTAATCAGCGCCCGAAACGCACGCCGTAGCTCATACCCAGTGTGCCGCCGGACTTGCCATCTCCGCCCTGTGGCGCAGATTGGTAACCGAAGGTGAGGGCCAGTTCGTCATCACCCAGCACTTCGAAGCCGACCCCGGTGTTGATGCCGTAGTTAAAGGTTTGGTCCGTCCATTGCCAGCCTGCCGTCATGTCCACCAACCAGGTGTATTGCGGCTTGCTGCGCACCAGGGCGCCCGGTATGCCGCGACGCCAGGTGGTGCCGACGTAGAGTTGGCCGTAGCGGCTTTGCAGTAGGTCGCCAGCGGTAACGGTTTCCACGTCGAGCGGATCCAGCGCGCCGGTATCCGGATCAGTCGACTGAGGGGTGATCTTGATCGGGCCACCATTACGACTGGAGAGGTAGTCCAGGTCACGATCCTTCACATTGTTCTTCTGGTAATCCACACCGCTGCGTACGGTCCAGTTAGGCCCGGCGAATTCCAGCGTGTGGTTCAACTCCAGCTTCACGGCCTGGCCGGTGCCCAGGGAATCCCCGGCACGGGTCGAGAACGAACGCTGCGCCACTTCCCAGCTCAACTGGTCACGTGCGGTCAGGCCATGACGCCCACCGACCCAAGCCCGGTCCTGCTCGCCAAAGGCGCGCATGTAGCCGCTGTCATCGCTCTTGCGATGCCAGTCCAGGCCGGTCTCGATCTGGTGGCTGGAACCCAATTGCCACATGCGCGACAGGCCCAAGCCGTTGCGGTCGTTGTCCTTGCGCTGGCTGGTGTCGGCAAACAATTTCCAACTGCCGTTTTCCACCGAGCGAACCAGGGTCAGGGCGGCGTTGCTCTCGTCACCGATCCTCGATGAGATCACATCGTCGCCTTTGTAGTTACCGTGTTCCACCTCAAGGTCCGCGTACCATTTGTCACCCAGGTTATGGGCGATTTCCAGGCGCGGCGAATCAAACGAGAGGCCACCAAAGTCTTGCTTCTGGTACGACAACAGCGCGCCTTGCGGTGTGCTTTCGTGAATCTCCACGGCCTGGCGACGCAGCTGTTCGCGCACTGCCTCTGGCTGGTCGTCACCGAGTGCAGACAGGTTGGTTTCCAGGGCCTCGTTGTTACGTCCCAAACGGCTGAGTGCCTGGGCACGTTGCGCAGGGTTCAAGTCGCTGCTGGCCAACAGGGTTTCGACCTGGGCTTTATTGCGGCTGCGCAGGGCTTCCTGGATCTGCTCGTAGCGGTCGACCTTGATGCCTTGGGTACGCGCCCATTTCAGCCACTCGTCTTTCTGGGCCTCCTGATTAGTCGCATCCAGGCGGGCCAGCAAACGCTCGAACCACAACTGCAACATGGCTGGCGAGCCGTCTTTCCACTGCGCCACTTGCTGTTGCGCCATGCGCGGCGAGTAACTGCTGGCCATCAGGCGCAGCCAGGTGGTGTAGCGCTGGCTGGTCGGTTGGACGTTCTGCGCCTCAGGGCTGCGTAGCAGTTTCAAGCGCAGACGCTGAGCCGCGTCTTCATAACCGGCGCTGTACAACGCGTCTGCGTACGCAGCCTGCACCAGCCAATCCTGCTTGTTGCTTTTGAGGTACATGCGATACCAGGCCAGGGACTCCGTGTCGCGGCCAAGCATCTGGCTGGCACTAGCGAACGCCAGCCACAGCACCTGATCCTCCCGGGCGTAGGGCTTCCATTGGGTCAGCAACGGCTTGAGCTCAGCCGTGTTGCCCTGGTCCACATAAAGCCACATCAAGCGCTCACGGAAGAGGTTGTCATCGGGGTACATCGCCAGCCCTTGCAGGTATAGGCGCTTGGCCTCTTCAGGCTGACCCTGCTGCATGGCTAATGCACCGCGAACAGCCAGCACCTGCGACTGCTCGTAGAGCGCCGGTTGGTCCTCGACCCCTTGAGCAGTGTGCTGATCTGGTCCCAGTCTTCCAGTTCCTGAGCGAGCAGCAATGAATCCACCAGACGCAGCGGATTTTTCGTACGCTCCCAACTGGCTACCAGCAACTGCAATGCGCGTCGGGGATCCTTGGTGCGGTAGCTGGCGATCAGGTGTGTCTCGTCGTTAGTGTTGAGCGAGCCTTTGATTTCCAGGAGTTTTTCGAGGGAGTCTCGCAACTCATCGTCAAGCTCCAGATCCCAGGCCACAGCGGCGCGGGTGGTCCAGTAGTCCGGGTCGGTATGGGTTTTGCGGCCAGCCTGCAGCACGCTCCACGCTCCCTGATTATCAAACAGCTTCAGGTACGCGTTGGCGTAATCGACTTGTTCGGTGGACGTGAGCGAGAAGCGCTTGGAAAAACCTTTGTAGACCGGAATACGCTCGGCGTACTTGCCCGTGTTTTCCAGGTTTTGCAGTAGGCGCACCCACGCCAGACGGTGCATCGGGTACTTGCGCAGATAGTTGCGTAGCCAACTTTCGGCTTGTTCCGGCGTACCTCGCGATTCGTGCCCGTAGATCAGGGCATCGAGCTCGACGTCGGTCAGCGCACGTTGATCCTGGATTTCCGACAACAAGCCAATGGAGCGGTCGAAATCGAATTGCATGCTCGCCAGGCGCCATGAATGCTCACGCACTTCCGGCGTTTCATGCAGGCGCAACAGGCGGATCCAGTAAGTCAGCGCAGTTTCGCTTTCGCCGCGCCATTCGGCCAGGTGCGCCATTTGCTCCAGCAATTGCTGGTCTTCGGGAAACTCGTCGACCAATGCTTCGCCAGTCTTCCAAGCACCCTCCAGGTCGTTGAGCCCCAATCGCAGGCTGAAATCCTTGCGCAACACCAGCGGGTTATCCGGTTGCAATTCGCCCCACTTCTGGATAAACCGCTGCGCCAAATCGTAGTGCTTGGTGCCGATCGCCACGTCGACGCCCTGTTGAACCAAGGCCGCATCGGTTTGCGGGTCCTTGAGTTCGTCCAGCTCATCGGCGAGCACCTGCACCGCTTGCTCGCCACGGTCGGCAGACAACAGGCTATCGAAGGCCAACCGTGCGTATTCGCGGCGCTCTTCGGGTTGCTGGCTGTCTTGCTTGAGTTTCAGATAGATATCCGCGGCATGCCCCGGTTCACCGCTGGCCATGAACCACTGTGCAGCAGATTTGAGTGACTCAGTCCGCTGGGACGGATCACGCCCGGCGATTTCCTCAAATACCGTGGCGGCAAAGGCCGGCGCCTGCAGATTCAGCGCCAGCTTGGCGAGCGCTTGCAGTTGCGCCAGCGACAGGTTGCGGTGATCGATGGCCTGCAGACGTTCTACCAGCTCAGGCGGCACGCTGGGATGTTCACTGCTCAGCATCTCCAGAGCGTCCAGCTCAAGACGGTAATACGCCTGCACATCCGCCACTGGCTTGGGCCAACTGTCCAGGTGCTTGCGCGCCTTGGGGTAATCGCCCAGACGAATCAGCAGGTCGACCAGTTGCAAGCGCAAGCGGTCATCCTCCGGGTGAGCGGTCAGCAACAGTTCGGCGTAGTTGGCCGAGACCGCATCCGGCTCACGACCATCTGGCTGGAACACTTCCTCGCGCTGAAAAGTCGCCCACAGCAGGCCACCGACTGCAACACCGACTACCGCCAATGCCCACGGGTTGAGCAGACGGCTATTTTTACTGGCAGACGAGCTGACCATTACTCACCTGCTTCATAGGTAGTTGAAAAGTCCAAAGGCCGGCAGCTGCCTTTCCAGTAAAGCGCTTACCGTCCACTTCAACCTGGCAGGCACTTGCAGAGCGCACCGAAAACTCCAGGTCGATTTGCCCAGCAAACGAAAAGCTCACACGTTTTTCGTCCAGGTAACGCCAGTCCACCAACGGCAGGTTAGCGTCCTCAAGCGCTGGGCGACTGTCCCGATCCGGGCGCAGTACCAGCAGCGCACGATCACTGCTCAGCGCTACATAGCGCCCTTGAGGCAGGTCCCGCACACCGGCCACGCCCTGAGAGCGCAGCAAGTCCGGCCAACCCATTTGCGGGTCGAGACGCACGGTGCGCAGCCCATCCATGCCACGAATCTGCCAGGCTCCGTCAGCCGTGCGCGCCAGGCTGGACTGGTACAAGCCGTGCAAACGGTCGAGGTAGTCGCTCATCCACAACGAGATAGGGTGCTGGGCACGCATGAACCCGTAGATGTCTTCCATGGCCTTGATCGAGGCTTGCTTGGTGCTGGAGTAGAAGTGGTAATACAGGTGCAGACCACGCAGACGACGTGGGCTGTCGGTGAGCTCAAACGTTTCGATCAGGTCACGGAAGCCGTAGTACGGCCCGCGCCAGAGGTTGGTGTAGACGTTTTCGTTGATGATCGGCGCATAGTATTGCAAACCCCCTTCGGTCGGACGCAGCAACGGGTTCAGCCCCGTCAACGACGGCTTGGCCTTGGTGAGCATGGTCGAGGCGCCGTTGACGTTTTTCAGTCCAGCGTCGTAGGCCAATTTGATGGTGGCGGCCGACGGCAAAGCATCACCAGGCCAGAACACCATTTTCACCGGTTTTTCCGGGGTGGTCAGGTTCTTGTTGATGTAATCGCGGGAACCAAAGATCTCGCGACGAAAATCGATTTTGTCATAGCCTGGAATGGCCATTTTCAAACCGTATTCAGGATTGAAATCCTCATCTTCCTTGGCCTTTTCCGGCTGCATGAAGAACGGGTGACTGAAGGTATGGGTCGCCACTTCAACCTTTGGGTCGGCAAACAGGTTGCGCGCAAGCGGCTCCAGTTCTTTGGCCAGGAACGGGAACATGCCACGCGGGGATATTTCGCCTTCGATAATCGACACCGAGGTCAGGAACGGATTAGGACGAATAAATTCGTCGAGCACCTGTTTACCGGCATAGGGCGAGCCACGCACTTCGGCGCGTGAGGGGAAACCATCACCGTCAATGTGAACAGTGGCAATGCGCCGCCCGTTTTCTGTCGTGGTATCTGGGCGCGGTTGCTGCGGCAGGCGAAGGCTGGCCTGGAGGAACGCGAACGGGTCAAGGATCCAGCGGCTACGCTCGTTGTTGGATTCGAGCAGGTAGGGTGCGAGCGCCATGCCCCCATTGACCAATGGCCACTGGGGCATAGGTCTGGCCGTCTTTACCCGTGAGCACCAACGCAGGCTTAGGGCCTTGCGGCAGTACGGAAACTGAACTCAACTCGCGCGAACGCGCCTGCACCGGGGCCTCGAAAGCGCCGAGCAGGGTTTTGTCCAGCGTCGTGATGGTCAAGGGTTGAACCCCGCCGGAGGCGAAAGGCTCAGCCCCAGGCGCTTGAGCAGCACACGGTCTTCAACCGGCAGGCTGGAGAAAAACGCCACAGGCACTTTTTCATCAAGACGCTTGGACAGCCAGCGGTTGAAGGCCGGCGCATCTTCCGGCGGACCGCTGCCCATCCAAGTGATGATACCGGCGTACAAACCGCTGAAACGGTGGTCAGGCAACGCATCGGAGGACAGGTAGTCGACGCGGTAGCCAAGATACTCGATCAAACCGCCCAGCAGGTTGTGGCCGGCGTTGCGGGTCAAGTCGCCTTCACGCGGATCAAACACCAGGGCAATGCGGCGTGGCTGGATTTCGACGTTACTGATGCCGATGGAGTCCAACTCGGGCGTGCTGATGAACGGGATGTAACCCTCGTCACGCAGGCGCTTGGCGAGCTTGCGTGCCTCTTCGATACGCTCTGGCGGCAGATAATCGATGGCAACCAGCGGGATACCTTTGGCGCGCAGAGGCGCAAGCTCACCCAACAACCACTTGCGGTCGGACTCTGGTACCGGACGGTAGCGCTTGGCAGCAGCATCCCAACCGGCATACATGGATTCAAAGGCCACGGCGGCGGCAACGCCGTCCAACTCCGGCAGCACTTCAAAACCACGGTTGAAGAACAGCTTCAGTGATGGCTGACGTTTGTGCATTTCACGTAGCAGGCTGGCGAGGCCGGCGCGCTGAGCTTCCCTGGACGCTTCGGGTAACAGTTGAAAGCTGTCGAGGGTGTCGAGAAACAGGCCTGCATAACCCTGGCCTTCCAGCTCCTTGGCGCGGCCAAGCAAGTGCTCGCGCCATGCTGGCGAGGTGAGGTCCATGACCTGACTGTTCCAGGATTCGTTACGTACCGGCGTGACGGCTTTGGTCAAGCCAGCCTTGGCGAGCTCCGCCTTGTTGCCATCGAACTCGCCGATAGACACGTAGGCAAACGGCTGGCTGCCCAGTGCCCGCAAGGTTTTCACATCGCCCGGCGTCATATGGCCCGGCTCGACCACGGCCCAGTCGAACTGCGACAGTTCTGGCAGCGGTGGTTGGTCGGCGTACCAGAACGCCACGCTGGCCGGTTGAGGCAAAGCAGCAGCGTGGGCAACTGGCCCTGCAACGAACAATGCTAGAGCAGCGAGTAGCCGCTCGGCGATCGCGCGCAAACGCGTCCTGCGAAAAACGATTTCCATAATTCACTCTTGAAAATGACTGGGCCGATACTGCGTTAACGTCGGGCGAAGTGACCGTCGAATTACAAACTACGCAAGAGCTGTGCTAGACCCTGGCCGATGGAGGTCGGTTCCGGGAGAGCAAAGCGTTCCAGCAAACGGGCGTTGTTGGCGCGCGAATGGCGAATATCACCTTGGCGTGGCGCTTGGTAGGTCACGTTCAACGGGGTGCCCGTGGCATCGCCCAGTTCAGCGATAAGATCGTTGAGGCTGGTGGCGCGGTTAAGCCCGACGTTGATGGCCCCTAGGGCCGGCTCGTTGGTCTCTACCGCCTGGACAAGAATGCTCACCAAATCTTGCACATATACGAAGTCGCGGGTTTGCTCGCCGTCACCAAATACGGTGATGGGCTTACGGGCCAGTGCGCGTTCGGTGAAGATGCTGATCACGCCGGAGTAAGGCGAGGAAGGGTCTTGGCGTGGGCCAAAAATATTGAAGAAGCGGAAGATCACCGGTTCCAGGCCGTGCTCGCGGCGATAGAAGTCCAGGTAGTACTCGCTCGACAACTTGTCGCTGGCATACGGCGTCAGCGGGGACTTGGGAGTGTCTTCATCAATGGCAGTGCCTTCGCCATTGTTGCCGTAAGTGGCAGCGCTGGACGCAAATACCACACGCACCACACCGGCTTTCAACATGCTTTGGCAAACGTTGAGTGTGCCGACAAAGTTGGCTTGGTGGGTGGCGACCGGATCGTCTACCGAGGCCTGGACCGACGCGACGGCAGCCAAGTGCACGACTGCGCTGCAATCACGCATGGCGCGCTCGACGACGGCGCTGTCTGCGACATCACCCTCCACCAGTTCCAGGTCGGCATTATCCATCGGCAGGTTAGTCACCTTGCCGGTGGACAAGTTATCCAGCACGCGAATCTTGTAGCCTTTGCCCAACAAGGCATCGACCAGATGTGAACCGATGAAACCTGCACCACCTGTAACTAGAACGCGTCCAACGACCATGAAGTTTTCTTCCTAAAGACTCTACTGCAGACGTGAATCAAAGAGCCTGCGAACAAGGTAATTGTGTTTAATGGGTACCCCGACTGACGCCGCTTGGCCATCAGGGTCCAAGCCGCAACATCCCGACCTCTTTAAGAACAACAGCATGGGACGAATCTGCGCCATTAATGTCATTTTAATGGCTTAGAGCCATCAAAACCGTCGCAAATAATGTTGGATCCATTTGGAACTGTCAACGTTTTGTCTTGTCTGCCGCCAAACGGTCACTCGAGGCTCGATTCACGCCATTTATTTGACAGCGTAAAACCAGCAAAGCCACTTCCGCCGCCTGGTGGACGACCGCTTATTCAGTCATCCCACCGCACAAAAGCCTCTTGCATAAAACCACGCCATCACAATAATGAGAGCAATTACCATTTACACATCGGTAGCACGCTCATGTCGGCCCTTGATCATTCAGCGCTTCATCAGTTGTACAGCGACCACAACAGTTGGCTTAAAGGCTGGCTGCGGGTACGGCTGGGGAACGCGGCGGATGCGTCTGACCTGGCGCAGGACACCTTCCTGCGTGTGATGACGGCTCGCAACAGCGCGCCGATCCGTGAGCCGCGTGGCTACCTGAGTGCGATTGCACGTTCGTTGTTGATCGATAAATCCCGCCGTCGCGCCATCGAGCAGGCTTATCTGCAGGCGCTGGCGCTGCGGCCGGAGCCGGTGGAAGTGTCGCCGGAAGTGCGTTTGTCGATCATTGAAATGCTGGTGTCCATCGACAGCCTGCTGGATGACTTGGGGGTGCGCACGCGAGAGATTTTCCTGGCGGTGCAGCTTGAGGGTTTGAACTACGTCGCCGCCGGTGAACGCTTTGGGGTGTCGGTGACCACGGTGAAGAACCATCTGATCCGCGCCATGACGCAATGCCTGTTGCTGGTCGAGAGCTGATGCCGCCGTCCCTGGATTTAAAGACGCTTGAAGCCGCCGCCACCTGGTACGTGCAGTTGAATGACGGCGAGGCTGACGAGGCACGCACACACGCTTGGCAGGCCTGGTTGCAGGCCTGCCCACAGCACGCGGCGGCGTGGGGGCGAGTCGAAGCGCTGCAACAGCAATGGGCAAGGATGCCTCAGCAAGCCGCCCTCTCCGGCCTCGGCGCCGCCCAGAAACAACGCCGTGAGGTGTTGAAGATCCTGAGCATGCTGATGGCCGTCGGCGCGTGTTCGTGGCTGGCGGTGGAGCAGGTCCCGTACCGCGCCCTGCTGGCCGAGCAACGTACCGGCCCCCGTGAACGTCGCTCGCTGCGCCTGGATGATGGCACGCAATTGGAGCTGAACGCCGACACGTCGCTGGACATTCTTTTCGACGCCAACCAACGGCTGATCCGGCTCTATCAGGGTGAAATCCGAGTGCAAACCGCCAAGGATCCAGCCCTGCGGCCGTTCATCGTCACCACAGGCGACGGCAGCATCAAAGCGCTCGGCACGCAGTTCAGTGTTCGTCAATTCGACGATCACACCCAGGTCGGCGTGCTGGAGTCCGCGGTTGAAATACGCCCGCGCCGACAACCCGGCCACGTGCTGCGTTTGGAGAGCGGCCAGCAGGTCGCGTTCGACCGTGATGCCATCCAGGCCCCCTCGGCCTTGCCAGCAGGCTCCACCGCTTGGGTGCATGGCATGTTGAGTGTGGACGACTGGCGCCTGGGGGATTTCATTACGGAGCTCAGCCGTTATCGCCCTGGCGTGCTGCGCTGCGACCCGGCGGTGCAAGGCTTGAGCATCTCGGGCGCGTTCCGTATCGACGACACCGACACCGTGCTGGAAAACCTGGGCAAATCCCTGCCGGTGAAGGTGCGGTATGTCACCCGCTACTGGGCCACTGTCGAACCCGCGTGAAAATTGTTGTCGAGCAACCTTGCTGATTTTGATTCTCATCCGTCAATGACACAAACCGCTATTGCAGCGACTTTCTGCCAGCCCAACGGAAGGATCACCGAATGCCCCCGCTTCCTCTCTTCGCCAACACGTCCATGACGCGCGCCGTGCGTCTGGCGCTGTTTGGCTTGACCCTCGCCAGCCTACCCGGCCTGGCGTTGATACCAACCCCTGCGTTGGCACAAACCCAGGCGGCGTACGCCATTCCAGCGGGGCCGCTGGGTAAGGCACTGACGCAATTTGGCGTGCAGGCGGGTGTGACAATTTCGTTCGACACCGAACAGGCTCGACACCTCACCAGCAGCGGTCTGAACGGTTCGTACACCGTTGAAGACGGTCTGGCACGTTTGCTGGCCAACAGCGGCATGCATGCCGAACGCCAGAGCAACGGCGGCTACATACTGGTCGCAAACGCCGAGCAGAGTGCCTTGCAGTTGGGCGCCACGCAGGTGACCACCAACCAACTCGGTACAGTGACCGAAGGCACGGGTTCGTATACCCCGGCACCATCGCCACGGCCACACGCCTGGTGCTGACGCCGCGCGAAACGCCGCAGTCGATTTCCGTCGTCACGCGCCAAGCCATGGACGACTTCGGCCTCAACTCCATCGACGATGTGATGCGCCACACCCCAGGCATCACCGTGTCGACCTACGACAGCGAGCGCACCAACTATTACTCGCGCGGTTTCTCCATCAACACTTTCCAGTACGACGGCATCCCGACCCTGCGTGACGCCCAGTATTCCGCCGGCCAGACCCTCACCGATATGGCGCTGTACGACCGCATCGAAGTGCTCAAGGGCGCCACCGGCCTGCTTACCGGCGCGGGTGGAGTGGGCGGCACGCTCAACCTGATCCGTAAAAAACCGACTGCCGACTTCCAGGGCAGCATCGAGTTGGGCGCCGGCTCCTGGGACAACTACCGCTCGCAGATCGACGTCAGCGGCCCGTTGACCGAAACCGGCAACATCCGAGGCCGTGCGGTCGCGGCCTACAACGACAAGCACTCGTTCCTCGATCACTACTCACGCAAGACCAGCGTGTTCTACGGGATTCTTGAGGCCGACCTGGACGAAGACACCCTGCTGACCCTCGGCGCCGACTATCAGGACAGCGATCCAAAAGGTTCCAGCTGGACCGGCAGCCGCATGATCTTCGACGCCGAGGGTAAAGAACTGGACTTGCCACGCTCGTTCAACAACGGCCCGAAATGGGGCTCATGGGCGCAGTACACACGCACCGCCTTCGCCACCTTGGAGCACAGTTTCAGCAATGGCTGGGTCGCCAAAGGCCAGTACAACCACCAGATCAACGCCTATCACGCGCCGCTGGGCGCCCTGTCCCAGGACTCGGGCAACCAGAGTTCGCTGTTTGCACGTAAATACGTGGGCGAAACCACCAGCGACAGCCTCGACGCCTACGCCACCGGGCCCTTTGAACTGTTTGGCCGCGAACACGAACTGGTGCTCGGTCAGTCGGTGGCCATCAGCACATGGAAGAACAAGGCCTACAACGCCCTGTTTGCCAGCGGCACCAACTCGGCTGATTTCTACACGTGGGATGGCGACATTCCGGAGCCGGCCTGGGTTAAATATCGCGACTTCGACCAGACCACTCGCCAGACCGGCAGCTACCTCACCAGCCGCTTCAGCGTGACCGACGAAATGCACCTGCTGCTCGGCGCTCGCTTGGCCAACTATCAAGTCACCGGCAACAGCAAATCCAAGGAAAGCGGCAAAGTCGTGCCTTATGCCGGCCTGACTTACGACCTGAACGACAACTTCACCGCCTACACCAGCTACACCGAAATCTTCCAGCCGCAGACTGACTACCGCGACCGCAACGACAAAATGCTCGAGCCGGACGAAGGCAAAAACTACGAAGTGGGCATCAAGGGTGAGTTCTTCAACGGCGCCCTGAACACCAGCCTCGCCTACTTTGAAGTGCACGAGACCAACCGCCCGGAACTCGACACCTCACCTGGCGCCGCACTGATCAACGACTCGCCCTACTACGGCACCAAGTCCAAGACCAAAGGCTACGAAGCGGAAATCTCCGGCGAACTGGCCACCGGTTGGCAGTTGCAAGCGGGCTACACCCACAAGATCGCACGCGACGACAACGGCAAAAAAATCGCCACGTGGGAGCCGGAAGATCAGATCAACCTCTACACCACTTACAAGCTGACGGGTTCGCTGGACAAACTCACCCTTGGCGGTGGCGCGCGCTGGCAGAGCGAAGGCTGGAAGTCGATCAACAATGCAGGTCTGCGCCGTTCCGAAGTGCTCACCCAAGACGCGTACTGGTTGGTGGACCTGATGGCGCGCTACCAGATCACCGAGAACCTGTCGGCGACCCTGAACGTCAACAACGTGTTCGACAAGAACTACTACACCAACATCGGCTTCTACGATTCGGCCTACCCTGGCGACCCACGCAACATGATGGTCACCACGCGCTGGAATTTCTAACGCGGGCTAAATGTGGCGAGGGAGCTGGCTCCTTCGCCACACTTTTATCCGCACTAGTGACCGGCGCTTTGCCCACCATCGACATGCAAGATCTCGCCGGTCACAAACCCGGCGTTTTCCAGGTAGACGATGGCTTGGGCAATATCACTCACTTCGCCCATATGCCCAACCGGGTGTAACTGTCCCAACGCCTCGTGGGTGTGCTCGCCGTGCATCGGCGTCTTGATAATCCCCGGGCTCACCGCATTTACCCGAATCCCACGCTTGGCGTATTCAATCGCCAGAGATTTGGTCGCCGAATTCAACCCACCCTTGGTCAGGCTGGCGAGCACCGACGGCACCCCGTCAATGGCATGGTCGACGAGGCTGGTGGTGACGTTGACGATATGGCCGGCACGCTGCTTCTCCATCTCGGCGACGGCCAGTTGGGTGATGTAGAAAAATCCATTGAGGTTCACCGCCAGCACATTGGCGTAATCCTCCTGGGTATAGGCGGTGAAGGGTTTGGCGATGAAGATGCCGGCATTGTTGATCAGGCTGTCGATGCGCCCGAACGTGACCAGGGCATCGCGAATGACCCGCTGGGCGGTGGCAGGGTCGGCGATGTCACCGGCGACCGTGAGGATGTTGGGATCGGTGGATGGCTGGATCGAACGCGAGGTGGCGACCACGCGGTAATCAAGGGCGCGATAGGCCTGGACCACGGCGGCGCCGATGCCTTGGGAGGCGCCGGTAATGATAACGACTTTGCTCATGATGATGCTCCGTTAGGTGTTCAGGCTTGGGACTTGCGGTATTCGGTGGTGGTGATGCCGGCGTAGCCCCAGTTATCGGTATCGACTTCTTCAATGACGATGTGAGTCAGGTCAGGGCGTTTGTGCAGGACGCGTTCGAGGGTCTCGGTGAACTCGGCGATGACCTGTGCTTTTTGCTCCGGGGTAACGCCGTCACGGGTGATGCGCAGGCTGACAAAGGGCATGGCAGTGGCTCCAATGGCCGGCCATCGGGGTGATGGACGGGCGGTGAGGCCAATCTAGAAGTTCACTGCCAGGGGATAAAGGTGGGGCCAGGTACTTCATTAATGACGCGGCGTAACAAGTGCATGGCCGGCTGACTGGCTCGTGCCCATCCCGCGTCCAACGTTTTTCTGTATAACGCCGTCACTACTTTTGCGTTGCGAATGGATGCCAATGAACGCGTTGAAACTGATTGCCCTATTGATCGTCTTCCCTTTATTGCTGGCCGCCACCGGCGCTTGGGAACTACAGCGAATCGACATGGACGCCATGGGTGTTGCCCACGGCTTGAACCGTGTGCAGCTGTTCCTGGCACCCGGCGTGGTTTTCTTCGGGCTGCTGTCGACCTTGATCGGCGCAGGGGCGCTGGCGTGGATCCACCGCGCAGGCAAACGGGCGCAGCAGTCGCAAGTGATGCTGATCAGCACGTTCCTGGAGGGGCGACAGCTACTTCCAGGTTGGCTGGTGGGGCATATCGTGACGGTCTCGGTGGCAGTCGTGCTGGTTTTGGCCTACGAGTGCCTGGCGCTGTGGAAGCAAGAGGGCATATCGAGCTTTGAGGCCAAGCTGGCACTGTTGGCCCTGCTGGGCGAAGCCTTTTGTCTGTACGGCGTGTGGCTGTTGCTCAAACGATGCCTTGGCTTGCTGAGAATGTTCGAACCGTCGCCACGGCAGATGTTCGGCCAGTTGGTACGCCCGGACCAGGCGCCTCAATTGTGGCGTCAGGTAGAGGCATGGGCCGGTCAAATGGGCGCGCTACCGCCTGAGCACATCGTGGTGAGTTTGTCGCCGGGGTTCCATATCACCGCCTGCGACACCGGGTTGTACCCAGAAGGGTTGGCCCTGCAGGGACGCACCTTGCATCTGCCACTGTGCTACCTGGCGCTGTTGAGTCGTGAGGAAGTCGGCGCCATTGTCGGGCATGAATTGGCACATTTTGTGGGGGACAAGGCCGAGTACAGCCAGCGCTTTCTGCCACTGTTCGACGGGGCACGGCGCAACCTGGAAAACCTGGCCGCCAACCTGCAGGAGTGCTCGCCCCTCGAAGCGCGCCTGCTGAAACCTGTGGCGCTGTTCGGCAATCACTTCCTGGCTCAAATGCACAACGCCACCCTATCGCTTGGCCACAATCGCCAGTATGAAGCGGACGCAGCGGCCGCGACCCTGGCAGGCAACACCACACTGGCCTCGGCACTGTTGCGCATGGCCGTGCTCGGCCCGCAGGTCAAGACGTTGCTGGAGACCTATCTCGACTTGAACAAGCACAACTGGCCAGCGGTTGAAGACATTGCCTGGCAAGCGATCACCGAGTTGCAGCACCGTGAGTTGAAGCTGTCCAACCACGACCTGATCAACCCCCTGCCCCATCCTACCCACCGTTTACCGGCCACCGGTGAACGACTCAAGGCACTGGGTGTGCCGGTGCAGGACGTACTGGCCAGCGCAACCCGCAGCACCAGCACGCCCGTGGCGAACGCGGCACTGGACGCCTGGTTCAGCGATGCGCTGACACTGTGTCGGCAGCTGTCGGTTGAGCGGGTCACTGCGGCAGTCAATCAAGACACGCAATACACCGAAGAGCTTGAGACGCTCGCCAACGCCGTCGAAGGCGAGTTCACCTTGCATGAAGGCGCGCGACTCAGAGGCATCGTGATGGTGGCGATCGCGTTGCCGTGCGCCGCGCTGTTGCTGTTCCTGCTGATGTTGAATGGTTTGGCGCCTGGGCGGTTCAGCGAGGATAAAGTCCTGGCGTTCTGGGTTGCTGCCGGGCTCGCATGCCTGGGTTTGGTGTGGGGTGCCAGGCTGATCAAACGTTCGCCGCTCGCCGCACTGCGCATCACGCCGGATCACCTGTTCTACAACAACCTGGCGCAACCGTTACCGATTCGGGACATTGCCAAAGTGGAGGTGGTGGACAGTGCTGGGCTCTACGTGTTTGTGCATCTGGAACCCGGTGCACCTTGGCCGGCAGCGCGTGCCACAGGTTTTGGCGTACCCGGCGTGTGGCGTCAGAAGTGGCGCCGCGTACTGACCTTGCGCGCCGAGTACCTGTGTATCGACGGGGAGCGTGTTCACAGCAGCGACGTGCTGAACCTGCTGGTCGACTACATCAACGCTTCACGAGCCCGCGAGCAATTGCAGCAACAGGCACCACGCGTCCCCAAGGCAGCCACGCAGCGCGGTTTTTCGGTATAACCAGGGTCATCGCGTTGTGAACGGACTCCTATGAACGCCCTGAAGCTGATCTTCCTGCTGGTGATTTTCCCGTTGCTGCTGGCCACCTTGGTGGCTGGGAGCGCCAGCGCGCTGATGAGTCGACCACCGCCGCGATCGACTACCACATCAATGTGGACATCGCTAAACAGCAATTACAGGCGCTGGCGGCGAAGGATCCGGCGGCAATGGTCGATCTGGTCAATGAAAAGATCAGCGTGCAACTGGCCCTCTCACGGCTGGAAAAAATCGAGACCGAACTGCCCATCGCCCACCGCGTGAACCGTGCAATGCGCGCCATCGCACCGTGGGTGATCGGCCTGGGATTGCTCGCAGCATTAATAGGCTCGGCTGCATTGCTCGCCACGCGTTGGGCGGGACACCGCGCGCAGCAATCGCGGGAAAAACTGCTGCAGGTGTTCTCCCTCGGCAGTCGGTTATTGCCCTATGGGTTGGTGAGCCATGTCGTGGCGATGGCGGCAACCGTTGCGTTGGCCTTGAGCTTCGAAGGCCTGGCGCTGTGGCATATCGGTCGGTTAGGCAGCGGTGAAATCAAGCTGATGGCGGTGCTGGGGGTGGTCGCTGTGTTCTGCCTATATTCGATCTGGCTGCTGCTCAAGCAATTGCGCTACATGCTGGGCATGTTCAAGGCCGAGCCCCTGGAGATGTTCGGGTTGGCCGTGACGCCCGAGGACGCGCCAGGGTTATGGAAGCAGGTGAACGAACTGGCCGAGCGATTGGGCGCACTGCCACCGGACCACATCGTGGTGAGCCTCACCCAAGGTTTTTACGTGACCTCCAGCGACGCTAGCGTCCTGCCCTCTAACACACCACTGCGCGGGCGCACCCTGCATCTGCCATTTCTGCACCTGGGCTTGCTGAGCCAGGACGAAGTCTGCGCCGTGATCGGCCATGAGCTGGCGCATTTTGCCGGAGAAGACACGGAGTACAGCCAGCGCTTTTTGCCGATCTACGATGGCGTGCAGCGTAGCCTCGGTGCGTTGGCACAAACGATGTTGGCCAGCGACGCAATCCAAGGCCGCCTGATGCGCCCTTCATTCAGGTTTGGCGTGTATTTCATGGAGCACTTCGACCATGCGGTGAACCATTGGAGCCGCGAGCGCGAGCTACTGGCAGACGCCGCTGGCGCGCGATTGGTTGGCAGTGCGGCTGCCGCTTCGGCGTTATTGCGCGTGTCGGTACTGCATGCGCCCCTGGACAACGCGTTGATCTCGACGTGGGAAAATGCCGCCAAAGCCGATCTGCCCAGCGCCGTCCTGACAGCGATGCAAGCCGTTGAGCTGCACTTGCCACCTGAGGCGCTGGAGATTCACCAGCCCCACCCCACCGACTCACATCCCTCCAATGGGGAACGCCTGCAAGCGCTGCAGGTGACCTTGGAAGACGCGGTGCATAGCGCCGTTCGCGCAGTGGATGCCGAGGCCGCAGATGCGCAAATCGATAGGTATTTCAGCGCCCCACGCACTGTGCGTGGAGCGTTGTCCCGCGACCTGGTCGACACGTTGGCGTCTGAAGAATCTGCACACACGCATCTGCTGCAAACCCTGGCCACCGCGACCGAAGGCGAGCGCAGCTTGCGCGAGGGCGGCCAGTGGCGCGGCGCGCTGATGGCAGTGCTGGGCCTGCCCTTTTGCTGTTGGCTCTGTTTGCCATCAGCCGCCCCTGGCTCGCCCCGGAACGCCTGAAAGGCACGCCGCTGTCAGCGCTCGGCGCAGGTGCGTGCCTGGGCATCATTGGGGTGGGTTTTCTATGGCTGGGCATCCGGCGCTTCAAGCGCGCACCACAGACCGCATTACGCCTGACGGCTGAGCATTTTGTGTTCAACAACCTGACGCAACCGTTGCCCATCGAGCATATCGACGACATCACGTTGCAGTTCGCCCAAGGGATCTGGGTGACGGTTCAACTGACGCCCGAGGCACCGTTACCCGAAACACGTAAAACCGCGTTCGGCGTACCCGGTGTGCGGGTCAACAAGAAGAAACGCCAGCTGATGTTGCAGATGGCGCAACTGTGCATCGACGGTAAAAAATCGAGCCCTACGAAGGGCTTTCAATGATGCTCGACTACAAAAACGCTGCAATGGCACGCAGGATTTTGCAGCACCGTGAGGACTGATCCACCGGCATAAAAAACCCCGAACCAGTCGGGGTTTTTTATCGCCTGAATCAGACGCTACACACGATCACTTAGAAAACGTTGATCGGGTAGTCGGCGAACAGACGCAGTTCGTTACCACCTACGTTGTAGTCGCTGGCGTTGCTGGACACACGCAACCACGAGGCACGAGCACGCAGGCTCAGGTCTTTGGCTGGGCCGCTCTGAACGACGTATTTGAACTGGTTGAAGATTTCACGCTCGGTGCCATTGCCGCGGCCAGAGCCGTCGTCAATGTTGGTACCGCGTACGTAAGCAACGTTGTAGCTCAGGCCAGGCACGCCGAAGGCGCTGAAGTCCAGGCCGTAGCCTGCTTGCCAGGAGCGCTCGTCCTTGCCGTTGAAGTCAGACCAGTAGGAGTTGGCCAGCAGGATGGTGTTGCCGCCGTCGCCGATACCGGTGTCCTTGGTATTGTCGCGGTAGCCACCGTATAGGTAGCCAGTGTCGCCGGTGCTACGCTGGTGAGCCACGGTGAAGCTGTGCGGGCCGACAGCCCAAGTGGCGCCCAGGCTCCAGATCTTGTTGTCGCGCGCGTCGCCATCGCCACGCTGCTCGGCAAAGCTGCGATCCAGCTTGGTTTTGTAGCCGTTGAAGTCAAAGGTCAGCGACTGCTTCTCTGGCAGAGCCAGCACGTAGTTGACGTTGACGTATTGCTTTTTCAGCACGTCCTGCATGTTGGAGGCGTACAGCGCAGCCGACAGGCTTTCGGTGAATTTGTAGCTACCACCGAGGTAGTCGATGCTCTTCAGGTTGCCGCTGTCGGTGCCTTCGGCACTCTTGCGAGCTTCCTTGGTGAAGTGACCAGCGTCCAGTTGCAGGCCTTCGATCTCTTTGGAAACGATCGAAGTACCGGTGTAGGTTTCCGACAGCAGACGCGAGTTGTCGTACTGCAGAACCGGCACGGCCGGGAACTGGTCACCGTATTTCAGCACAGTGTTGGAAACACGGAATTTGACGGCTGCGCCGCCCTTGGCCAGATCGTCGGCCGCTTCGCCGTTGCGAGTGGAGCCATCCGCGCGCGTGGTGCTTGGGCCGGTCTTGAAGAAGTCGATACCACCCGCGCCAGCGCGGCCTCGGCCACCGTCCAGACGGATAGCGTATTGGCCGATCACGTCCACACCTACACCGACGGTGCCTTGGGTGAAGCCGGACTCGAACTTGCCGATGAAGCCTTGGCCCCATTCGGCTTTATCTTGCTTGTGGTTCTTGTAGTCACGGCTGATGTAAGCGTTGCGTGCTGCGATGTTCAGGTGGCTGTCTTCGACGAAACCCTTGGATTGCTCCTGGTCGTTTGCCATTGCGGCCGATGCGCTCAAAATCCCCAGAGCGATCAGACTCATCCGTTGCTTCAACATTTTCTTGTATTCCTTATCACTGGTTGAGTACGCGTTGTGACACCAGGCTCCGTGTTGCTTTTCTGGTGTCGACTTTTTCCGGAAAAAGAAGGCCCGCGGACGACTTAACATGCCGCGGGCCTTTTTTTATTGGATGAGTCATGGCGGTTAGCCACAGGCGTTGGGCGCAATCCTAGTCGCGCGTTGAACTATGTGTCAATTTCGTGAATCGTCTGTATTTAGGCGAAATAATTCTAAGCAACGACCTATAGCCTTTCTGAAAACGACCAAAACCCCTTCCTTACGACCTCAAAAACACATTTCGTAACACATTTCAAAGCCGATACATTTGGGAGCTCATTACGCACGCAAATGCAAAGCATTACCATTCGCGCGTAATTTCCTCCCTAATAATTCGGATACATTCCCCATGCCTGCCCCTCGCCTGACGCCCATGACCCTTGGGCTTTCCGTTCTGCTGTCTGCCGGTTTTGCCTGTGCGGCCACCACCTTGCCCGAGACCTCGATCAGCGCCGAAGCGGACGAAGACGACCCTCGCGTCAAGGAAACCAGCACCGCAACCCGCACCGCCACACCGGTTCGCTACGTGCCCCAGGCGATCGACTCGGTGAAGACCGAAAGCCTGCGCTCCTACGGCACCAATGACCTGGGCCAGGCCTTGAGCGGCATTCCCAACGTCAGCAGCGGCGCCGACACGCGCTTCGACAGCTTGCGCATCCGTGGTTTTGACGCGAGCAATGACTTCTACCTGGACGGCATTCGCGACGACAGCCAGTACGTGCGCGACTTGCACAACATCGAGCGCATTGAAGTGCTCAAGGGGCCGGCAGCCGTGCTCTACGGGCGAGGCGGTCAGGGAGGGATCGTCAACCGTGTGAGCAAGCTGCCGATGGCGGGGCATAAATCCAGTATCGAGGCCCAAGGCGGCAGCAACGATTTGCGCAGTTTGTACGCGGACCTGAGCACCGATCCCACCGATAACATCAGCCTGCGCTTGAACATGGGCAACCAGGACAACAACAGCTTTCGCGATGGTGTCAGCGGCAATCGCCAACTGTTCGCGCCGTCGATGAGCTGGCAGCTCACGCCGGACCTCAACTGGCTGGTGCAGTACGAATACAGTCGCTACAACCGCACGCCCGACCGTGGTATTCCGGGCGTCAACGGTCGCCCGGCAGATGTAAGCCGCAGCACCACCTACGGTGACAGCCGCGACTACATCGACGACAAGTCCCAGTCCCTGCGCTCCAAGCTGACCTATGAGCTGAACGACAACTGGCAACTGCGCCAGACACTGGGTGTGTTCAAGCTCGACAGTGATTTCGACAACACGTACCTGACCGCTTATGTCCCAGCGACCAACCGCGTCACACGCCAACGCTGGCAGCAGGACTTGACCACCCTCAACCTCTTCAACAACGTCGAGCTGGAAGGCGGTTTCAGTACCTACGGCCTGGAACATCGCCTGCTCACCGGTCTTGAACTGGGCAATCAGCGTCGAGATCCCAAACTCTATACCGGCACAAACGTGCCGAGCCTGGATCTCAACAAGCCCAATCGAAACCTCAGTCACACCGGGCGGATGAACGTATGGAGCAACGCCCACACCGAAGTCGAAACCCGTGCGGTTTACGTGCAGGACCAACTGCGCCTCAACGATCAGTGGCAAGTGCTGGCCGGCCTGCGTTACGACCACTTTGAAGTGGACACCAAGAACAAACTGACCAACGCCCAGCAGGCTGTCGCAAGCCACAGCACGAGCCCGCGTTTCGGCCTGGTGTGGACGCCGCTCGAGCATCACTCGTTCTATGCCTCGTGGAGCAAGACGTTTTCGCCGGCGGGGGCGGCGTGATCGGTATCACCCCGAACGCCTCCGGCAGCGTCAACGACCTGAGCCCGGAACTGACCAAGCAGAAGGAGATCGGGGTCAAGAGCGACTGGCTCGACGACCGCCTGAGCACCACCCTGGCGGTGTACGAACTGGAACTTTACAACCGCCGCACCCCCGACCCGCTGGACCGTACCATCACCCTGCTCAGCGGCTTGCAACGCTCACGTGGCGTAGAGCTGACCGCCACCGGCAAGATCGTTGGCAACTGGTACGTACGCGGCGGTATCGGCCTGCAAGACGCCACGGTGGTGAAAGACAACAACGGCTTTGAAGGCAAGCGCGTCAGCGACGTGGCCAAGCGCAATGGCAGCCTGTTCATTACCTGGAAACCGGAAATGGGCTGGTACGCCGAAACCGGCTTGACCCTGGTGGGCGACCGTTACGCCGACAGCCTCAACACCGTGGTGCTGCCGGGTTATGGCCGCTGGGATGCGTTGGTCGGCTTGCGCCAGAAGGAATGGGACGTGCGAGCAGCGCTGAACAACATCGCCGACAAGACCTACTACGCGTCGGCGACCAGCGTGGCGCAGATTCAGCCGGGCGAGCCGCGTAGCCTGGTGGTAACGGGCACCTACAGCTTCTAAGCAAATGCAGTCAGTGTGGGAGCTGGCTTGCCTGCTCCCACAGTTGATTGTTGATGTTCTTCAGTTATTCAGCAGGTCGCACAACACACGCACCTCATCCTCACTGAACAACCCCACCGGGTAGCGTTCACTCATCATGCTGCGCAGATCGGGCTGCCTGACCTGCCGCGAGCCGTTTTCCTTCAACCAGAGCCCCAGCGCATGGATCGCGTCGCCGTTGACCCGCAAGGGGTGGAACGTGCGCGTGTATCTCAGGTTGATGTCGGCATTCATTTCAGCGCTCTCTCCTACTGCGTGAGCGGCTAACTTACTCAAGGTTTATGACAGAACTGTGCGGTCATCGCCTTGGGTCACTGTTGCAACACCGATACAAGAGCTATGCCAATGTGCCGTGTTTATAGGCATACGGACACAAAAAAGCCCGCGACCTTGCAGGGCCGCGGGCTTGGCATGAGCGTTGAAACCGGTCAGTCCCCGGTCACCGCCGTTGTGATGTTACAACTGCACTCAATTTTTGTGCGGAGCTGGCTGTTGCTGGGTCAGGCAATGGATATTGCCACCGCCCAGTAACAACTCGCGGCCCGGCACCATCACCACTTCGTGCTGCGGGAACAGATTCTGCAGAATCGCCTTGGCCTGGCTGTCCAGCGGATCGTCGAAACTCGGCGCGATAATGCCGCCGTTGACGATCAGGAAGTTCACGTAGGAACCCGCCAGCCGCACTGTAGGGTTACGTTCCTGGGTACCGTCCACCGGATCGACACCGGCGCATTCTTCCTCGGTGGCATACAACGGCCCCGGAATTGGCATTTTGTGCACTGTGAACGGGCGCCCCTGGGCGTCGGTGCTGCTTTGCAGCACGTCCATGGCAGCGTGGCAACGTGCGTAGTTCGGGTCTTGCGCATCGTCAGTCCAGGCCAGCAGCACTTCGCCCGGACGCACGTAGCAGCAGAAGTTATCCACATGGCCGTCGGTTTCATCGTTGAACAAGCCATCCGGCAACCAGATGATCTTATCCACAGCCAGGTTGGCGCTCAGTACCGCCTCAATCTCGGCACGGTCCAGGTGCGGGTTGCGATTGCGGTTCAGCAGGCACTCTTCGGTGGTAATCAGGGTGCCTTCGCCATCGACGTGGATCGAACCGCCTTCCAGCACAAAACCTTCGGTGCGATAGCGCGGCGCGCGCTCGATTTCAAGGATCTTGCCGCCCACCTGGGAATCACGGTTCCAAGGCGCGTACAGGCCGCCGTCAAAGCCGCCCCAAGCGTTGAAGTCCCAGTTTACGCCGCGTACTTCGCCGCTGTTGTTGATCACAAACGTCGGGCCGGTGTCCCGTACCCAGGCGTCATCGCTGGACATTTCCACCACACGGATATTCGGCACATCCAGGCGCGCACGGGCGTTTTCGTACTGACCGGCGGAAACCGCAACGGTCACTGGCTCAAACCGCGCAATGGCCTTCGCCACCGCGACGTGCGCCGCCTGCGCCGGCTTACCGCCCAGGCGCCAGTTGTCCGGGCGCTCGGGCCAGATCATCCAGGTTTGAGTCTGTGGCGCCCATTCGGCAGGCATATGAAAGCCATCGGCGCGGGGTGTGCTGTGCAGGGTGGTCATGGCGATCTGGGCTCCGAATGGGGTAGAGGTCGACTTTATAACGGATAAAAATCGGCTTTAAAAGCCACTTAAGATGATAGGCAGTAAATATGACAGAAAATAGCCGATAACAATCGACTAACTACAGCTGCTCATCCAGCACCTTCGACAGCATGTCGACAAAGAAGTCCACGCTGCGCCTGGAGGTGACCATCGGCGGCTTGATCTTGAGAATGTTCAGGTAGTCACCGGTGGGCTGCATGAAAATCCCCAGTTCCCGCAGGCGATCACACAGCACTGCGGTTTCTTCGGTGGCCGGTTCCAGGGTGTTTCGATCCCGTACCAGCTCCAACCCCAAGTAGAAACCCGAGCCATGCACCGCACCCACCAGCGGATGACGGTCGATCAGTTCTTCCAATCGCGCCTTGAAATGCCCCCCAACCACCTGGGCGTTTTCCCACAGCTTTTCTTCCTCCATCACATCCAGCACCGCCATGCCGATCCGGCAACTCACCGGACTGCCCCCTGAGGATGAGAAAAAATACCCTTCGGCCTCCAGCGCCTCGGCGATTTCGCGACGGGTGATCACAGCGCCCAGCGGCTGACCATTGCCCATGCCTTTGGCCATGGTGATGATGTCCGGCACTACACCTTGCTCCTCAAAACCCCAGAAGAAGTGGCCCATACGGCCGTAACCCACCTGCACTTCGTCGGCGATGCACACGCCGCCCTGAGCGCGAACCAACCCATACACCTGCTTCAAGTAGCCTGGTGGCAAGAGATTCCCCCGGCATTGCCGTAGACCGGCTCACAGATGAAGCCGGCGAGTTGGCGTTTGCTTGCGGCGATTTTCGCCAAATTGTGTTCCACGCTTCGTACGTAATCCGGCGCGCTGTCTTGCCCTCGGAACTCACCGCGATAGGTATTCGGTGCGGTCACCGGGTGCACCCAATCCGGACGGCTGCTCAGCGCCTGGGGGTTATCGGCAATCGAGGTGGACACCGCATCCGCCGCCACCGACCAGCCGTGATACGCCTCCAGCACACTGAGCATGTCGCGCCCGCCGCTGTAGGCCCACGCCAGGCGGATCGCCAGGTCATTGGCCTCGGTGCCGCTGTTGACCAGGAACACCCGGTCCATGCCGTCCGGCGCCAATGCCAGCAAACGCTCGGAAAATTCGGCAATCGCCGCGTAGTGGAAACGCGAGTTGGTGTTGAGCAGCGACCACTGCCGCGCCGCCACGGCCGCCATGCGCGGGTGGCCGTGGCCGAGCACGGCCACGTTGTTGAGCATGTCCAGGTAGGAGCGGCCCTGCATGTCGATCAGGTGATTGCGCCAGCCGCGCTCAATGCGCGGTGGGTCGGCGTAATAGTGCTTTTGCGAACGGGCGAAACTGGCGTCGCGACGGGCCAGCAGGGCCTCAGGGTCCAACTCCGGTTCTGCGTCACAGGCCAACCCGAGCAAGGCGGCTGGCGACGGGCACAGTACCTGCCACGCCTGCGCCCGGGACGGCGTACAAAACAACGGCGCCGGCAGGTCTGTGCGGCAAAGCTGTACGGTCAGCGGGCCGGCCACTTCACCGATCACTTGGCCCTTGAGTACGGCGGCACCGGGCTGCAACAGCGCCGTGACGCCCCACAGCCGTACGTTTGCCTCACGGTTGTGCACCCGCAACTCACCTTCGCTCCCCAGGTGCACAGTGCCCGCAAACGGCGCCTCGACGGCGGTACCTTGCGGCACATGCAACTCGACATGCAGCGGGAAAGTCGCTGGCTCACGGGCACTGTCAGGCTGGGTGCGCGACAGGCGGTATTGCCCATAACGACTCGCCGCCAGGCCATGCACCGCTGCTGCCTCCTGCAACAAACGTTGATCAATACCGGCCTGCTCCCAGTTTCCCGCCTCAAAATGTGGGCTGAGTACCCCCAGGTCGATCAACGCAAACTCGCGCCCCACCAACCCAGGCAGCAAAGGCACAAAGCCCTCACTGGCCAGGGGTGCCGGCGTGTGCCCTATGCTGCGCAGAATCGCCGCTTCCATCAGTTCAAAGGGCACCGACGTCGCCACATGGAAAATTTCCCACTCATGCTCGGCGTTTTTCAGCAGGTAGCTGTTGTGCGGGTCGAGGCGCTGCTGCTGTTCACTGCTGAGCACCAGCACGGCGGCACGGGCGACGATCAACGGCCACAACGCCTGCAATTCTTCGTGCTGCAACGGCGTAATCGCGTGGCACGCCTGGATCGCCGGCAAGATCGCAAAGGGGTCGCCTTCAGCATGGTGCAGCAAAGCTGCGCAGGTGACCGACAGATCGGCAATGCGCCAGGTGTGCACCAGGTCGCCAAAGTCGATCACGCCCTGAAGCTGCCAATGGCGCTGGGCATCGCGCTGCCACACCACATTGTCATCGGTGATGTCCATGTGCACCGCTTGCCAAGGCAGGTGTTCGGCCAAGGGCCGGATGCGTGTTTCGACCTGAGCGGCTACGTGTTCCAGCGCGGTACGGTGGGGCAGATTTTCCAAGGTGGCCAGCAGGTGCGAGATCAATTCAATGGCATGACGCGGGTCCCATTGCAGCGTGCGGTCCAGGCCCGGGTGTCTAAAGGACGCCAGCGCCTGGCTCATGCGGCCACACAGGTCGCCAAAACCTGCGATCACGTCGCGGCCCAGGTGCGGCAGATGAGTCAGGGGCTGGCCGTCGATGTAGTCCAGCACCCGCAGGTGCAACGTTTGGCCATCGACCGTCACCGTCAGCAACTCTTCGCCGTCGAGCGCCTTGATCACCTTGGGCACACGCACAGCCTGTAGGGCATTGAGCGCAGCGTGTTGGGCCTGCAACTCCACGGCGGCATAGTCGCCCCGGCAGATTTTCAGAACAAACCGCCCGCGTGCACTGTCGACTTTGTAGTTGAGGTCTTGCTGGCTTCCCAAAGACTGCAAGGTGCCCGTGAGGCCGTAATACTGCTCAAGCAATCGCGCCGCCTGGTCGGGGCCTACTTGCGGGCAGGGTAGACTGGCGCGGTGGATCAGCGTGGCGAGCAGCATGGGGCAACCTCGGTGTTTTTATCAGGCGCTTAGTTCGCCATTGTTCAGGGGGAGTTGTGCAACCCCCCGACACATCGCTGCGTAACACAAGCTATGCTCCATTCGCTTAATGTCCGTCAAAAGGAAAAGGGCCTCCGACATGCGCATTCTCATTACCGGTGGCGCCGGTTTTATCGGTTCTGCTCTGGTACGTCACCTGATCCAGCACACCGAGCATGAAGTGCTCAACCTCGACAAACTCACCTACGCCGGCAACCTGGAATCGTTGACCAGCATCGCGTCCAATAGCCGCTATGAGTTCGTCCAAGCTGACATCATCGACCAGCCCACCGTCAGCGCGGTGCTGGCGCGTTTCGAGCCCCTGGCGATCATGCACTTGGCGGCCGAATCCCATGTTGACCGCTCAATCGATGGCCCGTCGGACTTCATCCAAACCAATATCGTCGGCACCTACAGCTTGCTTGAAGCGGCACGCGGCTACTGGCACACGCTCGCTGAGCCGGATAAAAGCGCGTTCCGCTTCCACCATGTTTCCACCGATGAGGTCTACGGTGATCTGCATGGCGTGGACGACCTCTTCACCGAAACCACGCCCTATGCCCCCAGCTCACCCTACTCAGCCAGCAAGGCCGCGTCCGACCACCTCGTGCGCGCCTGGCACCGCACCTATGGCTTGCCGGTGCTGCTGACCAACTGTTCAAACAACTACGGGCCGTTCCACTTTCCCGAAAAGCTGATCCCGCTGGTAATTCTCAACGCCCTCGCGGGCAAGCCGTTGCCAGTCTATGGTGATGGTTTGCAGGTGCGCGACTGGCTGTTCGTCGAGGATCACGCCCGGGCCCTGCTTAAAGTGGTAACGCAGGGTTTGGTGGGCGAGACCTACAACATTGGCGGCCACAACGAGCAGAAAAACATCGACGTAGTGCGCAGCATTTGCAGCTTGCTGGAGGAGTTGGCCCCACAACGCCCGGCCGGTGTGGAGAATTACGCTGACCTGATCACGTTCGTCAAAGACCGGCCCGGCCACGATCTGCGCTACGCAATCGACGCCAGCAAGATCGAACGGGACCTGGGCTGGGTGCCCATGGAAACCTTTGAAACCGGGTTACGCAAAACCGTGCAGTGGTACCTCGATAACCTGGAATGGTGCCGCAGAGTCCAGGACGGCAGTTATCAGGGCCAACGATTGGGCAACACCGACATGAGGGATCTGATCGCATGATGAAAGGAATTGTATTGGCCGGCGGCTCCGGCACTCGTCTGCACCCCATCACCCTGGGCGTGTCCAAGCAACTGCTGCCGGTATATGACAAGCCGATGATCTATTACCCGATCTCGGTGCTGATGCTGGCGGGCATCAAGGAGATCCTTGTGATCTCAACCCCTGCGGACCTGCCGCAATACCGAAACCTGCTGGGGGATGGCAGCCAGTTTGGTATCACATTCAGTTATGCCGAGCAGCCAACACCGGATGGGCTGGCGCAAGCGTTCCTGATTGGTGAGGCGTTCATTGGCAACGACCCGGTTTGCTTGATCCTCGGCGATAACATCTTTCACGGCCAAAGCTTCAGCGCCCAGTTGCATGCTGCGGTAAAACGGGGCAAAGGTGCCACGGTGTTTGGCTACTGGGTCAAGGATCCAGAACGTTTCGGTGTGATCGACTTCGACAGTGAAGGCCGCGCCCTGTCCATAGAAGAAAAACCAGCGGTGCCCAAGTCCAGCTACGCCGTCACCGGTTTGTACTTCTACGACAATGATGTGATCAAAATCGCTAAAGCGGTGAAGCCTTCCGCACGTGGTGAGCTGGAGATCACTGACGTGAACAACGCCTATCTGCGCCGTGGTGACCTGCAGGTGGAGCGCTTCGGTCGAGGCTTCGCCTGGCTGGACACGGGCACCCATGACAGCTTGCTGGATGCATCGCAGTACGTGCAAACCATCGAGCGGCGCCAAGGCCTGAAAGTGGCGTGCCTTGAAGAAATTGCCTATGGCAATGGTTGGATCGACCGCGATCATTTGCTTGAACGCGCCAAGTACTTCGGCAAGACCGGCTACGGCCAATACCTTTACTCGCTGGCAGGAGAGGGTCAGTGAACGTCATTGAAACTTCATTGCCCGGCGTTCTGATCCTAGAACCCAAGGTATTCGGCGACGAGCGCGGCTTTTTCTATGAAAGCTTCAACGCCCGTGCCTTTGAAGAAGCCACCGGGCTCCAGCGCCAATTTGTGCAGGACAATCATTCACGCTCGCAAAAGGTGTACTGCGTGGCCTGCATTACCAACTCGAACATACCCAGGGCAAACTGGTGCGTGTCACCGCAGGTGAAGTGCTGGATGTGGCGGTGGACATTCGCCGCAGCTCGCCAAACTTCGGCCAGTGGGTAGGCGTACGTCTATCGTCGAAAAACCATCGTCAATTGTGGGTACCGGAAGGTTTCGCCCATGGTTTTGTAGTGCTGAGCGACTTCGCTGAATTCCTGTACAAGACCACTGACTACTATCAACCGAGCGCCGAGCGCAGTATTCAGTGGAATGACCCGACGCTGGCCATCGATTGGGAATTGACCGAGACGCCCCAATTGTCCACAAAGGACCAGGCTGGCAAACCGCTGCTGGAAGCCGACCTTTTCCCATGAAAACCCTCATCATCGGCCAACACGGCCAAGTCTCCCTCGCTCTGCAACAGCACCTTCAAGGTCTAGGCGAGTTGATCATCCTGGGCCGGGACCAACTCGACCTGGCTAACCCTGATCAGATTCGCACGCAAATCCGCGCCAACAAGCCCGACTTGATCATCAACGCCGCCGCCCACACCGCCGTCGACCTGGCTGAAAGCGAGCCAGATGCGGCCTTCGCCATCAACGCCATCGCCCCCGGCATCCTCGCCGAGGAGGCCAAGGCCCTGGGCATTCCGCTGTTCCACTACTCCACCGACTACGTGTTCGACGGCAGCAAGCCGGCGCCCTACACCGAAACCGATACGCCCAATCCACTGGGCGTCTACGGCCAGAGCAAGCTGGACGGCGAGCGGGCGATTGTGGCCGTGGGCGGCGAGTACCTGATCCTGCGCACCAGTTGGGTCTACTCCAACCACGGCAAGAATTTCCTACTGACCATGCAGCGTCTGCTGCAAGAAAAGCCCCACATGCGCATCGTCGCCGACCAGATCGGTGCGCCGACCTGGGCTGGCACCATCGCCGCCAGTACCCGCGCCCTGATCGAACGCTGGCAGGCCGGTGAAGCGGGGCCGTGGGGTATCTACCACCTGACTGCCAGAGGTGAAACCTCTTGGCATGGCTTTGCCGAGGCAATTGGCGAACACCTGCGCGCCCAGGGCAAGGCATGTGCTGAGCTGGAGGCCATCCCTTCCAGCGCCTACCCAACGCCCGCCAAGCGCCCACTGAATTCGCGGCTCGATTGCAGCCGCCTGCAACTGCAATGGCACGTCAGCCAACCGCAGTGGCAAGACGCATTGCGCGAGTGTCTTGCAGAGCAGCACTAGGCATAATGCGCCTGTACCCACAGGCGCATGACTCCCATGACTCCACCCCTTCCGCGAAGACCCCGTTGGCGCAGCCTCGCCTTGCTGGCGCTGTGCCTGGCGCCGCTGCTGTGGCCGCTGGAGCACTTGGCCGAGCGCTATTATCGCAGCGAATTGGCCGGGCAGAACCGCCAGACCCTCGACCTGTACGTTGCCAACCTTTTGGGCACCCTGCACCGCTACGAGGTGTTGCCGCAAATCCTCGGCGATTTGCCGGCGCTGCGTACCGCGCTGGATGCGCCCGACGTCAGCACCAACCTGGTCAACGCCAACCTCCTGCTTAAGGACGTGGCGGCCCAGGCCGGGGTGGAAGTGATGTACCTGATGGACACCACCGGCAAGACCCTCGCCGCCTCCAATTGGGACAAACAGGACAGTTTCGTCGGGCGCAATTTCTCGTTCCGGCCGTACTTCAGTGAGGCCATGGCTGGGCGCCTGGGGCGGTTCTTTGGCCTGGGTACCACGTCGGCCAAGCGCGGTTACTTCTTCGCCGCCGCCGTACGCGATGGCAACACCATCATCGGCGTGCTGGTAGTGAAGGTCGACCTGGACCACACCGAAAGCCTGTGGGGCAACACGCCAGAACAACTGCTGGTCACCGACCACAACGGCGTGGTGATCCTCACCTCGCGCCCGCAATGGCGATTCCGTGCGACCCGACCACTGACCGCTGAAGAGCGCCAAGCCATTATCGCGATCCAGCCCTACCCGACCCGCGACCCGCAGCCGCTGACCCTGAGCAGCACCGCCTGGCTGCGCCAGTCCACGGCCATCGCCGAGACTGGCTGGAATGTTGAAATCCTCGCGCCGCGCTCGCTCATCACCCGTCCCGTACGTACGGTGGTTGCGGTGGGCGGCGCGACATTGCTGGTGCTGATGTTGCTGCTGGGCCTGATGATGCAGCGCCGTCGACACTACCTGGAACGCATCGCCTTCGAAGCCAAGGCCCGCCGTGAACTGGAAGCGCGGGTGATCGAGCGTACCAGCGATCTGGAAGGCCTCAACCGACGCCTGAAACAGGAAGTGTTGGAGCGCGAACACGCCCAGCAGGAGTTGGTGCGCGCCCAGGATGACCTGGTGCAAGCCGGCAAACTCTCGGCGCTCGGCACCATGTCGGCAAGTATCAGCCACGAGCTCAATCAACCGCTGGCGGCGATTCGCAGCTACGCGGAAAACGCCGAGATCCTGCTGGACCACGAACGTACCAGCGATGCCCGAGGCAATCTCAAGCTGATCAGCGAACTGACCGGGCGCATGGCCTCGATCATCGCCCACCTGCGCGCCTTCGCCCGCCGCGACCGCCATGCGCCGGAAAGCGTGGCCCTGCAACCAGCACTGGACGATGCCCTGGCATTGCTGGCCAAGCGGCGGCGCTCGATGGAAGTGGAACTGATCCGCGATTTACCCGAGGCAACCCTGTGGGTGCAGGCCGGCGAAACCCGCTTGCGCCAAGTGCTGGGCAATTTGCTGGCCAACGCCCTCGACGCCCTCACCGAAAAAGGCCCGCCGCGCAAGCTCTGGCTGAGTGCCGAAACCACCGAACAGGGCGTCAACCTGTACATTCGCGACAACGGCCCGGGTTTTTGCATGGAGGCGCTGGGGCGCGCCAGTGAGCCGTTCTATACCACCAAGACCCGCACCCAGGGCCTGGGGTTGGGCCTGGCGATCTGTGACACGTTGATGCGCGCCTTTGGCGGCGAACTGCTATTTGCCAACCACAAGGAAGGCGGTGCGCTGTTAACCTTGAAATTGCGTGCCGGCTCGCCGGGCGTCAGTCTGCAACCGTCCGAGGACCGCAGTGTATGAGTATCGATAACGGGATTCAGGTGGTGTTGATCGACGACGATCCACACCTGCGTCAGGCCCTGTGCCAGACCCTGGACCTGGCCGGGCTGAAGGTCCTGACTTTGGGCGAAGCCACCGGCCTGACTGCGCGCCTGTCACGGGACTGGCCGGGTGTGGTGGTCAGCGACATCCGCATGCCCGGAATGGACGGCCTGGAACTGCTCGCTGAACTGCACGGCCAGGACCCGGAGCTACCGGTGCTGCTGATCACCGGCCACGGCGACGTGCCGCTCGCCGTGCAAGCGATGCGCGCCGGCGCCTATGACTTCCTCGAAAAGCCCTTCGCCAGCGACGCCCTGCTCGACAGCGTGCGCCGCGCCCTGGCCCTGCGTCGTCTGGTGCTGGACAACCGAAGCTTGCGCCTGGCCCTCAGCGATCGCCAACAACTGAGCACGCGGCTGGTGGGGCACTCGCCACAAATGCTGCGCCTGCGCGAGCAGATCGGCGCATTGGCTGCGACCAAGGCGGATGTGCTGATCCTCGGTGAAACCGGTGCTGGCAAAGAAGTGGTCGCGCGCGCACTGCACGACCTGTCGAGTCGGCGTAGCGGCCCCTTTGTGGCGATCAACGCCGGCGCGCTGGCCGAATCGGTGGTGGAAAGTGAACTGTTCGGCCACGAGCCCGGCGCGTTTACCGGTGCGCAAAAACGCCGTATCGGCAAGTTCGAGTTCGCCAACGGCGGCACGCTGTTCCTGGATGAAATCGAGAGCATGAGCCTGGATGTACAGGTCAAGCTGCTGCGCTTGTTGCAGGAGCGGGTGGTGGAGCGTTTGGGGGCAACCAGCTGATCCCGCTGGATATCCGCATCATTGCCGCCACCAAGGAAGACCTGCGCCAATCCGCCGACCAGGGCCGTTTCCGCGCCGACTTGTATTACCGGCTCAACGTTGCGCCGCTGCGTATTCCGCCGCTGCGCGAGCGTGGCGAAGATGCGTTGATGCTGTTCCAGCATTTCGCTGACGAAGCCAGCAGCCGCCACGGCCTGCCATTGCACGAACTGCAACCCGGACAACGCGCGTTGTTGCTGCGTCATAGCTGGCCCGGCAATGTACGGGAATTGCAGAACGCCGCCGAACGCTTTGCCCTCGGCCTGGAACTGGCGCTGGATGCCACGCCGGACAACCCTTCCGCCAGCGTGCTGACCTCTACACCCGGCGGCCTGAGCGAGCAGGTCGAGCAGTTCGAAAAAAGCCTGATCGCTGCCGAACTGACCCGCCCCCACGGCTCCATGCGCAGCCTCGCCGAAGCCCTCGGCGTACCGCGCAAGACCCTGCACGACAAATTGCGCAAGCACGGCCTGAACTTTGCCAACCAAAGTGCCGACGACGAATGAGCCCCTCTAAAGAGTTCACCATGAACCGCGACAGCCGTTACCTCGAATCCGTCCTTCATCATGACATCCCCCTGACCCGGGAAATGGGCCTCAAAGTTCGTGACTGGCAAGATGCAAGGCTGGAACTGCATCTACCCTTGCAAGCCAATATCAATCACAAGAGCACCATGTTTGGCGGCAGTCTCTACTGCGGCGCCGTGCTGGCGGGCTGGGGTTGGCTGCATTTGCAGTTGCGTGAGGAAGGGATTGAAGACGGGCATATCGTGATTCAGGAAGGGCAGATCAGTTACCCGCTGCCGGTCACGCGCGATGCGACCGTTGTGTGCCAAGCGCCGGAAGATAAGGTGTGGAAGCGGTTTGTGGCGACGTACAAGCGTTACGGCCGAGCACGGTTGACGCTGGAGACGTGGATTGTAAATGAAGGCAGTGAGGAAAAAGCCGTGGCCTTCACTGGCCAGTACGTTCTGCACCGCTAGAAGCCTTCACACAAAACCAAATGTGGGAGCGGGCTTGCTCGCGAAAGCGGAGTGTCAGTCACTGAATGTGTTTCTGATAAACCGCTTTCGCGAGCAAGCCCGCTCCCTGATCCGCTATGGTTTTAAGTGCGCGCCAGTGCCAGCAAGCGCTCCCGCCACGCAGCCTTCGCTGGCAACGCCAAAAGAACGGGTTCAACAACGATGCCCGCGCCGGATAACTGAACGGCTCACCGCTTAACTCCAGCACCTCGCCCCCCGCCCCTTCCAGCACACCTTGGGCGGCTGCGGTGTCCCACTGCGAGGTCGGCGCCAGGCGCGGATAACAGTCGGCACTGCCCTCGGCCAACAGGCAGAACTTCAACGAACTGCCGATATTCGCCAGCTTCAACGCGCCCAACCCTTCGCTGAGCCCCTCCAGCAACCGCTCCTGCTCGGGGCTGGAATGCCGGCGGCTGGCCACCACGGTGAACGACTCACCGGTCGCCGGTGCTTCACGCACCTGGATCTGCTTGGGCGGCTCACTCACATCCGAACGCCAGGCGCCAAGCCCCGCACCACCGAAGTAGCAACGACCACTGGTAGGCATCGACACTACGCCAAACACCACGCGACCCTGCTCGATCAGGGCGATGTTGACGGTGAACTCCTCGCTGCCGGCGATAAATTCCTTGGTGCCATCCAGCGGGTCTACCAGCCACCAGCGCTGCCAGCCTGCACGTACGCTCTGATCGATATCGGCATCTTCCTCGGACAGCACCGGAATGCTGGGGTCGAGTGCGGTGAGGCCTGCAAGGATAAAGTGATGGGCCGCCAGGTCGGCAGCTGTCACCGGTGAATCGTCAGCTTTGGAGGTCACCGCCACATCGGCGCGCCAGTACGGCAGAATCACTTCACCGGCCTGGCGAGCCAACTCGATCACGGGCGCAATAAACGGGTGGCCTAAAAACAGTTCGCTCATGCGTTAAACACTCCACGCTGGGTCAACAGATCGCGTACCAGGTACAACGCAGCCAGGGCACGGCCTTCGCTGAATTGCTCGTTTTGCGCAAGCATCGAAAGCTCACGCAGGTTGACCTTGTCTACACGCATTGGCTCGGGTTCATCGCCTTCAAGGCGTTCTTCATAGAGGTCGGTGGCCAATACCACCTGGATTTTCTGGCTCATGTAGCCAGGAGACAGCGAGAGCTCGGTGAGGTGTTCCAACTGGCGCGCGCCATAGCCGGCCTCTTCCTTGAGCTCGCGGTTCGCCGCCGCCAGCACATCCTCGCCGGGCTCGATCAAGCCTTTGGGCAAGGAGAGTTCATACTCATCGGTACCGCCGCAGTACTCTTCCACCAACAGCGCGTGATCGTCATCGATCATCGCCACGATCATCACCGCACCGTAACCGGCACCGCGACCTACCAGGCGTTCGTAGGTCCGTTCAACGCCATTGGAAAAGCGCAATTGCACTTCCTCCACGCGGAACAAACGACTACTGGCGACTATTTCGCGGGCGAGGACGGTGGGTTTCTGGCGCATAAGCGGCTCCTTGGCGTGATCGGGTTACTATACCGTGGCTTTTCCGATTGTCTGTGTCGGATATCTTTACTTACATGAGAACTGCCCATGCCCTCTTTGCCCTGGCACGCCATCGATACTGTCCTGCTGGACATGGACGGCACTCTGCTCGACCTGCATTACGACAACCATTTCTGGATGGAGCATCTGCCCCAGCGCTACGCCGAGTTGCATGGGGTGAGCCGGGCCATGGCCGAGATGGAACTGCAGCCGTTGTTCGAGCGTAATGCCGGACAATTGCAATGGTATTGCCTGGACTTCTGGAGCGCGGAGTTGAAGCTGCCGGTGCGCGAACTCAAGCTGGAAACCGCCCACCTGATTGCGCTGCGCCCGGATGCAGACACGTTCCTGGCGGCGATCAAACAGGCCGGCAAGCGGGTGATCCTGATCACCAATGCTCATCGTGATTCGCTGTCATTGAAGCTGGAACGCATTGAACTGGCGCCATATTTCGAACGTTTGATCAGCTCCCACGACTACGGATTCGCCAAGGAAAACCCGCAATTCTGGGATGCGCTGCAGGCCGATATCGGATTCGACCCGACGCGAAGCTTGTTTATTGATGACACCCTGCCGATTCTGCGCAGTGCCAAAGCGTACGGCGTGAGCCATTTGCTGGCGGTCAAAGAACCTGACAGTAAAAAAGGTGCCAAGGACACAGGTGAGTTCGAGGCAGTCGATGACTACCGAGATCTCATCGCCGGGCTCTAAACCCCATGTGGGAGCGGGCTTGCTCGCAAAAGCGGTGTATCAGGCACACATTCCGTGACTGACACTCCGCTTTCGCGAGCAAGCCCGCTCCCACATGTTGGTCTGCGTTTTACTCAGGAATACGCAATGTCTGCCCTGGGTAGATCTTGTCCGGGTGCGACAACAGCGGCTTGTTCGCCTCGAAAATCTTGTTGTACTGGTTGGCGTTGCCATACACCGCCAGGGAAATCGCGCTCAACGTGTCGCCCTTTTTCACCACGACAAAACGTGCCGCCGCAACCACCGGGCCGGAGACCGTAATCTGGTCCTCCACGCTAGCAACCCCAGCAATATTGCCCGCTGCCAGAATGATTTTCTCTTTCTCTTCCTGGCTGGCCACTTCACCGCTGATCGTCACCTTGTCACCGTCAACGGTGGCGTGCACGTTCGGGTTGCCCAGCCCCACATCTTCAATATGTTTTTTCAAATCATCACTGGCGTTGGCATTACCGGGCGTCAACAGCTTGACCAGCTTCTCGCCAGCTTCCTTAACAAAGCTAAAAATGCTCATAGTGCGCTCTCCTTGGTATTTGAATTCCAGATGCCCAAGACTAGACCAGTCCTACGGATTTGGGTTCCAGGCCGGCCAAAGACCTAAACGCGCTAGAATCCCCCCGCCATTGGAATAAGCCCTGGAGCGAAGATGGACATCAAACAGCTGAAATTCCTCATCGCCCTCGACGAGACCCGTCACTTCGGCCAGGCAGCGGCGCGTTGCCACATTACCCAGCCAACGCTGTCGATGCGCCTGCGCAGCCTCGAAGAAGAGTTAGACTTGCCGCTGGTCAATCGCGGCCAGCGCTTCGAAGGCTTCACCGCGCCAGGCGAGCGCGTCCTGGCCTGGGCGCGCACGGTGCTCGCCGCCTACGACGGCTTGCAGGCCGAGGCTGCGGCCTGCCGGGGTAACCTGGTGGGCACACTGCGCCTGGGCGTGGTGCCGCTGTCGAGCTTTGACCCCTTGGCACTCATGCAAAAGCTGCACAAAGAACACCCAAGCCTGCGCTTCGAACTGTCGGCCCTCAGCTCCGAGCAAATCCTTGAGCAACTGGCAAGCAATCGCCTGGACTTGGGGGTTTCTATCTGGAACGCCTGGACAGCGAGCGATTCGACTCGCTGGCCTTGGGCGAAACGCGTATGGGCCTGCTCTACGACCAACGGTTCTTCAGTTTCGGTGACAAGCCCTTGAGCTGGGAGGCGCTGATCGAATTGCCCCTGGGCATGCTCACCGGCGGCATGCATTTTCGCCAATCCATCGACCACAATTTCCACAGCCGGGGCTCAACCCGAAGCCGCTGTTGCAAACCGACGCCGTGCATCAATTGTTACAAGCTGTGCATGGCGGCCTATGCTGTGCGGTCATGCCGCTGGACGGAGGCCTCGACGCCTTGACCGAACACCTGCGCCTGCAACCTATCGCAGATGCGCACACCCTGGCCCGCTTGGGCCTGATCATGCGCCGCAGCGCACCGCGTTCCGCGCTCGCAGAAGCCTGTTTTGCGCTGTACCAAAAATCGCTGCAGGCGTCTTGATCGACGGCATCTATCGGTAGATCAGTACTGGCGATTAGACGCGACCCTTTGTCGCGCCTAGTCTAAACATTGATCAATCCGCCGGTGGTACTGCCCCATGAACGCCAAGCGCCCAGTTTGCGCGGCGCCCGCCCTCGCAACGCCCGCGCCATCCGCCAGCCAGAGCTACCAGTTTTGCAATCTCGAGCACACCGAAGCCGCCAGCACAGCGTTGGCGGAAGAAGTGGCGTTGGCGATTGCCTACAACGACATCAGCCAGGCGGTGATGCTGGTGACGCCCACCGACCTGGAAGACTTTATTGTCGGTTTCAGCATCGGTAGCGGCATTATCGCCGACGTTAGCGATATTTATGACCTCAAACTCAGCGGTTCGGGCTCAGCTCAATACGCTCAGGTGCAGATTTCCAGCCGCTCGTTCTGGAACCTCAAGCAGCAGCGCCGCCAACTGGCGGGTACCAGCGGTTGCGGCCTGTGCGGCGTAGAGGCGGTGGAGCAAGCCCTGCCAGACCTTCAAGTACTGCCCGGCGCGCCCTTGCCGCCCGCCGCATGGCTTGATGGCCTGCGCCAACGCATCAGCGCGTTTCAGCCATTGGGCCAGTACAGCGGCGCGGTGCACGCCGCCGTGTTTATGAACAATCAAGGCGAATTGCTGCTGGGCCGCGAAGACATCGGGCGGCATAACGCCCTGGATAAGTTGATCGGCGCACTGATCCGCCAAAAGATTCCGACCGAAGGCGGCCTGGCGATTGTCACCAGCCGTTGCAGCCTGGAGCTGATCCAGAAGGTCCTGCGCGCTGGCATCCAGACTTTGGTCAGCCTGTCGTCGCCCACCGGCCTGGCCCTGCAATGGGCCCGCCGGCATAACCTCAATCTCATTCACCTGCCGCAGAAAAGTGCGCCGCGGGTCTACAGCCCCGCGATGGAGAACCAGCCGTGAGCAATCATAATCAAGCCGACCAAACCCCAACCCCGCGCTACAAGCCCTACAAAGGCGCGGCCGGTGGCTGGGGTGCATTGATCAGCGTGGCGCAGGCCTGGCTGACCAGTGACAACGCGCTGAAAAACCTGCGCATGATGCTCAAGACCAACCAGAACGGCGGCTTCGACTGCCCGGGCTGCGCCTGGGGCGATTCGCCTGAAAGCGGCATGGTCAAATTCTGCGAAAACGGCGCCAAAGCCGTTAACTGGGAAGCCACTAAGCGCCGCGTAGACGCTGCGTTCTTCGCCAAGCACAGCGTCACCGCGCTGCTGGAACAGAGCGACTATTGGCTGGAATACCAAGGCCGCCTGACCGAGCCAATGCGCTACGACGCAGAAACCGACCGTTACGTCCCCGTCAGTTGGGAAGCCGCGTTTGACCTGGTGGGCAAGCACCTCAACGCATTGCCAAACCCGAACATGGCTGAGTTTTACACGTCGGGCCGCGCCAGCAACGAGGCGGCCTACCTGTATCAGCTGTTTGTGCGCGCCTACGGTACCAACAATTTCCCGGACTGCTCGAACATGTGTCACGAAGCCAGCGGCGTGGCCCTGGCGCAAAGCGTGGGTGTCGGCAAAGGCACTGTGACCTTTGATGATTTCGAACATGCCGATGCGATTTTTGTGTGGGGCCAGAACCCTGGCACCAACCATCCGCGCATGCTCGAACCCTTGCGCGAAGCGGTAAAACGCGGCGCCCAGGTGGTGTGCATCAACCCGCTGAAAGAGCGCGGCCTGGAGCGCTTCCAGCACCCGCAACACCCGATTGAAATGCTCACCAACGGCGACAAACCAACCAACACCGCCTACTTCCGCCCGGCGCTGGGTGGCGACATGGCTATCTTGCGTGGCATGGCCAAATTCCTGCTCCTGTGGGAGCGCCAGGCCCAGGCCGAAGGCAAGGAAGCGGTGTTCGACCACAACTTCCTCAACGAACACACCGCCAACGTGCTGGATTACCTGGGCAAGATCGACGACACCTCCTGGGATGAAATCGTCGAGCAGTCCGGCCTGACCCTGGTTGAGATCGAGCAAGCGGCGCGCATGTACGCCAAAGGCAAGAACGTGATCATGTGCTGGGCGATGGGCATCACCCAGCATCGCCACTCAGTGCCGACCATTCAGGAAATCGCCAACCTGATGCTGCTGCGCGGCAACATCGGCCGCCCAGGCGCGGGCTGTGCCCGGTGCGTGGCCACAGTAACGTGCAGGGCGACCGCACCATGGGCATCAACGAACGCCCTCCGGTGGCGTTCCTTGATTCCCTGGAGCGTCGCTTCCAATTCCAGGTGCCGCGCGACAATGGGCACAACGTGGTTGAAGCGATTCACGCCATGCTTGAAGGCCGCTCCAAGGTGTTCATCGGCCTGGGCGGCAACTTCGCCCAAGCCACGCCAGACAGCCCGCGCACTTTCGAAGCCCTGCGCAACTGCGACCTGACGGTTCAGATCAGCACCAAGCTCAACCGCAGTCACCTGATGCACGGTAAAGACGCGCTGATCCTGCCTTGCCTTGGCCGTACCGACATCGACATCCAGGCCGATGGCCCGCAGGCGGTGACGGTCGAAGACTCGTTCAGCATGGTGCATGGTTCCAACGGCCAACTGCAGCCGCTGTCGAAGCTGATGAAGTCTGAGCCCGCCATCCTCGCCGGCATCGCGGCTGCGACGCTGGGCAGCAAACCGGTGGACTGGAACTGGCTGGTGGCCGACTACGGGCGCATCCGCGACCTGATCGCCGATACCATTCCAGGGTTCAAGGACTTCAACGAGAAGATCAAGAATCCAGGCGGTTTCTACCTGGGTAACTCCGCCGGCGCACGTCGCTGGAACACTCCATCGGGCCGCGCCAACTTCCGCCCGAACATCCTGCCCAAAGACCTGATTCACGAACGCACCCATGCCACAGGCCAAGTGCCGGACCTGATCATGCAGTCGATGCGCTCCCACGATCAGTACAACACCACCATTTATGGCCTGGACGATCGCTACCGTGGCGTAAAAGGTCAGCGCGATGTGTTGTTCGTCAACGAAGCGGACATTATCCGTCTGGGCTTCAAGCCCGGCCAAAAGGCCGACATCGTGTCGCTGTGGGAAGACGGTCGTGAGCGTCGTGTGAAAGGTTTTACCTTGCTGGCGTTTGATATTCCAGCAGGGCAGGCTGCGGCTTACTACCCGGAAGTGAACCCACTGGTGCCGCTGGAAAGCACGGGTGATGGCAGCCATACGCCAACGTCGAAATTCGTGGCGATCCGTTTAGAGGCAGCAAGTGACAACGGGTTGATCATGGCCCGTTCAGCGTAGATTTACGGACACAAAAAGGCCGCTTTTGCATAAAAGCGGCCGTTCCGAAGTAGTTAAAGACCCTCTAAATCGACTTAAGTTCCCCAGTAAAAACAGTAACTTATAGAATTGTGTACAACTCGTGTTACTGGTCGGATTTCTATTGCCACAATCTCGATACAACCTCAGGATCGCGCCGTCATCCTCTTGAGGTCTCCCTATGAAGTTCTCCTCGATTCTCTTGTTGTCCCTTGGCCTGGTCAGTGGCGCAGCCATGGCCGGTGGCACCACCGAAGCCGGTGTGGGCGGCGCATTGGGCGGGGTTCTAGGTTCGGTTGTTGGCCAGCAGATTGGCGGTAACACCGGTTCCGCCATCGGTGCAGCGCTGGGCGGCGCGGGCGGTAGCGCGGTCGGCGCGGACAAACGCAGCCGTGGCGAAGCGGCCATTGGCGGCGCCCTGGGCGCAGCTGGCGGCAACGTGGTCGGCCGCAGCATGGGCGGCAACACCGGCAGCCTGATCGGCGCAGCCGCCGGCGGTGGCGCAGGTGGCGCGCTGGGCAACTACATGGGCAACAAGAGCGATGACGACGACCGCCGTTCGCGCGGTCGCGACAACCGTCGTTATGACCGTGATGACCATCGTGGACGTGGCCATGCTTATGGGCATCGCAAGAACAAGCACCACTACCGCCATCGATAAGCCCGCGGGCTAACAATGTGGGAGCGGGCTTGCCAGCTCCCACATTTGATCTCCACTGTTTGCCAGATCGCAGTCAAACCACCAACCGCTGCAACGCCTCGCGCAGCTTCACCGGAATCGCCACCGGCTGGTTCGACCCTCGGTCCACAAACACATGCACGAACCTTCCTGCCGCACAGGCCTCGTCCTCGCCCTCCTTGAATACCGCCAACTCATATTGCACTGAGCTATTGCCCAGCTTGCCCACTCGCAAACCGATTTCAATGCGCTCGGGAAAGGCAATCGACGCAAAGTAATCACACGCCGAACTCACCACAAACCCCACCACTTCGCCATCATGGATATCCAACCCGCCCTGTTCGATCAGGTAGGTGTTTACCGCTGTGTCGAAGAAGCTGTAGTAGGTCACGTTATTCACATGACCATACACATCATTGTCGTGCCAGCGGGTGATGATCGGCTGGAAGTGAAGGTAGTCGGCACGCTGTGGCACTGAATCAGGCATGGGCACATCTCGTGAAGGTGAGTTTACAAGTCATTCAAATGGGTCTCGGCCCACTCGCGCACTTCGGCGTAGGGATAGTCTTCCAGCACAGCAAAACCCGGAATCCCCCGCGCCTTCAACTTGGTGAACAACGGCACGCTGATGCCGCCGAGAAAACGCGTCAGGCGCTCCGCACCAGGCAACTGGCCGGTGTGTTCATGATGCCTGTGGATAAAATCACCGCACAGCCCCATGAAATTTTTATCCACAAGCGACGGTAACCCGGGTGGTTGCGGCAGTTGCGCAATGTGACCATGACAAACCGAGCAATGCCCGCAACGCTGGGGCGCTTTTTCATCACCAAAATACTGCGCCAGACGCTGCCCCAGGCAACGTTCTGTGGCGAATAGATCAAGCATGGCGTGGATCCGCGCCACCTCCCCGACTTCGTGTTGCTTGAAGCCTGTGTATAACTCGGCGCTCAACACCTGGGGATCAAAGTCGGTGTTCAGCAAGCTGTAGACTTCGGTCATCTGCTTGCTTTCCAACTCGATCAGGCCTTGCTCCTGGAAATAATCCAGCGCCTTCACCACTCGCCCGCGCTCGGCATTGTGCTGTTGGTAAAGCGCGTCGAAATCCACGGTTGCCCAGGTTCTGGCCCGTTTGCACACTTGGATAATTGCCGCGACAAACTGCTGCCGCTCGCCGGAAAATCGAGCCAGCAATGCTTCGGGCTCGATCAGGTATTTGAAACGGTATTCGGCATAAAACGCGTAGCGTGGCGCGATCACGCCCCTGAGTTCCAACTGCACCAGCAACGTCTTGAGCGGCAACTCGCGGATGTTGCTGTCGTCCGATAACGAGCGCAGTAAAAACTCCCACTGCCCATCGCCTCGTGCCGCCTGTAATTGCTCCAGCACACGAAGAATACCCTCCTGCTCTGGCGTGTCGCCGTACACGAAATTTTCCAGCACATTAAGGCTATCGCGATTGGCCAACACCAGGCAGTCGGACGGCTGCCCATCACGCCCGCACGGCCGATTTCCTGGCTGTAGTTCTCGATGGACTTGGGCAGGTCAAAATGCACCACGTTGCGGATATCACTCTTGTCGATGCCCATGCCAAACGCGATGGTGGCGACGATGCAATTGGAGCGCCCACCCATGAAGCGCTGCTGGATACCCTCACGCTTATCAAAGGGTAAACCTGCGTGGTAAGCCTCGGCCTGGATGCCGTTACGGTTCAAATGCTCGGCAATCTGCTCAGCGGTTTTTTGCAGAGTGACATAGACGATGCTCGGTTGATCCGCACGCTCGCTCATCCATTGCACCAGCCTTCGGCGTTTGTCCGCACCGGACACCGGCTCCACCAGCAGGTTGAGATTGGGCCGGTAGAAGCCCGTGGTCACCACATCGTCGGGCGCAATGGCGAACTTCGCCTGCATGTCGGCAATCACCTTAGGCGTTGCCGTAGCCGTCAGCAGCAGTGCTTGTGGGATATTGAACTGACGCTGGTAGTCCGGCAGTTTTAGATAGTCCGGGCGGAAGTTGTGGCCCCACTCGGAAATGCAGTGCGCCTCATCCACCACCAGCAGCGAGATCCGCACACTTTGCAGGAAGTTACGAAAGCGCTCGTTCTTCAAGCGCTCCACTGAAACCATCAGGATCTTCAGCTCACCGGAACGTGCACGGGCCATTACGTCGTTGGCCGCATCGCGGCTCTGGGCCGAATCGATACTCCCTGCCGAAATACCGTGACGCTGCAGGAAGTCCAACTGATCTTGCATCAACGCCAATAGCGGTGAAACCACCAGTGTCAGGTGTGGCAATAACACCGCAGACAGTTGGTAACAAAGGGATTTGCCTGAACCCGTAGGGAAAATGGCTGCCGCCGAACGGCCGGCCAATACGGCACTGACGGTTTGTTCCTGGCCCAAACGAAACTGTGGATAACCAAAGACCTGTTGGAGGGTGTCGTGCATAGGCTGTCACTCCGTTTACCGCTGTATCGAGTCAAAAACATAGATCAGCGACCGAGAAAGGCTGGGGATAAAACGCTACAAACTGATACAGAGAAAACCAGCAGGCCCGCGCAAAAACGCAGACAGTAGCACGCCTGATCAACCGGCTCACAAGGAGTCAGCCATGCACCCACCGCTCTACAACACACTACGACGTGCCAGTCTGTTCGCCCTGCCCCTGGTTCTGCTCGGATGCGCCAACCCTCCGATATCTGCACCTGAGAAGCTCGACACCCGCGCTTTTGAAACCCCCGAATATTTCGCGCAAAGAGCCTTGCCCATCGTCAAGGCCTCCTCCCTATATGCCCGCGGCGGTACTGGCCAGGGCGTCAAGGTGGCGCTGATAGATTCGGGCTTGAACAGGCAATTGCCCGAGTTCGAGGGGCGCGTTGCCGATCCGGGCTTTGACTTTGTGCGCAAGGTGCCCGGCACCCTCGACACCAAGGGCCACGGCACCCAAATGGCCGGTATTCTTGCCGCCAACAAAGATGACCAAGGCATGCACGGCATTGCCTTCCAGGCCCAACTGATCCCCATGCGGTTTGGCGACGATAAAGAACCCTTCTACTTCGACACGGAAATCGCTCAAGCCTGGACCCAGGCTTATGAAAAAGGCGCACGCATATTCAGCAACTCATGGGCCAACCCTATTGAAGCCAATACCAACGAACTGCCGATCTATGAACGACTGATGGGCGATTCGCTGGAGGTCGCCAAGAAGCTAGTGGCCAATGGCGCCGTGTTCGTCTTTTCCACCGGAAATGAAATCAAGCGCGAACCCCTCGCCGAGCCCGGCCTTCCCGCACTGGTGCCCGAATTGGAAAAGGGCTGGATCGCCGTCATGGCACTCAACAGCGATGGCACTGCTATCAACCAGAAGTCCAATTACTGTGGCCTGGCCGCTCGATGGTGCATTGCCGTACCGGGTGGTGATGGCCGCGCAGGTTTATTAACTACCAGCAAGGACGGAGGCTATGGCCCGACTGCGGGCACCTCGCCAGCCGCTGCGCTGGTCAGCGGAGCATTGGCCGCACTGCAAAGTCGCTACCCGCAAATGACGCCCCAACAACTACGCGAGCGCCTGCTCAGCACCGCCAATCGAACGGGTATCTACGCCAACAGCGAAGCCTATGGGCGCGGCTTGATGGACTTGGAGGCGGCTTCACGGCCTTAAATCGACCCTTACGTATGTTCACGCACAGAACCCTGGTCAGTGGTTCTACCTAACTGTGTGTGTATTCCTGATAGGCTTGGCACTCTTCATCACTCGAAACAAATACCGCCCTCACCCACTCCTGCGTGACCCACCATGAACCTGGCTCCCGACCTCCCCGATGACCACGAGTTACAGCAACTCCTGCAGTTGCTCCACGAAGAAGTCGGCTTGCCCCAACACAAGGCCGTCCGACTGCAAACCTCGATCAACTTTGATCTGGGCTGCGACGGTGCCGAGGCCAAGCAATTCATGGAAGCCGTGGAGCAAGCGTTTGAGCTCGACCTCGGCGACTACGATGCTTACCGTTACTTCAACCCACCGGTATTCGATGTATTCCTCAAACACCGCGCCAAGGGCCGTGGTAAAAAAATCCCGCTGACCATTGGCATGCTGCACCTGGCTATCAAGGCCCATGGCTGGGACACGCAGACCCTCGAAAAACTGGGCTAATCCAAAGCACAACGTAGATCGAATGTGGGAGCGGGCTTGCTCGCGAATGCGGTGGATCAGTCGACCTCTTCAGTGACTGAAACTGCGCATTCGCGAGCAAGCCCGCTCCCACACTTGTTTTGCGTTAACCTGACGAGCCGCGCTTACAACACCAAGGACCTTACATGGACGTAACAATGGGCCTGCTGGCCGCCCTGCTCTGGGGCGGTACGGATTTTCTCGTGGGCCTCAATGCTCGCGCCGTGGGCGTCAAGCGCGCCGTGTACTTCGGCCAAGCCCTAGGCTTCCTGATCATGACCCTGCTGTTGGTCATCGTTCCTACCTTCCTGTCCAAATCCCTCGACGCCCCTCTAAGCGTCTGGCTGCTGGGTATTGCCGCCGCCCTGCTCACGGTGTCTGGTGCCCTCGCATTGTCCAAGGCCTTCGCCCTGGGCAAGGCCGCCATCGTCGCGCCGCTGGTGACGTCCTACGGCGTAGTGACCACGCTGCTGTCGTGGGCCAGCGGCGAACACATCAGCCTGATCCAACTCGGCTGCATCGCCCTGTGCGTGGTAGGCGTAATACTCTCCAGCATCCACAAGGACAACGGCACGCCCCACAACAACCCACGCCTGTCCATCGCCTACGCCATGCTCGCCGCTTTGCTGTATGGCACCAGTTTCTGGTTGCAAGGCCGCTACACACTGCCGGCGCTTGGGCCTATCACCATGCTGTGGCTAGGCTACCTGGTCGGCCTGTGCGTATTGGTAGTGATGGTATTGAAGGTCAAAGACGGCCTGAAAATCCCGCCACTGAAAAACTGCGCGACGTTGACCGGTGCCAGCTTGATGAACCTGGGTGGGTTCTCGGCGTTTTCATGGGGGTCGATGGCGGGGTCGGTTTCGGTGGTGACGGTGATCAGTACGTTGTCGGGCGGGATCGCGGCAATTCTGGGTTTTGTGTTTTTCAAGGAGCGGCTATCGGCGGTGCAAGTGCTGGGGGTCGTATTAGTGCTGGTCGGCGCGGTGGTCTTGCACGTCGCTGACTAACCTCTCGCGCACAAAAAAGCCGCCCACAAGAGGCGGCTTTTTCACAACGACTGAATCTTACAACTTAGGACCGGCAGCCTTGATCGCATCGCTCACTTCAAACTTCTTGAAGTTCTCGATGAACAAGCCAGCCAGTGCCTTCGCAGCTTCATCGTAGGCAGCTTTGTCAGCCCAGGTGTTACGTGGGTTCAACAGGCCAGTCTCAACGCCCGGTACGGCCAACGGCACGTCGAGGTTGATGGTGTCGAGGTGTTCGGTTTCAGCACCGATCAACGCGCCGCTCTGGATCGCTGCGATCACGCCGCGAGTGGTCGGGATGTTGAAGCGGTTGCCGACGCCGTAGCCGCCGCCGGTCCAGCCGGTGTTGACCAGGTAGACCTTGGAACCGAAACCACGAATGCGCTTGATCAGCAGCTCAGCGTATTCGCCAGCTGGGCGCGGGAAGAATGGCGCGCCGAAGCAGGTGGAGAAGGTCGACTTGATGCCGCCGCCGGAACCCATTTCAGTCGAGCCCACCAGAGCGGTGTAGCCGGACAGGAAGTGGTAGGCCGCTTGCTCTTCGCTGAGGATCGACACCGGTGGCAGCACGCCAGTCAGGTCGCAGGTCAGGAAGATCACAGCGTTTGGCTCGCCGCCCAGGTTCTTCTCGGAACGCTTGGCAACGTGTTCCAGCGGGTAGGCGGCACGGCTGTTCTGGGTCAGGCTGACATCGGTGTAGTCGGCGTGCTTGGCGTCGTTGATCACGACGTTTTCCAGCACAGCGCCATGCTTGATGGCTTTCCAGATAACCGGCTCGTTCTTCTCGGAGAGGTCGATGCACTTGGCATAGCAACCGCCTTCGATGTTGAACACCACGCCTTCGCCCCAACCGTGTTCGTCGTCACCGATCAGGTAACGGCTTTCGTCGGCGGACAGGGTGGTTTTACCGGTGCCCGACAGACCGAAGAACAGGGTCACGTCGCCTGCTTCACCAATGTTGGCGGCGCAGTGCATCGGCAGCACGTCGGAAGCCGGCAGCAGGAAGTTCTGCACCGAGAACATGGCTTTCTTCATTTCACCGGCGTAACGCATGCCGGCAATCAGCACTTTCTTCTGGGCGAAGTTGAGGATCACGCAACCGTCGGAATTGGTGCCGTCACGTTCTGGCACGCATTCGAAGTTGGCCACGTTGAGCACTTGCCATTCTTCACGACCGGCCGGGTTGTACTGTGCCGGGTTGATGAACAGGCAACGACCGAACAGGTTCTGCCAGGCAGTCTGGGTGGTCATTTTCACGGCCAGGTAGTGATCTTCGGCAGCACCTACGTGAACGTGGGAAACGAAATGCTCTTGCGCGTTATTGAAGGCCTCGACGCGAGCCCACAGGGCATCGAACTTGTCGGCCGGGAACTTGCGGTTGATCGGGCCCCAGGCGATAGCATCCTGGGTAGTCGGCTCTTCAACGATGAAACGGTCGACTGGCGAACGACCGGTACGGTGACCGGTTTCTACGACCAGCGCGCCAGTATCGGCAAGCACGCCTTCACCGCGCTGCAGGGCTTCTTTGACCAGATCGTCAACACTCAGATCGGTGTATACGGCGTTATTGGCTTGCGTCATGAGGTTCCCCGTCGGCCTATGGCCGAGTGCTCCAAACGTTTTGTAGTAGAAAGTTGCGCACTACTACCGCGAAAAAAGTGGGCCGGATTATGCCAGAAAAGCCCAAAAGAGTAGGGCCCTCCCGTCAGAACTGCGCTAATCCGGCGTTTGTCAGGTGATTTACCTGTGCTTAAACGTTTTAGTGGCGGGTGTCGGAAGGGGTGTCGATGCCAGCCCCTGCAAACAATTGCACTACATCGGCCGCATCGAATAGGTAGCGCTGGTTGCAGAACTGGCAGTCGATCTCGATGTTGCCACCATGCTCCACCACCAGGTTCTGCGCGTCTTCCAGGCCCAAGCTGACCAGTGCATTGGCCGAACGCTCGCGCGAGCAGCTGCAGTGGAAGCGCAGGTTCTGTGCGTCAAACAGCCGCACGGCTTCCTCATGATAGAGACGGTGCAGGATGGTTTCGTTGCTCAGGCCCAGCAATTCTTCGGCCGTGAGGGTGCCGGCCAGGGCAGTGAGGCCGCGCCAGCTTTCCGCACGATCGTCGTCATCCTTGATCCGGTCGGCCGGCAACTGCTGCAGCAACAGGCCGCGGGCGCGGTGGCCATCGGCGTTGAGCCAGAAACGCGTGCCAACCTGCTGGGACATCACGAAATAGTTGGTGAAGCAGTCCGACAGGGTTTCGCCATCGAGGTCGACAATGCCCTGGTAGCGCTGGCCTTCAGTCGGGTCGACGGTGAGCGCCAGGACGCCGTTAGGCATCAGGTCCGACAGGGTGGCATCCGGGGCAATCAGGTCAGCCTCGTAACGGGCCAAACCACGGATGTCACGCTCGCTGGAACACTCGATCATCAGCAACGGGATCGGGCCTTCGGAGCGCGCCTGCAAGATCAGCAAACCGTCGAACTTCATGGTGCCTACCAGCAGCGCAGCCGCCGCCATCAGCTCACCGAGCAGTTGCGCGACCGGCTCCGGATAAGGGTGCTTGGCAAGGACTTCGGCGTAGCTGCGCTCCAGCGACACCAGTTCGCCGCGGGCGTCGGTCTCGTCGAAGATGAAGCGTTGGGTGAAGTCGGTATCCGGTAGATCAGTCATAGGTCTGGGTATCTGAATTGATGACAAATTGATTACAAGGTTTATAGAATGAAACGCTTTAGCACCAATTTGGTGCGGTTTTTTAAAGCACAGAGGGACAGTTTATGAACAATCCGGGTTTGTTCCAAGCCAAGTGGAACCTCGGGCGATGGGCCGTTTGCAATCTACTCGCAATCGGGTTGTTGTGTTTTTGGCTATGGCCCACGGGCCAGATGCTATGTGTGGTATTCGACGAGTGGCTGTTTCATCTGCTCAATGACCCGCTGGCGAGCAATACAACCTGGCTACACGTGTGGGCTGTCGCCAGTTTGCGACCGTTTGATGCGGTGGTCGGCGTGATCCTGCTGACGCTGCTGATTCGCGCAGATTGGGTATTCAAGGCCGTGCAGGTGCGTCAGGCGGTGTTAGGTTTTGTCGGCATTTTGTTGCTGCTGCTGTTCATCCGCATGCTGTTTTCCAAACTCGCCGCGCAAATGGGCTGGCAACACCATAGCCCGTCGATGGTGATCAGCGGCGCAATCCAGATGAGTGACTATTTCCCTGGGTTGGAAAAGACCTGGGAATTGAAGGACCGTTCGAGCCAGAGCTTTCCCGGGGATCACGCCTCGGTGTTGTTGATCTGGGGAATGTTCATGACGGTGTTCGCCAAGCGGATGGGCCAGGTACTGGTGATCTGGGGCCTGGCGTTGCTGTTCATGATGCCCCGCCTGGTGGCAGGTGCGCATTGGGGGCAGGACGACTACATCGGTGGGGTGCTGTTAGCACTGTTGGCGCTAGGGTGGGGTACTACACGCCGTTTGCGGCGAAGGTGTCGCAGGGGTTGTTGCGGCTGACGGCACCGGTGTTTGGAATACTTAAGCGCGTGCCAATGATCAACCGACTGAACGTCATACGCATGTAGTGAGCGGGCTTGCCCGCGCTGGGGGGCGAAGCCGCCCCAACAAGGACGCCTCGTCGTGTCAGGTACACCGAGGTATCAGAATTTAGGGCGGCTGCGCCACCCAGCGCGGGCGGTGCGACGATTCGACGAGCCCGCTCACTACAAGGTCAGTCGTCGTTGCCGCTGCCGCGGAACTTGAACAGGTCGCGGCGTTGCTTTTTGCTCGGTTTGCCGTCGGTGCTCAAACCCATGGCGCCAGCCTTGCGCATCGCCGCCGCATTTTCGCGCTTGGCGATGCTGGCTTCTGTTTCAGCGTACAACGCCTGCGCCTCGGGCGCGCCGCGGCGCACGATGGAAAGTGCCTGCACTACGACGGTTTTTTCATCGAAGCCAGTACGAATCTGGAACTCATCGCCGATACGCGGCTCTTTGCCCGGCTTGCAGCGTTCACCGCGATGGTGCACCTTGCCGCTCTCGATGGCGGCCTTGGCCAGGGCACGGGTTTTATAAAAACGCGCCGCCCACAACCACTTGTCCAAACGGACCTTCTCTTCCTCTTCCTGCTTTTGAGCCACTTGAATTCCTCGCTCTGAAAAATGTCGCAACTTTACCGTTGAAACCCTTCGACGCATAAACCTCAAGGCTCACCTAAGATACGCCAGACACCGCGAGATTTGCGCGGCTTTCCCATCCGGCGGCTGATTACCGCAGCCTGAGAGATATCTGTCGCCATTTACCGAATATTCTGCGTGAATACCGCGAATTCGGCACCGAACCCTCAACGAAGGTTTGGCGATTGTCACAATCCGTGAGCAGTTGGACGTTACTGTCCTCGACGACTACGAAACATTTCTGAATTACCGGTTACCCATATTGAAGACATTTGACCATTTGACCGTTGTCGGTCTGCGTGAGTGGGTGGCACTTCCCGATTTGGGGGTGGCTGGCCTGCGCGCGAAGATCGACACCGGCGCCAGCACCTCCAGCCTGCACGCCACCGATATCGAGCCGTTTGAGCGCGACGGTGAAAAGTGGGTGCGCTTTACCGCGCACCTGGGCAGCGTGGTGCAACTGCGTCACCGTCGCTGCGAAGCACCCCTGGTGACGATGAAAACCATCAAGAGCTCCAACGGCCATGCGCAGGTGCGCTATGTGATCAGCACCACCCTGGCGTTGGGTGATCGGGTATGGCGGGTGGAGTTCACCCTGGCCTGCCGCAAAGCCATGCGTTACCGCCTGTTGCTCGGCTCCAAGGCGCTGATTGACGGCCAATTGGTGGTCAACCCCGGCGTCAAGTACGTTCAAGACAAGCCGGTGTTCCCGGTCTCTACTATTTCTGCCCCAGGTGCTGCATGAAGATTGCTGTGCTGTCGCGAAACCCGCGTCTGTATTCCACCCGCCGCCTGGTCGAGGCCGGCACCGAGCGTGGCCACGAAATGGTGGTGATCGACACGCTGCGTGCCTATATGAACATTGCCAGCCACAAGCCGCAGATCCACTACCGGGGCAAGCCACTGGAAGGTTTCGATGCGGTGATCCCGCGCATCGGCGCCTCGGTCACCTTCTACGGCTGCGCCGTATTGCGCCAGTTTGAAATGATGGGGTATTTCCCTCAATGAATCCGTGGCCATCGCGCGCTCGCGGGACAAGTTGCGCTCGCTGCAACTGCTGTCGCGCCGTGGCATCGGCTTGCCGGTCACAGGTTTTGCCCACTCCCCGGACGACATCCCCGACCTGATCGAGATGGTCAACGGTGCGCCATTGGTGATCAAGGTGCTGGAGGGCACTCAGGGCATCGGCGTGGTGTTGTGTGAAACCGCAACAGCGGCGGAGTCCGTGATTGAGGCGTTCATGGGCCTCAAGCAGAACATCATGGTGCAGGAATACATCAAGGAAGCCGGCGGTGCGGATATCCGCTGCTTCGTGGTGGGCGACAAGGTGATCGCCGCTATGAAACGTCAGGCCAAGCCCGGTGAATTCCGCTCCAACCTGCACCGTGGCGGCAGTGCCAGCCTGATCAAGATCACCCCGGAAGAACGCATGACCGCACTGCGGGCGGCCAAGGTGATGGGGTTGAGTGTGGCGGGCGTGGATATCTTGCGTTCCAACCACGGGCCGCTGGTGATGGAGGTGAACTCATCGCCGGGGCTGGAGGGGATTGAAACCACCACGGGCAAGGATGTGGCGGGGATCATCATTCAGCATCTGGAGAAGAATGGTGGGCCGAATATGACTCGGACCAAAGGTAAGGGCTGACAACACACAGCTTTTGAAACACTGCAAATCAATGTGGGAGCGGGCTTGCTCGCGAATGCGGTGGACCAGTCGATGGATCTGTTGACTGACACTCCGTATTCGCGAGCAAGCCCGCTCCCACATTTGACCTGTGTGTTGCTTAGACCGCATCCCTGGGCAGCATCAACCCAAGCGGCAAGCGCACCCGCGCTTCCAGGCCACCGCCTTCACGGTTGCGCAATTCAACATTGCCGCCATGCATCGACGCAATCCGCCGCACAATCGCCAGGCCCAGGCCTGTGCCTTGCCACCCCGGGCTCGGTCGCCACGGGTAAACGGGTTGAAGATACCTTCCAGCTCATCAGGGTCGATACCCGCCCCGCGGTCCATGACACTCAGCACCACGTAGGGCGCGGCGCTGTCACCGGACACGTACGCCGCCACTTCCACATCCGAGCCGGCATGGTGCAAAGCGTTGCCGATCAAATTGTTCAGCAGGCGTTTCATCGACACCCGGCGCAAGGCAAACGGCTGGATCGGCTCCAGGCGTGTGCGCACCTGTTCGCCATTCTGGTTGTAAGGCGCAACTACCTCGCGAACCAAATCGGTAAGGTCGACTTCCTCAACGACCTCATCACGGCCATCGCGAATAAATGCCAGGAACTGGTCAAGAATCGCGTCCATGTCCTCGATGTCGCGGACCATATCGTCGGTGAGGTCGTTATGGTTACCCATCAGCTCCAAGGACAGCCGTAAACGCGTCAGGGGAGTGCGTAAATCGTGGGACACCCCGCCAGCATCAGTTCGCGCTCGCGCCCGGCCTGTTCGACGTCTTCCGCCATTTGATTGAAGGCGCCGTATACCTCAGTCATTTCACTGGGCGTATCACTGACCGGAAGACGCACACTACGCCCCTGCCCGAGTTGGCGCGCTGCAAAGACCAAACGTTTTAGCGGCTGGTTGAGCTGACGCACAAAAATCCACGCAGACGCCGTGGATAACAACCCAATCGCCAGGAACCAACCCAGCACGTTCCAGATCTTCTGCCCCCGCAGCGGGTGCGGATACAACGGCACTTTCAGCCAGTCCTCACCCAGACTCGGCGCACGCACCCACAGCGCGGGGGACACATGCATCCGCAACCGCACCTCGGTGTCTTCACCGAGTTCAGCCTGCATCTGGCGTTGGTAAATCTCGCTGTAGGGCCAGTGCTGCTCGCCCTCTGGCACGCCGGCGCCCGCGACACGTACCAACGTCGCTGCCTTGGCGATTTTCTCGCGGTTTTCAGGGTCGGCAGCCCAATACGCGCGCAGCGTCAGCGCCACGCCGTGGCTGTACTGTCGGTCCACCAACACGTCTTCGTTCATCAGCAGATAAACCAACGTGAGTGCCTTGGAAAACAGAACGACGATCAGCACCAGCCAAAGGGTGCGGGAGAAGAAACTTTGCGGGAACCACAGAGGGGTTTTCATAGAAGACAGCTAGACACCTTGCAGGAACGAGCGGCGCTCGCAGAATTGCAGACGCCGGGCACCCCGTCGCCCCTCATGGAGCCAAACGCCAGGATACCCGTCTCTGCAAATCATCGGTCACTTGGTTGCGGTGCCATCCGGCACAAACACATAACCCACGCCCCAAACCGTCTGGATATAACGCGGCTTGGACGGGTCCGGCTCGATCATCCGGCGCAAACGGGAGATCTGCACGTCGATGGAGCGCTCCAGGGCGTCCCATTCGCGACCACGGGCCAGGTTCATCAGCTTGTCGCGGGTCAGCGGTTGGCGTGCGTTCATCACCAAGGCCTTGAGCACCGCGAATTCGCCGGTGGTCAGCATGTGCACTTCATCGCCACGCTTGAGCTCACGAGTTGCCAGCGACAGTTCGTAGTCGCCAAACGTGACGCTTTCATCTTCGCTACCTGGCGCACCCGGCACCGGCGGCGCCTGGCGGCGCAGTACAGCCTTGACACGCGCCATCAACTCGTCAGGGTTGAATGGCTTGGCCAGGTAGTCGTCAGCGCCCAGTTCCAGGCCCTTGATGCGGCTCAGTTCATCGCCTTTGGCGGTGAGCATGATGATTGGAATCTGGTTGTTTGCGCCGCGCAGGCGCTTGCAGGCGGTCAGGCCGTCTTCGCCGGGCAGCATCAGGTCGAGCACGACCAGATTGAAGACTTCACGCCCCAACAGGCGGTCCATCTGCTCGGTGTTTGGCACCGCGCGGGCACGGTAGCCCTTGGAGTTGAAGAAACGCTCCAGCAGGCTGCTCAGCCCAGGATCGTCATCAACGATGAGAATTTTTTCGCCTTCAGCAGTTTGTACAGTGCTGCTCATTGGATGCTCCTCTTATCTCGGCGCGCATTATGGCGTAGCTGCCGTTATACGCACCGTGTGCATTGTTAGCAGATTTTTCCTCTACCGCCAGCGAACACGTGCCCTGCAACCGCTGGCGCAATCCCCCCAAGGGCAGAACGCTGGTTATAATGCGGCGCCTTCGTGCAGGGCAACGTCAGATCGTTACCCTTTACTGCCGGGCTTTTTTTCACCCGCTTGTCGTGATTTTTTCGATTTCGAGGGTCAATAGGCTGCCTCTTGACCCAGGCAGCGGCGCCAGTCGGGCCGCTCAACCAGCACCGCCGGGCCTTGTTTTCCGGGCCTGCCGGGCTGCTTTCAGAATTTCAGGTGGTTTTATGGACAGCATCAACAGCCGCATCGCCGAGGAACTCGGCGTACGCCCACAACAGGTCGAAGCGGCCGTCGCTCTACTGGATGAAGGCTCCACGGTGCCTTTCATTGCCCGTTACCGTAAAGAAGTGACCGGCAGCCTCGACGACACCCAACTGCGTCACCTGGAAGAGCGCCTGCGCTACCTGCGAGAACTCGACGAACGGCGTATCAGCATCCTCGCCAGCATCGAGGAACAGGGCAAGTTGACCCCGCAGCTTGAGCGCGACATCAAGCTCGCCGACACCAAGACCCGCCTCGAAGACCTGTATCTGCCCTATAAACAGAAGCGTCGCACCAAGGGCCAGATCGCCCTGGAAGCTGGCCTGGGCGAGCTGGCCGACGGCCTGTTCAACGACCCGTCGCTGACCCCGGACACCGAAGCCGCACGCTTCATCGACGCTGAAAAAGGCGTTGCCGACGTCAAGGCTGCCCTCGAAGGCGCCAAGTACATCCTCATGGAGCGCTTTGCCGAAAACGCCAGCCTCCTGGAAAAATTGCGTACCTACCTCAAGCAGGAAGCCATCCTCAGCGCCCGCGTTATCGCCGGCAAAGAGGAAGAAGGCGCCAAATTCCGCGACTACTTCGAGCACGACGAACCGCTCAAGAGCATGCCGTCCCACCGTGCGCTGGCGATTTTCCGTGGCCGCAATGAAGGCATTCTCAGCTCTGCGCTCAAAGTCGGCGACGAACTGCCGGGCACCATGCACCCGTGCGAAGGCATGATCGGTCAACAATTCGGCATCCAGAATCAGAACCGTCCTGCGGACAAGTGGCTGGGTGAAGTCGTGCGTTGGACCTGGAAGGTCAAGCTCTATACCCACCTGGAAACCGACCTGCTGGGTGAGCTGCGCGACGGCGCAGAAACCGAGGCGATCAACGTATTCGCGCATAACCTGCACGACCTGCTGCTGGCCGCACCGGCCGGCCCGCGTGCCACCCTGGGCCTGGACCCGGGCCTGCGCACCGGTTGCAAGGTCGCCGTGGTCGACTCCACCGGCAAGCTGCTGGATCACGCCACCGTGTACCCGCATGTGCCACACAACAAGTGGGACCAGACCCTGGCAATCCTGGCTGCGCTGTGCGCCAAGCACGCCGTGGACTTGATCGCCATCGGCAACGGCACGGCTAGCCGCGAGACTGACAAGCTCGCCGCCGAACTGATCAAAAAATACCCAGCCATGAAGATGACCAAGGTCATGGTCTCCGAAGCCGGCGCATCGGTGTACTCGGCGTCGGAACTGGCCTCCAAGGAATTCCCGGACCTGGACGTGTCGATCCGCGGCGCTGTGTCCATCGCCCGTCGCCTGCAGGACCCGCTGGCTGAGCTGGTGAAGATCGACCCTAAATCCATCGGTGTCGGCCAATACCAGCACGACGTGTCGCAATTGAAACTGGCCCGCGGCCTGGATGCGGTGGTGGAAGACTGCGTGAACGCCGTCGGCGTGGACGTGAACACTGCGTCCGTGGCGTTGCTGGCACGTATCTCCGGCCTCAACGCGACCCTGGCGCAGAACATCGTGACCCACCGCGACGAGAACGGCGCGTTCAAAACCCGCGCCGCGCTGAAAAAAGTCGCGCGCCTGGGCGAAAAAACCTTCGAACAAGCCGCCGGCTTCCTACGCGTGATGAACGGCGACAACCCGCTGGATTCGTCCGCCGTTCACCCGGAAGCCTATCCCCTGGTGCAACGCATCGCCGCCGAGACCGACCGTGACATTCGCTCGCTGATCGGCGACGCCGCGTTCCTCAAGCGCCTGGACCCGAAGAAGTACACCGACGAAACCTTCGGCGTGCCCACCATCACCGACATCCTGCAAGAGCTGGAAAAACCTGGCCGCGATCCGCGCCCCGAGTTCAAGACCGCCGAGTTCCAGGACGGTGTCGAAGACCTCAAGGACCTGCAGTTGGGCATGATCCTCGAAGGTGTGGTGACCAACGTGACCAACTTCGGTGCGTTTGTGGACATCGGCGTGCATCAGGACGGTTTGGTGCATATCTCCGCGCTTTCGGAGAAATTCATCAAGGACCCACGTGAAGCGGTCAAAGCCGGCGACGTGGTCAAGGTCAAGGTCATGGAAGTCGACATCCCGCGCAAACGCGTTGGCCTGTCGATGCGCATGAGCGACACCCCGGCGAGAAAATCGACGGTGCCCGTGGCGCCCGCCCAGGTTCTGCACCGCGCCAGTCGCAAAACAATGCGCCGCGCAAGGAAACGACAGCTGCCGCGCCGAGCAACAACGCCATGGCCTCGCTGTTCGCCAACGCCAAACAGCTGAAGAAACGCTGATGGAGATGCCGGCCGGTTTGACCCAGAGCGCGTTCAGCGAACTGATCGGCTGCCGCCTGCAACGCCTTGAAGAAGGTGTTGCCGAGGTGGCTCTGACCTTGAGCCGCACCTGCGCAACCGCGCGGGCAAGCTCCATGGCGGGGCGATTTTCAGCCTGGTGGACATAACGATGGGACTGGCCTGTTCCAGCTCCCATGGTTTCGACCAGCAGAGCGCGACCATCGAATGCAAAATCAACTACATCCGTGCCGTGGAAAACGGTGACGTGTTGTGCATCAGCCGGGTGATTCACGCTGGCCGACGCACCTTGGTGGTCGAAGCGGATGTGTACCAGGATGAAAAACTGGTCGCAAAAGCACAAGGCACCTTCGCTGTCCTATAGCTCCCCACCCTCGATTTGAGTTAATTTCGGCGCTGCACACACGGCGCCGGAATTTTCTTGCTGCGCTATAGCCCAATTCATGGAGTGAAGTCGGCTTTTTCAGAGCGGGTCAAATCGACTGTTAACCAGGCGAAAACGCCAGTTTTAACTTCACCCTTGTAGACCGTCCTGCCCACCCCCATATTGGGGCGACTGACGCGTGAAGGAATCCAACTTGAGCGAACTTCTCAACCGCCGCCTGGCTCTGCTTGGCAAGCGCGAACACCTCTCCCTGCTAGAGCAGTGCTTGCACGGCATCGAGCGTGAATGCCTACGCGTGACAGGTGAAGGTCGCCTGGCGCAAACGCCGCACCCTGAAGCACTGGGCGCCGCGTTGACCCACGAACAGATCACCACCGACTACTCGGAATCGCTGCTGGAGTTCATCACTCCCGCCCTGCCCAACCCGGCCGACACCCTGAGCAGCCTGGACAAGATCCACCGTTTTGTCTACAGCAAGCTCGGCAGCGAGTACCTGTGGAGCCCATCGATGCCGTGCCCGTTGCCGGCCGAGGAAGACATTCCGATTGCCTACTACGGCACCTCCAATATCGGACAGCTCAAGTACGTGTACCGCAAGGGCCTGGCCCTGCGCTATGGCAAGACCATGCAGTGCATCGCCGGCATCCATTACAACTTTTCCCTGCCGGAACAGTTGTGGCCATTGCTCAAGGAGACTGAAGGATTTGTCGGCACCGACCGCGATTACCAGTCCACGGCCTACATCGCACTGATCCGTAACTTCCGTCGTTACAGCTGGCTGCTGATGTACCTGTTTGGTGCTTCGCCAGCCCTGGACGCCGGCTTCCTGCGTGGTCGCTCGCATCAGTTGGAAGTGCTGGACCCCGACACCCTCTACCTGCCGTACGCCACCAGCTTGCGCATGAGTGACCTGGGTTACCAGAGCAATGCCCAAGCCGGCCTCACGCCGTGCTACAACGATTTGAACAGCTACACCGACAGCCTGCGCGAAGCAGTGGCAACGCCCTACGCGCCGTACGTCGAAATCGGCACGCATAAAGACGGTGAGTGGGTTCAGCTCAACACCAACATCCTGCAGATCGAAAACGAGTACTACTCCAACATCCGCCCCAAGCGCGTGACCTACACCGGCGAGCGGCCGATCCAGGCGCTGATGGCGCGCGGCATCCAGTACATCGAAGTGCGTTGCCTGGACATCAACCCGTTCCTGCCGATGGGTATCGACCTGCAAGAGTCGCGCTTCCTCGACGCGTTCCTGCTGTATTGCGCGCTGAACGACAGCCCGCTGTTTGCCAGCAATGAGTGCGGCAACGCTACCTCCAACTTCCTCAGTGTGGTCAAGGAAGGCCGTCGTCCGGGCCTGCAACTGCAGCGTCAGGGCCAACCTGTGGACATGAAGGAATGGGCTACCGAGCTGCTGGAAAAATCGCACCGCTGGCTGCGCTGCTGGATGAAAGCCACGGTATCACCGAGCACAGCCAGGCACTGGACGCCCAACTGGCGAAGGTCAAGGATCCTCACTGACGCCGTCGGCCCAGGTGCTGGCAGCGATGGCCGAGCGTAAAGAGAGCTTTGCGCAATTCTCCCTGCACCAGAGCCAGGTGCATGCCGAACATTTCCGCAGCGAACCGCTGCCGGCAGAGAACAGGCACGTTTTGAAACGCTGGCGCGTACATCGCTGGCGCAACAGGCGGAGCTGGAGCAGAACGAAGTGGGCGATTTTGATGTGTTTGTAGGGTCGTACCAGGCAAGCATTCTGGCGATCAGTAACTAACACCCTGACGTACTGACTGTAGTGAGCGGGCTTGCCCCGCTGGGTGGCGAAGCCGCCCCAATAAGGACGCCGCATTCAGTTTGAAAAATGCGGCGCCTGATTATAGGGCGGCTTCGCCACCCAGCGCGGGGCAAGCCCGCTCACTACAGAGGTCCACTTTTCTTCTCATAAGCTAATTCGAAAATGTTATTTATTTTCGAGTTCTTAGATCATTTAGTCTCCTCACACGCCGACCCTCGGCCGCCTGATTGAGGAGCTTCCCCTTGAAACTACTGACCCCTCTGCGCCTCTTGGCGGCGCTGTCCCTGGCCGGTGCCAGCCTGTTTGCCCAGGCGGCGGATGTGACCGTCGCTTACCAGACCACCGTAGACCCGGCCAAAGTTGCCCAGGCCGACGGCGCGTATGAAAAAGCCACCAACGCCAAGATCAACTGGCGCAAATTCGACAATGGCGCCGACATCATCGCCGCCATCGCCTCCGGCGACGTGCAGATCGGCTACCTCGGTTCCAGCCCGCTGACCGCTGCGATCACCCGTAAAGTGCCGGTGGAAACCTTCCTCGTCGCCACCCAGATCGGTGGTGCCGAAGCCCTGGTCGCCCGCAACGGCTCGGGGATCAACAGCCCGCAGGACCTGATCGGCAAGAAAGTCGCCGTGCCGTTCGTGTCCACCGGCCACTACAGCCTGCTGGCAGCCTTGAAACACTGGAACATCGACCCGTCGAAAGTGACCATCCTCAACCTGGCTCCGCCGGCAATCATCGCCGCCTGGAAACGTGGTGATATCGACGCAACCTACGTATGGGACCCGGCCCTGGGTGTGGCCAAGGAAAACGGCAAGGTGCTGATCACGTCCGGCGAACTGGCCAAGTTCGGCGCGCCGACCTTCGATGCCTGGATCGTGCGTAAAGACTTCGCCGAGAAGCACCCGGAAATCGTCACCGCCTTCGCCAAGGTCACACTGGATGCCTACGCTGCCTATCGCAAAGACCCACAGGCCTGGATCGCCGACAAAGGCAACGTCGACAAGCTGGTGAAACTCTCCGGCGCCAAGGCCAGCGATATTCCGCTGCTGCTACAAGGCAACGTCTACCCACTGGCCGCTGACCAGGTGACCCTGTTGGGCGCCCCGACCACCAAGGCCGTGACCGATACCGCTGCGTTCCTCAAGGAACAAGGCAAGGTCGACGCTGTGCTGCCGGACTACGCCCCTTACGTCAGCGCCAAGTTCATTACCAACTGATCAGGAGTTCATCGCGATGGCCTTGCTACAACTGGAGCGCATCAGCGCACAGTACCCAGGCGCCACAGAACCGGTACTGTCTGACATCTCAATCGACCTGGGGCCCCAGCAATTGCTGGTGGCCCTCGGCCCGTCCGGCAGTGGCAAGACTTCGCTGTTGAACCTGATTGCCGGCTTTGTCGAACCCTCCTCCGGGCGCATTACCCTCGACGGCGTGCCGGTCAAGGGCCCCAGCGCCGAACGTGGCGTGGTATTCCAGGACGACGCCCTGCTGCCCTGGCAGGACGTGCTGGCCAACGTCGGCTTCGGCCTCGAACTGGCCGGCGTGCCCAAGGCGCAGCGAGAAGTACGTGCCCGGGAAATGCTGGCATTGGTTGACCTGGCCGGTTTCGACAGCCGCCGTATCTGGCAGCTCTCCGGCGGGCAGAAACAACGCGTCGGCTTGGCCCGCGCCTTGGCCGCCGACCCGCGCGTGCTGCTGATGGATGAACCCTTCGGCGCTCTCGACGCTTTCACCCGTGAACAGATGCAGGAGCTGTTGCTGCAAGTCTGGCGGCGCACGGCCAAGCCGGTGTTCCTGATTACCCACGACATTGAAGAAGCAGTATTCCTCGCCACCGACCTGATCCTGCTGGCACCCAACCCAGGGCAAATCGTCGAACGCCTGAGCCTGGACTTTGGCCAGCGCTACGCCGCCGGTGAGTCGGCACGGGCGATCAAGTCCGACCCGCGCTTTATCGAAACCCGCGAACACGTACTGGGCAAAGTGTTCTCCCAACGGCAGGTGTCCGCATGAGCAGCTACGAACTTCCCGCCACCGCCGCCAAGCCGGTGGTACACGCGGTTATTCCGGTACGTCGCAGCCTGAGCACGCGGTGGATCAGCGTGCTGACGCTGGTCACTTTGTTGGCGCTCTGGTGGGCCGTGACCGCCACGGGGTTGATCGAACCGCTGTTTCTGCCACCACCGTCTGCCGTGCTGCAAAAGGCTGGCTGCTGGTGACCACCGGCTATATGGATTCCACCCTGTGGCAGCACTTGGGTGCGAGCCTGGGCCGTATCGGACTGGGCCTCGGTTTTGCCGTACTGACCGCCGTGCCGGTGGGGATTGCCATCGGTTCCAACCGCGTCGCCCGTGGCATTCTCGACCCACTGATCGAGTTTTACCGGCCGATCCCGCCCTTGGCCTACCTGCCGTTGATCGTGATCTGGTGCGGCATCGGCGAACTGTCCAAGGTGCTGCTGATTTACCTCGCGATATTTGCACCGATAGCCATCGCCACCGCGACCGGCGTGCGCACCGTCGACCCGGCCAAGCTGCGCGCAGCGCAGTCGTTAAGGCGCCACCCGCGCCCAGCTGATTCGCCATGTGATCTGCCGAGCGCCCTGCCCGACATCCTCACGGGCGTGCGCATCGGGCTGGGCGTGGGCTGGTCCACTTTGGTCGCCGCCGAATTGATCGCGGCCACCAGTGGGCTGGGTTTTATGGTGCAGTCGGCGGCGCAGTTCCTGGTTACCGATGTGGTGGTGCTGGGCATTCTGGTTATCGCCCTGATCGCCTTCGCCATGGAAATGGGCCTGCGTGCCCTGCAGCGTAAATTGGTGCCGTGGCATGGCCAGGCACATTGAGTGAGAACCGCATGAGCAGCCTGACCGTTACCCCAATAAGCACCGCCCTGGGCGCCCAGATCAGTGGCGTCGATATCACCCAGCCGCTGAACCTCGAACAGCGCGACGCCATCGAACAGGCGTTGCTCACGCACTCGGTACTGTTCTTTCGCGGCCAGCCAATTACCCCGCAGCAACAGGCGCGGTTCGCGGCGAATTTCGGTGACCTGCATATTCACCCGATCTACCCCAACGTGCCGGAACAGCCCGAAGTGCTGATCCTCGACACCGCCGTCACCGACGTGCGCGACAACGCCGTGTGGCACACCGACGTGACCTTCCTGCCCACCCCGGCGCTCGGCGCGGTGCTCAGCGCCAAGCTGCTGCCGGCGTTTGGCGGCGACACGCTGTGGGCCAGTGGGATTGCCGCGTATGAGGCGCTGTCGGAGCCGTTGAAGCGCTTGCTCGACGGGCTGACCGCTACCCATGATTTCACCAAATCCTTTCCCTTGGAGCGCTTTGGCAACACCGCCGAAGACCTGGCGCGCTGGGAGGAAACCCGCAAGAAGAACCCACCGTTGTCACACCCAGTGGTGCGAACGCACCCGGTGAGCGGGCGCAAGTCGCTGTTCGTCAGTGATGGGTTTACCACCAAGATCAACGAGCTGGAGCCGGCGGAAAGCGAGGCGATTCTCAAGCTGCTGTTCGCCCACGCGACACGGCCAGAGTTCACCATCCGCTGGCGCTGGCAGGAAAACGACGTAGCGTTCTGGGACAACCGCGTGACCCAACATTACGCGGTGGATGATTACCGGCCGCAACGGCGGGTGATGCACCGGGCGACGATTCTGGGCGACGTACCGTTCTAAAGACTGACAACGTTCAAAATGTGGGAGCTGGCTTGCCTGCGATGGCGGTGGGTCAGACAACACTTCATCGACTGACACGCCGCCATCGCGGGCAAGCCCGGCTCCCACAGTGACCGGGTTACGCCAAGTTATTCAGCGGTTGATGGCTTTTCCCACAAGTTGATCCCGCCTTCCTGGGCAAACCGGTCGATCTCCGCCAGCTCTTCTGCACTGAAGCTCAAGTTCTTCAACGCACCGACGTTCTCGATGATCTGCTCCGGTCGGCTCGCGCCGATCAGTGCACTGGTCACCCGTGGATCACGCAGGGTCCAGGCCAGGGCCAATTGCGCCAAACTCTGGCCACGACGCTGGGCGATTTCATTCAGTGCACGCACGTGGGCAATGTTCGCTTCGGACAAGTGCTTGGCCTGCAACGACCCGCCGCCCGGGCGGTTCACGCGTGCATCCGCCGGTACGCCGTTGAGGTATTTGTCGGTCAACAAACCCTGCGCCAACGGCGTGAATGCAATCACCCCGGCACCGAGTTCTTCGGTGGTGTCCAGCAGGTCTTTTCCACCCAGCGGTTGAGCAGGTTGTAGGCCGGCTGGTGGATCAGCAGCGGCACTTTCCACTCTTTGAGCAGGGCCGCGATTTCGCGGGTTTTCACCCCGGAATACGACGAGATACCGATGTACAACGCCTTGCCTTGTTGCACGGCAGTGGCGAGGGCGCTGGCGGTTTCTTCCAGCGGGGTGTCGGCGTCAAAACGGTGGGAGTAGAAGATATCCACGTAGTCGACGCCCAGGCGTTGCAGGCTCTGGTCCAGGCTCGCCAGGATGTATTTGCGCGAACCGCCGCCCTGGCCGTAAGGGCCTGGCCACATGTCCCAACCTGCCTTGCTGGAGATGATCAACTCATCGCGGTACTGCTTGAAATCTTCGCGCAGCAAACGGCCGAAATTGATCTCGGCGCTGCCGTACGGTGGGCCGTAGTTGTTGGCCAGGTCGAAGTGGTTGATACCCAGGTCGAACGCGGTGCGCAGCAGCGCGCGCTGGTGTCGATCGGGGTGCTGTCGCCAAAGTTGTGCCACAGCCCCAGGGACAGTGCAGGCAGCACCAATCCACTGCGGCCTACGCGGCGATACGGGATAGATTCATAGCGGTTTTCGGCAGCAATGTACGTCATCGAATCCTCTCTGGGCTTAGGGCAAATAAGGCCTGGGAATAAGGTTATTCCCAGGCCTTTTAAGCCGCTGAATCGCTTAAGTCTGCCCTTCCGTTTTACAGCAATTTCCTACCAGAGTGGAACGACGTAGCTGACATAAAAGCGGTTTTCATCCTGCACGGTGGCACCGGTAATGTCCGGGCTGGCGTGGGCGTTTTTCCAGGTCACGCCGAGGCCTTTGAGGGTACCTGTGGGCACTTGGTACGCCACTGCAACGTTGCGTTCCCATTCGCTGGTGTTGCCTTGCGCGGTGCGGATGTCGTCGCCATGGGCGTAGGCGGCGGAGAACGTCAGGCCGTTTAGGCCGAGCTTGCCGAAGTCATACTTGTACTGAGCCAGCCAGGTGCGCTCACCCGCGTGCTGGAATTTGTTCAACTGCATGTTGGTCAGTGCCGGGGTGTCGGCGCCTGAGCCTGGGCCCTGGCGGTTATCGCCGCTGTTCAGGCCGGAGTCGAGGTACGGGAAGTCGCTGTCGCCGCTGTTCTTCTGGATACCCAGGCCGACGGTATGCCCGTCCAGGCTGTAGCTCTCAAGCAAGCTGGCGGTGGTCTGGTTGATGCGGCCCTTGTTCACGCCGTTCTCGTAGAGACCGCTGGCTGCATAGTCCTTGTCGCCATCGGCGTTGCCACCCACGCCGAGGCTGCGGAACACGCGGATATCCGTGTCGATCGCGCCCACCCACAAAGCGTCATGGCGCTTGGCGCCGAGGAAGAACTGCTGGTAGTAGTCCTCAAGGTTCGAATACCACAGGCTGACCGTGGTGTTCTGGATGCCGGTGTAGTCAGCGCCGCCGAACAGGAAGCGGTCGCTTTCTTTGGTGCCGCCGGCCGTGATCATGCCCTGGTCGCCGGTTTCGTTGCGGATCTTGGTCTTGAGGATATCGCCGCCTGTGAAGGTGAAGTCGCTGAGGTCCTTGGACACCAACTGCACACCGGTGTTGGTCTGTTGGTACAGGCGACCGTCGGTGTTGGCCAGTACCGGGTTGTTGCCGTACAGCGTACCGATGCGCAATTCATCCTTGGCGAAACGCATCTTGAACGTCGGGCTGAGCACGCCGAACTGGTCGGCGGATTTACCGTTGTCCAGCGGGAACATGCTGCCGGGGTAACGGCCCTGGTGATCCTTGTCGTTGAGGTCGCCGCCGGAATCCAGTTTCAACCCGTAGAACGCCTGCAAATCAAGACCAAAACCCACTGGTCCGTCGGTGTAGCCGGACTTGAAGTTGAACTCGAACCCCTGGCCCCAATCCCGAATGCTGTGAGCATTGGCGTTGCTGTTCACCACATCACGACCTTGCTGGTTGAGATAGCGATTGAGCAGGGTCACATCGGCGTGGCTGTCATCGATAAAATCGGCATGGGCGGACAGCATAAAGCTCGCCATGGCGGCACCCACCATAGGGCTTAATAACGTCTTCATTGTTACCGGTCTCCGTCACTGTTCTGAAATGAAAGCGTCAAACGCTTCACACAATTACGCAGTGGCCAGATGACAGTTGCGCGTCAAAACGCGGTTATGACGGATGAAATTATATTTAAGAAAGCCCCGTAGAACGGGGCTTTGCGAGGTTTTTGACAGGTTATTAACCTAGCGCACCAAGTGCAAAAACTGCAGGTGTCGTTCGTACTGGTCGAGGATGTCGTTGATGATCTGCTCCTTGGTGTAACCCACCAGATCGTAGTCCTGACTGCCCTCGGCCAAGTGCACTTCTGCACGGTAATAGCGACGGTTGTTGATCTCTTTGGAGCCCATGCCACCCCGGGCAAACGACGGCGTGAAGTAGCCGCGCATCTGTACCTGGTAGACGAACGGATGCTCCTCGCCATGGCCGATTTCCAGGCTGACACTGTCGTTGGACGGGTCGGGTTGCGTCACCACATTCAGGCCTTTTTCGACGAACACCGCGGTCACTTCTTCAATGGCCGGGCGCACTGTCGATTCGAGGAAGCGATACACCTCATCCCGCGACGGGAAGTGCACCGCCTGGCTCAAGCGCTGGCGCCAGCCGCCACGGCCTTTGCGTGAGGCCGAGACCGGTGCCAGCGAATGCAGTTGGGCAATCTGCTTTTGCGACTCCAGGTAGAACGCCTTGTGCAGCCCCCACATCATCAACAACAGGATCATCGAGAACGGCAACGAGGTCAGCACCACCGCGGACTTCAACGAATCGATGCTGCCGGCAAACAGCAGTGCACTGGTGACCAGCCCGGTCATCACACCCCAGAACACCCGCAGCCATTTGGGCCCGTCTTCATCGGCGTTGCCGCCTTTGGACGAGAGGGTCGACAGCACCACCGTACCGGAGTCGGCCGAGGTGACGAAGAACACGAAGCTGATAAACACCGTGACCGCGATCACGACCTTGCTCCACGGGTAGGTTTCCAGCAGCAGGTAGAGGCTCATCGACGGATCATCGATGGCCGACTGACCGAGCGCCGCCATGCCGTGGTTGAGCACTTGGTCGATGGCGCTGTTGCCGAAGATCGACATCCACGCCAGGGTGAAACCCAGCGGGATCAACAGTACGCCGACCACGAATTCACGGATGGTACGGCCCCGGGAAATGCGCGCGATAAACAGGCCCACGAAGGGCGACCAAGCGATCCACCAAGCCCAGTAGAACACCGTCCAACCGCCCAGCCAGTCACTGGGTTTGTCGTAGGCGTACACGTCGAAACTCTTGGTCGGCAATGCGCCCAGGTAGTCGCCGAGGTTCTGGATCAGGGTGTTGAGCAAGTGCTGGGTAGGCCCGGCGAACAACACGAACAACAGCAGCGCACAGGCCAGCAACATGTTGATGTCGGACATGACCCGCACGCCCTTGTCGACGCCCGCCACCGCGACAATGATCGCGGCGCCCATCATCAGGGTGATCAAGCCGACCTGAATCCACTGGGTATGGGCAATGCCAAACAGGTAGTCGAGACCGGAGTTGAGGTGCAGCACGCCAAAGCCCATGTCGGCGCCCAGGCCGAACACCGTGGCGATGATGCCGAAGCCATCCACCGCGTAGCCGATGGGCCCGTTGATGCGCTTGCCAATCAGTGGGTACAGCGCCGAACGCAGCGCCAGCGGCAGGTTATGCCGGTAGGCAAAATACGCCAGGGCCATGCCGACAAACGCAAATACGCCCCAGCCGTGCAGGCCCCAGTGCAGAAACAGAATCTGCATGGCCTGGCGCGCGGCATCGGCGTTCATCGGCGCGCCCTGGGGTGGTTGCACCAGGTGGGTCAGCGGCTCGGAGACACAGAAAAAAACAGCGTGATGCTGATCCCGGCGGCGAACAGCATGCCGGCCCAGGACAGGTAACTGAATTCGGGCTCGTCGTGGTCGGCACCGAGTTTTATCTTGCCGTAGCCCGATAACGCGGTGACCACCACGAAGACCAGATACAGGGTCATCGCCAGCATGTAGTACCAGCCGACCGTGTTGGCCGCCCAGTTTTGCGCGGCCAGCAGCCAGGCGCCAGCCTGTTGCGGGATAGCGATGACAATGACACCGAACAGCAAAATGAACGTTGCAGCGAAGTAGAAGACCGGCGCATTCATGCGCACCAGGCCGCTTGCAGGGGTGGACGATGCACTCATGAACGATGCACCCCGAGGGTAGGGAATGTGGCTGTATAAAACGGACTCAGCAAAGGTAAGCCTCCTGTTGTGAGCGGGCAGCGAACCACCGGGTTTAACTTGAACGAGCATTCAAGTTAAACATGGATAGGCGGCTTGGGACTAATCGCAAGGCTGAGTGGTAGGTAATTCCTACACTAGCTCAAGGAAAGGTATGACGTGCGTGGATGACAAATCGTTCAGCGATTGCTGGCTCAAACTTGAATGCAATCAAAATGTGGGAGCTGGCTTGCCTGCTCCCACATTGAGTCTGTGTTCGGCTTACTTTTGCGTACCGTCATCGTGTTGCAGATTGGCCTGGGTGATATTCGCCCCTGCCGGCACGCTCCGGGTCAGCCATACGTTGCCGCCAATCGTCGAGCCCTTGCCGATGGTGATGCGCCCCAAAATAGTTGCCCCGGCGTAGATCACCACATCGTCCTCGACAATCGGGTGACGCGGGTGGCCCTTCTGCAACTGCCCGTCCTCGTCCGCCGGGAAGCGCTTGGCGCCCAACGTCACGGCCTGGTAGATGCGCACACGCTCGCCGATGATCGCGGTCTCGCCGATCACCACACCGGTCCCGTGGTCGATGAAGAAACTCGGGCCGATCTGCGCGCCAGGGTGGATATCGATTCCCGTCGCCGAGTGAGCAATCTCCGCACTGATGCGCGCCAGCAACGGCAGCCCGGCGCGGTACAGGTGGTGCGCCAGGCGATGGTGAATCACCGCCAGGATGCCGGGGTAGCACAGCAGCACTTCATCCACGCTGCGCGCGGCCGGGTCGCCGTGGTAAGCGGCGAGTACGTCGGTGTCCAACAGGCTGCGCAGGGAGGGCAAGGCCAGGGCAAAGTCCTGGATCAGGCGGATGGCCAGGGCATCGACTTCGCTGTCATCCTTGGCGCCTTGTCGCGCGGCGTAGCGCAGCTCCAGACGGGCTTGGGCGAGCAGCGCATTCAACGCCACATCCAAGGTGTGGCCGACGTAGAAGTCTTCACTTTCTTCACGCAGGTCCACCGGCCCCAGGCGCATCGGGAACAGCGCACCGCACAGCGATTCAAGAATCTGCGCCACCGCTTCGCGCGACGGCAGCTCACGCCCGCCATGCTCGCCGCTCAAACGGCCATTGCGCGTTCGCCACTGATCCCGGGCGCCGCGCAGTTGGCTGACGATGGTCTGTAATTGCCAATGACTGGAACGCTCACTCACGGTATTCACTCCTGACGAAATGCCCATCACTTTACGGTATGCACCCTGGCCGCCCTTAAGAACCAATGGTGTGATGCTAAGAACCATCCGGCATAACGTGATTGGCGGTTGCCCGATGAAAAGTGCCTGCCTATAGTCGCCCCATCACTTAGCAACCGTGCGTAGCCATGATCAAACAACAGCTCGACCGCTTTAACCGTCTGGAACTGCTGGGCGGCGCCACTGCCCTGGAAAAACTTGAACGGCTATCGGCCTGGCTGGGCCGGGACATCTACGTCAAGCGCGACGACACCACGCCCCTGGCCATGGGCGGCAACAAGCTGCGCAAGCTCGAATACCTCGCCGCCGATGCCATTGCCCAAGGCGCCGACACCCTGGTGACCGCTGGCGCGATCCAATCCAACCACGTGCGCCAGACCGCCGCACTGGCCGCCAAGCTCGGCCTGGGCTGCGTCGCCCTGCTGGAAAACCCCACCGGCACCGAAGACCCCAACTACCTGGGCAACGGCAACCGCCTGTTGCTGGAGTTGTTCGACGCCAAAGTCGAACTGGTCGAGAACCTGGACAACGTTGACGACCAACTCAACGCCCTCGCCGACCGCCTGCGCAGCAACGGTAAAAAACCATACCTGGTGCCTATCGGCGGCTCCAATGCCCTCGGCGCACTGGGCTATGTACGCGCCGGGCTGGAATTGGCCGCACAGATCGAAGACAGCGGGATCGAATTTGCCGCCGTGGTACTGGCCTCCGGCAGTGCCGGCACCCACAGCGGCCTGGCGCTGGCCTTGAGCGAAGTACTGCCGAACCTGCCGGTGATTGGCGTCACGGTGTCCCGTACCGACGAAGCCCAGCGCCCTAAAGTTGAAGGCTTGGCGCAGCGCACGGCTGAGTTGCTGGGCGTGGATATTCCCGAGGCGTTCAAGGTGATCCTGTGGGACGAATACTTCGGCCCGCGCTACGGCGAACCGAATGCGGGCACCTTGGCGGCGATCAAGTTGCTGGCGAGCCAGGAAGGCCTGCTGCTGGACCCGGTCTACACTGGCAAGGCCATGGCGGGTTTGCTGGATGGCATTGGGCGTCAGCGCTTTGAGGACGGGCCGATCATTTACCTGCATACCGGCGGGGCACCGGCGTTGTTTGCTTATGGCGCCGCATTCAGCTGAAGGAACAGGGATCAAATGTGGGAGCGGGCTTGCTCGCGAAGACGGACTGGCAGTCACCAGATGTATTGACTGATCCACCGCTTTCGCGAGCAAGCCCGCTCCCACATTAGAATCGCGACATATTCAATAAAAGAATATCAAATAAGATTTATATTATTTTCAAGTCTTAAAAACCCGCTCTATCATCGCGCCGTAGGCGAAGACGCGCTACGCGCTTTAAGGCAGGATACGACTACTGCGTCACCTGCTTCGCACAACACAAAAAACACAGGGGCTCTTCATGACTATTTCTGTATTCCGTCGCACATTGCTGGTGGGCACTTTGGGCCTGGCACTCGGCGCTGGCCTGATCGGCCAAGCGGTCGCGGGTGAACAGCTGGACAACATCAAGAAAGCAGGCGAGATCAAGATCGGCCTGGAAGGCACCTACCCGCCGTTCAGCTTCGTCGATGAAAGCGGCAAGCTCAGCGGCTTCGAAGTGGAACTGTCCGAAGCCCTGGCCAAGGAGCTGGGGGTGAAGGTCAAGCTACAAGCCACGCCTTGGGACGGGATCCTCGCGGCCCTGGAATCCAAGCGCCTGGACGCTGTGGTCAACCAAGTGACCATCTCCGAAGAGCGCAAGAAGAAGTATGACTTCTCCAAGCCGTACACCGTCTCCGGCATTCAAGCGCTGACCCTGAAAAGAACGTCGACACCATCAAGACCGCCGACGACCTGGCCGGCAAGAAAGTCGGTGTGGGCCTGGGCACCAACTACGAACAATGGCTCAAGGACAATCAGCCTAAAGCCATCATCAAGACCTACAACGATGACCCAACCAAGTTCCAGGACCTGCGCATCGGCCGTACCGACGCCATCCTGATCGACCGCCTGGCCGCCCTGGAATACGCCAAGAAAGCCACGGACACTGCCGCCGCCGGTGCTGCCTTCTCCCGTCAGGAAGCCGGTATCGCCCTGCGCAAAGGCGAGCCAGAACTGCTCGACGCGGTGAACAAGGCCCTCGACAAGCTGCGCGCCGATGGCACCTTGAAGAAGCTGTCCGAGAAGTACTTCAACGCTGACGTCACTCAATAATGGAAGCAGGTTTCCAACTCGCGCTGGACTCCGCGCCCTTTCTGCTCAAGGGCGCGTATTACACGGTGATCCTCAGCCTCGGCGGGATGTTCTTCGGTTTGCTGCTGGGCTTCGGCCTGGCCTTGATGCGTCTTTCGCGTTTCAAGCTGGTGAGCTGGCTCGCCCGAGTCTACGTGTCGTTCTTTCGCGGCACACCCTTGCTGGTACAGCTGTTCTTGATCTACTACGGCTTGCCGCAAGTGGGCATCGAGCTGGATCCGATCCCGGCGGCCATGATCGGCTTTTCGCTGAACATGGCCGCTTACGCCTGTGAAATCCTGCGTGCCGCCATCGGTTCCATCGAGCGCGGCCAGTGGGAAGCTGCGGCCAGTATCGGCATGACCCGCGCGCAGACCCTGCGCCGGGCCATCCTGCCGCAGGCCATGCGCACGGCCTTGCCGCCGCTGGGCAACAGCTTTATTTCGCTGGTCAAGGACACCGCGCTTGCCGCCACCATCCAGGTGCCCGAGCTGTTCCGCCAGGCCCAACTGGTGTCTGCACGGACCTTCGAAATCTTCACCATGTACCTGTCCGCCGCCCTGATCTACTGGATTTTGGCGAGCCTCCTGGCGCATTTGCAAAATCGTCTGGAAGACCGGGTCAACCGGCATGACCTGGAGTCTTGAAGCATGATCGTGGTTGAAAAACTGACCAAACAATTCAAGGGTCAGGTGGTGCTCAACGGCATCGACCTTGAGGTCAAGGAGGGCGAAGTCATCGCCATCATCGGCCCCAGCGGTTCCGGCAAGACCACCTTCCTGCGTTGCCTGAATTTCCTCGAACAACCCACCAGCGGTCGCATCAAGGTGGGCGACATCGAGATCGACACCAGCAAGCCGATCAACCAGCAGCAAGGCCTGGTGCGGCGCTTGCGCCAGCATGTGGGTTTTGTGTTCCAGAACTTCAACCTGTTCCCCCACCGCACGGCGCTGGAAAACGTCATCGAAGGCCCTACCGTGGTCAAGAAGATGCCGCACGATGCAGCGGTCGCCCTGGGCCGCAAGTTGCTGGCTCGGGTGGGCCTGGCGGGCAAGGAGGACTCATACCCACGGCGCCTTTCCGGTGGCCAGCAACAGCGCGTGGCGATTGCCCGGGCGTTGGCCATGGAGCCGGAGGTGATTCTGTTCGACGAACCCACCTCTGCCCTGGACCCGGAATTGGTGGGTGAAGTGCTGGCGACCATCCGCAGCCTCGCCGAAGAAAACCGCACCATGGTCATCGTCACCCACGAGATGAGTTTTGCGCGAGATGTGGCCAACCGCGTGATCTTCTTCGACAAGGGCGTGATCGTTGAGCAAGGCGAAGCCAAGGCGCTGTTTGCCAACCCCAAGGAAGAACGCACCAAGCAGTTCCTGAGCAAATTCCTCGCTCACTGAGCCGGAAGCTGCGCAGCTTCTGTAGTGAGCGGGCTTGCCCGCTCACTACAACAAGTCTGCGTATCCAACGGTAAAACAACCCGCTGCCTGCCTCTTAAGATCCCCCCGCCAGTCAGACCCTTCTGAATATCTCCATACCCGCCGTTTAGCCCTTTGCCTCCATTGACGCTCCTCTGCCAACCCTCTTATCTAACGCCCAGAGGATTGGATCCTATCCCGGCTATTCACTGAATCGTTCTTTTCGGCCCCTTCGCGCACCCGCGCCAAAAGCCGGAACGATTGCTGCTGGCTGCATCAAGGAGATTACTTATGACGCACACCCCGCTCACCGCCCCGACGCTGCCCCAAGCCCTGCGCAACGGCATCAATGCCCTCGCCGCCGCCCAACTGCAGGTCGACATCGCGCCCTATCCCGGCATGGATGAAGGTGACTTGATCGAGCTGTTCTGGAACAACTGCTTTGCCGCCTCACGGCGGGTAACCGCATGCAAGGTCGGTATGCCTACCCATCTGCGGGTGCCAGAGAGTTTCGTGCTGGATGGCGCAGCGCAGGTGCATTACCAGGTCATGCAGGTCGGCCGCAGTCCTGCCCGTTCGGCAGTGACCCGGGTGCGCGTGAAGACCCAGTATCCGGGTGGCCAGCCCTTGCCGTTGTACAGCGATGAAAACCAGAGCCTCGCGCCTGTGGGCCTGCCCGACAGCATTCGCCGTTACGGCGTCAACGCCAGCCAGGTCGGGCGCGGTATTCCGCTGACCATCGAACCCTATCTGAACATGAGCACCGGTGACGCCATCACCCTGCGCTGGGGCGATGCGCGCCTGGACTTGCCGAAGGTCCAGGCCAAGAACGTCGGCCTGGCCGTACAGGTGTGGGTGCCTGGGGCACTCATCATCGAGGCGGGTGATGACAGTCGGCTGGACGTCACCTACTGCATTCTGGATCGCGTGGGCAATAACTCACGCTGGGCGCCGGCGCGCACGTTGCGCATCGCCGCCACAGCATCATCCCGCAGGGCCGGGGCGATGTTGATCTACCAGCCTCGCACGCTCGGCTCACCGTGTGAGCCGGGGTAACAGACCTTCTATGCTTATTCCAAAACGCACGTTTATTTAAATATTTAACGCGCTTAAGGTATATGCACCGGACCACCGGACATCTCTGATTTTTCTGTTTTTATTTCATTGAATGCGAGGTCGGTATGGTCAGAATTACCCCGGTGCATAACGCCAGGGCATTACGTGCAGCCAAGGAGCGGCGCTGATGTCTAACTTGGCTCAAACACCCCCCAGAGCGATCTGGATGTAGCCCCGCTGTTGTTGCCTGCCACCGTGCTGCGCAACGACGCCGAGGCCCCGAACGCAGCTCATACGCTGGCCCAGGCGGCGCGCCTGCAAGCCGCCAAGCGCGATCAGCAACGCAAGCTGCCATGGGCACAGATCGAGCAGTTCACCCGCAGTGGGCTGGGCAGTATTTCCATTCCCCGCGAATACGGCGGCCCCCAGGTGTCTTTCGTGACCCTGGCCGAGGTGTTCGCGATCATCAGCGCGGCAGACCCGGCCCTCGGCCAGATCCCGCAGAACCATTTCGGCATCCTGCACCTGTTGCAGGGTGCCGCCACCGAGCGCCAGAAAAAGCAGCTGTTCCAGAGCGTCCTCGACGGCTGGCGCATCGGCAATGGCGGCCCGGAGCGTGGTACCAAGAACACCCTGGAACTCAAGGCGCGTATCACTGCCCAGGGTGACGGTTATGTGATCAGCGGCCAGAAGTTCTACTCCACCGGCGCGCTGTTTGCCCACTGGGTCGCGGTCAAGGCGCTGAACGATGACGGCAAACAGGTCATGGCCTTTGTACGCCGTGGCACCGAAGGGCTGCGCATCGTGGATGACTGGTCCGGCTTTGGCCAACGCACCACCGCCAGCGGCACAGTGCTGTTGGACCAAGTGCCGGTGGACGCAGAGCTGGTCGTTGAAAACTGGCGCATCGGCGAAACGCCGAATATCCAGGGCGCTGTTTCGCAACTGATCCAGGCCGCCATCGACGCCGGCATTGCACGGGGTGCGCTGGATGACACCATCGCCTTCGTCCTCGAGCGCTCGCGCCCCTGGGTCGACGCCAAGGTCGAACGCGCCAGCGATGACCTGTATGTGATCGCCGACATCGGCAAGTTGAAGATTGAATTGCACGCCGCCGAAGCGCTGCTGCGCAAGGCCGGCCAGGTGCTCGACCAGGTCAGCGCTGCGCCGATCACCGCGCAATCCGCAGCCCGTGCCTCGATCGCCGTGGCCGAAGCAAAAGTGCTGACCACCGAGGTGTCGCTGCTGGTCAGCGAAAAGCTCTTCGAACTGGCCGGCAGCCGCGCCACCCTCGCTGAATTCAACCTCGACCGTCATTGGCGCAACGCCCGGGTGCACACCCTGCACGACCCGGTGCGGTGGAAGTATCACGCCATCGGCGCCTTCCGACTCAATGGCACCCTTCCGGCCCGCCATTCCTGGATTTAACCGACCAGACCTCTGGAGAAATACGCATGACCCTTTCTCACCACGTCGCGGTCATAACCAGCGACGAACAAGCCCTTATTGTCGCCAGCGACCTGGCCGAAGACTTCCGTCGCGACAGTGTCCAGCGCGACCGCGAACGCCGCCTGCCCCTACCCGAACTGGACGTGTTTTCACGCTCCGGCCTGTGGGGCATCAGCGTGCCGAAGGAATACGGCGGCGCAGGCGTGTCCAACGTCACCCTGGCCAAGGTGATTGCGCTGATCGCCCAGGCGGACGCCTCGTTGGGCCAGATCCCGCAAAACCATTTCTACGCACTCGAAGTGCTGCGCGTGAACGGCACGCCAGCGCAGCAAAAACGCCTGTACGCCGAGGTGCTGGCTGGCCAGCGTTTCGGCAATGCGCTGGCCGAACTGGGCACCAAGACCGCCCACGACCGCGTCACCTCCATCACCCGCGACGGCGATGGTTTTCGCATCAGCGGCCGCAAGTTCTACTCCACCGGTGCGATCTATGCCCAGCGCATCCCAACGTCCGTAGTGGATGACCAGGGCGTGCAGCAACTGGCGTTCGTGCCGCGTAACAGCGAAGGCTTGACGGTGATCGACGACTGGAGCGGCTTCGGCCAGCGCACCACCGGCAGCGGTTCGGTGGTGTTCGACAACGTGTGGGTCGCCGCCCACGATGTGATTCCGTTCCAGAGCGCGTTCGAACGCCCGACCACCGTCGGCCCGCTGGCGCAGATTCTTCACGCCGCCATCGACACCGGCATCGCCCGCGCCGCCTTTGAGGATGCGCTGCACTTTGTGCGCACCAAGACCCGCCCCTGGATCGATTCCGGCAACGACAAAGCCACCGAAGACCCGCTGACCCTGAAAAGCTTCGGCCACCTGAGCATTCGCCTGCACGCCGCCGAAGCACTGCTGGAACGCTCAGGTGAATTTCTCGACCGCGCCCAGGCCGACAGCAACGCCGAGACCGTCGCTGCTGCCTCGATTGCCGTCGCCGAAGTGCGCGCCCTGAGCACCGAGATTTCTCTGGCCGCTGGCAGCACCTTGTTTGAACTCGCCGGCAGCCAGGCAACCCTGGCCGAACACGGCCTGGACCGCCACTGGCGCAACGCCCGCGTGCACACCCTGCACGACCCGGTGCGCTGGAAGTACCACGCGGTGGGCAATTACTACCTCAACGATGAAAACCCGCCACTGCGGGGGACCATCTAAATGGCCAAGAAAAAATCCTGCTCAATGCCTTCAACATGAACTGCATCGGGCATATCAACCACGGGATGTGGACGCATCCACGGGATACGTCCACCCAGTACAAGACCATTGAATACTGGACCGAATTGGCGCAAACCCTGGAACGCGGCTTGTTCGATGGCTTGTTCATCGCCGATATCGTCGGCGTGTACGACGTCTATCAAAACTCCATCGACGTGCCGCTTAAAGAATCGATCCAACTGCCGGTCAACGACCCGTTGCTGCTGGTGTCGGCGATGGCTGCCGTGACCAAAAATCTCGGCTTCGGCCTCACCGCCAACCTCACCTACGAGCCGCCGTATCTGTTCGCGCGGCGCATGTCCACCCTCGACCACCTGAGCCGAGGCCGAGTGGGCTGGAACATCGTCACCGGCTACCTCGACAGCGCCGCCAAGGCCATGGGCCTGACCGAACAAGTCGAACACGACCGCCGCTACGACCAGGCCGACGAATACCTGGAAGTGCTCTACAAACTCTGGGAAGGCAGCTGGAAGACGGCGCCGTGGTCAATGATCCACAGGCGCGGGTGTACGCCCAGCCGGGCAAGGTGCACAAGGTCGAGCACCACGGCGAGTTCTACCAGGTGGAGGGTTATCACCTGTGCGAACCCTCACCGCAACGTACGCCGGTGCTGTTCCAGGCCGGCAGCTCGGATCGCGGCTTGCTGTTCGCCGGGCGCCATGCCGAGTGCGTATTCATCAGCGGGCAGAACAAGGCCTCGACCAAGATCCAGGTGGACAAAGTGCGCGCCAGCGCGGTCGAGGCCGGGCGTAATCCAGACGACATCAAGGTGTTCATGGGGCTCAACGTGATCGTGGGCGCCACCGAAGAATTGGCCTGGGCCAAGCACGCCGAGTACCTGAGCTACGCCAGCGCGGAAGCCGGCGTGGCGCATTTTTCGGCGTCGACGGCGATCGATTTTGCCCAATACGAACTGGACGAACCGATCCAGTACGTGAAGAGCAACGCGATCCAGTCGGCCACCAAGAACTTGCAGAACAACGACTGGACCCGGCGCAAATTGCTGGAGCAACACGCCTTGGGCGGTCGCTATATCACCCTGGTCGGTTCGCCTGAACAGGTGGCGGATGAACTGGAATCGTGGATCAGCGAGACCGGGCTGGATGGCTTCAACCTGACGCGGATTGTGACGCCGGAAAGCTATGTGGACTTTATCGATCTGGTGGTGCCGGAGTTGCAGAAGCGTGGGTCGTACAAGACCGCGTATGAGACCGGCACGTTGCGCGAAAAAGTCTTCCACAACACCGCGCGCCTGCCCGAACAGCACACCGGCTCTACCTACCGACACTAATCAAAATGTGGGAGCTGGCTTGCCTGCGATAGCGGTAGGTCAGCAAAAAAGAGTTGCCTGACAGACCGCTATCGCAGGCAAGCCAGCTCCCACAGTAGACCGCATTGTTCTGACCTAAATCTTATGACTGGAAATTGATAATGAAAAGACACTGCTCTCCCACCCAGTCAAAGCACTGGCCCTGGCTTTTGGACTGTTCAGCTCGGCTGTATTCGCCAGCGACGCGCCGTTGAAAGTCGGCACCACTGCCGCTTTCGCCATCCCGTTGGAAGCCGCCGTGGCCGAAGCCGGCAAGCAAGGCCTGAAAGTCGAGCTGGTGGAATTCACCGACTGGATCGCACCGAACGTCAGCCTCGCCGCCGGCGATATCGACGTGAACTACTTCCAGCACATCCCGTTCCTGGAAAACGCCAAGGCCGCCGCCGGGTTTGACCTGGTGCCGTATGCACCGGGCATCATCAACAACGTCGGCCTGTACTCGAAGAAGTACAAAAGCATCAATGACCTGCCCCAGGGCGCCAGCGTGGCCATCGCCAACGACCCGATCAACAGCGGTCGCGGCCTGCAGCTGCTGGCCAAGGCTGGCTTGATCACCCTCAAGCCGGGCGTGGGCTACAAGGCCACCGAAGAAGACATCGTCAGCAACCCGAAGAAGATCAAGATCCTGCAGGTCGAGGCCGTGCAACTGGTACGCGCCTATGACGATGCCGACCTCGTGCAGGGCTACCCGGCATATATCCGCCTGTCCAAGACCTTCGATGCCGAGTCGGCGCTGCTGTTCGACGGCCTGGACCATCCGGAATACGTGATTCAGTTCGTCACCCAACCCAAAGGCACCACCGACCCACGGGTGATCAAGTTCGTCGACATTTACCAGCACTCGCCGGTGGTGCGCGCCGCGTTGGATAAATCCCTCGGCAAGCTCTACCAAGTCGGCTGGGAAGCTAAAAATGACCGCCGCCCACTCTCAACTGCGCGACCTGGGCCTGCCGCCCAGGGACGCCGAGCAGACAGAACTGCACCCTGACCTGAACCGCGCCCACGTGCGCTTCATCAACCTGGGCAAGACCTACGACGGCAAGGTACATGCCCTGCAAGGCATCGACCTGGCGATCCAGCGCGGTGAGGTGTTCGGCATTATCGGTCGCAGCGGCGCCGGTAAGTCCTCGCTGATCCGCACCATCAACCGCCTGGAGCAACCCAGCAGCGGGCGAGTGCTGATCGATCAGGTGGACATCGGCGACTACGACGAAGACCACCTTGTGGCCCTGCGCCGGCGCATCGGCATGATCTTCCAGCACTTCAACCTGATGTCGGCCAAGACCGTGTGGCAGAACGTCGAGTTGCCGCTGAAAGTGGCCGGCGTGCCCAAGCTGCAACGCGAGCAAAGGTGCGTGAACTGCTGGAGCTGGTGGGTTTGCAAGACAAGCACAAGTCCTACCCGGCGCAGTTGTCCGGTGGGCAGAAGCAGCGCGTGGGCATCGCCCGTTCGCTGGTGCATGACCCACAGATTCTGCTGTGCGACGAGGCCACTTCGGCCCTCGACCCGGAGACCACCCAGTCGATCCTCGGCCTGCTGCGCGAGATCAACCAACGGCTGGGTTTGACCATCGTGTTGATCACCCACGAGATGGCGGTGATCCGCGAGATCTGCGACCGCGTGGTGGTGCTGGAGCACGGCCGTATCGTCGAGCAAGGCCCGGTGTGGCAAGTGTTTGGCAACCCGCAGCATGAAGTCAGCAAGACCTTGCTGGCACCGCTGCAGCACGGCCTGCCGGAAGAACTGCAAAGCCGTTTGCAGGCTACACCGGCATCAGCCGATGCCGCCGTGGTGCTGCGCTTGCAGTTCACCGGCAGCGATACCGATGAGCCAGACCTGGCGGCACTGTTCAGCGCCCTCGGTGGCCGCGTGCGCTTGCTGCAAGGCGGCGTGGAACGCATCCAGGGGCACGCCCTGGGGCAACTATTGTTGGCGGTGAGTGGCTCGACCCACAGCGCTGAGGAACTGCGCAACCGCGCCGGCAATTGGGCACAACAGGCGGAGGTGCTGGGCTATGTGGTTTGATCGTTTATTGCAGGGCGCCATCGACACCCTGTTGATGGTCGGCGTGTCGTCGCTGATCGCGTTGCTGGTGGGCATTCCGCTGGCGGTGTTTTTGGTCACCAGCGACAAGGGCGGCATCTACCAGGCCCCGGCGCTGAATCGTGTGCTGGGAGCGTTCGTCAATCTGTTCCGCTCGATTCCGTTTTTGATCTTGATGGTGGCGTTGATTCCCTTCACCCGGCTGATTGTTGGCACCACCTACGGTGTGTGGGCCGCCGTCGTACCGCTGACCATTGCCGCTACGCCGTTCTTTGCGCGGATTGCCGAAGTGAGTTTGCGCGAGGTCGATCACGGTTTGATCGAAGCTGCGCAGGCCATGGGCTGCCGCCGCTGGCACATCATCTGGCATGTGCTGTTGCCGGAAGCGCTGCCAGGAATCGTCGGTGGGTTCACGATTACGTTGGTGACCATGATCAACTCGTCGGCCATGGCCGGGGCAATTGGTGCGGGCGGCCTGGGCGACATTGCCTACCGCTATGGCTACCAGCGGTTTGACACGCAGATCATGCTGACGGTGATCGTGTTGCTGGTGGTGCTGGTGGCGTTCATTCAGTTAGGTGGAGATCGGTTGGCGCGGGTGTTGAATAAACGCTGAAAGCCGGGGCGGAATTTGCTGGCGTGTGACGTAAAGTTCGCTAGTTCAGCGCATGCGCTCTAATAGAGTGACCTACGAGAAACCTGCTGGTTCCACCCTGGCTTAATAGTTGACTCAGGACCGTTGAATCGCTAACCACCAACTCGCTCATGTCATTCCATTCGACAGGTGCGTGTGATTGCCACTCGATGTATTCAACAGGTCTCCTGGCCCCCCAACAGTCCCTTGCGTCAAGGCCGTCCACATATCTCGATCCATTTCAAAAACACTGGATATGGATTGTTGAACGTTCCTAGATTGTCAGGGGACGCTGCCATGTCAAAGCTGTCCCTACCCAGTAAGGTCACACTTTCCCTGGATTCATCGTGCAATACGAAGGCAGCATCTCCATAGGACTTAGCGCCACCGGCCGCCGAATCTGTGACCACCTGTAACGCACCATAAAGAGGACGTAGCTTAGGGTTGAAGCGTTTGTGCTGTCGATCACCGTACTTGCGCACCACTTTCGAGTCAGAGTGTTCATAATTGAATATTCCGGTTTCGAAGCCGTCTCTGAACACCAAAGAGTCTTCTTCGGCAGTCCCGCGTTCCCAAACATTTTGCATCCCACTTTCCTGTAGATCGGCGACACTCATAGAAGGCAAGTTGTATGTCAGGGGCGCCTCGGCCAAGCCTTGTACAGCAGTGGCCAACGCATCATTTGCCGTTTTTACATCGGTGGTTCGCTCCATCTTCATTGCCATCTTCAACGCTCTCTCTTTGTCGCTCTCCCGACGCTGCTGAATCATGGGCACCAAATACAGCTTGAAGTGTTCGATGCGCCCGGCGATTGCTTCGCTGTCACTGATGGGGCCATTTGAGCTAACCAAACCAAATAGCCTACGCATCAAGCCTCCCCATCCACAAACTTGATCGGATTGTTGGTCAACATACAAAACAGGTTTAACCCGTCCAACGCGAGAAATGGATCAGGACTAACCCACCGCTGCAACCACGGCGCGTAATACCGATACCCATAATAATAAAGCCCCGTCGCATCCCGCTTTTTCCCCGAATACCGAATCGTCTTGTACTTGGCCTCTACCCCATTACGCCCTACCCAGCATGCCGTGCCGCCAAACGCGTAATACCATTCCTGGCTGATCAGCCTGCCCAAGTGATCAAGTTCCACCGCACATGACCCCAGATGATCCGTAAGGCTGTAGCGAAGCTGATCATTCACCAAACCGTCCGGTGGCGCAGAGGTCCAGTGCAACACGCGCACCTGGTTGCGCCCGGCTTGCAGACTGATCACGTGATGCTCTTTGCCGCTGGCGCTGTCGCGATGGAGTTCCAGGCCAGGCAAATACAGCACTTCGCTGCGCAAGGTTCGGCGCGGGGTATGTGCCATGCGCACTGTGCGCAGGCGATGCCCCGGGCGGTCATAGCGATAATGCTCGTCATCGTCCGGCTCTTCTTCACGTGCCACTTGCGTGACCCGGCTCAATTGGTTGCGCGCATCCCAGTCCATCTGCTGGCCGGGCATCAGTTGCCGCTGGTTGCCGTTGGCGTCGAAGCCTAGGGCGATGTCGGCTTCGGTCGGCAATGAACCGTCGTTGCGCTGCGCCAGGCTGCGGTTGCTAGTAGCCGAGGTGAACATACGAAAGGTCGGCGCGTTGCTGTGATGGCGCTCTTTCAGGTTGCCCGCTACGTCATAGTCGAAGGTTTGGGTGTAGGGGCGCAGTTGCGCGGGGTCCAGGGGCGTCGGTTGCAGCACCGGCAGTTCAGGGCCGTAGCCGGGCGTCACCACTTCAAGGCCACGGGCTTCGACCAGTTGGTAAAGGCTGTCGTAGCGGTAGTCGTTAATCGGTTCGAGCTTGCGGTTGTTGAAGTGGCGGATCGGCTGCGCGCGGTCTTCTAGGCGTAGGATATTGCCGACCGGGTCGTAGGTGTAGTGCAGGTCCTGAAGCCGCTTGCCTGCACCGTCTTCGCTCAGCAGGTGTTGAAGACGTCCGTTTTCCTCGGCATAGCGTGCCGTAGTGATGACACCATTGCCGGCAGTTTCCTGCTCGACCTGGCCGGATGCGTTGTAGCTAATAACGCTGACCAGCCATTCGAGGGCCGCGCCCGTCAGGCGCAAACCCACCTTTTGGTTTGACCTGCCACGGTGTACGTGAAGAGGCTGAGGTTGCCCATGGCATCCGTTTGCGCCTGCGATTCGCCAAGGCTGGTGTAGGTCTGCTCCGTCACAAATGTCTCATCGTCGAGTAAATCGTCTCGGGCCGGCAGTTCCGCTGGCCAATGCGGCGCGTCCTGGGACTTGAGCACACGCGTGGCCTGGGTGATTGGCAGTCCGAGAAGGCTGTAGCCTGCGATGCTCAGGCTGCTGGCCGGTGTGTCATGGCGCAGCAATTGCCCGCGCCGATTGTGGGTGGCGTCGGCATCACCGTAGAGCATGCGTTCGACCGTTTGCAGACTGCCTTCGCCGCTGCGCTCATGGATCGCGGTAACTCGCTGAAGGGGGTCGTACTCGGTGTGACACTCACTGCCTCGGCTGTCCCAGGCAAGCACCGGTAGGCGGGCCTCGTTGAACAATGTCAGTTGCCAGCCTGCGTCAACGCTGTCGGTAAGCAACGACTGGCCTGCGAGGTCGTATCCCGTGCTCAGGTTGGGATTGGAGAGACGCGGGTCCCAACTCTGCGCCAGGCGACCGGCAGCATCGAAACACTGGCGCGTAATGCGCGGCTGTAAAAGCTCGTCTGGCTGTTGACGGCAGTAGCCCACACCACGCACCACCAAGGCGCGGGGGTCGTGTACCAACAGCGTGGGTGTGGCGGTATCGTGCAGCGACATGGGAGGGCTACGCTACTGACGCGGGATCGACTCACTATGGCCCGGTTGCAGCGACGGCGATACTGTGAAAACTAACAGGTAAGTCTTCAAAAGCTGCCCATTCACGTATATTCGCGAGACGTCCATTACCTGCGCACTCCTCATGAAGCTCGCCCCCGACGACCTCAAACAGATCACCTCCACCACCCTCGGCCACTACAACAAGGTTGCCGAGGACTTCCGCGAAGGCACGCGCAACCACGATGTGAGCCAGAACATCGACGCGCTGTTGCGCCATATACAAGGCTCAGCGCCGTTTACCGTGCTGGATTTCGGCTGCGGGCCGGGGCGGGATTTGCAGACCTTTACCCGCATGGGGCATATCGCCGTGGGCCTGGATGGCTCGGAGCGGTTTGCGCAGATGGCACGCGAGGACAGTGGGTGTGAGGTGCTGCAACAAGACTTCCTGAAGCTGGATCTTCCGGCTGAACGCTTCGATGGAATCTTCGCCAACGCCGTGCTGTTTCATATCCCCAAGCAGGAACTGCCGCGCGTACTCAAGCAATTGCAGGGGGCGTTGAAGCCTGGGGCGTGTTGTTCAGTTCCAACCCTCGGGGTGAGAACCAGGAGGGTTGGAATGGGCCGCGGTATGGGTCTTATCACGACCTGACGGCGTGGCAGGCACTGCTGGCCGAGGCGGGGTTTGTGGAGTTGGAGCATTACTATCGTCCGGCGGGATTGCCCCGCGACCAGCAACCCTGGCTGGCCAGCGTCTGGCGCAAGGTGTAGATGAGTGTCGACTGAACCGGCCCCATCGCAGGCAAGCCAGCTCCCACAGTTGACCGAGTTTCCACTTTGGAATGCAGTTACCTGTGGGAGCTGGCTTGCCTGCGATCGCTATTTCACCTGATACACCACAGGTTTTTCACCCTCCACCAACGCCGTCACACTATGCCCGGCATACCCTTCTCTCGGCATCGCAGCAAAATTCGCCACCAACCGCGTACCATCCGCAAACGTGGTTTCCTGCACCTGCCTATCCGCCGTCAACCACCGAAACCCGGTCATCGCCTGCGTCGCCAAGCGCTGATGCAACGGTCGGAAAAACCGGTCCTGGCGCTCAATCACCGGCAATCGCTGCTTAACCGTCGCCGGACTCAAGTGATACAGCGGGGGCACGTTGTAGAGCAGTTGGGTCAGTTCATTCTCAGCCTGCACATTGCTCAGTTTCAGGCTGTCGAACAGCCAATGATGGTGGTGATCACCGAACCGTGAAACACGGCCTGGTATAACGGCAGACGCATGCTCGGCTCGAAATGCACGGTGCGGAACGGCTCGTTGAGCGGCACCGGTTTAAAGAACACCGTCGGCTGCTCGGGCGGGTACCAGTTGCCCACGTAGTAGGGCGATTGCTTGTCCTGGGTCATGGCAGGATCACCCCAGCCAATCACCGGCGTCTGCATGCCATGGGCGAACAGAATGCCCTGGGCGGTGATGGCATTGCCGTCTTCAGAGCCGGCGGGCAGTTTGAGCGTGGTATTGAGCCAACGGGACGCATCGATATTGCCTTCGGCGTTTTGCGCCTGGGTCATTGAGGCGCCATGGCGATAGCTGTCGAACACCATGCTGGTGGCGTAGGCATCCAGGAACCAGGCGTTGAAGCCAGCCTTGGCTTGGACTGCCTTCACCCTGGCTTCGAGCAACGGCCGCACACAGCGCGGGTCGGTGTAGTGACCCGATTGCTGGAAGCCGGTTTTCAGCTTGCCGGTGCTCAACACAATCGCGCAGTCGCGATAGGCCTTGCTGCCCAGGTGGGCCGTGGTCCAGTCGGGGTTTTCCGTGGCGGACAAGGCCGTTTCGTAAGAGTCGTAAGGCGCCATCAAAAACCCTGCAGCGACACCCGCGCGGATCGCTTCCGGGTGCCAGAGCCCACCCTCCCAGCCCTCGCCCAGGGTCACCAGCAAGCGTGAAAGGTCAGCGTTGACCAACGATTGAATCGTCGTGCTACCCCAGGTATCAGGGGCATCACTCAACGCGCCGGCAAACGCGACCGCCAGTTGATCGCGTAGCTCACCATAACGCGCAGCGAGGCGCGACATATCAGGCTCGTCTACCTGCCAACTCTGGCGTGCTTTTTTGTTGATCGCGCCATTGAGCCCACGCAGCAGCACCGTTTGCTCATAGCGATTCAACGCAGTGTTTTGCACCAGGACTTTCGTGGCTTCCTTGTCCAGCAAGCCCTTGAGTTCGTGATTGCGCAGCCGCTTGAGCAGCAGCGGCCAGTCGCGCACGTCCTGCGCGGCCAAAAGATCATTACCCCACACATAAACATGGCTCGCGCCCAGCAGCTTTCGCGCTTCGGGTGTCTGGCGCAGCTTGTCCGCCAGCGGATCATAGCGCCCCTGCTCCACCAGCCACTGGCGATATCGCTTGGCGCCGGCCAAGGGATCGGCTTCGCCCAGGTGCAACAACAGCGTCATGGGCGCAGCAGGGTCGAGCGCCGTAAACTCATGAGCCACTGACAGGGCCTGGCCGTCCTGCCAGTGCAGGCGGTTGTTGTAGGGGTTGGTCAGCAGCCAATTCAAGGTGAAGCTACCGTGGTCCATACCCCACAGCGGCAGGCTCAGGTCCTGAGTGGTGTTGAAGTTGCCTTGCGCTTGCAGAAATGCCGTCCATGTTGCATTGCCCGCCGGCACGTAATGGCCTTCAGCTAACGGCCAGATCAAACCCTTGCCCATGGCACTGGCCGGTTGTTGAAGGATCGGCAGTTCGCTGGGCTCCCGCGCGCGGATGGTTAGCGTTAAGTCACGTTGTTCAAGGCTGGCGTTCACGCGAAAGGCGCCTTCATCCCATTGCCAATCCGCTTGCAAGGCACTTTGCGAAAGCTCGCTGACAACGCGGGCCGCTACGCCGCTGGAGGCTTGCACCGGCGATTGGCCGCTGGGCGTGAAGCGAATGGCGAGGGTGGCGGGGTCGAGTTCGACGCGCCACAGGGGGTTTTCCAGCACGGTAGTGGCGCAGGCCAGCGGTGAAAGCAGAAAAGTGCAGGCCAGTAAGATAGGACGTTGCCAGTTCATGGTGTTCGACCGGTTGGGGTGGAGGTCGGGAGGGTAGAACACAGCCCGGCCTCAAACGACAGTGGCAAAGATTCCAGGAGGTTTCCCACAAACCATATGGCATGTGGAGATCCCAATGAGCGGGCTTGCTCGCGAATGCAGTGTGTCAGTCAGTACATCTGATACTGATACACCGCCTTCGCGAGCAAGCCCGCTCCCACATTTTTAACCGTGTTTTTCCTGTTGGTCTGGCTTCGGCTCGCGGATCTTGTACCAGGCCACATACAGCGCTGGCAGGAACAGCAGCGTCAGCAATGTGGCGATGATAATCCCGCCAATCATCGCGTACGCCATCGGCCCCCAGAACACTTCGCGGGCGATGGGGATCATGCCCAGGCTCGCCGCAGCAGCCGTTAGCAGGATTGGCCGGCGTCGGTGTTCGGTGGCTTCTACCACCGCGTCCCACGGCGTGTAGCCGTCGCGCTCGTACGCATCGATTTGCGTCACCAGGATCACCGAGTTACGGATGATGATGCCGATCAGCGCCAAAATGCCCAGGATCGCCACAAAGCCCATCGGCGTGCCCGTGGGGATCAGCGCCAGCACCACGCCAATCAGCCCCAGCGGCGCAACGCTGGCCACCAGGAACATCTTCTGCACGCTGTGCAGTTGGATCATCAGGAAGGTTGCCATCAGGAACAGCATCAACGGCACCACGCTGGCAATCGGGCCCTGGGCCTTGCCGCTTTCTTCCACGGTGCCGCCGGTGGCGACCTTGTAACCCACCGGCAACTCGGCATTGAACTTGTCGATGGTCGGCGCCAACTGCTTGACCAGGTCCGTCGGCTGCATCTCATCACGCACCGAGGCCTTGATGGTGATGGTCGGCTTGCGGTCGCGGCGCCACACCAGCGGCTGCTCCAACTCATAACGCACGGTGGCGAACGCCAGCAATGGAATCGAGGTGCCGTTGGGCGTGACGATCTGCAGGTTCTGCAAGGTTTCCGGGGTGCCGCGCTCGGCGTCTTCGGCACGGCCGACCACGTTGATCAGGTAGATATCATCGTGCACCTGGTTACCGAGGCGCCGCTGACCACGCTGTTCATCAGTTGCGCCACGTCTTCGGACGACAGCCCCAGTTGCCGCGCCTTGTCCTGGGCAATGTCCACGCGCAGCACTTTGCCGGGCTCGTTCCAGTCATAGATGATCTCGCCCAAGTGAGTGTTTTGATCGAGCAACGTCGCCAGTTCAATGGCGTGTTTGCGCACCTGGTCGATGTCCTTGCCAGACACTCGGTACTGGATCGGTCGCCCCACCGGCGGGCCCATTTCCAGTGGTTGCACAAAACTGCCGATACCCACGAAGTCATCGCGCAGGCGTTTTTGCAGGCGCTTGATCAACTCGCCGCGCTCTTCCAGGCCTTTGCTGACAATCACCAACTGCGCGTAGTAGGGGTTTTCCAGTTGTTGGTCCAGCGGCAGGTAGAACCGGATCGCGCCCTGGCCGATGTAAGTGCTCCAGCGCGCAATGTCCGGGTCGTCCTTGATGATCGCTTCCAGGCGGTCGACGGCCTTGCGGGTCTCGTTGATCGAGGCGTTTTGCGGCAGGTTCAGGTCGACGAGGATTTCCGGACGGTCCGACGACGGGAAGAACTGGTTCTGCACGAACTGCATGGAAAACACCGACGCCACGAACAACGCCACGGTGATGCCGATGGCCCACCAACGGTTGCGCATGGCCCACAGCATGCCGCCATTGAACGCACGGCCTACCCGGCCCGGTTCGGCGTTGTGGGGTTTCACGTTGGCGCTGAGGATGTGCACGCCAATCACCGGCGCAAACAGCACCGCCACCACCCACGACACCAGCATCGCCACGGCAATCACCGCGAACAGGGTGAAGGTGTATTCGCCGGCCGAGCTGGCGTTGAGGCCAATCGGCACGAAGCCCGCGACCGTCACCAACGTACCGGTAAGCATCGGGAACGCCGTGGAGGTGTAGGCGTAGGTCGCCGCCTGCTCCTTGGTTTCACCTTTTTCCAGGCGTGTGATCATCATCTCCACGGTGATCATCGCGTCGTCCACCAACAGGCCGAGGGCGATGATCAACGCGCCCAGCGAGACCCGCTGCATGGTGATGCCGCTGTATTCCATGAACACGAACACCAGCGCCAGCACCAACGGGATCGAACACGCCACCACCAAACCGGCGCGCATGCCCAGGCTGATAAAACTCACGACCAGCACAATGATCACCGCTTCAAACAGCGCACTGGTAAAGCCACCGACGGCTTCTTCCACCACTTCCGCCTGGTCCGACACCTTATGCACGCCAACGCCCACCGGCAGGTCGGCGGTCAGTTCGTCCATGCGTTCATGCAGGGCCTTGCCAAACGCCTGGATATTGCCGCCCTTCTGCATGGCAATCGCCAGGCCAATCGCCGGTTTGCCATTGAAGCGGAACATCGGCCGCGCCGGGTCGACGTAGCCACGGCTGATGTCAGCGATATCTGCCAGCCGATAGAAGCGGTCATTGAGCCGCAGGTTGACGTTGGCCAGGTCTTTCTCCGAAGCGAACTGCCCCGACGTGCGCACCGAAATTCTCTCCGGCCCAGCCTCGATCACCCCGGCGGGCGTCACTGCGTTCTGCGATTGCAGGCTTTGTACGACCTGGCGTTGATCAATCCCCAACGCCGCGAGTTTGCGCGTGGAGAAATTCAGGTAGATCACTTCGTCCTGCTGGCCGATCATCTCGACCTTGCCCAGCCCCGGCACCGAACGGATCTCGGCGCGCACCTGCTCCACATAGTCACGCAGTTGGCGCATCGTCAGGCCATCGCCGGTAAAGGCGTACACCGAGCCGAACACATCACCGAACTCATCGTTGAACGACGGCCCCTGTAAACCCTGGGGGAAGCTGCCGCGGATATCATCAATCTTCTTGTGCACCAGGTACCAGATATGAGGAATGTCCTTGGCGCTGGTGGTGTCCTTCAAGAACACAAACACCGTGGACTCACCGGGCCGGGTGTAGCTTTTCACGTAGTCGAGGGAGTCCAGCTCTTCGAGTTTTTTCTCGATGCGGTCGGTGACTTGCTTGAGGGTTTCTTCCTGGGTCGCGCCCGGCCAACGGGTCTGGATCACCATGGTCTTGATGGTGAAGGAAGGGTCTTCCTCGCGCCCCAGGTTCATGTAGGAGAACACGCCCATCAGCAGCGCAACGAACATCAGGTACCAGACGAAGGACTGATGCTTGAGGGCCCAGTCAGATAAGTTGAAGCTGCCTTTCATCGCGGGCTGTCCTCGTCGATTTTGACTTTTGCCCGGGTTTCAGGCTGTTCACGCCAGCGGTGACGATGCGTTCGCCGGGTTTGACGCCGCCGTTGAGCAACGCGCTGCTGGCGTCACGGCTGATGACGGTTACATCACGCGGCTGCACGGTCTGGCTCTGGGTGTCGAGCAGCCAGATGCGGGTCTTGCCGTCGACCTCCTGCAAGGCGCTTAGGGGCACTTCGATGCGTGGCGCGATGGCGGTGCTCAACGTCACACTGATCGCCGTGCCAAGGCGGAACGCAGGTGGTGTCTCGGCCAGGGTCAAGCGTGCGCGCCGGGTACGCGTGGCGCTTTGGGCTTGGGGTTCGATCTCGCGCACGATGGCGGTGGTGTGCACGTTGGGGTTGAGCTGCTCGGCGACCAGGAACACCACGTCCGGCGGCAAGCGTTCGGCAAGGCCGGCGGGCAGGTCGATCACGGCTTCCTTGATATCGGGGCGGGCCAGGGTCACCACTTGCTGGCCGGCGCTGACCACCTGGCCAGCCTCGGCATTCCAGGCGGTGACAATGCCTGCGTGGTCGGTGCGCAACTCGGCGTAGTTGAGTTGGTCCTTGGCCTGGTTGACCGAAGCCTGGGCCTGGTCGAGGGACGCCTGGGTGGTTTTCAGGTCAGTCTGGGCGACATCCAACTGGGCCTGGGCACCGACGCCACGGTTGAACAATTCCTGCTGGCGGCGCGCATTGGCCTGGGCGTTGATAAATTGCGCCTGCACCTTGGCCAGATCGCCCTGGGCGGCACGCAGTTGGTTCTGTTGATCGGTGGGGTCGAGTACCGCGAGCAAGGCCCCCTTCTCCACTTCGGCGCCCACATCCACAGCGCGACGGGCGATGCGGCCAGGCACGCGGAAACCCAGGTTGCTTTCATACCGGGCCTGGATGGTACCGGCGAAGCGGCCGAGGGTTTCCTGGTCCTCGGCTTTCACTTCCATGGACAGCACCGGTCGCACGGGCTCCGGCGGCGCTTCTTCCTTGGAGCAGGCCACCAGCAACAGGCTGGCGGCGAGTAACACCGTCAGGCGCTTCATGGCTGGGCTCCTTGCTGGGCGATTTCCACAAGCATGCCGGGGTGCAGCAATTGCCCGCCGGCCACCACGACTTTTTCGCCGCCCTTGAGGCCGTCGCTGAGGATGACTTTGCCGGTGAGGTAACGCGCCACGCTGACCTTGTGCAATTGCGCCTTGCCGTCGCTGTCGATCAACCATACGGCGGGTTCGTTGAGGTCTTTGGTCAGGGCCGACCACGGCAGCTCGATGCTGGGCTTGGCCGGGCCGTTGGCCGTGGCACTGACCACCGACCCCAGCTGCATGCCTTTGGGCAACGCCTCCAGGGCGATCTTGACCTGCACAGTGCCGGTGTTGGCCGCCACGGCGGGTGTCACTTCGCGAACTTTGCCCTGGGCCTTGATGCTGGGATTATCCAGCAGGCTGACGGTGATGGGCGCATCAGGCGGCGGCTCCACCAACAACGACTCATAGACGTTGAACACCGCATCGCGCTCGCCGTCCTGGGCCAGGCTGAAAATCGGCACGGTGGCTTGCACTACTTGGCCCACTTCCGCCTGGCGCGCAGTAATCACGCCGGGCGCGTCGGCGATCAAGGCGGTGTAGCCGAGTTGTTCGCGGGCGTTGGCCAGTTGGGCCTGGGCGGCGGCCAGCGCACTTTGACTGCTGCGCAACGCGGCCTGGGCGGCATCGTATTCGCTGCGGCTGGTATAACCCTTGGGCAAGAGCTTTTCCTGGCGTACAAAAGCGGCAGCAGTCTGTTTGACCCGTGCCTGTTCGGCCACGATTTGGGCTTGGGCCGAGTCGACGTTGGTTTGCAAGTCCTTGGGATCGAGCTTGGCCAGCACCTGCTTGGCGGTGACGCGGTCGCCCACATCCACCATGCGCTGGATGATCTTGCCACCCACGCGGAAGGATAAATCGGTTTGCACACGGGCCTGGATATCCCCGGTCAGTGTGACCGCTGCAGCAAAATCCGCTGACTGCACGGTCTGCACAAAGACCCGTGAATGCTGCTTGGGCTCAGCCTTTTCCTGGCCACAGCCGCTTAGCAGCGTCAGTAGGCCAAGTCCGAAAATACAGGTGGAAATACGACCGCCCATGCAGGCTCCTTTTGCGTGATGCCGACTTGCCAGTGTGTATGCGACTGTGAGCTTAGTTCAGGGTTCCTTATCTGCATGGAGGCTCCCATACTCCAATGGTTCCCACGCCGATTGAATGCCCATGCTCAAGACTCTCGCGGTGGCCAATTACCGCTCGATCAATAAATTGGTAGTGCCCTTGGACCGGCTGAATCTGGTCACGGGTCCCAATGGCAGCGGTAAGTCCAACCTGTACCGCGCCCTGCGCTTGCTGGCGGAAACTGCCCAAGGTGGGGTGATCAACGCGCTGGCCCGTGAGGGTGGCCTGGACTCCACCTTCTGGGCCGGGCCGGAAAGCATCAGCCGACGCATGCGCCAGGGCGAGGTGCCGATAGAGTCGTCGGTGCGCCAAGGTGTCAAGCGCCTGCGCCTGGGTTTTGCCGGGGAAGATTTCAGCTACGCCATTTCCTGGGTTTGCCCGAGCCCAGCCTGTCCTTTTTCTCCCTGGACCCGGAAGTGAAGAAGGAATGCATCTGGGCCGGCCACATCTACCGCCCGGCCAGCCTGCTGGTGCAGCGTTCCGGGCCAATGGTGCGGGCACGTGACGGGCGCAATTGGGACGTACTGGCCCAGCACACGCCCAACTACCACAGCCTGTTCGACCAGGTCGGCAGCCTGCGTGGTTCGCCAGAGGTGTTGCTACTGCGCGAAAGCATCCGTGGCTGGCGTTTCTATGATCACTTTCGCAGCGATGTCGACGCACCCGTGCGCCAGCCACAACTGGGCACGCGCACACCGGTGCTGCATCACGATGGGCGCGATTTGGCAGCAGCGTTGCAGACCATTCGCGAGATCGGTGATCCCGACGCCTTGCAGCAAGCCGTAAGCGATGCGTTCCCCGGCGCGCGCTTGAACATCCAACCGTTACAGGGCGGACGCTTTGCAATTGAGTTCTACCAGGAAGGATTGCTGCGGCCATTGTCGGCAGCGGAGCTGTCGGACGGCACCTGCGTTACCTGCTGCTGATCGCCGCGCTGCTCACACCCAGGCCGCCGACGATGATGGTACTGAACGAGCCCGAGACCAGTCTGCATCCCGACCTGCTGCCGGCGTTGGCGCGCTTGATTATCCAGGCATCCCGGCAGTGCCAGGTGTGGGTGGTGTCCCATGCGAGTCGGTTGATTGCGGCCTTGCAGCAGGATGAAGGGTGCAATTCGATTGTGTTGGAGAAGGTGTTGGGGGAGACGCAAATAGTTGGGCAGGGGATTCTGGATGCGCCGGCTTGGCATTGGCCGGAGTGATTGAAGTGTGCCAATGAGGATCGCAACCTCGCGATCACCACTGTTGTGGAAGCCGTCGAGCCCAGCGAGTGCGAGATGACGGCGGTACAGCAACATCAACCCTGTCATGCCACCCAAAAACCAGAAAACCCGCCGAAGCGGGTTTTCTCACAGCTCAAATCACATCAACTCACCGCAGGTGAATCAAACCCACGCCGCTCAATCACAGTAAACACATCTGCTACATCCTGGACCATGATCCGGGCGGTATTGGCGACGGTATTGATGTCGTGCTCGGCATAGTCGGACACGTTTGAACAGGCCATCAGGTGCAGAGCGGAGCATCGCTGTCGATCAACAGGACGGGGTAGTCGGTTGCGGTTTGTGCAACTGATGGGATATGTCCGACAGCTCATCACAGTCGGCAATGTCGGATGCCTCTTGATTGTCTCCACGCTATTGAGGCCTCAAATCACGCCTGCGTAGAGTGGCTCGCATAACGAAGCTGTCAAGACGTTGCAACCCACGATCCCAAGACGCTTCGTGCGTGATCGACTGGCTACCACAGATCGACAAGGAATTCCGATGCCCCGCCAAAGCGACCTGCGCTACACCTTCGAACCCTTGAAAGGGGATGCCTTCGACGTAGTGTCGTTCAAGTTCGAAGAAGGCCTGTCCCAGCCATTTAAACTAGAGCTGGAACTTGCCAGCCACAACGCCGCCATCGACTTCAATCGTGTGCTGGATCTGGCGGCGTTGTTCACGATTTGGCGCGGTGAAACACCGGTGCGTTACGTCCACGGTCTGGTCAGCCTGTTCACCCAAGGTGATACCGGTTTTCGACGTACCCGTTACAGCGTAGTGCTAGAACCGACGCTGAAGCGTTTCGAACTGCGTTCCAACTGGCGCATCTTCCAGGGCAAAAACGTGCCCGACATCATCCTTGACGTGCTCAAGGAGCAACGCCTGACGGACGTCAAAACTTATCTCTGCTTCGATCATCAACCCCGCGAATATTGCGTGCAGGCTGGCGAAACCGACCTCGACTTCATCGCCCGCCTCGCCGCCGAAGAAGGTCTGCTCTACACCTTCGAACATTGCGCCGATGGCCACACGCTGTGGTTCACCGACCGCGTTGGCGGCCTGGGCACCATTGGCACTCACCAACACTGCCCGGTTGCCTACCAACCTATGGGCGGTGGCGACTCCATGGAACCGGCCTTGCACCGCTTCCACTACACCGAACAAGTGCGCACCGCCGTCCAGGTGCAGCGCGACTACACCTTCACTCACCCTCGCTACAGCCAACAACACACCGCCACCGGCGACCAGGATTTGAACCACCAGCACAAGGATTACGAGCGCTACGACTACCCCGGCCGCTACAAGCGCGATATTGCTGGTAAACCCTTCACCAAAACCCGCCTGAGTGCTCTGCGCAGTGACGCCAAGATGGCGCATCTGCAAGGCGACGATGCGCGCCTGCAACCGGGGCTGGCTTTCGATTTGAATGGTCATGCGCGCGATGACTTCAACGACCGCTGGCGCACCATCACCATCGAACATGAAGGCAAACAGCACACCAGCCTTGAGGAAGAAGCGTTCGGCAGTAATGCCGGCACGTTTTATGAGATGAAAGCCACCGCTATTCGTTGGACCTCTGACTGGAAAGCCCGCTGCGCGACAAGCCTTGTATCGACGGCCCGCAGATCGCCACCGTAGTCGGCCCTCCGAATGAAGAGATCTATTGCGATAAATGGGGCCGGGTGAAGGTGCAATTCCCGTGGGACCGTTCTGACAAAAACAACGATCAGAGCTCGTGCTGGATTCGTGTGGCTCAGTCCTGGGCTGGCGCGACCTGGGGCGCCATGGCCGTGCCGCGGGTCGGTCAGGAGCTGATTATCAGCTATCAAGATGGTGATCCTGACCAACCAATTGCCACGGGTCGCACCTACCGCGAGACCAATTTGCCGCCCTACGAGCTGCCGAAACACAAAACGCGGATGACCATCAAGAGCCGAACCCACAAAGGTTCAGGTTTCAATGAGCTGCGCTTTGAGGATGAGCAAGGACAGCAGGAGGTGTACATCCACGCCGAAAAAGACAAGAACGTCCATATAAAACACAACAACGGCATTTACGTCGGAAATGACCGCCGCGAGAAGGTCGGGCACGACGAGCATATTGAAATTGGCCACGATCGTAGTGAAAGGGTAGGCAACGATGAGCGAATTGAGGTGGCGCAGGATCGCTTTCAGACGCTGGGCCGCGACCACCGGACCCACATCGGTAGGGACCGTGTCGAGGCAGTCGGAAACAACCGATTCGACACGGTCACCGCTGATCACGACATCCGCATCGGCGGGAGTGTTGAACATTGTGTAAAGAGTCACTACCGGCTGGCTGCCGGAGAAGGCATCGCGCAGAAAACCACGGTGTTTGAGGTTGCAGCGGGCCAACGAATCGTCCTGAAGGCGCCCGGAGGCAGCATAACGATTGATGGCGATGGAATTACCCTTGATGGGCTGACCATCAAAATCAAAGGACCGGTGACCGCAGAGGCCAAAGGCACCGGTAATCCATTCGCAAGTCTTGAGCGCTCGCCGGCACCTCCACCTGGCGACTTCCTGGGGCGCTATACGCTGCTCAAGAACGATCAACGCGCTTTCTCTGGCTATCGGTATCGCATAACCGATGGCGCTGCCGTACTCGCCGAGGGCCTGACTCACTCGTCCGGCGAAACAGACTGGGCTATGACGCAAACGACCCACGCCGTGCAAGCCCATAAAGCAATCGTACGTGATGATCAGCGTATCACTGAAACCTGGCAACCCAGCGTCGTACTCATTGAAGAACAAGCCGTGGTTCACGATGGCGTCGGGCTTTTCCCCGATGATTTTCTTGATCAATACATCAGAGACCTTGACTGATGCCAGCCCCAGCCGCCGCAGCCCTTCTTGCAGGTGCATACCGCGCCTATCGGGTATATCAGGCCCACGAAGCAGCCATGAGCACAGCCGACCTGGCGCGGCTCGCCAGTGAAATTGCTGAACGCAAAAGCACTATCAAGCAAGTCTTGCAGCAGGCTATTGAAGCGCTGACCCGTGAAATCGAAATCAAGAGTTCAACCTTTGCCCTGGTGGACCGGGGCGGCAATAGCACCGTTTCGCGACGCGGTAATGAAAACGTGAATTTCAGGGAATACATCGAACGCAAAGTACCGTTCCGCCCGGCCATCAGCCAGGTGTGCAACGTCGCCCTGCAGATGCCGATCAAGGTGCCACGTCGCCTGCGCAAGAGCGTCGTCGGCGACAGTGTGACCACCACCATCGAGGTGGCGCTCAAGCAAACCACCGCTTCGTTGTTGTTTGAGGCGATAGACGAAGTGCTGGAGTGGCGCAGCCCGCTCAAGGCCGAGCCCAATTACAACCGTAACAGCTCAAAAGCCTTGCTGGGGGAACCTGAAACTCGGCCAAAGCGGTTCGGCAAGGTGTTTCCGTTCTGGCCGCGCCCTTGGGAGAGTCTGGCACCGGACTTGGTGGTGGTTGAGTACCGGCAGGAGCCGTTTGAAACGGACAATGTGTTTGCGGCGATTGAGATCAAGTTTCCGGGGGATTGGGTTAAAAACAAGCAAATGATGGATTACGTAGAGCTCATGACACCGAAAACCGGCATTAATCGGGACAAAATCGGCACAGAAAAAGTAGCGCTGCTGCGGGTGCCGGAAGATTGCACCGGCTTTGAAGCGGATGAAAAGAAATCGGCGCAACACCAACAGGTAAGGAAGAAGAGCTAATTTATGAGTACAACTCATCAGATGTTTACTTCCGAAGAACGAGATCTGTTTGTCGAGTTACTGAAAGAGTGGCCCAATTCAGAGTCCGGCACTGAAGAAGCTTCCCATGGCATCAGCCCCTTCATCAGCTTCTATTTCCCCCCTGGCCCGGATAACCACCAAGAAGTAGCACTGCTGATGGTGGATATTCACGAAGCCTTTGAGCAATTGCTTGGAAAGCCCTACACCATTGGGACCCACCCAATTTCAGAGCGTCCACATCCTTACGGCTCGTCACGTTTGCCGGATCTACGTGAGCAGGCCAGGAAAGCCAAGCATTACGAGCACTTTGTTTTCAAATTCACCGATAAAAAAAACCATGCTTCCTCACCGACTACGGCGGGGTACTTCTGGCGCACGTGGTTTATAAGAGATGAGCACAGGAGATCCAGCTATTCATCCATCGTCTTCTATTACCGTTGGCAATGGTGGTTGGACAACCGCGATGCATGGCGTCGCTTTGTGCTCAAGACCATTGATCTGCTCAAGGCGTATCAGGTTTACAGCGGCTTTGCCATGGCCAACCCGCTTGAATTTGGTACCCGTTCCGCTGTCACCACATGGGAGCGGGCATTAGCTCCAAGCTTCTATGGCCTGGATATTGATTATGCTTTTGGTATGCAACGCGAACTGCTTAACGGCATCCGCCCTCCCACCTGGGCCTTTCTCCTCGCCGACCACTGGCGCGAAAAACTTGACCTCACCCGCGAGCAAGTACGCGCAGCACTCGCCCACCCTCGCATCAGCATTACCGAATTACACAGCGGCCAGTGGATCGAACTGGGCGAACAACCCGAGCTATACCCCGTCGAGCAAGGCATGCCCGAATTGCCCATGCTCCTGAACAAACTCCTCAAACCTATCCGCTACGACGACTTGGGATTGCTCGGCTTCGGCCAATGGGACGGCGACCCCAACGAGCGCTTCACCGATGCTGACAGCCGCCGCTGGATGGCCCGTTTCGACACCGACAGTGATTGGCCGACGCCGGCAGCACGATTTAAGAGGCCGCCGGAGATATCTCCAGCACAGGTCTCCAGCAAAGTGATGCCGCTTAGCATTGTTTCAGGCATGGCGTGCACCCAATCCGGCTTGTGGTTCGTCCCTGATCAGGCGTACTCCCGCCGCGCCTTCAAGCAGGGCGATATCCTGCCAGCCCTCGCCAGCGAGTCAGGCGACGAAGCGGTTTTTTGGCAGCGCGACCTTGATCAAACACCTTCCAGTTTCGCCAACAGCCTTGAACCGGCACCTCGTGCAGGTCGCTGGGAAATGGAGCGCGATCGCTGTGTAGATTGTGAAGTTACGTTGAACGAGCGGCTCCCTCTTCATCAAGGTCAGGTCGTTCGCTGGATCTGGGCTGTGAGCGGCCTGCGCACACACAGTGGCGAACCTTGTCCTTATCACGGGCTGTGGGTTTGCGAGTACAAACCCGGGACTCTGCAATTGTTTGAAGATGACTCTCAGATGCCTTGGATTGGTGGCGAGAAGGTTGTCTGGCGTTGGTTGGGGACGGTAGGTCATTTCTTTTATGTCGACCCATGACGCCTTCAACCAATCTCGGCCCGGAGAACTGGGACATGTCCGACAGCTCACCACTGTCGGCAATGTCGGATGCCTCTTGATTGTCTCCACACTATTGAGGCGTCAAATCACACCTGCCTAGAGTGGCGCCCGTAACGAACTGCAAAGCGCAGACGCTGCCCCCCAGAACGCCACCTACCTGATCGACTGCAAACCACAGATTCGACAAGGAATCCCGATGCCCCGCCAAAGCTACCTGCGCTACACCTTTGAACCCTGAAGGGGGATGCCTTTGACGTAGTGTCACTGAAACCTGGCAACCCAACGTTGCACTGATTGCAGAACAAGCCGTGGTTCACGATGACGCCGGGCTTTTCCCCGATGATTTTCTTGATCAATACAGAGGAGACCCTGACTGATGCCAGCCCCTGCCGCCGCTGCCCTTCTTGCAGGAGCATACCGCGCTTATCGTGTGTATCAGGCTCACGAAGCAGCCATGAGCACTGCCGACCTGGCGCGGCTCGCCAGTGAAATTGCTGAACGCAAAAGCACTATCAAGCAAGTCTTGCAGCAGGCTATTGAAGCGCTGACCCGTGAAATCGAAATCAAGAGTTCGACCTTTGCCGTGGTGGACCGGGGCGGCAATAGCACCGTTTCGCGACGCGGTAATGAAAACGTGAATTTCAGGGAATACATCGAACGCAAAGTACCGTTCCGCCCGGCCATCAGCCAGGTGTGCAACGTCGCCCTGCAGATGCCGATCAAGGTGCCACGTCGCCTGCGCAAGAGCGTCGTCGGCGACAGTGTGACCACCACCATCGAGGTGGCGCTCAAGCAAACCACCGCTTCGTTGTTGTTTGAGGCGATAGACGAAGTGCTGGAGTGGCGCAGCCCGCTCAAGGCCGAGCCCAATTACAACCGTAACAGCTCAAAAGCCTTGCTGGGGGAACCTGAAACTCGGCCAAAGCGGTTCGGCAAGGTGTTTCCGTTCTGGCCGCGCCCTTGGGAGAGTCTGGCACCGGACTTGGTGGTGGTTGAGTACCGGCAGGAGCCGTTTGAAACGGACAATGTGTTTGCGGCGATTGAGATCAAGTTTCCGGGGGATTGGGTAAAGGATAGGCAAATGAAGGCTTACGTGAATCTCATGAAGCCGAAAACAGGCATTAATCGAGACAAAATTGGCATAGAAAAAGTAGCACTGCTGCGGGTACCGGAAGATTGCACTGGCTTTGAAGCGGACGAGACTAAACACACGTCAACCGTGAAAGGTAACAAGAACAAGAGGTAAGTATGAGCACTACACATAACCTGTTTGATGAGGAAGAACGCGAAGAATTTATTGAGGGACTAAAGGAATGGCCTAATACCGATTGGGGCACTGACGAAGCGCGGCACAGCGTCAGCCCCTTCATCAGTTTCTATTTCCCCCAGGCCCGGACAATCATCAAGAAGCGGCACTGCTGATGGTGGATATTCACGAAGCTTTTGAGCAATTACTTGGAAAGCCCTACACCATAGGGACCCATCCGATTTCAGAACGTCCACATCCTTACGGTTCGTCACGCTTGCCGGATCTACGCGAGCAGGCCAAGAAAGCCTCCCGCTCAGAGGATTTTGTTTTTAAATTCACCGATGAAAAAACCATGCCTCCTCACCGACGACAGCGGGTTATTTTTGGCGAACATGGTTCATAAGATATGAGGGTAGAAGAACCGAATATTCCTACATCTTGTTCTATTACCGTTGGCAATGGTGGTTGGAAAACCGCGAAGCATGGCGCCGCTTTGTACTCAAGACCATTGACCTGCTCAAGGCACATCAGGTCTACAGCGGCTTTGCCATGGCCAATCCGCTTCAGTTCGGCACACGGTCCGCCATCACTACTTGGGAGCGAGCGTTGGCTCCCAGCTTCTATGGTCTGGATATTGATTTCCCTTTTGGTATGCAGAGCGAACTACTCAACGGCATCCGCCCCCCACCTGGGCCTTCCTGCTCGCCGACCACTGGCGTGAAAAACTTGACCTCACCCGCGAGCAAGTACGCGCAGCACTCGCCCACCCTCGCATCAGCATTACCGAATTACACAGCGGCCAGTGGATCGAACTGGGCGAACAACCCGAGCTATATCCCGTCGAGCAAGGCGTGCCCGAATTGCCCATGCTCCTGAACAAACTCCTAAAACCTATCCGCTACGACGACTTGGGATTGCTCGGCTTCGGCCAATGGGACGGCGACCCCAACGAGCGCTTCACCGATGCTGACAGCCGCCGCTGGATGGCCCGTTTCGACACCGACAGTGATTGGCCGACGCCGGCAGCACGATTTAAGAGGCCGCCGGAGATATCTCCAGCACAGGTCTCCAGCAAAGTGATGCCGCTTAGCATTGTTTCAGGCATGGCGTGCACCCAATCCGGCTTGTGGTTCGTCCCTGATCAGGCGTACTCCCGCCGCGCCTTCAAGCAGGGCGATATCCTGCCAGCCCTCGCCAGCGAGTCAGGCGACGAAGCGGTTTTTTGGCAGCGCGACCTTGATCAAACACCTTCCAGTTTCGCCAACAGCCTTGAACCGGCACCTCGTGCAGGTCGCTGGGAAATGGAGCGCGATCGCTGTGTAGATTGTGAAGTTACGTTGAACGAGCGGCTCCCTCTTCATCAAGGTCAGGTCGTTCGCTGGATCTGGGCTGTGAGTGGCCTTCGTGCACGCAGTGGCGAACCTTGTCCCTATCCGGGGTTGTGGGTCTGCGAGTACAAGCCCAGGACTCTGCAATTGTTTGACGATGAACCCCAGATGCCTTGGGTTGGCGGTGAGAAGGTAGTCTGGCGTTGGCTTGGGTTGGTAGGTCATTACGTTGATGAGGAGCCATGATGCCTCCAACCAACCGTTGCCCGGAGAACTGAGTGACCGATACCCAATCGATGCACGCTCCTCTAATAGGCAAGTCCGCCAGTTCGGAGGACAGGTCGAGGGGAGCCCTCGACCCAGACACCAATCAACCCTGCCACTTACCGCCTTCAACAATCACGCTCTCAGGCTTGGTGTCATCGCTCAGCTCTTTACGCACATATTGGTCATACAGCTTGAGCAGGAATTTCTCTTCACCCAACTTCGCCAACTCGGCATTCACCCAGTCACGCAGCTCGATGTTGCCCTTCTTCACCGCTGGGGCGATCGGCGCTTCGTCGCCGAGTTTTTCTTCCAGCACGCGGTAGCCTGGGTTCTGCTTGGCCCAGCTGAACAGCACCAGGTTGTCTTGGGCATAGGCATCGCCACGGCCAGCGGACAGCGCTTGCAGGGACTCGGAGTTTTTCTCGAACTTGAGCAGTTTCCAGTCCGGGTGGTTCTTGGTCAGCCAGATATCGGCGGTGGTGCCGGTGGTAACGATGGTGGTGCGGGTAGCCAGGTCATCCAGGCTTTTCACCGCGCTGTCATTCGGCACCAGGGCCTGTACCGCGACTTTCAGGTTGGGGTTGGTGAAGTCCACCGCTTCCTTGCGCTCAGGGGTCACGGTCATGTTGGCGAGGATCAGGTCGACCTTGTCGCTCTGCAGGAACGGAATGCGGCTGGCTGGCTCGACCGCGACGAACTCGACTTTGTTTTCATCGCCCAGCAAGTCCTTGGCGAATTGACGGCCGATGTCGGTATCGAAGCCCACGTAACGGCCTGCTTCGTTCACAAAGCCAAACGGCGGCTTGTCGGTGAATACGCCGACGATCAGCTTGTCACGCGCCTTGATCTTGTCGATGTAGCTCGCGGCGGCAACGGGTTTTGCAGGCTCTTCGGCCTTTTTATCGCAGCCGGCCAGTACGGCGACGGCCAACAGTGGCAGTAGTAACTTTTTCATAGCAGCTCCAGTTCCTTGGTTTTCTTGGGCAGTGTTGACACAAAGGAGAACTTCTCCAGGAACTGCTGCGCGCGTGCGGTTTGCGGGTTCGTAAAGAATTCTTCGGGGGTGTTTTGTTCGAGGATTCGACCGGCCTCCATGAACACCACGCGGTCGGCGACGGCGCGGGCAAAGGCCATTTCGTGGGTGACGATCAACAGGGTCATGCCATCGCGGGCCAGGCCCTGGATCACTTCCAGCACCTCCTTGACCATTTCCGGGTCGAGGGCGGCGGTGACTTCATCAAACAGCATCACCTGGGGGTTCATGCACAGCGAACGCACGATGGCGATGCGCTGCTGCTGGCCGCCGGAGAGCTGGCGCGGGAAGGCGTCGCGCTTGTCGGCCAAGCCCACGCGATCCAGGAGTTTTTCGGCTTGCTCGCGGGCTTCGCGAGGATCACGCTTCTGCACTTTCAGTGGGCCGAGCAGGATGTTGTCGAGCACGCTCATGTGCGGGAACAAGTGGTAGCTCTGGAACACCATGCCGATGTCCTGGCGCACTTGGCGCCAGTCGGTTTTTTATCCAGCAGCTCGTTGCCAGCGAAACGCAGGCTGCCGCTGTGGGCCACTTCCAGCCCGTTAAGGCAACGCAGCAAGGTGCTTTTGCCGCAGCCGCTGGGGCCGAGGATCACCACCACTTCGCCGCTTTGCACGCTCAGGTCGATGCCTTTGAGCACCTGCTGGTCGCCGAAGTATTTATTGAAACCCTGGAACTCGATCAATGCGCTCATGCTTGGGCCCAGCGCCGTTCCAGCACCTTGGAGGCGGCCGACAACGGGTAGCAGATAAAGAAGAAAAACAGGAACAGCACGCCGTAGATCAGCACTGACTCGTAGGTGCGTTCGATGATTTGCTGGCCAACCTTGATCACGTCCACGACGCCGATCAGCACCGCCAGCGAGCTGGTCTTGATGATGCGCGTGTAGACGTTGATGGTCGGCGGCGTCATGCGCTTGAGGGCCTGGGGCAGCAACACGTAGCCGTACAGCTGCGGGTCGGACAGGCCAATCGACAAGCCCGCTTCGCGCTGGCCACGGGGCAGCGAATGCAACGCGCCGCGCACCACTTCACCCACTTCACTGGCGCCCCACAGCGACAGCACCAACACGGCACACCAGAAGCTCGGGATGCTCAGGCCGAAGAAAATCGGCAGGCCAAAAAACAGCAGGTACAACCACACCAGCACCGGGATCGCACGGAACAGTTCCAGATAGACCCGCAACACCGCGTTGATCACCTTGTTGTTCAACGTGCGCAGCACGCCGTACAGCACGCCGCCGACGGTGCTGAACGCGATGCTCAAGAATGAAATCGACAGCGTTTGCGCAGCGCCCTTGCCCAATTGCGGCAACGACACCCACAACAACTCAAGACCCGAACTGGCCATGCTGAAGCCTCCTTTCCAGGCGGCTGAGCAGCAGCGACAGCGGCAAGAACAGCAACACGCAAATCAGCGTCAACACGGCGAGCATTTCGTAGGTCTTGTAGTAGAGGGCGATGTAGCTCTTGGTGGTGTAGAGAATCTCTGGCACCGCCACGGCGGAGACTACGGTGGTCTCCTTAAGCAGGAAGATGAAGTTGGCGAACAGTGCCGGCAGGCTGAGGATGCCGGCCTGGGGCAGGATCACATGGCGCAACAGCTGCCAGTCCGACAGGCCGATGGATTTACCCGACTCGATCTGCGCCAGCGGCACCGCTTCCACACCAGCGCGCAGCACTTCGGTGAGGTAGGCACCGCCGAGGAACGTCATGGTGATGATCGCCGCCCAAAACCCGGAGATATTAAACCCCAGAGCCGGCAGCGCGAAGTAGACGAAAAACAGTTGGATCAGCAGCGGCGTGTTCCGCGCCAGCTCGACGTACAGCGCCACCAGGCGCGACAGGTAGGGCGTGCGGAATACCAGCAGTGCGGCGTTGATCAGCGCCACCAGCAGGGAGGTGGCAATGGCGATCAGGCCCACTTGCAGCGTCACGCCCACGGCCTTTAAAAACGCCGGCAAGGTGCTGAGGATAAAAGCGAAATCGAAGGTCATCGGAAGTCCAAAACGTCGCAGGGGTAATGCGACGTGCGCGGTTCGATCCGGCGTGGGTAACGTCGGGTAGCGCGAACTTTAAAGGTATAAAAAGAAAATTTAAATACCCAAATAGCATATTGATATCACTCAAAAAGATAACCGCCGGATTCGCGGGTTTGCCGGGTGACGGCTATGGTCTTGGGGTCTGTGATTCGAGGGAATGAATGATGAAAGAATTGAAACCGATGGATCCGCAGGAGTTGGTGAAATGGTTGGTGGCGTTGCGTAGGGCGATCAGTACCCAACCTGTCTGAATCGGCTCAACCGTGGAGAGCGATAGCCACACCTCTGTAGTGAGCGGGCTTGCCCCGCGCTGGGTGGCGAAGCCGCCCCAATAAGGCCGCCGCGTAGTGTCAGGTAAAACGCGATGCCTGGTTCCAGGGCGGCTGCGCCACTCAGCGCGGGGCAAGCCCGCTCACTACAGTGTGGCTATCGCAGGCAAGCCCGCTCCCACAGTTTTGACCGTATTCCAGACCCAATAAAAAACGCCGACGCTATGCAAGCCATCGGCGTTGAAACCTTGAAGGGGGTTTTCAGTTACATCAGAACGCAGGCACGACCGCGCCGCTGTATTTCTTCTCGATGAAGGCTTTGACTTCAGGGCTGGTCAGGGCCTTGGAAAGCTTCTGGATGGCATCGCTGTCCTTGTTGTCCGGACGCGCTACCAGGAAGTTAACGTAAGGCGAGTCAGCGCTTTCCAGAATCAGTGCGTCTTTCGCTGGGTTCAGGCCGGCTTCCAGGGCGTAGTTGGTGTTGATCAGGTCCAGGTCAACCTGGTCCAGTACGCGTGGCAGCAGGGCTGATTCCAGCTCTTTGAATTTCAGGTGTTTCGGGTTGCTGGCAATGTCTTTCGGCGTGGCCAGGGCGTTGGTTGGGTCTTTCAGGGTGATCACGCCCGCCTTTTGCAGCAGCAACAGGGCACGGCCGCTGTTGGAGCCTTCGTTCGGGATGGCCACGGTGGCGCCGTCTTTCAGGTCTTCAATTTTCTTGATCTTTTTCGAGTAGCCGCCGAACGGTTCAACGTGCACGCCGACCACGGTCACCAGGTTGGTGCCCTTGCCCTTGTTGAAGTTTTCCAGGTACGGCAGGGTCTGGAAGTAGTTGGCGTCCAGACGCTTCTCGGCCACTTGCACGTTAGGTTGCACGTAGTCGGTGAAGACTTTGATTTCCAGGTCCACGCCTTCTTTGGCCAGAGTTGGCTTGACCAGTTCGAGGATCTCCGCGTGCGGGATCGGGGTGGCCGCAACCACCAGCTTCTCGTTGGCCTGGGCGAAGCTTGCAGTCAGGGCAGCCGCCAGTGCGGTAAACAACAGAACCTTTTTCATGCAGTGTCCTTATCGGAATTCCGAGGGCGTCTGTGACGACCGTTTTTATAGGGTGTGCCAGCGAAGTGCTATCGCGGCGTGGGAGTGACAATACCTAGATTTTTTATTCCCGAACAATATCTTTTATTCACGTTGATATTCCATTTTGTTCATGCAGGAATTTTCTTAATGTTTCCTGCTCCGCCGGGCTCGCGCTGTTAAAGATCCGCTGCACTTGCTCAAGCGGCGACCCCGCCACCGGCAGGTTCAAGTGCTCCGGCAGAATCTCGTCGCCACTGCTCACCAGCAGCGCAAAGTGAATAACGTTTTCCAGCTCGCGGGTATTGCCCGGCCAACTGTGGTGTTCCAACACGTGCTGGGCGGCGTCGCTGATCAGCGGCACTGGCAGGTCCAGGCGCTGGCTGTAGATGCCCAGGAAATACTCAGCCAGGGACAGAATGTCGCCGACACGCTCACGCAGCGCCGGTAACTCCAGTTGGCCTTCACTCAGGTAATGGAACAGACGCTCATGAAACTTGCCCGCCGCCACGGCCTGGGCCAAGTCGATGCTGGTGGCCGCCACCAGGCGCACATCCACCGGGCTTGGCTGATGGGCACCGACGCGGGTGACTTCATGGTTTTCCAGGGCGGCGAGTAATTTGACCTGGATCGGCAACGGCAAATCGCCGATCTCATCCAGGTACAAGGTGCCGCCGTTGGCCGAGCCAAACCACCCCGCGCGGCTGCTGGCAGCGCCGCTGTGGCTGCCGGCGGCATAGCCGAACAACTCGGCATCGGCGTAAGTCGGGCTGATGGCGCCGCAATTGACCGACACAAACAAACCGCCGCGATCACTGCCACGGTGAATATGGCGCGCCAGTAATTCTTTACCGCTGCCGGTCTCGCCGCGAATCAACACGGGCAAGGCGCGGGGGCGAGGCTTTCGAGGTCTTCGCGCAATTGGCGCGAGCGCGGGTCGACAAACACCAGCGCCTTGGCGCGGATGCTCAGCGGGCTTTTATCGGCGTCGGGAAAGGTCAGCAGTGGCTGGCCGTAGGTTTCATGCAGACTCATGGCAGGCTCCCGCCCCGGATCCACTCAGGGACGGGGCGTTGAAAAATGTTCAGGCACTACGCCGGGCGTGATGCTCAAGGCGGTTTTGCAGGCGATAGAGGTAAGCGAAACCCTGCTCCCAACGCTGGTGGCCGGACTTCACATTGATATGGCCGGCGCCCGACAGGATGCCGGCTTCGGCACCCCAGTTGCGTGCCAGCTCCAGGGCCCGTGGGGCGCTGACGGCGCTGTCGTTGTCGGAGCTGACGACCTGGCTCGGGAACGGCAGCAGGTCAGTCGGGATCGGCGCGAAATTACGCAAGGCAGGCGAGCAAGCAGGTCGTTCAACATCAGCCGGGGCCACCAGCAAGGCACCGCGCACCTGACGCAAAAACTGCACCGGCGCGGTGGCCGCCCAATGGGCCACGGTGATGCAGCCCAGGCTATGGGCAATCAGGATCACCGGCGTGCTGTCTGCAGCGATAGCCTCGGCCAGCGCCGCCACCCAGTCTTCGCGACGCGGGGTCAGCCAATCGGCCTGCTCCACACGAGCGCTGTTGGGCAGGCTGTTCTGCCAATGACTTTGCCAATGATCTTCTGGCGATCCTTGCCAGCCCGGCACGATCAGATAACGAATCGACTCGCTGTGCATGGGTGTGCCCTCCTGCAGCGTTTAACGTTGTAGGACAGTATAGGGACGAGGGTTATATTCGTTAAGGAATAAGAAGCTATTTATTAATAACCAAAAACTCAACCGCAGTGGAGATCCAAATGTGGGAGCAAGCCCGCTCCCACACTGACCTGATTTCAGATTGACATCTGTGGCAATCCTCAAATCACAGGCAAAAAAAAGGCCGCACCCTGCCAAGGAGACGGCCAAAAAATTGTCGAGGCATTTGCAACTAACGAGCGGTAATCACCGACAGCTTGGTAATGCCCGCACGTTCGATAGACGCCATGGCTCGCGCCACTTCGCCGTAGTTCACTCCATCGTCAGCCTGCAGTTGCACCCGAACCTCCGGGTCCTTGGCTTTCGCCGACTGCAGGTTGAATTCCAGCAGGTCCGGCTGGATTTCGTCCTTGTTGATAAACACTTTGCCAGCGCCGTCGATGCTCACCACCAGCGGGTCCTTCTGCTCTACCGGCGCCACAGACTCGGTCTTGGGCAGGTTGATCGGGATCGCGTTGGTCAGCAGTGGCGCGGTGACGATAAACACCACCAGCAGTACCAGCATCACGTCCACCAGCGGCGTGACGTTGATCTCGCTCAGTACCTCATCGCTGTCTTGTGTGGAGAAGGCCATTTCAGGACGCCTCCTTCACTTTTTGCGGGGTACCGGCAGCGGCTTTGTTCAGTGTGGGGTGCAGCAGCACACGGAACGAATTTTTCTGCGCCAGGCTGTAGAAGTCGTGGGCGAAGTCGTCCAGGTCGGCGGCGGTGAGCTTGAGGCGACGCAGGAAGTAGTTGTAGACCAGCACCGCAGGCACGGCGACGGCGATACCCACGCCGGTGGCAACCAGTGCGGCACCAATCGGGCCGGCCACGGTTTCGAGGCTGGCGGAACCGGCGGCGCTGATGCCTTTGAGGGCTTCCATGATGCCCCACACGGTGCCGAACAGACCGATAAACGGCGAGGTACTGCCGATACTGGCAACCACGGCCAAGCCGGTTTCCAGCGAGCGGCGTTCACGCACGATCTGCTGGCGCAGGGCGCGTTCGAGGCGGTCCTGGTGGTTGATCGCCTGGCTCAGGTCAGCCGCGTGCGGGGCGTCGCCCACTTGGATCGCGGCGTAACCGGCCTGCGCCACGCGGGCAGCGGCGCCCGGTTGGGTTTCAGCCAGTTCGGCGGCAGAGTCGAGACTCGACGCCGCCCAGAACTGTTTGTGGAATTTGCGATCCTGCGCCTTGAGGCGACCGAACTGCACGCCCTTGAGCAAGGCCAAGCCCCAGGTGGCGACCGAAAAGACCACCAGCAGCCAGATCACCGCGCTTTCGATGGATTCAAGTGGAGATGCTAATGCCATGATGTGTTCCCTCTGTGCAGGTCGCGGCGTGTGCAACACACCGCAGCCGAATAGTTAGTGAATCTTGAAATCGATCGGTACGCTGACCCAGCCGTCCTGAGCCACATCGCCTTGCTTGGCCGGTACGAAGCTCCAGCGCTTCACGGCGGCCAAGGCAGCGTCGTCGAGTTGCTGGCGACCGCTGCTTTTCTGGATCTGGATCTCACCCGGTTTGCCGCTGGCCAGTACATGCACCCTGAGCAACACCGTGCCTTCCCAGCCCCGGCGCTGGGCCAGTGACGGGTACTCGGGCGCCGGGTTCTTCAGGTACGCAGCGTTGGCCGAAGCGGGTGTCACCGGGGCCGGCGCGGGTGGAGCGGGCGGCGCAGGCGGTGCCGGTTTCGGTGGCGTAGGCGGCTGCTCGACCGGTTTAGGGGCGGGTTCAGGCTTAGGCACCGGTTTGGGCACGGGCTTGGGTTTTGGAATCGGTTTTTGGGCGCAGGTTTTGCGGCCAACTCATCCACGACCGGTGGCGGTGGTTCAACCACAGGCGGCGGTGGTGGTGGCGGTACAGGCGGTGGCGGCTCAACCACCGGCGGCGCCGGCTGGGAGAACTCGATGGTCATTGGCGGAATTTCCGGCGGCACGATCGGCAGCACCGGGGTCGGCTTCTGGGCCACCCAGTAAATCACCGCACCGTGCAGGGCCAGAACCAGCAAGCCCAGCAAAATCCCTTCGCGACGGCTAGAGAAACGCTTCGGGGTCTTCTGCGTTCGCAGTTGCCCCAACGGCGCGCGGTGCGGCCGGCCAAGGTCGACCAACTCACCACTCGGTGCCTGGCGCCATTGCGCCTCTTGTGCACTGGCGGCGGTTTGGACATTGCCCATTGATTCACTCCCTACGGTTTTTAAGCAAAAAAACCGACAGGCCTGCATGGAAGGCCGTCGTGGGCTGAATCATCGGGGCCAGACGCTTATCTCTTAAAGTAATCTTTACAGTTATACATAGACCCAAAACGAATAAATGAAACATCTAGAAACGTCAAAGCCCCGTTTTACGAGGGCTCCAGACGTGGTGCATTTTTCGATGCTTTCCAGGCATACAAAATATTCAGTAAAGGCATGGGTCAACGGGGCTTTTTGCGCACAAATCGAACAACTCGCTTTGTAAACACTGCCCCGCCTCGCCCAAGCCACTGCGGGCATACAACGCCAGCCGCACGCCTTGAACCACCGGCAAGCCACTGTCCACGCCCAACACCACATGCCCGGCCTGCACCACGCGCAGCGGCAACAGGCTGACCCCCAACCCCGCCGCCACTGCCGCACACACACTGGCCAGGCTGGCGCTGGAGTACCCGATGCGCCAGCGCCAGCCGCCCACTTCCAGGTGTTGCAGCATTTCATTGCGGTACAACCCGCCCACCGGAAAGGCCACCAACGGCAGCGGGTCGCGCCCCAGGGACGGCGTGCTGCGGCTGTCCACCCAACACAGCGGCTCCGGCCACGAGGCCAGGCAGTCGGCGCTGTCGCCCATCTGCTTGACCAGCAATACGTCGAACTCTCCGGCGCGGTACTGGCGCTGCAACTCCGGGCCAAGGCCGCTGGTGACTTCCAGGCGCACGCGCGGGTAAGCCACCACAAACGCCGACAGCAGCGGCATCAACCGTTCGGACGCAAAGTCTTCCGGCACACCGAGGCGCAATACGCCGTCGCTTTGCTGGTTGATCAGCACATCGGCAGCCTCTTCATGCAACGTCAGGATGCGCCGCGCATAGGCCAGCAAGCGCTCACCCTCGGCAGTGGCCACCACTCGCCGCTGGTCGCGATCGAGCAGCTGGCAGGCCACGGCTTCTTCCAGGCGGCGGATCTGCTGGCTCACGGTGGACTGGGTCAGGTGCAGGCGCTCGGCGGCGCGGGTGAAGTTGCCGCAGTCCACCACGGCGACAAAACTGCGTAGCAACACGGGATCAAACATGGCGCTCACCATTCCATTTGCCACTGGTTGGCATGGTTATATTTAATTTCAGAATACCTTGGGTGCTGCCCATACTCACCCCTCATTTACCTACCCATGAGCGCTGCATGACCCTCAATAAATCCCTCGCCGGCTGGGGCCTGCTCGTAGTGCTTGGCCTGAACCTGCGGCCGATCCTCAGCTCTATCAGCCCGCTGCTCGGCGAAATCCGCCAGGCCACTGGCTTGAGTTTCCAAAGCAGCGCGTTGCTCACCAGCCTGCCGGTGGTGTGCATGGGGCTGGTCGCATTGGTGGGCGTACGGGTTGAAGCGCAATTGGGCGAACGACGCGGCATCGCCCTGGGCTTGATGATGATTTTGCTGGCGTGCCTGGCCCGCTGGCTGATGGGTCAGGGCTCGACGCTGCTGGTAACTGCCTTGCTCGGCGGCGCGGGTGTGGCGCTGATCCAGGCATTGGTGCCGGCGATGATCAAGCGCGAATTTCACCACCGCGTGCCCGTGGCGATGGGCGTGTATTCGGCGTCGCTGATGGCGGGTGGCGGGCTCGCGGCGTTGCTCAGCCCGGTGGCGGCTACGCATTTCCAGCAATGGCAGGCAGGGTTGGGCGTTTGGTTGTTGCCGGCGCTGGGGGCGTTGCTGTTATGGGCCTGGCTGCCGTTGGGCGCGGCCAAAAGCGCAAAAGAGACGCCCGCATTCAAGGGCCTGCGCAACCGCCGCGCGTGGCTGTTGGCGCTGTACTTCGGCCTGGTGAACTGCGGCTATATGAGCATGGTGGCATGGCTGCCGGCCTACTATCAGCAACTGGGCTGGGGCGTATTGCCCAGCGGTTCGCTGCTGGCGTTCATGACTATCTTCCAGGTGATCGCCGCGCTGCTGATGCCGGTGTTGGCGCAACGCGGTGTCGACCGTCGCCCACTACTCGCCATCAGCCTGTTGGCACAGACCGTGGGTTACCTCGGCCTGATCATCGCGCCGCAGCAATTCCCACACCTGTGGGTGGCGTTGTGCGGCTTCGGCCTGGGTGCGTGTTTCGCGCTGAGCCTGCTGCTGACCCTCGACCACCATCGCGACCCACGACAAGCCGGGCAATTGGCGGCTTTCGTGCAAGGTGTGGGCTTTTTGATCAATGCGATTTCGCCGTGGATGACCGGCTGGCTGCGCGAACTCACCGGCAGCTTTGTCAGCGCGTGGGTGGTGTTGACGGTGACCGTGGTGGCAATGCTGGTGGTGACGCGGGTGTTCAGCCCGGCCACCTATCGCACGGCGCCTGCTCTATAGATATGCATTTAAGATCTAGATAAAACAAACATGCTTCATTGACGGAATAAGCAGACACCTTAAAATTCCGGCTCTCCTCTTGGACGCCGGGCGCCCCATGGATCTCCGTCAACTGCGCTACTTCATCGCGCTGAACGAGCACCGCAGTTTCGTGCGCGCCGCCGACGCCATGGGCATCACTCAGCCGGCGTTCAGCCGCAGCATCCAGGGCCTGGAGCAGGAATTCGGCTGCGTGCTGGTGGACCGTGCCCACAAAGACCTGCGCCCCACCCCCGAGGGCCAGGTGGTGCTGCAACACGCCCTGAGCCTGGTGCAAGGCGCAGCGCGCTTGAGCCACGAAGTCACGCGCATGACCAAGCTCGATGCCGGCGAAGTACGCTTGGGCAGCGATTCGGTGGCGGCGGTTAACCTGGTGCCCCTGGCCATGGCGCGATTCATTACCGCCTACCCCAAGGTGCGCACCGCATTGCAGGTGGATAACTGGGAAAAACTCGGGCGCAGCCTGAGCCGCGAAGAGATCGAATTCTTTATCGCCGATGTGCGCCACTTCGAGGCCGATCCGAACTTCCACACCCAGGTTCTGACCCCCCGGCGCACGGTGTTTTTCTGCCGCGCCGGACACCCGCTGCTGGCCAAGGACAGCCTGTCCACCAACGACCTGTTCGGCTTCCCGCTGGCCACGCCACTGATTGCGCCCGGCATCCGCAAACTGCTCGCCAACCTCAGCGGGCGGATCGATTTTGCACCGGCCATCGAGCTTGAGCAGTTTGCCGCGCTGGCGACCATCGTAAGCCAGTCCGACGCCATAGGCCTGGGCGCTGCGGAGGCGTTCGTCGATGAGTTCGCCAGCGGCACGTTGCAGGTACTGCACTGGCGCAATGTGCCGCATGCCCTGGACAGCTTGAACAACCGCTGCGGGATCATCAGCCGCGCGGGGACGCGCCTGTCACCTGCTGCGAAGGCATTGATCGAAACTCTGTTGGCGGTGGAAACCCAAGCCGATTGGCCCGCGCAAAGGTCCCGAAATCATTAAAGCGCACGCCCATTTGTGCCATGACTTCATGCGCCACCTTGGCGGTCATCTGGCGGATGTAAAAGGCTCCTTCACCACAAAATGATGGATGCCGTGGGTGCTGCCGAAGTTGAAGCAGAACGCCTGCAACGGCCACATCCACCATGGGTTCAATACTTGGGTTTGCTGGATCACATTGCCCAGTTCCACGTCGCCGTAGTAGTGCATGTTGGAGCTGACAAAGTGCAGGCAAAAGGTACGCAGTACGTTGGGACCGATGATCACCACGGCGGCGATATCGATCACCTGCATCACTTGTAAGGTGCTGGCTGACCAGTCGATGGGCGTGCCCAAGAGGCTGGCGATGCCATTGGCAGCATGAAAGCCGAGGAACACATACCACGCGCCCCAATGCAGCAGCGCCAGCGGTGCGTAGACCAGCAACGAACGCTTGAGGATGTTCAGTTTGTGCTTCCAGGTCTTGGCCCGCAGCATGCGGATGAATGCCGACATGAGGTTGTCGCCAACCATCAGCAACCGGGCAAAACCCCACGGTTCACCGTTGGTGATCGCGCGCTCTTCCATATCGGTTTCGGTGCCCGAGACCTTGTGATGGTTGAGGTGCAGGTGGCGGCGAATCCACGGGTTGATGGTGCTGGGGCGCGCCAGCCAAACAAGGCCCATCATCAGGTTGTGGGGCAGGCGCTGCTTGCGAAAGTACATGCTGTGGATGAGGTCGTGTTCCAACTCGTGGGTCAGCGAGGCAAGGAACGCGTTGAGCAGCAGGCACGCCCACCAGGCCAGGTGACCGGTGATGTAGAGCGCCGCCGAGCCGATCATGCCCACTAACGCAAACGCGAGGATGCCCGCGCCGAGGGCGTCCTGATGCAGCAGCCAGGGGTGTTGCTGGCGCAAGCGCACGCCTTCGGCCAGCACCACTTCACGGATTCTGGCCGAGCGCTGCTGTGCGTTCATCTGTTGGGGACTTGCAGAAGTACCGTCCATGCTCCCATCCTCTTATGTATTGATGCGCCCATCCTGCCCCAAGCGATCTGGCAGGACGCTAGCCCCAGGCGCCAACCTGTTGACCGCAAGCGCCAATCGTCATGACCGAACCCACCTCCCTCGCCAGTTGGACCCGCGCCCTGCGCAAGCAGCTCGACGCCTTGGGCCTGGACAGCGCCGCGCTGTGCACGGAGGCCGGGCTTGATCCGCTGCAGATGGACGACCCCAATGCGCGTTATCCGCTGTCGGCCACCACACGCCTGTGGGAACTGGCGGTGCAGGCCAGCGGCGACCCGGCAATTGGGTTGCGGGTGTCGCGGTTTGTCAGCCCCACCACCTTCCATGCCCTGGGGTATGCGCTAGTGGCCAGCGGCAGCCTGCGCGAGGTGTTCGAGCGCATCGTGCGTTATCACCAGGTGGTCAGCGATGCTCTGACCCTGGAGCTCAGCCGCGACGGCGAACGCTACCGTTTTCGCCTGTTGCAACCGCCGGGCAGCCCGGCGCCGGCGCTCGAAGCCATCGATGCATTTGCGGCGATCTACGTGCGCACTTGCCGCAATCGCCTGGGCCGTGACTACGCGCCGCTGGCGGTGTACCTGCGCAGGCCTGAGCCGCAAGACCCCAAGCCCTGGCACACGGTGTTTCGCGCGCCGGTATTTTTTGGCGCCGAGGAAGACCGCCTGGAGTTCGCCGCCCAAGACTTCGACAGCCACCTGGACGACGCCAACCCCGAGTTGGCTGAGCACAACGAAACCGTGCTCAAGCGCACCCTCGCCCAACTGCAGCCGTTGACCTGGGAGCGCAAGGTGCGTCGGGTGATCGAAGCGCAATTGCCTGATGGTGAGCCGAGTGCAGAACGCGTTGCTCAGGCGCTGCACTTGAGCCTGCGAAGCTTGCAGCGGCATCTGGCGGATGAAGGCTGTCGGTTTGATGCGTTGCTTAATGAGTGCCGGGAGAATCTGGCGCTGCTGCACCTGCGCGATCCGCAGTGTTCATTGGCAGAGATCAGTCACTTGCTGGGGTTTGCCGATACCAGCAGCTTCAACCGGGCGTTCAAGCGGTGGACGGGGATGACACCGGGGCAGTTTCGGGAGGGGTTGCGGTAGGTGGGCTTGTGGTGTTTTGAGGGCCTCATCGCAGGCAAGCCAGCTCCCACATTTTGATCTGTGAATACATTCAAAATGTTGGAGCTGGCTTGCCTGCGATAGCGTCAGAGCGGTCACCGCCCACGGTCACGCTTTAACACCTTCCTCACCCGCGCCACCAACGCCTTATCCTCAAACGGCTTGAGCAAATAATCATCCTCATGCAGCTCCAACCCCCGCAGGCGGTCTTCAATCCCATCGGGCGTGGTCAGGAACAACATCGGCGTGTCGCCCTTCTGCCGAATCGCCTGCTGCAGTTTCCAGGCATTCAACCCCGGCAACATCACATCCAGGATCACCAGGTCGTATTCAGCGCTTTCAACAAAGCGCAACGCCGCCATGCCATTGGCCGCGACTTCTACCGTGAAGCCCGCCTCACTCAGGCCCTGGGCCATGCGCTGGGCCAGTTGGGGCTGGTCTTCCACTAACAACACCTGCATGCCTTACCTCGTGTTTTGATTACAACTTTGTCATCAAATTGTGCGGTTTGTGACCACGTCCGCTGGCTACCGTGACGGCCTGCTTTATGGAGCCCTCACCATGTATCGCACTGCCCTGTTCTTGAGTCTCGCCTTCTGCACTGCCGCCCAGGCGACGCCGCAACTGCCGCGTCACGCCGAGCTTGATCTGCGCACCGCGCGCCAATTGGCCGATGCCAGCCTGGCCCACTGCACCGCAGCACTGACCGTGCTCGACCGCGGCGGCAACCTGTTACTGGGCCTGCGGGCCGATGGCGTTGGCCCGCACAACAGTGTCGCCAGCCAACGCAAGGCGTACACCGCGCTGTCGACTAAAACCCCGACCCGCTCTTTTGCCGAGCGCGCTCGCAATAACCCCGAAGCGGCCAACCTTAACAGCTTGCCCGAACTGCTGTTGCTCGGTGGCGGCGTGCCGCTGTTTGCCGATGACGAATTGGTCGGCGCGCTGGGCATCGCCGGTGCCGGCGGTGCGGCTCAGGATGAAGCCTGCGCCGTACAAGCTGCCGAGCAACTGGGCTTGAAAATTACCCGCTGATCCCTCCTCAAAAGGACTTCTCGATGAAAACCCTAAGCATGACCCTCGCCGCCCTCAGTCTGAGTGGCCTGTGCAACCTGGCACTGGCGGACGGCAACCCGCTGAGCGTACACGTGCTCAACCTGGAAAACGGCCTGCCGTCTGCCGGCGTGAACGTCACCCTTGAGCAGCAGGTGGGCGATCAATGGCAGCCGCTGTCAGAAGGCGTTACCAATCAGCAGGGGCGTATCGCCGAGCTGTTCCCGGCTAATCGCAGCATGAAGCCGGGTGAATACCGCGTGGTGTTCAAGACCGGCGATTACTACAAAAAAGTTGGCCGCGAGACGTTCTTTCCAGAAGTGCCAGTGATTTTCCAGGTCAAGCAGGCCGACCAGCATTACCACATCCCACTGCTGCTCAGCCCTTACGGTTTTTCGACGTATCGCGGCTCCTAGTTCAACCCTCGACGCCTGTGGCTTGCCGCAGGCGTTGCAGGTCCAGTACCTCAATCGCACCGTAACTCAAGCCGATGACGCCCTGCTGTTCCAGCGCCTTGAGCAGACTGTTGATGGTCTGGCGCGACAGGCCCAACATCGCCGCCAGGTCTTCTTGGGGCAACTGCAAGACGCGGCGCGCCTGGGCGATCTCCCCGTAGCCTTGCGCGATCATCAGCAGCCGATGGGCCAGGCGCTGCGACGTGCTCATCAAGCTGATCTGCTCGATATTGATCAACGACAAGCGCAATTTGTGGCTCATCAACAACGCCACATCCCGCCAATACACAGGGTGCTCAGCCAGGATCTCAAGCATCGGCGCCTGCGCCACCTGCAACAGCGTGCAAGGCCCCATCGCCAACGCATCGTGGGTACGCGGCAAGCTGTCGAACAGGCAAATTTCACCGAACCAGTAAGGTGATTCGACCAGGCTCAATACCGCTTCCTTACCCTGGGCATTCACCGCGCTGACCCGCACCGCGCCTTCCAGTACGGCATACAGGCCACACGGCGGATCGCCGCGCTTGAACAAGTACTCTCCCGCCGTCAGCGAACGCAACCGCGCCGCCGCCAACAGACTACGCTGTAGCTCGCTGGGCAAGTGGCTGAACCACTGGCCGGCGGCCAACCGGGCGTGCCATTTCGACGCAATCATGAGAACTCCACAGAGTGTCGCCCAGTTGACAGTCAGTCACTGGCCGACAAGGCATGATCAAACATCCTACAGGAGGAATAACAATGAAAAGCCTCGTCGACCACCTCAGTCAATACGCCGCCTACCACCGCGACCCACGCAATATCGCCAGCCACTTTATCGGCATTCCGTTGATTGTCGTTGCGGTGGCAGTGTTGCTGTCCCACCCCGAATGGGCGGTGGGAGAGTTGTGGCTATCGCCAGCGGTGCTGCTGGCGCTGTTTTCGGCGTGGTTCTACCTGCGACTTGAACTCGCGCTGGGCGCACTGATGACCGTGTTGATGGGTTTGTCGGTGTGGGCCGGGCATGTGCTGGCAGCGCAGAGCACGCTGGTGTGGCTAAGCAGCGGCATCGGGATGTTTGTGGTGGGCTGGGTGATTCAGTTTGTCGGGCATTACTACGAAGGCAGGAAGCCGGCGTTTGTGGATGATGTGTCGGGGCTGATTGTGGGGCCGTTGTTTGTGGTGGCGGAGCTGGCGTTTCTGCTGGGGTTGCGCCAGGACCTCAAGCAGCAGATCGACGAGCGCTCAGGGCCTGTAGCGCGCCGAGATCTGAAGCCTAGCGAGATTTAAATGTGGGAGCGGGCTTGCTCGCTCCCACAGGGTCTTGCGCAAGGCGTTAGGCTTTTGCCAGACCTTGGGCTTGAAGAACAGCGTTTCGCCACGGGCCAGGCCGGTCAGGCTGTCGTGGTCTTTCACCACTTCGGCTTCGATCAGCTCGCTCTGGCCTTCCACTTTCAGCGTTACGCGCGTGGTCGCACCCAGAGGGCGAATGTCGCGTACTTCGGCAGCGTGGTGGTCTTCCAGTTCATGGCGCGACAGCGACACTTCATGGGGACGGAACAGCACGTGGTTGTCTTCACCCAAGTGCAGGCGGTTGGAGTCGCCCAGGAAGTGATAGACGAAATCGCTGGCCGGATTTTCGTAGACTTCGCCCGGTGAGCCGATCTGCTCGATCACGCCCTTGTTCATCACCACGATGCGGTCGGCGACTTCCATGGCCTCTTCCTGGTCGTGGGTCACGAACACCGAGGTCAGGTTGATGTCTTCGTGCAGGCGCGCCAGCCAGCGGCGCAGTTCTTTACGTACCTTTGCATCGAGGGCGCCGAACGGTTCGTCCAGCAACAGCACTTTAGGCTCCACCGCCAGGGCGCGGGCCAGGGCGATACGCTGGCGCTGGCCACCGGAGAGTTGTTCCGGGTAACGGTCGGACAGCCAATCGAGCTGCACCATGTTCAGCAGTTCGTGAACTTTGCTGGCGATCTGGCTTTCGGTCGGACGCTGGTTCTTCGGCTTCATGCGCAGGCCGAAGGCAACGTTGTCGAACACGGTCATGTGGCGGAACAACGCATAGTGCTGGAACACAAAGCCGACGTTGCGATCACGCACGTCGTGGCCGGAAACGTCTTCACCGTGGAACACGATGTTGCCGTCATCTGGCGTTTCCAGGCCGGCAATGATGCGCAGCAAGGTGGTCTTGCCGCAGCCGGACGGGCCAAGCAACGCCACCAGCTCGCCACTCTGGATGTCCAGATTGATGCTGTTCAGGGCCTTGAAGGCGTTGAAGTTCTTGCTGACATTACGGACTTCGATCGACATGACTTATTCCTCACCGGCACTGTTGCGCAGGCGGTTGATACGGTTCTCGCTCCACTGCTTGAGCAGCAGGATGAAGAGCGCCAGGATCAGCAGCAGGCTGGCCACCGCAAACGCGGCAACGTGGTTGTATTCGTTATAGAGAATCTCGACGTGCAGCGGCAGGGTGTTGGTCACGCCGCGGATGTGGCCGGACACCACCGACACCGCGCCGAACTCACCCATGGCCCGCGCGGTACACAGCACCACGCCGTAGATCAGGCCCCACTTGATGTTCGGCACGGTCACATGCCAGAACATCTGCCAGCCATTGGCGCCCAATAACCGTGCGGCTTCTTCTTCCTGAGTGCCCTGCTCTTGCATCAGCGGGATCAGTTCACGGGCCACGAACGGCACGGTGACGAAGATGGTTGCCAGCACAATGCCGGGCAAGGCGAACACGATCTGGATGTCATGGTCCTGCAACCACGGGCCAAAAAAGCCCTGGGCGCCGAACATCAGCACATAGACCAGGCCTGCGATCACCGGCGACACCGAGAACGGCAGGTCGATCAGCGTCACCAGGATACTCTTGCCACGGAACGAGTATTTGCTGACGCACCAGGCGGCGCTGACACCGAACACCACGTTGAGCGGCACCGAAATCGCCACGGCGATCACCGTGAGTTTCAGCGCAGACAGTGCGTCGGGTTCGAGGATCGCGGTGAAGAACGCGCCGAGGCCGTTCTTCAAGCCCTGGGTCACCACGATAAACAGCGGCAACAGCAGGAACAGCGCAAACACCAGCCAGCCAAGACTGATCAGGATACGTCGTGACGCAGCACTGCCACGGCGGGCAGCGTTGGCCGAGGACGCGGCGGAAATAGACGATTGGGACATGTTCCGCGCCTCCTTATGGACGTTCGATGCGCCGCTGCAACAAGTTGATCAGCAGCAGCAAAACAAAGGAAACCACCAGCATCAGCACGCCGATGGACGTGGCGCCGCGGTAGTCGTATTGGTCCAGCTTGACCATGATCAGCAGCGGCAGGATCTCGGTTTTCATCGGCATGTTGCCGGCGATGAAAATTACCGAACCGTACTCGCCGACGCCACGGGCAAACGCCAGGGCGAAGCCGGTCAACCAGGCAGGCAGCAACGCGGGTACGAGGATGTAGCGAAACACCTGCAACGGCTTGGCACCCAGGCAGGCAGCGGCTTCTTCGACTTCCCGAGGGATATCGGCCAGTACCGGTTGCACCGTACGCACCACGAACGGCAGCGTGACGAAGGTCAGCGCAAGGGTGATGCCAAGCGGGGTGTAGGCGATCTTGAAGCCCAGGTCTGCGGCAAACTGGCCGACCAGGCCGTTAGGCGTGTACAAGGCCGTCAGCGCGATACCGGCGACGGCGGTAGGCAGGGCGAACGGCAGGTCGATCATCGCGTCGATGATCTTGCGGCCGGGGAAGGTGTAGCGCACCAGCACCCAGGCTAGCAGCGTGCCGATCACGCCGTTGATCAACGCGGCATAAAGCGCGGTGCTGAAGCTCAGCTTCAAAGCCGCCAGCACGCGCGGTGCGGAGATGATGTTCCAGAACTGATCCCAGGTGAGTTGAGCGGCGTGTACAAACATCGCCGCAAGGGGGATGAGTACGATCAGGCTGAGGTACACCACGGTGTAGCCCAGCGTCAGCCCGAAGCCGGGTATGACGGGGGAGATACGACGCGACATAAGAGTCCTTGATTAGGGAAACTGACACACAAAACCCGCAGGTGAATGCGGGCTCTATGGGCGGGTTGCTGCTGGGCTTACTGCGCCGTGTAGATCTGGTCGAACACGCCACCGTCGTTAAAGAATTTCGGTTGGGCAGTTTTCCAGCCGCCGAAGTCTTTGTCGATAGTCACCAGGTCCAGTTTCGGGAACTGCTGGGCGTATTTGGCGGCCACTTTCGCATCGCGTGGGCGGTAGAAGTTCTTGGCCGCAATCTCCTGGCCAGCCGGGCTGTACAGGTGTTTCAGGTATTCAGTGGCGATTTCGGTGTTGCCCTTTTTCTCGGCGTTCTTGTCGACCACGGCCACTGGCGGCTCCGCGAGGATCGACAGGGAAGGCACGACGATGTCGAACTTGTCGGCGCCGCCGTCTTCTTTCAGGGCCAGGAACGCTTCGTTTTCCCACGCCAGCAACACGTCACCCTGACCGTTGTTGACGAAGGTGATGGTCGAACCGCGAGCACCGGTGTCCAGCACAGGCACGTGCTTGAACAGCTCTTTCACGTATTCCTGAGCCTTGGCTTCGCTGCCGCCAGCCTTGAGGCCGTAGGCCCATGCGGCGAGGAAGTTCCAGCGCGCACCGCCGGAGGTTTTCGGGTTCGGGGTAATCACCGAGACGTCTTTCTTGATCAGGTCGCCCCAGTCCTTGATGCCTTTAGGGTTGCCCTTGCGCACCAGGAACACGATGGTCGAGGTGTATGGGGTGCTGGCGTCCGGCAGGCGGGTCTGCCAGTTTTCCGGGAGGGTCTTGCCCAGCTTGGCGATTTCGTCGATGTCACCGGCCAGGGCCAGGGTGACGACGTCGGCGCGCAGGCCGTCGATCACGGCACGGCCTTGCTTGCCCGAGCCACCGTGGGATTGCTGGATCTTGACGTTGTCACCCGGGTGGGACTGCTTCCAGTAGTTGGTGAACTCTGCGTTGTAGTCCTGGTACAGCTCACGGGTTGGGTCGTACGAGACGTTGAGCAACTCGTAGTCCTTGGCAACGGCGGAACCTGCAAACACGGCGCTGGCCAGGGCGGCCAGGGCGTAACGGCGAATCGACGACATAGAAGCTCCTGAAATTCTTGGGTGTTGGCTTTTTTCTTATAGTTGCGGGTCTAGCATGCGAATCGCCGAACGTGCTTAAGCCGGTTTGTTGCCCGGGTTCTGCAGACGGAATTTTTCTTTGCGTTCGATCTGTACCACTTGCGCGTTATGCACAGTGATTTCCACCGCGCCAAACCGCAGATCGCGCAATGCGCTCTGGATCTCACGCAAAATGGCTGCTTCGTCCTGGCCGTCGACGCTACGTAGAGATGCGCTCATGGTCTCGCTCCTGAAATGAAAAGTGCGTGCCTTGCAGTGGCGGCACTGCTTGTGGCGTGAGGGCGATAGTAGATAAGCGCGGATATTCTTAAAAATACTATTTAAGAATGTTTATATAACTAGAAAGAATTTTCTGATGGGACGAGGGGTTGCGCGGGTTTTCGGGGTGAAAATACTGATACAGAGACACTGGTGAACCCTGTGGGAGCCGGGCTTGCCCGCGATGAGGGACTTTCAGGCGAGATATACTGCGCCTGATACACCGCAATCGCGGGCAAGCCCGGCTCCCACATTGACCGCGTTGTGCCTATCGAATTGGAGGGCCCGGTCCCAGTCGATTTCACTAGCCGGCATCGGCCGACCAAACCAATACCCCTGCCCCATATCGCACGCGTGATCCAACAGGAACCGCGCCTGCTCCACCTGCTCGATGCCTTCGGCTTGCACCTGCATGCCCATGCTTTTCGCCAAGGCGATCACCACACGCACAATCGCGGCATCGTCTTCATCCGACGGCAACCCGGCGACAAACCCCTGGTCGATCTTGAGCTTCTGCACCGGCAGGCGCTTGAGGCGCAGCAGCGATGAATAACCCGTGCCGAAGTCGTCGATGGCCAGGCGCAAACCCAGTTCGCGCAGGCGGTGCAGTTGCTCCAGGGCCACCTCCGGGTCGTCCATCACCGCGCTTTCGGTGACTTCCAGCTCCAGGAATGCCGGATCCAACCCGGTGTTATGCAGCACCTGGGCGACTTGTTCGTACAGCTCGCGCCGAGCAAACAGTCGGCTGGAAACGTTCACGGCAATAAAGCTCAACGGCGCACCATCCGCCAGCCACTGACACATCTGGCGGCATGATTGGTCCAGCACCCAGGCATCGATCTCGGCGATCAACCCGGTACGTTCGGCGATAGGGATGAATTCTCCCGGCGGCACCAACCCACGCTCCGGGTGCTGCCAGCGCACCAGCGCCTCAACGCCAATCAAACGGCTGCCTTGCAGGTCGTGCACCGGTTGGTAGTAGACGCACAGCTCTTGCTGCTCGAGGGCACGCCGCAGTTCGCTGGCGATTTCGACGCGGTTCTGGGCGTGGGCGGTGAGTTCCTCGGTGTACAGCGCGTAGCCTTCGCGCCCCGCGCTCTTGGCCTTGAACAGCGCAGAGTCGGCGTTGCGCAGCAATTGCTCGGCGCTCAGGGCATCGCTGGGAAACAAGCTGATGCCGATACTCACGCTGATAAACAGCTGATGGCCGTCGAAGATGAACGGCTGTTTCATGGCATCCAGGATGCGCTGTGCCAGCGCGGCAGCCTGCACCACCTGTGGACAACTTTCTGCCAGCACCGCGAACTCATCACCGCCAAGGCGCGCCAGGGTCACACCGGGGCCGGACAGCCCTTGAAGCCGCTCGCCCACCAGTTTGAGCAATTGGTCGCCGACGTTGTGGCCGAGGCTGTCATTGATGATCTTGAAGTGGTCCAGGTCCAGCAACAGCAGGGCGCAGCCGCGCTTGTGGTTTTGCGCCGAGGCCAGCGCCTGCTCGGCGCGGTCGGTGAAGAGCAAGCGGTTGGGCAGGTCAGTCAGCGGGTCGTGGTGAGCGAGGTGAGCCAGCTCGTGCTCGGAATCCTTGATCGCACTGATATCGGAAAATACTGCAACGTAATGGCTGACCTGGCCCTGGTCATCGTGAATCACGCGGATGGTTTGCCACTGTGGATAAATTTCGCCGCTTTTGCGTCGATTCCAGATTTCGCCGCTCCATTCGCCGGTGCGCTCCAGGCTCTGGAACATTCGTTGGTAGAAATTCGACGAATGGCGCCCTGACTTGAACAGGCTGGGTTTATGTCCCATGACGTCTTCCCGTCGGTAGCCCGTGATCTCCATGAAGGCCCGGTTCACGTGCACGATCAGCCCCTTGGTGTCGGTGACCAGCACGCCTTCGCGGGTGCAATCGAACACGGCAGCGGCCTGGCGCAGGCGTTCGCGGTTTTCCCGCAACGGTTGCTGCAGCAGGTTGGCGCGGGCGAAACGTACGCAAATCAGGTAGATGGCCAAGGCGCTCAAGGCCACCCACACATAACCACGCACTTGCAGCCACTGCACCAACTCCCTCGGTTCATCAAGAAAGTTGATCAATATCTGATGACTGAGTTGAAGCCACACAATCGAAACCAGCAGGTATACCAGCCCCGCTCGCAGGGCACCTCGGTATGAAAACAGCATATGGTCAGTAATCCTTACCAAAAAAACAGAATCGCCCTACGAAGGCTGCGGATTATAGAATAAGAAACATCCAGTCACTCCTATCTGAAAGGCCGGCTGGTTTTCTCTGTAGGCTTAGTGATAATGCGTGAGCTGTTTTTTCTTTATCTGAGGGCCATACAGCCTATGTGGTACAACGGTTTTCTTGACCTGTCAGCCTGGCAACTGGTGGCAGTCACTCTGTTGATGACCCACGTGACCATCGTTGGGGTCACCGTCTATCTGCACCGTTATTCAGCCCATCGCTCCCTGGAGCTCAATGCCGGCCTGAAACACTTCTTCCGCTTCTGGCTGTGGCTGACCACGGCGCAGAACACCCGCGAGTGGACTGCTATCCACCGTAAACACCACGCAAAATGCGAAACCGTCGACGACCCGCACAGCCCTGTGATCAAGGGCTTGTCCACGGTATTGCGCAAAGGCGCCGAACTGTACCGCGCCGAGGCAGAAAACCCCGAAACCCTGCGCATCTACGGCAAGAACTGCCCGGACGACTGGATCGAACGCAAGCTCTACACCCCCTACCCGCTGCTGGGCGTGGCGATCATGGGCGTGATCGACCTGCTGCTGTTCGGCACCATCGGCATCACCATCTGGGCGATCCAGATGATGTGGATTCCATTCTGGGCCGCCGGTGTGATCAACGGCCTGGGCCATGCCGTGGGCTACCGCAACTTCGAATGCCGTGACGCGGCGACCAACCTGGTGCCGTGGGGCATCATCGTCGGCGGTGAAGAGCTGCACAACAATCACCACACCTATCCGAACTCGGCCAAGCTGTCGGTGAAAAAGTGGGAGTTCGACCTGGGTTGGGCGTGGATCAAAGTATTCAGCTGGCTGCGCCTGGCGAAGGTGCAGCGTGTGGCACCGATTGCCCACCGCGTCGAGGGTAAGGGTCACCTGGACATGGACACGGCCATGGCGATTCTCAACAACCGCTTCCAGATCATGGCCCAGTACCGCAAGTTGGTGATCGGACCGTTGGTCAAGCAAGAGCTGGAAAAGGTCGATCATTCGGTACGCCACCAGTTCCATCGCGCCAAGCGCCTGTTGTCGCGCGAGACCAGCTTGCTGGATGACCGCCATCACGTGCGCATCCAGAGCATGCTGGAACACAGCCACGCGCTGAAAGTGATCTACGAAAAGCGTCTGGCGCTGCAACAGATCTGGCTCAAGACCAGCTCCAACGGCCACGACATGCTCGCCGCCATCAAGGAATGGGTGCATGAAGCCGAGGCCAGTGGCATCCAATCCCTGCGGGATTTTGCCCATCAATTGAAGACCTACTCGCTGCGACCTGCAGCCGTCTGAACAAGCGGTGGGAGGGCAACTTGTCCCTCCCATCAGCTTTTTGGCGTCATTTCTCGGACACCGGCAATCGGTCCCGTTGACGGAACTTCACTGCAATTCCCCTCTCTCAATGAACACTTCGCCATCATGGTGGCCCCTTGTAGTGACCGCTGCTCCATCCTGCGGCGCGCCCAGAGAGAGTTGTGCCGATGGTTCACGAAAAGCCTTACGTAGCCGACACCTCCACCGCTGAACATCCACGTCCAACAGCGGCCGCAACCCTGCTGGCGCTGATGCATGCCCAGGGTGAAGTCGAACGGCTAAGCGAGCGTGAACAGCTGCTGAGCTCACTGCTGGTGAGTGTGAACGCGGTGCTGTGGGCCATCGATTGGGAAACGCGTCGCGTGCTGTACGTGAGCCCGGCTTACGAGCGGGTGTTCGGGCGTTCTGCCGGCCTATTGCTGGCCGACCATCGGGAATGGCGCAACAGCATCCACCCCGAAGACCTCGACTACGCCGAACACAGCCTGGCGCGCGTGCTGGAACAGGGCACTGTGGAAGACCGCGAGTATCGCATCATCACGGCCGACGGGCAGATCCGCTGGCTCAGTGACAAGTGCTACATCAATCAGCAGGTCGAGCCCGGCGAACCGGTGATCGTGGTCGGCATGGCCGAAGACATCACCGAAAAGAAGCAGCTTGAAATCGAGCTGCACCGCCTCGCCACCACCGATGTGCTGACCCAAAGCAGCAACCGCCGGCATTTCTTCGAATGCGCCAACCAGGCGTTCGACAGCGCCTGCGCCCAAGGTGCACCGCTGGCCTTTCTGCTGCTGGACATTGATGACTTCAAGGAGGTCAACGACACCTACGGCCATCTGGAGGGCGACCAGGTGCTGCGACGTATCGCCGAGAGTGGTCGCGGCGTACTGCGCCGTGGCGACCTGTTCGGGCGCATTGGCGGTGAAGAGTTCGCCGCCGTGCTGCCGGGCTGCGCGCCCGAGATGGCGTTGCAGGTGGCCGAGCGGCTGGGCAAAGAGATTCAGGCGTTGGGCTTCAGCTATGAAGGCCGGGACTTCAGCGTGACCATCAGCCAGGGCCTGGCCAACCTGCATGAAGAAGACTCGACCCTGGACAGCCTGTTCGCCCGTGCCGATGCAGCGATGTACGAGGCTAAGCGCTTGGGCAAGAACCGTGTGGTCGCGGGCTAATGCCTAACAAATACGGGGGGACCGCCCCTAAAATCGGCTTTTATAGTGAGCGGGCTCTGCGTTGGGTACTAGCGCTTACGCACCCGCGTCAGCTCCGACAAGCCCACCTTGAGCAAGCGTGCGGTCTTGCTAGCTGCCAGTGCTTCCAACCCTTCATGCTCAGTCAGCCGCGCCATTTGCGCCGCCAGGTTCACCACCAGCGCATCCCGGGCGTACACCCCGCCGTCCAGCGAATAGATCGATGCGATCAACTGGCGCAACTCCAGCGGCAAACGCCAGCGCGCCCGCAGCGCCGAGCCATAGGCCGCACCGAAGGTATAGAGAGACTCGCCGATGGTTTCGTCATCCAGCGCACCACCGCCCTGACGCCAGTCTTCCAGGCAGCGCAACAACGCGAGGTCACCCAGGCGATGTAGGATGCCCGCGCTGTAGCAGCGCTCGTGGTCCAGCTCCAGCATGCGCGCCAGGCGGCGGGCATAGTCGGCGGTGTCCTGGGACAACTGCCAGTGGCGCTCGGCATAGGCCACCAGCGCCGGGTCGCCCAGCACCACGTTGTGCTTGAGGGCCAGGCCCAGGATCAGGTTCATGCTTTGCCCGGCAGCGAGCTTGTGCAACGCCGCCGGCAAGGTCTGCACCGGTGTGCCGTGATGGCCGGCGCTGTTGGCAGCGGCAATCAGCACAGCGGTGATTTGTGGGTCCATGCGCACCTGGTCTTCCAGGCGCTTGAGGTCCAAGCCATTGGCCCCCAGGCTGCTTTGCACGGCGGCTTTTACGTCAACCCGCAACGGCGCGCCGTCAGAGGCTTCGCGACGACGCTCAAGGAACACCGGCAAAGTCATGCCAGGCGCCAACGGCGGCACCTCGCAGTACACACTTTCACCTTCGTTGAGCAGCAAGTCCTGCAGACGCTGGGTGAGGCCTTCCATGTTCAGGGGTTTGGTCAGGTAGGCCGTAGGCGCCAGCGGCAAGGCTTCACGCACGCTGGCACTGTCATTGCGACTGCTCAGCAGAATGAACGGCAGCAGGGTGTACGGCGCTTCTGACGCACGTTGCGCAGCAAACTCAGGCCATCAACGCCCGGCAACTCCCAATCCGCCAGGATCAAGTCGTAGGCCTTTTCTCGCAGCAGTGCAGCCGCTTGCTGCCCATCGGCACACACATCCAACCGTGCGTCGCAACGCACAGCCAGTAAAACTTGCTTGAGCAGATCCCGTGACCAAGGGTCCGCCTCGGCAATCAGCACTCGGGGTACAGCCGGTAAATCAACAACACTCATCCAGCACGCTCCATCGGCAATGCTTGCACCTTAGACAATGGAGCTGCCTACGTACAATGAACAACGCCTGAATGTGCTGCATCGGGCACAAAAAACCCGCCGAAGCGGGTTTTTTCTGTCGATCAGGTCAGCTTCGGCTTACAGCTCCGAGAAGCACTCTTCGATGATCGCCAAGCCTTTGTCCAACTGCTCGTCCGGCGAGGTCAGCGGAACCAGTACGCGCAACACGTTGCCGTAGGTGCCGCAGCTCAACAGGATCAGGCCCTTGTCACGCGCCTTGGCCACCACGGAGGCGACGGCAGCAGCGTTTGGCTTGTGGGTGTCGCCATCGTCGAACAGCTCGACCGCGATCATCGCGCCCAGGGCACGCACTTCACCAATCACCGGGTACTTGGCCTGGATAGCCTTGAGGCCAGTAACCAGACGCTCACCGACTGCCTTGCAGCGGTCCAGCAGGTGCTCTTCTTCGAACACTTCCATCACCGCCAGCGCAGCCGCGCAAGCGATCGGGCTACCGGCGTAAGTGCCGCCCAGGCCGCCTGGAGCAATGGCGTCCATGTATTCAGCCTTGCCGCACACACCGGCCAGCGGGAAGCCGCCTGCGATGGATTTGGCGAAGGTGGTCAGGTCGGCAGCAACGCCCATCTGCTCCATGGCAAAGAAAGTACCGGTACGACCGGCACCGGTTTGCACTTCGTCAGCGATCAGCAGGATGCCGTGCTTGTCGCACAGCTCACGCAGGCGCTTCATGAAGGCTTTAGGCGCGACGTAGAAACCGCCTTCGCCCTGCACCGGCTCGATGATGATTGCCGCGATATCACGTGGCTCGGCATCGTTCTTGAAGATGCGTTCGATGCTGGCGATGGAATCGTCATCGCTCACGCCGTGCAGTTCATTCGGGTACAGCGCGCGGAACACGCCGCCTGGCATCAGGCCCATGCCGGCCGAGTAAGGCACGACCTTGCCAGTCAGGCCCAGGGTCATCATGGTGCGGCCGTGGTAGGCGCCGGTGAAGGCGATCACACCGGCACGGCCAGTGGCGGCGCGGGCGATTTTCACGGCGTTTTCGACGGCTTCGGAACCGGTGGTGACCAGCAGGGTTTTCTTGGCGAAATCACCTGGAACCTTGGCATTCACTTTTTCGCACACTTCCACGTAAGGCTCGTAGGCCAGTACCTGGAAGCAGGTGTGGGTCAGCTTGTTCAGCTGCTCGGTCACGGCCGCGATGATTTTCGGGTGCACATGGCCGGTGTTCAGCACGGCGATACCGCCGGCGAAGTCGATGAACTCGCGACCTTCAACGTCGGTCACGGTGGCGTTCTTGGCCGACTCGGCGAAGATCGGGTGGATCTGGCCAACACCGCGCGGAACAGCGGATTCGCGGCGTTTCATCAGGGAAGCGTTGGTCTTGCTCATAAAGTCCTCATTCGCCACTCATCGGGTGGCGTGGTCCAAGGAATACGTGGCGGGGAGGAGACTACGGCAGCATGCGATGATCGACTGCCACAGCTTTCCCGGCCACTACGAATAACGGGCGAAACACGCAAAGGGTCAGCGCTCTCGTGCCCTCTGCGTTTACAGCAATGCCTTGCCGAGCGAATCAGATGCCCAGGCAGAGGTATTTGATTTCCAGGTAGTCCTCGATCCCGTACTTGGAGCCTTCACGGCCCAGGCCCGAAGCCTTGATACCGCCGAATGGCGCCACTTCGTTGGAGATCAACCCGGTGTTGACGCCGACCATGCCGTATTCCAGGGCTTCAGCCACACGGAACACACGGCCCAGGTCGCGAGCATAGAAGTAGGAGGCCAGGCCGAACTCGGTATCGTTGGACATCGCGATCACTTCGGCTTCGTCTTTGAAGCGGAACAGCGGTGCCAGTGGGCCGAAGGTTTCTTCCTTGGCCACGGCAGCGTCTTTCGGCACGTCGACCAGGATGGTCGGCTCGAAGAAGTTACCGTCGATGACCTTGCCACCGCTCAGCAGCTTGGCGCCTTTTTTCAGGGCGTCGGCGATGTGTTCCTGCACCTTCGCCACGGCTTTTTCGTCGATCAGCGGGCCAGTGGTGGTGCCTTCTTCCAGACCGTTGCCGATCTTCAATTTGGCCACGGCTACTTTGAGTTTTTTCAGCGAAGGCGTCGTACACCGAATCCTGGATGTACAGGCGGTTGGCGCAGACGCAGGTCTGGCCGTTGTTGCGGTACTTGGAGATGATCGCGCCTTCGACGGCCTTATCCAGGTCCGCGTCGTCGAACACGATGAACGGCGCGTTGCCGCCCAGTTCCAGGGAGACTTTCTTGATGTCCTTGGCGCATTCGGCCATCAACTGGCGACCGATTTCGGTGGAACCGGTAAAGGACAATTTACGCACGATCGGGTTGCTGGTTAGCTCGCCACCGATGTCGCCGGCGCTGCCGGTAACAACGCTCAACACGCCTTTTGGGATACCCGCGCGGTGCGCCAGCTCAACCAGTGCCAGGGCCGAGAACGGAGTTTGCGAAGCAGGCTTGATCACCATGGTGCAACCGGCAGCCAGGGCCGGGCCGGCTTTACGGGTGATCATCGCCGCAGGGAAGTTCCACGGGGTGATGGCAGCGGTCACGCCGATAGGCTGCTTGATCACGATCAGGCGCTTGTCCGGCTGGTGGCCGGGAATAACGTCGCCATAGATGCGCTTGGCTTCTTCGGCGAACCACTCGATAAAGGACGCGGCGTAGACGATTTCGCCCTTGGCTTCTGCCAGCGGCTTGCCTTGTTCGAGGGTCATCAGGCGACCGAGGTCTTCCTGGTTTTCGATCAGCAGTTCAAACCAACGGCGCAGCTTGTTGGCGCGCTCCTTGGCGGTCAGCGCACGCCAGGCCGGCAAGGCCTTGTCGGCAGCTTCGATGGCGCGGCGAGTTTCAGCGGCGCCCATCTTCGGCACGGTACCGAGAATTTCGCCCGTGGCAGGGTTGTTGACCTTGATGGTCTGACCGTTGTCCGCATCGACCCAAGCGCCATCGATAAAGGCTTGCTGGCGGAACAACTGGGCATCTTTAAGCTGCATGTCGGCTTTCCTTAACAGCACCGCGCGCACGCGGAGCGAATTAGAGTTGTTGAAAGGCGCCTTGTGGGCTGCCGTCAGGGAAATCAGCCCCAGCACGCGAGGAAGTAAATGGCGCACGGGACACGGAGCGTTTGAAATCTCAAACGAATCCTAGGATCAATGGGGGTACAGGGCAATAGTCTGTTCGAAAAAAAGAACGAAAACGGCGCATTTGCCGAATCTTTCTGATCAGCGTACTCGGGCCAGGTTCCAACACCTTGACCGACGGCGCCCGGCTTAGGGCCGTAGCGTGCCGATTTCCTACCGTTCAACGGCCAAAACCCAGCATGGACGCCCAAGGTCGACATGGGTATGATGTCGCCCGCACAAGCATCCGTAGCTCAGCTGGATAGAGTACTGCCCTCCGAAGGCAGGGGTCGTGGGTTCGAATCCCGCCGGGTGCACCAGATACGATGAAAAAAGCCCCAGGTCGAAAGACTTGGGGCTTTTTGTGGGCCGTGCCTTATCCGCTCGATTTGATGTGCGGGTGACGTCTGACTGAGGCCACGATGTTTGGCACTTTGCGTAAAGTATTACCGCATATTTGTAACTATGTCAGTCCCGAAGAGACGACTCATATCCAGCCCCCCGCCACACACGCCTACGCTACAGAGCAAAAAAACCCGCCAGGATTCGCTTTATGCAAATACAAGTACGCCCCGCCCGTCAATTCGCTTAATAAAATGAGCAGCCCGTAGTTAATGCTGACTTACTAATGGTCACACTTCCCCACCAATATCACACACAATTTTATATACAGTTTCCCCGTTACTCATTCTAAAGAACGAACACTGCACAACTGTAGGAGTTCACTGTAGGAAAAAGACCTAATCGTCCTACACGACAAACTAGGTACCTATCCGACAACACAGGACCTAAAACCACTGGGCCTGTTTAAGTAGAAAAGGGGAAATAGATGTCAAACTCTACTATATATCTTGGACCACACATTCAGATCGGGTCAAACACATATGAGCTCGCCCCCATCCCTATTACAGCAAGAGAATCGATAGGATTTGGCGGCACGTTTCAGGAGCCGCCACTAAGCTCAACAGATCCTTTCCAAGTGGGACGCATACTTTTGGGGGAGGTTATCAATGAGCTGGCCAATAAACTCTTCGACGTCGACGAGAACTACATCAGCGTAATCGCAGCACTTCCAAACACCGTAGAGCATGAGGTATCCGCCGCAAAAAATGCGGCAGCGGCCCAAGGTGATACTCCCGAAGAAAAAACTCGATAGGGTTAGGGCAGGTATTGAATTGCGTATCGCAGAGAGTACAACGCTGCTACAACGCCAGTCGGCAATCGCAAATGCGTACTATGGAATAGATACCACAACGTCTACGTGGCCTGTTCCACCTGGGGTACCGGCCAATCGAGGTTACTTTGCAGAAAAGTGGGTTGAATCGTACAGGGCTGCTTATGAAGCTAAAATACTTATTGAAAAAGCAAGATTATTAAACTTGGCGTTAGCTACCGTACATGAAGAGAGGCTACTCGTTGATCCACAGGCAGCCGAAAAAACAAAACAAGATCTCATTGACGGAATAAGTTTTATTTCCACAATGAATGAGAGAATACTTCAACAGTATGGGGAGAAAATCAGTGAAATCTCCAAAGCCTTGCAGTCCGACGTTTCAGGCAAAAAGATCAGGAGCTACCACGAGGCAATGGCCACGTTTGAAAAAATCAGGAAAAACCCCAGGCTTCATTTAAATAGTCAAGACTCCAAAGCTGTTGTAGACGCACTTAAAGCGCTAGACAAAGCTACCTTCGCCGACAATTTGAAACGGTTAGCGCGAGGTTTTGGAGTTATTGGCAATGTTTTTCAGGCAGGGGCCATCTACGACAAAACGGTATTTGGATTCGAACACGGTGATTGGAAACCATTACTGTTAGAGCTAGAGGCGTTTGCGGTAGGCCTTGGAGCACAGGCACTGATTGCCTTCACCGCAGCAGTTGCGACTCCCGTACTTGCCAGCACTACATTAGGTATAATTTTAATCGCACTAACCATGGCGGCTGTCGCATCCTTTATTAATGCAGATAGCGCTAACCTTATCAATGACTATCTATTACAATAGCCCCACCGAATCCTATCCAGCCAGAAAACCTGGCTGGATATTTTGACAGCGTCCGAGCCAGAAAAATGAATGGTAAAAACAAAGACAAGCTGGAGTTTTACATCCCATACTTATATCTAGTGATCACCATGACACCTATAATGATCGCCGCCTTAGTAATCCCAACCTACGCTGAGCATGACTTCTTTATCCACCTCAACCTTTTTATTGACAAGCATCTTCTTGGACAAGTGGGCTTATGGTCATCTAACTTTCCACTCGCCTCAAAAGTAATTGCAAACTACATCAGCCTTGCGGGCCCGGCTTTAGGTATAGGCTTTTGTATATTGGCACGACGAAATGTCGCTGCTGACCCAAGCGCCTACGGCCATATTACAATCGCTAAACACGCGATAGTTTTGATGCTTTTTTGCGCATTGCTTTTTTTCGTAATTATTACACATTATATTTTTTCATCTGACTTAGCGGTACGCCACACAAGATCACGACTATTTGGATCCACCCCTGTTATGTACGCTTTCTTTGCCTGTCTGCAGCTAATACTTTTCTATTTCCTGTCAGTGGCTTCTTATATTTTATTTTTTTACATTCCGAAAACTTTAATACATCGAATTAAAGAAAACTAAGAACCCATGCCGCCACCTATTTTCAACTATTCCGAGTTGAGAATTAATTACTGATCAGGCTCAAGAAAACCCGCAACCCCGCTGACAGGCACTATCGAACAGCGGGGCTGCAATTACTCATCGCTCCAACGCCTCCAACCTCGCCGGCAAATCCTCCTCGGGGAAGCGCTCATGCAACGCCAGCAGCTTCTCATCCGCCGCCCTCGCCTGCCCGGCCTCACGCAGCCTCACAATCTCCTGTAACCCTTCCTCCAACGAAGGCAATGCCACCGGCGCACGCTTGCTCAGCTTGGCGCTGGGCTGATCTGCCATCGAGCCCATGGCCTGCGCACTCTCTGCTTGAGGGGCAACGGCAAGACGGGCTACCGGGGCGGGAGCGGACATCATCGGCGGTGCCGGGCGGGTGGCCTCTTCGTGGAGCGCGGAGAAGGTGGCAGTGGATATCTCCGGTTGCGGCACGGGCGAGCGCATGACTACGCCGATCATCAGTGCCAAACCGGCCACGGTGGCGAATGCCATTTGCCAGCGCGGGCGCTGGCAGGCTTGCAGCCAGCGTTGCCACACGATCGGCTGCGGGGCCGGGGCTTCGCGGTGGGCGGTGGCGAGGATGAAGGCGTCGAGGGACGCAGGCGGTTCGCCGGTGGTGTGTTGACGATAGTGCTGGAGCAGCACGTCATCGGGATCTGGCGTATGTCGAGAGTCAGTCATGCGGGTATCTCCTCGGCCAGCAGACGACGCAGTTTCTGCTGGGCGTAACGCAGGCGGCTTTTTACGGTTTTCCAGCGGGGCGCCGATGAGGGCGGCGATTTGCGGCACTTCGAGGTCGCCGTGCAAGCGCAGCAGGAAGACTTCGCGCTGGTCTTCGGGCAAGTCTTGCAGCGCGGCGTCGAGCCGCGCCTGGTCGCGGCTCAGGCTCAGTTGCTGCTCGGGGCCGGCGCTGTCATCGGGCTGGGCGTGGAGTTGCTCGTCGTAGCTGTCGTGCAAGGGGTTGTGAATGCCGTGCTTGCGCCAGTAATCGATGAGACGGTTGCGGGCAATCTGGAACAGCCATGTACGAAAACTCGCGCGGCCCTGTGGCTGGGTGGCGCTGCGGATCAGGCTGAGCCAGGTCTCCTGGTAGATTTCTTCGGCCAGTTCGGCTTTGTTGCTCAGGGACACGAGGAAACGGTACAGGCCTTGGCGGTGCCTTGCGTACAAGGCTTCGAACGCGGCGCTGTCGCCGGTTCGATAGCGGGCCAGCAGCGACTCGTCGCTGGGTAGGTCATCTGGAACGGCCATGTGGGTGGCGGACTCCTTTCGGGGGATCGTTGTTACGCTCAGCATCAACGCTTGAGGCTCTGGGCCAGCTCCACCAATTGCACAAACTCATTACGCAGTCCGAACGGGTCATCGCCTCGGGCCGAGCGGGCCAGTGCGGCGGTGTCGCGCAAACTCATGCTGCCAGTGTAGCGGCCATCGCTCTTGAGCTGTTGGGCGAAGGCTGCCACGGCTGCGGCAAAGCGCAGATCGTCGCTAGGTTTGCGCGTTACATCACTGATGGGACGCTCGATCAACTGGCTGTCACCGCCCGTCGCAGGCTTGAAACGCACACGCAGCATCGCCAACTCGCCGGTTTTTTCCTCGGCCGCAGGCGCAGCAGCGTAACGCAAAGGTTCCAACCACCCCTTCTCGCCCTTCGGCACGATTTCGTACAGCGCAGTAACCGTATGCCCTGCACCGATTTCACCCGCGTCGACCTTGTCGTTATTAAAATCCTCACGCTTCAACGCACGGTTTTCATAACCAAGCAGACGATATTCACTGACCCGTGCAGGGTTGAATTCCACCTGTAACTTCACATCCCGCGCCACCACCGCCAGGGTCGAGCTGAGTTGCTCCACCAACACCTTGCGGGCTTCGCGCAGGTTGTCGATATAGGCGTAGTTACCGTCGCCGGCATCGGCCAGTTGCTCCATCAGGTGTTCGTTGTAGTTATCCACACCGAAACCCAGGGTGGTCAGCGATACGCCGCTTTTGCGCTGGTCCACGGCCATCTGCTTGAGGCTGTCGAAGTCGCTGACGCCCACGTTGAAGTCACCGTCGGTGGCCAGCAGGATGCGGTTGATACCCTTGTCGATAAAGCCTTCACGGGCCATCTGGTAAGCCAGCTCGATGCCCGATGCACCTGCAGTCGAGCCGCCAGCGGTGAGTTGGTCGATGGCGTTGCGGATCTTGGTCTTGTCGCGGCCCGAGGTGGGTGTGAGCACTACTCGCGATTCACCGGCGTACACCACAAGCGAAACACGGTCCTGATCGCGCAACTGATCCACCAGCAATTTCAGCGTACTTTTCACCAGCGGCAAGCCTTCGCGACGGTCCATGGAGCCGGACACATCCACCAGGAATACCAGGTTGGCCGGCGCCAGGTCCGCCACGGCGCGGTCGGACGCCTTGATGCCGATACGCAGCAATTGGGTGTGCGGGTTCCACGGCGTAGCGGCGACTTCGGTGGTCACGCCAAAAGGCGAGCCATCGGTAGGCAACGCGTAGCTGTAGGGAAAGTAGTTGACCATTTCTTCCAGTCGCACAGCGCCCTCGGGCGGCAGGCGGCCTTGGTTGAGGAAGCGTCTTACGTTCGCATAGCTGCCTGTGTCGACGTCGACGCTGAACGTGGACACCGGCGTTTCGGCCACGCGATGCACTGGGTTGTCGGGCAGGTTTTTGTATTGCTCGCGCGGTTCGCTGCGATACGCCATGGCTGCCGATTCCTGCATCACCAGGCGCGTGGTCATCGGTGCAGGTAACGCCATGCGCTTGCTCAGCACACCGTGCACCGGTTCGCTTTGCAGCTCGGAAACAGGCGCCGCCTCGGACGGCTTGGCCACATCACGCGAAGAAGACAGCCCACACCCGGCCAGCGCCACCAGCAAGGTAACGGCAAAGCCCTGGGCAGCAGGACGCAGGAAGAGCAAAGGACGGGACATGGGCTGAACCTCGTGAATGAATAATCCGTTCACAAGGTCAGACGCAGGATGTGCAAGATTCGGGTTAATTCGAGTTGCTTGCTGACACACTTCAATCAATGCGGGAGCGGACAAGCCCGCTCCCACAGTGAGATCAGTCCGTGCCGTATTTCGGGTTACGCGGACCGTACAGGATCCCGGTGCGTTGCCCTGGCGACAGCAAGCGCGCACTGGTAATGCCGGCAATCGGATGCGCCGCATCGGTGGAGCTGTTGATCACCTGCTTGACCGCCGCAGTGATCAGCATGCCGATCAGGCCGCCGCTGTTGTTGTTGCCTTCCTCGCTGGAGGCGCGCGCCGAACCGGTCCACAGGGTGGTGCCGGTGCGCAGGTCGACCAGTTTGGCCGAGGCCGTCACCGCGGTGTCGCTGGAGATCAGCATGTACTTGGTGCCGTACTCGGTGACGGTGATGTACAGCGCCGCGTCCGCACCGAAGATGTCATGCAGTTTGGTCGGCGGCACGGCCTGGATGTCGTTGGCGGTGGTCAAGCCGTTCTGGCGGAAGGTTTCGTCCACCAGGGCAATCGGCAGCACGTAGTAGCCGGCTTCTGCCAACGGGTAGGTCACTTGCGACACCAGGCTGTAGGACGCCTGTACTTCCGGCGACTCATTGAGTGGCGGCAATACCAGGATCGACTTTGGCCGCGCCTGTTTGTACGCGGTGTAGTCGATGGTCTTGGGCGCGGCGCAACCGCCGAGCAAGGCCAGGGCCAGCAAGGCGCCGGTGAGTTTCAATAGGCTCATTTAGTGGCGACTCCGGTCTTGGCGTTTTTCAGCAAGAAGTCCATGTACGAGGCGGACTCGGGGAACAGCGCCTTCTCGGTGCGGAACTCCTGCACCATCTGGTCATCCTTGCCCATGCTCAGGTACAGCATGCCCAGGTGGGCGTGGTAGCCGGGCGGGGCCTTGCGACCACTGGCGTTGATCTTCTGCAGATCGCGCTCCAATGCCTCGACCTGCGCCTCCTTGGGCTCACCCTTGAAGTACTCATACACCTGCGGCTGGTAGCTTTCCCATTGATACAGGGGCTGGGGCGCCGTATGGCACCCGGCGACTACTGCGGTTGCTGTCAGCATCAGCGCCAACTTGACTGCCTTGCTCATCCTTGTACTGCTCCTTTAGAGGCTGCTGATCAGTTGCGCGGGTTCCAGGCGCCGGCGTTGATGCCGTCGACAAGGCGGTTGATGGCTTCGCGCATGGCCAGGTCGAGGACCTTGCCATTGAGGGTGGAGTCGTAGCTGGCGGTGCCGCCAAAGCCGACCACTTCACGGTTGGACAGCGCGTACTCACCGGCGCCTTGGGTGGAATACACCACTTCAGAGGTGCTGATGTTGACGATATTCAACGCGACTTTGGCGTAGGCCACTTGGGTCTTGCCACGGCCGAGGATGCCGAACAGCTGGCGGTCACCGGTTTCTTTGCGGCCGAACTCGGTCACGTCCCCGGTCACTACGTAGTCAGCGCCCTTGAGCTTCTGCACGGTGCCTTTGATCGCGGCTTCCTGGGAGATTTCGCCCATGTTGTCGCGGTCCAGCACGCTGAAGCGGTTGGTCTGCTGCAGGTGAGTGATCAGGATGGTCTTGGCCTGGCCACCGAGGCGGTCGACGCCGTCAGAGAAGATGCCGCGCATGTAGCTGGAGCGGTTATCGAACTTGCCCACGGCAATCGGTACGCGTACGCCCGAATAAGCCACGTTGGCGCTGGCAACTTGTTCCACCGGCAACGCGCGGTTGCTCTCCGTGGCGCAACCGGCCACGGTCAACAGCGCTGCGGCGGTGAGGCCCGACAGCAGGATTTTGGACAGTGTTTTCACGCGGTGCTCCTGGGGTGAGAGATCGGATGCAGCAGGTATCGCTAGCGGGAGGGAATATCCCGCAGGTCGTCGATGATGTAGCGGCTAAGCCCGCCAGTGAAATGTCGCTCGACACTGGCGTTGCCGGAGTTGGTGATGATGCCGCCGATGGTCCGCCATTGCTGCGCTTGGCCGGCCCAGTTGTTGGGCACCAGGCCTGAGCGGTCCTGGGCGAAGTGCAGCACTTCGGTCCCGGCTTTCTTGACCTTGACCTTGTAGCCGAAATCGATGCTTTGCAGGATGGTGCCGTCATCAATCACCAGGGTCGAGAGCCCGCCGTTGGAGTCGATGATATGGCGCACATAGACGATATCTACCTCCAGCAAATAGTCGGCGCTTTCCTTGCTGGTGGCGTAACGCTTGGCCTTGAGCAAACGGTCGACCAGATCGACACCGAGTTCTTTGCGAACCTTGTCGTCGGGCATGAAGTGCTTACTTTTGCCGCCCACCTCCACATTGAACGTGTCGACCCAGTAAGTAGCCGTCTTGGGAATAGTGACCGGTGCCGGTGAGATGTAATACGCCGGCTTGGAGGCGCAGCCCGCCATGAGGCCAGCGATGAGGAATACGGCAAACGCACGCATGTCTGATTTCGTCCCTGAAAAGTATCGTGTTTTAAACAATCGCGGCATTTTACGGAGTTGAGAGGGCTTCTCAAGGGGTTTGAGGGGCCTGCCCGAATGTTTCATCTACGCCTGGCGGCGCCGGCAGCACGATAAGCGCCATCAATCCGCAGCCAACCGCACCAATGAAAAACGCCGATATCAGCGGTAAGGCATTGTCAGCAAACCAAAAACCGTCACTTTTGCGCAGCACCACAGAGGCCAGCCAGGTTATCCACAAGAAAGCGACGGTCCCGCCGCTCAACGCGATAATTTTGTAAGCCCGACGGCCCTTCCTGAAGGCACACAACGTGACGAACAGTGCAAAACCCAGCGCCGGCACCAAGTAAACCAACTGCGCCAGCACGGGCGTCGAGAAAAACACCATCCAGAGCTCAAGCCCGACCACCTCGCCAAGCGCGCGCGGGTTACTGAACAGTTGCGCCAGCGTGGCCACAAAGATCACCGGGCTTGCTACCACGCCCACGGCCAGCGGGGTAAACCAGAAGGCGAAGAACACTTTCAGATAGGGGTATTTGCTCGGATTCATCACGCGGGGCACTTTGATTCAGCGGGCTGGATATACGTATCGAACTGGGAACATTGGCCGCGACTGTACTCCTGTGTTCTGCCGCTCGAAACCCAGCCGAGGGTGCTTTTCAAATATAAAAATGACTCGCTCAAGTTCCGCGCCAGCAGGTCGAAACAGTGACTTGGTTCGTTCACTTATAGGGACATAGCGTGTTGAAAACCCTCTTTCGGGCGACGGCGCTCGTTGCCGCATTATCGATGACTGGCTGTGTGTCCTACACCGTCACCGGTCCCATCGGTGCCCCGCCCCATCAGGCGTCCACCAGCAGCCCGCGCAGCGCGCAAATCGCCGATGTGAGCGTGACGGCCAGCGACGTCAACGACGCCAACAAGACCGCGATCAGCCACTCCCTTACGGTTCAGCTCAACCAGTACGTGCGCAGCGCCGGCTACTTCAAGCAGGTCACCGAATTCCCTACGCGCTTGGGGGAGAACGATGTGTCGCTGAAATTCAACATGACCTCCCTCAAGGGCCACCGTGGTGTGCATCCCGCCTACGTGCCGGGTGCATTGCTGACGCTGACCATCTGGATCTGGGTCAATGGCCCCATCTTCGTCGATACCTTCGACGTAGCAGGCAACCTGGTGATCGTCGATCGTGACGGCAAGGAACTGGCCAGCGCGAAAGAAGAGGTCAAGTTCGAACGCAATGTGGGCTTGTATGGCCGCGAATACTGGGCACCGACCATGGGTGCCAAACAGTTGAATGATCTGGTGTCCCAATTGCTCGATTCCGCTACCGCCAAGCTGCCCAAGGAGTAACACATGAAAGGATTGATCAAGCACAGCCTGGTACTCGCCGCAGTCTTGCTGACCGGCTGCGTGTCCTACTCGCAACACGAATTGCCCGCCGTGCAGACCTGGCCACCGACCGCCAACGCGCCGGCACAAAAGCCGACAGCGTACGTACGCACCACGACCCTGAACCAGGTCAACAGCGGCCCGGGCAATGCGGCTCCCGGCGCACCGGCAGCACTGTGGGAAAAGGCCGTGGCCGACTCGTTTCGCCAGTCCAACCGCTTTGCACGGGTGAGCACTGACAAGGTCGAATCGGACATCTACGCCGACGCCACCCTGTACAACAACGAACAGTTCAGCATGGCCTCGGCGATCATCACCGGCGTGACGTTCTTCATCATCCCGACCACGGCGAAAAACACCTTCACCCTGGAAACCGTGTTCAAGGACAAGGACGGCAAAGAGCTGGGCCGGGTCAAGAAGAGCGAGTCGGTGCGCACCTGGATGCAGCTGGTGCTGATCGTGGGCATCCCGTTCCAGGCTGACGGCCGGGAAGTGGTGGAAGCGCTGACGCGCAGCACACTGGACGAAGCCGTACAGCGCAAACTCCTCTGATCAATGTAGTGAGCGGGCTTGCCCCGGTACAGACCGGGGACATCGTTTACATTTCTAACCGGGGACATGGTTTACAGGTTATTACGCATGATCAGGAGGTAACTGATCATGCCCTGGAACCAAGAGTCTCCCATGGATCAACGAATCAAACTGGTCATCGACTGGCTTTCTGGTGACTTCACCAAAAGCCAGTTAGCTCGGCGCTTCGGCGTCAGTCGACCGACTGTAGATAAATGGATCTCCCGTCACGTTGAAGGAGATTTAAAGTCGTTGGCAGAGCTATCTCGACGACCCCATAACAGCCCAAACAAGACTGACGATGAGATCTTGGCTCGCATAGTGGCGATGAAAGAAGCCCACTATGAATGGGGGCCGAAGAAGCTTGTCAGGCTATTAGGAATCGATGATTCGTCGGTCGCCTGGCCATCTCCAAGCACGGCAGGCCAATGGCTTGACCGTCTTGGGCTGGTCAAAAACGACGCTTCAAACGACGGCACAGTACCGGTCACAGGGAAATGCGCGAAGCCAACGAGCCCAACAATACGTGGTGCGCTGACTACAAAGGGCAGTTCAAGATGCTCAACGCCCATATGTGCTATCCCTTAACCGTTACAGACCATGCCTCTCGTATGATTTTTGGCGTGCAGAGCTCACTCCAGGATCATGACCAAGCCTGTAAAACAAGCATTTGAGAGGCTTTTCCATGAGTACGGAATGCCTGAAGTCATTCGGTCTGACAACGGCGTTCCTTTTGCGTCTCCAGGCCTGGCAAGAATGTCCACACTGGCCGTTTGGTGGATCCGTTTGGGTATATATCCGGAGCGAACCATGCCGGGAAGACCGGACCAAAATGGCCGGCATGAACGGATGCATCGCAGTATGAAGTTAGAGCTACCGATTGGGAAAAACCTGGTTGAGCAGCAGCTTTTTCTAGAGCACTTTCGACATGAATTCAATTACATACGCCCCCACGAGGCGCTCGGCATGAAGCGCCCAGGAGAGCTGTATGTGCCGTCTAATCGACCTTATCCAGGATGCTTGCCGGATGTGGAATATGCGGCGGAAATGAAAGTACGAAGCGTAAGGAAAAACGGCTCGATCATGTGGAAAGGAAAGTTGGTGTTTGTTAGCGAAGCACTATCAGGAGAACGGATTGCGCTCAAGGAAGTTGAAGAAGATGTTTGGGATCTTTACCTGTGTGATTATCCCTGGGGAGGCTTGGACGAGGAATGAGCCGCGTCCAAGCTTCAAATGTGTAAACGATGTCTCCGGTTTCAGATGTAAGGATGTCTACGGTTCTACACCCGCGCTGCGGTGTGTCAGAACCTCATGCTTACCTGACACACCGCGGCGCGGGGCAAGCCCGCTCACTACAGGTCAGGGAAACCGGGTGCCGATTCGCGAGCGATCTTCGGAAAACCAGATCCCCGTCACTTTGCCCACCACGTCCTCGACCGCCACTTGCCCCATGAAGCGGCTGTCGTTGCTGTTGTAGCGGTTATCGCCCAGCAGATAGACATGCCCGGGTTCGACCTTGACCGGTGCAAGCGTCATTGACGCCGGGCCTTCCACCCGGTCTGCGGGCGCATGAAACAACCCGAGGTTTTCGCCGTTGCGGATCAGCTCACCGTTGACGATAGCCAAGGTATCGCCGCCAACACCCGCCACACGCTTGATCGCCTCGGTACCGTTCCAGCGGTACACCACGATATCGCCAACCTGGGGCGTACCGGGCTTGAGATCGGTCACGATGTAGTCACCTACCGACACCGTCGGCGACATTGAGCCAGTCGGGATGTAGTAGTTCTTGAACCCCATCAGCGGTACTCGCAACACCTCCATCAAAACGAAGGTGATCACGATCAGCACACCGACATACAGCGCATGGAAACGTTTACGCGGCACATCCGGCGGGCCGTTGTAGCGACGGGCCAACACTGCCGACACGATCGCCGACGCAAGCTTGACCGTGACAATAAACCCGAAGAGAACGTAGAGCCCGACGGGCGACGCACTCAGGCCAAACACGCCGAGCAACACCACGCCGGTGTACATGAACGCAGCGACCCAAATCGCCCATTTGATGCGGCCCACGTAGACCAGGCCCCAGCCCGCCACCAGGCAGGACATCAGAAAGGCTTGCAGGGAGAGTTTTGCGGGTTTCATTGACCGTCCTTGATAAATCGATTGAAGGCCTCAGTGCATCAAGGCTGTTGTTTACGCAGATCACTGATGATCCGGTTCCAGTAACGTACGGCTTGAAAATGTTGTTGCCGGGTCAACCAGGTTTTGTTTTCAGGGCTGACGGGGTCTCCACCCAGAATCACTGGGGTGATCTCGAACAACTCCATGCCCTTGGGGCGCGCCGTTTTTTTATGAGCAGTCATTGCGATCCGCCAATCGAGCAAACAGTTCAGGCAGGTCACGCGCTACGACCTCGGCATAGCGGTGCCCCATGCCAATGAACGGGAGGCGCACGATGGGCAGGGCCGCATCCTGCGTGTCGAAACCATAGGCCTCGCCACCCCCGTTGAAGCGAACAAAAAATGCCCGGCGCATGAACGGCGACTTCATATTCCCGGTTGAAGTCGATCAGCTCATGAGCGCGCCACAACATGATGAAGTTGTCGGCCAAGAAGCCTTCACCACCATCGTGCTCTTTCAGGAAGTCGAGATAGCTGCACGGAAGCAAACAGCCCTGGGCGCTCAACAGCCCGTCGAGAACTTCCGATTCAGCGGGAGGGTTGAGCTGCCCTCGGTCAGTTCATAATTCACCGGTTGCCCTCACATCTGGCTCATAGGCGAATCGAGTCGTCGCCTTGCCTGTTGGATCGATCGCCAACACGAATTTTGTCCAATCACCGCTGGTGTGCGACGTCATCAACCCATGCAATTTATGGACGAGGCTGGAGGCTTCATCCTCAGGGTCGTCCAGTAGTTCGCTGACAAACAAACCGTCTCGGACAAATGAAAATTTTGAGCCCACAGACCATCCATCGTCGTAGACCTCATAATCAAATTCACAGCGCATCTCGTCGTACTGCCCAGACGCTGAGTCATGCATGATTTGCGTCAGCGCATTCAACACTTCGACTTGTTGCTCAATACTCATGGGCCGACCTCCCTATCACCTACCAAACGCCCAAAAAAACCCAACAGGTATATAAAAAAGCGACCGCCGCCAGAGACGCTCGCGCCACAGCAGGGGCATCTTTACCTAAACCGCCCGGGCCGATAGATACCCAGCCGCCCCGAAAATAGGCGAATACCGCTTGTCCAAACCACAACTGGAGCATCAGGGCGCTGATAAAAGGCTTCCCCCGTCGCCAAATCTCAAAAAGCAATTGAGCAACGTGGCGACCAACAACAGCGCCCCTAGCCAGTACCTGTATCTATAAAACACTGACTGCATGCGGATCATCCTTGAATGGTTCGCCAGACCTGCCTGAGGCACTCCAGAAAGCGCCATTGAACGGTTCATTCGCGGCACTTGCCCAGCAGCCGTGACCACCACCCCGGCTTCGCCTCAGTACGGGCCGGCGTTGAAATCTCGTTGCTGGCGTGAAGCAGATCGCCGGGGTAGTGCTCATGCCCGATGCAGCCTTGATCATCCAGTCCAAATACCTTCACCGCCGCCACGGCTTCAAAGCACCACCGCCCGAAGTAGCTGCCCATCTCAAGTGGATGTTTTACGGGGTCACCGTAGACGTACCACCAGGGTTGCTGTTTGCCACGTCGGTTCAACTCCACGTACCAATGGTCCACGAACGCCTGTAACAGAGCAGCCTGTTGATCAGGTGGCGCATCAATTGCCTTGAGCAGTCGCGCATAAGGCTTGGCGTGAAGCATTGTGTCCCCGATGACCCGCTCGGGCTCCTGGGACGCAATGACACGGTCCAGGAGAACATCCTGTCCACCCTCGCCAATCAAGGCAACCAAACGCAGCCACTGCGCGCGCGGCACAGAAAGAGCAAGCGCCAAACCCACCAGCCAGAAACACCAGATGTAATGGTTCAAATCCGTCAGTTCGAAACGCCAGTCCCGACACGTCTGAAGCGTGTTCTCGGCGCAAAACTTATCAGCGACAGCGTTGGACAACTCCCATGCATCCAGGACACCGGGAAAATAAGCGGCCATCTCAGCAACATTGTCTCCCCGCGAGTAGGTTCTCACCGCTGCACGCAAATTGTCTTTTGCGAAGTCGAATGCAAATTGCGCCCGATACGCCGGGTTGGCCGAAGGTTCTGCCAGGGTTTTGCTGGCGCGCTCTATCCACTGCAGGTCCTTGGCCTTGCGGTCGCTCCAGTACTGCTCATCTCCCAACGTTGCGCGAATCATGGATGAACCCATTTCAAGCAGAATTTAAGGATCCAAAAACCGTTACCCGCCCGACTGAATTCACCGGATCAATTGCATCCAGTAATCATATGTTTCTCTAAGTCGACCGGCTGCCTTTGATCCATCTGCAATACCACTCGCAAAGGCATGCGCGACCCGCACGGGGTTGGTGGGAAGCTTGCCCGAGTCAGAAATAACCGGCTGACCGTAATCGGCTTGTTTCTTGTTGCCTTTCAATTGATGCCAACCCAGTTGCGGGTTATTTCTAACGGCCACTTCGCCGTAGTACATGCCAACTGCCACAGCCAGGGCTTTTTCTTCGTCGGACATATCACGCACCGCTGCATCCTTTGCGGTTTGAGCGCTATCGGATATCCGCGCGGCAAACCATTCGCCCAGCACATCCAGCGACTCTGGAGAGAAATCCGCGCTCCACTGCTCGTACCCCGGTGTCTGCCAAACCGCCTGAATCAGATCGTCAAGGCAGTAGGGTTTATTGAGCATAAACCCCTCGAAGAAGCTCTTGAGTTCCTGGGCCCCCATAGATGCAAACGCTGCGCTGACGGGCGTATAGGCCGTGGTAAATGTCATGTTCAATGCACCTTTATCTTAATGCCCGCATCGGACAACGCTTTTTCAAGTGCTGGCGCCGGGCCTACACGTCCGGTAATAGGGCTTCTGAAAAAATTCCATGTTACGTCATTGACCAAACCTCGTTGTATCAACTCCGCATCCTTGGCCACTTGCAGGGCGGTATTGGCATCGAGTGATGTGTAGCCCACCTTGGACTCATGCGCCTTGGCGCCTGGGGCCAACTGGTCGACAAACCGAGGCCCCAGACTCGTATCGAAAAAGGCTTGGGACTGGCCGCCCAACGGCTTGAGTGCATCCTCTCCAACCTTGCCTGTTGAACCAATTTCGGACGGCGGATTAGGTGAAACAATGCGCGTTGAACGCTCTGCCGTCAGTGTGTAGTAGTTGCCATTGGCGGCCAGGTAAATCTGATTGCCAGTGGCATCCTGCGTACCGGTGGCTTTGTAGACCCCGCCACCGGGGCCTGTCACGCTGCCATCATTTGCCTGGGTATAGCCCTTGGGAACATCAAAGCTCGCGTCGTTGGCTGCCGGTTTTGTGCTTCCCACAACCTTGGTTTCCCCGGACACCAAGGCCGTCGTCGGTACTTTTGAACCGGCCCCCAAGCCCTTCAATCCATAGCCCCCGGCAAGCACCCCGACCACGGTTTGTAGTGTCATGGCCAAGTCATAGCGCTGTTCCATCTCTGCGCGCGTCAGACCAGAGCCTTCCGTAAGGTTGTTCAACACGACATCACGCAGAATGTGCTCAGCGCTCAGGCCGCGTAGGGCCGCCTCCGCATTTTTTGCATCTGCCGGGTAAAGCTCTTTGTAGAGCAAGCGCACGGCGACGGACTCGTCGTATTGAGCCAGGGCTTTCTGCGCAGGCCCGATCAGGTTGCTGCAGGCGGTACTGGACAGATTGCCGGGCGTACAGGCTGCCTTGATGGCGCTATCGCGGCTTTTGTCGGTCAGGTCCAGTTGTACGAGTTCTTCTTTTTCTGCGTCGGTGATGGTGCCCTGGGCTTGCTTGTACCGAAGCGAGAACTTGCGCTTGGCCTCCGGAACGCTCAGATAGTTATTTTCAACTGCGTTTTTCCCGGTTTGAGCCGCTGCGACCGCATCCAACGCCCCCTTACCGCTCAACGACCCAGAAAGCCCGGCCGCCAATGTAGAGAGGCTCGAGATGGTTTGTTTTTGCGCTGGCGTCAGGTTATCGCTGCTGACATTCCCATACAGGTTCTCTTTGATCAGCCGCGCGGTTTCCTCTGCTGCCAAAGCCCCCGCCGCCCCCGCCAACGCCGAGTTTCCACCGGCACGTGCCAGCACCGCACCCAACACGGCGTGAGCCATCAGGTTGGCATTTGGATCACCCTCGGTCATCTGCTTGACGGTCTGCGCCAGATACGGCGCCGCAGCGCCCGCCATGGCGCCACCGATGCTGCCGCCCATGGCCGCTTGCACCACGGCGGTCACCGCCTGGCTGGCCTTCTGGAAGCTGCTGCCAACGCCATAATCCTCTTGGGCGCGCTGGCTGATCTGGGCCTGGGTCGGGCTGACGACGCCTTCGTCGATCAGCTTCTGCTTCGTCGCTTTGCTGATGTCGCTGTTTTCGTCGTTGGCTGCCTTGATCCGCGCTGCCGCGATGGCGTCGCCGATGCCTTTGGTCAACTCCATGGAGCTTTTGATCAGGTCCATGCGTTCCTGCATGGCTTTTTGATCGGGCTTGTCGAGATGCTCGTTGGCATTCGCCGTGTCGCGGTTCAGGCCGACCAGGTCATTGGCGCCTTCGGGGTTGCGCACCACGATCGTGCCTTCGCTGACGGCACTTCGGGTGTAGCTGTGGTCCGAGTCGTTGAGTGCCATGCCGTACAGCGCTCCCGGCGACAGGGTGCCTACACCACCGCTGTAAGTACCGGAGACGCTCACGCCCGCCGACTGGCTCTTGATCTCGCTCTTGTTCTTGATGTCGCTGACCAACAGTCGGTCGGTCAACAGCAGGTTCTTGTCGGCCGTGGCCTCACTGGCAATCACCGCCCCTTGCAGGGTGGTGTTCTTGGCCACATCGATGGTGTAGCCGCCGGTACCGGCAAAGAAACCGCTCTGGTCGGTGACAGCCTGGTAATCGCTGTTCATCTTCGACGCCGCAAGGTTTGCAGACGCCGAGACAGTGGAGCCGTAGCAGAACGGCGGTATGCAGATGCTTGCGCCGAAGCCCGCGCTGTCCTGCTTGCTCTTGGACGTGTCGGTGTCCTGGCGGGACAGGACAGTGAGGTTGCCGCCGATATCCGCATCGATGCGATCAGCCCGCACCTGGGCGCCGGCCAGGGTAGTGTCCTGGCCGCTGCGTAACAGCAGCGAGCGGGCGTCCACGGTGGTGTTCACCTGGGTCACCGAACCGCCCGAGCCCAGGTTCTTGGCCGTTTGCGCACCAAGGTCCAGGGTGAAGCCGTTTTGCTCGCCAATGTTGAAGCTGGCACCGATGGCCGTCCTGTTGCGCGAACCATCGTTTTTGCGGTCGGTAGTGTTCTGTGCGCTTTGCATCACGATGTTGTTTTTCGCGGACAACAGCAGGCTGTCGGCTTTCAACGAACTGCCGGTGATATTCAAGTCACCCAAGATGCCAGGCGCGTCGCCCGCTGCCACGATCGACAGGTTTTCCCCGGCATTGAGGCTGCTCTGGTGCGCCGTCTGCGCCGTGTATTCGCTGCTGCTTTTGGTACGGGTGTTGGCCAGCTCGGTGCCGATCTTGATCAGTGAGCCGTTACCGGCGGAGCCACCGGTCTTGTCCTTGAAGCCGGTACTCTGCTTGGCGACCTCCCCTGCCTGATTATTGAGGTTGTACAACGACAGCGCCGCCTGGGCGATTTTCACGGCCTTGAGCCGCGGATCATCGGAGCTGCGCGCCGCCTCGGCAGCGTCACGGATGCTGTTGGCGGTATCGACCACGGTGCCGGCGATCACACGGCCAACGGCCAGGCTTTTGGAGCTGTCCTGGCTGGTCTGGCGGGCGGTTTCCATACCGGACGTAATGGTCACGTTGGCACCCGTGAGCGCCATGTTTTTGGTGCTCACCAGATCACTGGCCACCACCGTCAACTCACGCCCCGCCGTTAGCGACACATTGCCCGCGCTGGAGCCAATGGTGCTGCCGGTCAAGGTCATTTCATTGGCCGTGCCGTTGTGTTTCGAGCTGTTGATGTACAGCTTCTGATTGCCGGTGAGGTCATCCAGGCCGAGGCTGTTGCCGGTCAACACGCCAGTGAGGTCGCGGTTCTTTTCCTTGTGCATGTCGGTGCGGGCGAAGGTGTTTTGCGCCGCATCGATGGTCAGGTCGCGGCCTGCTTGCACAGCGAGGTCGCCGGTGCTGACCAGGGCCGAACCGGTCACGGTGGCATCACGCTTGGCGGCCACGGTGACGGTTTCACCAGAGACCATGCTGCCCATCGCGGTGGTGCGCTTTTCGTCGACCTGGTCTTGGACCTTGCTCGACTTGAGCCCGCCCCAGCTGCTTTTGCTTTCCTTGCGCTCGTGGCGCGCACTGTCGGAATTGCTCACCGCCAGAATGCTCACGTCCTGGCCCGCGACCAACTGGGTCGCGCCCTTGTCAGCGGTGACGGTACTGCCTGCCAGCAGCAAGTTTTCACCGGCCATCAGCGTGCTGTGGGTGCCCGCACTCACCAGGCTGCCGACATGGTTCACTGCGTCGGTTTCATCCAGGCGGAATTTCTTGCCCTGGGAGGTTTTTTTGGTCTTGCTGAAGAAGCTGTAGTCCTGGTCTGCGGCAGTCTCAAGGTTGAGGTTCTTGCCGGCCACCAGGTATGCCTCGTTGCCGGCGTTGACGTGGCTGGCCACCAGTTGCAAGTCCTGCCCGGCGCTCAAGGTGGCGTCGCCACCGGCCTTGATCACGCTGGACACTTGCTGCACGTGGTCCTCGATGATTTTGACTTTCTTCGAGTCGTACGCCGAATGCTGTTCGTTGGCGCCTGCGATAGCGTTGAGATTGCCGGTGGCAATCAACTGGATATCGCGCTTGGCTTCAACCTGGCTGGCAACAACACTGATGTCGCGTCCGGCCACCACATGCAGGTCACGACCCGCATCGATGATTGAGCCCTGCTGAGCGACAGTGGCGTAGCGGATACTTGTGCCGACGTTACCGCTGTCCAGGATTTTCGAGGCGGTGAGGTTGACGTCACCCGCCGCTTGGACGGTGGTGTCGGCGCCACTTTTAAGCACGCCGCCGACGTTGTTGAGAGTGCCACCGGCTTTCAGGGCCAGCGCGCTGGCTGACTCGATGCGGGCGGCGCTGTCGCCAAAGTCCTTGCGCTCGGTGCGATAGCCGCTGGCGCTCTCATGAGTGGTCACCGTGCGCTCGTTGAGCAGGTCGGCACCGGCCGCGAGGTTGACGGCGCCGCCGGCGATCACGCCACCGGCGCGGTTGCTCAGGTTGTTGCCGGCCAACAAATCGAGGCGGTTGTCGGCTTGCATCAAGCCGCTGTTGCTCAGGTTCCCGGCGACGTTCGCCAGCAGGCTGCCACTGGCGCGCAAGGTGCCGGCGTTGTTGAGGTTGCTGCCGGTGATCAAGTTCACATCGGTGCCGGAAATCAGCGCGCCATTGGGGCCCAGGCGATTGTTGGCCTGGGCCATGTACAGCACCGGCACCAGCACTTGTTGGCCGGCGACGGTGGCGTTTTCCAGCCACACAATGTCGTGGGTCAGGGCCGCGACCTGCTCGGCGGTGAGGCTGACGCCTACCGACAGGTTGAGGGCATCCTTGCTGCCGATGGCGTTGTCCATCAGGTGCTTGAACAGCTCGGCGTCGCTGGTCTGGCCGTCGATGAAGCGTTGGCCCGTGCGGGCGAGCACGGCCTGCTGGATCAGGCGTTGTTCGTAGAAGCCATCGCCCAAGCGACGCTGGGCGGTCTCAGGGTCGTAGCCGAGCTTGGTCAGCATGTAATCCGAGCTCAGGAACTGACGCATGTCGGTGAGCAGCGGGTTGGTTTCGATCAGGTATTTGTGTGGGTTGGCCGCAAACTGGCTGGTGGGCACACCGTTCACACCCTTGCCGTCATTGAGGTGGAACAACCCGTTCTCCCCCGTTGGCAGGTCGAAGCCGGGCAGGCTCAGTGGGTTGACCTGTTGCTGGGCCACGTCTGGCGGCAGTTGCGGGTTGAGCGCGACCTGAGTCGAATAACCCGGCGCGTTGGTGTTGGCGCCGCTGCCGACATAGGTGTAGCCCGGGCGTACGACGCTGTTATCGATCCCGGCCTGGGCCTTGACGTCCACCGCGCCGCCCGCCTGGATAACGGCAGCGTAGCGCTGGTCGGAGGGGGCCAGTTCGGTGATTTTGCGCGAACCCCACTCACGCTGGGTAGTGCCGATGAACGCCGCGAGTGCGCCTTCAAGACCGTTGAGGTTGTTGGCGTCATAACCCGCGGCGCCCATCGTATAGCGTTGGTTGAAGGCCGCTGCCAGTTGGTACCAGGCCTCTGGGTGACGGTCACGTTTGGTGGCAAAAATACGTTCGCTGAGGATGTCGTGAGTGACGATGCCGATGTTGCTCAGTTGGTTGACTGCTACCGTCAGGTTGCCGCCCGCAGCGATGCTACTGCTGCTGTTGAGCAACGTGTCACCGGTCAGCGCCATATGGCTGGCAGAGGTGATGCTCGACGCGGCCGAGGCGTCGGTGACCACAAAGCGGTCGCGCTCGCTGATAAGAAACGGCCAGGTTTCCTTGCCGCCGTCGCAGTCGCTGCCCGTCACACCGAAGATGCACGCGGTGGGGGTGATCGACGCGCTGTAGATGCCGGACTCGGTGGTGAGTACCGTGCGGATGTTTTCGATACGCCCGGCGGCCATCACCAGGCTGCCTTCGGTCTCGATGCTTGATGAGCTGTTGATGATGCTTTCGGCGCGCCCGCCCTGGCCATCGCGGTCGATACGCAGGTTGCCCATGGCATAGATCGCGGCGCCGAGGTTTTTCAGGCGTTCCACGCGCAGGCCCATGTCGCCGCCACTGAAGATCAGGCCATGGTCATTGAGCAGGCTGGTCACCGACAGGTCGAGCGTGCCTTGGCTGGCGACGCTACCGCCAATGGTCCAGTCCTCGCCTTTGCCCACCAGGCTGCGGGTGCCGAGCAGCTTGCCGGTGGCAGTCTGCTGCAGGTGGGTGACGTTGACGGTCAGGCGCCCGGCCTGGATCGCGGTGCTGTTGGTCCAGCTGGTTTTATCGAGAGTCAGGTCACCTTGGGTCACCAGGCTGCCGCCCACGTCGTCAAGGCTGATGCCGCTGAGGTCGAGCACGCCGGTGCCCACATGCAGCACCTTGCCGCCGGTGTTCTGGAAGCTGCCGGCCGCCAGGCTCAATTGGGTGTTGGCGGTCTCCAGGCTGCCGCTGTTGTTGAGCAGCCCGCCGATGGCGTAGCGGGTTTTGCCTGTGGCGCCCAAGGCACGCATCTGCCCGCTGTTGGTCAGGCTTGCGGTATCGACATCCAGGGTGGTGGCGCTTTCGATCAGGCCACGGTTGACGAGGGCGCCGTGCAAGAGCACGTCAATCTGGTTAGCGGCGATCTCACCGCCGTTATCCACATTCATGCCGCGCAACAGGATGCGATCGCGGGCAAACAGGTTGCCGCTGCCGTTGTTGAAGTCGGTAGCGTCGACGCTCGCATCACCGGCTTTGGCAGCGATGCGCCCGCCGTCGTTGTCGAGCGTGCCGGCGATGAGCGTGATGCCAGCCTTTTCACTGTGGATCAGGCCGTTGGCGCCGTTCTGCAACAGGCCGGTTGTGGTGAGGGCCAGGCCATCGTTGGCAGCCAAGGTGCCGCTGTTCCGGTTATCGACACTGTTGGCGAACAGCGTCAGCAAACCTTGGCTGGCAATCTTGCCGCCCCTGTTATCCACATGGGCCGCGCGCTGGACCAGCAGGGGGCCAACACTGGCCAATTTGCCGTTGCGGTTGATCAGGTCACCAAGCAAATCCAGGGTGATGGAACTGGCGCCAGTGAGGTTGCCGGTGCTGTTGTCCAGGGTAGTGCCGTGCAGGGTGAATGCGCCGGTGCTGTCGATGATGCCGCCCTGGCTGTTGTCCAGCAGGCCGCTGACATTCAGGGTTTGGGTGCCGTCGCTGAGCAATTGGCCTTTGTTTCGGTTATCGACGCTACCGGAGGTGATGTTCAGCGCCTGCCTGGCGCTCACGGTGCCGCCTTTGTTATCCACGCTTTGCGCGACGGTCGCCGTGAGGGTGCGGTTGGCGATCACTGAACCGGTGTTGGTGAGGTGCTGGCTGTCGAGCGTGACGTCGCCCCCGCATTGCGGGTGTTATCGGCGTTGACCCCGGCTTCGATGATGCCGTTGTTGGTCAATCGACCGTTGCTGGCCAGGGTGATGCTGTCGCGGGCCGCGAGGGTCTTGTGGTTTTTCAGTTCGCCCTTGGTCTGCGCCTTGAGGGTGGTGCCCGCGTAGACCGGGCCATGGGCGTCAAGGCTCGCTGCCTTGATCTCCACCGCACCGTCGGCCGAGGCCTGGGCCATGCTCAAGTGGCCGTTGGCGTCGAGTTGGATATCGCCGCCACTGGCTGCCAGCGTACCGTCGAGTTTCACGCCCACGCCGGCTTCGGTGCCCACCAGTTTGATCGCGCCGGCGTACATGCCACCGAGGGCCGACGAGTCGATGGCCAACTCGGGCTTTTCGCTGCCGTCATCGGCACGCACCGTGGTTTTCAGGCTTTGGGCATCGACGTCATTGCGCCCGGCAATCACGGTCAATTGGCGTGCGTTGATCTTGGCGTTGATCTTGGCCGAACGGGTGATGATCTCGAAACGGTCGACGTTGCTGGCGTTCAAGCCCTGGCCGTCGATGGTGACCGCCCCGCCGTCCACCTGGTAATGGTCCAGCCGCCCGACCTTGTCGATCACCGGCTTGCCGGTGGTCAGTGTCACGTTGGGGGTGTTGATAAAACCGCAGCCGTTACAGCTGATGCCGTAAGGGTTGGCCACGATCACCTTGGCCGATTGCCCCGCCACTTCGGTGTAGCCGCGCAACTGGCTGGGGCTGCCGCCTTTGACCTCGTTGAGGATCACACTGGCAGCGCCGTTCTTGAGGTTCGAGTTGCCGACGATGATGCCGCCCAACTGGGTGTTTTGCAGCGCACCTGTGGCGTTGTTGAGGATCACGCCGTTGGGGCCGACGTTGTAGTCCTTGAACTGGTTGTGCGACAGACCGCTGCCATTGGGCGTGGCGATATTCACCACCGGCACGCCGTTGCCCGCCTGGCCCACTGTAGTGCCTGGGCCGCTGACCACAATGCCGTCGGCGTTTGCCAGCAACGGTTGCCAGAACAACGCATTGGCCAGGATCAACGCCATGCCACGTTGGGCAAGGCTTTTCAGGGCAGAAACAGGGCGAACATCCATATTCAGAATCTCAAGGCAGCGGGCGTCTAATTACAGGTAGAAATCCAGGTGGAAATAGATCGGCGCTTCGCGCTCGGTCACCACACCCGGTCGCTCCAGGGAATGGGCAAAGGTCACGCTGGTGCTCACGTGTTTGCCCCGCGCGAACAGCTCCACGGAATTGCTCGACACGCGACCGTGCTGGTCGTCGTTGTAGCGGTCGTTGCGAATCACGCCCTGGTCGTAGCCGACACTGGCGCCGTATTCGGCGAACGCCGGGCGTAGCCAATCAACGGTCACCGGGCGCGCCCAGCGCACTTCGTTGCGCCAGTAGCCACCACTGTCACCGGACAATTGCTGGTCCTTGAAACCACGCACCGAGTACGAACCACCCAAACTCATGCGTTGCGCCGGGTACAACACGTCTTCGCTGCGCTGCCCGGTGGCCAGGCTGGAAAAGCTCAGCGACTCACCCCACAGTGTGAAAGGCTGCAGGTAGCTCATCGTGGCGGTGTATTTGCGGTAGCGCGGGGTGGGCGTGAGAATGCCGCGAATGCGCTCTTGCTCGTCTTTTTGCGCGTCGAAGGCACCGGTGCCGTTCTGCATGCCCACGTCCAGGTTGACGAAGGCACTCCCGATACGTCGTCCGTGGCTGATGCCGACTTGGAATTCGCTGAGACGGTTGCTGCTGACGTCCAGGCGCTCATCGTTGAAGTAGTTGTTGGTGCGCAAATGCGTCAGGCCGACGTTGACCGAGGTCTTGCTCAGGTCGTCGCGATGAATCACCCGTTCGGCGCGCAATTGGTGGTTCTGGCTGTCGCCGGTCTGCTTGTACTTGAAGCCTTGGAGGTCGCCTGGCGTGCGGTAGTCGCTCTCGCTGTAGGTGTAACTGAAGTTCCACCAGCCCCACGGCACGTTGTAGTAGAGCATGCTGTTTTTCGAGGTTTTCTGGTGGTCGCTGATGGCGTCGTGGCCGCCGCGCAGGATCAGTTGATCGGCAAGGCCCAGCGGACTGTCCCACTCCAGGCCGGCGCCCCATTGCTGTTCGCCGGTACTTTTCTGGCCATCGTTATTGCGTGACAAGCTCGCACGCCAAGGCTTTTGCGCAACGTTCTTGACCACCACTTCACTGCCGCCGATCTGGCTGCCGGGGGTCAGTTCCATCTGTGCCTGCTTGGAAGGCAAGCGGCTCAGTTGATCCACCAGTTGCTCGACTTCCCGCAGGTTCAGCGCCTCGCCCACCTTGCCGGGGAAACGCCATGGCCAGCTCGCGATCTGTGACAGTGCTGCCTTCGGCGCCCTTCAAGGCTTCGAGCTTGCCCTCCACTACCAGCACCTGCAGGTGGCCGCTGGACAGGTCCTGCTGCGGTAAGTACGCACGGCTGGTCACACGGCCGTTGTCGATGTAGTGATCGGTGATGGCCTTGAGCAGTTGATTGAGTTGCGCAACGCCCAGGCATTGGCCGATGTAAGGTTTGAGCAGACGCGCGCGCTCGGCGGCAGAGAGGCTGTCGGCGCCCTTGAGTTCGATGTCCTGGATGGGAAAGCAGCGTGTGTCCGCAGGCAATGCCGGGGCCTGGGGCTTGGTGTCTTTACCGGGCAAATCCTGAAGCTCTTCGAGACGCCGACGCTGTTCTTCAAGGAGGCGGTTCTGACGGTCACGGATCAGGTCTTGATCCCCTGGCGTGGGGGCCGCAGCGGCGCTGTTCAGGCTCAAGTAAGCGAGCAGGAAAGTGCACAGAAAATACCGAGTCCGTGGTAATAACAAAGACATGTTCGATCCATCGAAAATCAAGGGGCGGCAAACTAACATCGAACTTGGACCAATCCAAGAAACTGGATTAGTTGGACATTCGTACTAATTAACCGACTAACACATTGATTAGTAACAACAAAAAATTATCAAAAGATAAGCCACCCACTTCGAACACTATTATTCCGACAAGTGGCAACCCTTTTGATAGCGATTCGCCGGACAACTTGAAACTTGCCATTATTTGGCCATCAAGTTAGTGCCGAGATAAGTTAGTACCGAAAAAAGCAGAAAAGTTCGCGCACGTTTTGTGAATTGGATCCCACTTATCGGTATTCAACAAGATCGCTCCCACATTGCATGGGAACGATCATCCGCAGGCCAACTTAACTGGCGTCTTTGTTTTGATCTTTGCCAGGCACCAATGTCAGGCCCGGTTTTTCCACATCACGGGAAACATGGGATTTGACCTGCGCCACGCCACCTTCCTCGTCGTTATGGATCACCAGCACCCCAGGCCGACGCAACTGCTCAAGGTCGCCTTCACCCAAGCTGAAACTCTCGCTCAGGTTCTTGTCGCTCAAGGCGTTGGCTTGCGCGCGACGCTGGGCAAACTTGCGCCCCTTGCGTTGCTGGTAACGCGCCCAGCTCACGAGAATCACCGCGTTGAACAATGCAATCCACAGGTAAACCTGCAACGTATTGAGCGCCGCGAAAATCGGTGCTTCCAGGCGCGGGCCGCCATGGGTCTCCAACATCGAGTTGATCCCGCGGGCCAACAGCCAGATCAACCCGGCCCAGGCCATCAGGGTCAACAGCACGTCGATAAGCCACATCACCTTACGTTGGCGAGTTCTGACCAGTTTCATGATCACGCCTCCTCTTCAGCAGGGCTGATACCGCGATCCGGGCTGACCCAGCGCGCGCGTTTCTGATGCTGGTTGAACAGCACCTTGGGAAAACTGACCAGGGTGGTAAACAAGCTGACCAGCCAGAACACCATCGGGTACCACACGGTCCAGAACAGGGTTTTCCACAGGTCTTTTTCGTAGCGCCGGTCGATCAGGATGCTCACCGCAAACTGCACCAGACAGACCATCGCCAGCACCAGGCCGGTAAAGGCCGGCGGCACCAGGGAGTCCACGGTAATGGCCGGTGGCAGCACCATGAATTTACCCAGCACGTAGAAGAACACCGACAACATGAAGGTGAACGCCCACCCGGTGGACAGGCAGTATTCGAACAGCAGCGGCCACAGGTAACGATGACGCCATTGCCAGATGCCACGGATATTCTTGAACAACACCTCGGCACCGCCCTGGGCCCAGCGCAGACGCTGCTTCCACAGGCCGCCGACGGTTTCGGGCATCAGGATCCAGCACAGGGCGCGGGGTTCATAGAAGATGGCCCAGTGATCGAGTTGCAGCTTCCAACTGACATCGATGTCCTCGGTGATCATGTCGGTGCTCCAGTAGTCGATGCGGTCCAGCGCCTTTTACGGAACGCTACCACCACACCCGACACCGTGAAGATCCGGCCAAACACTCGCTGCGTGCGCTTGATCAAACCGATGATCGAGGAGAACTCGCCTACCTGCACCCGACCGATCAAGGTCGAGCGCGTGCGGATCCGTGGGTTGCCGGTGACCGCCCCCAGGCGCGGGTTGTCGAGCATCGGTGCAACCATGTAGGCCGCCGCGTTTTTATCCAGCAACGCGTCGCCATCGATGCACACCAGGTATTCACTGCGCGCCGCCACCGCGCCCATGCGCAGGGCCACCGCCTTGCCTTGGTTCTGCGCCAAGTGCAGTACCCGCAGGCGTGGGTTTTCCAGCGCCAGCGCGTCGAGTACCGCGGCGGTGTTGTCCTTGGAGCCGTCGTTGACCGCGATGACTTCGATATTCGAATACACCTGGGCCAACGCGGCATGGATGGTATCGGCGGCGTTATCGCCCTCGTTGTAGCAAGGGATGATGATCGAGATCAGCGGGTTGCCAGCCAGGACCGGCGCCGGGGTGTCTTCCTTCCACGGCCAGTGCCGCTCCCAGTGCAGCCAGAAGTACAGGCCACCGGCGATCCACAGCGCCGACATGAACAGCGGGTAGAAGAACACGAAGTCCATCAGGAACTGCCCGGTGACCAGGAAGATCAGGCCCAACGGCACGCCCAATACCAGCGCCAACACGAATAAAGCCAGGATTCTGTCGAACATGGTCAAGGATTCCATTGGTTGGAAAGGGCCGGACGCACTGTCTTCAAATCCGGGGAATTTTCCAGGAAGTTATCCGGGTAGTAACCGAAGCTCGTGACACCCTGGCGCTTGAGTACACCCATCCATTCAGCCATCTGCTTGCCGTCGATATCTGGCGCGGCCTTGGTGCGCCAGTCTTTGGCTTGCAGTTCAAACACGGTTTTCTGCATCGCACCAGGGCGCGCCTTGACCGTGGCCACCAGTTTTTCCAACCAGGCATTGGAAGTCGTGTACTCCTGGCCCTCCATCAGCGGCATGGCCATGGGCGCGGTCCAGTCGTAGGTCTGGAGGAAGTCATCAAGGTTCTGCGCGAACCAGGCTTCGCTTTGTGGGTTGAGCATCGGCTCGGCGAAGATGTTACGCGCGGTCTGCACCTGCGGCCCACCAATGGCGCGGACCTTGGCGGTCAGCTCGTTGGTGAAGTCGATCAGGTAACGGCTCTTGAAGCGGGTCCAGCGCTGCATCACCGCTGGGTCAGCGCGCAGCGCCTGGATGGTGCCCGGCAGGCCGTTGGCAGCATAAGCCTTGAGCGCGGCGGGGCTGGCGTCTTCGAAATCGTTGAGCACCGCATCGTCGTGGTACAGCACGCCGTCGATGGCATTGTTGCGCGCCAGGTCTTCGTAGATCTCGCCGATGATCTTGCGCACTTGCGGGTCAAACGGCGACAGGCGTTTGTATTGGTCGGGGTCGAGGCCGATCTTGCCGGTTTCCGGGTCCCAACGTGTCACACGAGGCAGTTTGGGGTCGAGGGCGAAACTGAGCACCGGCATCCAGGCATACACACTGGCATGCGCTCGGGTGTGCAGTTGCCAGGAAACGCGGTTGAACAGGTCCGCGCGCACAGGCAAATGGCGGTTGGGGAAGTACAGTTCGTGCACCAGGCCGTCGCCCTTGGGATCGGCGAACGCTTGCAGGAACACAGTGCCCGCGCCCATGTCCACGACCCGTTGGACCAGTTGGTCGAGGTTGCGTGCTTGTTGCGCCGGGTCCGGGTCGTAGACGTTGTCCAGGTCCACATGCAACACCCGCAGAGGCGCCTGGGTTTGCACCGCCACGATGCTGTTGGCGAAATGTTCGCCATCCGGGTCGGACGCCACCAGGAAGCGTGGGCTGTTCATCAAGTCATTGGAGCTGTCGAGACCGTCCTCCAGGGTAAGCGCCATCTGGTAGCCCTGTTCGCCGACGATTGCCAGCGAAGTCCCCTTCGCGGCACCGTACGGCCAGACCCACACGCGAGGTTTCTTGCCGGTGACACTCTGGATCTTGTGGGTGATCGCCGTTACGTCGGCGCGCATCCGTGCGTCGAATTGCGCTTGGCTTTCATAGCGTCCCGTGGCGGGATCGAAGCGTAGCGACGTCGCCGCCGGCTCCAGGTTGCCCTGGGGTTGGCCAGGATGCCGGTGTGGCTGGCATCCGTGTGCGCGGCGATTTCCACCAGGCCGGACTGAGACACTTCGCGAATCTGCTGCCAGGTAAGAAACTCGCCACGCGGCCGCGGTTGTCCGGCAAAGTCCACCGGTTTGTTTTGCGGCGTGTCGATCCAGTAGCCCACGGGCGCCAGCACCGCTGGCCAGTGATAGGCGCGCAGGATCGGCATCACCCGCGTGTAAAAGCTGGAGTAACCATCGTCGAAGCTGAGCATGATGGCCTTGGGCGGCAACGCTGGCCCGCCGTTACGGGCCGCCAGGATCTGGTCGACGCTGACCGCCTGATAGCCGTTCTCCCGTAACCAGGCCAACTGCTCGATCAAGCGCTCGGTGCGCACCGCCACCACAGCCTGATCGGGGTCGCGATCCTCAACGTCGTGGTAGGCAATGCCCAGGAAATGGTTCTTCGGCCACGGCGCTTCATTAGCCGGTGTCGGCCGCTCGGCGGGTGGAGTGAATGGCGCGGGTTGCTGGGCACAGGCACTGGCCAGCAATACGCCCAGGATCAACAAGCAACGGCTGAGGACGGTCATGGTCAGGCTCTTCTAGAAACGGTAAGTGAGGTCGACGAGCAGACGCAGATCGCGTTCGCGATCACCGTCGTAAGGTCGGCTGATCAGGCTCAGGTTGGCGCCGGCCTCCAGAACATCGTTCCAACGATAACGTTGGCCGTAGCCGACCAGACCAATACCACCGGTGGAATAGTCCTGTTGGCTGTAGGTACCCGCACCGATCTGGAACTGCTGACTCCACTGGGTCTCGTAGCGGTGATAGAGCACATGGTTGATGTTGATGACGGGCAATACGGTGAAGTCAGACTTCGGGTTGAAGTAGATCGTGTCTTCCTTGCTATTGCGGCTGGCACCAACTTCCAGGCCCAGGTCCACTTGCACCCGAGGTGAGCTGTAGAGGCCTTCGCGGCCACTGAGCAAGGCTTCGAAACGGTCGTTGCCATCGCTGAAGTGGGAGGGGCTGAGGGTCAGTTTCCATTCGCGGCTTTCGTTGGCGCGCCAGCGAATAAAACCGCTGCCGCCGTTGGCGGTGATACCGGCATTCAGCGCCCGCAGTGGCGTGGTCGACAGGAGGTAGCCGAGGCTACCGCCGTATTGCCAGTTGTCGTTGATATCGCGGGCAATCGACACCGCAGCGCCTTGCTTGGAACCATCGCCGTAGGAGTGGTTGGAGACCTCGGCTTCCAGCGTCATATCGCGTGTACGCCGTTCTACCCCGACCGTCTGCCAACGGTGCTGGCCGGTGCCTTCTTCGAAATCGGCGCGGGCATAGCCAGCGCCAGCGAACAGGCGCCAGTCTTCGTCGATGGGCGGCGTATAGATACGGCTTTCAATACCCCAGTCGCGACTACCCGACACGGCGCCGGCCTCGTTGTCACTGCCGCCGCCGAAGCTTTTACCGGTGTAAGCCTCCACACGCAGCTCGGCCATGTCGTGTACATCGCGCAGACGGCTCAGGCGCTGCACTTGGCGGTTGTCCGGGTTGCGCGCCAGCACGTCATCGGTGAGCACGTCGAGCTGGCGCCACTCCTGCAGGTCCATCGCGGTGTAGGCCTGGCTGACTTCCAGGCCAATGTCACGCGGGGCCTGGGCTTCGGTTTCCTTGAGTACGCCTTCGGCGCGGCGTGGCAAGTCCCGGGCGCGATACATGTCGGCCTGGGCCAGGCGCAGGCCGACGTTGCCGGGGCCTTGGCCACCAACGCCTCAAGCCCTGCTTCGCTGCCCGGCAGGTCACCGCCGTAGACGCCGGCCTGGGCCGAGAGTTGCTGCGCGTCCATCCAGGCATCGTTGGGGTTGCCGATGGGCAAGCCCTTGAGTTCGACCCGAGGCTTCTGGCTGTTGGCGAGGCTGTTGGCGACTTCGCGGGCGTCTTCGCCTTTGTTGCTTTCCTGCAGTGCATAAAACAGTGCGGAGGTATCTTCGACCCGATCATCCGGCTCGGCATCCGGCGCACTCAACGCTTGGCGATACAGCGGCTCGGCCTTTTCCGGCTGGCGTTGGTCGAGGTACGAAGCGGCCACCCAACGCACGGCATACGTGGGCAATTGCACGCCTTCACCCTGGAGGGTTTCGTATTCGCGGATCACTTCTGCGGTGCGCGCCCGAGCCTTGAGGGCACCCAGGCGGTCGATACGCCAGCGCACCACATCGTCGTGAGCACTGGCGTCGGGTGTCCAGCGAGTGAGCAGTTTGTCGTAGTCCGCCAGCGCGCGGTCGGCGACCACATAGCGTTCTTTTTCGGAGCGGGTAGCGAACTCGGCCATGCGCACGCGCTCGGCGGCGAGGTCACCTTCCAAGCGGCGCTGAGTCACCGGGTCCAGCAAGCCGGGACGCTTGGCCGACAGGCGCAGTGCCGGCTCCGGCAAGCGCGCTTTTGCAGGGCGACGATATATTCGCGGGCGACTTCCGGTTTGTCCCCGGCGCGGATGAACGCCTGGTCGAACTCAAACAGCGCGTCGTACTGCAAGCCTGCACGGGTCAACGCGTAGCCCAGCGCCATGCGTCGATTGGGGTCATCGGGCTTGGCAGCCACCAGCGCACGGGTGCGTTGCACGGCCTCACTGGCTTGGCCACCGTCGGCCTGCGTGAGGGCCTGGCCCAGTTGCAGGTCGACATTATCGGGTTCACGCACCAACGCCTGGCGATAGACCTCAGAGGCTTGCGCCCACTGCTTTTGATTGCGGTACGTGCGCGCAACCGTCGCCAGCGCCTGGGTGGTCAGGTTGCGATGCTTGCCCTGAGCCTCATATACCTTCAGCACCTCGGCATCCTGCCCGGCCCAGCCGGCGATCACGATATGGTCGCTGATCTGGCCAGGGGTCTGGCGTTCGGCAGGTAGCTGGCGCAGTTGGGTAAGGGCGGGGGTGAAGTTGCCGTTGCGCGCCTGGATAATCAGGGCGTCATAGGCAGGATCTGCCATGGCAAACGCAGGCATCAGCAGTTGGCCGCATAAGGCTGCACCGATCAGCAATCGCAACCGGCCTGATGCACTGAATGGTAGGTTTAGCAGCATATCGTGAGCTTCCTTACACACGGAAAGCTGTAACGATAGGTGGTCCTGAGCAATTTGCATCAGGGTGTCGGCGTCTAGTGACCCGACCTAGCTTTCCTGTACGAACTATCCCCGACGCCTGTATCAAAAAGGACAAGTCATAACAATTGTTCAGAATTGACCACGAATCTGAAAAATGAATGGGGAGCGGACTTGCCTGCGCTAAGGGGCTACCAGTCGACTGGAGTGTCGATTGTTTGACCCTTACCGCTGGCAATCCCGCTCCCCCATTATTTATTTCTGGGCGATGGCGAAATTCTTACTGCGCCTGGCTCACGGCACCGACCTTGGCCATGACAAAACCAATGAACTGCTCGACGGTCATCTTCTGGCCGTTGAAGGTCACTTCATTATTGGCGTAATGCAGCTTGGAAACGACGTCGGTACCCACCAGTGTTGCCAGTTGTGTGCCAACGGCCAGGCCGCTGACCATCTCGGCAGCCATTTGGGATTGCTGCTCGATGGCTTGAGGATCGGTCAGGCCGCCGATCTGCGCTTGCAGGGCGGAAACGTCGGCGATCATCGGCTTGGACAGGGTCAGGTTAGCGTCCAGCAGGGCGACCATCTGCTTGCCCAATTCAACCGGTGGCAGCTCCATGGACGCAGGCTTGGCCAGGTCCAACAGCAGGGTGAACTTGCTTTCACCGTGAGTGGTTTTCAGCGACAGGTTTTCCACCGCCACTTGTGGCTTGGCGGCCAGTACCTGGTTGACGTTGGCTTCGGCCAAGGCTTGCTCGGCGTCGGTCAGTTGCAGCTCGGGAACCGGCTGGTCGGCGGCGGCAGCGGCTTGTACCGGTTGCATCTTGTCTTGATACAGCTTGGTCAGCACCAGCATCGCCGGGATATCGACGTTCTTCATGCTCAGGGCCATGGCTGCCGAACCAACGGGTTTGCCCTGGTAACCGATCTCGTCGATCTTGTAGTCGACACGGCCGGCCAGGTTGTTGTCTTTGGTTTCGCTGGTGTCTTTTTGCTCAAAGCCCTTGAGGGTCAGCACGGCTTTCTGTGGGCCGAAGGTCACCTTGGTGTCGGTCAGCTCGACGGTGTTCTGCCCGGTGTAGAAACCAAAGGAGGACTTCTCCAGGTTGCTCGCCACAGTCAGGCCGGCCAGTTCGGCTTCGAACGGTTCGCCATTGGCATCGATCACGGCGACCTTGAGGCTGTTCATGTAGCCATCAAGCTTGACCTTCTGGCCTTCGGCGGTGCTGTCGTAGTCCAGGTTGGCGCCGGAGAAGCTCACCGACGACTTGTCGTCCTTGAGCTCCAGGGGCAGCAATTCGACGTTGCCCGTCACCGAGCGGTTGTAGCCAATATTGGCCACGCCCTTGAGCGGCGACACGTCTTTGCTGGCGGCGAACCATTTTTCGGTGGTGGCGTTCTTTTCCAGCGCGTAGTGACTGGTGGCCATGACCGGCAACCATTTCAGCGACACCAGGCGCGAGAACGGCAGCGGGCCGTGCTCGATGTGGTCGACGAACAGCAACTCGGGGTTAGGGTTCTCTTCACCGAACACCGAACCTTGCCCCTTCAGGCGGTAATGCGCGGTGCTGCTGAACAGGCCACGGTCCAGGGACACCAGCTCCAGCGTCGCAGTGCCATCGACGCCGGCCATGGAGGTCTGCAGTTCCTTGTTGGCGTTCTGGATCGCGGTTTGCAGTACCGGCTCCAGTTGTTTACCGGTGTACCAGGCGCCGCCTGCACTGACGACGCCAACGGCGACAACGAAACCCAAAAGAACAACTGCTGGCTTATTCATGAAGTGACCTGATCAAATCCTGTGAGAAGTGGGCTGTCTTCCTTGAACCCGTGTGGGTTGGCTCAAGCCCGCCGAAAACGGGGGAAGATTAGCACTGGCGGCCGCGAACGGCCCAGTTTTCTCAGAGGGGTCAGGCCAGCAGATGGTTCACCCGGCCGTTAAGGAATACTCCTGGTCGATCTCGTCCAACTGGTGGTCGAAGCTCTTCAAGCGCGCCGTCCAGGTGTACACCAACACCTCAAACTCGCGGTGTATCACGGCGTTGCCCGGCGTGTCGGCCTTGGGGTCGCAGAAGTCCAGTTGGTAGCGCTCACGGGCCATTTGCGTGGCGACGTCAGACAATTCCCGCGCGTTATTCAGCCAGTGCCTACCGTCGGCGACTTGTTGGTCCAGGGCGACGCATTGTTTTTTGAGGGCTTCGAGGCTTTTTTTCCAGCGGGGTGCCGGTCAGCTCGCCCATCACTTCCTGAAAGGTGCGCCCAGGTTGCCAGTAGCTGCCCCAGAAATAGCGGTCGAACACGGTTTCGACACGGCGCAGCGCGACCTTGGTGTCCCAGATCGCCACGCGAGTCTTGCCCTGTTCGAGCAGTCTTCGCTTCACCCGTTGGTTTTGGTAGGAAGCCCAGGCGACCACGCCAATCGACAAGGTGCCGATCACCAGGCAGGCGCTGTCGAGAAACACCATGGCCTTGTCAATTTGATGGGCGAGCATGACGCCGTAGAAATAAGCAGCCGATAACAACACCAGTGCGAAGAACACGCACCAGAAAGCGGGAGCATAAGGGTTTTTCATTATTGGAATCCCCATGAGCAAACGCGAGCTATGACCTGCGGGTCATCACGGAGACCCGCCTGTCAAAGCATAGCTATTTGCTCAGGGTTTGCTGACCGGTGCAGCGTGCGTTCGTCCGCTTTCCCAGCCGCCGCCAAGGGCCAGGAACAAGTCGATCTGGCTCATGGCAACCTGGGTGTTGGCCGCCGCCAGTTGCGCCCGTACGTCGGTGTAGGTGCGGGTGGCTTGCAGGTCGGCCAGGAACGACGCGCGGCCGGCCTGGAAGAAGCGATGGGTCTGCCCCGCCGCTTCCTTGGCCGACTCGCCGGCTTCGCTGAGGGCGTCGCGACGTTGCAGTTGCGCGGTGTATTGCGCCAGGCCCGTCTGGGTTTCACGGATGGCGTTGAGCACGACGCCGTCGAAGTGCGCCAGGGCGCCCTGGGTCGCGGCTTCGGCTTCGTGGATGCGGGCGCGGGCGCCATTGGTCGGTACCGACCAACTGATCAGCGGGCCAAAGCCCCAACGGTTGGTCGGTGCGGTCCCCAGGTCATCCAGGATACCCACGGTGCCGATCGTGGCGCCGATGCTGATGTCTGGGTACAACGCGCCGGTGGCCACGCCGATGCGCGCGGTGGCAGCCGCCAACTGGCGCTCAGCCTGGCGCACATCGGGACGACGCTTGAGCAGCGCAGCACCGTCGCCCACCGGCAACAACTGGGCGATGTGCGGCAGTTCTGCGCAGTGCCGGTGCCTGCCGGCAACTGGTCTACTGGCTTGGCCAGCAGCATCGACAGGCGGAACAAACCGGCCTGGCGCGCCGCTTCGTAGCGCGGCATGTCGGCGCGCAAGGATTTGTATTGGGTTTGCGAACGGGTCACCTGGGTTTCATCGCCGCGCCCGGCATCACGCAGGCGTTGGGTTAGCTCGGTGCTCTGGCGTTGCAGGTCCAGGGATTCGTTGGCGATGGCCAGCTCTTCGTTGGCCGCACACACCTGGGTGTAGGAACGCACCACATCTGCCACCAGGGTGATACGGGCGATATCGGCGGCGGCTTGCGCGGCGTCGGCACTGGCCTGGGCGCTTTCAATGCCGCGTTGCAAGGTGCCCCACAGGTCGAACTGATACGAGGTACTGATGCCGACACTGCCGATATTGGCCACCGGGACTTTTTCCGTCAGCAAAAACGCTTCACCGGACTCCTGCAGGCGCTGCGCCTCGGCCTTGACGCCGGCATTCCAGCCGCCGGCGGACTCAGCTTGCTGCACCTGATAGCGCGAGCGCTGCAGGTTGGCGGCTGCCACGCGCAGGTCGGTATTGGACGCCATGGCCTGGCGCACCAGTTCATCCAGGCGTCGGTCGTTGTAAAGCTTCCACCAATCCGCCGGAACCGGCGCCGACACCACGTTGCTGCCCTCGCCCGCGATCTGCCCTTGCAGGTCGCCACGTTTGACGGCGGCTTCATCCGGCAACGTGTAGTCCGGCCCGACCATTTGGCAGGCCGACAGCAACAACCCTAGCGCAGCGGTTGCCAGGAGCCGATTCATGGCTTGTCTCCGTCTTTCACCTTGTCGCCGATGATCGACACCGTCGCGGTACGCCCGGCGATCATGCGAAAGTCTGCCGGCACATCATCAAAGGCGATGCGCACCGGAATCCGCTGGGCCAGGCGCACCCAGCTGAACGCCGGGTTGACGTTGGGCAGCAGGTTGGAGCCGCTGGTGCGGTCGCGGTCTTCGATGCCGGCGACGATGCTCTGCACATGACCGCGCAGACGGGCGTTGTCGCCGATCACGCGGATATCCACTGCCATGCCAACGTGAATGCCGTCGAGCTTGGTCTCTTCGAAATAGCCGTCGATGTGGAAGGAATTGCTGTCCACCACCGACAACACCGGGCGCCCGGCGGTGACGAACTCCTGGTTACGCGGCGCGCGGTCATTGACGTAGCCGTCCACCGGGCTGCGGATCACCGAACGATCCAGGTTGAGCTGGGCCGAATCCACCGTTACCTGCGCTTCGGCCAGGGCCGATTGGGCGCGGGCCACGCGGGACTGGCTTTCTTCCAGTTGCTCACTGGGCACCAGGTTGCCGAGGCCACGGTTACGCTTGTACTCGCGGTTGGCCTGGGCCAGGGTTTCCTGGCGGTCAGCCACGGCGGCCTGGGCTTGGCGCAGGGCCAGCTTGAAGCGGTCCTGGTCGACGGCGAACAGCACCTGGCCCTTGGTCACCAATTGGTTGTCGCGCACGTCCACTTGCTGGATCAAGCCGGACACGTCCGGGGCGATCTGCACGATGTCGGCACGGATGTGCCCGTCACGGGTCCAGGGCGCAAACATGTAGTACATGACCATGCGCCATACAACGACGACCGCGAAACTCACGATCAATAACGTCAGGACTACACGGCCGATGGTCAAAAAAGGTTTTTTCATGTCATCAGGTATCGACTGAGTGAGTCCACCGCGCCCAGCAACAGCGCGTAGAGCCCCACGTTGAACAATGCCCGGTGCCAGACCAGGCGATAGAAGTGGAGGCGGGTCAACAGCCCGTGCACCACCAGGAACAACAAGTACGTAATGCCCATCAGCACCAGCAGCGTGGGCAGGAACACCCGCTGATATCCAGATCACCGATCATAAAGGCGCTCCATCGGGTAGCGGCGCTTCCATCTCGGTGCCGCCAATGAATTCCACACCCGGCAACAACGCCAGGCGCAGGCCAGCCAGCGCGTGCAGCAAGTGCACACGGGTGTCGTCTTCGTCTTGCAGGCCCTGGCCGTTGAGGGCGCGGCGCGTGCGGTCGAGGGTCATCAGCAGACCGCTCGGCGCCGGCAAGCGTTCACCGGCCTTCAGGCAAGCCTTGAAGTAACCGCCCACGCCTTCGACCACCTGGTTGAGCAACACCCGTGGCACGCCAAGGATGCGTGGCGAATAGGCCAGCAGGTCGAGCAGGTTCAGCGCCACGCGCAGGTCACGCAGGGCGATGCCGGTGTCCTGGTTGGTCAGCGCCAGGCGCGGCAGATGCTGCATCAGGCGGTCGAGCATTTGCGCGGCCATGTGCCGGTGCTCGGCGAGGGTGGCGGGCTCGGTCATGCCGACGATGTCGCGCCAGCTGAAACGGGTCAGGCGCTTGGCCGCCAGTTCCGCACCGAAAGGCCGTGCGATCAGCGTCCAGACAAAGGCGAACAACAGCCCCACCGGCCCGGCGAGGTTAACGTTGGTGAAGTTGAGAAAGTCCGCGTCATAGGCGCCCTGAATGCTGATGAAGGACGAGGTGTTCACCAGCGTCAGCAACATGCCCAAGTAGAAACGCGGCTGAACCGTGAGTGTGCCAATGCAGATAAACGGCACGGCAAACGCCAGCACCAACATCGGGAAATCGTGCAGGTTGGGCAGTACCAGAAACAAGTAGAGGCTGGCGAACAGCACCGACATGGCGGTCCAGAAAAAGAACCGGTAGATCTGCGGCGCCGGGTCGTCCATCGAGGCGAAGAAGCTGCAGGCCACGGCGGCCAGGATCACTGCACTGCCGCCGTCGGTCCAACCCAACAAGATCCACAGCACCGAGGCGACGATGATCGCGCTGACGGTGGAAAACGCCGAGTAGAACATCAGGCCACGGTCGAGGAACGGCGTGAGCCTTCCCAGGCGCCAATGGCGATAGACGGCGCGCCAGGTGTCCTGGCTTTCACATTCGATGGCGGCTTGCAGGCTGCGGCAGTCCTGCCACAGGTCGATCCACTCGGCCAGGCGGTACAGGGCGTTGGAGAACAACAGCGTGTGCCGGTCGTCCAGCGTTTCGCCCGTGGGTTGCAGGGCGTCGACCTGATCACGCAGGGCGCGCCAGCTGTCCAGCGAGGCGTTTTTCTGACTGCTCTCCAGCCACTCATTGGCCGCTTGCAGCAACGGCGTGAGTTTCTCCAGGAACTGCGGCGCACGGTGTTCGACGGCGTACAGCGCATCATCGAGTTCTTCCACCACCGGCAACAGGTGAATCATGCGCCCACGCAGTTCCTTGGTGTTGCGTACCGTCTGCGGCCGAGCGCCTTCGTGGGGCAATTGGCCGATCATCAATTCCAGGGTGTTGAACGTGGCAACCATGCCGCCGCGCAGGTTGCTGACTTCTTCCGGGTTCACGTTGCGCGTCAGGAAGCGCTGGCTGTAGACCTGGGCGTCGGCAAACCACTTGGCCACCGAACCATCGAACACAGGCATCAGTCGGCGCGGCCAGAACATCGCCCCCACCACCGCTGCCACCGCGATACCGAGGAAAATTTCTTCGGTACGCGCCTCGGCCACATCCCACACCGCCAAGGGGTTATCCACCACCGGCAGAGCGATCAGCGGCAAGGTGTAGCCGGCCAGCATCAGGGCGTAGTTGTTCGCGGTGCGCAGGTGCATGGAAAGGAACAGCAAAATCCCCGTCCACAGCGCAATCACCACCACCAGCACATACGGCGACTGCACAAACATCGGCACAAAAAACACCGCTGCCGCCGCCCCCATGAAGGTGCCGATGGCGCGGTACAGCGCCTTGGAACTGGTAGGGCCGACAAACGGACTGGAGACGATGTACACCGTGGCCATCGCCCAATACGGACGCGGCATTTGCATGAGCATGGCGATGTACAGCGCGATCATCGAGGCGGCGAAGGTACGCACGCCGTAGAACCAGTCGCGGGCGGGTGGAAAGCCGGCAAAAATCCGTTCAAAGTGTCGCCGCCTCAAAGGCGCGCAACACCCGCAAGGCGGCGGCCATATCATCGGGAGCGATATCCGCCAGCACTTCTTTGCGCAGGCGTACCAGTTGCACTTCCACCGCTTGCACCAGCTCACGGCCACGCTCGGTAAGGCTCAGTGCCTTGGCGCGGCGGTCGTGGATGTCTTCGGTACGGCACACGTAGCCGCCGTTGCACAACTGGTCGAGCAGGCGCACCAGCGACGGGCTTTCCATCCCGGAAGCCTGGGCGACCTTGACTTGGTGCACACCGTCGCCCAAACGGCCGATCATCAAGAGCGGCACGGCGCAGGCTTCGGAAATACCGTAGCTCACCAGCGTGGTCTGGCAGATTTTGCGCCAATTACGGGCGCCCACCACCATGCTGCTGCTGAGGTTCATCTGGAGTTGTTCGAGGGATTGAGGCACTGGATTGTTCGCATACAGTTAGTTTGCTAACTATCAATATGGTGGATGGAGCTGAGGCCGTCAAGTTTTGATACAAATTAGTGATGGGTGGTGGGAGGGTGTTGGGTAAGTAAAGCGGGTTAAGCGATTGCTGCAACACAGAGTTGTAGTGAGCGGGCTTGCCCCGCGCTGGGCGGCGAAGCGGCCCCAAAACAAGGCACCTGGTTTGCACGTGGAAAAATGGATTGGCCGGATTAGCGCCGCTTCGCAGCCCAGCGCGGGGCAAGCCCGCTCACTACAAGAATGTGGCCGCCGTTTGTACCGGGCAAACCCTTTTCCTACATCGATTCGTGATCGTACAGGCGGGGGATGCGTTGCGGGGTACGCCGAAGCTCACCATATCGACGTATGACAGAATCCGCGTGCGGTGCTCCTCGAAATCATTGAGTACTACCCATTGCGACTATCGTCCATTTCCCCTAAAGATATAGAACGTTTCCGATACCACCTACAAAGTGTCGGAATCGCCCTCTCACTCCCCCTATTAGCCTGAGGGTCTCCTCCTCAATAAACTCAAACACCTCCTCCGCCACGCTGTACTGAAACTGCTTGCGTCGGTGCTTTGAAACCTTCCCCTCGTTATCCAAGCACATCATCACCAGCTTCGACAGGTCACTGCCGCGCACGTCAAACCGCAGGTTCACGGCCTTGATCACCCGGTCATAGCGATCAAGAAATTCGGTTTCTTCGCGCAGTTCCACTTCCAGCGCACGGCGGGCCATTTGCAGGGTAAATTCGACACAGCGGGTGGCGTCCCAGTAGCGGTAGATCGACGGGTGACCGATGAAGTCGAAGGCCATTTGATCACCGTCCAGCCAGGTGACGTTCCAGAAGTCCCGGGTCGGTTGGGAGAACGCTTTAAGCGCCTCCAAGTAGGCTTGTTCTTCGTGTTTCATCGCGACGGAAACCGGCAGCAGCAGGCCGTTTCCCAGGGCACCGTAGTGGCAGAGGGTCTGGTGGATCAGGAAGCGGGACAGGCGCCCATTGCCATCCATGAATGGGTGCAGGAACACAAAGCCGAAGGCGGTGACAGCTGCGGCCACAAGCGGGTCAACTTCACGCACGGGCTGATTGGCGAAGGCCATCAATTCCTCCATTAGCTCCTGGCATAACCTGGGTGCTGGCGGCACGTAACTGACGCCCGCTGCGCCGCGCAGGCCATTGTGCAGATGGTTTTGTTCGTGGCGGAATGCGGCGGCTTTGTCGAAGGGGTTGGACACGGTGCTGTTTTGCAGTTCGACCAGATAGTCCTCCGTCAGCAATCGGCCTTCGTGGGCCTGGCGTAATAGTTGGACGAAGCGGCGAGATTTTTCTTCGCTGGGTTGTTCTTTTTCAATGGCGAACGAATCGCGCGTTTCGTGGAGGTAGGCCCATTGGATTGCTCGGTCCATCATTTCAGGGGGAAGGGTATCCATGAAGGACTTGGCGCGGCCTAAGATATCCAGGCTTAACAGGGCATCTATTTCAGACGTTCGCTCAACGGTCGCGCAATAAGCCAATGAGCCCAGGCCGTTGAAGTCGATACGCCAACGGGAATTGCGTGTAGAGGGTCCTGTCACATAGCGCTGAGGATCGAATAAGAGGGTGACGCGGCTGTTGATCGGTTTGCTGTAATCCAACCGTTGAAAGGTCAAACCCTCCCACAGATAGCAAACCTTGCGGATGAATACGCCGTTAGGGGCTTTTTCCAGCTCTTGCAGCAGTTGCTCCGGGCTGACCGCTTCAAGTGCCTGTGCGAGGATACCGAGGTTGATGCCTTCGTGTTTGAGTGCGAAAAGAATGTGATCGAGTACTGAACCGGCCGACGGTGCGACGGCGTGGGGAACAGCTAGGCAGTCACCGATCATCGAGAGCCGCGTAACGGGTTTGATCACAGCGGCACGACTAGGGGCAATCGCTTTTAACCCAAGGGATTGATGGAGATAGGCATAACCAACCAGGGACATCGCGTAATCTCAGAAAAAGCTCACTTACGCGATTAAAGCCCAGTTTTTTCAACCATCACCAGATTTTTTCAACTTTTTCGTTTTTTTCTAAGTTTTTTGCACTCATTTCACGCGATGCAACAGAAGATTCAGCTCATCCACAACCTCAGCCCAATCCGCATCTTCCAGAATTTCATTACGCAAAAACTTCTTCTGGTTCTCCGTCCAAAAAACGCGTCCTCCAGTTTCTGGTCGCGTTTAAGCGGCGAATGAACCGCCACAAACTTATCAATACTCACCGGGTCATCCGGCAAACCCAGCTGTTTGAAGAGTGACGACAAGCTGTGCACTGGCGGTTCCATGACGGGCTCCTGTTGAGGGGTTATTTGAACGAGTCTAGCGGCAACCCTCGGGCGGCGCCGACGGCACGTGGCACAGCACAAACAACCGCGCCCGGGCACCACCACCGTCCTGGCGACTGAGTTCACGCCAGCCGTCGGGCAGTGGCGCAAAATCATCCGGCGCTTCGTTGCTGCTGATCAGCCACACACGGCGCGTTTCCGCAGGCAGTGCCGACAAACGGTCGAGATAGATGCGCCCACCGTCCTGGTCCACCAGGGTGCCAAACCCGTAGGCGTTTGGCCGGGTCGGCGTGCCGTCGGGCTTGGGCGGGGTGTAGAGCTGCAGCTGGGCATCGGTCTGGTCGTAATAGACATAGCTGAGGTACCACATCATGTCGCTGAGGACGATGCGGTCGTCTTCCTGATAATTGCGATTGACGAACTCCACGGGCACGTTGAACTGGTCGTGCTCGTCGACGGTGAAGTTGTTTTTCAACCCCACCAGTTCCACCCCGACAAACAGCACGAACAACCCCGCCCCCAACAACGACAGGCGTGATGGCAGGCGGTCGATGGCCAGGGCGATGATGATCGGCAAACTCAACGCATACACCGTCAGGTAGCGTTCGATAAACACCGGGGAAATAAACGACACCGCGTATACCAGCAGCAGTGGTAGCAGGAAAAACAACGCCAGCAGGCAGGCCGGACGGTGGCGCTCGCGGTCCTGCCAGGCGGTGGCGATCACGATCCCGACCAGCAACAACGGGAACAACCAGAACAGCGGCAGCCAGAAGCCAATGCCTTCATCTTGGAGCACGAACTGCCAGACCATCGACGGGACGGAGAACAGGTTGACCGGGTCTTCCCATCCAATGTCACCGCCCACCTTGAGCTGTTCGACGTGCTGCACCAGGTCCAGCAGGTTCGGCAACCAGGGCAGGTACAGCAACACAATCAAGGCATTGGCCACCCACCACGATGGACGCGCCAGCAGGCGTTGGCCTCGCGGCTGAGTGCCGTACAGCACACCCAGATAAGCCCAATGCACCAGTACGCACAGCGCGGTGAAGTAGTGGGTATAGAAACCGGCGCTCATCAGCAACGTGTACGCCGCCAGATAGCGTGTGCGCTCCGGCGACCGCACCCAATACACCAGCGCCAACGTGGCGCCCAGCAGCCAGACGCCCAGCAGCGAATACATACGCACTTCCTGGCTGTAGCGCACGGCAGTCGGCAGCAGCGCCAGCAGGATTCCAGCCAGCACCGCGGCGCGGCGGGTGGACAACTGCCGTGTCAGCCAGATGCCCAGGCCCACGGCGACCACACCGGGGATTGCACTCATGCTGCGAATCGACCAGATGCTGTCACCGAACAGCTCGATCCAGCCGCGCAGCAAGAAAAAATACAGCGGCGGATGCACATCGTGCGCCGCGTGAAACCACAAGTCGGTCGCAGCGTATTCGCTAAGCAACAGGCTTGACCCTTCGTCGCCCCAGATCGCCGCCGACGTCAGCCCGTAAAAACGCAGGGCCATGGCCAGCGCCAAAATGGGTACCCACCAAAGACGACTGATCCAACCGGCACCTTCCCAGGTCCCCGTAAGGCGATTGAATGCGGGCAAGGCCCCAACCTTTTCATCTTGCTCTACCACAGACCTTCGCACCTCGATTCCCCTACCCTTGCCCTTTTGGCCGGCAAATATTGCCCATGCATCAATAACCGCCACTCTAGGACAAAAGCCCCGGATTCGCTGCTTGAATCGGATGAATCTTCTATTTGTGTGGGGCTTTACCGAACCAATAGTAGGAACAAGCTATGATTGGCACCTTTCAAGGACTCAGGATCAAGGACTCGTCATGCGTATCGGTTTTCTGTCACCCCTGGCGCTGGCACTGCTTGCCGGCGTCTCTCTTCAAGCCCAGGCCAGCGGCGACGATTCGTGCTACCCCGACTGGCGGGTCGCGCGTGACAACCTTGATGCCTGCAGCAACCTGCCCTTCCTGAGCCCAGGCAATGACAGTCGGGTCAACCTGCGCTTACTGCTGGCCGACAAGAAAACCACACCGCTAACGCCCGACGCCTTGAACGACGATGACTTGGCCCAGGGTTTCGGCCCGGTGCCGTTTCCGGTGTATCGCCTGACACCCCGTACAGACGCGAGCGCCGAGCCCGATACCAAACCCGACGATTCACGCACCGCCGAACTCGACACGTTGCTCGAACCGTTGGGCATCAAGCGTGAAGAATATAAAACCGCCGGCGCGGCCTTCCTCAACGGCGAAGGCAGCCGCTGCCGCAGTAACGATGACGACAGTGCCACGGCGTTTATCAGCCAGGTGATCAAAGCCGACATGCCCGCCGCCGAGCGGACCTCACTGGCCAAGGCGCGCCTGCAACTGCTCGCCACCTGCGAGTGGGAAGGCCCGGTGTTGGCCGACCCGCAGCTGATCCAGTCCGCCGACGGCCAGCTATTTCGCACCTACCTGCAGGCAGCCGCCGACTTCTATAGCGGGCGCTTTGCCGAGGCTGAGTCTGGTTTTATGGCCCTCGCCAGCGCCAGCTCACCGTGGCTGAAAGAAACCGCGCTGTACATGACCGCACGCACGGCGCTGAACCAGGCTCAGGCCAACACGTATGACGAGTACGGGGTGCCCCACCTCGACCGTGTAGACAAACCCGCGCTGGCAAAGGCCGAGCAAGGCTTCGATGCTTACGTGAAGGCTTATCCACAGGGCGTATACAGCGCTTCCGCACGCGGCCTGTTGCGGCGGGTGTATTGGCTGGCGGACGACAACAACAAGCTCGCCGCAGCGTTAGCCTGGGAACTGACCCAAGCGACTGACACGCAGCGCAATGTGACCGTAGATGAGCTGGTGACAGAGGCTGACAACAAGCTGCTGATGGTCACCCGCGACACCGTCAACACGCCGGTGATGCAACTGGTCAGCGACCTGATGATGATGCGTGCCCACACTCCGCCGACCCTGAGTCGCGAAGACCTCGACAAACAAAAAGCGGTGTTTGCCAACGAACCCGCGCTCTACGACTACCTGCTCGCGACCTACGCACTCTACGTTGAGCACCAGCCCGACAGTGCCCTGAAGCGCTTGCCCCAGGAGGTGCCATCGAACCTGGACTATTTCGCCTTCAGCCAACAGACCCTGCGCGCACTGGCCTTGGAAGACAAAAAAGATTGGCAAGGCGCCCAAACGCTGTGGCTGAAACTGCTGCCACTGGCCAAATTGCCGCTGCAGCGTGACCAGCTGGAATTGGCCCTGGCCATGAACTACGAACGCAGCGGCCAGTTGGCCAAGGTGTTCGCGGCCGACTCGCCGATCAGTGCCAAGCAAGTGCGCTACATCCTGCTGCGCAGCGTTGCCGGCCCCGAGTTGCTGCGCCAGCAGATCGCCCAGGCCAGCGACCCGTTGGAGCGCGAGACCGCACAGTTCGTGTTGCTCTACAAAAACCTGCTGCGCGGCCAGTTCGCCACCTTCCTCGACGACCTCAAGCAACTGCCGACACCAGCCCCAGAGGACAAGCTTGGTACCAGCCTGGGCTATGTCTACAGCGCCAGCCAGACCTTGAAGCTGTTCCAGTGGAACGGTGACAAAGCCGATTCCGGTTACGCCTGCCCAAGCATCGCGCAAACCGCAGCGACCTTGCAGGGCGACGCAAAAAACCCGCAAGGCCTGAACTGCCTCGGTGAGTTCATCCTGCGCAACAACCTGGACGGCATGCCTCTGGAACAGGCCCGCGCCGCCGGCAGCCTGGGCAGCACCGCCTCGGACTTCAAGGGTGAAACCTTCTCGCGACTCGAAGGCTACAAGCGTGTGATCGCCGACGCCAAGGCGCCGAAAAACGACAAGGCGTATGCCCTGTTCCGCGCCATCAACTGCTACGCACCGGCCGGCTACAACAGCTGCGGCGGCCAGGACGTGACACCGGCCGTGCGCAAGGCCTGGTTCCGCCAGTTGAAAAGCGGCTTTGCAGACACCCAGTGGGGCAAATCCCTGCAGTACTACTGGTGAAGTCGCTGTGGCTTGGCTTGCTGTTGCTGGCGAGCCCGGCCTTCGGCGCGGTCGACGCACGTGACTATGACGCCTTCTGGCTGTGGAGCGGCGTCACCCCTCAGCCAGTACTCAAGCAGGCCAAGACGCTGTACATCCTCCAGGGCCAGATCAATTCCACCCGCCGCGCGCCCCAACGCGGCGTGCAAATGATCGCCCAGGGCATGAGCGTGCCACGCATCACCAGAGGCGAAGTGTGGGTGGTGTACCGCGCCCACACCCTGCACTGGCCCGAACCGGTCTACACCCAACTGCTTAGCCAGGTCCAACGCTGGCGCGATGCGGGTAACCGGGTCGTCGGGGTCCAAATCGACTTCGACGCCCGCACCCAATACCTGCACGAATACGCCGACTTCCTGCGCGACCTGCGCCAACGCCTGCCTTCTGATCTGCGCCTGAGCATCACCGGCCTGATGGACTGGAGCAGCAACGCCGACCCCGCCGCCATCGCCCAGCTCAAAGGCGTGGTGGATGAGGTGGTGGTGCAGACCTATCAGGGACGGCACAGCATCCCGGATTACGCAGCGTATTTGCCGCGCCTGAACCGGATGGGGTTGCCGTTCAAGGTGGGGTTGATCCAGGGCGGGGTGTGGGAGGAACCGGGGTATTTGAAGGGCAATGAGTGGTTTCGGGGGTATGTGGTGTTTCTGCAAAACCCCTAGCGCCCATGTGCCCCCGCTGTTTGTAGTGAGCGGGCTTGCCCCGCGCTGCGTTCTCTCAGGCAAAACCGGATCGCCTGGCAGAACGCAGCGCGGGGCGAGCCCGCTCACTACAGGATTACCAATCGTAGGTCAGGCTCGACACCGCCGTGCGCCCTTGCCCGTAATAACAGTCCAGGTCGCTGGTGCACTGCGACACGTAGGTCTTGTTGGTGAGGTTCTGCACGTTCAGCGCAATCTTCACGCCTTTGAGTTTGAGCGGCGAACGGCTCAGGTCATAGCTCAGGCTGGCGTCGTAGACGCTGTATGACGGCACCGTGAAAGCGCCTTCATAGTAGTCACCCAGGCTTTCGCGCGCGTAGCGAACGCCCAGGCCTGCGCCGAGTCCGGCCAGCGGGGTGTCGCCGAGCACGGTGTAGTTAACCCACATCGAGGCCGTGAGCGGCGAGAGGCCTGCAGGGTGGCGGCCTTCGCGGCCGTCATTGTCCTTGGTGTATTTGATGTCGTTGCGCGAAGCCGAGGCGATGATGTCCCAGGCGTCGCTGAGGGTAGCCTTGGCTTCCAGCTCTACGCCGCGTGAGCGCATGGCGCCGCTTTGGGTGCTGTACAGCGGGTTCTGCGGGTTGGTGGTCAGCACGTTTTCCTGGTCGAGTTGGTAGACCGACACCTGCACAAAGCTCTTCTGGCCCGGCGGTTGGTACTTCACGCCAACTTCGTATTGCTTGCCGGTAGAAGGGTCGAACGGTTTGCTGTCGGCATCCGTGCCGGTCAACGGCAGGAACGACTCGGAGTAGCTCACAAATGGCGCCAGGCCGTTATCAAACAGGTACACCAGGCCTGCCCGACCAGTGAAGGCTTCGTCCTTGCTGGCGAAGCGCGTGTCCTGCACCGGGTCCTTGTTCACCACGCTGGCCCAGTCGTAGCGTCCACCGAGGACCAAGGCCCATTTGTCCAGCTTGATCTGGTCCTGCACGTATAGCCCGGTCTGGCTCAGGGTACGGTCCCAGCGAGCAACCGGGCCGAAGTTCAGGCGCCCGCCATAGACCGGGTTGAACAAGTCGATCACCGGCGGATTGTTGTCCCGACGCCCGCTGAACAGCGAGCCGGAGTGGTAGTAATCCAGGCCGACGATGACCGTGTGGGACAACGCGCCCGTGTCGAATTCGGCCTGGGCGAGGCTGTCCACGCCAAACACTTTGTTGTTCTGCTGCCAGTCCACGCCGAAGCGTTCCTGATAGCGCTGGTCTTCCACACCTGTGACGGGGTTGGCGGCAAACCTATAGCCGTGCAACGGCGCGATGTAATGGTCATCGACCTCGGCGTAGCGGGCGTTTTGCTTGAGGGTCCAGGTGTCGTTGAGACGATGGGAAATCTCGTAGCCCAGCGCGTACTGCTCGCGGTTGTAGCGGTTCACGCCAGGCTCGCCGATAAACAAGTCGCGCTTGATCTTGCCATTAGGGTTGGCCCACACCGTGCCGGATGCCGGCAGGCCCTGGGCCTCAGGGACGCCTTTGTCTTTCTGGTACTGCGCGAACAGCGTCACGCTGGTGTCATCGTTGGGACGCCAGGTGAGGCTGGGGGCAATGAACTGGCGCTTGTTTTCGACGTAATTGATTTCATCCTGCCCGTCGTTGGCCAATGCGGTCAGGCGATAGAGAAACTCGCCTTGTTCATCCAGCGGCCCACTCAGGTCGATGGCCGCGCTTTTGTGTTCGTAGGTGCCCGCTTCCAGTACCACCTGGTGTATCGGGGTTTCACTGGGACGCTTGCTCACCATATTGACGATGCCCCCGGGCTGATTCTGCCCATACAGCACCGACGCCGGGCCCTTGAGTACCTCGATACGCTCCAGGGAATAGGGCTCGATCTGCAACGCACCACCGGTGCTGCCACCACCGTAAGGCAGGTGCAATCCGTCGAGATACAACGGTGTCGGCGAGAAGCCGCGCGAAGTCGGTTCATCGAAGAGCTTGACCCGATCAGCAAAGCCGCCGGCCGCCATGCCAGGCGTGTAGAGCAGCGCCTGGGTAACGCTTTGCGCACCGCGCGCCTTGATTTCGTCGGCGGTGATGACGTTGATCGTCTGGGGAATTTCCACCAGCGCCGAGTCCGTCTTGCTACCGGACGCGCTACGCGTGGCGACAATGCCATCTACCGGCCCCCAGGCGCTTTCCTGCGCTTGCTGGCCGCTGATCTGGGTAGCGCCGAGTTGCAAGGTACCGCCATCGTGCATCGCCTGTACCGACCAACCGCCCTGGGATTGCACCGCTACCAAACCACTGCCTGCCAACAACCGCTCCAGCCCGGCACGGACAGCATACTGCCCCTGCAAGCCCGCACTGCGCTTGCCTTCAGTGAGCGTGGCGTCCACCGAGAGCAAGATCCCTGAGGCGCTGGCAAACCGGTTTAACGCCTGGTCAAGACTGCCCGCCGGGATGTTGTAGGCGCGCAGAGCTTCGGTGGCCTCTACGGCGTGGGACAGGGTCGGCACCAGTGGCACCGTCGCCAGCAGGCTGGCAAACAGGCCACGACGCAGGGCGCGGGCCAAGGGTTGGATTGGGTGGTGCGGCATTGCAGGACTCCCCGTGAGATCGCTTCTTGATTGGCTTTCAAGAGGTATCCCGAACGGGCCGCAAAAACCGACAAGCGCAGATGAAAAAAATGTCAGGCGCGTGCCTTGATCGTCACCCAGTAGCGCGTTACCGCCTGTGCTTGCACGGGTAGCGAACGCTCCAGGGCCGCGAGAATCGCGTCGGTATCGTCCAGCGGAAACACCCCCGTGAGCCGCAACCCGGACACGGCCTGGTCACAGCGCAACAGCCCCGGACGATAGCGACTCAACTGCGCCACGAACTCGCCCAGCGGCTGGCGCTCGGCGATCAAACGATGCTCGGTCCAACTGCTGCTGTTGGCGTCGACTGCGGGCAGCGCCGAGCTTTGGCCCGGGTTGAACCACAGGCTATCGCCGGCCTCCATCTGCACCGCCGCGCCATGCAGCGGGGTCACGCGCAGGCGGCCTTCGTACAGGTCGACACGACTGCCATCGTTCAGTTCGCGCACGGCAAAGCGGGTGCCCAGCGCTTGCACATCACCGGCGGCGGTTTCGACGATCAGCGGCCGATGCGGGTCGTGGCCGCTGGTCAGCAGGATCTCGCCACGGATCAGGCGGATGCGTCGCTCCGTGGCGCTGAAACGCAGGCCCACGGCACTGTCGCTATTGAGATCCAGGCGCGTGCCGTCACTGAGTGTGACGTGGCGAATCTCACCGGTGGCGGTACGGTGTTCGGCGAACGCCGCTTGCCAAGCTCGCTGCGCTGCACCAGATAGCCGCTGCCGCCGGCAACCAGCAACACACCAAGCAACTTGAGCGCGGCGCGGCGCTGGCTGTCCGGCGCGTCACGCAGCACGGCGCGAGCGCTGTCGGCGGGCACGCCACCGAGGGTTTGCTGCAGGTGTTGCAAGCGTTGCCAGGCGCGACGGTGCTCTGGGTCAGCGGCTTGCCACTGGGCAAATGCCCGGCGTTGCTCACCGTGCAGATCGCCACCCCATTGCAGCATCAGCCACTCGCTGGCTTGCTCGACAACGGCCGGGGCGATGGGCGCGTCGTGCCTCATTCCTCAAAGGCCACTTGGTAGCAGGCGACGATGGCGCGGGTCATGTACTTCTGTACGGAACTGACGGTGACGTCCAGGCGCTCGGCGATCTGCGCGTAGCTCAACCCTTCGAACTGCGACAGCATGAAGGCGCGGCGCACGTTGTCAGGCATGCGATCAAGCATGGCGTCGATCTGCATCAGCGTTTCGAGGATCAGCGCGATGCTTTCCAGGTAAGCACGCTCGATGCGCAAGCGCCGCCACTGGTCGATCACCAGATTGCGTGCGATCTGCGCCAGGTAGCTGCGGCTTTCCTTGTCGCCCGGAAAACGCCCGGACACCAGCAGGCGCAGGAAGGTGTCCTGAGCCACATCAGCCGCATGCTCGCGGTCGCCCAGGCGCTTACGCAGCCAGCCTTGCAGCCAGCCGTGATGATCGCGGTACAGGAGATGAAGCTGTTGCTGGCCGTCAGTCGCGGTGTCCATGAAAAGCTCAGATACACTATTGAGAGCAATTATCATTACACCTTATTTCGCGACTGACAAAACTCTTTGTCGATTAGCGTGCGGCAGTTTGCAACGGATACACCGATTCCCAACCCCCACCCAGTGCTTTGTACAGCCCAACCATGGCCAGCGAAACACCTGTGGAGCTCTCCACCCACTGCTCCTGCGTGGCCAGTAGCGCACTTTGCACGGTGAGCACGTTGACGAAATCCACCACGCCTTCAACGTACTGATGTTGCGCCGTCGCCAGGGCGATCTGGTTCTGGCGCACGGCTTCGGCGAGGCTGTCGCGGCGCAGTTGGCTGGCGTTGTAGCGGGTCAGTTGGTCGTCGATTTCATGCCAGGCACGCAGCACGGTTTGCTGGTAGGCCAAGGCCGCTTCCTGTTGCTGGGCTTCGCGCAGGTTCAACATGCCTTGCAGGCGCCCGCCATTGAACAGCGGCAGGCTGAACTGCGGGCCGAAGGCAAATGCGCGGGAGCCCCATGAGCCGAAATCCGACAGTTGCATGGCTTGGGAACCCAAGCTTCCCGACAGGGTGATGCGTGGGTAGAAGTCGCCCTTGGCCACGCCGATGTTGGCGGTGGCAGCATGCAAACGGGCTTCGGCCTGGCGAATGTCCGGGCGGCGCTCAGCCAACTCGGATGGCAGGCCAATGGCGACTTGTCGCTGGGTCTGCGGTACTGCGGCGTCTTTGGACAGTTGCGCGTGCAGGGCTTGCGGCGGCTCGCCCATCAGCAGGCTCAGGGCATTGATCAACTGGTCTTGGCGCTGCTGTAAGTCTGGCAGGCGCGCTTCGATGGCGGCGACCTGGGCGGCGGCTTCGGCCACATCCAGGTCCGTTGCCACGCCGTCGGCCAGGCGCAGTTGCGAGAGCTTTAGGCTGTGGCGCGCGACGTCGAGGTTCTGCTCGGTGACGGCGCGGGTGTTTTGCACGCCGCGCAGCTGGATGTAGTCCTGGGCGGTTTCGGCCAGTACTGAAAGCAACACCGCGCGACGGTCGTTTTCGGCGACTTGCAAGGTGGCGTCGGCGGCTTCGGTCTCGCGTTTAACGCGGCCCCAGAAGTCCAGCTCCCAAGAGGCCGAGAAGCCCATGTCCCACTGGTTGAAGGCAGAGCGCCCATTGTTGCCGGAGGGATCGCTCAAGCCTTTTGCGCTGTTGCGTTGACGCTGGTAATCACCCGTGGCGCTGACGTTGGGATAGCGTTCGGCGGTGGTCACCTGGCGCACAGCGCGGCTTTGCTGGAGGCGGCTGCTGGCCAGTTTCAAGTCGAGGTTGTCGGTGAGCGCACGACGCGTGAGGGCCGACAGTTGCTCGTCGTGGAACACGTCCCACCAACGCTCCTGCAGCGGATCGCTGACCGCACGGCTGGCGGCTTGCCGGCCTTGGGGCTCACTCCATTGGGTGACTGGCGGGCTTTGAGGCTTCTGGAAATCTGGGCCGACGGTGCAGGCGCTCAGGCTGATAAGGCTCAGGGTGAGCCAGGCGACTCGTTTCATTGCTGGGCCACCTCGCGCTGCTTCGCGACTGGCTGGGTGTCGACGCTGGCTTCCACCGACATACCGACCCGCAGGCGTTCGGTATGCGCTTGGCCCGGCTCAAGCACAATTTTCACCGGAATACGCTGCACTACCTTGGTGAAGTTACCGGTGGCGTTGTCCGGCTTGACCGAAGCGAAGGTCACGCCGGTAGCGGGCGCCAGGCTTTCCAGATGGCCGTTGAGCAACTCGCCGTCGAGGCTGTCGACGCGCACTTGCACGGCTTGGCCGGCGTGCATGTGGGAAAGTTGGGTTTCCTGGAAGTTGGCCACCACGTACGCCTCCTCCAGCGGTACGACCGCGAGGATCTTGCTGCCCGGCGTCACGTAGGCGCCAACCCGCACCGCACGCTCGCCGACCATGCCGTCCACCGGCGCGACGATGCGCGTGTAAGACAATTGATAACTGGCCAATTCCAACGCGGCCTGCGCACGTTTAAGCCCACCTTCAGCGGCATCGCGCTGGGCCGTGAGGATTTCCACCTGCTTGCGCTCGGCCGCCAGCACCGCCGTGGCATTGGCCAGGCGTGCGGTGGCCTGGTCGATGCGGGTCTTGGCCTGCTGGGCGTTCTGCACGGTACCCGCGCCGACGCCGGCGAGGTGGTTGTAGCGGTTCAATTCGTGTTCAGCGAAAGCCACTTCGGCACGGTCTGCCGCAACGGTGGCCTGGGCTTGGGCGATCACCGAGCTTTGGCGCTCCAAAGTAGCGGTGGCGTTTTTCAGTTGGGCCTGGGCGACAAGGGTGTCGGCGTCGGCCGCCTGGGCGGCGGCGCGAAAATCGCGGTCGTCGATCAGCGCCAGCAGCTGCCCGGCTTTGACGCGCTGGTTGTCTTCCACCAGCACGTCCTTGATGAAACCGGCCACGCGTGGCGCCACCAGGGTGAAGTCGGCGGCGACGAAGGCGTCGTTGGTGGTCTGGCGCTTGCTGCCGAGTACGCCCGGCGCGACCAGGTACACCAGCACGCCTACGGCAAATACGGCGATAACGGAGACGGCAATTTTATCTTTGCGTTTCATGAACAGTCCTTTCAATCAAGTCGGTGCGCGGGGCGGGAAGATCCGCGTGGGCATCCAGAAAATCAGCAGGATCAACGCCACCGCGACGGCGGCCATGACGTAATAGAGATCCGAGGAAGTCAGCACCACAGCCTGTTCGTGCAGGCGGTGCGCCAGGCCCGGTGCGTCGCCATCGGCCAGGGGCGAATTGCCCAGACCGTCCACCAACATGGTCGAGTGAAAATGCAGGCGCTGGGTGGTCAGCGCGTCCAGCACGCCGGTGGCGACCACGGCAGCCAGGCCTTTGACGGTATTGAACCAGGCCGAGGCGAACGGGCCATCCATGGGCTGGATGCTGCCGGTGGAGAGCATCAGCAGCGGTAGCACCGCCATCGGTTGCCCGAAGATTTGCAGCAGGTACAGGCTGTAGAAATCATCGCGAATCCACTCTGACGTCAGGTGAGCACTGCCCACGCAGCACAGCACCAGCATGCCAAGGCCAATCCCGAGCACCCAACGGCAATCGACCCAGCGCAGGTTGCACAACGCAGCTACCAAAGGCAGTGCGATCAGCTGCGGCAGCGCCATCAACAGCATCACGGGTGCGGTCTGCAGCGGGCGATAACCCTGGACCTGGGCGAGGAAACTCGACGGGATGATGATCACCGAGGTCAGCACCATCAGCACCCCGGCCAGCACGATCAAGGCAAACGCCAGGTTGCGCAGGCCAAGCATCTGCAACTTGAAAAATGGCAGCGGGTGCGACCATTCATTCACCATGAACAGCACCAGCAACACCGTACCGCCGCAGAGCAGGAAGGTGATCAGGCCCGACTCGAACCAGTCCAGTCGGTTGCCTTGCAGAATGCCGATCACCAGCATGCAGATCGCCGGGAACCCCAGCAGCAAACCACGCCAGTTGAACTGCTTGAAGCGCTCCAGGCGCAGCGGGTCTTGCGGCAAACCGTAGGCCACGGCGACCATCGCCAGCAGACACGGCCCGACAATTTGCCAGAACGCCCATTGCCAGCCGACGTACTCGGTCCACAACGCCGCCAGCGGCGTACCGAGGCTGGGCCCGAACGTGGCGGTGAGCGCGTAGCCTGCCAGCCCATACAACTTGACGTTGGCCGGTAGGAATCGCAGCGCCACGGTCATCAGCATCGGCGGCAATGCACCGCCGGCCAAGCCTTGTACGGTGCGCAGCACCAGCAGGCTTTCATAGTTCGGCGCAAACGGGCACAGGATGCCGAGTACGGTGAACAAGCCGATGGCGCACAGGGTGAAACGACGCAGGGAAAACGTCACCGAACACCAGGGCGCAAACGCCATTGCTGCAACGGAGGTGGCGGTGTAGGCGGCGACCAACCAGGTGCCTTCGTCGAAGCCGATGTACAACGCACCGCGAATATCGGCGAGGGCGACCTTGGTGACCATCTCGTTGAGACCGGACACCAGCACCGCGAGCAACACGCCGACCAGGCCGATGATGATGCGCGGGCCGAATACTGGCGGGCTCATTGCAGTGGGTTTGACTGCGGCCGCCAGGGTGGGAGCAGCGAGGGAAGTCATGAACAGGCAACTCGGAATGATCAATACCCGAGCAGTTTAATCAGGCACACACATGACAAAAAGTTACATGTCGGCAGGGTATAAGTGCACCAGACGCAACCCTTGAATCTAACGCAAATATTTGTGGGAGCTGGCTTGCCTGCGATTACGGTGGCCCAGCCACGGTGCGTCAGCTGACAGGCCGCTATCGCAGGCAAGCCAGCTCCCACATGGACCGAGTCAGCGTGAGATTCAAGCTGGCTGCGCTTCCAGCCAAGTCGCATGGCAGCTTTCGCGCATGGTCTCGCGTAGCCATTTGTGCGCGGGGTCCTTGTCGAAACGCGGGTGCCAGGACTGGGCCAATACCAGCGTCGGCAGCGAGATCGGCAGGGCAAATGCACGCAACGGCAGCTTCAGGCGATTGGCGCTGAGCAGCGCTTCCTTGGGCACCGGCAGGATCAAGTCGGAGTCGGGCAACATGAACATCGCGCCATGGAAACCCGGGGCGATCATCGCCACGCGGCGCTCCAGGCCCTGGGCATTCAATGCCGTGTCGATGGGCCCGCGGGCGATGCCGCGCCGCGAGATGCTGATGTGGGAATAGCTGGCGAAACGTGCAGCGGTGATTTCTTCATCGAACAACGGATGGTCTTCCCGCGCCAGACCGACAAAGGTGGTGGAGAACAGGTTCTGCACCTTCACTTCCGGGCTAATGGGCATGGTGTTGCTCACTCGCAGGTCTAGCCGGCCTTCACGCAACGCCTCGTCGTCGGTGTCGCCTTCGGGCACGAAGCACAACTCGCACAGCGGGGCCATGCGCTCCATGGTGTCGAACAGACGACCGCCATACACGCCGATAAAAAGTCATTGGCGCGCACGCTGAACCGCCGACGCAGCGTACTCAGGTCCACTTCATCCGCCGAACGAAACACCAGCGCCGCCTGCTCCACCACGCTACGCACCTGGCCTTGCAACTGCAGCGCCTTGGGCGTCGGCACCAAGCCGCGGCCGGCGCGCACCAGGATCGGATCGCCCACCGCCTCGCGAATGCGCGTGAGGGTGCGGCTCATGGCGGCGGGACTGAGGTTCATGCGGCGCGCGGCGCCTACCACGCTACCCTCGTCGAGCAGGGCGTCGAGGGCGACCAGCAGGTTCATGTCCGGTAGTTGCATGCCAAGCACTCGTGGTCGGTGGGGAGTGAACTGGGCGCAATCCTAGCAGGGTTTACAGGTAAAGCCGTACGCCACGCGGCAGGTAATCGGCGTAAGTGGCCTTGGGACGAGCCTGGCACTTGCGCACGATTTCCGGCAGGGCGTTTTCGAGTTTATCGGCCATGGTCAGTGCGGCGTCATAGTCACTTTTACCGCTGAACGCGGAGAACATCACCGCCACACGGGTGATCGCAAAGCTCTTCATGGCAATCAGCGGGCGAGTGGGATGGTCGCGACGGAACTGGCTGACTTCATCATTTAGCGCGCTGCAGGATTGATAGGTGGTTTGGGTAAATGTCAGTTGAACAGGTTCACCGTTTTCCGGCACGGGTGAAAAAATCATGTCGTTATGCGCGTCAATAACCGCTGGCCGATCAGCACTCACCGTCCAGGATTTGAAGCGCCATTGCTCGGCTGCTTTTACGGCAGCCTCGCCGAACTGCGGCTTGGTCGCTGAGAGCGCTTTTACATCGCTGACCGTACCGTCACTGTGGATTTTCAGGCTGATGCGCGCGTGCCCTTGAACACCGGAAACGCTTTGGGGGTAGCGCGGCTTGGGCATGGACACCGCTTCGGGCGCGAACTCGGCAAACGCTGTGGTCGACAGGAAAATGGCTGCTGCCAATACAACAAAACGCATAGGGGTAAATCCTTCTACCGGTCATAGCTGACGCCAGCGTGGCGTCAGGTGCGGGCGGCATTATCGGACTACGCACATTCAAAGAGCAACGATTCCTATTTGTAAGGGAAGGTTCCTACAGGCCTATGGGATCAGCGCTGCATCCCCCACCGCTTCACGGTGAGCCGCTCGAAGGTGTCGAACACCAGGTTCTCCACCAACAGGCCGATCAGGATCACCACGGCCAGGCCGGCAAATACCTTGTCGGTGTACAGCTCATTGCGATTCTGGAAGATGTACCAACCCAGGCCGCCCTTGCCGCTGGTTGCACCGAATACCAACTCGGCGGCGATCAGCGTGCGCCAAGCGAACGCCCAGCCAATCTTGAGGCCTGCGAGGATCGACGGCAGTGCCGCCGGGATCAAGATGAACAGCACAAAACGCATGCCCTTGAGGCCGTAGTTGCGACCCGCCATGCGCAGGGTTTCGGACACGCCGAGAAAACCCGAATAGGTGTTGAGCGCCAGCGCCCACAGCACTGAATGCACCAGCACAAAGATCAGGCTGTTTTGCCCCAGGCCGAACCACAACAATGCCAGCGGCAGCAGTGCGATGGCGGGCAACGGGTTGAACATCGAGGTCAGGGTGCTAAGCAGATCGCGGCCCAATTGGGTCGACACGGCCAGGGTGGTCAGGGCAAACGCCAGCACGATGCCGATCAGGTAGCCCTTGATCAGCACCACCAGCGAGATGCTGACTTTGCTCAGCAATTCGCCGCTGAGCAGACCGTCATAGAGCGCATGCGAAGTCTGTAGGAAGCTCGGCAGCAGCAGGTCATTGTTCTGGTAGCGCGCAACGGCTTCCCAGAGGATTGCGAGCACAATCAGGATCAGGCCCTTGCGCAGCCAGCCTTGTTGCCAGAGGCGCTGGCACAGGGGGAGTTCGCGTTCCACGGGGACGCTGAGCAGCGGTTCGAGTTGTATTTCGTATTCCTGGCGCATGGGTTGTCCCTCAATAAGCGATGCGTATATCAGCGAAGCCCAACTCTTGTTCGGCCTCGGGCGCTTCATCGAACAACAGACGATGAATCCGCCGTGCCGACGCCTGGAATTCCACACCGCCGAGGCTGTGCAGGTCGTATTGATGGCTGTGGATTTCTGCGCGCACACGCCCCGGATGTGGCGACAGCAACAGGATGCGATTGCCCACCACCAGCGCTTCTTCGATGGAGTGGGTGACGAACAACAGAGTGAAGCGCACCTCTTCCCACAGCAGCAGCAACTCTTCCTGCATCTTGCGTCGGGTCAGGGCGTCGAGGGCGGCGAAGGGTTCGTCCATCAGCAGGATTTTCGGCTGCATGGCCAACGCACGGGCGATGGCTACGCGGGCTTTCATGCCGCCGGAAAGGGTATGTGGATAAGCATCGGCGAAGGCGCTGAGGCCCACTTTTTCGAGGTAGTGCAGTGCACGCTCCTCGGCTTCGTGGCGCTTGAGCGTTTTGGACGCCAGCAGCGGGAACATCACGTTCTGCTTGACGGTTTTCCACGGCGGCAGTTGGTCGAACTCCTGGAACACCACGATGCGGTCCGGGCCCGGTTGTTCGACCTTGTGCCCCAGCAGGCGAATCTCGCCTTCGCAGGGTTTGATAAAGCCCGCGATGGACTTGAGCAACGTGGATTTGCCGCAGCCCGACGGGCCGAGCAGCACGTAGCGGTCGGCCGGGTCGATCTCGAAACTGACCTGGTGGGTGGCCCGCACCACGCGCTCGGGGGTGCGGTATTCCAGGCTGACGTTATCCACCGCCAGCAGCGGCGCGGTGGTGTGCAGGTTGCTGGCCTCGTGGCCTTGCAAGGGCGCGTTCATCTCAACTTCCTTGCAGGGGCTTGGCGTCCTGGAAGAAGTAGTCCTTCCACGATTCAGGCTTGTTCTTGATGGCGCCGACGCGGTAGAGGAATTCCGCCAGCGGGTAGGTGTTTTTCGGGGTGACAGTGAATTCGAACTGCGGGTTGTCGATGATTTTCAGCAGCTCTGCACGGTCGATCTTGGACTTGGTGACGCGGATGTAGGTGTCGGCCGCAGCGCCTTTGTCGTTCTGCGCGAATTGCGCGGCTTCGGTCAATGCTTCAACGAACGCCTTGTAGGTTTTCGGGTTGTCATTGCGGAATTTTTCGGTGGCAAACAGAACGGTCGGCGAGTTTGGCCCGAACAGGTCGTAGGTGTTCAGCACCACGTGTACGTTGGGGTTGGCCAGGGCTTGTTCTTGGAACGGCGGGTTGGAGAAGTGCCCGGTCAGTTCGGTGCCGCCGGCGATCAGGGCAGCGGTGGCGTCAGGGTGCGGGACGGCGACGGTGTACTTGTCGAGGCGATTGAATTCCTTGTCGCCCCACTGCTTGGCAGCGGCGTATTGCAAGAAGCGCGACTGTACCGACACACCGACCGCAGGCACCGCAATGCGGTCTTTTTCGGTGAAATCGGCAATGGTCTTGACCTTGGGATTGTTGCTCACCAAGTAGTAAGGGAAGTTGCCCAGGGATGCCACGGCCTTGACGTTCTGCTTGCCACGAGTGCGGTCCCAGATAGTCAGCAGAGGGCCAGTGCCGGCACCGGCGATATCGATGGAGCCAGACAGCAACGCGTCATTGACGGCTGCGCCGCCGGACAGTTGGGTCCAGTCGACTTTAATGTCGATACCTTCCTGCTTGCCGTATTTCTCAATCAGGTTCTGGTCGCGTACCACGTTGAGCAACAGGTAGACGATGCCGAACTGCTCGGCGATGCGGATCTCGCCTTCGGCCTGCGCAGCGGTGGGTGCAACCAGGCTGCCGGTCAGCAGGCTGACACCGAGCCCGACAGTCGCGGCGAGCCGTGCGAATGGAATTTTCCTGGACATGGTCATGCTCCGAATCAGAAAGGCGCGTCGCCCTGGATGGTGGTGCGAAACAGCTTGCGGCGCAGGTGGCTGGGGCAACCGGCGGCCAAGTGGATCAGCGAGCGGTTGTCCCAGAACACCAGGTCGTGGGGCTGCCATTGGTGGCGATAGATGTTTTCCGGCAGCACGCTGTGGGCATAGAGCTGGGCCAGCAGGTCGCGGCTTTCGTCTTCGGGCAGGCCAACAATGCGGGTGGTGAAACCTTCGCTGACAAACAGCGCCTTGCGGCCGTTTTCCGGGTGGGTACGCACGATGGGGTGCACCACCTCTGCCACTTGTGCCAACTGTTCGGGCGTCAGCGTCGGGCGCCAGTTGCCTTCGAATTTGGTTTCGCTGTAACGCGCGGTGTAGGAATGCGCTGCGCTGCGGCCCTCAACGGCTTTGCGCAGGTGATCAGGCAGTTGCTCCCAAGCCTTGTGCATATCGGCGAATAAGGTGTCGCCGCCTTCGGAAGGTAATTCCTGGGCGTGCAGCATCGAACCCAAACTCGGCAGCTCTTTATAGGACAGGTCCGAATGCCAGAATTTGCCAGCGTCCCCCAGGCCGATGGATTGGCCATTTTCGATGATGTTGGAGACGATCAGGATTTCCGGATGGTTGGCCAACAGGAACTGTTTGAGCACGTGGATCTGCAACACGCCGAAACGGCGGCTGAAGGCGATCTGTTGTTCAGGGGTGATGCGTTGGTCGCGGAAGACCACTACATGGTGATCCAGATGCGCTCGGTGGATGCGCGCGAAATCTTCGTCGTTGACCGGTCGAGACAAGTCCAGGCCGATGATTTCTGCACCGACACTGCCGGGCAGTGGGCGAATCTGGAACGCTTGGGCGGTTGGGGTCGCTGTTGGAACAGTAGAGGTGGCGGACATGAGGTCACTCCCGGTCAGACAGGGGAGTAACTTTATAGATATAAGAACGTCAGTTTAAATACCGATAGTGAATATCGATAGACGGGAATGTAAGACGCAGGAAACGCGCAATGTGGGCGCCGGGAGCACTATGTTGAAGCGCTTACAACCCGAAACCGTACCCGTTTGACAAGCATGAGGGCAGTCTCTAGTGTGCATTGGATCCAATTAGCCACCCCATTCCGACAAGGAGGATAGCGTAACCGTGACGCAGAAGCCGAGCCCTTTGAACAGCATCAAGATCAGCGGTCCTATTCCCGCCCATCTCGCTCGCTCCGTGATTGAAGAAACCTTGCGCAATGCCATCCTCGATGGTCGCTTGCCCTGCGGTACAGCCATGCGCCAGCAAGAGCTGGCCAGTTTGTTTGGGGTCAGCCGCATGCCAGTGCGTGAAGCCTTGCGCCAGCTGGAGGCGCAGTCACTTTTGCATGTGGTGACGCACAAGGGCGCCGTGGTTGCACCGTTGATCGAGGACAATTCGGCAGAGACTTATGGGCTGCGGATGTTGCTGGAGTCTGAAGCGTTACGCTTGTCGATTCCCTTGCTCACCGAAGCCGATATTGCCGAGGCGGATGCCCTGATTGACGCGCTGGAGCGCGAAAAAGACTACACCGAGATTGGTCGCCTCAATCGACTGTTCCACATGGCCCTCTACGGCAAGGCCCCCAACCAACGCCTGCTCAAGCTAGTGGAGCATGGGCTGAACGAGGAGGAGCGCTTTCTGCGTTTCAACCTTGAGGCAATGGGGCTGGGCGAGACCTCTCAGGAAGACCACCGTGAGTTGCTGAACCTGGTGGCACAAAAGAAAACCGAGGAAAGCATCCTGACACTGCGCAATCACTTGATGCGGGGGATGGAAGTAATCACGACGTACCTCAGCGGGCTGGACGCCGCCGGCAATAAAAACGCGTAATCGAATGATTAAAAGGCTGCGGGGTAGCGCTACTCACTGTAGTAACGCCCCGCACTTAAGAAACTTCCCACCGCAATCGACGTCATCAACTTACATTTAATATTATTTAGAAAAACATCTAATACATTCATATGTTCGCCGAACTGTTTAACCCGCTTATTATCTTCCCGCACTAAACCAGACACCTCTTTTATCGCACACCCACACGCTTGAGCGCCCTTGCGCCCTCTGACGGGTTTACGACCCCTTATCTTTCTTGCCGACCACAAAAGCTCATCGCTGTGTTTACAGCAGACGCAACAACTTATAGGCATCAACCATGCATCACACGCTACTTGAACAAAAACAACTGCAGCTATGCAGCCATCCGTTATTTGATGAAATAACCTCTATTAATAAGTTACAAGTATTCATGGAGAGCCATGTATTTGCTGTCTGGGATTTCATGACACTCACCAAACGCCTGCAACAGGACCTGACCTGCACGCAGCTTCCCTGGCTCCCCCCGCTGACCCCCACGCCGCACGGCTGATCAACGAGATCGTGCTGGGTGAAGAATCGGACGAGCACCCCCGGCAAGGCTATTGCAGCCACTTCGAGTTGTACCTCGAAGCCATGGCCGAAGTCGGCGCGAGCACCTGTGCAATCAACCGCTTTATTGCCCTGCAACGTCAGGGCCTGGACGCAAGCGCAGCCTTGCAGGAAGCGGCTGCCCCCTGGCGTGGCCCGTTTCGTCAGCGCCACGTTGCATATTGCGTTGAGCGCCCCGACCCATTGCGTCGCCGCAGCATTCTTGCATGGCCGCGAGCACGTCATCCCGGCGATGTTCAAGCACATCCTGCAATCTGAGGAGCTTATCCAGCACCAAGCCCCTACGTTGTACGGTTACCTCGCACGCCACATCGAATTGGACACCGAAGATCACGCGCCGGCTGCGCAGTTGTTACTTGAACGCCTGGTCAGCGCAGACCCGACATACCCATCTCAGGCTCACGACACCGCCCTCGCCGCAGTGGAAAGCCGCATCACCTTCTGGGACCAGGTGCGAGCCGCACTGCAAGAGGCGCGCCCATGAACAGTGCGCAATACCAAACCATCGCCGACGACTGGGAGCGCCGCGCCACCATTCGTACACGCCCTCGCCGCTTGCTGGAAAACGATGACAAGTTGATCTACCCGCTATGCCGTCAGCCGCTGGTGCTCAGCGCAGCCTTCCTGGAGCACTGTCCCCAGTGCCGCGACTTCGTGCTGCTGCAAAGCTTCTACAAATTTCTTAACGACGTGGTGATATTCGAAACTGAAATCGTCGACAGGACCGCGCGCAGCATCGCAAAGAATCGTTTCTCGCTGCCCTTCCCCCTCGCCTGTCGCTACGACGCGATGACCGTCGTGGTAGACGAGGATTATCACGCGCTGGTCGCACTGGACTTCCTGCAACAGACCGTCGCGCTGACCGGTATCCAACCGCTCGACCTGCCCGGGCAAATCGAACTGAGCCACGCCCTGCCAGCAGCACAGGCGCAGGTGCCCGCGCACCTGCATGACGCGATGGAGTTGATTGGCGTGGCCATCGCCGAAAATACCGTGACCCAAGAAGTGGCGGCATTTTCCAAGGATGACAGCATCAAGGCCTCCATCCGTGGCTTGATGGCCGACCACCTGTTTGATGAGGGCCGCCACGCGCGATTCTGGACACGGCTGGTACGCCTTTACTGGCAAACCGCGCCCTCGGATGACCGCGACAGCATCGCTCGAGCACTACCGACCTTCCTTGCGCATTACTTGACCAACGACTTGCAGAAAAACTTCGACTTGCTCCTGATCGAAAACCTCGACATCAGTGCGAGTTCACGTCGCGCTCTGAGCGATGAAGTGACGGCGCTGGCATTCCCCATCACTCACCAACACCCGTTGCTGGCCAATATTTTGGGCTTTCTGCAACAGAGTGGATTGCTGCACACCCCGAGCGTGGCACACGCGCTGAGCGCCTACTTGCCGATGCCGGGGAGGTCCGCATGAGGCGCCTGACGATTGGATGGAACGGCAGCAGCAACGCCACAAACAGCCTCAGGCAGATGCTGGAGCAGTACGGGCATGTTTGTGGCGAAGCCGCCGTCGACCTGTGGGTTGACGACGGAAGCCAACCGCTGACGAATGACCCTGAGCAAGCCCCACGGATAAGCTTGCGCCTGGGTGTTGGCCCAGTATCCAATTGCGGGCTGCCTGCGCTGCAACTGCGTGCTTACGACGCATATCGACGCTTATATGCGGTGCTGGATATCGCTGAAGAAACCAGCGGAAACGGCCAGCGGCTGCGCCTGCGAGTGACGAATACGCTGATGGAATGGGTGGCGCTGCACGTCAGTGGCTTCGCGCGTGACCCTGGTTTTTTCTCGACAGGAGCGGTGGCTAACGACTGGCCGGAGAAGGACCTAAGCGAGCTTGAAGCGCTTGCGTTCCTGCATCGATTCAACTGCACGGCGAACCCCGAACTGATGCGGGAAGCCCAGGTACCTGTGATCGAACGATTGCAGGCGAGCTTAAGGATCTTTGCTGAACGACCGGCGCTGAACATCGACGGCAACGAGGTGACCTACGATCAGTTGCGGGTGCTTGCCTTGGCGATTCAGGCGCGTTTACGTCCGCTACTCAGACCCGCTGAAACGCCGCCGGTGATTGGCGTATGCCTGGAAAAATCCATCGAGTTGTATGCAAGCATCCTCGCGGTGCTGGGCTGTGGCGCAGTGTATCTGCCACTAGGGTCGGACCATCCCCCTCAGCGCCATCAGGCCATGCTCGAAAGCGCCGGTGCCCACGTACTACTGGACGCTGGCCACCACCCTATGCGGGGGCATTTCAATGCCCTGGATGTGACCGCTGTGGACATGCGCGCCACCGAGATCACCCATTCGCTGATGCACCATCGCCCGCCGTCTGACGCGCCGTGCATGGCACTCTTCACCTCGGGCACATCCGGGCAGCCCAAGGGTGTGTTGCTCAGCCAGGGTAATTTGGCGCATTTCACGGCGTGGTTTCGATCCTGTATGGCGTTGGATGAGCGGAGCCGCGTCCTGCAGTTTTCGCCGCTGGGTTTTGACTCGTCACTGATCGACATTTTCCCCACCCTGCTTGCAGGCGCCGTGCTGATCGTCCCGAACGAAGTGCAACAGCGCGATCCCCGGCTGTTGCTGGATCTGCTGCACCAGCAGCGCGTCACCCATGCGTTTGTGCCGCCCGCACTGCTCAGTATCTTGCCGCTGGATCAACCGCTGGGGCTTACGCACCTGCTGACCGGTGGCGATGTGTGCGAACCCCATGTCATCGATCGACTTGCAGGACAGTGCCGGTTTCACAACCTCTACGGGCCCACAGAGGCCACGGTGCTGATCACCCATCGGACGTTGCGCACCGGTGACGGCAACCGCAACCTCGGCCAGCCAATTGCCAACAGCCGGGTACTGATCCTCGATGAGGATCTACAACCAGTGGACGAACAGGTGATGGGCGAGATGTACCTCGCTGGTCCTGGTGTGAGCCTGGGGTATATCAACGCGCCACCGGAGGGCGACAGTCCATTCGTCGAGCTCACTCTGCCCGGCGGTGAGACCTTGCGAGCCTTGCGCAGCGGTGACATGGCGAAGTGGACCGCCGATGGAATCGTGCTGGGCGGACGCCGCGATGATCAGGTGAAAATCCGTGGCTTTCGTGTCGAACCCCAGGAAATTGAACAGTCCCTGCGCAACAGCCGGCTGTACCGTCAGGTGGCAGTGGTGATCGACCAGGAATGTCGGATTCGCAGCTTTGTCGCCCAGCCCGAACCGGGAGCTGCATTGACGGCGCTGCAGCAGCATGCACGGCAGCGTTTACCGGGTTATATGCAGCCCGGTTACTGGGTCGAACTGGCAGACATGCCGTACTCCAGCAACGGCAAGATCGACCGGCAAGCATTGTTGGCGTTGCCGTTGCAGTCCAATTCGAAGGCGACTGGCAGCGGCGCACAAACGCTGCTTCAAACCCGATTGAACAGCCTGTGGGTCGAACTGCTAGGGCTGACCGTTGATGAGCTGTCGATTGATGACAGTTTTTTCGACCTGGGTGGCCATTCGATTTTGCTATCGACCTTGTTGCTACGGGTTCGCGAGCAATTTGGTCGCAGCTTTGCTTTGAGCCGCTTCATTGAGGCGCCGACCATTCGCACACTCGCCACCCTGATTGAAGACCGTGAGCCCTGCGGCGCGCCCTCCAGCCAAGCCGTGCAGGACGCACAACGTCCATGGGTGATCGAGACGCTGCCCGAGGACCGCGCGGGCGATCCGCACAATGTGATCGTGACCGGTGCCAACAGCTTTGTCGGTGTCCATATTGTCGAAGCGCTGCTGGCCAATGGTGCAACAACGGTGGCATGCCTGGTGCGTGAAGAGCCTGGGCAATCGGCGATGGCCCGGTTTACCCAGGCATTGCGCGAATACCGTCTGGAACACCTGGACGTGAGCCGGGTGCAGGTATACGCCGCCGATATCAGCCTGGCGCGCCTGGGTTTGACCTGTGAAGCGTATGCCTATCTCGCCGAAAACTTTGGCGTACTGATACACAACGCAGCGCGGGTCAACCACGTGCTGGACTACGCATCGCTGGCCAGGGATAACGTCGACCCGCTCGTTGAATGCCTGAAGTTGTGCGAAAGCCAACGCAAGAAAGTGCTCAATTTTATCTCGACATTGTCGGCTTCAAGCAGCATCGACGCTCTGGGAAATGTCCTCGAAACCCCCGCCGCAGGCACGCTGCCGCTGTACATCAAGAATGGTTACAACCTGTCCAAATGGGTCGCCGAACGGTTGCTGGAGCGGGCGGTAGAACAAGGTGCCTGGGTGAATATTCATCGCCCCGGCAATATCAGTTTCAACCGTCACAGCGGCGTGTGCCAGCCGCAAAAAAACCGCTTGATGCTGATGCTCAAGGGCTCACTGCAATTGGGTCTGGTGCCTCGGCTGGAGGTGAATTTCGATCTGATGCCGGTGGATTTCCTGACGCGCTTTATCGCATTTCATTGCGGCGCGTTCCATGCTGATCGGCGGGTATTCAACCTGCACAATCCAGAACCCTTGAGCTGGGAGCATTACCTGGACGCGTTCAGCCGGGCGGGCCACAAGTTTGAGCGGGTAAGCGTTGCGCAGTGGCAGCGGGCGCTGCGAACGGTGAGCCAGGACAATGCGTTGTTTGGCGTACTTGGGTTTTACCTCGGCCGGCTGGATGAAGACATTGGCGACACCTCGATGATTCGTCATGACAACGCACGTCATGGCGTTCGTGCGATGGGGGAGCAGTACCCCAAAAAAACCCGGCGTTGTTAAGCAAAGGCTGCGAGTACCTCAAGACCATCGGCTTTCTTTGAAACGCCTCAGGACAACCTCATGAAAACGCTGCAACCCGATACGTTAATTCGCAACCCCAACGGTGCTCCAATCGTCGCCTGTGTAACAGTGAACTGCTCTGCCGCGTGCCTGTGGCAACTGGTGGGGCAGTTTAGTGGCTTTGATGCCTTCATCCCGCAGATGACGCACACCGAAATGACCGGCACCGGCGTGGGCGCCTTGCGCACCAAATATTTCCGTGATGGCCATCGCGTGGTGGAGCAGCTCAATAGCCGGGATGAGCACGCCATGCATATGACCTGGACCACGATCTACAACACCCTGGGCATAGCCAGGTTGTGGGCGGCAATGCACGTGGAAGCACTTGGCGCAGCGTGTTCCAAAGTGACCTGGACCATCATTGCCGAGCCAGTGGATGTGACGCAGGTGGGGTTTGAGCAATTTATAGAGGGCTTTGCCTACAGCGCTCTGGAAAACGTGCGCCGGTTACTCGGCTGAATGGCAGAAGCGAATCCATTCGCTTCTGCCCATCTGCTACCGGTTCAGATCTTGAAGCTGTCGACCAGTTGCTTCAAACGACTGGCCTGCTGCGACAGTGCATCGCAGTCCTTCAGCGTTTCATTGAGGTTGGTGACGCCCTGCTGGTTCAGCAGGTTGATCTGATTGATATCGACGTTGAGGGTTTCCACCACCGCTGTCTGCTCCTCGGTGGCCGCAGCGACGGACTGGTTCATCCCATCGATCTCGACGATACGTTGCGTCACGCTGACCAGGCGCTCACCGGCCTGGTTGGCAACCTGTACGCTTTCTTCGCTGGAGGTTTGGCTGGCATTCATGGTGGATACCGCCTCACGCGAGCCCACTTGCAATGAGGTGATCATCTTGTGGATTTCTTCGGCCGATTCCTGCGTACGGTGCGCCAAGTTGCGTACCTCATCGGCGACCACGGCAAACCCACGCCCAGCCTCACCGGCGCGTGCTGCTTCGATCGCGGCGTTGAGTGCCAGCAGGTTCGTCTGCTGGGAGATACCTTGATCACATCCAGGATATGGCCGATGTTGTCGGTGCTGGCGTTGAGGGTTTCGATCTGCGTGCACGACAGGCTGATTTTCTGTGACAACGCCGACATCGCCAGGATGGTTTGCTCAACCACTTTGCGCCCATCGTCGGCCTGCTCGCTGGCACCACTGGCGTGCTGTGACGCATCGGCGGCATTACGCGCGATTTCCTGGGTGGCCGCACCCAGCTCGTTGATCGCAGCAGCCACGCTGTTGGTGCGCGCACTTTGCTCGTCGGAGCCGATGATCGAGGCGTTGGACGACGCCATAACGCGCTGGGACAAATCGTGGACCTGGCGGGTAGCCGAAGACACCTCGGAAATCGAGGCGTGGATGCGCTCCACAAACTGATTGAAGGCACTGCCCACTTCGCCAAATTCATCCTTGCTGGTGACGGCCAAACGGCGAGTCAGATCACCCTCGCCTTGCGCAATATCCTGCATGGCAACGCCCATGGTCGTCAGGGGGCGCAGCAGCACTTGGATCAACAGACTCAAGAGCACGGCGATCGCAACGACGGCAATCAGCATGGCAATCAACGCGGAGGTGCGGAACTTGCCCAGCGGTGCGTAGGCTTTGTCTTTATCAACTGACAGACCGATATACCAATCAGCACCAGGCAAGCCGTTGATGGGGGTGAATGACAGGATGCGGTCCTGGCCATTAAGGACGACATCCTGGCTGACTTTCTCGATACGTACCGGGATGCCAGGGTAGATGTCCTTGAGGTTTTTCATCACCTGGTCCTGATCAGGACTGACGATGACCTGGCCATCGCTGCTCACCAGGAACGCATGGCCGATACCGCCGAAGTCCACCGAATTGATGATCTTCACCAAGGTTTGCAGGCTCAGGTCGCCGCCAACGACGCCAAGCAGTTCGCCATTCTTCTTCACCGGCATGGCAATGGTCACGATCTGCCCACCCACTGCGGCCATGTAAGGCGGAGTGAGCATGGGTTTATCGGCGGCTACGGCTTGCTTGTACCAGGGGCGTTGGCGGGGGTCGTAGCCGTCAGGCATTTTGCGTCAGGCCGTTGGGTGAACACGCCATTGGTTTGACCCACATAGGTGAATTGGAAGTTCGAGGTGAACGCGGGTTGATCGACCAGCCCGGGAAGGTCTGCACCGCTGCCTTGATGAGCGACGTTTTGCGCCAGGCTTTCGAGCACCAGGATTCGGCCACTGAGCCAGTTCTGGACACTGCTGGCGGTAAGCTCACCGGATTGTTGAATAGACGACTCCAGGTTCTGCTTGATCGTGCTGCGCTGCAGGTAATCGTTGTAGAGGGTGAATAACGCGAAGGCTAGAACCACTACGCCTGACGCGGCCAACAGAATTTTATGACTGAACTTTAGATTCATTTCATCGACTTCTTTTTGCCAAAGGGGGGATTGCGTGCCGGGTGGAACATTCCATTTAAGGGCATAGGCAGCTTCTTGGGCTGCTCTATTTCGGTGCACGCATGGCTCGTCAGGCTTTCGGCCAAGCCGAGGCAAAACTTAGCGCTTTGTAGGAACCATCCTTGTTTTACGTAGGAAACCGACCAGTGGTTGTCGTACAAGGATCAGAGTTGCAAAATTTTTCTGCCTCACAAACAATGCGAGTAATTATCATTTGTGACGTTTGGCCAGGTCTGTGTGAATGCCATCTACTGAGTACATCCCGGGTGAGCGCGTCGTAGAGACGCTTTATCACACTCATCACAATTGGCTGAACACATGGCTGCGCAGCCGGCTGGGCAACGCTTGCGATGCCGCGGACCTGGCCCAAGACACTTTCGTGCGCTTGCTGCAAAAAACCGAACGCTTTGAACTCAAGGCACCTCGGGCATTTTTACGCACCATTGCCCGAGGATTGGTGATTGATCACTGGCGCCGGGAGGAGATCGAGCGCGCGTACTTGGAGTCCATCGCCCATTTGCCCGAAGCGTTGGCCCCGAGCGCTGAGGACCGCGCGCTTGTGCTGGAGTTACTGGAAGCCATAGCGCGGCTTCTTGAGGGACTGAAACCTAAGGTGCGTAAGGCATTTCTGTTGGCACAGTGCGATGGGCTGACGTACAAGCAAATCGCACAGCAGATGAGCGTGTCATTGCGCTCGGTTGAGCGCTACGTCGCTGAGGCGCTCTACCACTGTTATGTCCTACGGTATGGGGCGTGACGGCGATGGAGAACGCCACACGCCCAGGGCCTGATCCCCAGGTGGTCAAACAAGCCATCAGCTGGGCGCTGCGCCTGCGTAACAACCGTGCCAATCTGCGCTTGCGCACACAGTGTGAGCACTGGCGCGAAGCCCATCGCGATCACGAATTGGCTTGGCAGCGGGTGCAGGCATTGCAACAGGAGTTGAGCAGTCAGCTCACGGCGATTCCGGGCGCACATGTGGCGTTGGAAAACAGCGCGCAAGGGTTGGGCAGGCGCCAGGCAATGAAGATGTTGTCCGGCGTGCTGTTGGCAGGCTCGGCGGCGTGGATCAGCCGTGACATCACGGGCTGGCAGCGCTGGACGTCCGACCTCGCGACGGCCACCGGCGAACGCCGCAGTATCCAACTGCCGGATGGCACGCGCTTGCAACTCAATACTGACAGTGCGGTGGACCTGGACTTCAACCCGCAGCAGCGGCTGATCAGATTGGTGCGTGGGGAAATCCTGGTGAATTGCGGCGCGACTGCGTCGGTGCCATTGCTGGTTGAAACACGCCACGGCTTGTTCGAAGGCATCGATGGGCGTTTCGCTGTACGCCAGGCCAGTGATTGCACGCGGCTGAGTGTGGTCAGCGGCAACGTGACCATACGTTCACCGCACCAGGCAGATGGACTTTCGACCCGAGTTCAGGCCGGGGAAAGCTACCTTGTGCGTCAGACCGAAGCCATCCCAGCCCCACCAATGAACATGGATGTGGGCGCCTGGGCCGATGGGCTGATTGTTACGCGGGGCATGCGCCTCGCTGATTTCCTTGAGGAAGTTGGCCGTTATCGGCATGGCTATCTGGGCTGCTCAACAGAGATCGCCGATTTACGACTATCGGGCGTTTTTCGTCTGGAGGATACCGATAAGTTACTGGCGATCCTTCCGCAAACGCTGCCGGTTCAAGTGCGTTATCGCACACGTTGGTGGGTGAGTCTGGAGCGTTCGGCCTGATTGATTGTTTTTTGGCGGCTTTTTTCCGTGAGTCCGGCTTAGACAGTAAGCCATTCACTTTGCCTTCACCGGCCTCTACGGATCTTGATCATGACTGTGTGCTTTCCCCTAACACTTCCTACCCGCTATTAAGAAAAGCCGTTCGTGCAGCACTGCTATCGACCGCGATGGGTATCAGCGTGGTACCGATCACCGTCACGGCTGCAGAACCCGGTACCGAGCACGTCAAACAGCGCTATCAGGTCCCTGCTGGAGCATTGAGTGAGGTGCTCAATCAGTTTGCACGACAGTCCGGGATCACCCTTTCCAGCACGCCCGCGCAAACTCAGGGCCGGCAATCAGCTGGGCTGCAGGGTGAATATTCCGTCGAACAAGGGCTGAGTCATCTGCTCAACGGCTCTGGGCTGCAGGCAAGTTCCGATGATGGCGTCAGCTTCGTCTTGCATGTGCCGCCGGAGAATAGCGCGCTCACCCTGCCCACCACCGATATCAAGGGATTCGCCCTCGGCAACGCCCTTGGCAGCATGGAAGGCTACAACGCGACGCACAGCCAGATCGCCACCAAGACCAGCACGGCCTTGCTGGAGACCTCGCAAACCGTCTCCGTGGTAACGCGCGAGCAAATGGATGATCAAGGCTCCCAGACCGTTGCCCAAGCTATGCGCTATACGCCAGGCGTGTTGACCAACCCCTATGGCGCGACGCACCGCTATGACTATGTAGCGATGCGCGGTTTCAATGATGGCTCGGTGGATAACATCTACCTGGATGGACTGAAGTCCATGGGTGACAGCGGTACCTACAGCACGATGCAGGTTGATCCGTATTTCCTGGAGCGAGTGGATATTCTCAAAGGCCCATCCTCCGTTCTATATGGCCGTAGTTCGCCTGGCGGCCTGGTGGCATTGACTAGTAAGAAGCCTTTGTTTGAGCCTTATCATCAGGTACAGGCGACAGTAGGAAGCAACGGGCAACGAGGCATGGGTTTTGACTTCAGCGGGCCCGTGGATGACGACAAGCGCATTGCTTATCGACTGACGGGGTTGGCGGACAAGTCTGACACGCAATTCGACCATGCCAAAGAAAAGCGCTACGCGTTGGCACCGACTCTCAGCATCGATTTCACCGATGACACGTCGCTGACACTGCAAGCCTATCTGCAACATGATCCTGACGGTGGCTACCATGGCGGCATGCCGGCGGATGGCGCATTGCATCAGCGTAATGGTCAGCGCATCTCCAACCACTTCTTTGAAGGTGAGCCGGGGGTTGATGGTTACAAGCGAGATCAGCAGTCCTTTGGTTACCAGTTTGAACATCGCTTCAATGATGTCTTCACCGCGCGGCAAAACTTTCGCTACCTGGACTCCAAGGTGAGACTGGATCAGGTGTACGCCTATGGCTGGACCACGCCGACCAGTAACGAATTCAATCGGTACTATTCAGGGGGTGATGAAAAGCTGCATGCGTTCATCATCGATAACATGCTGCAGGCTGAATTTTTTACTGGGGCGACCAAACATACCCTGTTGATGGGCGCCGATTATCAGCGGCGTAAAACAGTTGTCGATTGGACGAGTGGATCGCTGCAGCCAATCAATGCGTTCAACCCGGTCTACGGTAATTCCGCTATTAGTTACTACAGTCCCACCAGTTATCTACGGCGGTTGGAACAGACCGGTGTTTATCTGCAAGACCTGATTGAAATGGATAAATGGCGGTTTTCCCTTGGGTTGCGCCAGGATTGGGTAGAGACGTCCGATGAAAATCGAATCGCCGAGGCGAGCCGTCCAGTAGGCACCGAGATCAGCGACAAGCGGACCAAGCTTACAGGCCGCGCAGGGGCGTTGTATCTGTTCGATAACGGCCTTGCCCCTTATGTCAGTTACTCGGAATCCTTCAACCCCAACTCTTATTCAGACAGCTCTGGCAACTCTCTAGCCCCTACTGATGGAACGCAATGGGAAGTGGGAGTGAAGTATCAGCCGCCAGGCACCGACAACCTGTTCACCGCTTCGTGGTTTCGCATTGATCAGGAAAACCTGGCGACCAAACTACCTCAGGAGAACTTCTATCGTGCGGTGGGGGCTGTGCGCTCTCAAGGGTTGGAATTGGAAGCGCATATGCAACTGACCGATAACCTCAAGCTCTTGGGTAGCTATACCTTTACCGACATCGCGTATTCCAAGTCGATGGTCAGCACCTTGAGTACTGCTGGCAACCTTATTGAAAACAAAGGCAACTCACCGACACAAGCACCTCGGCATATGGCCTCTGTGTGGGCGGATTACAAGTTTGATAGTGGAACCCTGAACGGGTTGAGACTCGGCGCTGGTGTGCGATATGTGGGTTACAGCTGGGCAGATGCGGAGAACACGATGAAGGTACCGTCCTACACCTTACTGGATGCCTCGGTGGGGTATGACTTGGGTAAGGTTGGGTTGAAGGGGGTTGATGTACGGCTCAATGCTAACAACCTGACCAATGAGAGCTACGTGGCGTCTTGTGCCAGCCTTAACTTCTGCTATCTGGGGGAAGAACGTAACGTGAGCGCGACGGTGAGCTATCAGTTCTGATCCATCAGCCCTAAACCAAACCGGCGTCTGCTATCAGGCGCTGGTTTTTTTGTGTCTGCCGTACGCTCCAGAGATTAGGGGGTATAACAAGACGCACGCCCCTAAACGACAAAACCCCTGTCTGCGTTAGCAGACAGGGGTTTCGGAATTCAATCTTGACGATGACCTACTCTCACATGGGGAAACCCCACACTACCATCGGCGATGCATCGTTTCACTGCTGAGTTCGGGATGGGATCAGGTGGTTCCAATGCTCTATGGTCGTCAAGAAATTCTGTGTACCGGAGCGTTGCGCTAGCAACGTGCCGATGAAATTCATGGACTTCTACATAAACAAAACCCCTGACTGCGTTAGCAATCAGGGGTTCTGGAATTTAATCTTGACGATGACCTACTCTCACATGGGGAAACCCCACACTACCATCGGCGATGCATCGTTTCACTGCTGAGTTCGGGATGGGATCAGGTGGTTCCAATGCTCTATGGTCGTCAAGAAATTCGGGTACTGAGTCGTGACCTGTTGGTCTCGCTTCAGCAAATTGGGTATGTGACAGCTTTCGGTGTTTTGTGAACGTCGAACTTTCGGTTCATTTCGTCTTCACACACCGCAATCTGGTGCCTTTTCAGGTCAGCAAATTGCTTGGGTGTTATATGGTCAAGCCTCACGGGCAATTAGTATTGGTTAGCTCAACGCCTCACAGCGCTTACACACCCAACCTATCAACGTCGTAGTCTTCGACGGCCCTTCAGGGAACTCAAGGTTCCAGTGAGATCTCATCTTGAGGCTAGTTTCCCGCTTAGATGCTTTCAGCGGTTATCTATTCCGAACATAGCTACCCGGCAATGCCACTGGCGTGACAACCGGAACACCAGAGGTTCGTCCACTCCGGTCCTCTCGTACTAGGAGCAGCCCCTCTCAAATCTCAAACGTCCACGGCAGATAGGGACCGAACTGTCTCACGACGTTCTAAACCCAGCTCGCGTACCACTTTAAATGGCGAACAGCCATACCCTTGGGACCGGCTTCAGCCCCAGGATGTGATGAGCCGACATCGAGGTGCCAAACACCGCCGTCGATATGAACTCTTGGGCGGTATCAGCCTGTTATCCCCGGAGTACCTTTTATCCGTTGAGCGATGGCCCTTCCATACAGAACCACCGGATCACTAAGACCTACTTTCGTACCTGCTCGACGTGTCTGTCTCGCAGTCAAGCGCGCTTTTGCCTTTATACTCTACGACCGATTTCCGACCGGTCTGAGCGCACCTTCGTACTCCTCCGTTACTCTTTAGGAGGAGACCGCCCCAGTCAAACTACCCACCATACACTGTCCTCGATCCGGATAACGGACCTGAGTTAGAACCTCAAAGTTGCCAGGGTGGTATTTCAAGGATGGCTCCACGCAGACTGGCGTCCACGCTTCAAAGCCTCCCACCTATCCTACACAAGCAAATTCAAAGTCCAGTGCAAAGCTATAGTAAAGGTTCACGGGGTCTTTCCGTCTAGCCGCGGATACACTGCATCTTCACAGCGATTTCAATTTCACTGAGTCTCGGGTGGAGACAGCGCCGCCATCGTTACGCCATTCGTGCAGGTCGGAACTTACCCGACAAGGAATTTCGCTACCTTAGGACCGTTATAGTTACGGCCGCCGTTTACCGGGGCTTCGATCAAGAGCTTCGCGTTAGCTAACCCCATCAATTAACCTTCCGGCACCGGGCAGGCGTCACACCCTATACGTCCACTTTCGTGTTTGCAGAGTGCTGTGTTTTTAATAAACAGTCGCAGCGGCCTGGTATCTTCGACCGGCATGAGCTTACGGAGCAAGTCCTTCACCCTCACCGGCGCACCTTCTCCCGAAGTTACGGTGCCATTTTGCCTAGTTCCTTCACCCGAGTTCTCTCAAGCGCCTTGGTATTCTCTACCCAACCACCTGTGTCGGTTTGGGGTACGGTTCCTGGTTACCTGAAGCTTAGAAGCTTTTCTTGGAAGCATGGCATCAACCACTTCGCTAACTAAAAGTTAGCTCGTCATCAGCTCTCGGCCTTAGAATCCCGGATTTACCTAAGATTCCAGCCTACCACCTTAAACTTGGACAACCAACGCCAAGCTGGCCTAGCCTTCTCCGTCCCTCCATCGCAATAACCAGAAGTACAGGAATATTAACCTGTTTTCCATCGACTACGCTTTTCAGCCTCGCCTTAGGGACCGACTAACCCTGCGTCGATTAACGTTGCGCAGGAAACCTTGGTCTTTCGGCGTGGGTGTTTTTCACACCATTGTCGTTACTCATGTCAGCATTCGCACTTCTGATACCTCCAGCAAGCTTCTCAACTCACCTTCACAGGCTTACAGAACGCTCTCTACCGCATCACTTACGTGATACCCGTAGCTTCGGTGTATGGTTTGAGCCCCGTTACATCTTCCGCGCAGGCCGACTCGACTAGTGAGCTATTACGCTTTCTTTAAAGGGTGGCTGCTTCTAAGCCAACCTCCTAGCTGTCTAAGCCTTCCCACATCGTTTCCCACTTAACCATAACTTTGGGACCTTAGCTGACGGTCTGGGTTGTTTCCCTTTTCACGACGGACGTTAGCACCCGCCGTGTGTCTCCCATGCTCGGCACTTGTAGGTATTCGGAGTTTGCATCGGTTTGGTAAGTCGGGATGACCCCCTAGCCGAAACAGTGCTCTACCCCCTACAGTGATACATGAGGCGCTACCTAAATAGCTTTCGAGGAGAACCAGCTATCTCCGAGCTTGATTAGCCTTTCACTCCGATCCACAGGTCATCCGCTAACTTTTCAACGGTAGTCGGTTCGGTCCTCCAGTTAGTGTTACCCAACCTTCAACCTGCCCATGGATAGATCGCCCGGTTTCGGGTCTATTCCCAGCGACTAGACGCCCTATTAAGACTCGCTTTCGCTACGCCTCCCCTATTCGGTTAAGCTCGCCACTGAAAATAAGTCGCTGACCCATTATACAAAGGTACGCAGTCACCCAACAAAGTGGGCTCCCACTGCTTGTACGCATACGGTTTCAGGATCTATTTCACTCCCCTCTCCGGGGTTCTTTTCGCCTTTCCCTCACGGTACTAGTTCACTATCGGTCAGTCAGTAGTATTTAGCCTTGGAGGATGGTCCCCCATATTCAGACAAAGTTTCTCGTGCTCCGTCCTACTCGATTTCATGACTAAGAGATTTTCGCGTACAGGGCTATCACCCACTATGGCCGCACTTTCCAGAGCGTTCCGCTAATCTCAAAGCCACTTAAGGGCTAGTCCCCGTTCGCTCGCCACTACTAAGGGAATCTCGGTTGATTTCTTTTCCTCAGGGTACTTAGATGTTTCAGTTCCCCTGGTTCGCTTCTTGCACCTATGTATTCAGTACAAGATAACCATCTTATGATGGCTGGGTTCCCCCATTCAGACATCTCCGGATCAAAGTCTGTTTGCCGACTCCCCGAAGCTTTTCGCAGGCTACCACGTCTTTCATCGCCTCTGACTGCCAAGGCATCCACCGTATGCGCTTCTTCACTTGACCATATAACCCCAAGCAATCTGGTTATACTGTGAAGACGACATTCGCCGAAAATTCGAATTTCTCAATTAAGAGAACTCACAAATTTTACCTTAGCCTGATCCGTTACCAGTGAAAGTAACGTTCAGTCTATCTTTCTATCACATACCCAAATTTTTAAAGAACGATCTAATCAAAGACTAGAAATCAACATTCACCATCAACCTGATGGAATGCTCATTTCTAAGCTTTAAACTTTCAGAAGCAGTAGTGGTGGAGCCAAACGGGATCGAACCGTTGACCTCCTGCGTGCAAGGCAGGCGCTCTCCCAGCTGAGCTATGGCCCCGTATTTCTACAGGCGTTTCCCACACAAAATTGGTGGGTCTGGGCAGATTCGAACTGCCGACCTCACCCTTATCAGGGGTGCGCTCTAACCAACTGAGCTACAGACCCAATTTCGGGCTGCTTCTTTATCGTCTTCTTCAATGAATCAAGCAATTCGTGTGGGAACTTATGGAGCAGCTGATGTCGTCGATTAAGGAGGTGATCCAGCCGCAGGTTCCCCTACGGCTACCTTGTTACGACTTCACCCCAGTCATGAATCACACCGTGGTAACCGTCCTCCCGAAGGTTAGACTAGCTACTTCTGGTGCAACCCACTCCCATGGTGTGACGGGCGGTGTGTACAAGGCCCGGGAACGTATTCACCGCGACATTCTGATTCGCGATTACTAGCGATTCCGACTTCACGCAGTCGAGTTGCAGACTGCGATCCGGACTACGATCGGTTTTATGGGATTAGCTCCACCTCGCGGCTTGGCAACCCTCTGTACCGACCATTGTAGCACGTGTGTAGCCCAGGCCGTAAGGGCCATGATGACTTGACGTCATCCCCACCTTCCTCCGGTTTGTCACCGGCAGTCTCCTTAGAGTGCCCACCATAACGTGCTGGTAACTAAGGACAAGGGTTGCGCTCGTTACGGGACTTAACCCAACATCTCACGACACGAGCTGACGACAGCCATGCAGCACCTGTCTCAATGTTCCCGAAGGCACCAATCTATCTCTAGAAAGTTCATTGGATGTCAAGGCCTGGTAAGGTTCTTCGCGTTGCTTCGAATTAAACCACATGCTCCACCGCTTGTGCGGGCCCCCGTCAATTCATTTGAGTTTTAACCTTGCGGCCGTACTCCCCAGGCGGTCAACTTAATGCGTTAGCTGCGCCACTAAAAGCTCAAGGCTTCCAACGGCTAGTTGACATCGTTTACGGCGTGGACTACCAGGGTATCTAATCCTGTTTGCTCCCCACGCTTTCGCACCTCAGTGTCAGTATTAGTCCAGGTGGTCGCCTTCGCCACTGGTGTTCCTTCCTATATCTACGCATTTCACCGCTACACAGGAAATTCCACCACCCTCTACCATACTCTAGTCAGTCAGTTTTGAATGCAGTTCCCAGGTTGAGCCCGGGGATTTCACATCCAACTTAACAAACCACCTACGCGCGCTTTACGCCCAGTAATTCCGATTAACGCTTGCACCCTCTGTATTACCGCGGCTGCTGGCACAGAGTTAGCCGGTGCTTATTCTGTCGGTAACGTCAAAACAATTACGTATTAGGTAACTGCCCTTCCTCCCAACTTAAAGTGCTTTACAATCCGAAGACCTTCTTCACACACGCGGCATGGCTGGATCAGGCTTTCGCCCATTGTCCAATATTCCCCACTGCTGCCTCCCGTAGGAGTCTGGACCGTGTCTCAGTTCCAGTGTGACTGATCATCCTCTCAGACCAGTTACGGATCGTCGCCTTGGTGAGCCATTACCCCACCAACTAGCTAATCCGACCTAGGCTCATCTGATAGCGCAAGGCCCGAAGGTCCCCTGCTTTCTCCCGTAGGACGTATGCGGTATTAGCGTCCGTTTCCGAACGTTATCCCCCACTACCAGGCAGATTCCTAGGCATTACTCACCCGTCCGCCGCTCTCAAGAGAAGCAAGCTTCTCTCTACC